>JBBRQG010000004.1:0-277309 GCA_038226785.1 Tepidisphaerales bacterium | reverse complement strand
CTCGGCAGGTAGGACTCGAACCTACAACCAGCCGGTTAACAGCCGGCTGCTCTACCATTGAGCTACTGCCGAATTGTCGCCCTGCTGATGCGGCGCGTATAACCACGCCCCCTCAGCCGGGCCGTTCAACATAGCCCCGCACCAACTTACGTCAAGGCGCTAAATCCGATTCCTACAGCCGATCACCCGCTGGGGCCTTCAACTTCTCACGGGCGGCTTGGACCCCGGACCCGGCCAACTTCGCCAGTTCTGCGGCCAAACGGCTTACGACACCTGTGTAATCGTCGTTTTCTGCCTGCCGGAATAGTTGAACGGTCGCATACCACGGCGATTGTGTCGGCCAAGTGCCCGCCTCCCCCCAACGCCAGTCGCAAAGAAGTGCTATGGGCATCCAAACGGCTTTGCCCATCGCCCCCGCCACGTGGACGGGGCTGGTGTCGACGCTGATCAGAAGGTCGAGGGCTTCCATGGCTGCCGCTGTCTCGGCGAAGTCGCCGCCGGACTCCACGATCTGCTGGCCCCAGTCTATGGCTGACACACCAACGGCTGGCGTAAGGAGGCAGGTGGGCAACGGTGTCCCTTTTTTATCCACCTGAAGGCTGACGATTCGAACCGGGCTGCTGGTGTGGTCCGGTTTTGCCAGTTCCAGAAACGGCGCAAAGCGCTCCGGCGGAATAGAGCGGCTTCGGTCGCGCGTATGGGTGGCGCTTCCCTTCCAGACCAGTCCGACATTCAGGCAGGCGGGGTCCAACTGCTGGCGATACTTCTCGACCAGCTCCGGTCTGGCGGCAAGATAGCCAGCGTTCACGTTACACGCCGACGGATCGCCCAGACCCATGACCCACGGGACGCTCATCAGTGGTATCTGTACATCGAACTGGCCCTGAGCAGCGACGTTCTGGCTGCGGCCGACAATACGACCGCCGAAGCGCGTGCCGTTGTGGTTCAAGGTGCTCAGCAGATGGACCAGCGCGTCCTGACACTCCAGCGTGATGTTGGCCTGATCGGCCGGACTGAACATCATCAGGTAGCGGCAGAACTGCACGGTGTCGCCGAAGCCCTGTTCGAACCAGACGTGAAGCCGTCTTCCGGCCAGCGGTGTGCCGTCCCAGATAGGCTGGGTGAATTGTCGCTTCTCGCTGGGGAAGTCGTGGCACTTCCATCGCCAGTCATATCTCGGCCACCCATCAGCCCATCGCCCCGCGCGAAGGCATTGCAACCCAAGGTTGAAGTTCGCTCGCGGATGATCCGGGCGCAGGGCGAGGGCTTTTTCAAAACCGGCGATACTCTCGGCCGTACGGCCCAAGTTCTCGTAGTAGACGCCGAGGTTGTTGTGGGCCTCCATGCGATTGGGTTCCATCGCGGCGAACTTATCGAACCACTCGCCCGCCTCGGCGATGCGACCCAGTGCCTCGCAGCAAGAGCCCATGTTGCTGATCGCCCCCGTGTGGTTGGGCTTGAGCTCCAGGGCCTTACGAAAACACTTCTCCGCCTCCAGTTCGTTCTTCTCTTCCCGCATACAGACGCCGAGATTATTCCACGCGTTGGAATCGCGCGTTCCGAGATCGACAGCCTTCCGCAGCGGAATCAGGGCCTCTTGAAACCGCAAAAGGTCCATCAGCGCGATACCGATGTTGGCCAGCGCGCCCAGATGATTCGGGTTGATCTGCAGGGCCTTCTGGTTCGCCTGAACACTGATGTCCGGCCGGCCGGCCAACCGAGCGGCCTCACCAAAGTTGACCTGAAAATCCGCATTGGCCGGTTGAAGTTGCACGCTGCGCTCCATCCAATGAGCGCCCTCCTGCACCTGCCCGGCCTGAAGATACAAAATGCCCAGAACGTGGTTCACGGCCGGATGGTTGGGGTGCTGTTCGGCCATTGGCCGAACCATGTCGATGGCCGACTGATGTTCTCCGCGTGCCGACATCGCCAGTGCAGCCTGCAAGGGGTCTTGTTGCGGTTGGCTCATGGTGTCCCCGCTTTGGGGTGGGCCGGCTTGGGCCGAATGCCGAGCACATTGGCGACGGGGCGTTCCGTGCCATCGCTGGGATGGTTGAGGGTGGTTGGCTGGGCGGGGGGGCCGTCGCACACGGTCATCGTCGTACTACCGCCGCCGTCAAGGTTCATCGCCACATCGCACCCAAGCCCGAGCATCAGGTCGGCCAGCTCACGCTCGCTCAGGCCCGAACTGAAGATCGATCGGCCATCAGCGACCAGCAGTATGAGGGTCTTGCCATCCTTGCTCAGTCCGACGGCCGTGCGCGGGTGACGAACGGAGGAGGATGTCTTTCGTGCCTTGCCCGCTGCAGGGCTTGTCGACGCCGCGGCAGTGGCACCCTGCTCCGGCGCTGTCAACACGATGCCATCGCTTACGAGCATCGGCCCACCGGAAATGGCCTGACGAATACCTTTGGGCAGTGCCTTTTTCGGGCCGATCTCGACGTTGCCCGCGGCGTCGACGGTCAGCATGGCCGCCTCGGCCCGGCCGGAACCCCAGTCGGTTCCATCGCTAAGGCAAACGCCGACGGGGCTGGCCGGGGCATTCTTTTCGTACTTTCCGTGCGCGGGCGCTGCCGCAGGGCCGGTCGTCGGGGCAATCTTGGTGTTGGGTGCCAGGAAAAAATCGCCGTTCACTGCCAGCAACAGTCCGTCGCGACGGGCGATGTCCGGTACGGTCATGAGTTCGGTTTTCCATGGCCCTGGCCCGTCGGGGTCCGGGCCGCCGCGCGAGACGACCACTTCCATGCCCGTGTCAGCCAGATCCACGCGGGCCACCCAACACCGCAGCGGCGGGGCTGATTGGGTCAGAGCTTCAATCCGTATGCCCGGCAAACCGTGGGTCTCCACGGACGTGCCCACCGGTGGCGTGCCAGCCTGCCCAATGCTGATGACGGTGCATACGATGGCCCCCGCTGTAAATCTGAGAATTCCGGCTATTGCTGTCGCGCGTCTCATCGTCGATAACCCTTTTCTACCATGAGCTACCCCGTTCTCATCCTCGGCGCCGGAAAGATTGGATCGGCTATCGCCCGTTTCTTGTGTCGAGCGGGTGACTATGACGTTGCTATCGGCGACCTCGACCCCGCCGCTTTGGCCCGATTAGATGCCGACCTGAATGTCACAAAGTTGACGGTAGACGTCTCCGACCATGCCCAGCTGGTCAAAGCCATGTCCGGCCGCAAGGCTGTGCTCTCCGCATGTTCATATTCCGTGAACCCCGGCATCGCCAAGGCGGCATTGTGGGCGGGGGCGAGTTACTTCGACCTGACCGAAGACGTGGCCACAACACGGGCCGTGCGCGAAGTCGCGGGCACGGCCAAGCCCGGCCAGATCTTCATGCCCCAGTGCGGTCTGGCCCCTGGTTTTATTGCCATTGCCGCACACCATCTTGCGCAGGGTTTCGACAAGCTGGACGAGGTGCGCATGCGCGTGGGTGCGCTGCCCATCTACCCCAGCAACACGCTGAAGTACAACCTAACCTGGAGCACGGATGGCCTGATCAACGAATACTGCAACCCGTGCGAGGCCATCTATGAAGGCACGCGCATTGATGTGCTGCCGCTGGAAGGTTACGAACACTTCAGCCTAGATGGCATCGACTACGAAGCCTTCAACACCTCAGGCGGTTTGGGCACGCTGTGTGAAACACTGGATGGCAAGGTTCGGACGCTGGACTATAAAACCGTACGTTATGCGGGGCACCGCGATCTGATGGCGTTTCTGGTCAACTCGCTGCGGCTCAGCGAACGTCGGCATATTTTGAAGGATGTGCTGGAAAACGCAGTACCGATCACACTGCAGGATGTGGTGCTGGTGTTCGTCACGGTACAGGGCTGGAAAAACGGCCGACTCATGCAGACGACGGACGCCCGCAAGGTTTACAATGGACAGGTGCACGGCCAGCACTGGTCGGCCATCCAGATCACCACGGCCGCCGGCATCTGTACGGTGCTGGACCTGCACAAAGACGGCAAACTGCCGTCCAGCGGTTTCGTCCGTCAGGAACAGGTTCCCCTTCCCGATTTTCTGGCGAATAGGTTTGGCAAGCACTACGTCACGGCGTGACCGCGACACAGTCGATGCTCGATATTCACTTCGGCGACAACCTCAAGATTCTCCGCACGTTGCCTGCGGCGTCGTTTGATTTGATTTATATCGACCCTCCCTTCAATACCGGGAAGAAACAGAGTCGCACACAGATCAAGACCACGCTGGATGCCGCTGGCGACCGGGTTGGGTTTAAGGGCAAGCGTTATCGCACTGAAAAGCTCGCGACCAAGGCCTACGGCGACACCTTTGACGACTATCTGGCGTTCTTAAAACCCCGGCTGGAAGAGGCATATCGGCTGCTCAAGCCGGACGGGTCGTTTTTCTTCCACATCGATTTCCGCGAGGTCCATTACTGCAAGGTGTTGATTGATGGGATTTTCGGCCGGGATTCTTTTCTAAACGAAATCATCTGGGCCTACGACTACGGCGCCCGGGCAACCAAGCGATGGTCGCCCAAGCACGACAACATTCTCTGGTACGCCAAAAACCCGGGGCGTTACACCTTCAACTACGATGCGATCGACCGCATTCCGTACATGGCGCCCAAGCTGGTCGGTCCCGAGAAGGCGGCCCGGGGGAAGACGCCAACGGATACATGGTGGAACACCATCGTCAGCCCATCTGGCAAGGAAAAGACCGGCTACCCGACGCAAAAGCCGCTGGCGATCATCAACCGGATCATCGCCGTGCATTCCAACCCGGGTGATAAAGTGTTGGACTTCTTCGCCGGGAGCGGCACAACGGGGGAAGCGGCCGTGCGGCAGGGGCGGGAGTGCGTGCTGGTGGATGCCAATCCGGAATCGCTGGAGGTCATGACGAAGCGACTGGCCTTCGCACAGCCGCGAATGCTCGGGCGACCGGGCAAGGCCGTGATCAAAAAACTGTAGGAAACGGCGGCCGCTCCTGATATAAGCAGTGCTCCATATGTTGGCCTTGGAGGGCCTTCGTCGTCGGAAGGAGCAGAAAATGCGCAAGGTCAGTCGTGTATCGTTGTTGGTATTTGCGGCCTTGGGCGTGCAGGGGCTGGCTCTAAACGCAGCCTCTGCAGCACTTTATGGTTTTATCGAGGGTGCCGGCAGCGGCATTTCGATAACCAGCGTCGACGTAAAAGCCCCTGCGTCCGGCACACTGATCGGCGACTACGTCACCGCCACCAACCCCACGGGCACCCGGACCAAGCCCGGCATCTTCGGCAGCTTTGCCGCCACCGAGAACGTGGCCTGCCCCGTCTCGATCGGCGTCGGCGTTTCGGGTGCCACCAGTCTGACCACCGGCGGCACGTTCCGCCTCGACGTGGATGTCGCCGGGGGTGTGGCCACGCTCTCGAACTACATCACCACCCGGCTGACGGGCGGCACAGGCCTGAAGGCGACGGGCACATTCGTAACCACCACCGGCTTCCGCACGCGGACGCCGGACAGCACGTACGTCCCCACGGGTTCGGGCGGGATCAACATTCCGCTGGGCGATGCCAGCATTACGGCCCTGACGCTGACACAGGGCGGGCCTTCGGTCGGCACGCTGACCCCGACCGGGGCGAACACCTATCACGTGGTCGTGGCCACGGTGGTCGACGTGATGGCCACGGTTCTCGCGCTCAACGGTACCTATGACGTCACCGGCACGCCCACACCACTGGTGCTCGATGGCACGCTAACGGTTTTGGCTGGCGGCCTGGCAAGCTTCACCGCCACCTCCGACCTGGCGGCCAACCAAAGCAACACCACGCCGCAGATCCTCCCCGAGTTCGCCTACGGGCTACCAACGATTCTGCCGCCGGGCGGGACAGCCAATGTGCTGATGGACCTCACCGTGAACGGCGTGACAGCGGCCGTGAATGGTTCGGTAAACACAGTCGCCAGCGGCGCGGCCCTGCCGGAACCGGGACTTTGCGTGGCGACGGCGATCACACTCGCATTTCCGCGACGTCGCCGCATGTGAAAGCGGGGGCAGCCGCCATGGCAACAGATGTGCCTACACCGCCGCGACTGGTGTCACCGCGAACCGGCTGCCAGGCACCCGGATTTTCCGGTTTACCGGCGGCGGGGCGGGCAGGAGTTTGCTGGCGACGATCGCGCCGACGAACACGGCCGCGTTCATGACCAGCAGGGCACCCCGCATGACCAGTGGGATTTCCCCATCCGGGCGGGTCATGCCGCCGAAGGCCCAGATGACGATGGCGGTGCAGACCAGCAACGCGAGGCTCAGCGGAATCATGCCGCGCCACGCGATCAACATGACCTGATCAAACCGGAACCTCGGCAGGCTCCAACGCACCCACATGAACGTCACCAACACGGCCATCGTCTTGGCGAAGAAGACGCCGACGCGGAGCGCGAGAACGATCCAGCTTGTCGTGACAGAGGAGCCAGCCCCATCGACGTTGCCGCCCAAACCCGGCAGGTGCCACCCGCCAAAGAACAGGCAGACGCAAACGGCGCTGGTGGTGATCATTCCGGCGTATTCGCTCAGGAAAAAGAGGGCGAACCGCATACTGCTGTATTCGGTGTGGTAGCCGGCCACCAGTTCCTGTTCGCACTCGGCGGTGTCAAATGGCGCGCGGTTGGCCTCGGCGTGGAGGCAGACGAGGAACAGGAAGAAGGTCAGCGGCTGGGCGAAGATATTCCAATTCCAGATGCCCGTGGCCTGACGCTCGACGATCACGCCAAGGTCAAGAGTGCCGTACATGGCAACGATGCACAGGATGCACAGGCCCAGCGGAATTTCATACGAAATCATGTTGCTCGTGGCCCGCAGCCCGCCGAGGAACGAATACTTGTTGTTGCTGGCGTAGCCCGCAATCACGACGCCGTAAACCGCCAGCCCCAGCACCGCCAGAATGTAAAGCACGCCAATGTTCAGGCTGGTGATGTTAAAGCCCCAGCGGTAGGCGATGTCGGCGAAGGTGCGCGTCTGGCTGGAAGTGATGCCGTTGACGTCGTAATAACCGGGGACGGGGTAGGTGGTGATCAGTGCGTCGGTCGGAGTGGCCCACCACGGGACGCCGGCCTTGGCCACGGCCAGTTGTTCGGCCGGAGTGGTCGCGGCCGAGACATCGACCTTGGCAACCGACTGCTTGACACCAGCGAACGGCAGTGTGGCGATAGAGATGATGATCACGGTGATCATCAGCCCGGGCGCGAGCGTGAACAGAATCCGATCAGAGTTCTTAGGCCGGTAGTCTTCCTTGAAAAATGCCTTAGCCCCATCAGCCAGCGGCTGGCCCAAGCCCCAAAAGTGACGGCCTTTGAAGAACAAACCGAACCCCAGACCGGTGCGGTTGGGCCCGATGCGGTCCTGCGCCCAACTGGCGACTTTGCGCTCCAGCAGTATCAAGTAAGCCACGGTCCCCAGGATGAAAAAGTGGGCAATGACCGTAATGAACAGCCACGGCGGGACGAAGGTGGCGTAATGCTTGAGGGTCGGTAGGTCGAAGTGCATATCAGTCAACAGGTTATGGTGGAATGCGACGAGTTGGAAGCCTAAACAGTGGGCTGGGGGGCCACAAGTAGAGGCGCGAAAAAGGTACCTCCCCATCCGTCGCCGCTTTGTACACTCCCGTGACGAATGGACGATGTAGGAGATGCCCATCCTGACAGCAATTTGCCGCACCCAACCGGTGACACGCCAGCGGAAGCGGGCGGGGGACTCTACGCGTTGCTATATGCCGAGCTAAGGGCGTTGGCTCAGCGGGAAATGGGGAATGAACGCAAGGCACACACACTAAGTGCCACCGCCCTCGTGAACGAGGTTTACATCAAACTGACGCGCGAGCCAGCGGACGGGAAAAAGGTAATGCCGGCCTGGGAAAGCGATCGCGGCCAGTTTTTCGCCATGGCGGCACAGGCCATGCGGCGCATCCTCGTAGATCACGCACGAACCCGTGATCGGCAGAAGCGCGGTGGAGGTGGCAAACGGGAGGACACCTCGGGCCTTGAAGAACTGGCCGCACCGCCGAACTTCGCCCAGAGCGGTACCACGTTGAGGGGTCAGATCGACACTTTGGCCCTCGACGAGGCGCTGTCCCGGCTGGCAAACGAGGAGCCTGAGGCGGCCAAGGTGGTGGAGATGCGCTTCTTCGCCGGCTTGCCGGAAGCCACCATCGCACAGGCGCTGGGCGTGAGCGAACGGACCGTGCGCCGCCACTGGACGTTTGCCAAAGCCTGGCTTTACAGAGAGTTATCTCCAGATGGACAGGGCGAATAAGGAAAGACCGATAAAAATGCTAAAATGGGCGAATATCGCGCAGCAAATCGGCGTTCTGGGCGAAGTTCAATCCACAATCTCCACCGAACTTGGCCGGTCCCGAAGCCCGATGTCGCCCTATGGATTGGGTTAGCATTATCTCCGGCCTCTCCCACTTCTCATGCCGTCCGAGCATTCATCAAGAGTCCGTACGATTTTCGACGAGGCGGCCGAACTCCCGGCGGCCCAACGGCACTTATACGTACAAGACCACTCCCATGGAGACCCTGCGGTGGCCCGGGAAGTGATGGGCTTGTTATCGGCGCTTACGGCCGGCGGCTCGTTACTTGATGACGGGGCGGTTGCCGGCGGCGATGATTCAGTGATCGCTGTGGAGGCCAAGCCTACGCTGCCTCAGGGTGGCACGGTTGGCGGATTTAGTCTGATTCAAGTGTTGGGTCGTGGCGGCATGGGCACCGTGTTCGAAGCGGTGCAGTTGAACCCCCGCCGCAGCGTAGCCCTGAAAGTGCTTCAGGCCTGGACCGCCACGCCCGCCGCCCGTCGCCAGTTTCTGGAAGAGGCCAACATTCTGGCGCGGCTACAACACCCGGGCATTGCGCGTGTATTTTCCGCCGGGACGCACACGCTTGAGGTCAGTGGCTCCGACACTCCCCTGTTTAACGGACTGTTCAACGATGCCCGCTCCGTACCGTGGATCGCCATGGAACTGGTGACGGGTGCCCGCCCGCTGACCGACTTTGCCGACAGTTCGGGGCTGAATCTGCGGCAGCGGCTGGAACTGTTCGTGGGCATCTGCGACGCGGTGCATCACGGTCACTGTCAGGGAATCATCCACCGCGACCTTAAGCCCGCGAACATTCTGGTGAACGACGCCGGTGAGCCCAAGGTGATTGATTTCGGCGTCGCCCGGGCTGTCGGCGGGGAGGCCGCAGAGATGGTGGCGACAATGCACACGGGCGTACAGGCCATCGTGGGCACGCTGCGTTACATGAGTCCGGAGCAGTGCCAAGGGCGCGGGGATGCCGTCGATACGCGCAGCGATGTCTACTCGCTGGGGGTCGTGCTCTACGAACTACTGACCGGCCGGCTTCCGTATGATCTGGACGACGACTCGTTCGCCGCGTCGGCCAGAACGGTTTGTGAATCCGAGCCGATTCCACCGCGAAGGCTCGTACCGGCCCTGCCGCCGGACGTGCAGACCATTCTCCTAAAGACGCTGGAGAAAGAACCCGCACGCCGCTATGCCTCGGCCTCAGACCTAGCTGCCGACATCCGGCGGTTTCTGGCAACCCAACCAATCGCCGCCCGTCCGGCAACGCTTTTCTACGTCACCACGCGTTTCGCCAGAAGGCGGCCGGCTGTGGTCGCGCTGATGCTGTTGACGACTCTGGCCGTGCTGGTGGGGCTGGTCGGCGTGTCGGTCGGCCTGTCGCGTGCGCGGGCAGCGAACGCGCTCGCCGAGCAGAAGCGGGATGAGGCCGAGCGGCAGGCGATACTGGCGAATCTGGGGGCAGCAGATTCGGCCATCCGGCTGGGGGACGGAGGCACCGGCCGGCTGCGCCTCGCAGCCATTCCGGAAGGACGGCGCAACTGGGAATGGCGTTACTTGAATGCGCAAGCAGACACCAGCGTGCGGCAGGTCAGTGTGCCTGAGCAGCCACATTGGTCCGGGGTTTCGCCGGACGGGCAACAGCTGCTGTCTTGGATGGAGGTGAGTGAAAAGGTCGGTCGCCTGGAGATGCGCGACGCGACCTCACTGAAAATCCTCTGGCACGTGGAGGACCTGCCAGCAAGTGGGGCCTGCACCTTTTCGAAGGATGGGCGACTCATCGCCGTGACCGGTGAAGCGCGGATTGTGATACTGAGGGCCGACAACGGAAAGCTGTCACGTGAGTTATCTCTCCCTCCCGGCTCGACGGCACTGGGCGGGGCGTTTTCGCCTGATGGCACAATCTTCGCTTTGGGTTGCGCGCCGTCCTTCGGTGTATTCGCCTTTGATCTGGTGAGCGGCGAAATCGTATTTCGGATTTCATCAACGGCGTGGGTGTACGACGTCGACTTCAGCCCGGACGGACTGCTGCTGGGGTGGAGCGATGACGCATCAGCCGTGTTTGTCGATACCGCGAAATGGACCGTACGCCGACGGGTGCCCACGTTGCGGCCCCGGCGAACAGAAATCAGTTACGCCAAATTTTCGCCGGATGGCACTCGAATGGCAGTGTCGTGCGGGCCAGTAGCGGAGTTGCTGGACCCGACCGGTCGGGTCGACCCGATCGTGCTGAGGGGTCACATGCAGTTGGTCACGGGGTTTGCGTTTTCAAACGACGGGCGTCAGTTGCTTACAGCGTCGTTCGACAAGACCGTCCGGCTATGGGACCTCGAAAAGCTCAGCGTGCAACGCATCTACCTCGGACACGATGCACCTTTGAATGCCGTCGGTTTTAACGTGTGTGATCAGGCGGGCAACATCCAGTCATTCGCAACCACCGACCGCAAAGGAACCGTGCGATGGTGGCAAACCGGCAAATCCAGCGAACTGCCGGACAGCTTCCCAGGCCCGAGCGAGACGATGCGGTTTCCAGACAGTTTTGCATCGGTCACCCAGCTGCTGTTTTCGAAGGACGGCACCGAAGTGTGGGCCACCGATGTGGAGCACATTGGCATCCTGAACACCGACGATCCGACGCCGGCCACATTGATTCATACGGGCCGGTTATGGCAGAGTATTTCACCGGATTGCACGCGCGCCATCGGAGTCGTGGAGAAAAACAGACTCGATCTCTATAGCCTGCCCGATTGCAGTCTCCAATGGCAGATGGATATGGGGCAGGGGATTTTCCGTTCACGCTTCAGCCGTGACGGCACTCTGATCTGTACCACATTGTTAGATGGCACGATCGTCTTCATGCGTACTCAGGACGGTTCTGAAATTTCCCGCACCCGTACCTTCGAAACTTCTGTCACGGTGCAGGATTTCACGCCCAACGCGACAGCCATTTTCACCAGCTACAAAAATGGCGAAATCCACTGTTGGGATTGTTCGACTGGCAGACATCTGGCCATGGTCATGCCACCTAATGACACCGACCCGCCCTGTGTCCGTGTTTCGGACGACGGCACACTGATTGCAGCGATCGGCGGGAAAAAAGAAATCATCATTTTGAGTGGCAAAGCTGATCGCGAGCTGCTGCGCTTTCCCGCACCCAGTGCCACGACGTGGTCCATGGCCATCAACCCCGACAACACCCGGCTGGCCGTGGGAGATCAGGACCGCATCACGCACATTTACGACATGGCAACCGGCGACGAACTGCTGCAACTTCGCGGCCATACCGGGTCAGTCATGAGTCTGGCCTGGAGTCACGACGGGCGATTTCTAGCTTCCGGCGGATATGACCATCGCGTTCTTCTCTACGACTCTGCACCGCAAAAGCGGTGAAGTCCCTACTTGTCGCCCGATGGCTTTACCTCGACGGTGATCACCTCGAAGGGCCCGAGCTCCAACGTGGCGTTGCCGTCATGGTCGGTCGAAAGGGTCGGGTGCATCGGATCCCAGACACTGGTCAGTTTGACCAGTCCGCTAAGTTGCAAGGGCAAAGTTCCCGCAGGAAGTTCCAGAACTCTGGCAGTGTCGAGATGAAAGGTGGACGGCCGATCCGATGGGTTGCGCAGTGTGATCACACCACTCCATCCGCGGGATCCGGGGGAGCCGGGGGTTCCCGTGCTGGTTGACCATGCGGCCCAGCCATACACCTCGCCTTTGGTGGGGTCGCCGCCGACCCAATGACTGTCGCGCAGGGTCGTCGCGTTATCGCGGGCCCACCGGGCGGCCTCGGCCAGTGTGTCCCATTCCTTCTCACCCAGCAGCGACGGCGTGATGTACATCTCCTGACACTGGGTCCCGGCGGCGAAGTAACTGTGTACTTCATCGGCGAAGTCGCGCCCCGGATCTGCATTCAGGTTGTGGGCGTGCTTTGCATAAATGATGCCGTGCAGCATCAGCGAGTTCAGCGGAAACAGCCGGCACTGGCTGACGATGCCGTGGTACACATCGCCATCGCGATAGGTGATCCACTGCTGGCGGGACGTGCCGACGCCGGCGAAGGAGTGATCCTCGCCGCCGCGCCAGATGGAATCGGCGTAGCGAGTCCAAAACGGCGACGGCCAAGTACCCGTCGTCAGGTTGATGTACAGGTCTGGCTTCTCCTTCCGCAGGTCCGTGACGAGCTGAATGGCGGCCTCAAAATCGGTGCCGAAGGCACTGCCGGGGTAGCGGCTGGAAACATTGCCCGTGCCGTCGAACTTGAACTGATTCACACCGTATCGGGTGACGAACTCCAGACACACCGCACGGAACCGCTCGTAATATTTCGGGCCGGAAAGGGCAAAGCCACCTTCGTTGGTTTCGTAGCCAGCTTGCTTGCCATGGCTGATGCGCTGGGTCTTCGGTTCGCCGTAGCCGCCCCACGGGCTGAGCCACACGCCGGGGGCCGCACCGTATTTTGCGGCCGTCTCCTTCACAGCCTTGAAGCCATGGGGAAAGTCCTTGTTAAAACCCCACAGCGTGCCATGATCATCCCAGCCGTCATCAAACAGAAACGAATCAAGCTTCACGTGTCGTTTGACGGAAAGTTCCTCACCAAAGCGGTTGATGACATCCAACACATCCGCCTCGGTGTAGTTGGAGAAATAGCCTATGTCGTACCACGAGTTGTAATGAAGGAACGGTTGAGCCGGCCGCGGCCGTTCGCGTTCCAGATAAGCTTGGAAGTCCCGCCGAAGCTGACCGGGCCGCGCGGCCCCCACCACCGCGGACACCTTCCACGTCTGACCCTTTTCCAGCGGCACGGCGCGGGCCAGTGAACATTTGGCACGGCCATCGGCGATCTCGTTCTCCCCGCTGGGGTGCTCAATGCCGAGGTAAAGATCGCCGGAAATCAGCGGCACACCCTGAGCCGTCCCCGCTGCGTAAGGAAAGCGAAGGTTCCAGTCGGCAAGTATGGCACGGGAAATGGGAAGTGTTCCTTTGGTCGCGGTGATCTCAAGTAGTTCGCGAAAATAACTCTGACCGGGCCGGGCCAGAATCCGCCAGCGGACCTTGGCTTCCGGCGATTCCAGATCGACGGTGACCTGCATCGCCCCCGCCTCCAGGCCGGGCAGCGGTTCAACAGTCGGGCCGGCAGTCACCTTCATGTCAGACGATTTCAGTCGTTTTCGGCCAGTCAGCTCCAGCGTAAAGACGGGCTGCGGTATGGCGTGGATGGCATTCTCCGCCACGCTGCCCACCGAGCCGGCAATCAGTTGGCCTTCCTTCACTGCCCAGTCCGCGGCGACTGTCCCGTTCTGCACCGTGATGTGGCCGTGGTCAACGGTAATCACATCTGGGGCCAGGGCGGCCACTGCGGCGTGTCCAAGCCAGAATGTGAACAGGACAAATGCGGAGGTTTGTTTCACGCCCCCGATCGTAATGCCGCCAGCACGTACCAACGACAGGCGGTGAGTAATGATCGACCGTGAGAACCCTCTGCGATTCCATACCCTTCCGTTAAAAAAGTACCGGTGGCACCCTTTGCAGGGCGCCACCGGCGGTAAAGGCAAAATACTCAGGCCAAAAACTTAGGCCCGACGACGACGCAGCATTGCCGGAGCGGCAACCAGACCCAGAAGACCCATCGAGGTGGGTTCCGGAACCACCGGGGCAGCGGTGATCTCGGCGAAGCCGAACGGAGCGGTGTCTGTGACCCACACATTCACGCCGACGGTTTCAAAACCGTACTGGATGTGGTGACCGCCGCCCACAGTGGCCAAGCTGATCGAGAACACACCCGGCGTCAGGGCGATGGTCGTCGTAGTGAACGACGAGTAATCAGGTGCGAAATCCTTGATGAAGGCCACGCTGCTGTGGGCCGACGTGAAGGAGTTGTCAAGAACCAGAGCCGAGAAGTTGACGGTGCTGCCAGCCAGCGCGTCATCCTGGACGTACATGTTCGCGTCCATGATCTTGTTACCGGGAGCGCCGGGGCCACCCGGGTTGGTGCCAGCACCCTGGTACCAATACTCATTGGTATCACCGATCGTGTTCGGCGAGAGCTTCAGAACTTCGCCCGTGAACACGGCGACGAGGTCAGCAGTACCCCAGCCGCTACCGAACTGGAACGCGCCACCAGCCGACGGCAGGTTCGACACGTTCATGTAACCGATCCACGGCAGTGCCGAAGCCACGCCGACGTTGACGTCAGCAGCAGCGAAGCTGCTGGCCGCAGCCACAGCACCGATAAACGCAACAGTCTTAAGGGACATCTTCATAAATCCTCCTCCGAAATAAAGAACTAACAACTCTTGACAGACAGGAAGGGTCAACGCGAAGCGTTTACAAACCCATCTGCCCAGTGCACGCCCAGCATCGGTCTGGCAATCGCTCAGGAACACCCCAAGCTCGTACGTCGCCAGCAATACCAAACCCACACGAAAACACACTCTTGAAGAGGCCCAATAACTCAGGCCTCGACGTCGCCACCGGTCATTCCCGTAAAGAGAGAAGCCCGGTCGCCGTTCCATCCCGCCCCGGACCGCCGTCAGCCAATCTCTTGGCCACGGCCGCCCGATGCGCTAGTGAACGAACAAGATATTACTGCAATCGATGTCCAAAGCTAAGATATTTTGCGTAAATGTTTGTAACAAATGCGACAGATTGAGACCGTAAATAGGAGCGAATAACAAAACAAATTGACTGACCACATACATTTACATTGATATATATGTTGGATGTGATGATCAGTCGGGTTGTAACGACGACACGGGCGCACCATCCGTCCGGGTCCGCAAAACCTGCTGTTTTGGCCCGTTTTGACGCTCTCCCGTGGCCGTTCACCGCCAGCGAACGTCCCGGGCGAGCGTCAGCAGAGATTGAACTTGGGTGTCGTGCTCGCCCGGACGGCCCACCAAAACCAGCGCGATAGAACGGCCCGAATGGCCACCAATAATTTGTGTCGTCCGAAAGGTCATCCCAAGCTTTTTGCCTTCAACCGTCAGCCGTCGGCCAGCGTCTGGCCCAACGGGTACATCTGTTTCATCAAGAACTTGCATGTCACCGAACTGCTGGCGATACCCGGACTTGATGCGTTCCATCTGAGCCGTCAAATCCGTAGCCGCCGAGCCGGCCGTGTTTTTGGCAGTTATTGCCACCGTCGCTGTGCCGCCCGCCAGCCGGTACATCGCCCGCACGCCGGAAGGTCGGAACATGGTTTGTTCTTCCCAGCCGGTGGGAAGGGTGTAACTCAGCCCGATGTCGTCCCAAAAGATCACGGCAGCCGAACCCGACGCGTTCTGCGTGGCAGGGCTTGACGGCCCAGCGTTGTCAGACGAGCAGCCGGTGGCAGTCAAGGCCAGAACGCCCAGCAGGCCAAACACAGCAAAACGCGACATCGCAGTTCCTGACCGGGGTTACAGCTCCGCGAACTCAAACGCGGGAGCTTCGACCTTGTCCCTAGGTAGCTCAACACCAGTAAATACGCCGCCCAGTTCCCGGCGGATGTCAGCCGCGTTGTACTGGCCAGCCTTGCCGAGCAAACGAAGGTAGACCAGCCCTTCCCTCTGCGCCCCTTCAGGCGGTGCGACAGCTTCGGCAAAGGCCTGAATCTTACCAGCGTGGTTCTCCCAGCAGCCGTCCTTTTCCGCCCATGCCGCGGCCGGAAGCACCACATCCGCATTATGCGACAGGTCGGACTCCAGAATGTCCTGAACGACCTTAAACCCGGCCGGAAGTTTGAGATTTGTGGACCAACTGCTGAGGTAACCGCCGACGATCCAGCCACCCCCCCCAACCAGCTTGGCGGCTGTACCGGTCTTGCCAGCCAGTTCTTCCAGCGTCGCCGTCGTCCCGCCCAGCATTTCGATAACGCGCAAAACGCCCTTCTTGTTCGGCACCTTCTCGGCCTGAATCACGAAGGTCTGCTTGCCAGTCACGGCATTTTTGAAAGTATCGTTGGCAGCGGCCGTCGGCACCGGGCCGAGGACGAGCACGGCCTGGGCGTCGATCTGACGGATCGCCTTGACCGCCAGATACGCTTCTTCACAGCTCATCATCGGGCTGAGCATCAGATAAAGGCTGCCCGCCCCCTTTTCGGTGACAACCTGCTTCAGGCCAGCGACAGCGGCTTCCAGAGCGCGCGGGTAGGCGACTTCAACGGGTGCCCCGTATTGCAGACGGGTGGCCTTGGTCAGGCGTTTCGGGTCAGTCAGTGCGTGGTAGCTGTAGCGCGTGTCATCGCTGATCCACCACTGGTTCACTTCGGCGTTGAACCGCGGCTTGATCCGGTACACAGCCCCTTCGTTGTGGGCGATGAAAATGTTCTCGCCGCCAGCATCAACCGGAGAAATGCTCGGCGCGTTTTTCAGGAACCACACACGCTGCTTGAAGAGGAAGTCCTTATCGAGCAAAGCACCCACCGGGCAGATGTCGACCACGTTGCCCGCCAGCTTGTTGTTGACGCCATGGCCCGGAAAGACGTCGATCTCTTCCTTGTGCCCGCGGCCATCGACGTAAAGCTCGCTCGTTCCAGCGATTTCCCGCGTAAATCGCACACAGCGCGTGCACATGATGCAGCGGTCGCTGTAGAGATAAATGTTGTTGCCAACGTCCTTCTTGGGCTTCTTGGCTTTGTCTTCTTCGAAGCGAGATTGGCTCCGGCCGTGCTGGTAGCTGTAATCCTGCAGGCCGCACTCGCCGGCCTGATCGCACACCGGGCAGTCCAGCGGGTGATTGACCAGCAGGTATTCCATGACCTGCTTCTGGTTGGCCACCGCCTTGGGGCTTTTGGAATAGACGACCATGCCGTTGCGGGTGGGCGTGTTGCAGGCCGGGACCAGCTTGGGGATGCCGTCGACCTCGACCAGACAAATCCGGCAACTCGCCGGGATGGAGAGGCCGGGGTGATAGCAGTAGTGCGGCACTTCAACGCCAGCATCCAGACACGCCTGCAGGATCATCGACCGGTCTTTGACCTCAATGGTCTTCCCATCGACCGTGATTTTGGGTGTGGGGGGGACAGCGGGTGCGTTAACTGGGGTAGCCGGGGCGGTGGGGGCGACGTTGGACATGCTGACTGAGAGGATAGCCGTTTGGGCCGGACGGTCCAAAAGCCCACGTCAAACCTCAGCCCGCCCGCAGATCAGCGACCAGTTTTTTGACCGCCAGGCTGCCGCCTGCAATGAACGGCACCTTCGCCCCGGTGTAATTGGCCAGATCGAACGGGAAAATATCCCGCCCGGCCAAGTTGACCACGGATCCGCCGCCCGCCAGAACAATAGCGGCCGCGGCGGCAACATCCCACAACTTGCCGTTGATCGTCACAGCCCCGTGGGCGATGCCCGCACCGACCAATGCACCCTCGATAGCTGCCGTCCCAAGCACTCGGACCTTCCAACTGGTTTGTGTAATCCACCTGATCGCGCACGCCGGGATGTTCCCCTGTTTGTCCACCATGTTGCTGGTGAGCATCAAAATCGAGCCGTCGGTGAGGGGAGTTTGCAGGACGGTTGTCGCTACGCCGTCAACGCTGGCACCGATCCCGGTCGCGCCGTCGTACAAGACGTTGCCGACCGGGTCATAGACGACCCCCAAAACGGGTAAACCTTTATCCAATAAGCCGATACAGACGGCAAAGTGTCCAAACCTGCCCACAAAGTTGTTTGTGCCGTCGATAGGATCAATGACCCAGTTGCGCCCGGCGGGGTTCACGTTATCGGACGTGATGTCATCGCCAGCGTCGTTTTCTTCCCCAATGATGCCGTCATTGGGAAAGTGCTTGCGCAGCTCCGTGACGATGTGCCGCTGGGTGGCCCGGTCGGCTTCCGTCACGGTTTCACTGCTGGCGGCCTGATGGGTTTTGGTCAGTTTGGCGACTCGGCCGTAATGGCTGAGGACGACCGCGCCCGCGGTCCGGGCGATCTGGCGAACGATCTCCAGTTGGCGGGAAAGGGGAAGAGTGACGGCGGGGGGCGATGTTGTCATTTTGCTCTAAAGTGGTTGGGCCGGTCGCATTGACAGGCGGTGTGGATTTTTTAGTGTACGGGACGCGGGCAACATCCATCCATTACGGAGGTTGCGCTTGTCAGATGTCAGGCCGGGTGGAACCCTGCTTTTGGTTCCGTCGTCTGTAACATAGCAGTCATGACGGCCACGGCCTGATGCCGTGGCGGTTGGTTTGCAGTCGTTTTTGTTTGCCTTTTCGTCCCCCCATCCGTCTCGGAGACTGATTCACATGTCCCAACGCCGCCAGTTTGAAGCCCTTGAATCCCGCGCCCTGTTCAGCGGGGGTAGCGTCAGTGCGGCCCATGTTGACACGTTCGTTTGGCAGGGCCAGAAGGTCACCGCCAACCGCGGGGAATACGTTTTGCGTTTGAACACCGGCTATAGCCAGTCTGCGATCACCAGGCATGGCGGTCTGACCGACGTCCAGAGCATGGGCGGTTGGGGCTTCTACAGCGTAAAGACCAGTCTTTCGCCCGTTGAAATGGCCAAGTTTGCGGCGCGTAACACAAAGGTTTTCGCGGCAGTCAGTCCGAACCAGATTTATACGACGGCGGCAGTTTCGCAGTCGACCAACGATCCGCTCTATCCGCTGCAGTACTTTCTGAACAACACCGGCGCGGTTGTCCCTGATCCGGTGGCTTCACCGACCGGTTCCGGCCGCCAGCAGGGGATTTTGGGTGCGGACATTGATGCTGAAAAAGCCTGGGGCATTTCGACGGGGAACCAGCAAAACATTGTGGCTGTGCTGGATACCGGCATTGACATCAATCACCCCGACTTGGTCGACAACCTCTACAAGAAAGACGTGATGGATCCTGTAACAGGCCTGACCCAGACCGTGCACGGTTACAACGCGATCGCCCAAGACTTCGACGTCACGGATACCGTCGGGCACGGCACGGCTGTGGCGGGTTGCATCGCCGGCAAGGGGAACAACGGTCTGGGCGTCACCGGTGTGAACTGGAACGCAACGATTCTGCCGATCCGCGTGTTCGCCAACAGCACGGACACCGGCAAGGAAGACACCAGCTCGGTGGCCTTCGTGCGCGGCATTGTTTACATGAACAACCTCAAGGCCCATGGCACCAATATTGTGGTTGCCAATGCAAGCTTGGGTGGGTTGAAGCCGTTCTCGCGCGATTCGGCCGAGGGACAGGCGTTGTCGATCACAAATCAGTTGGGCATTGTGTTCGTTTCAGCAGCGGGCAACTCATCGACCAACAACGACTCCAGCTTCTACACCCCCACTCGTTACGCCCTGAACAATTCGACCAGCATCACCGTCGCCGCAACGGACAATCAGGACAACCTCACGAGCTTCAGTAACTACGGGCCGGCGTCTGTGCAGGTGGGCGCGCCCGGCGTCGGCATCTACACCACGGCACCCACCTACGCATCTGACGATTTTACGACCCTGAGTTACGGTTACATTGACGGCACGAGTTTCTCGTCGCCGATCACGGCGGGCATCATCGCTCTGGAAAAAGCGGCGATGCCGACGGCAACGGCCGCACAGTTGACTGACGCACTCCTGCGTGGTGTGGACAAGGTTTCGAGCCTGTCGGGTAAGGTGAGCACTGGCGGCAGGGTGAACGCCTACAACTCCCTGCGTGCATTGTTCAACAAGACCGATTCGGCCAACCTGGTCACGCTGGGTAACTGGAAGGGCAGATATGGCCGCACGACCGGGCTGGTCTATGGTCAAAGCGGTGACAGTAAGAACAATCTCGGCGGGGTCTTAGTGAGCACTTCAAGCGGTGCGAGCACCAAGTCGTTCGCGAATGCCACGTCGTCCGATGTGCGTGCGTTGCAGTTGCCGGCCGTCAAAGGCAAGCTGGCCAGCCGCAGCACAAAGGCGCTGTCGGCGTCCAGCTCGCTGACTTACACGCTGGATACCGGCACGGCCGCCAATGTCTTTACGGTTTACGCCGCTGCACTGGACAACAAGCAGCGAGATCAAACCATCACTCTGGCCGATGCAGACAAGGGTTTCGTTCTGGCCAGCGTCCGCCTCACAACGTCCGACTTGAAGAACGGCAAGTACGTTTCTTTCGACATCAAGGGCAAGGTGACGGTCACCGTCAAGAGCAACAACTCTTCCAGCGCGGTCGTCGGCGGGATATTTTTGGATTCGGCGGCCTTCGTGGATCCCAGCGGCACGAATACCGCTTCAACCGTGACGACTGACACCACCACCGGCGGCAGTTGGGCAGGCGTGTACGGCAGTCAGGGCGTGTACCTCCCCGGTGACAGCACAAGCCTGCTGAATGGTGCAAAAATCACAGTATCGGGCGCAACTCAAAAGGTCATCAGTTCGGACACGTCCGAGGCTTCAGCACCCCGCCGCCTGTCGGCTTACACCAGCGGAAACATTGCCAACGGCTTCATTGCACCGCTGACCAGTAACAGCACGATCACCACCAACATCACCTTCACCGACACCCAGACCCGCCGGATCAGCCTGTACATGGCGGACACCCAGAAGCAGACGACCGGCGCGTCGCGCGTGGACGTGTACGACACCACCGGGCGCCTGTTGAACTCGCAGGTCGTCAGCGACTTCTCCAAGGGCAAGTACGTGCGGTTCGATACGCCTGGCAGTGTCAAGGTCAATATCACCACGCTGTCTGGCCGGCCCGCCACACTGTCCGGCGTCTTCATTGACGGCACGACCACCAACTTCGCGAAGGACACGACCAGTGCCGGGGCCCAAATCGCCAGCGACTTCAAAACGAGCGGTACTTTCCTTGGTACATACGGCACCAACGGCGTCTACATCCCGGGTTTCAGCGGCAGGCTGTCGGCCACAGGTACCCACACCGATGTTGTTTCCGGCAGTACGACCTCTTTGACGGCCCTTCAGCAGCCGACCAACAGCATCAACCGTGTGGTCGGCAATCTAGACATCGGGGACAGTTCCACGATCAGTCTGATCAGCGGAACAGGTGCCGAATCTGACAGCACCAGCCTCCGGAAAGTGTCGGTTTACGCCGTCGATTTTGAAAACCAGAAGATCGTTGAGAAGGTCGAGCTGATCAACAACGTCACCGGTGCTGTTCTGGCCCGGCAGTACTTGGCCGACTTCAAGAACGGCAAGTACGTGACCTTCGGCGTGGTGGGGAACGTGAGCATCAAAGTCACACGTCTGAGCGATGCGAATGCCGTGGTCAGTGGCGTCTTCTTCGACTGATGCAGAACCTGTCAGCGGCCGACTGAAACGTGTCTAATACTCTGTCGTGGGTACACAGGCAGGCAAAACAGCAGGCGGCTGGCGCTCGGCGCTCGGGCGACTGACGGCCCGCCTGCGCGGCACGCAGATTTCCGAGCAGGACATCCACGCCGTCCGGTCGGAAATTCTGGAAGCCCCACCTGAGTCTGTGTCCGGTCGCGCCTGGTCTGAACAGGCAGCCATTGCACATTTTGTGGACAAGGCGCTACGCGACGGGTTGGAAGAGCCCTCGACTTACGTCGCGGCGTCGCGGCGGTTGGTCGAATCGCTGGCGCTGCAGATCGACAGGACCGCTGTGGGTGCTTCGGTCCGCGTCTTTGCCGTGCAGATAGACGGCGATCTGGCCACGGTAGTGGCCCAGAACATGCCGGGGCAGTTGGCATCGCCCCTTCCGGCCACGACAACTTTGGCGTTGGCCGCTGCGACCGAACGCACTGCAATGCAGGTGGATTGTTGGGAGACGTATCCGCAACTTGTTTCGCACTGGGCACCATCGAAGTGGTCGATCGCGGTACCCATGCCCGGCTCGCTGTCTGGCGGACACAAGCCACTGGTCGTGGAGGTCCACGGCACTTCAACGCCGCCGCGGGCAGCCATCGGCGACATGATCCGCTCGATGGTGTTACTGACCGACACGATCGTATCGGTGCGTATCCGGGAGAAGGGCATCTTGGAGGATAACGTGCGCCTCAAGACTCTATTGGATTCGGCGCCGGTGGGACTGATCACGTTCGATACCCAGCTTGTCGGTACATTTTACAACCCCGCTGCCCGCGTGATGCTGGAACTTGATCCGTCAGTACCCGCGTCAGATCTGGTGCGTGCGCCACCCTACCGGGTGTTGCACCATGGAAACCTGATGCGGCAGGAGGATTATCCGGTCGTCCGAGCCATCCGCGAAAATCGTTACGTCGCGCCTGTCGAAATGGAGATAGAGCATCCCGACGGCCGCAATCTGGCGGTGCTGGCCAGCGCGTCTCCACTTCGGGACACGGCGGGGCAAGTGACGGGTGGTGTTGTGATGCTGAGCGACATAACACCGCAACTGCGTCTTCGGCGACGGTTGGAGCATCGTCGGCGGCAGGCGGAGGAGGCGGACGAGCGCAAGACCCGCTTTCTTGCAGCCGCGGCCCACGACATTCGCACGCCAGCGAGTGCCATCAGTCTGCTCACGGGCATCGTGGCGCGCAGCCTCATCGAGCCGGGCGAGCCGTCACCGACGGCCCGCAATGAAATGTTGGAAATCGTCGACGAACTCCAAACATGTGCCAACGGACTGGTGACACTGGTGACCGAGTTGATGGAGATTTCGCGCCCGGACGCCGGGGAGAAATCTCTTTCGGTGACGACATTTGAAATCGGCCGGCTGGCGAAAGACGAAGCTGCTCTCTTCCAGCAGACCGCGCAGTCCAAACAGCTGGATCTCCGAGTGCAAGCCCCGGCCTCGGGCGAAGCCATCCGGCTTAGGACTGACCGTGTCAAGCTGGGCCGAATTCTGGGCAATCTGATCGGTAATGCCGTGAAGTTCACGCCAGAAGGTGGTTCGGTGACAGTGACGTGGTCCCGTGTATCGAAAGAGGCATCTGGGGGCGGAATATCGTTGACCGTGGCCGATACCGGCCCCGGAATCCCGTCGGAGTCCATCGACAAGATTTTTGATGAGTACTTCCAAGTGCGGCAGTACCGCCAGACCGGTAGCGTTCAGGCAGGTGGGGGCGTGGGGCCCGGGGTCGGCTTGGGGCTTTCGATTTGTCGGAGGCTGGCTGCCACGCTGGGTATCCAGCTCTCTGTTTCAAGCGAAATCGGCAAGGGCTCGGTTTTCACACTGGGTATTCCCGCCTTGTTATTGGAGTAAACACCCGGCCTACCGGAAGAAAGCCGCCACCCGCCGTACAATGGCTGCAATGTCAGAAACGATGCTCAAGCGGACCCCCTTTTACGATTTCCATGTGCAGGCTGGCGGCCGGATGGTCGACTTCGCAGGTTGGGAAATGCCCATCCTTTACAAGTCGATTTCCGGTGAGCACACACAATGCCGAACCAGCGGCGCACTGTTCGATGTGTCGCACATGGGGCGGATTCACTTCACTGGGAAGGATGCGCTGAAACTGCTCGACACCGTGTGCACCCGCAAACTGGTCGATGCGGTAGTCGGACAAAGCCGCTACAGCCTTGTGTGCAACGAGGCTGGCGGCATTCTCGACGATGTAATCGTCAGCCGTGACGCAAAGCACTGGCTCATGGTCTGCAACGCCAGCAATCGCGATAAAATTCTGGCCCACGTCAAAGCCGTGCGCAGCCAGAAGGATTTTGATTGCGATATCGCCGACCAGACCGAAAGCACCGCCATGATCGCGGTGCAGGGCCCCAAGGTGATGGAAAAGCTCGCCGGTGTGCTGCCGGAAGACCCGCGCGAACTAAAGCGGTACCACTTCACCACCGTCAACCTGATCCTGATGAAGATCACCGTCTTCCGCAGTGGCTACACGGGCGAAGATGGGGTGGAACTGGTCCTGCCCAAGGGCGCTGCGGGCATGGCCATGAAGATGCTTGCGGGCAGTTTGAACAAAGAAAATGCGACCATCGCCCCTGCCGGTCTGGGCGCGCGGGACACTCTGCGCACTGAAGCGGGCATGCCGCTCTACGGACACGAGTTGAGCGAAAACATCGACCCCATCTCCGCCGGTCTCGGCTGGGCGGTGGACCTCACCAAGCCGTTCATCGGCCAGCCCGCCATCAAGGCGATTGCCGATGCGGGGCCCACACGAAAGCTGGTGGGGCTGGAGATCACCGGCCAGCGTATTGCACGGCCCGGGTCGCCGGTGATGGCCAGTGGCAAGGTGATCGGCGAGGTGACCAGCGGCACCCTGTCCCCAACGCTGGGGAAGAGCCTCGCCATGGCCTACGTCGATTCGGCCCATGCAGGCGTAGGCCTGAGCCTCGAAATCGACCTAAAAGGCACAATGTTGCCAGCAACTGTCGTGAAACTTCCGTTCTACAAGCGCCCGGCTTGAATTTGCACTTTTCTCTCTAAGAATCGAGATAAACATGAGCACCCCTCCCTCCGACCGTAAATTCCTCAAGAGTCACGAATGGCATCTGCCTAAAGGCGCTGATGTTGTAGAGATCGGCATCACACAAGTCGCGGCCGACGAACTCACGGATGTGACTTATGTAAAGCTGCCTGCTGTCGGGTCGGCCGTGACGGCGGGAAAACCGTTCGGCGAGATCGAATCAGTCAAGGCGACCAGCGACCTTTACAGCGGCGTCACCGGCACCGTGACCGAGATCAACGAAGGGATCAACAACGATCCCGGCGTAGTCAACCGCGACCCTTATGCCGGCGGCTGGATGATCCGCGTCAAGGTTTCCAGCAGCGGCCCCGACCTCTTGCCCATTGCAGAATATTTGAAAGTCATCGGTGCCTAGGGCTCCGGTTACCCCGTCCATCCCTACAACCTAGCAAGTTCCACACCAGTTTTAGCAGTCAGACACATGCCCAACCCGCATACCACTTCCAAGGCCCACAAGGCCGTTGCCGTTGAAATCTCCATGCCTTCCACCACCTACGACTTCGGCCCCACAGACACCTTCGTTCGGCGCCATTTGGGGTCTGGCCCGGCCGAGCGGGCGGAAATGCTGGCGACACTTGGCCTCACGAGCCTTCGCCATCTGGTTGAAAAGACAGTGCCGTCCTCTATCCGGTTGAAGTCGACGCTGAAGCTTGAAGGTGCCAGCCCACGCCGCGGCGAAGCTGAAGTAGTGGCCGAGCTGGCAACTCTGGCCGGCGAGAACAAGGTCGCACGGTCATGCATCGGTCAGGGGTACTACGACACGTTCACGCCGGCAGTTGTCGCACGCGGTATTTTACAGAACCCCGGTTGGTACACGCAGTACACGCCCTATCAGGCTGAGATTTCGCAGGGTCGCTTGGAGGCACTGATTAACTTTCAGACCATGGTCTGCGATCTCACCGGCCTTCCGTTGGCGGGTTCGAGCCTGCTGGACGAAGGCACCGCCGCAGCCGAAGCCATGGCAATGGCACGCGGCATCGTGACCGATGCGGCGAAAGACACTTTCCTCGTAGCTGACAACTGCCACCCGCAAACCATCGCGGTAGTACGGACGCGGGCAGAGAGCCTGGGTATAGAGGTGCAAATCGTCCCGGCCGCTGCGATTGCAGTGACAGTCAAAGTGTTTGGCGTACTGGTTCAATACCCCGGTACCGACGGGCGCGTGCTCGATGTCGCGCCAGTCATCAAAGCGGCAAAAGCCGCCGGTGCGGTCAGCATCGTCGCGACAGATTTACTGGCGCTGACATTGCTCACGCCGCCGGGAGAGATGGGGGCGGATATCGCTGTCGGTTCAGCCCAGCGTTTTGGCGTGCCCATGGGTTTCGGTGGCCCACATGCCGGGTTCCTGTCGACCAAAACCGAACACGCCCGCCGCATGCCGGGGCGCATGATCGGCCTCAGCCGCGATTCGCATGGCAATCACGCATACCGCCTGGCACTGCAGACCCGCGAGCAGCACATCCGCCGCGAGAAGGCCACCAGCAACATTTGCACCGCACAGGTTTTGCTGGCCGTCACGGCCAGCATGTACGCCTGCTACCACGGGCTGGAGGGGCTGAAGGCCATCGCCCGCCGGACACACCTGTTAACGTGTGCACTGGCCGCTGGAATCGAGCGCATCGGGCACGAAGTCATCACCAAACCGTTCTTCGACACGATCACCGTGCGGCTGGTGGGCGATCTTGCGGCCACAACCGTCATCGCCGCCGCGGCTGCACAAAACATCAACCTGCGATTCGTCGACAGCGAGCACGTCGCGATCTCGCTGGATGAAACGACCACGCCGCAGGAAGTGGAACGGATCATCGGAGCATTTGCCGCAGGTAGTACGTTCCGACTGAATATTGAAGAGCTGGCAGGTGAAATGCTGGGCCAGTTCCGGCTGGAGAACCGCACAGCCCCTTTCATGACCCACCCCGTCTTCAGCATGTATCACAGCGAGCATGAGCTGCTCCGGTACATGCACCGCCTGCAGGCCAAGGACTTGTCGCTGACCACCAGCATGATCCCACTGGGCTCGTGTACGATGAAGCTGAACGCGACCTGCGAGATGGTGCCGATGACGTTGGAAGGGTTCTCGCGTGTTCATCCGTTCGCCCCGGCCGATCAGACGGTCGGCTATCACAAGATGATTTTACGACTGGAGCAATGGCTCTCGGAGATCACCGGTTTCGCCGCGACCAGCCTCCAGCCAAACGCCGGCAGCCAGGGCGAATACGCCGGCCTTCTGGCCATTCGCGCTTACCATAAGGCCAATGGTCAATCACACCGAAACGTCTGCCTGATTCCCGCCAGTGCCCACGGCACCAACCCTGCCAGCGCCGTCATCGCCGGGATGAAAGTCGTCGCAGTGGCATGCGATGCCCGTGGCGACGTTGATCTGGTCGACCTCAAGGCCAAGGCCGAAGCCCACCGCGAAGACCTGGCTGCGCTCATGGTCACCTATCCCAGCACGCACGGCGTGTTCGAAGAGAAAATCCGCGAGATCTGCTCGCTCGTGCACGAATTCGGCGGTCAGGTCTATATGGATGGTGCGAACATGAACGCACAGGTCGCCCTCTGTCGTCCGGGCGACTTCGGCGCCGATGTCTGCCACCTGAACCTGCACAAGACCTTCTGCATCCCTCACGGTGGCGGCGGTCCGGGCGTCGGCCCGATCTGCGTCGCCGCACATCTGGCCCCGTTTCTGCCGGGTCACGCACAGGCGTCGGAACTCAAGGGCCTGACGGCCGTCGGTCCGGTGTCGGCCGCGCCCTATGGTTCGGCCAGCATCCTCACCATCAGCTACGTCTATATCGCACTGATGGGCGCAGAAGGCTTGGCCGATGCCACAGCAACGGCCATTCTCAACGCCAACTACATGGCCAAACGCCTGGAAGCGCACTACCCGGTTCTTTACCGGGGCACGTCCGGCCTGTGTGCCCATGAGTTCATCCTCGACTGCCGTGGCTTCGAAGCCTCCGCCGGAATCAAAGTGGAAGACATCGCCAAGCGCCTCATGGATTATGGCTACCACGCCCCGACCATGAGCTGGCCGGTCACCGGCACCCTCATGATCGAGCCGACTGAAAGCGAATCCAAACCCGAGCTCGACCGCTTCTGCGACGCGATGATCGCCATCCGCGCAGAAATTTCCGCCATCGAAGCCGGCCAACTGGATCGCACCGACAACCCCCTGAAAAACGCGCCCCACACGGCCGCGGCCGTTACCGCCGATGTCTGGCCGCACCCCTACACGCGTCAACAGGCCGCCTGGCCGCTGGCGTACTTGAAGCAGAATAAGTTCTGGCCCGCCGTCGGCCGTGTCGACAACCCCTATGGCGACCGGAATCTGGTGTGCAGCTGTCCGCCGATGGAAGCCGTTTAGAACTCACCTTCCACCACGGGCGTTCATCTGCCAGCATTGGAGCCAGCGGCTCCGGGCGGCGGTTCCTACCTCGTCAGCTCCAACTGATCCGTCACTTTGGCCCCAGCGTGCTGATAGGTCAGTGACAGTGTCAGCGATGTCCCTTTCGGCCACGGCCAGGCATCCTTCACGCTCGTAGAGGGCGCGTCAGACCCATCCAGATTATTCCGGATCATCCCGTATTCCCCGCCTGCCGACTGTGATCGCGCGATCGGGTCCGTCCCGCGCGGTGTTTCGTAAATGGGCGGCGGCAAAAGCAGCCGGATGAATCGACCGGGGCCGATGATGCCACCAAGGTCCACCGGCCTTTTGGTCCCGTCGGCGGTCGTCACGGCCGACTTTGCGGCGTCAATCTCCACCTCAGCGGCACCGGGGTTGAAGATGTACACCACCAGCCGCGACTGACCGACCAACCGGTATTCCAGCCCGTGGCCGGTGACAACAAGCGGCTGATTTTCGGTCACCGAGGCCCGAAGCGGCTCCGCTGAATATCGCCCGGCCGAAGCGGCTGTAGCGGCGGAAGGTGTTCCGACAGCCTGTGTAGTCGCTGAGGCCGGCGTCAATAATCGCACGCCAAATGGCCGACTTTCACAGCCTGCGCTCGCCAAAAGTGCCCAAGCAGGTACGACAACAGTCAGAACAGAGCGGATGCGCATGACATTGATTGTAAAGGTGCCGAGGTTACTCTACCCGATATGAAAACGATTGCAAATAGGGCGCTCACAAAGGTATTGTTGCTGGTCGCATGGGCAACGGCTGCCACGGCTGCGGTGGCTGAGCCATCGCCTTGGCCGGAGGTTGCCGGGCTGCCCGGTAACGGCGGCACCATGGTTGTCGGCCCGGCTGCCCTCTACAAGGGCGGGCATCATGCCGCCGACGGCGTCGGCACACTGAAAGAAGCCACCTTCGTCGGCCAGCCGGGCTACACCGCCGATATCACCAAAGGCTCAGTCAACAGCTACGACGTGGAGCTGAACTGGCGGAATGACAAAGCGTTGTTGAAGGACGAAATCGTCTGGGTATCGTTCGCCGCCCGCGCGACGAAGGGTTCGCCCGAAACCGGACAAGGTTCGCTGACAATGTACGGCCAGGTCGCCTCTCCCCCCTGGACAGCCTTCGGTTCGCTCGAGGCGGCAGTCGGCCCGAAATGGCAGCGATATGAAACGGCCATGAAGGTCGATCGGGCTTATGCGGCTCAGGAAGCCCACTTCTCGCTCCACCTCGCCCAGCAGGTACAGACACTCGACATCGCCGATTTTCAGGTGCGCAGTTTCGGCGTCGGGGCAGATGTGAACGCGCTGCCGCACCTTTTAAGCACCTATGAAGGCCGCGAAGCGGATGCCCCCTGGCGAGCAGAGGCCGACAAGCGGATCGACCAGCTTCGCAAAGCCGATCTGAAAATCGAAGTGGTGGATGCGGCCGGAAAGCCCGTGGCTGGCGCATCCGTCAAGGTTGCTCAGAAAAGCCACGCATTCCGCTTCGGCACCTGCATCAATGAAGATTGGATCAACGACACCACACCCGATGGCGAGAAATACCGCGAGATTCTGACGAAATATTTCAACCACGCCGTCATCGAAAATGGCCTGAAGTGGCAGGGTTGGGAGCAATCATGGTCGGCTGATGGCATGGTCGACGTTGCCAAGCTCACCGCCAGCCGCGCCCGGCTCTACGCGGCCATCGACTGGATGCGCGAGCACGGCATGACGGTCCGCGGCCATAATCTGGTGTGGCCGTCCAAGGAGTATCTGCCGAAAGACGTCATCAAGCTGACGGAGGACAAAGACCTGCCGGCCCTCAAACGGCGCATCGCCAACCGTATCAGCGACGGCGCACGGGCTATGCACGGACGTGTGGTCGAATGGGATGTCGTCAACGAGCCGGTTGCCAACCATTACCTTCAGGACGCCCTGGGCGGGCCATCGGTCATGACCGACTGGTACAAACAGGCACACGCCGCCGACCCATCCGCCCGGCTCGTATTGAACGACTACACCATGCTGAGCGGTGGTGCCACCCGGCTTCAACAGATCGACGCATTTTACAACAATGTGAAACGCTTGATCGACGAAGGCGCGCCCATCGGCGCCATCGGCGAACAGGGTCACTTTTCGAACAACTGCACCGGCATGAAGCGCATGCTTGGCCTGCTGGACCGCTTCGGCGCTCTGGGCCTTCCCATCGTGCTGACCGAGTTCGACGTCAACAGCGGCGATGAGCAGCTAAAGGCAGACTATACCCGCGACTTCTACACCGCCGCCTTCAGCCACCCCAGCGTCGACGGTATTCTGATGTGGGGCTTTTGGGAAAAGGCCCACTGGATGCCCCGCGCAGCACCCTGGGGAGTCGGCTGGAACCAGAAGCCAAACGGGAAAGCTTATGTCGATCTGGTCTACGGCAAATGGTGGACAAACACCGAAGTACCGACCGATGCCGCCGGGATCGCCATGGTCCGCGGCTTTAAAGGGCAGTTTGACGTCTCCGTAACTCGCGACGGTAAGACGACGACCGTCCCCTGCGAGCTCGGCAGTCAGGGTGCCACAGTGCGTGTGGAGATTGGAGGAAAGTAGTCCGCTCCAAAACCCCGGGTTATCGGGCCTCCGCCCTAGGCCAGCCCAAAATAATTCCGCCCCAGCATTTTGAATGCCCAACTTACCCAGTCGATATACATGGAACCGGTTGTAGCCGGTTCGTGGTAGACGCTTGGATTTTCGGGTCGATACCGCGATTGTCTGAGTTATGCTCTTCGCCTGTCAGTGCGCGGCGGCGACTGGCGCCATGCAGGATGATCTCTTGACGGATGGGAAGCACCTCAACCTCGACGCCACCGCGCCGGCCTCCATGACGGGGGGTTCGGCGTGCCTCACGCCGATGCAGGACGCCATGTTTCGCCGCGCCCAGCTTAGCGGCGATCGCGGCATCGACGTCGAGCTCATCCAGGTCGAACTGAAGGAAGAGGTTCATCTCCAAGCCCTTCGGGCCGCGCTGGACGACTGGACAGTTGAATTTGAAACGCTGCGCACGACCTTCACAGATGGTCCCAGCGGACCGTTGCAGATGGTCCAGACTGCCTCCACGGTGGACCTCAACGTGGAGGACCTCCGACACCAGACGGCCGCACAGCAATCCGCCCACATGGAGCGGACCGGCGAAGCCGAACGACGCAAGGGCTTTGTTCTTGGTACCGCACCGCTGGTAAGGGTACGGCTGTTTCAGTTGGCAGACAGCGACTGGCAGTTGACCATCGTGATACACCATCTGCTCTACGACGGCCGCTGCGCAGTCGAACTGGTAGGGTGGCTGTTTCACGCCTACGACGCCCGTGTCGCTGGCCGGTCAAGGCCCCACGAAGAGCGGCCGTCACCGCTTGATTTTGCCCGCCATGTGCAGGCCATCGATTTTGAGAACTCGCGACCCTTCTGGACTGCCTTGCTCTCTGGTGCTGCGGCACCCGACGAGTCCGGCTTGCCCCGACCAACCACAGCACTACCCACCGATGCGGCTCAGGTCGGCTATGTCCAGCGACAGGCCTCCAGCGAACTCGGACGGGCTTTGGCACGGGCTGCAGACCGATTGGAAGTTACTCCCAATGCCATCGTGCAGGTCGTCTGGGCCGTGCTGTTGGCGCGCTACTCCGGCCACAGCGACCAGATGTGGGGCACGACCCGTGTCGGGCGAGGCGGAACGATCGAACGCTCCCATGATGTCGTGGGCATGTGCATCAATACCGTCGTCTCGCGATTGAACATTCAGCCCAGCGATCGATTCAGCGACCTGACCCGGCAACTTCGGCAGCACCACCTCGCAGTGCGCGACCATCAGCAGACCCCCGCGGCGCGCGTGCACCAGTGGGTCGGATCCCCCACCGCGAGGCTGTTCGATACGCTGGTTGTCTATGAAAACTATTCGGTCGAAGACGCACTCGCGCGCGAATGCAGCGAACGTTCCAGACGCCGCTTCCGGATTCTGGCCCGTCCCGGCCTGAGCATGACCGTGATGTTTTCCGGCGCAGCTGACTCCGCTACCGGAACCCTCCTTACCAGCGGTGGACGGTGCGCCACCATGGAACTTGTCTATGAGCGGTCCGTCGTCAGCGACCGCGCCGCGGGCCAGATTGCCGATCACATCCTGACCCTTCTGGCAAGCGCCTGTGCCGAACCAGATAAAGCCGTCGCGGAACTGGCCCATCTCCCGCCGGAACGGCGGCAGTGGTTGGCGGAACGTTCACGGGGACGAACCAACCCATACCCGGCCAATACCCCCATTCACCACATCTTCGAGCAGGTGGTGAAGGCCCAACCCAACGACATGGCCGTAGTGAGCGGCCCGGCAGCCGACCTTAAAACGCTCACCTACAGACAGCTGGGCGAAGCCTCCGATCGTCTGGCAGAAAAGATGGTTGCTGCCGGAGTCAGGGCCGAATCGCACGTCGCCATCATGGCCCGTCGGTCGCCCGAGTTCATCGTCGCGGTGATGGCCGTGCTGAAGGCTGGCGGGGCCTATGTGCCGCTGGAATCCGATAGTCCGCCAGCCCGGCTGGACAGGGCCATTGCATCGCTGGTCGAACCGTTCCTTGTCATCGATCCGACAACGGATGTGGCGCCCGCGCAGGTCGCGCAGCACCGACTGATTGAACTGACGTCAGTCGACGAACTGCTGATCCCCGCCACTGACGCGAATTCACCGTCCAGTCTCCAGCACCCCGGCGGACAACTCGCCAACATCATCTTCACTTCCGGATCGACCGGCCAGCCCAAGGGCGTGCGGGTCACACACAAGGCCATCGTCCGGTTGACGTGCAACTCGTTCCTGCCCTTCGCACGCGGCGACCGCTACCTGTTGCTCGCTTCCCCCGCATTCGATGCCTCGACGCTTGAGATTTTCGGCCCACTGCTCACAGGGGGCACGGTTGTGGTTCACCCACATGGCACACTGGAACTGCCGGAACTTCGCCAGACTCTTCGCGAGCACCGCGTCCAGCGACTGTGGCTGACAGCCAGCCTTTTCAACATGATCATCGACAGTGACCCCTTGCTGCTCGAGGGTGTCGAAACGGTAATGACCGGGGGCGAAGCACTCTCCCCCTCGCACGTCCGTCGGGCTCAGGCGGCCCTGCCCGGCACGCTGATCATCAACGGCTACGGCCCGACCGAGAACACAACGTTCTCCTGTACCCATGCGTTACACGAACCGCTTGCCGCCTCGGAGGCCACGGTACCCATAGGCAGGCCGATCGATCACTCCACTGCGTACGTGCTGGATAAACACGGCCACCTCTGTGATACCGGGTTTGCTGGCGAGCTCTGTCTCGGCGGAGACGGGCTGGCCGATGGCTACCTTGGCGATCCCGACCTCACGCACCAACGATACGTGCCTGCCCCATCGGATGTCGCAGGCAACGCCGGTGATGCCACCCTGTATCGCTCCGGCGACCTGTGCCGCATGCGCGATGACGGCATGATAGAATTCATCGGCCGCCGCGACGAGATGGTGAAGATCCGCGGTTTCCGCGTCGATCTGGGCGAAATCGATGCGGCACTGGCCAGTTGCGTCGGCGTGCGCAGTGCGGCTTCGCTGATCGCCCGCCGCGACGGCCACAAGGCCTTGGTGGCTTTCATCGTCTGCCATGATTCCTTCTCACCCCAGGGTATTCGCCAGGAGCTGAAGGCGCTGCTCCCGGACTACATGATTCCCCGGGAAGTGTGGCAGGTAAATCACCTGCCACTCACCCCCAACGGCAAGCTCGATCGGGACGCCATCCAGCGTCTTCCGGCCCGTCGCCTCGGTATCGCTACACTCGAAGCCGAACCCCGGGACTATCTGGAACGACAGGTCCGAGCCGTCGTCAGCTCGGCACTGGGCGTCACCGAGCCGGACATGGATGCAGGGTTCTTCGACCTTGGTGGCCACTCGCTGACAGCCGTGGACCTCACCATCCGGCTGGAACGCGACTTCGGCGTACGCTGGACCGCCCATCAACTCGTCAGTAACCCCACCATCCGGGAACTCGCCGACGAAATTCGTTCGCAAATAGGCACGGTGAACGCCGTCCCAGTGCCGCGAGCCCCATCCGCGGACCGTACCGATGGTTCCAAGCCGTCACCCGTTGACCTCAAGGTTATGTTCCGTACCACAGGGGGGATGGGCCCCGCCGCCGCCCCGCCAGTCTTTCTCGTGCCGGGCATGGACGGCTTCGCGCTGAAGTTCAGAGATCTTGCCCAACTCCTTCCGGACAACCGGGCCGTTTGCGCCGTGCGCTACCTCGGTCTGGAGGCAGGCGAGTCGGCCCGGAACACAGTCGAAGACTATGCCCGCGATGTCATTGACGGCATCAATCAGTTGCAGCCCACAGGAATGGTTCACCTCATCGGCCACTCCTTTGGTGCCACGATCATCTATGAGGTCATGCGCCGTCTGGAGGCCGCCAGCAGGCCGCTCGGGTTGGTGGCCATGATCGACCACCCCACCCGGCAGTACACGTTACGAAAACCAACCCTCGTGCGAACGCTGCGGCGCATTGTGGCGCGCCCCACGCGCATACCCTCCGTGGTCTTGCGCCGGATGGGATTCCTACCAGCCCTTACCGAGGCGTCTCCTGTCCCCCATCAGTTGCAGCCTTCATCAGCTTCGAACGGCTGGCAGGCACAGCCGGCCGTGGTCCACGTTCCGGGCGAGTCCGTTTCGCCGGAGGCATTGGCCGCACACTTCCGCCTGCCCGTCGCCTATGCCGAACTGAGCAAAGTCACGCGTGGCTGCCTCGACGCCTACATGGCCTATGAATTCCCGGCCTATACGGGCTCACACCCCGTGCACCTGTTTGTCACCAGCGAGACCGTCTTCGGCGAGCGCCCGGATATGGGCTGGCGCGATGTATTGCGAGGTTCCCTGACCGTTCACCGATTCAAGGGGCACCACACCGATTGCCTCAACTCGCCGCAGGTCGAGGTACTGGCCAGCCTGATTCGCCGGGCAATGCAGCCGCTGGACCCGTCGGTTCGCGCGTAAGCCCCCGCAAACCCCGGTCATTTGCCGGAAAATGCCGCCGGGGCTACGGTACGCGGCCCCGATTTCAGGGGCCCCCCTGATAGGGCAAGCCGGAGAGGTGTCCGAGTGGCCGAAGGAGCAGCACTGGAAATGCTGTATACGGGCAACCGTATCGAGGGTTCGAATCCCTCCCTCTCCGCTGGTGGTCGGGGTGTCAGGTTGAATCGCCCCTGAGCGATTCACCATCGTGCCACCTTGGGGCGGTAGGTGGTAAGTTGCGAAGCCACAGAACGGCGACCTGGCCGGGTGCAACTGTTTCAGACGCCTCCTCGACCCTGCCGCGGGCACAACGGAAAACACCCTCACTGGGCCGGGAGAGCTTCTTTGGCCCGCCAAGGCAACCCACGTCTCCCACTGGCGTCCCTGCTGGCACATCGTGAAGTGACCCGGACGCGGTTACATTCCCGAGCCCATGCAACCGCAAACGAGTACCGCCACAGGGCTTCTAAGCACGATCATCAGTTTGGCTTCCATGCTATCCGTCGTGCCACTGGCTGGCGGACAAACGACGCCATCCACCGCTCCGGCAGATCCCGCTCCGACGACCACACCAGCCACCGCTCCAGCGGCCACCCGCCCCATCGCGCCGCTCCCGCCCGGCTACGACCGCATGGTGGTCGGTAACCGTGTCGCCTACGTCTTGCCCGCCGACGCCGCATGGGTCAAAGCTGTTTTAGAAAAGACCCCTGCCACCACCCGGCCCACCACGATGCCCGACGACATCCTCGCCCGCGTCCGCTCCGGCGGCCCGGCCGTCGTCAAGTCGCTCGCAGAGGAAGTAGCCCTGCCGGAAGCGGAAGTCGCCAAGGCCTTCGAAGACCATCTGACCAAGCCGCTTGTCGAATTTTCCGCCTTGCCAGCCAATATCCCGTTGTGGGTCGTGACACGCGGAAACCTGAAGGCGCTTGTGAAAGACGGTTCCGATGGCAAGCCGTGGGTTCACCCCCGGTTTCGCTACAATCGCAGCGCCAATGACGTCGCGTTCAACCTTCAAGTCAATGTCGGCGAAGCCGGGTCCGAGGCAGACGAAATGCTTCCGGCCCTGATTGACGATGGAAAGCCCGAGGCCGAAAACGCCGCCAAGCTCACCCAGATTGTTCTCGATGTCGAGCAGTCCGTCGCTCGGGCACGCAGCGGCCGCGGGCTTTACCTCGTGCAACGTGGGATGATTCAAATCCTCGGCGAAAGTGTAATCATCCCGCTGAAGCTCGCCCCCGATCAGCAGTGGTTCGGTTTGGGGCTGATCGGCGTCGTCTCAGCCCGATACACCGCCGTACTCACCGGCATTTCCCGCGATCAGGTCATCTTTCAGATGACCGCCGAGCCTCGCGGCGTTCCCTTCCGGGCGGCCTCCATCGATCTCCTCAAACCCATAGACCTCGCCTCCATGCGGCCGGGCTACGCCATGCAATACATCGAAGCCACCCGTCGTAAAAGTGTGGCCGTGGTTGACAAGTGGATGGACTTGGCAGGCGGCGGCGGTCTAGCCAAAACGCTGACAGCCCTTCGCGAGAACAAGCCCGTCAGCATCGCCGGCCTGCGCGATCTGGTAAAAAAAGCCAGCGGCGCCGACCTGCCAGTCGAGTAGTAGCTGATGTCCGAGCCTACTTCTCTTTCTGAATCCGCTTCGGCCCTGTCCCGGCCGTCTTTTCATACGTGCCGTCCCCGGACTTCACGTACTTGGTAAAACCCATCCGCCCCAGTTTCTTATCATCCTTCGGATTCGTCCCCAAGGCTGGCCCCATGATCGTCGGCACGGAAATGACCCGTTTAACCGCCGCCCCAGTGTCGGGATGGTGGGTCAAGGCGGCGTCGTGAATGGACTGTCGGATTTCCAGCCGTTCCCCGACATCTGGTCCCTCGACGATTTCGTAAACATACGTTGGCATTTGCGTGATATGTCCCGGTTATCCCACCTGTGAAACCTACTCTACCCCACGCCCTCACGACCGCTACCAACCGCCCCAACCACCCCCGATATGCCGCTTGTGCAATCTACATCACCCCCCAAACTTAAGGGGGCAAACGATAAGCGTCGCCCAACTACAGTTGGCATGGGGCCAAAGAAAGGTAAACTGTGGGGGTGCTCAGGTGGTCCAAGCCGATCAAATCCGGGGTTGCGCTACACGCTGCCGCGGGCCATGGGGTCGTATTGGCACCCGTTCAGGCGGTGTCTCTCGGCACGACGCCTCGAACCAGAGCCAGGCGGCTTGCGGATGAACGGAACGATGCGATGAAGGTACGGTTCGTCACGGGAATACTCGCCATTGTCGTTCTGGCGGGGCTGGGCTACGCCATGCTGCGCTACCCGTGGATCTTTCTAGTGGTCGGGGTGCTTATCGGCGTGATGCTCGTTGTGGCACAACTCATGGGCGCCATGCTTGGCTGGGGGCCGGGAAAGACCGAGGGCCGCAGCGAGCCCGACTCTGCGAATGATTCGCGGCAGGTGTAAAGTCGTTCTCACAGCGCCGCTGCCACGGCCGCCAACGATCCGGGATTCTCCAGCGCCGACAGTTCCCCGATTGCCTCTCCAAGATACGCCGCCCGCGCCACCCTTCGCATCACCTTGCCGTTCCGCGTCTTGGGCAGGTCCGTGACGAACTTAACGGCCTTAGGCGCCAGCGGCTTGCCCAACTCGCTGACAACCCGTTGACTCAGTTCGGCGCGCAAGGCTTCGTCCATTTCATACCCCAACTTCACGACCACAAGGCAAACCAGCGCCTGTCCCTTTATTTCATCCGGCACACCAATGGCCGCCGCCTCGGCCACGGCCGAGTGCCCCGTCAATACGCTCTCCACCTCTGCCGGCCCCAGTCGTTTCCCCGCGACCTTGATCGTGTCATCGCTTCGGCCCCAGATGTACCAGAGCCCATCCGCATCGGTGCTGGCGAAATCCCCGTGGCACCACAGACCGGCAAAGTGCCGCCAATATGCATCCAGATATCGCTGGTCGCCCTCGTCCTTCCAAAAGCCCCGGGTCATTCCGATCCACGGCTGACGCAGCACCAGTTCACCCACCTTCCCACATTTCACCTGCTGCCCAGCCTCGTCCAGAATGACAGCATCCATTCCCGGCATCGGTCCGGAAAACGCACACGGACGCAACACCGAAAGTGGATGGCCACAGACAATTCCACCGGAGATTTCCGTGCCACCCGAATAGTTGAAAACGGGGCGCATGGACTCGCCGACATTATGAAAAAGCCACTGCCAACTGCTGGGCGTCCAAGGTTCCCCGGTACTGGCAAACGCCCGTAGCGCTGGCAACTTAACCGCCGGAACCGGCGATTTCATCAGGCTCCGTACCAGCGTCGGCGATACACCCATCAGTGTGACACCATGCCTTGCCGCCGTGTGCCAGATCCGCTCGTGCGGCGGCGTGACAGCTAAGGCCGCATCCGGGCTGCCGTCGTACAGCACCATGGCCGCCCCGGCGATCAGCGTCCCGAAGATCAGCCACGGCCCCATCATCCAGCCGATGTCCGTCATCCACCAAACGACGTCCCCCTTCCGCACGTCCATGCACTGCACCATGTCGGCCGCGGCCTTCACCGGGAATCCGCAATGCGTGTGAACGGCCCCCTTCGGCTTTCCAGTCGTACCGGATGTATAGATCAACATCGTCGGCCGATCCGCCGGGCCGATGTGCGGCGCAAAACTGCCACCGCCAGAATCAAACTCCCGACAACTGATCAGCCTCACCCCGCCAACCGCCGCAACCGCCTCAGTCGCCACGCCCATCATGTCCAGCGTCTTTCCCCGCCGTACCACCGAAGGGCTGACCACCAGCGCAACCGCGCCGCTGTCGGCCAGCCGCTGTGCAATGGCCGCCGCCCCGTAACCGCTGAACAGCGGCAACACGATGGCCCCCGCGCGCATGATCGCCAGGAACGCAATCACGCAATCCAGATTCATCGCCGTGAACAACCCCACCACGTCCCCCGGCCGCAAACCTCCGGCCACCAGTGTTGCCGCCGCAGCATCCACACGGCCTGTAAGTTCGGCATAACTCAACGTGACCACTTCGCCCGACTCCGACTCATAAATCGCGGCCGGCGTATGCCACGTTGCCGTCTCGCGCCAGCGGTCCAGACAACTGACCGTGATGTTCATCGTCCCGCCATTGCACCAGACAGGAATCTCCGGCCGTCGTCCCGCCACCATGACGGCCGTATATGGAATCTCAAACGCCACCCCCAGATCCCTCAGCGTCCAATCCCAAAACGCCGCGACATGTGAACAGGTTTTGGCATGAAAAGCCTCGTACGAGTCACAATTCCAAGCCCGCAGAATCCGGGCCAGATTGCTGGCCGCCATCACGGCCGTAGCCGGGCGATAAACGACGCCACCGGTTGTCAGGGCCGTGTCACTCATGCCGTTACGCGTGGATGTTGGCGGCGCCGACTTCTGCGTGCAGATAACTCTTCAGGTCGGCCTCGTTCACACCCGGCTCGCCCGGCGCGACGTGGTCCACCTTGCCCGTTTGCACCCATTGCAGCAGCAGGTCCACCTGCTCGAAGAGGTGCTCAAAGCTATCCACCACAAATAGCAGCGGCTGGAAATGATCGATATCGAAGCCCTGATTGATCACCCATTCAATCTGGAACGGATACCGCTGCACTGGTCCGGTGATGGCGTTTTCCAATTCGCTGTAACTACTCAGCAGTCCGCTGCCGTAGGCCTTCAACTCTGTTGAACCCGGCGTCTTCATCAGCCCGAATTCAATGGTGAACCAGAAGAATCGCGCCATGGCCCGCAGGATCGATTCAATGCGCTGCAGATGCGCCGTCTCGTCTTCGTCCACCATGTTCTGCACACGAAACGCCGCCGCCCTTGCCACCTCGCCGAACCGCACCAGTACATCGGCGAACGCGCGGTCCGTGTGCATGGGCACGTGCCCTGCGATGTCATGAAACAGATCCGGCTCGGGCAAATAGTCCAGACTCCGGGCCGAACGAATCGTCACCGTCGTCGGAAATGCCCTCGTCCTCAGGCAGTCAAAAAACTGAAAACTCGGGATGTATCCGCTCACGGCCTTCGCACTGAACCCCGACAGCGGATGCAGGAACTTATTGATCTCCTCCAGCCGCGGAACCCGCTCCGGGTTGAAGCACAGGCTGTCAATCCCCTGTAAAAAACGGGGATTCGCATACTTCCGCCACCGCGGCAGCATCCGCGTGTACAGCCTGTTCCACGTCTGATGATTCTCGGGAGAGTAAAGCTCGTACGGCTGCGCTATATAAATCTCGCCCGCCTTCTGCGCCTGCTCAATAAACGCCGCTTCGGTCGTCGTCAGGCCCGAGCCTGCCGGAAAATCACTGGACTTCATAACGGCCTCTCAATGGAAAACAGGTCGCGGGTGTGCGTGTAGAGCGATCCGCCCATGCGCCCGATGGTGTCGAGCAGGTGCGGGTCGATCTGTCCATCCTTCAGCACGCGGTCGTCCACGTGCATCAGTTCAATCGTTCCGATAATACAGTTGCCAGCCAGCGGGCCGGTTCCAATCGTCGTAATGCTGTGCAGTTTGCATTCCAGGCGCACCGGCGACTCCGCGACGCCCGGTGGCCCCACAAGCTTGCTCGGCACCGGCGTCAACTTCGCCAGTTCAAACTCACTCTGGCCGTAGGCCAGCTCTGCACTGGTGTCATTCATCGCCGGTCCCACAGCCGCCGAGACAATGTTCACCACAAACTCCCCCATCGCCCGTACATTGATGAGCGTGTCTTTTTCACTGCCATCCCGCCGGTTCGCGGCCGCGAACATCACCGCCGGCGGATTGGCACCCACGCCGTTGAAGAAACTGAACGGCGCCAAATTCAACTTCCCGTCCGGCGACACCGTGCTCACCCACGCAATCGGCCGGGGTGTAATCACCGACACCATGTGCCGGTAAAAATCGCGGGGCGGGATGCTGGCGGGGGTAAGTTCCATGAGATTCTCTCTGGCCGCGAGCGTACCACCGACCGCTTGCAAACAGCCACCTACCTCGCGCTTCCATCCGTCCCCGCAGACCCCCCCGTCCCTGCCGACGTCTCGAGCCAGCTTCCCGAATACCTGGGGTCTTCCATCGCCATCGCCTGCACCGTCGGCAACAACGGTTTTTCCGTGTCGAACATCACTGCCAGTTCCTCCGTTCGAGTATGCGGGAAACTGGCCGCGATCGTGCCCGGATGCGGGCCGTGTGGAATCCCCGCCGGATGATGGCTGATGCTCCCCGCCGAAATGCCCTTGCGACTGCCAAAGTTACCTCGACAGTAAAACAGGACCTCATCCGCCTCAGTGTTACTGTGTACGTACGGCACCTTGATCGCCTTCGGATGGTGGTCCAGATACCGCGGCGCGAACGTGCAAATCACAAACCCCTTGCACTCAAACGTCTGCTGATACGGAGGCGGTAAATGCACCGTCCCAGTCAAGGGCTCAAAATCCATTGCATTAAACGTGTACGGGTACACAAACCCGTCCCACCCGATCACATCAAACGGATGATGCGCCATCACCACCCGCGTCAACCGGCTGCCGTCTTTCACCAAAATCGGCGTTGGGTGCGTGTCATCGTGCGGCTCCAATCGCGAGGGCCCGTGAAAGTCCCGCTCGTAAAAAGGCGCCCCCATCATGATCTGTCCGTCCGGATTCAAATACCGATGCGGCAGCCGCACCGGCCCGGCGCTTTCCAGAATCAGGTGGTCCTCCTTCGTCACATCCTCCGGGAACAATTGATAGGTCGTCCCGCGAGGAATGACGATGTAATCATCCTGCCGGTAATCCAGCGTCCCGTACGGGGTCTCCAGCCGCCCCTTCCCGGCAAACACAAAAATCACCTCATCGGCACTGCCGTTTCGATACAGCTCCGCCTGCCCGGTGGTCGGCCGGCACCGGTAACAGGTCACGTCTTCGTTAAACAGCAGCGGTACGCGGCCATCGATCAACCCGCCCTTCCGCGGCATCTCAAACGATTTGAAGTGATGGTGCTGCAAAGCACCCTCCGGTGCGGCCTCAAGCACGACCTGCCCCACCCGTTCACTACTGACGACCCGCGTCGGAGGGCGCTTGTGATATGTAATCGAGTACGCCCGATCAAACCCGGCCGTGGTGACGACGTGCTCATACGCCAGCCCCTCGCCATTAAAACTCGTCTCCGTCGGCTGGTCATGCCGAATGTGCCGCTTTGCGGGAACCGACCCGAGCTTGAGATAAACAGGCATGAGCGTCCTCTGGGTTAGAGACGTACGTAGTTTAGCGCGCCAGCCAGCACCAAACGAATTGTGCGGTCTGCCACCCCGGGGCGGCCTCATTTATCGGCCGGTTCTGGCTTTGCCAATAGTCACACACTTGGCGGTGTTGGGCATTGCACGCCACCATCATCACACCGATCATTGCAAGACCATGCCAGCGCTCCCCATCACACTTGTCTACCTGGTCGCCAATGGCGACCTCCGCACCACCGCCAACGTCCGCTGTCAGGAAGCCCAACTCGCCATGGAGGCCACCCTGACCGCAGCCTTCAAGGCCGCCGGCGTCGAGGTCCGCCGGGCCCATCCGGTTGATCGGCAGGCCGAAAGCGGCGGCGGGGCTCACTGCTTCATCGACAGCCAAAAATATGGCATGGCCGTCTTCGAAAAGATCCCGGCCGACGCCCCCATCGTCATCGCCGAGGCCGTCTGGCAATACAGCCACCATGTTCTGCACGGCCTCATCGGCCGCAAAGCACCCATACTCACCGTCGCTAACTGGTCGGGCACTTGGCCGGGCCTCGTCGGTATGCTGAACCTCAACGGCTCCCTCACCAAAGCGGGCGTGCGCTATTCGACCCTGTGGAGTGAGGATTTCACCGACGACTTGTTCACAAACAAGCTCACCCAGTGGATCAACACCGGGCAGGTGTCGCACGATTACCGCCACGTCCGCCCGCTTTCCGGTCTGAAAGTTCCGGCCGATGCCCACCAGATCGGCGCCGATTTCGCCCGCACCCTCAAAAGCCGCAAGGCCATCATGGGCGTGTTCGATGAAGGGTGCATGGGTATGTACAACGCCATCATCCCCGATGAGCTCCTCCACGCCACCGGCGTCTTTAAAGAGCGCCTCAGCCAAAGCGCTCTGTACGCCAAGATGTTGACCGTCTCCGATGTCGAGGCCCGCGAAGTCTTCGATTGGTACCTCGCCAAGGGCGTCAAGTTCCATTTCGGCACCGATGAGGCCACTGAGCTGACAGAAAATCAGGTGCTTCAGCAGTGCAAGATGTACATCGCCGCCGTGCGGATCGCCGATGAGTTCGGCTGCAGCACCATCGGCATTCAGTATCAGCAGGGCCTCAAGGACCTCGCGCCCGCCAGCGATCTGGTTGAGGGCACGCTCAACAATGTCGACCGCCCGCCGGTGAAGCATGAACGGACCGGCAAGATCCTGTACGAGGGCAACGCCCTGCCCCACTTCAACGAGGTGGACGAATGCGCGGGCCTTGACGGACTCATCACCTATCACCTCTGGAAACAACTGGGATTCGCCCCGGAGAACACCCTTCACGATTTGCGATGGGGCCGGCATTACAAGGATGACCAACTCGACGCCTATGTGTGGGTCTTTCTGATCTCCGGTGCGGCGCCCCCGGCCCACTTTGATGGAGGCTGGGCGGGCACCAGTTCTCTACGTCAGCCCGAGATGTACTTCCGTCTTGGCGGCGGCACCTGTCGCGGCATTTCGCACGCGGGGGATATCGTCTGGTCGCGGATCTATGTCGACGGCTCCGGCGGTGTGGCGCGCCTCCGTTTCGATATCGGTGTGGGCAAGGCTGTGACATTGCCGCAGGCCGAAACCGAAGACCGGTGGCAGCAGACCACGCCGCAGTGGCCGATCCAGCATGTGGTCCTCGATGGCGTCTCCCGCGACCAGATGATGGCGCGGCACAAGTCGAACCATATTCAGGTCGTCTATGCCCCCGATGCCGCGGCCGCGAAGTATGCGATGTACGTCAAGGCGGCCGCGATGTCGGAGCTGGGCCTGGATGTCAGCATCTGCGGCAACTTCTAACCCCCCACCCCCCACCCCCCACCCACCTTTCCTCATGACCACTTCTGACCCCATTGCTCAACTTCTGGATCTTGCCCATCGCATCGGTCGGCCGGGGCACCTTGCCATTCTGGGTGAGGGGAATGTCAGCACGCTTGTGTCGGAAGGGATCATGGCGGTGAAGGCCTCGGGTTCGTCGCTGGCTACGCTGGATGTGTCGGGGATTGCTCAGTGTCACATGAGTAAGCTTCTGCCCGCGATCACAGGGCCGCAGTTGCCGGATGACCAGATCGACCAAGTCTTGCTCGATAGCCGGGTGACGGCGGAATCGAAGAAGCCGAGCACTGAAGGATTTTTCCATGCCGGGTTGCTGAGTCTGCCGGGGAACAGGTTTGTCGCCCATTGCCACCCGAACGCTGTGAATGCGATTCTTTGTTCGCCTTTGGCTGCGAAGTTTGCGAAGCATCGTCAGTGTCCGGATGAAGTGGTTTGTTGTGGGGCTGAGAGTTTGTTGTTGCCATACATTGATCCGGGTTTGGCGCTGAGCCGGGCGATGTTGCCGGCGGTGGAGGGTTTTGCGGCCCGCACGGGGCGGTTGCCGCGGGTCATTCTGCTGGCGAACCACGGGGTTATTTGTCCGGCGGGTACGGCTGAGGGGGCGTGGGCGGCGCTGGCGATGTGTGTGAAGGCGGCGGAGATTTTCTCCGGCGCGGTGGCGCTTGGAGGCCCGATCAGTCTTTCGCCGCAGGACATTGCCCGGCTGGATAATCGGCCGGATGAGTTGTATCGGCGGACTGTGCTGAAGCTCTAACGGCGGCGGCGGAACAAGAGAGCGGCGGCGGGCAGGACCGTGAGGGCGGTCGGCTCGGGCACGTTGTTGTTGACCAGTACGGGCAGGACGCCGTCGAAGGGGGTGCCGGCGTCGGTGGTGAAGCCGAGGAACGAGACACCCGCCAGCGAATCCACGGCGGATGTGCCGTCGTCGTAGACGCTGCCGGCGATGCGGTTGGCGTAGCCGGCGGCCTCGGAGCCGAGGTTGATATCGATGCGGAGGGTGTCGATGCCGATGGCCGGGATGTTGACGGTGACCGGCAGGCCGACGAAGCCGGATTCGGCGGTGGTCAGGCCGGTGTTGATGCCGGGCAAAACGTCATCGGCGTAGATCAGGCCGGGCAGGAGAGAGCCGCCGGAGAGGGTGGCGTATTCGCGGCTGTTGTTGTTCTGGTCGACTTGAAGGATGCCGTCGTAGCCGCCGCTGGTGAACTGGGGGGCATAGCCGGTGGGTGTTGAAACGCCGTTGACGAAGGCGGCTGGCTGGAGGAGCTGGCCCTGGGCATAGAGGAGGCTGTTGGAGGCGCCGCCGAACGGCTGGACGCCGAGGTTGAAGACGGTGCTGGTATAGGTTTCGGGGGCCTGGCCGCCGGCGTAGTGGCGGGTGGTGGTCTGGACGGCGTGGGTTTGAAAGACGGCGTAGAAGGTGAGGGACTGGCCGACGCCGCCGAGCTGACGCAGGGCGTTGCCATCGAGGCGCACCTGTGAAATGGAACTGCCCGCGCCGGAACGTGCAGAGTTGGTGGTGGCGGGGGTGATGTTGTGCGTGGAGGTGTTACCGGTGGTGGCGTAGCGCCCGGCCGAGCCGTATTCGTTGCCCGCGGCCGGGAGGGGTGAAGAGGTCACGACGCTGTTGACGGCGACGGGTGAGCCGGTGGTGGGCGTGACGGAGTTGGTGAGGTCGTGGTTGAGGGTGGTGACGGCGTCGAGGTAGTCGGAGGTGACGCGTGCATCGCCGGACCATTGGGGGACGGTTTGCGCGGTGGCGTGTGTTGCGGCCAGCAGCAGCGGAACACCGGCGACGGCCAGGAAGAGTCTGGGCGAGATTGTGGCGAAGTGATAAGACATGCTGGCGCTCCGTTTAGTACGTTCGTTTGGTTCGACCTGAACCGGTGGTCTAACACAGGCCGGGGGGTGTCCCAAATGGTTCGACGGATCTAGGTGTGTGGTCGTTGGACGTCAGATGAAAGCAAATGAACTGGGATGAACTCGGAAGGGAACGGCGCGGGGCGTGGTGGGTGGGAGATGGAGGCTGGAAGCAAGAATGAGATGCGTTTTTTGCGTTTGCGGACATTTGGTACCATGAACTGACATTGGGAATTGGTAAGAGGTTTTGGGTAAGAGAGTTATGGCGGTGCGCGGAAGATGGGTAACTTTGGGGTTGGCTGTGGGTGGGAAGTTGCGGGTTGCTGGTTTTGGGAGAAGACGCTGTTGATCAGTTTGGGCGCGCGTTTGTTGCGGCGTCAAGAAGAATTTTCGCGGGGGGGGGGGGGGCGGGTGGGTAGCGGGGTTCCGGTTACGGGCTGTCCGCGATGCCCGAACGCCAGTGGCTTAAGGTCGAGTGGCTGGCCGGGTTGTCGCCTGAGTCGCTGGGCGCGTGGCCGGGTCGCCCAGCCGATATTTTTTGCGAATGCCCTCCGCCTCCTCGTGGCGGTTCAGCTCATCCAGCACCTCTCCCAGATAAAACGCCACTCGACACGTCCCCGCAGCCGTCGCACCCAATGTCTTCTCGCTAAACGCCAGCGACTCCCGATACAGCGGCTCGGCCTCCGCCGCGTGATGCAAGCCCTTCTGACACAATGCGAGATTGCCCACCGAGTCCATCGTATCCCGATGCCCTGTAGGTAGAACCTTGCGCCGCATCTCCAACGCCGCCTCGTACTTCGGTAACGCCTCGGCACTCCGGCCCAGATGGTCCAGGCAGAACGCCACGTTGTTCAGCGACCTCGCCACGTCCGGGTGGTCCCCCTTGAACAGACGCTGGTACATCTCCGACGCCGCCTCGTACTTCGGCAACGCCTCTGCGCTCCGACCCAGATTGTCCAGGCAGGCCGCCACGCTGTTCAGCGACAACGCCACCTCGGGGTGGTCCCGCTTGAATAGACGCTGGTACATCGAGAGCGTCGCCTCGAGCTTCGGTAACGCCTCTCCGCTCCGACCCAGACTGTTCAGGCAGAACGCCACGTTGTTCAGCGACAACGCCACATCCGGGTGGTCCCCCTTGAACAGACGCTGGTACATCTCCAGCGCCGCCTCGTACTTCGGCAACGCCTCTCCGCTCCGACCCAGACGGTTCAGGCAGGTCGCCACGTTGTTCAGCGACTGCGCCACGGCCGGGTGGTCCCCCTTGAACAGACGCTGACGCATCTCCAGCGCCGCTTCGTACTTCGGCAACGCCTCTCCGCTCCGACCCAGACCGACCAAGCAGAACGCCACGTTGTTCAGCGAGTTCGCCACGGACGTGTGGTCCCCCTTGAACAGACGCTGACGCATCTCCTGTGCCGCCTCGTACTTCGGCAACGCCTCTCCGCGCCGGCCCAGATTGTCTAGGCAGACCGCCACGTTGTTCAGCGAGCTCGCAACGGCCGGGTGGTCCCCCTTGAACAGACGCTGACGCGTTTCCAGCGACAGGGAGATGAGACGTAACCCTTCCGTGGAGTTCGCGTTGCCATACTGAATCCCTGCGATCACATCCTGCAGCTCCGCCTTATCCTCCGGCTGGTCCTTCAACTCCCCCGCATCCAGCCGCGCCACCGCCTGGGCCATCGCCTCCGTCACCAGCATCGACTGCTTGCCCGCTTTGTTCGGATCGGAAGAAACCAGCGACGTGGTGATGAGGTCCTTGATCGTCTGTGCACGTGCCGTGGCGCGTCGGGCGTCATCACGCTGCTTCTCGGCTTCGCTCTTTTGCTGGCTGGCATCGGCCAATGCAATGGCCGTCTTCCGCTGCTCTGTGCGGATGCTCTGAATGTAGAACGCGACGCCGCTGGTCAGGAGCAGTGCCATTACGGCCGCTGTGATGACGGCGGCCCGATTTCGCCGTGTGAACTTGCTCAGGCGATAGAAGCGGCTTTCCGGCCCGGCGGCGAGTGGCTTGCCTTCGAGGTAGTTGCGGACGTCCTCGGCGAGGAGCAGTGGTGAGGCGTAGCGGCTGGTCCGGTCTTTCCGCATGGCCTTCAGCGGGATCCATTCCAACTCGTTGCGAAGGGCTTTGGTCAGTGTGCCGAGCCTCGTCCCGCGATCTTCCGCGAGGCCGGGCATGGTTTGGCCGAGTTGCATGGCGGCCACGCTGGGCTTGGGCGGTTCGACTTCGCGGATGATGCGGAGGATTTCGGAATACGCGGCGGAGGCGAAGTCTTCTTCGGTGAAGGGTTTGCGGCCTGTCAGGAGTTCGTAAAGGAGAACGCCGAGGCTGTAGACGTCGGTCCGGGTATCGATGTCGAGAGTTCCTGCGGCCTGTTCGGGCGACATGTAATACGGTGTGCCGATGGCGATCCCTTGAGCCGTGGCCAGAGTGACGGAGAGTTGCTCGTCGTTGCCCAGTGCTTTGGCGATGCCGAAGTCGATGACTTTGACGGTGGCTTTGCCATCGGCCATGTAAGCCAGCACGTTGCTGGGTTTGATGTCGCGGTGGATGAGGGCTTTGCCGTGTGCGTGGGCGATGGCATCGCAGACTTGCGTGAAGAGGTCCAGCCGCTGGCGGATGGTGAGTTTGTGTTCGTCGCAGAAGTCAGTCATGGGCTGACCGGGGACGTACTCCATGACGAAGAAGGGCTGACCGTTTTCGGTGGTACCGGCATCCAAGACTTTTGCGATGTTGGGGTGGTCAAGGCGCGCCAAGGCCTGACGTTCGGCTTCGAAGCGGGCGATGACTTCGCGGGAGCCGTAGCCCAGTTTGATGAGTTTGAGCGCGACCGTGCGCTTAATCGGAGAGGTTTGTTCGGCCCGGTAGAAGGTGCCCATGCCGCCTTCGCCGAGGATTTCGGTGAGGTGATAGGGGCCGATCTGGGTTGTGCCAGTGGCTGGCGCGCTGGGGGCTGGTGGTGTGGGTGGAAGGGTGGGTTGTGGCTTGCGGGGTCCGTCGGCTGGGTGCTGCGTGGGGATGTCGCCGGAGGCCATGGGGCGATAGGATACCGCTCGGAGGGAGCGTTGGCGATGGAACCGCTGCCCCGCCGGGGCAGGATTGGATGTTTGGGACTGGGTCCACGGGTGGCGCTCGTCCCGGCTGAAGCCGTGCCTTGCTCTACCGGTGGCTACAGGCCGACGCACCTCCGGTGCTGGGTTCGGCGGTGGGCGGGTACGGGCAAACCTGTGAGTGGGGGTGCGGTGGGGGGAGGGGGGAGGGGGAGGGGGAGGGGGAGGCGTTAGGCGGCGGCTTTTTGGCTTTCGAGTTGGCGGATGGCGCTGGTCAGAGCGGCGACCATGGCGGGGGCGGTTTCGTTGGCGCCTTTGGCGAACTTCAGGCCGAGACGGAGGGTGCGGGTGCTGAAGGTTTTTGTGTGGGTGAGTTTGCCTTTAAGGAGCAGTTTCTGGCCGCGGAAGATGATGTGGCACTCGAAGGGCTGGCCTTTGGGGAGGCCCATGAGGGTGCGGTCCATGGGGACGAGGAAGCTGGCTCCGCCGGCGGAGATGTCCCAGAGGGAGCCGCCGGCGATGGCTTTGTTGTTGACGATGAGTGTGCCGTAGATGCCGCCGGCGCTGTCGCTGGTGCGGTAGCGGGGCTCTGTGCGGAGGTTGACGTCGGTGAGGCGGGCGGGGTCGGCGATTCGTACGCCGTCGATCATGACGCGTTCGTTGATCCAGAGGTGTTTGCGGCGTTCGGTGACGGTGGTGGTGAACTCGATGCGGCTGCCTTCGATGGCGACGATGGCGGTGAGGGGTGTTCGGGCCAGCGCCCAGCAGGCGATGATGTCGGCCTCGACGGCTTGATTGGGTCCGGCGGTGGCGAAGCTGCACCAGAGGGCGGGGGTATTGGGTAGGGGGTCCTGCACTTCGGCGACGAACTTGAGAGTGACCTCGATGGTCTGGCCGTTGTAGGGGCCGGTGAGGGTCAGCAGGACCTTTGCGGCGGCGAGTTTGGCGAGCGTGGGGTGGCGGCTGAGTGACATGGCGAATCTCCGTGGCGGGCCTGAGGGGAACGCGATGCTTTGCGGGCCGGGCCGGTCTTAACAATTCATCGGCGAAGGGTGAGGGTGGAATCAGAGGGTGATGCCAGATATGGCTGTTGGGTCGACTGAATGGGTGTGTCCGATAACGGTGCGGCGGGTGGGATGGCGGGTGGGAAGGCGGGTGGGAAGGCGGGGGGAGGGGGGTCGGAAATGGCTGGCTGGACGTGTTACGCTGCGGGGGAGCATGAGTATTTGGGTGCAGACACTTCGATCGGGGAGTAGCGGCAACGCCGTGCTGGTGGGGTGTGGCACGACCACGGTTCTGGTGGATTGCGGCGTGACGGCGAAGCGGACGATGAACGCGTTACTGGACGCGCATGTGGCGATGCCGGGTGGCCTGAGTGCGGCGGTGATTACGCACAATCATGGGGACCATTGCCATCCGGCGGCGCTGGCGGTTTTGCAGGAGCGGGATGTGCCGGTGTTTTCGGGCAGTCAGGTGTACCGGCACGTGCGCGGGCAGATGAAGTTTCGGGAGAAGCCGCTACGGACGCACAAGCTGGAGGCGGGTGAGGGGGCGGGGATGGGTGTGGGTGAGTTGAAAATAGAGTGTGTGGAGGTGGAGCACTCGGCGAACACGCAGACGATGGCGTATCGGTTTACGGCGGTGGGTGGGGCGACGCTGGTGTATGCGACGGATTTGTGTGAGGAGCGGCCGATCAGGAAGTGGCTGGTGGATAGCGATCTGGTGGTGCTGGAGGCGAACCACTGTCCGCGGTTGCTGCAACTGTTTCCGAACTATGCCAGCCGGTTTCATTTGAGCAATCCGAAGGCTGGGCTGGCATTGGCGGAGGCGCGGAAGGAACGGGCTGCGAGCGGGCGCGGGCCGTGGCGGGCGGTGGTGCTGGCGCATTTGTCAGAGAAGCGGAACACGCCGGAGCTGGCAACCGGGGCGATCGGGTCGGCGTTTGAGAAGGCGGGGTTGACGGTGGATTTTCCGCTGGTGGTGGCGCCGCGGTATGAGGTGGGGGAGCGGATTGAGAGCGTGGGTGGTGCTGCGCGGCGGGAAGCGCCGGTGCGGGTGGAGGTGTTTGGGAGGCAGTTGGAGTTGGGATTTTCGTAGGGCCGGCGATTGGGCCAACCGGCACTATTGGGGGCTAGACATCGAAGTACTTGGCCTGCGGGTGGTGGGCGATGAGGGCATCGGTGCTTTGTTCGGGGACGAGCATGTGGCTTTCGGAGAGGGCGACGCCGATTTCGCCGGGGACCAACAGGTCGGCAATGTGTCGGCGGTCTTCCAGATCGGGGCAGGCGGGGTAGCCGTAGCTGTAGCGGCTGCCGCGGTAAGACTGTTGGAAGAGGCGGGCGATTTCGGGGGCGTCTTCGCTGCCAAAGCCGAGTTCCTGACGGATGCGTTTGTGCCAGAACTCGGCGAGGGCTTCGGCGCATTCGACGCCGAAGCCGTGCAGGTAGAGATAATCCTGATAGCGGTTTTCTTTGCGGAGTTCTTCGGCCAGCTCGGTGGCGCGGTCGCCGACGGTGACGAGGTGCATGGCCAATACGTCATACTGGCCGGAGGAGATGGGGCGGAAGAAATCGGCGATGCAGAGGCGGCGTCGGCCGGACTGACGGGGAAACACGATGCGCTTGATTTCGCGCGGGGGAGCGCTCGGTTTTAGGGCTGCTTTGCCGGTGGCATCGGTGAATGCGGCGGGGTTGTAGAGGATCAGATCGTTGCCATCGGCCTGAACGGGCCAATAGCCCCAGACGGTTTTGGGGGTGATGAAACCTTCGGTGAGGGCGCGGCGTTTGAGGGCTTCGAGAATGGGCCGGGCGTTTTCGTTGGTGTTTTTCTCGAACTCTTCGGCCGTGAGTTTGCCTTGCTTAAAACCCCATTGGCCGCGGAAGAGCGCGCCTTCGTTGATGTATGGCAGGATGTGGCCGACGGGAATGTCGGTGGCGGTGCGACGGCCCCAGAAGGGCGGGGTGGGGATGGGGTTGTCCTGGGCGACGCCTGCGAACTCGGCATCGGCGTTTTGGGGCTTGACGGCTTTGGACTTCAGGTCTTTCCGTTTGGCGGTGCGGGCTTTTTGGTCGGCACTGAGGGTGGCGAGCGAGCCGCTGCCGCCGGCGACGGCATCCATCATGGCCAGGCCGTCGAAGGCGTCGCGGCAATAGAGGAGCGGGCCTTTGTAGAGGGTGGCGAGGTCTTCCTCGGCGTACTCGCGCGTGAGGGCGGCGCCGCCGAGAAGGACGGGCAGGTTGAAGCCCTGCGCGTTCATCTCTTCGAGGTTTTCCTTCATCACCGCCACGCTCTTGACGAGCAGGCCGGACATGCCCACGGCGTCGGCGTTCTTTTCCTTCGCGGCTTTCAGGATTTCGCTGACGGGCTGCTTGATGCCGAGGTTGAAAACGGTGTAGCCGTTGTTGGTGAGAATGATGTCGACGAGGTTTTTGCCGATGTCGTGGACATCGCCCTTGACCGTGGCGAGGACGAGGCGGCCCTTGCTGTTACCCCCTTCGACTTTCGGCATGTGGGGTTCGAGATGGGCCACGGCGGCTTTCATGGTCTCGGCGCTTTGGAGGACGAAGGGGAGCTGCATCTGGCCGGAGCCGAAGAGTTCGCCGACGGTTTTCATGCCATCGAGCAGAATCTCATTGATGATCACCAGTGGCGGGTGGGTGGTCATGGCCTCATCGAGGTGCTTGGTGAGCTCGCGCTTTTCGCCGTCGATGATGTGGCGTTTGAGGGTTTCATCGATGGTCAGGCCGTCGTATTTGTCGGCGCCTGTTTTTGCGGTGCTGGCGGTGGCGCCCTCATCCGGGAAGAGGTTGACGAAGTGGGTGAGCGGGTCGAAGTCTTCTTTGCGCCGGTCGTAGATCAGGTCGAGTGCGGCCTGCCACTGTTCCGGCGGGATGCGGTTTTGCGGAAGGATTTTGCTGACGTGCACGATGGCGGCCGTGAGACCTGCTTCACGGAGTTCGTGCAGGAAGGCGCTGTTCAGGACAACACGGGCGGCGGGTTTCAGGCCGAAGCTGACGTTGCTGAGTCCCACGACGGTGTGGCATTCCGGCAGGCGCTGGCTGATGAGGCGGGTGCCTTCGATGGTTTCCAAGGCGTTGCGGCGGTCTTCCTCGATGCCGGTGCTGATGGGCAGGACCAGCGGATCGAACATCAGGTCGGCGTCGCGCAGGCCGAAACGGTCGACGGCCAGATCGCGGATGCGTGTGGCGACGTCGATTTTTCGCTGGGCGGTGCGGGCCATGGCATTGAGTTTGTCTTCGTCGATGGTGCCGGCGACGACGGCAGCGCCGTAAGCCTTGGCCAGTGCACAGATCTGGCCGAGTTTCTCTTCGCCGTCCTCCAGGTTCATGCTGTTGAGGATGCAGCGGCCACCGGCCAGTTGCAGGCCGGCTTCCATCACCTTGGGGTTGGTGCTGTCGAGCATGAGTGGCGCGGCGATGGAGTTGACGTAGCGGCGCACGACTTCGTGCATGTCCTTGACGCCGTCGCGGCCGACGAAGTCGACGCAGACGTCGAGCAGGTGGCTGCCTTCGCGCATTTCATCGCGTGCCATGGAGACCAGGCCGTCGAAGTTGTCTTCCTGCAGGAGACGCTTGAACTGGCGGGAGCCGTTGGTGTTTGTGCGTTCGGCGACGATGAGGTAGCTGTTGTCCTGGCGCAGGTCTTCTGCGGACATGAGGCTGCTGATTTGCGGCTTGCGATGGATGTGGCGGGGTTTGGCCACGGGGTGCTGGCGCACGGCGTAGGCGAGTTCCTTCAGGTGTTCCGGCATGGTGCCGCAGCAGCCACCGACGATATTCACGCCGAACTCCGTGACGTACCTCATCACGCCTTTGGTGAAGTCGGCGGGGTTCATGGGGAAGTGGCTCTTGCCATCGACCATGATGGGCAGGCCAGCGTTCGGCAGGGCGCTGACGAGGCGCGGCCAGTTGGCGGCCATGTAACGGACGGATTCGGTCAGTTCATTGGGGCCGAAGGCGCAGTTGAGGCCGAGAACGTCGACGCTGTCGTAAGGTTCAAGGGCGGCGACGACGGCGGAAGGGTCGGAACCGGTCAGCATCTGCTGGCCGCCGTTCTGATCCATGGAGACCTGGGCCATGATGGGCAGGCGACGCCCCGCCTCGGCAAAGGCCTTTTCGGCGGCGGCCAGACAGCACTTGATGGCGAGAAGGTCTTGCTGTGTTTCGATGAGCAACACATCTACGCCGCCGGCCATCAGGCCGCGGATTTGCTCGTGATAGCTCTTGAGCATGATGTCCCACGTGGTCATGCCCAGTGTGAGGATTTTCGTGCCGGGGCCGATCGAGCCGATGACGTAGCGCGGGTGGTCGGGGGTCTCAAACTTGTCGCAGGCCCGGCGGGCGATCTGGGCTGCGGCCAGATTGTTTTCGAACACGCGCTCGGCCATCTCGGCCTCGACCATGACGATTTCGTTGGCGCCGAAGGTGTTGGTCTCAACGGCATCACAGCCGACTTCCAGAAAGGCCTCGTGGATTTCTTGAATGACTTCGGGGCGGGTGAAGTTCAAGACTTCGGAGATGTTTTCCTGACCCATCCAGTCGCGTTGCAGGTCAAAGGTTCGGGTCTGGAGGTTGCTACCCATGGCACCGTCAATGACCAGAACCTGCTGGCGGGCACGGGCAATGAACGGCTGACGATGGGAGGTGGCGTGGGGCAACGGAGTTCGGTCCTTTATGACGAGAGACGGCTGGGATGCACTTTATACAAGGTCGATCGGCACGTCGGCGTCATAAATGCTGAAATGATGCGGTGCGATCGTAGGGGCTCGCCATGCGCTGGCGTACAGAGACACCACTGGTTGTGGCTGGGGGCCGGGGCGACGCCATGGGTTGTGTTTAGTGCTGGCGAAGAGGCACAATTGCTGCGTAGGCGCCTTCTGGTTTCATTTCGCCATTTTCTGGCGGCCGGTCGTTACCCCGGGGGGCTTAGACCTCGATCGTCTCCAGCAGGCCCGTATGGGGGTGGACAAGCAACCCGTGCACCACGACATCCATTGGCAGTAGGGGGTGTCGGCGGATGGCCGCGACTGACCGTTTGACACCCTCTTCGGGCGATGCGAAGCCTGTGAGCCACTGGTCGAGGTCAATCCCGGCCGAGCGGATGGTTTCGATGCGCAGGGCTGGCACGCCGCGGTCTATTGCTCTTTGCAGCATGGTCTCGGCCCGCATGTTGGCGAATCCGCAGTCGTGGTGGCCGACGACGGCGACGTCCTGGGCGCCGAGTTCGTAGATCGCCAGCAAAATGCTGCGCATGATGCTGCCCCACGGGTGGCTGATGACGGCGCCTGCAGTTTTCAGAAACTTGGCGTCGCCGTTGCGAAGGCCCATGGCCTGCGGCAGCAGTTCGGTGAGCCGGGTATCCATGCACGTCAGAACCACGATCTTGCGGTTGGGGAAGCGGTCGGTGGCCATGGCCTCAAACTTTTTTGAGGCGACGAACTCGCGGTTGTATTCGAGGATTTCCGGGATGACAGCCATGCGCCCCTGTTATACGTGCGGCGAGGCCCGCTACCAATCGGCGACGCCTCCCTTGTGACGGAAACGTGCCGTAGAGTGTCAGCGGAAATGGATCACGACTCCGAAGAGCAACCCGATGGTGACGCGCCAGAGCCGCAGGAAGTGGCGAGTCTGGCGGGGCAGCTGCTTATTGCCTCGGCCCGGATGCAGGACCCGAATTTCAGTAGCACGGTGATCTACATGTTGCGGCACTCGGCGGAGGGGGCATTGGGTGTGGTGTTGAACCGGGTGACGGAGGTTTCGCTGCGGAAGTTGGGTAGGGAGATTTTGGGCGAGGAGATTTTGCGGGAGGGACAGTTGTATGTCGGGGGGCCGTGCGAGGGGCCACTGATGGCGGTATGGCGGGGCGGGCTATTGGATGGGGGCGAAGAGGTGGGGGTGGGATCGGAGGAGGAGGTGTTGCGGTTTGCCGGTGACCGGGGGACGCTGATGCGGCTGCTTAAAGGTGTGGAGGGGGACGTGCGATTCTTTGCCGGTTATTCCGGCTGGACGGCCGGGCAGTTGGAGAAGGAGATGGCCGAGGGTTCGTGGATGGCGATTCCGGCACGTCAGGAACTGGTTTTGGGGGTGGCGGACAGGCTATGGGACAGGACCGTGATTGAGGCGGTGGTGGGGTACCCTGTCAAGGCCGAAATATTGCCGAAAGATCCTTCATCCAATTAGGCACAAAAAGGCGCGGAAATATTGGCGCACCCACCCCCGTCGGCCGATATGTTTGAGGAACCGTGAGTTACCAGCAGGGTCCATTTTCGGGAAGTTCGACGGCGTACCGGCCGGATCGCGCGCCGCGCCAGCGACGGGGAGCGAGGGCGCTGTTGCGGGACTTTGAAGAGTTGCTGGAACACTTCCCCAAGCAGTTGGTGGTGGCGGCCAAGGCCAAGACCGAAGAGCCACGGCACGACATGACGACACGGATCGCGATCCGCGGATTTTCGGTGCACAGCCGGATCTATAAGTGGGCGGCGCCGCAGTTCTTGTATCTGCATAAAAACCTACTGGAGCGGTATGAAGCGTTCGGGCCGGAGGCGGTGAGCTTTGCCGCGTTTGCGGTGGGTTACATGCTGGGGCTGGCTCTGGAGAACAAGATTGATACGGGCGAGTTCAAGGCCGGGGAGATTCATCTGGAACAGTTCGTGATGCTGCACCTGCCGGGAATACGGGCGGGTTGGCGCGAGGGGTGGGGGTAGGGCTATTTTTCTGACGGCGGTGGTGTCCCCCGTGATATGATGCCAGCCATGAGCAACGTTGTAACGACTGATCCTCAGGTGATGCACGGCAAACCCTGTTTTGCCGGAACTCGTGTGCCGGTGGACATTCTTTTTGATTATCTCGGCAAGGGTTATCCGGTCGATTATTTTGTTGCGCAGTTTCCGACCGTGACACGCGACCAGGTGTTGAGGCTGCTGGATGAGGCGCGTGAGCGGACGGCGCGAGAGGCCTTGCCAGTTGGCGAGCGTGCGTGAAGATTCTGCTCGACGAAAATTTGCCGCATGCCTTACGCCATTTGTTGCCGACGCATGAAGTTTTCACGGTGGCCTACCTTGGTTGGAAGGGCGTCGGCAATGGGAAGCTCCTTGCGATGGCGGCCGATGCTGGTTTTCAGGCCGTGATGACCACGGATCGCGGCATTGAGTATGAGCAGAACATCCACGCGCTGCCGCTAGCTGTGGTTGTCATCATGGGCCGAAGCAATGATGAGAGTGACTTGATTCCATTGCTGCCCAGATTGTTGGGTGCATTGGATGCCCTCCTGCCGAAGACGTTGATCAAGGTTTACTGAGTGCTTCAGCGGGTGAGCTTCTTGTAGTTGATGCGGTGGGGCTGATCGGCGGCGTGGCCGAGGCGTTTTTTGCGGTCGACTTCGTAGTCGCTGTAGTTGCCGTCAAAGAAGTGGACTTTGCTGTCGCCTTCGAAGGCGAGGATGTGAGTGGCGACGCGGTCGAGGAACCAGCGGTCGTGGGTGATGACGACTGCACAGCCGGCGAAGTTTTCCATGCCGTCTTCGAGGGCGCGGACGGTGTTCACGTCGAGGTCGTTGGTCGGTTCGTCGAGTAGCAACACGTTGCAGCCGCTTTTGAGCATGCGGGCGAGGTGGACGCGATTACGCTCGCCGCCGGAGAGCGTGTCGATGGAGCGGGATTGGTCGGTGCCGTTGAAGCCGAAACGGCTGACGAAGGCACGGCTGTTGATCTTGACCGCACTGGAGCCGGAGCCGGACAGGCCGGGGATGTCCATGAACTCCTGTCCATCAGAGATGGCCTGCCAGACGGAGATATCTTTGCCCAGGACATCGCGGGATTGCTCGACATAGGCCATTTTCACGTTTTCGCCGATGCGGAGTGTGCCGCTGTCGGGTGTTTCGGCGCCGGTCAGCAGGCGGAACAGCGTGGTCTTGCCCGCGCCGTTGGGGCCGATGATGCCGACAATGCCGTTGGGCGGCAGGGAGAAGGTGACGTTTTCGAAAAGCAGACGGTCACCGTAACTTTTGGAGATGGCCTTGGCATCAATGACGATCTTGCCGAGGCGCGGGCCGGGCGGGATGAAGATTTCCAGAGCCTGTACCTTGCTGGCGGCCTCTTGGGCGGCCATTTGTTCGTAGGCGCCGAGGCGGGCTTTGCTTTTGGCCTGCCGGGCCTTGGGGCTGGAACGAACCCATTCGAGTTCGCGTTCCAGTGCTTTGCGGCGGGTGGAGTCCTGTTTTTCTTCGAGGAGCAAGCGACTTTGTTTCTGTTCCAGCCAGCTGGAGTAGTTGCCTTTCCAGGGGATGCCGACGCCGCGATCGAGTTCGAGGATCCAGGTGGCGACGTTGTCGAGGAAGTAGCGGTCGTGGGTCACCGCGATGACTGTCCCTTTATATTCATGCAGGTGGCGTTCGAGCCATGCGACGCTTTCGGCGTCGAGGTGATTGGTGGGTTCGTCGAGCAGGAGGATGTCGGGCTTTTCCAGCAGGAGGCGGCAGAGGGCGACGCGGCGTTTTTCGCCGCCGGAAAGGGGGCCGATTTTGGCATCGCCGGGCGGACAGCGGAGGGCGTCCATGGCGAGTTCGAGCTGTGAGTCGATGCTCCAAGCGTCGGTGGCGTCCATTTTTTCCTGAAGCGCGCCTTGACGCTCCAGCAGCTTGTCCATTTTTTCGGGGGTGAGGGAGGGGTCGGCCAGATCGTCGTTGATCTTGTTGTAGTCGTCGATGAGTTTGAGCATGGGGGCCATGCCCTGACGGACGACTTCCAGGACGGTGGCGTTGGGGTCGAGGGCGGGTTCCTGCTGGAGGAAGCCGATGGAGAAGCCCTGCGATTTTTCGATCTGGCCGTCGAAGTCTTTATCGACGCCGGCCATGATGCGTAGGAGAGAGCTTTTGCCGGCGCCGTTCATCCCCAAAACGCCGATCTTGGCGCCAAAGTAGTAGGACAGATAAATGTCCTTGAGGATGATTTTTTTTTCGTGCCGCTTGGTGATGCCAAGCATGGAAAAGATGATGCGGGTGGTTTCGGAGGCCATGGGGGTTGCGGGAGTGTGGGCGGGCGGCGGGGGGGGGTAGGGCCGGAAGAGTAGCGGAATCTGTTGGGCGTTGTACGCAGGTGATCGGTCGGCTGGCAAGGGGGGGAGGTTCTGGCGGTATGCCCAGAGTGGCCAGGACGGTAACTCCGCGGATATCGCTGGGCGGACAGTTTGTACACTGCTGATATGGACCAGCGGACGCCCGTGGAGATTGTGCGTCGGGAGACGTGGCTGACGCTGCGGCGGGCGGGGGTGTGTTTGGTGGCGGTGGTGGGATTGCGATTGGTGTGGGGGTGGTATGAAGGGCGGAAGTTGGCGGCGGCTGTGGGGGAGTTGGTGGCGATGGGGGTGAATCTTGAGGGGATGTACGTGCCGCCGAAGGGGGCGACGCGGGAAGTTCCGGAGTTGCTGGATCGGGTGATGGTGGCTGCGGCGGGGGGTGAAAGAGAGGCGGCGGTAGGGCTGAACGTGCTTGACCGGTTGGCGACGCTTCCGCCGGCGGATTGGTCGGCGGAGTGGGACGCGATTACGGCGGGGCGGAGCGCGGGTGGGGATGAGCAGGCTGGGGCAGAGGCACTGGCGGAGGGGTTGCGGCGGTCGAGTGAATCGGCGGTGGCTGCGAAGGATTGGGAATCGTTCGTGCGGGTGCAGTTGTGGCGGCAGGGGATTGTCCGCGGTGTGGATGGCGCGCCTCGGACGGCGCGGTTTGTGGCGTTGAGCCACTTGGCCGTGTCTGAGGCGGAAGAGGCGATGCGATGTGCGCCGATGCTGGCTGAGAGCCGGGAGATGCAGCCAGCGGTCAGGGCGTGGGCGGAGGGGTTTGTGCTGCGGGCGATGGGTGATCCGCCGGGATCGGTGCAGTTACGGGGTGACGTGTATCGGCGGGGGCTGGGGGTGAAGGGGGTGATGGTTCCGGTGCGCGGGTGGGTGACGATGCCGCTGGAGACGTTCATGGAGGCGGACAGTGCGGGGCTGCTGGCGGGCTGGCACCCGACTGGCGGGGCGGCGCGTGTGCCGAATGATGCGTCGCAATACCGGATCGTGCGGGCGCAGGCGTACATTCAGAACATGCCGGAGAGGTTGATGGATCAGGGGTATGGCGACCGGCGGACGATGGTTACGGCGGCAATTTGCGTGGCTGTGAACTTGTATCGCGTGGATACGGGTCACTGGCCGGGGACGCTGGCGGAGTTGGTGCCGAAGTATCTGGCGGTTGTGCCGTTGCCGACGGTGGAATCGCGGAGGCCGTTTGAGTTGATGATGTTGCAGGGTGGGAAGCGGGCGATGATCAGGACGGTCGGTACGGGGTGGCCCACGCCCGGCCGGATGGCGGATGCGCGGGGGATGTATGCGAAGGATGTGAGCCGGATGGCTTACTGGACGGACGTGTCGCCGTGGGAACAGGCTGCGGGGAAATAGCGCGTTACCAGGCTCTCCAGATCAGGGTGCACACGGCGGCGACGTAGCCGATGATGACGAACCAGACGGTGAGAAGGCCCATCATCAACGCGAAGACGGTTGTCATGCGGCGGAAGGCGACACCGAGGCGGCCGTCGGGGCCATCGCGAAACAGGCGCAGCAGGCTGAGCAGGCTGGCCGCCATGATGGTCAGCAGGAGTAATGCGGCGGCGGCTTGGGCGATTCCGGCGGGGCCAAGGAGTTGGTCGGGGGCGGAAGCGAGCGTGCCGGTCAGAAGGACGACGAGCAGGTAGCTTGCCAGAACAAAGGGCAGCATCAGGCTGCCCTGAAGGTAGGTCGCGCCGACGAGGGTGGTGGTGAGCTGCGACGTGCGGGCCGTGTTTCTGTGGCCGCCCGGACCCCACACGACAACGGCCCGGAAGGTTCTCGGCGCCAGCCACAACGTGCAGACGAGGGCGAGAGCGGGCAGGCCGGGGGTGGCTGCGAAAAGTTCGACGGGGATCAGCAAGTCGAGCGAGCCGTGGAAGACCATGGAGGGCGGCGGGACATCGGTGAAGGGCTGGCCGGAGGCATAGGGAAGGCTGTCGAGGGCATCGCGCAGTCCGTCGGTGAGGCGGTAGAGGGTGAGGTCCAGAACATCATTGAAGAACGACGGCCAGCGATAAAGCAGGTTCAGGGTGAGAAACGCGATGCCGAAAAAAATGAGGTGGCCGATGCGGACGAACGCGCGGGCGGCGTGGAGATCGGGACTGGGGCCGAGCTCCGTCGGCCATTTCCACGGGTGGCGGAAGATGCGGTAGAGGGTGTGAAAGTAGGCTGAGGGTCGGCCAAGGGTCGCGCGGTGCAGCCAGGGGAGGGTGCCGGTGGTGAGTTGGGTGTTGCCGGTGAATTGGCCGCATTCGGGGCAGCGGCGTTTTTCGTCTTCGATGGTGGTGGCGCGGAGATCGTAGCCGCAGTGGGGGCAGGGGAGGGTGCTGGTATCGATCGCGTGGGGGCTATCGGATAGGGCGCGCGGTTCCACTGGAGCGCCATGGTTTCATGCGGCGTGCACAAATGCCATGAGTGGGGAAAAAACTCGGTCTTGGTTCAGCTGATTATCTGCGGCGGCGGGTAAGCAGGATCGCAGCGGCTGCGACGGCCAGTGCGGGTGTGCCGGGTTCGGGCACGAGGGCGACGACGACGCCGGTGGTGCCTGTGGGGCCGAGGATGGTCGTGCCAAGCAGGAACAGTTCACCGTCGGGGCCTTCGCCGAAGCCTTTGATGTAGAGGCCGGGGGAGAGGTCGGCGTTGCCGTAGAGGAACTCGTTGATCTTGCCGGTGAGGAGGTCGGCGTAGAAGAGGCGGCCGTGGGCTGCTCCGAAAGAGGTGGAGAAGTCGCCAAAGACGTATTTGCCGGTGAGGGCGGGGAAGTCGGCGCCGTGATAGACGAAGCCGCCGACGATGGCGATGCCTTCATCGTGGTCGTACTGCAGGACAGGGTCGATCAGGTTGCCGGGGCCGCCAACGGTGCTGGCGCCGACCGTGCCATCGGCGGGGTTGAACAGGAAGGTGCCTTCCTTGGAGTGCCAGCCGTAGTTGCCGCCCGCGACGATGCGGTCGACTTCTTCGACGTTGTTCTGGCCGACGTCGCCGGCGAGGAGGTCGCCGTTGGGGGCGAAGGAAAAGCGGAAGGGGTTGCGCAGGCCCAGCGCGTAGATTTCCTTCACGCCACCGGTGGTGGCAAACGGGTTAGAGGCCGGGATGCCGTATTTGCCGTTGGCGGAGTTGTTTCCAGCGACGTCGATACGGAGGATTTTGCCCAGCACGGTGTTGGTGTCGGAGGCGTTGCCGAGCGTCACTGTGTGGCCCGCGCCCACATCGTTGGCGCTGCCGCCGTCGCCGGTGGCGATGTAAAGGTTGTGATCGGGGCCGAAGGCGATCTTGCCGCCGTTGTGGTTGGACTGCGGGTGATCGACCTTGAGGAGGATCTTGCGCGAGGTCGGGTCGACGACGTTGGGGTCGGTCGCGCTGACGGTCCACTCGGAGACGACGGACTGGTTATTGAACGCCCCCGTCATGGGGACGGTGAAGTCGGCTGCACCGCTGACGGGTTCGGAGGTGTAGGTGTAGACCTTCCGGTAGCCGGGTGCGGCGGGATTGTTGAAGTCGGGGTTGAAGGCCAGGCCGAGCAGGCCGCGCTCGTCGTAGCCGGCGCTCAGGGTGGAAAGCTTGGAGGTCGCATCCAGGAAGGGTGTGGGCAGAAGTGTCCCATTTTGCAGGATGCGGACCTTGCCGGTCTGGTCGGTGACGAAGAGACGGCCGGAGCCGTCGGGGGCGTAGGTCATGTCCTCGGGCGAGGTCAGGCCGGTGGCAACCGTGGTGAGTTGCACGCGGATGTCGCCCTTGACGATGGGGTCGGGAATCGGCCCGGCGGCGAAGGCGGAAAGGGAGGTGATGACTGGCAGGGCTGCGGAAAGGAGGGTGGCGAAGCGGCGGTGGGTGTGCATGACAGAACTCCGTTGTTGAAAGACGGGCGGTTACGACGCGGATTGGATTTGAGACGCTTGGCTGCGACCAAGAGCGGCCGCTTGCGACTATGAGCGGCGCGGACGGCCAAGGCTGGCGATGGCCAGACCGACGACGCCCAGCAGGGCAGGCTCGGGAATGGCGGCGTAGGTGATGGTGAGCGCGGGCTGAACCGAGGTGTCCACGTTTTCGCGGGAGCCGTAGACGCGGGCTGTGCGGGCGGTGGATTCGTTGCCGACGAAGATCCAGCCGAAGTTGCTTGCGGGGTTATCCAGCCAGCCCTGCACGCTGGCGATCAGGCTGGGCGACGACCACGCATAGGCGCCGACGCCGTTGATGCTGGTCGAGGCAAGAGTTCCGGCGGAAAAGTCGCCGCCGGGCGTGGTCCAACTGGTGGTATCGAAGAAGCGGTGAATCCAGGTTGCATCGCCGGGCGTGGCGGCGTCTCCAGCGCCAGAGCCGTTCGACGTGCCTTCGCCCCAGCTGGTGGTGAGGGAATGAATGCCGACGGTGCCGGGCGCGCCGCCACCGGCCGGAACCTGCACGACGGACATGGAGAGCGAGACGGAGGTGATCGAGGAGCCGGCGGGTATGGAAGAAAGATCAAAGGACATCACAGCCCGGCGGGCGGCGAGCCCTGCCGTTGCTCCGACAAAGAGCTCCGGGCCGCTGCCGCTGCTGAGGTTGCCGATCGTGGATTGGTAGAGCGTGTTGTCCTTGGACGGAGCAAGCGAGACCGTCCCGGCGAACGAGGTCCAAGCCAGACCGAGGACGGCGGCTGCGGCGCCTAAGTTGTGTTTTGAAGACATTTTCTCCACTCCGATGGGGGTACCTCGTCAAGCTAAAAGCCATTGACAGGAGTGGAGTGCCACATCGAGCGGTGTTTATTCGTAGGAATTTTAGTTGAATCAAAAAATGTCGTGCTGTCAGGCGGGAGACCGGCCTACTTAAGCACGTTGAGGGCGCGCGACTTTTTCTTCGCGATCTTGGCGAACAGGTCGTAGCCGTCGGCACCGACGACTTCTGCGGTGACCATGGCCCCGGCGTGGAGGTCATCCCCTTCGAGAAGGGTGTGGCTGTCGATGTCGGGGGCCTGGCCGGTGTGGCGGGCGACCCATTGGTCGGCGTCGCGGTCGGCTGGGCGGTCGACGAGGAGTTGGATCTGCTGGCCGCGAAGGGCTTTGGCTTTGGCGAAGGCGACATCCTGCTGGGCGAGCATGAGTTCTTCGACGCGGGCGGCTTTGACGGTTTCCGACAACTGGCCGTCCATGCGGCCCATGGGGGTGCCGGGCTCGGCCGAGTAGGGGAAGACGCCCATCATGTCGAAGCCGAAATCTTTGACGAAGTCGACCAGTTCCTTGTGCTCGGCTTCGGTTTCGCTGGGGCTGCCGGCGATGAAGGTGGTGCGGATGGTGATGCCGGGGACCCACTTGCGGAGTTTTTCCAGCAGCGTGGTGATCTCTTTGCGGGTCACGCGGCGCTTCATGACGGTCAGAAGGCGGTCGTTGATGTGCTGCAAGGGCATGTCGATATACTTCACGACACGCGAACTGTCAGCGATGGTTTTGATCATCTCATCGGTGAAGCAGCTGGGGTAGGCGTACATCAGCCGCAGCCACTGGACGTCTTTGAGCTTTTTATCGAGGACCTTGAGCAGGCCGGAGAGGCCGGGGCCGTAGCCGATATCGGTGCCGTAGCTGGTGGTGTCCTGGCCGATGAGGTTGAGTTCGACGGCGCCGTCGGCTGCGAGTTCTTCGGCTTCGAGCATGAGCTGCTCGATGGGCTTGGATCGCATGAGGCCGCGGATGCTGGGGATGGTGCAGAAAGTGCAGCCCTGATTGCAGCCCTCTGAAATGCGGAGGTAGGCGTAATGGCGTGGCGTGAGGCGCAGGCGGCCGCGATCGTTTTCGAAGACGGGAAGGCGGGAGGTCTTGGTCTGTTTGACTGCCGGGTCTTCCTTCAGGCCCGCCGCCGAAGCGAGTTCGCGCGACAGGTCGTGGTATTTGCCGAGGTAGTGGCCGTGGTCTTGCTGGGGGTTGGCCGCGCCGCGTACGGCCTGAACAATGTGGTCGCGGTCGAAGACACCGACGAGACGGTCGATGCCGGGTTCATCGGCCATGAGTTTGGTCTTGTGCCGCTGGACGAGACATCCGGCGACGATCACGCGTTTGACCTTGCCGGCCTTTTTGAGTGCGACGGCGTCCCGAATTTCCTGCATGGATTCGGTTTTGCTGGCCTCCAGAAAGCCGCACGTGTTGATGACGATGCAGTCGGCCCCGTCGGCGTCTGGCGTGATGGCGATGCCGTCTTCGGCCAAGAGCCCGAGCATCCGTTCGGAGTCGACCAGATTCTTCGGGCAGCCCAAAGAAACGAAGGCCACGGATTGAATATCAACATCCTGCGGAGATTGCTGGGAGGTCTTGGGTTTTTTCAACGTCTTGGGCATGGGTGATCCGGTGCTGCAACGGCTGGGGATGACACGGGGAAGGGCATATTAGCGGGTTGGTCAGGAATCGGTAAGGGAAAATGGGTTGCCCACAAAATGGGGACACTCTGCTTTGCACGTTGCACAAACATAAGTGTTTATTGAACAGGCGGTTGTGTATTTCATTGATACGCGTTTGATAGGCCGCTAAACTTTCGGGCATGGCCGTGAAGTCAAAAACCTCCTCAGCCCTCAAGCATCGTCCGGCTGGCAGCACTGCTACGGCCAAGTCATCCACCAAAACGAAAGTCAAAGGGACCGCAATTAAGAGTAAATCATCGACCCCGGCCAAGGCGGCTGCGGTTCGTCCGTCAGTCAGGCCTGTTGTTCCTCAGGCCGCAGCCGTTCCAAAGGCGGCGGCCCCGGCCGCGCCACGGCGTCGCGAAATGTTGCCGCCGGCGGTGATTCGCATGGTCCCGCCGAACCCTGCCGTTCCTGCCCCGTTGCCGGCCCAGCCGCCGACTCCCATGAGCAGGGCGCTGCGGATTTTGGCGACGCTGAGTAACTACGAGCACCGCCGGGTGGTTCGTTACAACGCCGAGAACTTTGATCTGGATCGGATGCGCAACCTGCTGAAGAAGTTGGGCAACCCGCAGGATTCGTTCCGTACGGTGCACGTGGCCGGGACCAAGGGCAAAGGCAGCACGTGCGCGATGGTCGCCAGCATGTTGCAGGCCAACGGCTACAAGGTGGGTCTGTATACGTCGCCGCATTTGATTGACATCCGCGAGCGGTTCCAGATCAACGGTGAGATGATCACCGAGGCCGACTTCGTTAAGCAGGTCAAAGCGATCGAGCCGATTGTCGCCAAGCTCAAGCCGATGCCGACGTACTTTGACGTACTGACGGCGATGGCGTTCAAGTATTTTGCCGAGCAGAAGATCGAGATCGGTGTGATTGAGACCGGTCTGGGTGGGCGTCTGGACAGCACGAACGTGATTACGCCGGAAGTGTCGGCGATTACTTCGATCAGCTTTGATCACATGCAGCAGTTGGGCAACACGCTGGACAAGATCGCCACGGAAAAGGCCGGCATTTTCAAGCCGGGCATTCCGGCGCTGACGTGTCAGCAGGAGCCGATTGTTGAAGAAGCCTTGAAGAAGGCGGCCGAGGCGGTTGGTGCTCCGTTTGATGTGTGTGGCAAGACGGTGGAGTTCAGCTTCCGGTTCGAGTCGAGCCGGTTGCTCGGGCCGCACAACCGGATTTGTCTGACGACGCCGCAGAGTAAGTTTGAACATTTGTCGGCACCGATGATCGGTGAGCATCAGGCCGTGAACTGCGGATTGGCGCTGACGATCATTGACAAGCTGAAGACGCGCGGGATCGCGATCAATGATGCACGGGCGATGGAGGGCTTGAACAAGGCCTTCATGCCGGGCCGGCTGGAACTGATTCCGGCGGCCGGGGCGAACCCGAGGATCATCCTCGATTGTGCCCACAATGCGGCCAGCCTGGACGCGATGATCAAGGGCGCGGGCCAGCACATTCCGTATGACTCGATGGTGATGATTTTCGGGTGCTGCAGCGATAAGGACGTGGACGGGATGCTGGAGAAGGTCAGCGTCGGCGCGGACAAGGTCATCTTTACGAATGTGAAGAACATCCGTACATCGGACCCTGCTGAACTGGCTCAGAAGTACAACGAGCGGTTCGGCAAGATGTGTCAGGTTGCTGCTACGCTGGAAGAGGCGTTGACGATCGCCCGGCGGGCCGTGACCAAGGAAGACGTGATCTGCATCACTGGCAGCTTTTATTTGGTGGGTGAGGCCAAGAAGTTGCTGGGTTCTCCGCGGGTTTCAGCCAGCGGGATTTGAGACCATAATCCGATAGACGGATCAGACGGTCAGCACACATACCGTGCCGGTGTGGCATTGCGCCTTGCTGGCAGACGGGCTGTGGGCGGTTCTGTTGAAACTGCCCGCGGTGCACTGTCGTCTTTTGGTGAGTCGATTGCAAAGAACCGCATATATCAAGGAGCCGCCTGTGAGTCAGCGCAAGAGTTTGTCGGATAACAAGTTGGGTAAGTTTGCGCGTTTGGGCCGTTTGGCCGGAACGAGGGGCGTGCAGCGGGCGATCACCGAGACGCTGGAGAGCAGGAAGCTGATGACTGTGACGGTCAACAGCGCGATTCCGGTGCAGCAGGTTGTACAGGGAACGACAACGGCCAGCGTGGATGTGTCGAAGTTGTTTTCGACGAATGCGACGGCCAACCGTGTGGTGGCCCTGACGATTCAGGGCGGCAGCGGCACGAGCGCGGTGACCTACAACCTCAACGTGGGCCTGTACGACCAGCCCTATGCGACCCGTACGGCGGCGACCGTCACGACGAACAATTTTTTGAGTTATGTGGGCAAGGGTTCGTTCACCAATTCGGTGTTCCACCGGTCGCTGAACTTCCAGGACAACAGTAAGCCCGCTCAGTTTCTGCAGGGCGGGGGTTTTACGACTAACGGTAATGGGTCGCTGTCGAGCATCGCTGATGACAACCCGATCAATCTGGAGTTTGACAACAGTCGTTCGAACACGGCCGGAACGATCTCGATGGCGCGGACGAGTGATCCGAACAGTGCCACGGCCGGGTTCTTTTTTAACACGCAGGACAACAGCGCGATTTTCGATCAGCCGGGGAACCAGTACGCAGTGTTTGGGCAGGTGCTCGGGAATGGGCTGCAGTCATTGACAGACATTTCCAGCTTGAAGCGGATTGATGCGAGTGTCCCGTTCACGGGGACAACGCCGCAGACGTTTGAAGGGTTTCCGGTCGTGGGATATCCGAACGGGACGACCCCGGCACCGAGCAACTATCTCGTGTTGAAGACCGCCACGGTGGTGAAGCCATCGACGTATGTGACGTATCAGGTGAGCAGTAGTAACCCGGGGTTGGTGGGCGTGCGGCTGTCGGATAGCGGATCGATCACGTTTAACGCGGCGAAAGGGCAGACGGGCTCGGCCACGATCACAGTGATCGGTACGGATCTCAGTGGCGCGACGAACCAGGCGACGTTTCAGGCGAAGGTCGTATCAGGCGGGACGCTGGGTGTGAAGCTCAACGACGTCGTGGTGACCAAGGGACAGGCGGCGGTAAATGTCGGTAATGCGGCACTGACTGCGCCGTTGACGGCGAGCCTAGTGCTGATGAGCACGGGATTGAACGATCTGACGGTATCGGGGATCGACTTCCCCGCCGGGTATTCGCTTAAGGGTTCTGCGCCGACCACGATCCTTGCTGGTTCCACGTTCACCGTGCAGGTGGCGGTGGATACCAGCAAACTGGGGACGCAGGCCGGCCGGATTGTGATTCATACGAACGACGGGGCGAACCCTGACTTCAGTGTGGCTCTCACGGCCAACGTTCACTCGACCATTCAGGTTTCGGTCAACGGCAACGAGATTGCGGCAGTGAACGCCCCGACGGTGCAACTGGGTACCCTTTCGGCGGGCAGCACAACAACGGCCAAGGTCCAGCTGGTCAACAGCGGCACGTCGGCCTTGACGATTTCTTCGATCGACCTGCCAGCAGGTTACACCCTTGTCGAGACGCTCCCGGCAACCATTTCCGTGGGCGGGTTCGTGCAATTCACGGTGGCGGTCGATACGAGTGTCGGCGGGACCAAGAAGGGGAACATTGTCGTGCACAGCACCGACGCCCTGACACCAGCGTTTACGGTGCCAGTGACTGCGACGGTGTTCACTTCGCTGGTACTGGACAACAAGACCGTAAAGACGATCGTCTTCACCGAAGCGGATGGCACGCAGGGGACGTTGAGTCTGGTCGGTCCGGGCAAACTATCGGCCCAGATCGTCGGCGAAAACCTGAGCGCCAAGACCGTCAAGGGTGTGCTGACGATTCTTCAGCCCGGGGCGTCGCTTCAGGGCCTGACACTGACGGGAACGAACTCCAAGAGCAATCTGACGCTGACGTCCAAGGGCAAAGATAAACAGATCGGCCTAGGCGACATCACTGTGAGCGGTACGAAGTCATCTGTGGGGACTTTGAACCTGTCGCCAGCGGTCCTGTCGGGCACGGCGAATATTCAGGGTTCGATCGCCGGACTGTCGGTGGCGGGGATCAGTGGCGGAAATCTGTCTGTCGGTTCATCGAAGGTAGGGGGCAAGCCGAGGATGCAGCTGGATCTGGGGTCGCTGCGGCAGGCGTCGGTGCATGTGCTGACGAACGGAATCACCGCGGTCACCGCTTCGGGGCTGGATAGCAGCGATCTCGTGGGCCGGGTGGGATTGTCGAGTGTCACCGTTTCCGGCACGGTACTAAATTCGCAGATTGAGGCCGGTTCGTTCATCTCGGCCCTGACGGCCAGGAGTCTGGACGGCAGCAAGGTTTTGGCGGGAACCAAAGGGGCGGGTGTCGACGGGATGGGTCTGGCACCGACGACCCAGGCCGAACTGGGTAAGGGTTCAATCGGTAGCGTGACACTGAGGGGCAAGTCGTCGACTTTCTCTGGGTCGGTGATTGCAGCGGCGAAGCTGGGGAATCTTGCATTGGGTTCGGTGGTCCCGCCCTCTAAGGCTTTGCCGGCAGCTGTGGCGAGCAGTGTGATCGGCAACCTGATCACGACATTCTCGGGCAAGGTTGGAAGCAAGAGCTTCTCATTGAGCGCAATCAATGACCAGAAGACACTGAAAGCGGCATTGAAGAGCGCGAAAGTGACATTGCCGAGCACCTTGACGGTGACGGTCTACTAAGGGCAGCCGTGAGTGGACAGAAGCGATAATCACCGGGTGCCAGTGACCGCTCCGGGCCAGAATGAGGGCACTATCGCGCAGCAGGTAAGGAACGAATTTCATGAGTAATAAAAAGTCGCAGCATCGTGTAACCGCCCTGATGGAATCGGTGGAGAGCCGGCGTTTGTTCGCCGTGGTTGCCGCCATTCCGCTGGGGGACGTCAACACGACGTCTGGAGCGGCTTCGACGCGCATCGACCTTTCCAAGGCGTTCACCTCCACGACGGTGACTGGAACCGTGGTGCGGTTTCCCGTGGCATTTGGGGGGCTGAGCGCGAACATTGATTTGGGGCTGTTTGATAAGCAGACGCCCAAGACGGTGGAGAACTTCCTGAAGTATGTGAACAGTGGAAGTTTTAACACGACGTTTGCCCACCGGTTGGTGAAGGACTTTGTGCTGCAAATGGGGGGCTACACCTATCCGTCGGGAAGTCACATCAAGCAGTTCTCGCCGGTGGTTAACGAGTTTTCGACTTCGCCTCATGACGCTCAGGGAAAGGTGAACACGGTCGGTACGGTTGCCATGGCCAAGACGGGCGGCGACCCGGACTCGGCGACGAGTGAGTTCTTCGTGAACCTTGGCGACAACTCCGCGAATCTGGACAGCCAGAATGGTGGCTTCACAACCTTCGGCCGGGTGCTGGGTAAGGGCCTGGATGTCGTGAATCAGATCGCGGCTCTGCCGACCACCAAACTGAGCGCACCTTTCGATGAGATTCCGCTGGCCAACTATGACGGCATGTCCAACATCGCCCAGCAGAACGTGGTTTATTTCGACAACGTGTCGGTGGTCAAGCCGGTCTCGTTTCAGGTGACCAGCAGCGACAACACGCTGGTGACGCCGTTGATCGACAGCAAGGGCGTGTTGAGCCTGACCTATGCCGACACGCTGACAGGCACATCGCAAATAACGGTGAAGGCGACCGATCTGGATGGGGCCACCACAACATCGACTTTCAACGTCAGCATCGGTGATGGTGCGAACCTTGCCGTGTTCTACAATGGGCAACGGCTGAACCCGAACGATGTGGGAGCGATCAACTTCGGGGTGTTGCAGTTGGGCCAGTCGGCCACGCAAAAGCTGCTTTTGCAGAACACGGGTAACAAGACGCTGACGCTGGGTTCGGCGCAGGCGACGAACGGATTTTCGGTCGTCGGGAATCTGCCGAGTTCTCTGCCCAGTGGCGAGCAGGCCAACATTACAGTGGGCATCAACACGACGGTGGGCGGCATACAAAACGGTCAGTTGAGCATTCCGGTCAATACGCCCAGTGGCGTGCTGGCGCTAAGTGTTACTGCTGAAGTCCGGCTGCTGGTGACGCTTGGCTCCAAGACCGCCAAGTCGATTGTGTTCAAGGAGGCCTCAGGCGGCACGACTGCAACCCTGAGCATCACCGGTTCCGGCACGGCGACGGTTGAGTTCACGGGCAACAAGATCAGTCAGAAGTCTTCCGGCGGTGTGACCACCATCTCGGGCGCATCTGGCGTGGGCGCGATCACGCTGAAAGGCACCAACGCAAAGAGTATCTTCAACCTGACCGGCAAGGGCGGCGATGGCATCGTCACCGTGACACAGATCACCAGTAGTGACGCCTCGGGCAGCGCGGATATCAAGCTCGGACAGATCAACGCCCCGGCGGCACAGGTGACGTCGGGCCTGACCTTGGGTGATACAGCGGCGGGCGGTACGTCGCTTTCGAAGCTGGTGCTGGGTGGGCTTGTGAATGCCGACGTCTTTATCGGCAGCAGTTCCAGCACCAAGGAGAAGGTCTCGCTGTCGCTGGGCAAGGTGGCCAACTCCACGATCAACAGCCGCATCCCGGTTACGACACTGGCGGCGAGCAAGTGGGTCGATACGGACACCGTCAATGCGGTGGCCGCACCGTCGATTGACGCGCTGACGATTGGCAGCGATTTTGGTTCTTCCATCAATCTGGACGCCAAGGGGAACCTTGGTCCGGTGGCGATCAAGGGCTCGATTGCTGGTGGAACGTGGTCGGTCCCGGGCAAGACCAAGAGCATTGCGGCCAAGGCGATTTCTACGAAGTTTCAGGCCACCCTGACAGGTGCGGTCGGATCGATCACGACCACGGGCGATTTGGGAGGAGAGTTCAGGACCGGTTCGGTCGGCACGATCACGGTGGGTGGCAAGGTTTCCGACTGGAAGCTGACATCTGCGGCAGGCTCGCTGGGGACGCTGGCGATCAAGGGGACCATGACTGGCAGCGTGGTCGATATGGGCTCCTCGATTGGCGACGTGACGGCTGTTTCCATGACCACTTCGCAGATTTATTCCGGCGTGCAGAGCCGGGGTGGGGCCGTGCTGCCCACCAACAGGGCCCAGTTCGTGAGTGCGACGAAGTCTGGGCCAGTCAGCAAGATCAGGTCGATCACGCTGCTGGGACCGAAGAAGGGGTTTGCCTTTAGTAACTCTGCGATCTCTGCCGCCGCGATCGGCACGCTGACGCTTGGCAGGGTTGAAACAGCACCGGCGGGCGGGGGCAGCAATGGTATTGCGGCCTCGGCCATTTCGTCGCTAAGTCTGACGACGGACGCACCGCAGGCGATCAAGACGACCGGGATCTTGCGGGCCAGCGACCTCCCGCAGCTGCAGGCGAAGGCCGGCACGACCCGTACGTTTGTGATCAATGTCATCACGGCGTAGGTTCAACGGCCAATTGAGCCTCTGGCAGAACCTCAGCGTTTGGCAGTACCTATACGCAGCGGCGGGGCCGGGGCTGGCGGGGGTGGGTGCGTACAGTGCGATATCGGCGCGGCTGCGATTTTCAAAAATGCAGGCCGATCTCGCGAAACTGGCGGAGGCGGAAGTCGTCGAGCCGTCGGTGGTGGTGCTGATACCGGCGAAGGATGAAGGGGTGCGGATCAGGCCGTGTCTGCAGACGGTGCTGGGGCAGGATTATGCCGGGCCGATGCGGGTTTTGGCGATTGACGACCGTTCAACGGATGAGACGGCCAGCGTGATGGACGAGTTTGCGGCCGTCGATCCGCGCCTGAAGGTTCTGAGGATCGCGCCGGGCACGTTGCCGGACGCATGGCTGGGCAAGTGCCATGCGCTCTGGCGGGGGGTTGAGAAGACATCGGCGGCGGACGAGTGGCTGTTGTTTGTGGATTCGGATGTGACGCTGAAGCCGCAGGCGGTGCGGCTGGCCCTAAGGCAGGCGGTGTCACGCGGGCTGGACGCGGTGAGTCTGCTCACTCGGCAAACGTGTGTGGGGTTCTGGGAAAAGCTGCTGGTACCGGTCATGGGGGCGAGCGTGCTGGGGGCCTATATCGCCAGTTACACGAACGATGACAACCGACGGGGCATTGCGTTCGCCAATGGACAGTTTTTCCTGATCAGGCGGTCGGCCTACTTCGAGGCTGGCGGGCACGAGGCGGTGCGCGGGGCCTGGACGGAGGATGTGGACCTGATGCGCGTGTTGAAGCGGTCGGGTTTCAAGGTGCGGCTCTACAGCGGCGAGGCGCTGGCCGCGACGCGGATGTATGACAATGTTCGGACGATGTTTCGCGGATGGGCGCGGATATTCGCGGGGTGCAGCCACCGTCGGCCGTGGCGAATCTTGGTGACGATGGCGGTGCTGACGGTGTCGATGATGGGTCCGCTGGTGGCGTTTTGGGCGGGAGGGATGATCTGGGCGGGGCTGGCGGTGTTACATCTGTCCCTGTTTTTGCCCGTTTTGGGTTTTGTGTATCGGGTGACGGGGAACTCTGTGTGGCTGGTGGGCCTGTTTCCGTTGACGTGGGTGATGCAGATGGGGATGCTTGTGCGGGCGCTCGCGTGGTGCTGGAGCGGCCGGCTGAACTGGCGGGGGACGATCTACCCTACGAAATCGTCCGTGCCGCGTTGAGGTAGGAGCGATAGTTTGCCGTCATTTCCTGCATGGAATCGCCAGCGAACTTTTCGACCATGGAGCGTGCCAGCTCGAACGCGATCACGGCTTCCATGACGACGCTGGCGGCGGAGATGGCAGAGATGTCGCTGCGTTCCCAGCCAGCTTCGGCGGGGGTGAGTGTGGCCAGGTCAACCGAGCGCAGGGGCTTTCCGAGTGTGCTGATGGGTTTCATCGCGCCGCGGACGACCAGCGGCATGCCGTTGGTCATGCCGCCTTCCAAGCCGCCGGCGTTGTTGGTGGTGCGGGTGAAACCGAGTTGGGGCGTGTCGCGCAGCGCTGCGTCGTAGAAAATCTCATCGTGGACTTTTGAGCCGGGCAGGCCAGCGACGGCAAAGCCTAGGCCGATCTCCACACCTTTGAAGGCCTGAATGCCGACGACCGCACCGGCGATGCGGCTGTCGAGGCGGGTGTCCCAGGCGACGCTGCTGCCCAGGCCGATGGGCAGGCCGAAGATTTGTGTTTCGACGATGCCGCCAGCGGTGTCCTTGTTGACCTTCTGCTGGCGGATGAACTCGACGAAGGCTGCATCGGCGGCGGCATCCGGTGTGTAGGTTTCGCTGGCGTCGCGGCGGGAAATGAGGGCGGCCAGTTCGGCGGGGGTTGGTCCGCTGGGCCGGGCGAGTTCCGGGACGGCGGAGGTGTGTGGGCCGACGGTGGTGACGTGGCCAAAGACTTCGATGCCGAAGGCGCGGAGGAGGCATTTGGCGACGCCGCCAGCCGCGACACGGGCGGCGGTCTCGCGGGCACTGGCGCGTTCGAGTGTCGCGCGGCAGTCGGTGGTCAACCACTTGATGCTGCCGGCCAGGTCGGCGTGGCCGGGGCGCGGCTGGTGAAGTGCGGGGGTTGCGACGGGGTCATCCAGACGCGAGTCTTTATTGACCAGCATCAGGGTCAGGGGTGAGGCGATGGTTTTGCCCTGACGGACGCCGGTGAGGAGTTCGACTTTGTCGGTCTCTATTTTCTGGCGGCCGCCACGGCCGTAGCCGCCTTGTCGGCGTGCCAGCTCCCCATTGATGAGATCGAGGTCCAGCGGCAGGTCAGCGGGCAGGCCTTCGACCAGGGCGAGAAGTGCCCGGCCGTGGGATTCGCCTGCGGTTCGGTAGGAAAGGGTGGCCATGCCGTTAGGGAGATTATCGGAAAAAAGGGTGTGGGGGGTGGGCGAGATGTGGGATGGTTAAAAAAGAGCCGCCGAGGGGTTTTGACACCCCTCGGCGGCGATTGGACGGCTTTTTGCGGTCAAGCAGTGGGGGGGTTACTTGGCGTACTTCACGCCACAGCCGTAGCTCTTGGTCTGCTGGGTGCTGACGGGCTTGCCGGCGAGGACTTCGTCGAGAGCCTTGGCGACGTAGTTTTCGCTCTTGGCGATGTCGGCCTGATCGGCGCTGGCGGTGGAGTCGATGGCGCCCTGATAGACGATGTTGCCCGACTTATCGATGATGACCATCGTGGGGGTGGTCTTGGCACCGTAGGCGTGGCCGGTAGCGCCCGTGGAATCGTTCAGGATCTGGCGATCGATGTTCCATTCCTTCGCGATAGCGGTGTTATCGGCGTTGGTCTTGTTCTTGGTGCTGTTGATGGCGAACCAGAGAACGCCCTTGGCCTTGTAGGCGGTGGCGAGCTTGTTCATGTCGCCGCCGGTGTAGTGCTTCTGGACGAAGGGGCATTCGTTGTTGAACCACTCGAGCACGACGACCTTGCCGGTCTGCTCTGCCAGAGAAACGGCCTTGCCGGTCTGGTCTTCGAGGGTGAACAGCGGTGCGGCCTGTCCGACAGCGGCGGTGGGGCTGGCATCGCCACCCTTGAAGAAGGCGACACCGGTGAGAATGGCAACCGCAGCAGCAGCGGCGGTAAGTGACTTGCAGCAGAACATATCGAGACTCCTATAAAAAAGTGACTACCGCCCAACATCGGGCGTTTGGGGGATTGTACTTGAAGGTTGGGTGGTGGGGGTGGGCAAACACGACGGAAATGACACCCAGGCGGCCTGACGGCCCTGCGGACCGTGGGTAACGACCAACACTTGAGAGGGCTGGGTTTGCACGCCGGGGGCGGCGTAAGACGTCGATGTCAGGTCGATAAGTGCTTTGCCGGCATGGGGGTTAGCGATGGAGTTGATCGTCAGTTCGGTGTCTTCGGCAGGAAGCGGGAAGACGTCCGTAACGGTTGTTTCAGAGGGGACCTCGAGGGCCAGTGTGACGCTGGCGGTTTTGGGGTCCACAGCCTTCAGGCTGGGCGTCGCGCCTTCAAACGGCAGGTGCATTTCGCCATTGGCAATTCTTGGCAGGGATAGGTCGGCGGCGCTCAGTACGGGGCCGACGGAGCCACCGAGATCTATTTTTGCAGAAGCATGTCCTGAAAGACACACATCTTTGCAGACCAGCCAGATGGCGGAAACGTCGACGATACCCTTGGCACCCCTTGTGATTTCCAGCGGCACCGCGACTGTTACTTTTTCCTCGTATCCGTAGCCGATAAAGCCGCCGGGTTGCGGGAATTTTTTGGGTATGGGGAACTGAATGCCCGGCGAGATTGAGACGCCGGCAGGCAGGTCGAGTTTCAGGTTGGTGGGGATGCCGCTGTCGCCGGGATTGAGCCAATAGATATGCCAACCGGCGGCCATCTTGAAGTCGGCTAAGAGCCAGAGCAGTTGCGCTTCCGGATGCGGGCGTGTAAGTGACGAACCTTCCCGCTGACGTTTTGCCAGACGGAAGGAAACACTCGACACATCGGAAGCGCGCAGGGCTTGACTCGGCATGTCAGCAGCGGGTGACGTGGTCGGTTCGGCCGCAACCGCAAATGCCGCAATGAGGGCAAACAGGCTAGCGAGAATACTTGGTCGGGCTGACATCGCGGAAGAAGTCTAGGCCAACACGCAGCGAGAAGCCGGGGTGGCGGGGTCTGTGCTGAACCCCAGGCGGCCGCGACACAGTTATTTGGGGTATTTGGGATGCTTGGGGGCTGTAAATACAGGCAAAATTGGCATTGGTTATACCTAATCAAGCGTTACAGTGTGATATCTACATAGGAGGACTTGGTATGGGCGGATTAACTTCAAAGCGTGGTATGGTTTTTCGGGGTCTATTCACTGCGGCGGCCGCAGTCGGGCTGAGCGTGGCATCGGCGAAGGCCGGGGTTGTCTATTCAAACGATTTTCAAAGTGGTGTCGGCGGTCTTGCCGCCGGAGGGGTGCTGAGTTCGCTGTCGACGACCAGCTTGCCCACCGACGGTGGCGGATTAGGTTCTGCCAATCAGTCGAAGTGGCTGGGCCGTGTCGGAGAGGGCGTGGCCAAGGGTCCGAATTCGGTAGAGGCGGTGGACTTGAAGTTGACCGGCCTGACGCCCGGAGCGAGTTACACGGTGGCTTTTGACCTGCTGATCGGGGCCTCGTGGGACGGTGGCGCGAGCAGCGGTTATGGCAGCGATGCCTGGTACTTTTCGGCTGGTGGCACGCGGCTGGTCGACACGATGTTTTCCAACGGTGATCAGGGCATTGATTACGGAGCCTATTCGCCCCAGCGTTATACCGATTCCGAGTACACCAATCCCAACAGCGCCGACGTTAAGGCGTTCACCGGGGCTGAGTACTTCCGGAAGGATGGTCCGGGGTACAGCGGGTACTACGGGATCTATTATTTCAGCCACGGCACAGGCAACCCGGTGCTGACTTTTGTCGCAACGGATGTTACGGCGGACTTGGAGTGGGCACGCTACAGCCCGAACCGTAACTTTGGCGACAGCGCAGACGAGTATTGGGCACTCGATAATATCGTCGTCGCTGGAGTGCCGGAGCCGACAGGTGCGGCAATACTCGTGTGTGGTGGTGCATTGGCGCTGCTGGCGCGCCGTCGCAGGCTGTAATGGCCTGATTTACCGCTCAGGGGGGGCTTCAAAGCCCCAGTGCGCCTTCTTTTGTTGGCTGCCATCAACCCATGTCGATCGTGATGTTGCGACACGGGGTGGCGGCTATTTATTCAAATTTCATACGGGGCTTGGTTTTGTACGGGCGGTGTTAGTAGGATTGGATATTCCGTGAGGTTTGTTACGCCACTTGCCCCGGCTTGATGCGGGGCGTTTTCTTGTCAGGCAGGTGCGATTTATGGCCCACCACCCACCAGTGGCCGCGAGCATCCATGATGACGATGACGACCGCTATCACGGTCCGGGGCCGCACGCAGGGGGGGGGCATAGTGCGCTGGGCGCGAATGTGCTGGTGCTGAATCGCCAGTATCAGGCCATCCGGGTGATCAACGTCCGGCGGGCGTTCAGCATGCTCTGCCGTGAGATGGCCGAGGTCATTCACATCGAACCCGATGCTGATGGCGGCAGCCGCTGGCTGAACTGCGACTTCGCCGCGTGGACGGAATTGTCGGCGCTTAAGCACGAATTTGAGCCGGACAGCTTCGAGTGGATTCACACGGTGCGGCTGCAGATCGCGGTGCCGCGGATCATTCGGCTATTGGGTTACGACAAACTCCCGCGGCAGGACGTGAAGTTCAACCGCCGGAATATCTACGCGCGCGACAGCAACAAGTGTCAGTACTGCGGCAAGAAGTTCGCGACCAATGAGCTGAGCCTTGACCACGTCTTGCCGCGCAGTCAGGGCGGCAAGGCCTCGTGGGATAACATTGTCTGCTGTTGTGTGAAGTGCAACGTCAAGAAGGGCGGCCGGACGCCAGAGCAGGCGCACATGCACCTGATCACACGGCCCGTGAAGCCGAAGCGCAGCCCGGTGATCAACATCCGGCTGGCGGATGAGCGGTATGCCAGCTGGCGTCAGTTCTTGGACAACGCGTACTGGACCGTTGAACTGAAGTAGGCGGGCTTTGGGGCTGGCCGAGTTTTTTCGCGCCGTCATTTGGCATTAAGAGCAACCAATCGCTGCTTCAAGTTAGCGCAACGCTAACAATTGGGCTGCGTGCTGATGGGTATAGTCGACCGTCGCGGTTCCACCTTTTTTGGGGCGGACGAAAGTTGTTTGTTGATGAGGGCTAAGTATGCAGTCAGAGAAGTTTTCCAAGCGTGCTGGTGCGGCGGTGTGGGTGGGCGTGCTGGTGGCCGGGATTTGTGGCTGGGCCAGTCAGTCGGTGTGGGCGGGCGGCCGGTTGCGCGTGGTGGATTGGAACATTGAGGCTGACATCAACGGTGTGACCACGCCGCGGGCGGGGTTCAATACGGTGTTGCAGGGCATGGGCAATGAAACCATCAACGGCAAGGCCCAGCCGATCGACATCATGGCGCTGGAGGAGACCACCAGCAATTCAACAACGGTCGCGCCCATCCTGACCATGCTGAACGGGGACTACCCCTGGGCCAGCTACCAGATGAGTTCGGTGCAGGGAACGCAAAGCGGCAGCAACGCATTCGGGAACGGGCCGAACGCGGTGGTTTACAACGCCAACACGGTGACGTTGCTGTCGTCGGTGGGCATCGGTACGCCGACAGGATCGGGCAACGGGATGTACCGGCAGTGCATGCGGTATCAGTTTCAGCCGGTGGTGGGTACGGGGTCTTTTTACATTTATGTGTCACATATGAAGTCGGGGACGAACGCATCCGATGCCACGTCGCGCGGGAAAGAGGCCGCGCTCATCCGTCAGAACGAGGCGACTTTGCCGGCCAACTCGTCGGTGATTTACATGGGCGACTTCAATGCCGACCCGACAGAGGCCTACTTTGCCAACCTGACGTCCGCCGGGCAGGGTCAGGGGGTGGACCCGTTGAATTCGGCCAACGACTTCACGACATGGACACAATCTTCGACGTCGCTGCGGTACCGGGATGACTACCAGTTGATGACGCAAAACATCTTCGACGGGACGGGGTCGCTGACCTACGTGCCGGGTTCGCTCCGGGCGTTTGGTAACAACGGCACGACCTTTCCGGGCGGTAACACCAACCAGCTTTCGAACACTGCGTTTTCGTACATGACGGCCGCCGCCGGGTACAGCCCGACAGGCTCGCAGCTTTTGCAAGCGCTGACGACGGCCAGCGACCACCTGCCGAACATTGCCGAGTACTACTACCCCTACGTGGTGGTACCGGAGCCGGCGGGTTTTGGAGTGGTGGTGTTTGCGGGCCTGAGTCTGATGCGGCGAGTGCGGCCTGCGGGCAGGTGAATGAAGGCTGCATGACGGTCTTTTGTGCCGGAGGGTATTTAGCGGCCGATTCCCGCTAACATCCGACGGGCATGGCAGGCAGCGGAACGCTAACAACCGGCAGTCGCACTGATTGGTTTACCGCGGGCGCTGTCGCATTGATTTCGATGGTGGGTGCGGCGGCTGTGGTGCATGCCAGCCGAAATGGCATTGGAATTTCGCCTGATTCGGCAGTGTATTTGTCGGCCGCTCATCGATTTGCGGTGGGGGAAGGACTGTCGAGTGTTGGCACCGGCGCACCGGCACCGCTGACGTGGTTTCCGCCGTTTTATCCGCTGGTGCTGGGGTTGGCAGAAAGAGCGGGCTGGCAGGCCAGATCGGCAGCAGCCGGACTGAACGCGGCGTGTTGGTCATCGACGATAGTTTTGGCGGGGCTGCTGGCACGGCGGGGTTGCGGGGGCAGTAGGCTTGCCATGGTGATGGGCGCGCTGGCGGCGCTGTGTGTACCAGCGATGTCGGGTGTGTTTTCGTTGGCGCTGTCTGAGCCGCTGTTCATTGTTCTGGTGGTGGGGATCATGTGTTGTCTTGCGGCGTTGACTGGGCCTGACCATCGGCCGTGGCGGCTATGGGGGGCCGCGGGGTTGCTGACGGGTCTGGCGGTGCTGACACGGTATGCGGGGGTGGGCCTGATTCCGGCCGGGGTGTTGGCCGTTGTGATGCTCTCAGGGGCGAAGGTATGGCGGCGACTTGGGCAGGCGGTCGGGTACGTCGCTCTGTCGGTGCTGCCACTGGGTGTTTGGAACTTTTCGCTGGCGATGAGGGGCGTAGCAAAGGCACCGCGAGCGATCGCGTGGCACCCGATTACCGGCGACGGTGTCCGGCAGGGACTGACGACGCTGGCGGGCTTTTTTGTCCCAATCCCGCTGGGAGCCGGCATCGTGGGCGGTTTTGTTTTCGCCGGCGTCGCGGCCCTTGCCATTGGTATTGTCGTGGTGTTCGGTCGTCGGCACGAGGTTGAGGGTGCAAGAGTCTCGCCGGCGGCGAGCGTGGTCTGCGTTTCTATGGTTTTCAGTACGGTTTATGTCGCGTTTCTCGTGTTATCGATCAGCGTGGCTGACGCGCAGACGCCGCTGGACTGGCGGATCTTGTCGCCGATTGTCGTGCCGATCTGGGTGGCCGTGTTGACGGTGGTTTGGACAATGGTCGGCAGCCTGCGACCCGTCTGGGCTGTGGCCGTGGCACTGGTGGCGGCGACACTTGTGGGGCAGGCGGTGGTCGCGCGGCCGCATTTGTTTGATGAAGCTTTGGATGGTGTGTTCACCGAGCGGGACTCTGCTAAATCGCTGCTGCTGACAGCGGTGCGGGAGTTGCCCTCAGGGTCGGCCGTGTTTTCGAACCAGCGGAGCGCGGTATACCTGTTCACGCATCGTCTGAACGATTCGTTACCGGAAGTGGACGATATGAACGTGACCCCAGCGACGTTTGATGAGGTTCAGATGGACGCGCTGGATGCAGCGCTGGAGCGCGGGCCGGTTTTTGCTGTGTACTGGCTTGACGAGCGGGTGGAGTTTGGCGAGCCGGTGATGACCGAAGAGCAACTGTCGGCCCGCGCAACGGTGGAGCAGCGAAGGGTCTTTGCGGACGGTGTGTTATTGCAACTGGGCGCGAAGGCGAATTGAGTTTTGGAAAGGTGGATGTCATGCGGGTCAGATGGATGGTGAGTGCGGCGTTCATGGTCTCAGCCGTCGCGGCCGCTACGGGTGGCGCGGTTGGAAGTGAACCGGCGTCGAGTCGGCCCGCCACTGAGATCGTGGTGGACACTACGGCAGTGCCCGAGATGGCGGCCTATGGCAAGCGGGTAAAAAAAGTGGCCGAGCAGTGGTATCCGAAGATCATCAACATGCTTCCCGGCGACGGCTTTGAAGCGCCGCGGCGTGTGACCATTGTGTTCAAAGAGATGGAGGGTGTGGCCTACACTCAAAACGACCAGATCACCTGCTCGGCCAAGTGGTTTAAGGAGCGGCCGGAAGATGTGGGGGCCGTGGTGCACGAACTTGCCCATGTGGTGCAGCACTACACCACCGTGCCGCGGCCGGGGTGGCTGGTGGAGGGGATCGCGGACTACGTCCGCTGGTTCGTGTACGAGCCGGAAACTGCCCGGCCACATCCAAAGGCTGGCAAAGCACACTACGACGGCAGCTATCGCACCAGTGCCGCATTTCTGGATTGGGCGCAGCGGACGTATGACCCGCAGTTGATCGTCAAACTGAATACGGCCTGTCGCAGCGGTATTTACACCAACGAAGTCTGGAAAACGGCTACGGGCAAGTCGATGGAAGAGTTGGGCAAGGAGTGGGAGGCCGGGCTGCCGACGGCGAAGTAATGCCCAAGCCGCTGCGGCGACATACACTGGGGCGGGCGCGACCAATTCATCACCATCGAGAGGCTCATGCGAAGACGATCTATACGACTGCACTTGGCATCCCTGGGAATTGCCGTGTGTGCGGCTGTGCCCGCGTTCGGGCAGACCGACGGTCGGTTGCTTTTAGACCCATGGGAGGGCAGTGATGCGAAGGGTGGCGGGGCGGCGAAGCACTTCGAGTTTGAGGGCTCAACGGCACTGGCAGAGAAGGCGGGGCTGGATAACGGACAACAGACGCAGTTCACGGCGGTGCGTGGGCAGGGTCGGTTTCGGTTCGGTACGGACCTTGAACTTAATCCGTCCGTGGGCACAGAGTTTACGCACTTTGAGTTGAGCAAGACCGCCCTGCTGCCCAGTCAACTGGACGATGTGTCGGTCGCGTTCGCAACGCCGCTGGCGGGCAGGGACGACTGGTTCTTAGGGGCTTCGGTGGGACTGGGGTATGCGGGCGATAATGCGTTTGGCAACTCCGATGCGTGGTATGGAAAAGCCGTGTTGATGTACGGCCGGAAGCTGTCCGGCGGCGATCAGTTACTGCTCGCGCTGGATTACGACGGGAACCACACGCTGTTTCCAGAAATCCCGATTCCGACGATCGTCTATCTTGGGACTATCGGCAAGACGTTTGACTATGCACTGGGCGCGCCGTTCGGCGGATTCACGTGGCGGCCGGATGACTCGTGGAAGATCAGCATGGAGTATCAGCTTCCGTTCGGCATCACGGCCGAGGCCCGCTATCAGATCATCAAGCCGCTGTCGGTGTTCGCCGGTTTCACGCAGAAGGAAAACGCTTTTCATGTGACGGGAGATCCCGACACACGGCGGCTGTTTTACGAAGAGTCGCGGGCCGAACTGGGCGTGACATGGCAAGTGGTGGACGACCTGAGCCTGACCTGTGCCGCAGGCTATGCGTTTGACCGCACCTTCAGCCGGGGCTTTGACGACCGCGATTTGAACCGCATCACTGATGTGGATGATCAGGCGTATCTGCGTCTGGGCTTTTCTGTGCAGTTTTGAAGTCGAGGCGAGGCAGAGCACGGGGCGTAGCACTGTGCGGCGATCAACAAAAAGAGGCGGGGTCACGCACGCCTGCGTGACCCCGCTTTCGTTACAGCGCCTGGTGAGGTCGGCGTTGCCTTACATGCCCGGCAGTGGGCGATCCTTCAGGCGGTCGCCGGGGCCGTGGGGCCGGGTGTCGTCATTGGCAGAGCCGTTCGGGTCTCGGGCGGGGTTGTCATGGCCGAAGGAGGTACCGGCTGGCCCGCCGGGTTGGGCATCCCGGCCCTGCAGCGGCGGGTTTGTGGGCAGGTCGCCCTGTGCCACGCCGTTACCGGGGGCTGAACCGTCGGTCTGACCGAAGTCGATCCGGCCGATGTGGGTGGCCCGGGTCGGCACCACACTGAAGCTGGCTTTACCGGTTGCCGTCCATCCAGCGGGTACGTCCGTGGTGACGGTGTAGGTGCCCAGAGAAATACCGCTGAAAGCGTAGTTGCCACGGGCATCGGTTTTGGTTGTCAGGATGGTGCCATCGGCCTTGGTGAGGGTGACCGTCCGGTCGGCCAGCCCGGTCTCTTGGCGTGCCGGGCGGCCGTCGAGGTTGAAGTCCGCGAAGATGTGGCCGTCTACCACGACGTTGTAATGGAACACGTCCGGCTGAAGATTGGTCGTGCCGGAGTTCATCCGGATGACGTCGACAAGGTGTGTGTTCCGGACCATCTTCAAGTCCTGCACGCTGAGCGACGACTCGCACCAGAAGCGGTCGCCGTCGCGCGTCCGGGTGAACTGATCGACGAGAATCTTCTGAAACGTCTTGCCCAGACTGCTTCCGGCGACGTGGTCTTCTGCCAGGCCGCCCACCCACAGGTCGATGTTGTCCACCGAACCGTAGGTGCTTTTCAGGGCAGCCTGCACGGCCGGGTCGGAACTGATCTGGGCGAAGCTGCTGACGCGGCCCAGGCCGAGAGCGGCGCGGGTCGAGTTGTAGTCCGACAGGCCGTGATCGCGTCCACGCTGGATGTTCAGCGAGGCGAGGTCAAACCCGCCCTGCCCGGGCTGGCCGAAGAGGAAGTTACGCAGCGAATCAACCACCTTGCCATCGACCTCCTGAGAGTTGCTGCTGGCGAGGTATTTGAGTGTGGGGTCGATGCCCAGCTCGCTGACCTTCGACGGGCTGAAAAAGGCTTCCGACAGATCGATCGGTTCGGCCACATCGTTGCCATTGTTGTCGAAGAACTCCACATCGTTGGCCAGCATGCTGTGGCCGAGTCGGAAGGCGGCCGTGGAGAACTCGTTGCTGACCTCCGCGTTTACGTTGGCCTTGTATCCTTTGTAGGCCGCGATGGCTTTGGGGCCCAGGAGCGCCGGCAGGTACTCGGTGTAGGTGATGTTCTGAATCTCAGCGATGACGAGCCGCCGGGCGCTTTGGTAGACCTGCTCATCGGTCATGGACGGGTTCTTCGCGGCGATCTGGTCGGCAAGGCGATTGTGCTCGCGCATGAAGAGCGTCTGGATTGCAGTGAGTTCGATGTTTTCATTTGCCCGCACATCACCCGCCACGAAGTAGGTGCTGGCAGGGCCGCCGAGGGTTTGGTTATCCAGACCCGCGGTGTTGAACGGCAGAAGGTTGCCGGTGCTGGTTTTGAGCTTCCCGCCAGTCATGGTGCGCAGTGCCGAAGCACGGGCGGTGTCGGAACCGTAGACCATCGAGCCGTCCAGAAACGCGCTGATGTCGTTCACCTGCTGCCGCGCGTTGGTCGTGCCCGTGGCGGTGTCGTACTTTGATCGCGTCAGGCCGATGGTTTTTGTACCCGTACTGTTCGGGTCGAACTGCGGGTCGCCGGTGGGCACGCTGGCCGGGAAGCTTTCAGAGGGCGTTGCACTGGTGGTGAGGTCCAGGTCATGGTCGATGAACTGGCCCCAGAGGTAGGCATAGGCCGACAGGTTGGACTTGCTGAGGATGTCGGTCGACTGGCTGGCCAGCGCGTTGCTTACCGCGCGGGCGGACGGCCGCGATGCACCGCTGACGGCGCTCTTGCCGTCGGCATAGGCGGATGGCGTGATGCGGACGAGGTCTTGGCCTGCCGATGCCCAGGTAGTGTGGGCAAGGTTGTTGCCCGTACCGTTGAAGGACCGGATGTCGGCCGTGCCGCCGCCACTCATCAGCCGTCGCGCTTCCAGAAAATCCATCGACGAGAACACGCCCGCCTGATGAAGGATCTGCCGGACCGCCTTGCGCTGGCTGGCGCCGTTCGTCTTCAACGCATCATTCAACTTCAGATTTTTATGTGACATGACTTTCTCTCTTTCTTGTTTGTTGGGTCCGGCCACCACCGGTGGCTGGGCCGACCAACTTCTTTGCCAAACACGGAACACCAGATCTGTGGCTCACGCTTTGGGAGACAGGCGTGAGTCAGTCGATCCGCCGGGGGGTGGGGCCGGGGGGGGCGGGGCGAGCAGTTACCTCGGCGGGGGTGAGTGGGGGCCGTCTGTCGGGCGCTTCGCGGGACGACGGTCCGGGCCACCTCCTTCCTGATCGCGGGGGTCACCGCCGGGGCGACCGTCCTGAGGAGGACGGGGAGGACGTCCCCCCCCACCCCCACCCCAACGCCCACCCCGACCGGCCCCACCTGATCCGGGGCCTTGGCCACGGTCGGACGGCGGCGGGCCGTCTTGGTCCATCCGATCAGGTCCACGATTTGGGGGGCGGCGGTCATCAGGCCGCCGGGGCGAGGGGCCTTCCCGGTCCGCGCTACCCGGCCTGCCAGCGGGCGGCTCCGCATTTTCAGGGGGACCGGCGGGCGGGGCGGGCATGACGGCGCCGGATTGGGGCACCCCTGCGGCCGGGGTCATTGTCCTGTAACCCGGACCCATGGACATGCTGCCGGGCGTCGGCATGTGGCGACCGTGTTCGGCCACGCGGACCGCGATAAAGGCGCCGACGGCTGCGCCCAAAAAGGCCGCAGCGACCACTGCCGCTTGTCCCCAGCCGTTGCCGGGTCGGGACGGGCCGTGGCCCGACTCGACGTAAACCACGCGTTCCGGCGTAACTGTTTGGCCGGTAAAAACTTGTGACCCGGCTGGGCCAACCGATCCTGCCTGTTCGTTGGTCATAACCTTCTCCTTTTGCATTGCGACAGGAGAAGTGTCGGATCGGGATGTAAAGCAATCGCGCCGGTGGGCGGGCTATCTGGTAAAGCCAATGTAAATGTGAGCGGAGGGGGTTGCCGTTGGGTGGCAACGGGCGGGAGTATCGCGCAAAGATTACGGAAACATGACCGAAAAACTTGGCCCCTTGTTAGCGAAGGCCTAACAGAGTCTACTGCGGCCCTCGGCTGGGTGTTTCACCGGATGCGTTGGTCCGGTCTCGGCAGGGCAGCGTCCCGTGGGAAGTGCGAAAGAACCCGTTTACATGCCTTTGGTTGGATCTACTGATGGCACGAAGGTGGGACGCCCTCCTGTCAGGGTCGACATCGCTGGTGTCGCGCCGCCCGCTCAGGCCGTTTCACCAGCATTTGCAGCGGCAGGATTCGACGCCGCCGCGCTCTTGGCTACCGGGCCGGGGACTTGGCAGGTCTGGGTCGACTTTGATGGGACTATCACACGTAAGGACGTACTGGACGAGTTAATATTGTCCTACGCGGCCGACGATTCCTGGAAGGCCATCGAACTGGAGTGGCAATCGGGGCAGATCGGGTCTTTTGACTGCCTCCGGCGCGAGTTTGACCTCGTGCGGGTTCGGCCACCCCAGCTGACGCGTTTTCTTGAAAATATCCCGGTAGATCCCGGTGCCGGGGCACTGTTTACGTTCCTGCGGGGCCAAGGCGTGCCAGCGATGATCCTGAGCGATGGTGTGGAGATGTTTATCCGCAAGATCATGGGCCGAATCGGCGAGTCGGGCATACCGATTCGTTCGAATCGGATCGAACACACGGCGGATCGTCTCGCGCTCTCTTGCCCTTATCGACAGGCCGAGTGTGAGAGCCGGGCAGCCCACTGTAAATGCACCAGCGCCAATGAGTTGTCGGTCCCGGACGGGTCCGGGAGCCGTCGTAAATGGGCATATGTAGGCGATGGTCGCAGTGACCTGTGCCCGGCCCGGAAGTGCGATCTGGTCTTTGCCAAAGGCACTCTGGCCCGGCTGCTGACCGAGGAAGGGCGTTCGTTCGTACCGTTTGACACCCTCAACGATGTGGTCCGCACACTGTCCGTGGCGTGGGTCGGGGAGCCTGCGTGACGACAGCCCTTCCACTGCCCCCAATAATGACCCCGTCGAGCGGTCTGGTCAGCGCCCTTGCCGCATCGTCGACAGGGATGCGGACGTTGCTGTCGGCGTTTTTGCAGGTGCCGTCGATCAGTGGCCATGAGGGTGAGTTCACCCGGCGAGTGGCGGACTGGGCCAAAGGCCATGGTTTTGAAGTTGATTTGTGGCAGGCGGACGAGGCTGGATTGGCACCGTTTTTGACTGCCGCAGGCATGGAGGGGTGCCGACATCTGCCGCTGGCCGGCCGACCGACGTTGGTGATTCGCCTGCCCGGCACGGGGCACGGCAGGAGCCTGTTGTTCAACGCACACGCGGACGTTGTGTCGGCAGGGGATGAAAGTACGTGGACGCACGGGGCGTGGTCGGGGCATGACGATGGCGGGCGGATTTTTGGTCGCGGCGCGTGCGATGTGAAAGGGCCGTTGGTCAGCGCGCTATGGGCGATGATGCTGTTGGCAAAACCTGAAAATCGTGTGGCCGGAGATGTGCTGCTGGAGTTGATTCCCGGGGAGGAAGATTGCGTGGGACTGGGGACCCTTACCAGTATCGCGCGAGGGTACCGGGCCGATGGTTGGGTCGTGCTCGAGCCGACTGAGGGCCAGCCGCGTTGTGCTTCGCGGGGCGGAATGCGGTTTGAAGTGACGGCCACAGGTCAAGCGGTTCATGGCACGGTGAAGTGGCTGGGGAAGGATGCGATCGCCCTGTCGAGGCGCGTGCTTGAGGCGCTGGAACGGCTGGAGGCGCGGTGGAATGACAAGAGTGCCGATCCGCTGTTCAGCAGCTATCCGCTGGCCCGATCGGTGACGGTGGATTCGGTTCATGGTGGTGTCTGGCAGGGAATGGTCTGCGACCGATGCGTCGTGGCCGGATACCTCGAACTGTTGCCAGATGACGGCCTGGTGATGTGGGCCGACAAATTTACGAAGGATTTGAAAGTCGAACTCGGGGCGGATGCCGCAGCGATTTCAGTGCGTTTTAGTGAGCGATATCGCGGACATCGTAATAAAGAAGGCGAACCCTTCGACCAAACCGCCGTACCAGCATGTGGTGGCCAAGTGTCATGGCAGGGGTTTAATTCGGGTTGTGAAGCAGGAATGCGTCCGCTGCTTGAAAAAGTGCCTACCCTTGTCTGGGGTCCGGGGTCTTTGGCTCAGGCTCACGCGGCGGACGAGTACGTTCGGTGGGATGATGTAAGGGATGTCACGGCCCGGTTTGTGCACCTGGCCACTGCGTGGTGCAGGCAAGACGCGGGCGGCGCATCTGCTGGAAAGGATTCTGTATGACAGTTCTGGGAAATGACGCGGCAATCTTGGGTCTTGTTTCAGAGACCGGCGGGCAACATTCAACCGAGCAGTCGGCGGCGTGGTTCACACGCGCGCAGCGGGTGCTGGCCGGTGGAATCAGCAGCAGTGCACGGTCGTCGACGACTGGCGACAAGCCGTACCCGCTGTATATCGCACGTGGTCACGGGAGCCGCATCTGGGACGCTGACGACAACCAGTTCATCGACTTTCTGTTGAGCTACGGCAGTCTCCCGTTGGGCCACGCCGATGCGGGTATTTGTGAAGCCGTTCGAAACCAGCTGGAACTGGGAACCATGTACGGCACTTGCAACACCACCGAGGTGGAACTTGCAGAGCAGATCTGCCACATGGTGCCGTGTGCCGAGTTGGTCCGGTTTGCCAACAGCGGTAGCGAGGCGATTTGCGGCGCCATCCGGGCCGCACGTGGGTTCACGGGGCGGAATAAGATCTTGAAGTTTGAAGGCCACTACCACGGATGGGTGGACGTGCTGGCCGTCAGTAACCGGCCGGGCGTGAAGGAATCCGGCCCGCTGGAAGCGCCCAACAGCGTGGCCCACTCGCGCGGGATTCCGGCGACGGTGGTGGAAGACGTGGTCATCGCGCCGTGGAACGATGTTGCAGCCCTCAAGAGTATTTTGAACAGCCATGAAGGTCAGATGGCGGCGATCATTGTCGAGCCCGTGGTGGCCAACAACGCCTGCACACTGCCGCAGCCGGCCTTTCTGCAACTGCTGCGGGACGAGTGCACCCAGCGCGGCATCATTCTGATTTTTGATGAGATCGTCACCGGATTCCGGCTGGCACCGGGTGGCGGCGGGGCCCAGGAAGCCTTTGGCGTCGTCCCCGATCTGGCGGTTTATTCCAAGGCCATCGGTGGCGGATTCCCGATCAGTGCGTTCGCTGGCGGCCGTGCGGTCATGCAGCCGATTGCCGAGAACACCGTCAAGCACGGTGGCACGTATAACGGTAACCCGATTTCTGCGGCTGCCGCACTGCAAACACTGCGAACACTGGCCCGGCCGGGTGCGATTCAACGCATGCTGCAAACCGGTCAGGCGTTGATTGAAGAGATTCGCCGGTCGAGTCACGACTTCGGCGTCACATGCGTGGTGCACGGTGTGGGCTCGATGTTTCAGGTGGTGTTCGGACTGGACAAGCCGGCCGTGCAATACCGCGACCTGCACGCTGCGGACATGAAGCGATACGGTGCATTCCGGCACAGCCTGCTGGAACAGGGCGTGCACGCCAACTCATCCGGGCTGGCCTGCTGGTTTACCTCATCCGCCCATACGCAGACGGATGTGGAATACACGGTGCAGGCGATTCGTCGTGCGATGAGGAGTATCGCTTAATGCTGAGCTGGTTTTCCGATCGTTTCACACAGTTGATGAACCCCGACCAGTTGGCCCGGGTGTATCGCGGTTCTTCGCCGCGGTTCAGCCGTGCCGTTGCGCTGTCCCATTTTCGGCACACGGTGCAGTGGGCGGGGGCGCACTCGCCATTTTACATTGAAAAGTTCAAAGAGCTGAGCATCGACCCGAATGCGATAAAGACGCCGTCGGACCTTGGCGATTTCTTCACGACCCCCGACGACCTCGTGAACCGCGCGGCCGACTTTATCTGCCGGCCGCCTTCCATCGTCTTTGAGTCGTCGGGTACCAGCGGCAAGAACAAGCGGGTTTATTACGGCGATGACGAGCTTCGCGACATGGGTAAATCCATGGCGGCCGGATTCCGGATGATGGGCATCGCACCTGACGATCGCGTGGCGAACGCGTTTGATTTTTCGATCTGGATTCCGGGATTGATCACGCACTACGGCCTGATGCAGGCCGGGAACTTTTGTCTGGCGTTCGGCAAGGTCGATCCGGTGGAAGTGTATCGCCGCATGGATCTGCACAAGTTCACCGTGGTCATTGGTGAGCCGACGTGGCTGATCCGGCTGACCGAGTTGAATGAGCGTGACGGTTGCCCGCACAAGCTGAAGTTGCTTGTCGGCGGCGCCGAGGAAATGCCGGCCAATGCCATTCCATGGATGAAAGAAGTCTGGCACGGTGCCGAGGTGCGCATGTGCTACGGAAGCGTGGAACAAGGCAGCGCGATCGGTTTCCAGCCGTGTACGCAATCCGGCGGGTATCACCTTGATACGCTGGACTTTCTGCCCGAACTGGTGGACGTGCGAGAAGAGGGCTGGGGCGAGCTGGTTTTTAGCACGCTGCGGCGGACGGTGATGCCGTTGATTCGGTATCGAACCCGCGATGTGACGCGGCTAGACGCGACTCCGTGTGCATGTGGCATTCGTGCCCCGCGTATGGCCAAGCTGCGCGGCCGGCGGGATGAACTGGTCGTCGCCAGCGGCGGCAACCTGTACCCGCTGATGTTCGAAAACATCCTCAAACCGATTGTCGGGCTTACGCACGACTGGCAGGTGGTCTTCACGCTCGAAGGCGTGCGCGAGGTGCTGTCGATCCACGTTGAAACGCTCCGTCCTGACACAAACACCCTGACCGATGAAATCTTCGCACAGGCGACCGATCAATATCCCGACCTGATGAAGAACCTGGGGTTGGGTATCTTCCAGATGCGCGTCGTCATGCACGCACCCGGTGAAGTGCGCACGGCCCGGAAGTTGAAACGAATGGTGGACCGCCGACATTTCGACGCGACCCCGCAGACAGCCGCCGAACCCGATCTTGCCGTGGTATCGGCCGGGGTGGGGGGCGTGGAATGAGCACGATCTCCCGTTCACTTTTGATCGTCGGTGACAGCATCACGCTCGGCGCCACCGAAGTGGTTGGCACCGAAGTGTTGACGCACGCCTCGCAAAGCTTTGTGCAGATTCTGCGGCAGAACCTCCCTTCCCTGCGGATCGACTTGGACGCAGCGGTCCGCCGGACGACGACTGAGGCGGCCGGAGTCCTCCCGGCGCTGCTGCAAAAGTTCCGGCCGGACAGGGTCTTGCTCATGCTGGGCGGGAATGATGTCGACCTGAACTGGCGGCGATACATCGTCAGTACGGGCACGAAGATTGTGCACAACGTGGAGGTTGCGAAGTTTGAGGAAAACCTCCGGAGGCTGGTCGCCGAGGCCCGCGAGTCCGGCGTGATGCCCATCCTGTCGGACCTGCCCTCGCTCGATCTTGCGGGCCGTACGCTTTGGTTATCCACCAAAGCGGGAGTGGATGTGGCCGCCATCGTCCGGACAGTTAACGCCAACGGCGAAACGGAAGTGCGGGAACGCCTGCTCGCGTACAACGATGCGGTGAACCGCGTTGCTTCGGATCTTCAAGTCACTGTGGTGCGGTGGGCGGCACAGATTCCGTCACTCCCACACGAACAGCGCTTCGGCCCGGACTCACTGCACCCCGGCGACAGGGTGCACCCGATCATCGCCCAAACGGTGACCGATACTTTGCGGCGCCTTGATGTCGGTCCCTCGGTTTCTGTGCCAGCCTAGTCGCCATGGGACCGCTGCAACTCCTGCTTATCGGGCTGTGCGTGCTGCTGGAAACCATCGAGCAGGCTTTGTTCCGTCAGGGCAGCGCGGCACGACTGCGGAACTGGGCAACCGGGCTGGGCATGACGCTGAACATCGTCGGCATGGGCGTCTGGCTGGTCGTTTTGCAGACGGTGCAGTTGGGTCAGGCCATGCCGCTGCTGGCGGCGAATAATGTGACCGTGGCGCTGGCTGGTATGTGGCTCTTTGGCGAGCGTGTGACCCGGCGGCGGTGGATCGGAATCGGGCTGATCACGGCGGGTGTGGCACTTGTCGCATCGGAGTCGGCATGACGTCCTTACTGCCTGATCTTCGCCGTTCCCACCGCTTTCCGTTCGGGCCCTTTACCCTACTGATGGCGTTGGATGTCGGCGTGCAACTGGTCGAAAAGCTGGCGAGCCTGCGTGCTGTCGGCGCATCTTCTGGGGGTGCTGAGTCGGGGCCAGCATCGGGATTATTGCTTAGCTATCTGACGCAGCCGTGGGTCTGGGTCGTGCTGGCGTTGAAGATTGCCCAACTGCTGACATGGACACAGATTCTGCGGCGGGTGGACATTTCCCTGGCATTCCCGCTGACCGCTCTGGCCTACCCGTTGACCATGTTGTTTGCCGTGCTCTTGTTCCACGAGCATCTGGGGTGGCAAATCTGGACGGGGGCACTGCTGATTACGGCCGGGGCCGTGGTCATGGGAAAATCTTCGCAAGTTATAGAGGCCGACGGCCCAAATCCTGCGTAAACTCCGCCCTCCATGGATCTTTTAGCGCAACTGCCTTTGAGCCAGACGTTTGAACCACATGACATGGCGGTCATTGCATTGCTGGTGGTGCTGGAAGGTGTCATGTCCATCGATAATGCGATGGTGCTGGGCCTTCTGGCCCGGCGGCTGCCGGTGGGCGAGCAGGGCAAGGCACTGGCATATGGGCTGGGTGGCGCCTTCCTCTTTCGGGCGGTGGCCATCGTGTTCGCGGCCTTCTTGCTGACTATCACGTGGATGAAACTGCTGGGCGGGGCGTATTTACTTTACCTGGCGATTCACCATTTTGTCGCGGGCGAGCGGGATGACGACAACGAGACCGCCTTGGCAGCAGGTGCAGGCATGGATGGTGCGCCGGTACACGACGTCTGGCGCTTTTGGCGGACAGTCCTGGCGATCGAACTGACCGACATCGCGTTTGCCATTGATTCCATCATTGCTGCCATCGGCGTCGTCGGGCCGCATCCCGGCGGTTCGACAGCCGCGACCTTTCATCCGAAACTCTGGGTGGTCATCACCGGCGGCATTCTGGGTGTGGTGCTGATGCGGTTTGCGGCGGCGGGATTTATGAAACTGCTCTCGCGGTTCCCACGGCTTGAGACATCCGCCTATCTGCTCGTGGCGGTGATCGGGCTCAAGCTCGTACTGGATTGGCAGTTCAATCCGCCGCACGGGACGATGGACCACGTGCTCGACTTCCACAGCCCCACCCACTGGGCGTTCTGGGCATTCTGGGTGGCGATGGCCGCGAGCTTTCTGGTGGGCTTCGTGCCAAGGCGTGCGCAGCAAACGCCAGCCTGAAAGTGCGGCAACCCTACGCGTGCCTGTTTCGCGTTCGGAGGGTTCCGGCAGTGAGCAGCAATAGGGCCGGAACAAGCGCCGCTGTGGGTTCGGGAATACTGTCACCAGCGCGGAGGCCGGCTCCCTGAGAGGTGTAGGCGTTGTTGATCAGGAAGTAGTCGGTGTCGTCGACCGTACCGCTGTAGTCGAAGTCGCCGTTGATCCACCCTGTCAAGTTGCCACCATAACCATTGTTGATCAGGAAGAAGTCGGTGTCGTCCACCACACCGTTGAGGTCGGCATCACCGAAGTAGGTGAACTTCACGAGAATGTCGTTCGCCCCGACCGTGACACCGTCGAATGTGGTGTAAAGCGCCGTGCCACCGATGTTGTTCTGAACAACGCCGACCGCATAGCGAAGGGCGCCTGCGGCGTCGCTGGCGGCTGTGCTACTGGTAAGGCCCGTTCCGGCGAAGAGGGTGGCCCCATTCTGGCCCGCGCGAGCCATGTCACTGATGTCGGCCAGCGAACCGCTTCGAACGATCAGGTCGCTGTTGCCAATGTCGAGCGTGGCCGTATAGGTACGCGAGCCCAGCGGTGCCGCATCATTGGCCACCAAGAGCGTGCCCAGCACGGACGTGCTTGCCACATGGGGTGTCGCCGTCTTGAGTTGGACCTTCCCGACCTGAACGTTGAGGGTTTGCGCGGTGAGGCTATCGACCCGCAACGTGCCGCCGCCAGTCTTGTTGATCGATTTCCCAGTCCCCAGAATCTGGGTCATGGCCAGGCTGCTGCCGTTGGCGATATTGGCAGTGGTCACAAGGCTGGCAAGGGTGACGGGCACATTGATGGCATGTGAACCCTGATCCACCTGCACAAGCGCCGAAGTGCTGATGCCCTGCAGGGTGATCGAGCCTGATCCGGAAAGGGTGTAGGCGTTGGCGTTGGTGAACTGAAGGCTTCCCAGCGTGATGGCTGTGTTCAGCGTGATGGTCGTGGGCACAGTCGGGGCGGTGCCAAGGATTGCGCCGATGCCTGCGCCCGTGGGCGAAGCGCCGTTCCAGTTGCCGGCGGTGGCCCACAGGCGGTCGCCGCTTGCACCGGTCCAAGTGTACGGCGCGATCGTCAGGGCGATGGTGTTCACGCTGTACGGCAGCAGCGACAACGGCAACGAGGCCGAACCTGACAGGTTGATGTCAGACACCAGCGTGGGCGTGGCAGAGGTGCCAGCCAACTGATACTGCGTCATGTGCGTAAAGCCCGGTCCAAGGGCCGAGAGGTCGGCCAGCGTGCTGAGGGTGCCGCCGGTCTTGTTGATCTCGACAATGATGACCTTGGTCGGGTCGGTGCTGCTCACGCTGGCATAGATGCTCGCCTTTGATGCATCGGACGCACTAGCGGTGAAAGAGGTATCGCCAAAGCCGTGGCCCGCACCGTCGTAATTCAGAAACATGTCGAACGCGGCCAGCGTGAACGTGTTGTCTGCCTGCACGTTCCAAAGGTTGGCGGCATAAACGCCCTGAGCGCCATAAATACCCAGCGCATCGGCCTGTGCGGTGGCACCGGAAATCTGGTTGCCCCCGCCATAGGCGTATTCGGTCATGCCGATTTTTGTGCCGGGGTAGTAGGTGTTGATGTCAGACTGCATGCGGGGCAACAGGCGGATCGCCTGCCCGCCCGTCGAGTATTGCGTGATCCAGCTGGTCTCGACATAGGTCGTGTCCCAAAGCGATCGCGTGGCCTGCACCCGTGCGGCGATGACGCCCGGGTCGCTGCTCACTACGCCAGCCGAGTCCACAATTCGCACGGCCTGCCCGCCGGCGCTCAGGCCGGTCGCCTCGGGGTACCAGTGCACGTCATCGACATCCAGAAGCCGCTTGCCGGCCGCGGTACCGGCGATCTTCATCTGGGCAAGGTAATACTGCTGAAAGTTCCGCCCCGCGCCATCGGTGGCGTCCTGAAAGGCCCGCATCCCCTGCCAGCCGTAATTCACCGGGCCCAGGACAACGGCGCTGGGCGCCACGTTCTTGATCGCCGTCGCGTACTGCGTCGACCGCGTGATGATCTCGGCGTAGCTTGTTGGAACGGCGTTACCCGTCGTCGGGTCGCGGCGAATCTCGGCGTGCGTGCTGTTCCACAGATCAGGCTCGTTATCCAGCTGGTACATGATCGGCGCAGTACGGCCTGCCCCGGCCTTGGTCTGCACCCAGTTTACGAACTCGTCCTGATACACCGCATGGTCCGTCAGGTTCGGCGTCAGCGTGAAAGCGCCGGCCGACGCTGGCTTCGCCGGATACGACTGCACAAAGCGGGTCCCCGAATAAAGGGCGGGGTTGTACGTCGCATAATCAGCGGTGGCCACAGGGCCGTTCTTGTCGGCCGAAACCCAGCCGGCCGTGGGCACTGTCACAATCAGCGCCTGCTGCTTGCCGTTGGTGCCCCCGGTCGTCGTCGCATTGATGTTGTCCAGCACCGGCTTGCCCGGTGTCGTGGAGTTGCTCAGGTAAGTGTCGTTCTGATAAAGATAGTCACTGCCTGCGTTGGAGTAGTTGTTCTCCCAGTTGTAGGCCGTCCAGCGGTTCCCGCCCATGCGTTCGGATGTCGCTGCACTCCGGGTCGTGAGTTGGTTGCCGAAGGCATTAAAGTTCGTCCCGTAGATGTACGGGGAGATCGCCTTGGCGGTCGTCCGGCTGCCTACGGTCAGGTTCACATCCGCCCCGACCGCGAGTTGCACCGCACCCGAAAAGAGGGTTGCCACCGAAGCGGTAGACAGGACCACGGCGACGCGATGGCGATTCCGGACTGAACTCATATTCTCCCTCGTTCCAGCATTTGATAACGTTTGCAAGACCGAGAAAGAGAATACACGACCCCACCCATGGACCCAAACACATTTTTGAACCAAATGTTGCCGAAATGGCCCTTATGCCCGCCGGCGACGGCCTGACAGAGCCAGTAACGGCAGCACGACCGCCACGGCCGACGGCTCGGGGACCAGCCCGTAATAGAAAATCGGCGGCGTGACCGTGGTGGTCTTCTCACTGGTCGTGAAAAAGCCATTACCGTCGCCAGCGAACCCAATGGCCTCGCCCTGAAACTCCTGCCGAAGCGGCACGATTTCGGCCGGGTGGTTCAGCAGGGCATCCACAAACGACTCGCCCGGGAGACGGGTCCAATAGGAGGCCGCCGTGGAGGCCGGGGCGAGACTGTTTTCCGCATCGGAATACCGCCGGATCAAAATATGCAGCCCATCCGGCGAGATATCGGCCCCGGTCGCACCGAAAAAGCCGAGCGTGGCTACGCGCGTCAGGGTGTTGGTACCCGTCGCTGACGGAGACGCACATCGGTAAACGCGGGCCTGGGCGTCCCGCTTCGTGATGACATAAAACGAACCATCGATCGGATCGACGATCAGACTTTCAGCGTCCCGCGGGCCGTCTTCGTACACGAAGGTGTATGCGGTGGTCCCGGTCAGGGTGGTGGTCACCGGTGACTGCGTCGCACTGATCGACGGCTCCAGCGTGCGATAGACCTTGATGGTGCTTCGGGCCGCAGTGTTATCGCCGATATCGCCCAGATAAAGGTAGGTGCCGCCTGCCGGTGCGGGACCCATGGCAATGTCTTCCCAATCGTTGTTGGTGGCCCCGGAAATCGCGTACGTACCCAGAAGGTTCCCCGACGGGGTCATGGCGTAGGCGGTGGCCGAGTTGCCCGAGTCGTTGTGGCTCCAAAGGACGTTCGCGTGGGCCCGGCTGGCGACAATCCCCGAAGATTCGATCAACGGTGAAGGGAGCAAACCAGTCTGGACGCCCGCCTGAAAAGTCGGGACCGCCTGCGCTGCCAACACCACCGCAAAGGTGGCGAGAAAAACACTAGGGAACACGCCACGCGGGCGAAGCATCGAAACGGGCATCATTTTCTCCAGAACAACGAAACCGGCCTGCCCCTCCAGAGGCCGCCGTTGAGAACGAAACTGTAATGCGGGTTACCGGCCAACACGTGATCTTAATGAAAGCCAAACCTTCGGCACATACAGACGTGCACATGAAAGATTTCCCGCAGATGACGGCTAACAGGCTCGAATTGCCGAAGTGACGACCGGATCGTTACGGTGGCAGACCATCATGAGCCACTACCCACAAAATCCCCAGTCGCCCCAAGGCCCTTCGCGTCGTTCCATCCTGCTGTCCGGCCTGATAGGCGGGGTGGCCGGTGCTGCAGGGTTGATTCACCCTTCGGGCATTGTGCTGGCGGCCGACCCGCTAGCCCCCGTGCCGCCTCTGCCGTTGCCGGGTTCGGCCACCGCGACGCGGGTCCTTCGCTTCGCCCACCCGACCGACATTCATGTTCAGCCCGAACTCAACGGCGGCCGGGGCATGGCCCAGGCGCTTTCGCACATGATGGGCCTGAAAGACCCGCCCGCCATGATCATCAACGGCGGCGACTGCCCAATGGACAGTGCATCGGTTCACCATGATCGAGCCAAACAGCTCTGGGACCTGTTCTTTAAGACTTTCGCCGACAACGTCCCGGCCGGCGTCCCGCTTTACAGCGCACTGGGTAACCACGATGTCTTCGGCCGCGACCGCAAAAAGAGCAAGACCGACGGCAGCGAAGCCCAGTACGGCAAGAAGTGGTTCACCGACAACTTTAAGACCGAGCGCACGTATCACTCGTTTGATAAAGCCGGCTGGCACTTCATCATCCTGGACAGCATCGACTGGACACCCAAAAGCCCCAACGCCAACTTCACCGCCCGGATTACGGGTGAACAGCTTGAGTGGCTGAAAGGTGACCTGAAGGCGACCCCAGCCACCACGCCCATTGTCGTCATCACCCACGTGCCAATCATGTCGGTGGTGAACTTTTTCGACCACCCCGACGAAACGTGGAAGCCGGGCGACGTCACCTTCGAAATGGAATCCAGCCGCATGCACATCGACTGCCGCGATCTGGAAGCCCTGTTCCGGGCCCACGGCAACGTAAAACTCTGCCTTTCCGGCCACATCCATCTGCTCGACAAGTGCCTCTACAACGGCGTGACCTATATCTGCGATGGTGCCGTGAGCAGCAACAAGTGGAAGGGCGTACGCCGCCAGACCCCCAATGGCTACGGCCTGATCGACCTCTTCAGCGACGGGACGTTCCAGCACCAGTACATGACATACGGCTGGACGACCTAGTCGGCAGGCTGACCGGACTGGGCTACCGCAACTAGCCCTCCCCCCTCCCCCCTCCCCCCTCCCCCCGCCACCCGCCACCCGATCTACTTGTGATCGAGCTTCGTTACTCCGGACCAGCCAACGGGTACGCCCTGCACTTGCATCTCTCGGCACCGCGAGAGCAGGAGTTGGGCGGCTGTGTCGGTCGGGTCGGTGGCGATGACGGATTGAAAGTGAGTCGTGGCGGTGGTGATGTCGCCAGTGGTGTAGGCTGCAAACGCGGCTGTGAACGTGACGAGTGTCGATTGCTTGGCCGAGCGGACTTCGGGTGGGTCACCGGCAAAAACGTCGATGACGTCAATCGGTTCGTGCTTCCCTTTGACCATGACCCGATCCACGGTGCGGTGCGGCAGGCGACGCGCTGGGGGGACTGTCTCCCAGGCGCTGCTGCTTGCTAATACGCTGGTGCCGTAGAGCTTGTTCAGGCCTTCGACCCGGCTGGCAAGGTTCACGGCATCGGCGATGACGGTGGAGTCCATGCGGTCTTCGAAACCGACCGTGCCGAGCATCAGCAGGCCGCTGTGGACACCCGCCCCGGCCGCAACAGGCGGCAGGCCGGGGAATGGGGGGCTGGCGTTAAAGGCAGCCACGGCGGGCTGAAGTTCGCAGGCTGCGGCGATGGCATCGGCCGCGCCGGTGGGAAAGAGTGCCATGATGGCATCGCCGATGTACTTGTCGATGAAACCGTTATGGCGGCGGATGACCGGTGCCGTTTTAGCCAGATACGCGTTGACGAATGCGAAGGTCTGCGACGGGGAGAGACGCTCGGAGATGGATGTGAAGCCCCGGATGTCGGAAAAGAGCACGGCCATTTCAAGTTGTCTCTGATCGCCAAGCTCGACCTCGACGACCGACGGGCGGCCCAAAAGCTCAAGGAACTCCGCCGGGACGAACCGGGCAAAACGTGAAGCCATGTGGCTCACGCGGTGGAACAGTTCGCCGTTAAGCAGGGCGGCACCGAGGAATCCGGCGACGGATTGCCACGTGGCCAGGTCGCCTTCATCCAGTGGTGGGAAAAATGGCTTGGCCTCGCGCATACGGCCCGAGACGATCACGCCAGCCATTCGTGCGCCTTGCACCACCGGTACGGCTGTGAAGAAGGGGAGTTCCAGCGCGGTGCGGAGCAACTCTGTGAGTGAAGTGATCGCTGAGGCGGCTGTCACCAGTTGGGGCTGGCGGATCGCATCGTCGACCCTGAGTTGCAGTAGAGCGAGACGTTGCTGGGCGGGGGCGTCGTAGCCGAGGGACTGCCGCACCGTGAACACCCCATCGGCCTGCGCCCACAGCAGAACGGTACGGTCCATCTTGAGCGTTCCAGCCGCGAGTTGCAGGGCGGCGTGGACGACTTCATCGGCTGGCATGTCGGCGCGGGTGCGGGTCTGGAGTTCGGACAGAAGGGCGAGGGCTTGTCGGCGCTGGCGGAGTTCTCGTTTGGCGCGGGAGAGTTGTGAATCGGCCCGGATGACCTGTCCAGTGAGCTCGTCGGTTCGCGCGGCGAGGTAGGTGAGTTCCTTTTGGAGCGAGTCGGCCAGAGGTTGTGAGGGTTCGTCAGGCAAGTTCGATGGCCGGGTCGCTTCAGATACTCAAGATGCACAAGACGCCCGTCCAGTCGAGGGCCTGCGGGCGGCCGGCGACCTTGGCGACTTCCACGCCGGAATAAACGCCGAGAAGGGGCAGGCCAGGCGGCAGGGCTTTTTGCACCTCTGTGGCCTCTTCTTCGTCCATGCCGCAGTAGGCGGCGGCGCGGCCGATGCAGTCGATGTAGTAGGCGAGCAGCGGCTTGCGCCCTGCTGCGGCGATCGTGTCGAGCAGGGCCTGCGTTCGCTGGCCGATGTAGGCGAAATCCATGCTGCGGCGCATCAGTTGAACTTTCATGCCCGCGTGGAGGTCGTCTTCAAACATGATCAGCCCTTTACGGTCGGCATCCACACTGATGCACATTCGATTGGCGTAATTGTCTTCGACGAACGGGCCGTAAGGGTCGCCGCGGTTGACGCCGAGGGTGACGAATAGTGCGTAATCATCCCAACTGAGCCCCGCCTCGGGGCCGAGCATTTCGCCGATGGCATCGAGGGCGGGCTTGTTGTCGATTTCCAGAACGACGGGGCCTTCAGCCTTGGTGATGGTGTAGTAGCGGCCGGCCGGCCGGCAGCCGTGCATGATCGTGGTTTGGATTTGCAGCGGCGCGCGCAGCCGAAGAATCATGGCACTTTGCTGTACGGGTTCCGTCGGACCCACCCACTGCCATCCCGGGGAAAACTGCATGTCGCCCAGCAGGCCCATTCCGGCGAAGGCGGGCCAAGTGAAAGGCTCCGCGGCTCCGGATTTGAGCTCAGCCTCCAGCCCGTCGATCAGTGGGGAAACCATGTTGAGCCGCGGCTTGCCATCAACATAGCGAATGGAGTCATAAAAGAGCAGGTGCGAGTCTGACGAAGACAGGGAACCCAAGGCGTGGGCCAGTTTCTTGCCGACGGCATTTTCACCTTCCGGCAGGCCGGACTCAGTGACGATATCGAACGAAAGCTCCGGTCCGGCCAACACGGCGACGCCGATTTGCCACCCGTCGTAGCCAAGGTGCTCCCGTGTGATGATGCCGACGCCGTGGCCACCGATGAGCTTCGCCTGCGGGCCGACGATGGCTGCGATGGCAGGGCCAATGGCGTGGTGGTCATGGCGGGCGGTGGTGAAGAGCAAAACGAGTGCTGGCTCACCGGCCTTAAGGCCAGCGGCGTCCATGGCCGCGCGGGCGGCCTCCGTAGCAGCCGTGGGTGTGTCGTGAGAGTCGCTGAAGCCAACGCCGGTTTTCATAAGTAGAGGTCCTCGCTAGGGAAGGGTAGCCGAACGTTCAGTCTGTCTGAACTTTCTCAGACCGAGTGCTGCAACCACAGCGTGGCGACAAACCCCGATGCCGGCGGCTGCCGATTAGCGAATGCGACCCACCCGCCTGAAGCCTGTGCGCAGGTTCGGACAATGGCCAGACCCAGCCCGGTGCCGCCACTCTCGCGGGTGCGGGCGGTTTCGGGGCGGAAGAACGGCTCGCCGAGTTTGTCGAGGGCATCGGCTGGAACGCCGGGGCCGGAATCTTCAATGCTCACGGCGATGCGTGTTCCCGGCACGCTGTTGGGTGGCGCAGTCACCGGCCGCGATTCTGCCGCGCGGATGACGATCGGAGCGTTCTCGTTCGGCGGTGCATAACGCAGCGCATTGCGGACGAGGTTGGCCAAAGCCCGGGCCAGCAGGTCGGGCGAAGCCTGAACGAAAAGCCCGTCTGGAATGTCCAGAGTGATCAACCCTGTTGCCCGCTCGCGCTCCAGCACTTGACGCGTCAGATTGAGCACATTCACGCTCTGCAGCGTCAATGCCCCCCCGCTCCCCCCGCTCCCCCCGCCGCCCCCGCCACCCTCCCCACCGGGCGGCCCGATGGCGGATTTTGTGAAAGCCAGCAACTCGTTGACCAAGGCGGTCATCTGCTCCACTTCTTCCCGCACATCGTTCAGGGCTGTGGTCGCGTTGGGGGAAGCGGCTTCATCAATGTGCCGCTCCAACAAGCCCAGACTCATCTGCATGCGGGCGATAGGCGAGCAAAGCTCATGCGCGATGTCACCCATGAATCGCTTCTGTCCGGCGACGAAGGCCTCTAATCGGCCAGCCATCTGATTGACGGCCGTGCCCAGCCGGCCGATCTCGTCGGACCGATGAACAGCGGCCCGGGCGGTGAAGTTGCCCTGCGCGATTTGCTCGGTGGTGTCGGTCAGCTTCCTAAGCGCGCGGGTGATGGATCGCACCAGCGGATACCAGAACGCCGCACAGAAAATGCCAAGGCCGATGATGACCGGCAGCCAGCGGGTCACACCCAGCAGCGAGGCCGCCCTCCATAAAGACGGCGTGGAAAAGACAAGTACACCGGGCCCCGCGCGCTGACCGCCGCGGGCAATGGTTCCGGGCAGAAGCCGGACACCCACCCAGTAAACCGGCGGTGAGCCAGAGCGTACGAAAAACACGCGCGGCGCGCCGTCGCCCTGTGGGGGCCCTTCGGACGGACCGTTCGAGGGGCCGCCGGGTGGCGGCAGAGGGCGATCAGGGCGGAAGTCGCGCGGGCCGCCAGGGCCTCCTTCAGGTGGACCTTCAGGCCGGCGGTTGTCTTCCGGCCCGCGGACGTGCATCGGACCACGATTGGGCCGAGCTTCGCGTAGAACGACCTCTGGCAGCGTGGTCGGCGTGCCAGTCACGTGCACAGCCCCCGGCAAGCCACCAGCGGTAAGGATGGCGACATCAACACCAGCCTGTTGACCAAACTGTGCCAGCAGGGCCTCGATAGAGGACTTTGGCTGGTCGTAGATGTCAGAGGTGATCTGGCCAGCCATGGCCTGTGCACGATCGCCCAGCGGGCCGGTGGCGAGGGCCTCGATGGACCCGCGGAACGGCAGGCCGAGCAAGGCAATCGCCAGCGCCCCGACCAGCAGCAGGTTCAAGACCAGCCACAGAAGAATGCGGGAATAGAGAGAGAGGCCGGGTTTCATGCAGGTTTATGCGGGGCTAGTGGCATCTGGATCATCAAGCAGGTAGCCGACGGTACGAATGGTTCGGATGAGTGCCGGGTTGCGGGGGTCGTCGCCGAGCTTCCGGCGCAGGGCGGAAATGTGCACGTCGATGGAACGGTCGAACACTTCGTAGTTGCGGTCGCGGATTTCATCCAGCAGTTGATCTCGCGTCTTCACCCGCCCACGCGCCTTGACCAACGAGAGAAGCAGATCGAACTCAACGGGTGTGAGTGTCAGCAGACCATCACGCACAAACGCCCGCCGGGATTCCGGAATGACGCGCAGCGGCCCGACGACGATCTCTTTAAGCGGCGCCGATGCGCCCGCCGGAGCGGTATCGTGCAGCGAAGCCCGCCGAAGCAATGCCCGCAGCCGGGCAAGAATCTCGCGCGGGCTTGCCGTCTTGGCCACATAGTCGTCCGCGCCGATTTCCAGACCCACCACCCGGTCAGTCTCGTCACCCCGGCTGGTGAGCATGAGCACGGGCACGGCGGACTTCTCGCGGACGCGTTTCAACACCGCAAACCCGTCCATGCCCGGCAGCATCAAGTCGAGAATGACGGCCGCGAAGGGTTCGGCCGTGGCGCGGTCGGCCCCTTCGGTGCCGGTATGCACCGCCGTGGCGGAATAGCCGAAGGGTTCGAGATACTCGGCCAGCAGGCGCGTAAACTTGCGGTCGTCATCAATCAATAGAATCGGCGTCTGACCCGCAGGGGTGGCCGGTGAGCTGTTGGGGTGAGGCGTGATCTGACTATCGCCGGGCCGGGACATTGCATCACGGTAACGCGTTCGGGAGGGATTTACATTTACTTTACGAAATCGTCCGGGTGCGTCCGACGCGTGCGGCGGATAGGGTTCAACACGACATGGGTTACAGCGTCGTCTGGCATCGCAACGCGGGGGACATTGGCGACGCACTTTGGAACGCATGCTTTCCGCCCCCGTCCGAGCGGAAATGGTGGTATCAGGCACTGGAAGGGGCAGGGCTGGAGGATCAGTTCACGTTTTTCTACGGCGAGATCCGTCGCGGCACAGAGGCCGTGGGCATCCTGCCGGTCTTTGTCATGAATGTACCGATGGATCTTGTCGCACCCCCAGAAGTAATGGTCTGGATCAGGCGACTGGGGTGGCTGGGCCGGCCCTTGCTGTTTCAGCGGACGTTATTCATCGGCAATGTCGCGGGTGAGGGGAGCGGGCTCGGTATCCGGCGCGACGCGGGACTGAGCCTTCAGGAAGTGCTGACAACCTGCCACCATGCAACAGATCAACTGCGTCGCCAGCAACGCGCCAAGCTGATCGTCTGGAAGGATTTGACCGCCGACGCAGCGCAGGAAGTGGCCGGTCCGCTGGCCGGGCTGGGGTATTTTCGAATACCCAGTTACCCGGCCACAGCGGTGAAGCTGAAACGAACGGAAGGACTGGAAGGCTATTTCAAAGGTTTGAACTCGGATTACCGGTATAAGCTGAAAAAGAAGATGAAAGCGAGCGAGAAGGCGGGGCAGCTAAAAGTGGACGTTCGCCGCAGCCCGGAAGTGGCCGAGCTGGCGGAAATCTGGGGCCTCTTCTGGCAGACGTATGAACGAGGCGGAACCAAGTTTGAGAAATTCAACCCCAAAGTGTTTGACCGTTTCGCGGCACACCCTGAATGTCATTGGCTGACCTTGCGAACGGCCGAAGGTCGTATGGTGGGCTTCATGCTGTTGACGCAGGAAAATACCGGGGTGTGGGTCAATAGGTTCATCGGCATGGATTACGCGGCGCCGAAGGATCTGTTCTTGTATTACCGGCTGTTTGTGGAGGCGGTGTCTGTCTGCTGTAAAGCCCAAGGCGACAACGACATCGAGCTGCTTTCAGGCCAGACCGGCTATCGCGCCAAGGTCGAACTGGGTCACGAGCTTCTGGCCCAGGACAATTTCTCACGGCACCGCAACCCAATCTTGCACAGCATCTATGCGGCCGTTGCAAAAGGCATTTCCTGGGCCACGCTGGACGAAGACCTAAAAATCCGTGTCCAGGCACATCCCGATCAAGATACGGGGAAGGCCCACTGGAAATGATGCGGCACAGGATTTTGTTCACCATCGTGGCTGCTCTGTCCGTGCTGCTTGATCAGCGGGCGCTGGCAGATCGGCCGCTGGTATTCGTGCACTACATGCCGTGGTTCCAGGCGGACAAAGCCTCGCCGACGGTCTGGGGATGGCATTGGACGATGGGAAAGCTCGACCCCAACCGCATCGCCGGTGGCCAGCCAGAACTCGCCTCGCACTATCACCCGGTGATCGGCCCATACGATTCCGCCGACCCGGACGTGCTGGAATACCACACGCTGCTGATGAAAGTCGCCGGTATCGATGGAGTCATAGCCGACTGGTACGGGCAAGAAGATGTGAACGACTACCTGTTCGTCCATCGGTCCACAGTCGCGCTGTTCGACACCGCGGCAAAATGCGGATTGCAGTTCGCCGTCTGCCTCGAGGATCGCATACTCGCTACGCCAAGGCTGGCAACAGCGACCACCCACCCCGCTGTGGTCGCATGCGGAAAAGAGTTGCTCGCATTTCTGGTCCGCACGTGGATGGGTCAGCCCGGTTACCTGCTCATTAGTGGCCGTCCGGCCTTGTTCGTTTTCGGACCCATCGGCGCAACCGGCGAACAATGGCGCGACATACTCGCTACGCCGCGACCGGAAGACGGAGCCGTCAGGCCGATACTTCTCACGCTGCACCACGCGGTCGGGCCAGCCGAAGGGGTCTTCGACTGGCCACTGCCGAATGAGGGTGGGGTTAAACGTTCCCTGAAGTTCACCGCATCTGTCGCCAAGCCCCTCGTAGCAGTGCCCGTCGTCTATCCGCGGTTCCATGACTTTTACCTGCAAGCCGGTGTGGGGCCGGGCTACGGATCAATCGACGACGACCACGGCAAGACCTTCAGCTCGCTACTGAAGCAGGCATTGTCGACCCATGCCGCGGTCGTCCAGATCGCCACATGGAACGACTGGGGCGAAGGCACCCAGATTGAACCCTCGGTGGAGTTCGGCTATCGCGATCTGGAGGCCATCCAGCAAAGTCGCCGCGCAGCAGAACCCGACTTTCCCTTCGATGTGGCCTCCTTGAAACTGCCAGCTGAGATCTTCCGGCAGCGACATCTCGCACACGGCGAAGCTGCCAAAATGCGCGCGCTCGATCAGGTCGCAGCCCTCCTTCGGAGTGGGCAGGCAGCCGATGCCGCAAAGAATCTTTCGGCGGCCGCCGTCCATTGACGGCTGCCGTTCAGCGAGCGGACGGCAGAGTGGCTGCAGGCATCGTGGTCGCCTTTTCCAGCAGCCTCCGGGCCTCGTGGAAGTTAGGGCTACGATCCAGTGCCACGCGCAGGTCAGCCATGGCCTCATCGCGACGGCCGGCTGCCAGCAGCGCTTCGGCCCGGATCTTGCGAAACTCATAGGCCAACGGATCGAGCGCAATCGCCTTGTCGGCCGCATCAATCGCCCCGGCCACGTCGCCCTGACCGAGCAAGATGTGCGAAATATTGGCCCACGGCTGCGAATACGTGGGCCGGTTGGCAATGGCCCTGCGGTACATCGCCACCACTTCGTGCGGCTCCAGTCCTTTGGCCGTTGCCGCAAGATTATTCAGCACGATGGTCGGATTCGGACTGACCCGTGCGGAATAGCCGAAGAGCGACTCGTTATCGTGCCAACGGGTCGCCTGCTCGTAGGTCAGCACCGCAAAGACGGCCCCAACCAGAGCGACCACCAGCAAACCCCGCCGCGACACCGCCGGCCGCCAGGCAGCCAAAGTCGTCACCGCCAGCGCCGCGACCAGCCCCAACCCAACGTGGGCGGGCATCATGTAATGGTCTGTCACGGTCGAGGCTTCCTGAAACGTGAACGCCTTAAAACCCAAAACCGGCACCACCGGTATCAAGGCCAGCCCGCATGCCAGAGCCAGGCGCCGGCCGCTCATGCCGCCCCATAAGCCAATGCCCACAACGGCCAGGATGCTCGCCACGGCGATACCCGCCCGGGGAATCCACCGCCCTTCCGCCAGCACCCACTCCGGTGCCCGGCCGTAATCCAGCGTGAGGTTCATGGGCCACACGGCCTTGATGAGATAGTGCCCAACGGTGTCGCCCGTGATCTCCAGCCGCTGGGCCACAGTGCGGTTGTGCGACTGCTCGCTGACCGGCTGAACGTTGTTTGTGATCACGGCCATGGCCACAGAGCCGGCCACCAACAGTGCCGATGCGATAGCCAGTGCCCGTGTTGGCCTCAAGTGCCCATTCCAAATCCACACAATCAGCCACCCGGCCGGCAACATCACCGCGGCCGGTTTGCTAAGCATCGCCAGCCAACCCATCAGCACCGCACCGATCAACCACGCGAGACGACGTCTGTCGCGCTGAAAATAGCCGGTCAGCGCCCAAAGGCTCCAGACCGAGAACATCGCCGACAAAACATCCTTCAGCCCCGACGCCCACGCCACGGCTTCCACCTGCGTCGGGTGAAGTCCGTACCACGCCGCAGCCACCGTCCCGGCCAGAATGTTGCCCTTCAAAAGCCGTCGTGCCAGCAGACCCACGCCCGCTGTTGCAAGCAGGTGCGCTGTCAGGCTGGCGGAATGAAACCACGCCGGGTCCAGTGCCACCAGTCGCCCAGCGGTGTCAGCCCGGGCGAAATGCGCCAACGTATGCCATACAGCCATCGGCACCGGCACATAAAGCCCCAAAAAAGGCGTATGCCACAGGGCGAGGAAGGACGCAAAAGTGGGCGGCTGGATCAGCGAATTCCGCACCAGCCACAAATTGTCATCGAACTCTATGAAGTCATTACTCAGCACCGGCAAAAATGCTGCAAGCACCACGAGAATGACAAGCCACAGCCACCAGCGTCGCATGAGTTGCAGCTCAGCATAACGCTGGATGCCCTGCACGTGGACGTGGAGCCGGCCATGCGTCGCTAAATGGCGATAACGCTGAAGTCATTGTCCTTCACGGCCGCGCCCTTTGCGCTGGATGCCACATTGAAAGCACCCTTCACGCTGGACTTGCCCGAAACCGACGTCAATACGTCTGCCAGTACTCCGAACGCTCTGCCGCCGTTCTTGGCCGAGGCCGTTCCAATTTTCACGTTGCTGACTTTCGGAGCCATCAGCAGGCTGGAGACCACCGAGCCGGTAATGGTCACGTCGCTCAGGGTGGCCTTCGAGTTCACAAACGTCTGGGCAACGGTCTGAGTCGTCGGCAGCGAATCGGGCAGATTCCCGATGACCGCCACCCCGATCTTACTGTTCGACAGCGACCCCGCCTGAACCTTTCGCAATCCGGACGACGCCCGGATCTGACTCGATGCAATCGACCCCTTCACCGTGATCCCCAAAATAGCCGCCGCTGAGATCGCGCTGTTCTGTAGGTTGCGGCCCACAGTAATCGCGCCGATCGACTTACCGACCGACAAATTAAGGTTTTTGACACCTTGCGCCACGGTTACCGAACCCAGATCTTTCTTGATCGACACCGTCACTGAAAAGTTACTTGAGACCTTGATGCTGCGAGCCGAGTTAATCGTGCTCGGGCGACTATTGACGTCTGTCGTCAGCCAGTTGCCCACCGTCATCGTGGTTACATCCGGCAGACTCAACACGGCGTCCGTCAGGCTCTTGGCCGAGAAGGTGAGTTTTCCGGCCGCGCTGCCAATGGTGATCGGTGTCCCTCCGACATTGCCCAAAGCCAGGCTCGACGCCCCCGCCAGCGTCACGGTCTTGGCCGCCATCGTGGTTGCCGAGAATGACTTGACACCACCGGCCGATGAAACCATCCCGACGATGAAGTTTGCGTTCGGCTTGACCGTAAACAGCGTGGTTTTACTGCTTGTCCCGGTCAGCGTCAGCGACAGAGGATCGGCCGGATTGGCCGCAGTGCCAGCATTCCCGCCAACAGTGTCAGCGAAGATCAGCCTCGCCTGACCCGGCCCCTGCAAGGTCAACGTCACCTTCTGCTTGAAAGCGTTCGTGTAGACCTTGGTCCCCGTAAAGCTGATCGTCGTTGGCAGCTTGTCAATAATGATCGGGTCCGGCGTGCCAGCCACCAGCGTGTCCTGAAGCACCGCGAGCAACTGGTTATCGAGGAAGTACCGGAAGCCGGTGTCGAAACCGACGGAGTTCATCAGGGCCGTTGAAAGTTCGCTCCCCGCGCCGGGTGCCGGATTACCCAGGTGATAAATGTCACCAGTGGTGGGGCCACGAAACGTCAGCGGCACTGGCTTGCCGCCGAACGCGGCCTGCGCGTTGCTGCCGACGTAGAACGGGTGGCTGCCACTGTCCACGGTCACATCCGAATCGAATGCCGAGGCTTCCGTCGACTTGGCCAACGCCCCCGTCTGGTCATTCCGAAATCCGTTAAACACAAAAGCATGCCCGAACTCGTGCATCAAGACGCTGACGGCGTCCACCTTGCCAACCGGTACCGGTGCAGCCGATGCCGAACCCCGCGTTTCGGGACTCGGATCGAACCAGAGCGTCTTGGCGTAATCCGGGTTGATGTGCAGTTCGATGTCCGGCTCGGCCCCGTTGCCGTCGTTGCCCGTTCGCAGCTTGTTGGTCGCCCCCTGCTCAAAAATCTTGACGCCCTTGACCGTCCGCACCTCGACATTCACCGGCGAACTACCGGTGGCGGTCGAAACAAGCTTGTCCAGCAGCACCCGTACCAGCACGTTCGCCCCCGTGCCCGAAATGTGATCGGCCCACTGATTGCCAGCGTAGGGGACCAGACGTTTGATCTCATCGGTTGTGGCCGTACCCACCCCAAATGGGTCCGACACATCCACCGTCCAACCGGTGGCCGACAGGAGACAACGACGCTGAAGTGCTTCAATCTGCATGGCGGGAATCAGGCAATAGATGACAGGGGGGCCGAGTAGAAATCGCAAAGAACCGCAGGCAAGCAGTACATTACACGCAACGCCGCAGATCTGACTGACGAATTGACGCTGCCCACAGCGGCAGGATTTCAGTAATTTTCCCCGGCCAACCTGCCACACTGGCACCTCAACGCCTGACGCATCTCATCAAGTGGCCTTCCATTACCCCTTGTTTGACAACGGTTTATAGCTCTAAAAAGCCAATTCCACGCCTCTGGCACGGGGGTTGCATCCATGTTCTTCGTCGCGGCCGCCCCCGGTGGGGCTGTCAGACTCAATACAGCAGGAGATTTCACAATGGCAAAAATTATCGGCATCGATCTGGGTACGACCAACAGCGTGGTTTCGGTCATGGAAGGGGACACGCCCAAGGTCCTCATCAACAGTTCCGGCTCACGCCTGACGCCGTCGGTCGTCGCGTTCACAGACAAGGGCGACCGCCTGGTTGGCCAGCAGGCCAAGAACCAGCAGGTCACCAACCCCAAAAACACCGTCTACAGCATCAAGCGCTTCATGGGCCGTCGTCGGTCGGAAGTGTCGGGTGGGGCTGACACCCACTACGGAAAGAGCGGCAACGAAGAGACCAAGGTTCCGTACACCATCACCGGTGGCACGGAAGATTACGTCAAGGTCAAGGTCAATCAGGGCGAGTTCACGCCGGAACAGATCTCGGCCTACATCCTGCAAGACCTCAAGAAGACCGCCGAAGATTATCTCGGCGAAAAGGTCACCGAAGCAGTCATCACCGTCCCAGCCTACTTCAACGATGCCCAGCGTAACGCCACCAAACAGGCCGGCGAAATCGCGGGCCTGAAGGTTCTGCGCGTATTGCCGGAACCGACTGCGGCTGCGCTGGCCTACGGCCTGGATAAGAAGAAAGCCGAAAAAATCCTCGTCTTCGATCTCGGCGGCGGTACGTTCGACGTGTCCGTGCTCGACATGGCCGACGGCGTCTTCGAAGTGCTCAGCATCTCCGGCGATACCCACCTTGGCGGCGATAACTTCGATGAAGCTCTCATCGACTACCTCGCCGAAGAGTTCCGCAAACAGCAGGGAATCGACCTCCGCAAGGATGCGATGGCCCTGCAACGCCTCAAGGAAGCCAGCGAAAAGGCCAAGATCGAACTTTCCACCAACATGGAAACCACGATCAACCTGCCGTTCATCACGGCCGATGCTTCCGGCCCCAAGCACCTGCAAACCACCATCACCCGCACCAAGTTCGAACAGTTGATCAATGATCTGGTCGAACGCTGCCGCAAGCCCGTGGTGGATGCCCTCAAAGACGCCAAGCTCTCCCCTGCCCAGATCAACGAAGTCGTTCTGGTCGGCGGCAGCACCCGCGTCCCCGTCGTGCAGAAACTGGTCAAGGAACTGTTCAACGGCAAGGAACCGAACCGCACCGTCAATCCCGACGAAGTCGTGGCCGTCGGTGCAGCCATTCAGGGCGGCATCGCCAAGGGCGACGTGAAGGACATCCTCGTCCTCGACGCCACCCCGCTCAGCCTCGGTGTCGAGACCATGGGCGGCGTGATGACCGTGCTCATCGCCCGTAACACGACCATCCCGACCACCAAAACCGAAACCTTCTCCACAGCCGCCGACAACCAGAGCGCTGTGACCATCAACGTGCTGCAGGGCGAGCGTGAGTTCAGCAAGGACAACCGTCTGCTGGGCGCGTTCAACCTGGAAGGCATCCCGGCCGCACCGCGTGGCGTGCCGCAGATCGAAGTCACGTTCAACATCGACGTGAACGGCATTCTGGCCGTCAGTGCCAAGGACAAGGGCACCGGCAAGGAGAGCAAGGTCACCATCGAGAAGTCCGGCGGCCTGAGCAAGGAAGAAGTCGAAAAGATGAAGCGCGAGGCGGAGGAACACGCGGCCGGCGACAAAGCCAAGCGCGAAGTCATCGACCTCAAGAATCAGGCCGAAACCCTTATCTATAGCACCGAAAAGGGCATGAAGGAATACGGCGACAAGGTCTCAGCCGACATCCGGGCGAGCATCGAATCCGGCGTCAACGGCCTGAAAGAAGCCGTCAAGAGCGATGAGGCCGACCGCATCAAAAAGGCCATGGAAACACTCACCACCGCCAGCCATAAACTGGCCGAAGAGATGTACAAGGCCGGTGCGGCCGGTGGCGCAGACGCGGCCGCAGCCGCTGCGGGCGGCGTGCCGCCGGAAGCCCAGACCGACCGCGGCACCAAGGGCGCAGCAGGCGGCAAGGACGATGTGATCGACGCCGACTTCGAAGTGAAGAAGTAACTCGCACCTGTTTTTCAGCAAAATCACGGCCGGTATCGGGTTCGCCCGCTACCGGCCGTGTTCGCTTTCACCGGTTAGGATTGCAGCCATGGATAAAGGATTCGCCAAGTGGTGGTTCGAGCGGGTTGAGCCGTTCCGGGATGTCGCCCCGGAAAAGCTCGCGATGGAACGCGCCGCCGTCGCCCGTATGCAGGAGTTCAACCGGAACTACGTCGAGTTCCTGCAAACCTCCGTCATGCCCGCCATCGGCGAACTGGTGAAGGTTCTGAACACCCACAAGATCGTCCATCGCGTTTCCACCTGGGGTAACCAGCTTTCACTTCGCGTGCACCTGGCCTACCGCTGGGGCGAACTGGTGATCGCCCAGACCCACGAAGATGCTGTGACCTTCGACCACAACATCGTCACCGAAGGCGAAAAACGCGGCGACGACGCCAGCGACCAGCACACCCACCCCTACGACCTCCGCGACCCGCTGCCCGGATCACTGGCTTGGCAGGAGATCCAGTTTTTTATGGGCCGGCTGGCGCAGGATTTGACGGCACTTGAAGAAGAAGAAGGCCCGCCGGGAAATTAGGGCGTGTCGGATCGTTATTTGTGCGGGTGTGGCCGCATCCGTCAGAAATAATTGAGGAGATCACGCAGAAGGCCAAAAGGATTCGTCAGCAGGCAATGCTCTTGCATGAGGCGGATCAGCTAGAAGTCATTGCCGTTGCCCAAGGCATTTCCTAGCACCTCCGGTGCACGAAGACCGAATCAGAGTCGGGCCTCACCGTCCTCATTTTAGATACCCCACGGCAAAGCTTCTACCTGATCCCAACGTTTGCCTTGCCGTTAACCCGAAAACTTGCTGGATGATACAGCAGCCAGCATCCCCAGCCGCCACCAAAAGTAGGCATAAATCATCAGTGGCGACTACACTTGCTCGACTCGCCAGAACGCGTGCGTCAGGGTCGATGCAGCGGTCGGGCACAGGGGACTTTTGCAGGCCGGGTCACAGACAACATGCGTTTACAAGGGCTGTGGCACAACGCAAAGTTGTACGTGTGGGCGGACGGAATGACGTTGCAGCCTTCGGGTGACGCGTCTGCACCCACGGTTCCCGCATGGGCGGCCGGAGTGGATGTTCCGCCTGACGCTGTTCTGCACGCTGGCGCGGCCTCGTTCGACCAGCTCGCTGGCTGGGTCGCCGATTCCTCAGAGCGCGAACTACTGACCCTCTGGCTACCTTGCGATGAACGCGGCCCCGTCAGCGAAGAAAACGCCGGTGGAGGACCAACCAGCACTGAATCCGTTCACCAGGGCAACGGCGCCAGCAACGGCGTTGCCAGTGCGGCCGTCATCACTCACCTCGCACCCGTCATGGTGCCCTCGATCGTCCTGACGCCGGAGGAAGGGCTGCTGTTTCTGCTCGGGCAAATTCCGGCCGAAGAAGGCTCATCGCTGGTCTACTTCAAGCGACTGCTTCGCTACGTGTTGAACAAAGCCGCCGCCCGTCACTTTTACGGCGACATCGGCCAGATCCGCCCCGGCGTGTATGCCGCCCACTGGCACCTCTTGCCGCCAGAGGCTGTTGAATCGGCCGCACTTTCAACCATCGCGGCGGAGATGCCCGCTTCCGCCCGCTGCCAGGTCAGCACCAGCATTCTGGAACCCGGCCGGCTGGTCGATAGTTTCGTGCAGACCATGTCGGACGGATTCATCCGGCTGGCACTGTCGCAGGACGATTGGTTCGCGCGGGTCCACGGGCTTTCGCGGCAGATGCAGGCACCGCTGGATGTGCGCTGGCTGAGTGCGCTCGTCGGAACCGACCCCGAAGTACAGGGCCACCCGGAGATCGTCTCCATTCTTTCAGAAATCGTCCGCGGCTGGGTCGGCCGGCTGGACGCAGGCCGTCTGGGCGCACCCTGGCGGCCGTTCTTCGTCCTTCGCGAGCCGGAACTGCCCGAAGAGTTTGACGAAGACGGCGACGCGACCGACGGGTCGGAACTGCTCTGGTCGCTCCATGTTCAACTGCAAAGCCCCGGCGAAGACGGCCAACTGGTCGATGCCGCCCAACTGTGGGACGAAGTCAACGACCCCGCCGTCATCTTCGGCCGCAGCGTGGCCGATCGTCGCGGCCAACTGATCACCGATCTGCACCGCGCATCCGGCGCCTGCCCGCCGCTGGCACGGTTCGCTGGCGACCCCGCCCCCACCCAACTGAGCATCAGCACGCCGGAAGCACACCTCTTCATCCGCCAGTGGGGCCCCGCGCTGGAAGCCGCTGGCTTCGGCATCAACGTGCCCGATTGGGCGGCCGGAAGAGACAAAGGCGTCGGCCTCATGCTCGCGCTGCGGCCGATGGCCGGGCCGCCGGACGAAGACCTTCTGGAAATCGGTCAGGGCGGCGCCGGTGGCGGGGCAACGCCATGGGGCGAGGTGGGCGCAGGCCAGTTCGGGCTTGAAAGCCTTTTGGATTTCGACTGGCAGATTGCCGTGGGCGACCTCCGCCTGACCCCGGCCGAGTTCCGTCAACTGGCCGGGCAGGGTTCGCCGCTGGTTCGTTATCGCGGCCAGTGGGTGCAGATCGACCCCGATGCCGGCAAGAAGGCCGTCGCCTTCCTCGAAAAAGAGAGCAGCGGAAAAATCACGCTGGCAGAGGCCTTCAAAACCGCCTACGGCATTCGTCAACTCGATACCGGCCTGCAGGTGCTCGGTCTGACCGGCAGCGACTGGCTCGACACCCTGCTGGGCAAAGCCCCGGACGCACGCACCGGCACCGTGCAGCAGCCCACCGGCTTCGGCGGCATGCTCCGGCCGTATCAGCTTCGCGGTCTCGACTGGCTGGCATTCCTCGACAGGCTCGGCCTCGGCGGGTGTCTGGCCGACGACATGGGCTTGGGTAAGACAATCCAGTTCATCGCCCTGCTCCTACACGAGCGGGAGCGGGCTGAAGGCAAAAGTCCCGGCCCCACATTGCTATTCGCCCCCACCAGCGTAGTCGGCAACTGGGTCAAGGAACTGGAACGCTTTGCCCCGCAACTGCGCGTGCTCCTCCACCACGGCCCCCAGCGATTGGTCGGCAACGAACTTCGCGAAGCCGTCGGCAACAGCGACGTGGTCCTGACCAGCTACGCACTGGCCCACCGCGATGCCGAAGACTTGAAAACCTGCGGCTGGCACCGCATCGCGGTCGACGAGGCACAGAAGATCAAAAACCCGCTGGCAGCGGCATCGGTTGCCATTCGCGCCATCCCCTCGCGGAAGAAAGTCGCCCTCACCGGCACCCCCGTCGAAAACCACCTGTCAGAGCTCTGGAGCATCATGGAGTTGCTGAACCCCGGCCTGCTGGGCACGGCCACCGAGTTCCGCGAGCGCTTCAGCATCCCCATCGAAAAACAACAGGACCGCGAACGCCTGATGCGCCTGCGCCGCATGATCCAGCCGTTCGTTCTCCGTCGTAACAAGAACGACCCCGAAGTGGCTGGCGACCTGCCGGAAAAAATGGAGATGAAGGTCTTCTGCAACCTGACCGCAGAACAAGCCAGCGTCTACGAGCGCATCACCGGCGAAATGCTGGGCCAGATCGACGCCGCCACCGGCATCCGCCGTCGCGGACTGATCCTCGCAGCCCTCACGCGCCTGAAACAGGTCTGCGATCACCCGATCCTGCTCGACAAGGAAAACATCGAAGGCGCCAACCTCGACCGCAGGTCCGGCAAGTGCGAACGCCTTTTGGAAATGCTCGAAGAGGTCAACGCAGCCGGCGATGCCGCCCTGATATTCACGCAGTACCGCGAGATGGGCCACCTGCTGGAACGCCTCATCCACAGCCGCCTGAAGGCCAAAACACTCTTCCTCCATGGCGGCACGCCCGCACGGCAGCGGCAGGTCATGATCGAACGCTTCCAAGCCCCCGGCAGCGAAGAACGGCTCTTCATCCTCAGCCTGCGCGCCGGCGGATTGGGCCTCAACCTCACCGCCGCAAACCACGTCTTCCACTTCGACCGCTGGTGGAACCCCGCCGTGGAGCAACAGGCCACCGACCGCGCCCACCGAATCGGCCAGACTCGCAAGGTGCAGGTCCACCAGTTCATCTGCGTCGGCACGCTGGAAGAGCGCATCGATAAACTGCTCACCGACAAGCTCGCACTCGCCGATCAGGTCGTTGGCGCCGGCGACGACTGGCTTACCAACCTCAGTACCGATCAGTTGCGGCAATACCTTTCGCTTTCACACGATGCCGTGGGGGTCTTCTAAATGGGAACCAAAGACCCGATCGATCCGGCCTCCACCGACGGCACTGTCCAGCCGCCGCCAATGGACCTGCCCGCTGCCGCAGAAGCCTTCTTCTCTCCCAGCGGGCAAACCGCCATGCCCACGCTGGAAGGCGCCTCAGCGCTCGACCGCCTCGGCTCCAGCCCGCTGCCCAAAAGCGGCTTCCCGTTTTTGGGTTTCATGGCCAGCCTCTACGAGCACGTCTCCGATCAGGCTCGCGCCGCAATGGAAGGCAAGTTCGTCTACGTCGAACCCGCCCCGCTGGTATTGCCGCCCATGCCGGTGGAACCAGCCCCTTCCGAGCAACCCTTCGCGCACATTCCGTTGCCGCCGACCCCGCCGCCGCCTTCACCCCTCTTGCGCGCCCCGTTGCGCACCGATCAATCGATGATCGGCACCAGCATCGAAGGGCCGGAAGAAGCGCCCGGCTTTTACAAGGGCCGCGTCGGCTCTTCGCGCTGGGTCAAGATCGAACCCCCCATACCCCCCATACCCCCCGCACCCGCCCAGCCGAATCAGCCGACAACATACCCGCCAGCACAGCCGCTGCAGAATGCCCCGGCCGAATCCAACCCGGCCTCCGCCTCCGACGCTGATGCGTTCACTTCTGAGCGGGCCCCGGCTAGCAACCCGCCCACAGATACCCCCACGGCCTGACAATACTTCGTAGGATTCCCACCCGTGCTGACCGTCACCACGGAAGTCATTCTCGGATCCGCCCGCCGCGCCTACGAGCTCTCCGGCGAAACCATTCGCATCGGCCGTAACGCGGACTGTGAACTGGTCCTGATGCTGTCATGGTTGGAAGGGTGCGTCGCCATCCTTGAACCGATCCACGGTGCGTCATTTCCCACCGATGCCATACGCGTGAACGTGCCCGATCACGTTCAAGGCCGGGTGGAGGTCGGCGGCGTATGGGTGGCAGCCGATCATTCGGCCGTGTGTCAGTTGCCCGTCATGGTGAAGTTTTCCGGGCCGGTGCCGGGGCAAATAGTCGAGGTGCTATTGGTATCCGCTGGCGGGCCGCCAGTTCTCGCGCAGGCACCCGCAGCCACAGACGGCTCGCTCGCGTCAGCAATTCTGGCGGCAGACAAGGCCTTGATCGAGCCCGCCGCCGACGACTGGCGGGCCTCGCCTCCGATCACATCAACCCCACGAAGCCACCGCCCGCCACAGCGACGGACGAAGGGCTTATGGATCATGGGCCTCTGCGCGACCGTAGCGGCCTGCGTGGCCGCATTTTTCGCCGGCAAAATGGCGGCACGCACCAGCGACGCCGTCGTCGCCAGCACCGTCGGCCCGGCCACCACCGACCCCAGTGATGTAGTGACCCTGACCGCGGGCCTCTCGCAAAGTAGGGCCGAGCGCAAAAGACTCGAACAGATGCTGGCCCAGGCCAACGCCGATCTGGAGACAACACGCGGCCAGCTCGATCGCAAATCCGCCGAACAAGCGCGCGGCGACCAGACCATCATCGACCTGCGCACGCAGTTGAATCGCCGCAGCACGACGGCATCGGGCCTCCCGCCCCCGGCGCCTGTTGCCCCTCCCCCTGTTGTCAGGCCCGCATCGGTCGATCCCGCCGCAGCCGCCCGAGCCGTGGCCGCAGCCGAAGAGGCCCGCCAGGCCCGGGCGACCGAAGAATTCCTCCAGGCCAGCAACGTCAAGAACGGTGCCGAAGGTTCCAAAGCGTGGGAAGCAGCCACCGAAGGTATTCGCGCAAGGCTCACCGGCGGTTCGCTCAAGTTGCCCCTGCTGGAAGACCCGCTCGTCTGGGTGGTCAAGGCCAACTCGGGCGTCATTCTCGTTCGCGGCTATGCCGATGAGTATTCATCCACGGGCGTGCCGCTGCGGTACTTCTTCCTGGCGCGCGTGAAAGCGGGCACCGCCACCGGTGGGCAGGAACTGATGTCGCTGGAACTCATCAACTGATCCGTGCAACCATGAACCTGGCGATTGGCATCGACATCGGCGGATCCAGCGTAAAGGCCGCCTTGCTGCGCGACGGTCTGATCGCCAGCACCGGAACCAGCGACCGTTACGAGCATCCCTCCGCTTCCACCGTCTCAGCCGCCGTGCAGCAGGCCATCGCACAACTACACGGCCCGGCCACCTGCCCCATCGGCCTGTGTCTGCCGGGTCTTTTGACCGCCGACAGAAAAAGCATCGAGCGCAGCATCAACCTCCCCGCGCTTCAAGGCGTTCCCCTGCACTCTCTTCTTGGCGTGCCACCCACCGTCGTCACAAGCGATGCTGTGGCCGCGGCCGCAGACTTGCAGCTCGGCCGCGGCCTCGGCGGTCGTCTCTTCGCGCTCGCACTAGGGACCGGCGTCGGTGCCGCCGTGCTCGATGACGGCCTGCCCCTCCGCATCAGCGGCGACGGGCCGGGTCACTTCGGTCAGCTCGATGTCAGCGGCGGCGATCCTGCCGCGCCAGTCGGCCCCGATGGTGGGCGCGGCAGCCTCGAAGCCTATTGCGGCGCAGCCGCCTGGCCGACGCTTATCAACGAATCAAGTTGCGCGATGCAACTTCGGGCACTGGCCCAAGCCATTCGCATCGCCCACGCCATTTACCGCCCGGCCCACGTGGCCATTCTGGGCGGAACCGCACTGCGAACAGCCGTGCTCAAAGAGGCGTTGCGGGCCGCCGTCACCACCTCGCTCACATCCATGGCCCGGCCGGGCTGCACGCTCAACTGGGCCGAACACGCACACCACTCGGCCGCCGGCGCAGCTCGTCTGGCACTCAGGGCGTGACGCGACCAAGGATCTGGCAAATCTCCATGATGCACTTGTCGTTTCGAAACTCATGAATCACCGGCTCTGGCTGTCCCATCGTCCAAAGCCGTAACTCACACTCGACCTCAAAATAGCCGGTGGTGGTGATCGAATACCGGACGATGTGGTTGTATGGCATGAACGTCCACGCCTGCTTCTTACCGGTCATCCCCTCTTTGTCGGCCGTGATCAGCCGCCGGTTGGTGAACACAAACAGATCGCGGTAAGTGCGGTACGCCGCAACGATTTTTTCATCATCCGGCAAAAACCGACTGACATCAGTTGCAATCTCAGCCGGATCAACAGAAGAAGACGCACCGAGAATCAGGTTGAGTAATCCCATGCCCCCAATGCTATCACGCCCTCACCGGCATTGGCTCACTTCAACAATTGGCCTTCGGCCTTCCGCCAGTATCTGCTGAACCGTGTCAGGTCAGTCTTACTACGCAGCGAGACAAACGGCGGCTCGCTCATCACGACCAACGGCATGACCTGCGCTAGATCCGCCATGATCTGCCTGATCGCCGGGTTCAAGCTTTCGGTCGTCAAAATCCGCGCCGCCCCATGCCGCCTGGCAAACGCCACCACCGTCTCAGCCGTCGGCCCGATCTGCACCTCTCCCTCCAGCCCCGCCAAGCCCGCAACCGACTCCGCAATAAACCCGACCCGTTTCAGCGAATACCGCTGACCCGCAAAATAGTCCTCATCCAACACCGAAATCGCCCGGCCACTGCCCACCACCATCGCCGCCGCATTCCCCGGCCGCAGCGCGTCCTCATGCACCCACGCTACAGCGTCCCCCATCACACCCTCAGGCTTCAAGTCCTCCACCAGCACGTCATCAGCCAAAGTCCGCAGCATCAGCGGTTCACGCACGTTGGCCGCCCCCACCGGATCATCCAACCGCGGAAACAGCCGCCCTGCCAGCGTGTCGTAATCGGCCTGGAATGGGCACTTTTTCCGCGCCGGGCAATCCGCGCAGTACTTCCCCTCCGTGTAACGCTCCAGATTCTCCCGATTGAAAAAATACGGCTTGTGACTGAACGGGCTCGCAACCCACTGCCACGAGAGGTTGTTACTCGCCACATCCCCGTCCAGCAGGTGATGCAAAAACCACCTTGCCCCGGCCTGCCACTTCACCCGCCGGTGATGCACCACATAAGCCGCCATCCACATCCGCGCGTGGTTGTGCAGATATCCCGTCTGCTTCAGTTCCAGCGCAAAACCATCCATGCACGCCAGACCGGTCTGCCCCAAAGAAATGTCCGCCGGCAGCTCGTCGGCATAATCTCGCGCGGTAAAGCCGGTCTTGTACGGCTCAAGATCATCCCAAACCCGCGCCCCGATCAATCCGTAAACCCGCTGGTAGTAATCGCGCCACGCAAGTTCGCTGATCAACTTTTCCGCCTGCCGGGGTTGACGAACCTTTTGCAACGCAACCGCAAAAACCTCCGTCAAGCCCACCACCCCGTGCCTCAGGTGAGGCGACAGACCCGTAACCGCTCCGCCCAGAAAGTTCCGGGTCCGCGCATAGTCCGCAGGCTCAACGCGCGCCACCAGCTTTTCCGCAGCCACCCGCCCACCGACAATCGGGCTAATCTCCGTTCCCACAGCCGCGATACGTGGGAACGCGCGTGCCAACACCGGACCCAGCAAGGCCCGCGATTCCGGAAGTTGCAGCCGCTCGCCACTCATCTCCTAAACGTTAGCATCCCCGACCGACCGTGCTTTCAATTCCCGCGAGCTCCACCGCCAGTGAAATCGCAGCGTCGCCAACGCAACACTTGAGGTGTCGGAATCTTCACACACATTGTGATTACATGAACCACTGATCCAGAATCTATGAACTTCCAACAGTTGTAGCGGCGTTTTTGAAACGGAGTTTCCCTCGTCACAACCGGAGTCTGAGTTTTCAGGCTTGTCATTATTGGTGAAAGTCGCAAGGTCCGACTCGGACCTTCTAACCCGGCTGAATACACTCGTCGGTCCGCGTCAAGGCGTTATTCGGCACCCTTTTGATAGAGGATCTCTCAGATGCTCCCAGACCTTACAGCAACGCAGTTCAGTTTCGTCGCAAACTTCCTTTCATTCGCCATCGCCACGCTCGGCGCGGCGGCCGTATTTTTCTTCATCGGAACAGGTGTCAACCGCAAGTACCGGCTGGCCACCACCGTCAGCGGCTTGGTCTGCTTCATCGCCACCTACCACTACTTTCGTATTTATGAGTCCTTCCATGCGGCCTACACGTTCAAGGCTGCGGTCGGCGCCGCTGGCTCCTACATCGCCAACGGCACACCGTTCAACGATTTCTACCGCTACGCCGATTGGTTCATCACCGTACCTCTTCTGATGGTGGAACTCGTCGCGGTGCTGGCCCTGCCTTCGTTTGAAGGTCGTCCGCTCCTCCGTCGTCTGGTGATCGCCACCGCCTTGATGATTGCCCTCGGTTACCCCGGCGAGATCGCCACCGACAACAGCACCCGTTGGCTGTGGTGGGGTCTGAGCATGATCCCCTTCGTCTACACCCTCTACGTGCTGTTCATCGAGCTCGGCAAAGCCTTGGAGCGTCAGCCCCAGCAGGTGCGCGGATTGATCACGCTCGCCCGCGTCGTCGTGCTGGTCACCTGGTGCTTCTACCCCGTGGCCTATGCCCTCAAGACCGTATTCGGTACCGCCGCCGGTGCCAGTGCCATGGGCGAGGTCGCAAGCCAGATCGGCTACTCAATCGCCGACATCACCGCCAAGGCTGGTTACGGTCTGATCATCTACTTCATCGCCCGCACCAAGAGCGAGATCGAACCCGCAGATGGCTCGACCCACTAAGGCTGCTGCCGGTCCACGGTCCAAGCCGTCACGAACCGTGGCTTCGTGCGTCCTGATAGTTCTGGCCGTCGGGTACTCGTTGGTGCCCGACGGCCTTCTCTTTTAAGTGCCGTTCTTTTCGGGGTCTGCCATGCGGAACGACGGATCACCCATCGCCATCGCCGGCTGCGGTTGTGCGGGACTGAGCCTCGCCGTGCACCTGCTCGCAACGCCCGGCTTTGACCGACCACTGGTGCTCATCGACCCCCGCCAGCCCGACCACTACACCAACGATCGCACCTGGTGCGGCTTTGAGACTGCTTCCCATCCATTCAGTGACCTCGTCACTCGCCGGTGGCACGCCTGGCAGGTCAGCCACAACGGACAACTGATCCGCACGGAATCGACGGCTCACCCCTACGTCTGCTTGCCAGCCGATCGGTTCTACGCACGCTGCTTCCAGCGCCTGACCGGCGACCGCCGGGTGACAACCCTCTTCGGCCACACAGCCCACGCCGCCGTCGACTCCGCCGACTCCGTAGACGCCGTTCCCACGGACGGCGGCCCGACCCGCCGTATCCGGGTGGCCCACCTGTTCGACGGACGTACGCCGCCTCCCACCCCAACGGCGGCCGGCGAGGTCACGCTCTATCAGCAGTTCGTCGGCCAAGAGGTTAAGACAGAGGTCGACACTTTCGACCCCGACTGCGCCACGCTGATGGACTTCGACGGCATCGACGCTCTGCCGCCCGACACCATACGCTTCCTCTATGTCCTGCCGTTTACGAAGCGACATGCACTCATCGAGTGCACGGCCTTTACGCCGCGCATACTGCCCAACGCCGCCTTTTCCGCCAGTGTCGAACATCACCTCCGCCATCGCCACGGCCTCTCACACTGGACACTGGTCCGTGGCGAACAGGGGGTCATTCCCATGAACACGGCACGCCCCAGCCACCGCCCACGGCCGCACGTCACCCAGATCGGTACGGCTGGCGGCCTCGTAAAGCCCTCCACGGGCTACGCCTTCGCTGCCATTCAAGAGCACAGTGCCACCATCGCGGCGTCGCTCGCGGCCGGCACTCTCGACGACCGCCGCCCGGGCCGTTGGGTTTCGCTGGCACTGGACCGCATCTTCCTGAGTTATCTGAACCGCTTTCCCCAGCGTGCCCCGGCCCTGTTCGCCCGCATCTCCGCCGGAACGTCCGGCGACCGATTTGCCCGCTTCATGATGAACCACGGCACCGCCGCCGACGATCTGGCCGTCATCGCTTCGATGCCCAAACTCCCCTTCATGATCGAAGCGATGCGTTCGTGGCGGCTGTGGGCCCGGGGTGATTCGCGGGCTCACCTGCCGTTGACGGCCGACACCGCCGCACCAGTCGCTGCCCTCTCACCGCATCTGGCGGCGCGATGAATGCACCGCCCGACTGGACCGCCTCCCGTAGACGTCAAGCAGGCCCGCTGATGCTCGTGGCTGTCATGTGCGTGGCAGCAGCGACGTGGATCTGGCCCCAGCCAGCGCTGATCTGGCAACTGGCCTTTCTGGCCGCGGGCGTTCTTACTATCGGCATGCCGCACGGTGCCATGGATCATCGGGTAGCCGAGGCGTGGCTTCGGCCGCGACTCGGAAGGCGCTGGGGTGCTGCGTTCGCCGGACTCTATCTGGGTCTGGCGGCCATCATGCTCATCGGTTGGGCCCTCATGCCGCTTGTAGCGATAGTGGCATTTTTGAGCTACTCGGCATTGCATTTCGGGCTGGGAGATTGTCCCCGCCGACCGTGGGTGGCCGCACTGGCCCATGGGGCCCTCCCCATCCTACTGCCGCTGGCCCTGCACCCGGCCGAAGCCGGGCAGTTGCTCTCTTGGGTGGCTGGGCGCACCGTGGATCTGACGCCCCATCTCGTTTGGCTGCGCGCGCTGGTGACCGTGGCCACGACCGCCGCTCTATTGGATGCTGCACTCGTCCGCGATCCGCTTCGCCTCTCAGAGGTTGTGGCCGTCGTGTGCGTGAACTTTGCAGCCCCTCCACTGATCGCCTTCGCGGCCTATTTCGTCTTCGTCCATTCTGTAAGGCACATGATCGAACTGGCCGCATGGCTGGAGCCGCAGAACCCACCGGCCGGCCTGCGGCGAATCGCCCGCGAATGTCTCCCCTTGACCGCGCTCACGCTGGTTGCCATTGGCGTGGCGGCATGGTGGCTCGGACGTGCCGGAAATGCCGGACCGCCCGCCGCGGGCCTCATTCGCATGCTGTTCGTCACACTCAGTTGCCTGACGGTGCCCCACATGCTGGTCACAGCCGGGGGCGAGGCAGCCCTGTCACCCCGCCGCCTCAGTTCAGAATCGTGACCTTGCCCGTCGACAGCTCGTACATCCCGCCAACGATCTTCACCTTCCCCTGCTTTTCCAGGTCGGCAATGATCGGCGACTTTGTCCGGATGTTCGCCACCGTCCGCCGGACATTCGCAGCGGCCAGATCGTCCACATAGTGCTTGTTCTTCGAGTTCCGTTCGCCAGTCACTTCCTTCACATCTGCCGCAGCCGGCTCGATCGCCTCCGCTAACGACGTGATGTTACCCATCCGAATGTGATCGGCCGCAGCCTTCACGCCGCCGCATTGCGTGTGACCCAGCACCACAATCAGCTTCGAACCGGCCACTGCCGTCGCAAACTCCATCGACCCGAGAATATCAGCATTGACGAAGTTCCCAGCCACCCGCGGCGCAAAAATATCGCCAAGCCCCTCGTCAAAAACCAGCTCCGGCGACGTCCGCGAATCGATGCACGACAGCACCACCGCATACGGATACTGCCCGTTGGCCGTCGCCTTCACCTGATCCGGGTAATCCCGCATCAAAGGCTTGCCCGCCACGAATCGCGCGTTGCCAGCCATCAGCTTGTCCAACGCCGCATCCGGCGTAATCGCCGTCTGCACGCTTTGCGTCAGAACCGGTTCCGGCGTAGCCGCGGTATGTGCACAACCACCAGCACCCAATGCGCCAGCCGTAGCCAGAACGCACATCATGAGTAACTTGTCCATATAGTCTTACTCTACCTTCAGTCCTTACTTCTTCGCAACCTGTGCCTTGGCGGCCGCCACAATCGTCTCCGTATTGAAGCCGAACTTCTTGGCCAGATGAGACAGCGGTGCCGATGCCCCGAACGTGGTCATACCGATGGCCACTCCGTGGTCACCAATGAACCGCCGCCAGCCGAACGTGCTCCCAGCCTCCACGCTTACGCGCGCCTTGATCGCCGCCGGCAGGACTGATTCGCGGTACGCCTCGTCCTGCTGGTCGAACAGTTCCCAGCTGGGCATCGAAACCACCCGTGCCTTCACGCCGTCCGCGACCAGTTTCTCAAACGCCTCCACAGTCATGCCAAGCTCGCTGCCGGTCGCCATTAGAATCACGTCCGGCTTGCCATCGGGGGCCGCGCACTTCAGCACATAAGCGCCCTTGGCCACACCCTCCGCCGGGGCGTACTTGGTCCGGTCCAGCGTCACGCAGTTCTGGCGGCTGAGCGTCAGCACCACCGGGTGGTGCCGCTGTTTCATGATCACCCGCCAGGCTTCAACCACTTCATTGGCATCGCCCGGACGCATGACGATCAGGCCGGGAATCGCCCGCAGGCTGGCCAGATGTTCAATGGGCTGGTGCGTCGGCCCGTCTTCACCCACACCGATGCTGTCGTGCGTGAAGATGTAGATCACGGGAATTTCCATGATTGCGCTCAGCCGAATCGCCGGGCGGCAGAAATCGCTGAACACAAAAAAGCCCGATCCATACGGACGAACCTTTGTCAGCGACATGCCGTTCAGAATCGACCCCATCGCAAACTCACGAATGCCGAAGTGGAAGTTGCGGCCGCCGTAATCCACCTTGGTCGTCTTCCCGTGGTGGGTCAGGCTGGCGGGGGCACCAAAGTGGCCCGCACCCTCGAAGGTCAGGTTGGTCTTGGTGCTCGGCGAAAGGTCGGCAGAGCCGCCGATCAGCCAGGGCACCTTCTGGGCAAGGGCATTCAGCACCTTGCCACTCGAATCGCGGCCGGCCATCCCCTTGGCATCCGCCGGGAACGTCGGCAGCACCGATTCCCAGCCTTCAGGCAACTCGCGCTTCTGAATCTGAATCAGTTCCTTCGCCAATTCTGGGTTCTGTGCGCGGTAACTCTCATAAAGCTTCATCCAGCTCTGGCGCAAATCCTGACCGCGCTTGCCAATGCCGTCGGCAAAGTGCTTCGTCACTTCCGGCGGCACAAGGAACTTGGCATCTTCCGGCCAGCCATAGGCCTTCTTGGTCAGTTTGATTTCCTCTTCGCCCAGCGGCTCGCCGTGAGCCGTGTGTGTGTCCTGCTTGTTGGGCGAGCCATACCCGATGTGCGAATCAACAATAATGAGCGTCGGCCGGTCGGTCGTCTTCTTAAACGTATCGATGGCCCGGTTCAACATCGTCAGGTCGTTCACATCGCCAACCCGCAACACGTTCCAGCCGTAGCTGATGAACCGTGTGGCAACGTCTTCACTGAACGCCAGATCCGTCGAGCCTTCGATCGTGATCTTGTTGTTGTCGTAGAACCAGCACAGGTTGTTCAACTTCAAGTGCCCGGCCAGGCTGGCCGCTTCGCTACTGGCACCTTCCATCATGCAGCCGTCGCCGCCAATGGCGTAGACGTTGTAGTTGAACATCTCAAAACCCGGCTTGTTGTACCGGGCACCCAGCCACTTGCCAGCCATGGCAATGCCCACCGAGTTCGCATACCCCTGCCCGAGCGGACCGGTCGTCGTCTCAATACCGCTGGTCCACCGATACTCCGGATGCCCCGGACATTTGCTGTCCAACTGCCGGAACCGCTTGATGTCCTCCAGCGGCACCGAAAGCTCGCCCACCGTCTCGTACTTGCTGTTCACAGCCTTCACACCCGTCAGGTGCAGGATGCTATAGAGCACCATGCTGGCATGTCCCGCCGACAGAATGAACCGGTCACGGTTCGGCCAGATCGGGTCCGACGGGTCAAACCGCAGGTGGTTCTGCCACAGCGCATAAACGACCGGGGCCAGTGCCATCGGCGTACCCGGGTGGCCCGAGTTGGCCGCCTGTACCGCGTCCATCGATAAGGTCCGGATCGTGTTAATCGCAAGCAGTTCCGGCGATACAGCAGTTGCAGCAACCGTCATGACAGCTCCCGTGAAGTTAGAAACGTCCTCTGACTCTTGATGACAAACGACTTCCTTACGACCACGGCGCCGCATACTGCAACGCCTTGACAACATGCACCACGATCAACACCAGCAACGCAAAGCTCAACGGCACGTGCACCCACAGCCACGCATGCAACAGCACGTGCAGCCGCTTCTGCCGCTCCAGCGTCCGCCGCTCGTCCACAATGCTCTGCAAATCGGCAATCACCTCATGCACCACCAACGGCGTCTCCCGGCGTAACTTCGCAAAGGCCCCCGCAAACCCCATCGCCTCTCCCGCCAGCGGCCCGGCCATCGGCACCGCCAGCGCCGGCAGAACGGCCGACTGGAAAAATGCCTTGATCGCATCCGCCCCCGGCGTGGCACTCGGCGTGGTCGTCACCGTCGCAGTCCCGCCCCCCATCGACCCCATCGCGATTGCTTCGTACTCAAACTCCCCCTCAACCTTGCGCTCGGTAATCATCGCAACCCGTGCCGTCGCCTCTTCTCGCAGCTTCCCCACCACCTGCGGCATCTGCTCGTAAATCGTCTCCACCGACACGTCCCGCAAAATCCGGCTCGGCATCACCTGCTGCAGCCACAGCCCCAAAATCCCGCTCAACTCGATCAGAATGAACAGCACCATCAGCGCCCATGTCATCGTCCCGCCCCACAGCCCCGGCCGGAACCCCGCATGAAAACAGATCACCGGAAAGCTCAACAGCCCAAACCAGATGTGCGCCTGCATCCACCAGTAAACCCGACCCACCCGCATCGTCCTGAACTTCTTCCGCGGCGTCAGCGTATACGCCGCCAGCATCATCAGCGTGCCGACCACCCCATACAAAAACCCCGGCCACGTCCCGCCACTCGGACCCACCGGCTGGCTCGCCCGGTGATACGGAATATAAAGGGCCGTCGCCAGCACCAGCAGGAACCCTGCCAGCAGCACCCAGAACTTTGAATCGCGATTGATCAGCATAATAGGGTGTCAAAAACAGGAGCCTAGATTCGGGTCTTCTCGCCGGGCACTTCCACGCCCATCAGCCGCTCGTTAAAGAACGTCTGCCCATCCACACGGTGGGCCGCATCATGCGGGCAGGCATAAACGCAACTGGGGTCTTCGGTCTCACCCAGACACTGGTCGGTGCACAGATCGCACACGGCCGCCTTGCGCCGCACTTCCTGCCGCACCTCTCCAGTCGAAAGGTCGCGAACCGTAAGCTCGAACGGGTGCATGTTGATGTTCCCGTACGGGCACTGTTCCGCACACCGCCCACAGCCGATGCAGTGATCCTCAATGATCACTTCCATATCGTTCTTCCGCCGAATCGCCCCCACCGGGCACCCGACCATGCAGTACGGGTCGCGACAGCTCCGGCACGATGTCGTCACCAGATACTTGTCATACCGGATCCCGTCACGAATCAACCGGCTCACCCCATCGTGCGCCTGCGCACACGCCCGCACGCACTCATCACACCGCGTGCACTTCTCCAGATCCAGAATCAACAACGACTGCGCCTGATACAGCCCCTGATCAATGTACTGCGGCAGCGACATCGTCTTGGTCTGCGCGCTGCGGGCCCGATTGCTCGCCGCCCGGTCATGCGCCACCTGCGTGAGCTTTCGCTTGATGTCCGGAAACGTCTTCAGCATCTCAGCAAAGTCGTCCTTCTCAATCCGCACCAGCTCAACGTGATCCAGCGCCGTGCAGTTGGCCGTCCGTTCCCCGCCGCCCAACAATCCCATTTCGCCAAAATACTGCCCGCGCGACAGATAGCTCAGCACCATCGTCTGCCCGTCCGCGTATTTCTCAAACACCTTCACGTGCCCCATCCGCACCAGATAAAACGCATCGGCCGCGTCCCCCTGATTGCAGATCTCCTCACCCGGTGCATAGCCAACCAGCTTCACACGGTCGCGCATGTGATTGATAAATTCCGCCGGCAACTCCCGGAACATCGGCACGCTCTTCAGGTGGCTCTCCAGTGCCCGGATCCGATACTTCGCCTCCATCTCCGCCTTGAACTGTTTGTTCCGGCGCAGAATGTCAAAAGCGTTCCGCAGCATCTCCAGCACAACCGTCTCTTCCGCCGCCCGCACCGTCGCCGACCGCGGCTGATAGTTCAGACACGCCGCCTCACCGATCACTTCCCCCACCCCGACCTGCGCAATCGGGTTGTCCCGGTCCAGGTCCACGCCCGCATCAATCGGAATCGTCGTCCGATCCCCTTCCTCGCTACGCGGGCTCTCGTGCCGCGGAACCAGCAGGCTCTTCACCCGATTAAACAACCCCTTCTGCGGCTGACTTCTCACATGCGTCAGGTCCGTCTCCAAGAAAATATCGACCTTGCCCGACAGGATGTAATACGCCGTCGACCCGTATTCCCCCTGCCGGCACAGAAGCTCGCCCTTCTTCAACGTCCGTGCCACCACCGCCCCTTCACTCCGCGCCAGGAACGCGCTGCTGATCTTGCTGAACAGCGGCAACTCCTTCAACTGGTCCACCGTCAGCGGCTGGCCATACGGCAGTTTTGTCGGCACGCCGCCGGAATACGTAATCGCCCCCGTCGGGCAGTTGATCATGCACTCGCCGCAGTTTACGCAACTGCTCTCACCCATCGGCTGGTTGTCATCAAACGTGATCGCGCTGGTCAGACCCTTGCCCATCCGCCCGATCACGTCATTCCCCACCGCCGCACACGCCCGCGCACACCGGTCGCACAAAATGCACGCCGAGTGATCAATCGCAATCTGCGGGTTGCTGTCGTCCGTCCCCTTGCTGAACGATCGCGGCGTAAAAATGGGGTCTTTAATCCCCAGCTTCTCCGCCAGCAGTTCCAGTTCGCAATCGTGATATTCCTTATGCCGCTCACACGGCTGCGGATGCTCCGCCAAGAGCAATTCCACAATCGTCCGCCGCGCCATCTCCACTTTCCGCGCAGCCGGACCCGCATCCTTCGACTCAATCGCCCCCACCCCCGTCGTCACCACCATCCCATTTTCACACGTCTTCATACACGCCGCCGTGTACGTCCGCCCCGGCGGCCCGACCGTCCCGTCTTTCTGCTTCTGCTGCACCTGCACGCAACACGCCCGGCAAACCCCCACCGGCGTCATCCCAGCCTTATGACACAGCACCGGCACCGTCACGTTCATCTGTGCAGCCGCTTCAAAAATCGTCGTCCCCGCCGGCACTTCCAGCGCCCGGCCGTCGATCTCAAGCGTCACATTCGTCGCAATAGCGGTCATCGCAGCACCTTTCCGCCCGCCGTGATCATCACCGGCGTATGCCCATTGTTACCCGTCGCCGAACTGCGAAAAGAGGCATCGGCGGTTGTTTTCGCCCGCCCCGCCGCGATGTGCGCATCCACTTCCGCCTTGAAGAACGCCAGCACCGACTTGATCGGGCTGGCCACCACCTGCCCCAGCCCGCAAATGCTGGTCATGCTCATCGTCTCAGCCAGTTGCGGCACCATCGCCAGATCTTCCTGCGTGGCCGTCCCCTGCAAAATACCGAAAATCAAGTCCACCATCTTCTGGCTGCCCACCCGGCACGGCACACACTTCCCGCACGATTCATTCCGATAAAACCGCGTGAAGTTCAGCGCCAAGTCCACAATATCCCGCCCCTCCGCCACAGCCACCACCGCCCCCGACCCCAAGATTCTGCCCACGGGGTCCACACTCGTATTCCAGTCCAGCTTCAAATCCGCCTTCTCCGCCGGCAGCAGCCCAAAACTCGGCCCGCTCGGCGCAAATGCGATCATCTTCTTCCCCCCGATGATCCCACCCGCCAGATTCTCAATCACCTCGCGATACGTAATCCCCATCGGCACCTCAAACACCCCCGGCCGATTCACATCCCCCGATACCCCGATCCATTTCAGCCCCTCGCACCCATTCACCCCCTGCGCCTTAAACCACTCCGGCCCCTTCACCAAAATCGCCGGCACATAACAGAACGTCTCCACGTTATTGATCACCGTCGGGCTGGCGTGCAACCCCTGAAACACCGGTGCAGCCCGCATCAACCCCACGTCCGAAATCTTGTTCCTCGGCTGCCCGCGATTCCCCTCAATCGCCTCCATCAGCGCCGTCTCCTCACCCTGCACATATCCGCCGGGGCTGACAAACACCGACAAATCAAACTTTTTCCCGCTCCCCAGGATGTTCTCCCCCACCAGCCCCATCAACTTCGCCTTCTCGATCTCCCGTTCCAGCACATGAATCTGCTCGTGGTACTCGTGGCGGATGTAGATGTACCCCACTTCCGCCCCCGTCACCACCGCACAAATGATCATCGCTTCCACCAGCAGCCACGGCAGCTGCTTCATCAACTCACGGTCCTTAAACGTCCCCACTTCCGACTCATCCGCATTGCAGATCACATACTTCTTCCCACCCGCCGGCACCGGTTGGGCCTTCACCGCCTCCCACTTCCGATTCGTCGGGAAGCCCGCCCCACCCATCCCCTTCAAGTTGGCCGCCGCCATCTTCTTCAAAACGTCATCCCCCCCGCCATTTCCACCAGCCAGAATCGCTTTCAACGCCCCGTAATGCTCCAGTTCGGTCGCATAAGGGTTCGTCCGGTACGGCCCCTTCGCCCCAGGTGCCAGTGAAAGCGCCGGAACCTCCCGCCCCCCAATCGCCTGACCCGCCCAGTACGCCAGTTGCTCCAGCGACTGCCGGGCATAAACCTCGTCATTAATCAGCATCGCCGGCGCGCCATCACACTGCCCCAGACACGAGCAGTTCTTAACCTCAATCTCCTCCCCACCGCTCCCCCCACCGGCCGCCACCGCCATGTCGCGCATCTGCTGCAACAAAGCCGGCGCACCCCTCATATGGCAACTAATATCCGTACAAACATGCAGCGTCGCCTTCGGCGGCGGCTTCAACCGAAAGTGCGGATAAAAACTCGCCACCCCGTGCAAATGATGCACGGGCACATTCAACTTCTCCGCCAGCTCGTGCAGCCCCTTGCTGGTCAGCCAACCATGCTTCTCCTGAAGCTCGTGCAACTCGTGAACAATCACAGCCGACTCCCGGTAGAACCAATCCGCAGAAGGAACCCAGCGAAGCGACAACACGGCCCATTCAACCCAGCGACTGAGCAACCTACCCCCCCACCCCCAGTCAGGGCAACCATAAATTGCGGCGGACCAGCCCCCGAATCCCAGTTCCCCGTTCAAAACGGCTGGTACACCGTGAGAGACCATCTCAACCCAATCCGAAAATGGGGAACCCCATTCCGTCGTGATTCCGTCTTGGTGCCACAGGTCGGTGTACACACAGACCTGAGCTTTACACCCCCCTCGCCACACAGGTCTCGGATTACCGCGACCCGTGGCACCCGGTTCCGCCGCACTAGGTTCACGGCGAAAGTGAATGACATTCCAGCTTCGCATCACCAGTCTTCTCATACCACCGGGCCGACGACCAAGGATAGTCAATCGCGGTCGCAGCCAATCCCCGCTTCACAGGATTGTTGTGGATGTACTGAATCTTCTGATGCAACTCATCCCTACCGCTCACCTTGCGGGCATAGCCTCCACCCGTCTGCCAGAAGCGGTGACCCTTGCCATGCTCAATCTGAAGCAGAATCGGTGCTTGCAACTTTTTCCAACGGCGTAACACACCCTCAGCCACCGGCCGCTTGAGCGTATGCACAAACCGCCGCATCGTCCGGCGATGGTGTGGTGGTGGTGCTTCCGCCATAGCCCCCATTTTAGAAAGCCTCCCGCCGGGTGCCACAGCGTCGCGGTACCCCGAGACCTGTGCCTTAACAGCCACCCAAACCCGATCTCCACCTGACACCGCAGTTCCGGCCAGCGATTCGTTCCGATAGCCCGCAACGACTTCCGTCACCGCAGCTATGCCGCCGGCGGGCCATTCACCCAGATCGCCCAAACTTTTACGGTCTTCGCCCGCTTCCTCGCCCGCATATCCAGCCCCCCCTTGACGTCCGCACCAACCCGCGCCCAAACTACATTATACCCTAACAAAATGCGAACCAATAATCCGCAATCGCCCCCTTGACCCTTCCGCCCACCCGCCATCCCAAGGAACTCACCCCACTCCAAATACCCCATCTTCCGGTAACGCCCCCAAACCCCTGCCACCTAACCACTTACAACTTCTCAATGTCAGTTCATGGTACCAAATGTCCGCAAACGCAAAATTCGCATCGCAATCTTGTCTTCAACCTCCCCCATTCTGAATTGCGCCGCCAATTCCCCCGTCTCTACATGGCGTAACCGATGCCCCAACCCACCCCACGACCCTAGCACGCCAGCCGCACGTTGCTCGTTCCGTGGCTCACCCCATCGTCAGGCGGTCAATATGAGCAGCACAAATCAAATCGTTCACCGTAACGCCCCCAGCCGAATGCGTGGAATACGCAACCGTCACGGTGTTGTACGTAAACGCCACGTCCGGGTGATGGTCCTGACGGTGGGCCACGCTTGCCACCGCGTTCACAAACGCCATCGTGTGAAAAAAGTCGGCGAACTTGTACGCCTTGGTAATCGTCCCTTTCACCCCTTTCCATCCCGGCAGGCTGGCCAACGCCGTCGCCAGCTCATCCTTTTTCAACCGGTGGCCTTTACCGACCAACGGCTTACAGTCGGCGGCGGAAAGTTCGGCGAAGATTTTGTTGGCGGATGTTTTCATGGCGAATCATAGTCCCATAGAACCCGGCCCAGCCGCTACCAACGGCCCTCTCCTCGCCGCACACGAATTGGCCATCACGCTGGTCCACCCGCAAATAGCCCCCAACACCGGCAACATCGCCCGGCTCTGCGTCGCGACCGGCACGCCCCTTCATCTGGTCCGTCCCATGGGTTTTGTCCTGTCCGATGCCAATCTCCGCCGCAGTGCCATGGATTACTGGCCCCGCCTCAAACTCACGCTGCACGATGATCTGGCCGCGTGGCAGGCATGGCTCACGGCCAGCAGTCGCCGCGCGTGGTATTTCACCAGCAAGGCCACCCGCAGCCACTGGGATGCCGATTACGCCCCCGGCGACATCCTCGTTCTAGGCAGCGAAACCGCCGGCCTGCCAGCCCCACTTTTGAAAACCGACCCCGACCGCTGTCTCCGCATTCCGCAAGCCGCTGGCGAACGGTGTCTGAATCTCTCCACAGCGGCGGGCATTGCCCTATACGAAGCCTTGCGGCAGGCTGGCAAACAATGACGGCCCGCACCGCCACCCACACACCCACCGCCAGCCGCCGGGCGCTGTTCCTTGATCGCGACAACACGATCATTATGAACCACGCCTACATCACCGGCCCGCACGAAGTCCGGCTGATGCCCGGCGCGCCGGACCTGATCGCCGCCGCCAACGCCGCCGGCTGGCTTGTGGTGATCGTGAGCAATCAGTCGGCCGTGGCCAAGGGAATCATCACCACGTTGGATGTGGACGCCGTAAACGCCGAAATCGATCGCCTGCTCGCCGCCGCCACGCCCCCGGCCCGCATCGACCTGCACCTCTATTGCCCGTTCCACCCCCAAGGTGTCGTGCCCCAGTACACCGGCGAGAGCGACCTGCGCAAGCCCGCCCCCGGCATGTTGCTGGAAGCCGCCCGCCGCCTTTCGCTCGACCTTCCCCGCTGTCTGCTCATCGGCGATGCCTTTCGCGATATCGACGCCGCCAAAGCCGTCGGCGTCCCCGCCATCCTCTTCATGCCCCCGCCCGAGGCCGGCCGCTCAGAACACGCCCCTCCCGCAAGCCTCGCCCCCGCCGCCCCCCCCGCCCCCGCCGACCCCCCAGACCCAGCCTACACGCACCTCCCGCCCGGCCTTCCCGTCCTGTATCAACTCATCGACGCCATTCCGTTATTCTCTGCCCCCATGGAATCCGGTCCGACCGCCGTCTCGCCCGCACCCGCCGCGTCATCTCGCACCGATGATCTGCTGTTGCAACTCATTACCGAGGCCCGCCGCGCCCGCGAGGGTCCGCCGCCGCATTTCTCACCGTTCAAACTGATGGCTGGCATCTGCCAGATTCTGGTCTTCGCCGCCATGTTCCTGGCGTATCTGTTCAAGGATCAATCCCCGTCGCTGGTCGGCGCCCCGTCCCCGGCCGCACTGCTCATGCTTTCCGGCATCATTTTGCAGGGCATGACCATCGCCATGATTCTATTTTCAAAAAAGTAATGGAGGACAGTCATGCTGGAATGGTACGACGTAAGCGATGCCGCCGGAGAGATGTTCAAGATGTGGGTCGAGGGTGGCGACCTTGAATGGGCCGAGGAAAGTTGGGATCACTTGCTGGCGGCAGACATGCTTGCCGACGAGAGCCTACTCGATACTGTCAAATCTAAGTGCCATCTCATTACACTTGCAGTTATTTACCTTGAATTCGCTGCCCTCACTTTTGAAGAGGATGTAGAGCCTTCGTTGACCGATTACGCCAGTTTATTGGAGATCAATCTTGTGGCCTTGGGCGTGTATTGGGCGCTTGCCCATCCGAAGGCAGCGAACTCAATTAAAATGGATGAGAATCTCACTGAAAACATCTTACGGAGAATTGTTGAAAGGCTAAGGTCTAATGTATATCGATGCCTGTTGAAGGCAGATGGCAATGCCATGGGGATTTATTTGCGAATGGCCGCTACGGCGTCGAGCACTGAGGTGGTGGATGATGATGACGATGATGAAGATCAGAGTCAGGCCACGGTACAGCGCGAGAATCCTGCACTTGAAATAACGGGCCCGCACATGCGAGGTCTACAGTACGTTGAGTGCGGTTTTCATGAGTAAGAAGCTGTCCTTGGGTCGTCTTCAATATCTTGCATCGCCCGATACAAGAAAATCAAGTCTCTGCACTTTGCTACGATGCCAACCGTGTCCTCCCACTCCGTCACAGTCTCCACCGCAGCCGTCACTCAGGCGGCCGCTGACATCATCGCCACCACGCGCCGGCCGCTGTGGGCCGTCGTCAAGGCCAACGGCTATGGCTTGGGGGCAAAGCGCGTGGCTGCCGCAGTCGCCGACATCGCCGAGGGGTACTACGTCTTCCACGTCAAAGAGGCGATCGATGCCGATCTGGCCTCCTTCGGCAAGCCCGTCCTCGCCCTCATTCACCCGCCAGAGTTGCCGGCGATTGACGACCTGATCGCCCTCAACGTGCGCCCCATCGTCTCCAGCATCGAACTGGCCGCGCACTACCGAAAAGCCCGGCCCGTGCTGATCGTCGATACCGGCCAGCAGCGTTTCAGTTGCCCGCCCGATGATGTCGACATCGCCCTGGCAGAAGGCGAAATCGACACGGCCATCACCCATGCCAGCACCTACGCACAGGTCCAGAAGTTCAGCGGCCTGTGCGGCGCACGCGGCCTCAGTCTGCAGGCCGCAGGCACATCGCTTCTGGGCGATAACCGCTGCTGGCTCGATGGTGTCCGACCCGGCCTGGCGCTCTATGAGCACGCACTCACCGTCAGGGCGAGTCTGGTGGAAGTCAGGGTCAGTCGCGGCCCGGCCGGTTATTCAGGCTTCGTCTTGCCGCGATTCGGGCTGATCATGATCGGTTACAGCCACGGCCTGCGGCGGGGTCCGTGCCTCATCAACGGCCGCCTGCAACAGGTGGTCGAGGTCGGCATGCAGTCGAGTTTCGTCTCGGTCGACCCCACCGATGCGGCTGGCGATCAGGTCTCGCTTCTGGGCGACGGCCTGAGCCCACGCGTGGTCGCTGAAGCATGGAAATGCAGCCCTCAGGAAGTGCTCTACCGCCTCGCCACCGGCGCCTAAGAGTCGTCAGTTTGCCGCACGCAGCACAACCTCATCCCCCCGCCTCAGCCGCAAAACCCACTGGTCCCGTGTTCCGTCTGCCCGCAGTTCCAGCCGCGGATGAGCGACCCCCGATGTGAACCCGGTCAGCCGGCTCAGCCGATCCGCCGGGAGGATGAAAGTCCCCGTTTTCCAGGCGGTCACCCGCACCTCGTTGCCCTGCAAGCTCACCGTGGCAGTCGGCAGCATCGCCCACATGGCCAGCACCCCAACCAACACCGCCCCGCCCGTCACCCCCCCAACCCCCCGCCCCCACCTCGGCGGACGCGCCAGCCACAGCAGCGTCCCGATCAGGGCAATGGCTGCTGTGACTGACAGAAGCAGGTACCGGACACTCTCGGGTGGATTCGCCGGTGCCAGACCCTCGGCTGCCCGTGCCGCCAGTTCCCCACCGCCAGCCACCGGATACAGGGTCGCCGCATCGTTCTGCTGCACCGTCAATACGGCCCCGTGCACGGGAATCTCGAACGCGACAGCCTTGACGGTTGCTGGCAACACCACATCCACCGCGCCTGACGAAAACGTCGTCGGACCTTGCGCCATGGCTTTCAGCGCACCGTCGGGCCCGGCGTGCAGCCCATCCGGAAACACCGGCATCGGCACAGCCGCCCACGCCGATGTCGCAACCGATACCACGGCCAGCGCAAGCGACCGCCTCATTACATCCCAACCTTTGCCGCCATGCGGAGTAGTTCCGCCACGCTCCAGGCCTGGGCCGGGCAACCCACCGGCCGGTGCGGGGTATCACCGTCGAAGATCTCGGCCACCTGGCCGAAGAGCCCCTCGTGCGTCAGATGGTCAAACAGTGGCAGCAGCCATTGCTGGGCCTGCTTCATCGATGCGGCCGATTCCTTTTCCGAACGCAGGTAGGCCTCGACAAACGGACCGATCAGCCAGCCCCATACGGTGCCGTTGTGGTAGGCCGCGTCCCGCTGTGATTGTGGGCCCGTGTACCGCCCCCGATAACCCGGATCGGCCGGCGAAAGGGACCGCAGTCCATGCGGCGTAAGCAGTTCGCGTTTCACGACGTCCACCACAGCCTTCTGTTGCTTCGGGGTGAGTGCGGAGTGTTCCAGACTGACGGCAAAAATCTGGTTCGGCCGGATTTTCGCGTCTGGTGTCCCGTCATCCAGAATCGTGTCATACAACCCCAGCCCGTCCGGCCGGACGAACTTGGCAAACCCCTCTTTGACTTCACCGGCCAGCGACTTTTCTTCCAGCAGACACAGGGCGTGATACCACAGCGCGTTGATCTCGACCGGCTTACCCGCACGCGGGGTGAAGGCGACACCCTCGTACTTCGCGTCCATCCACGTCAGTTGGGTGTGCTCGTCACCCTGCCTGATCAGGCTGTCGGCCGGGTCCATATAGATGCCGTAACGTGTCCCGGCACGGTAACCGTCGATGATCGCCTTGCACGCGGGCAGCAGGCTCTTGGTGAAGGCGGCTTTGTCTCCGCCAGCTTCGAGATAGGCATGTGCGGCGTGGATGAACCAGAGGCTGGCGTCCACTGTGTTGTATTCAATGTCCAGCCCATTGTCCGAAAACCGGTTGGGGATCATTCCCTCACTTACGAACTGCGCGAACGTGGCAAGCACATTGAACGCCAGATCCGTTCGCCCGGTCGTCAGCATGAGGCCCGGCATGGAGATGAACGTATCCCGCCCCCAATCGCCGAACCACGGAAACCCAGCCAGCACCGTGACACCGGCCTTGCCGTCCGGCCGCGGACGCAGCGCCAGATAGGCCTGTGCTGAACTCAGCAATGCCGACGCCTTTGGGCCGTAGGTCTTTTTGCTGGCTAGCGCGGTGGTGTAAAGCCCGCCCGATACGGCTTCCGGACGCTTCACCGTCGGTGCCGTCACCGCCAACTCCCATTGCAGCGGACCAGGTCCCGCGACTTCCCACACGCCCGGCGTGAAGGTGTCTTCCTGATCTTCCTGTCCGCGCTCGGTGTCGATCGGGTAGGTATGGCCGAACCACCAGTCCGGCCGGGGGGTGAATGAACCTGCCGACGGCGTCATGCGCAGCGTGTAGCTATCGCGGTAGACCGTGATCGACTGGCCCGATTGCTCAAAGTGCAGCGGCGCGCGGTTACCGGCATGGCCCAAGTGGTGATAGTCCCGCATTGGCGTAAAAGCCTGAACCAGAAGCCCCAAGGACTCCGCCCCCGTCGAGACCACTTCATACGAAAGCCGCGCACCATCCGCGGTCAGCTTCAAAGTTTTGGTGACCTTTGCCCCCGGCACTGAGTAGAACCACTGGGCGGTATCGCCCTCAGTCATGAACCGCTGAAGGTATTTGTGCCCCTCTGGGTGCACCGACTGTCCGAAGTAATTCCCGGAAAGCTCGAATCGCCCGCCAGCGGTGATGATCGTCTCGGCCACCCGTCCCAGCAGAACGGCGCGCCCGAGCGGCGCTTGCGTCGCCGGGATGAACAGCCCGTGATACCGTCGCGTGTTGATGCCCACGGACGTACCCATGGAAAAACCGCCGGCCCCGTCGGTCAGCAGCCATTCCCGGGAAACATGCGGTTCAAGGGCGCCTTGCGTATAAAGTTCATAGCGGCTCATGGGCGGGATGCTAACATCGCACATGACAACCATGAGCAATAACCATGAGTGATACGCCATTAAACTTTGATGTACTGATCCTGGGTGCTGGCATCGCAGGCTTGGCCGCCGCGCAGATTTTGCGTGCTGGCGTCGGCGGTGTGCCGTGGAAGGTGGGGATTCTGGACAAAGGACGCGGTGTGGGCGGCCGGTGTGCCACACGCCGGGCCGCAGCGGGCGGCGGCTTCGATCACGGAGCCCAATATTTCACGGCCCGCGATCCGGCGTTTGCCAAAGCCGTCACGGGCTGGGCGGCCGCGGGAGCCATTACGGAGTGGCACTGCCGCTGGGCCGAAATTGTTGACGGTCAATATCGCGGGTACACGCCCGAAAACCCTCGTTACGTTGGCGTGCCCACCATGACGGCCCTGCCCAAGCTCCTTTCCCGCGGTCAACCGGTGCAGACATCGCAAACTGTCAGCCGCGTGGAGCGCACCGAATCAGGCTGGCGTGTCACCACGGCCGAGGGACTGAGCATCGAGGCCGCACGACTCGTCAGCACATTGCCGCCCGTGCAGGCCCTTGCGCTGCTGGCCGAGCATTTGACCATCCAGCAAAAGACGGCGTTAGGTGCCGTCGTCATGGCCCCCTGTTGGGCGGTGACCGTCGACTACGGCCGCCCGCTTGAACTCGGCTGGGACGCGGCCAAGATCACCGGCAGCGACATTTCCTGGGCCTGCGCCGACGACAGCAAGCCCGGCCGCATGACGTCCGATCAGTCCGGCAAACACTGGGTCCTTCACGCTTCGCCCGAATGGTCGCGCGAGCACTTGGAAGAGACACCCGCAAGCGTTCTTACTCAGCTTCTGGAATCCTGGCAGGACGTCGTCGGGCCAAAGGCCGCCAAGGGTCTGGCTGGCGGCGCCAACGCCGCCCACCGCTGGCGATATGCGTTGGCTGAAACACCGCTCGGCAAGCCAGTCATGGCGGCTAACAATCACCTCGTCCTTGCTGGTGATTGGTGCCTCGGCGGCAAGATCGAATCTGCTTATCTCAGTGGCGTGGCCGCAGCCCACCACCTTCGCAGCGCATCATGAGCGACTTGCCGGTGGATAATCTCCTTACCGTGGATCAGGCCACGGCTCTGATCGACGGGCTTGCCGTTCGCCCGCGCCAGGAGGTGATCTCGCTCAGTTCTGCCGCTCGTCGCCGTCTGGCCGTCGCCGTGAACTCGCCTTTCGACTTCCCCCGGTTCGATCGCTCGCTACTCGACGGCTTCGCCATTCACTTCGCGGATGTGAAGCCCGACGCGACATTTCCGTTGACAGCAGCCGGCGCGCAGACCACCGGGTTGGCCGGTCAACCCCCCAGCACCCTTGCCCCCGGTCACGCCCAGCAGATCATGACCGGTGCGCCGCTGCCCTACAGCGTTGTGGGCGACCTTTGTGTCGTCCCGGTTGAGCAGACCCAGATCACCGCCGGCAGACTTGTGTTGACGGCCGCCGGGGCGCTGCGACCCAATTCGGGCATCGCCAAGAGAGCCTCTGACTTCGTCGCTGGGAGGGAAGTACTTCCGGCGGGAACAGTCTTGACTCCCCAATCCATCGCGGCCATCGCGGCCTGCGGCCATGCCACGCTGGCCGTTTTCAAGCGTCCCAGAATCGCCCTCGTCACCACCGGCAATGAAGTCACCGCTCCCGGGCAGGCACTCGCGCCGGCGGCTGTTTACGACGCGAGCACGGCAATGCTGTCGGCCCTTCTTACGGCCATGGGGTGTGAAGTCATTTCTGCAACCCACGCAGCCGATGAACCGGCCGCACATACTGGCGAGTTGCGTCAGGCCGCCGCCAAGGCCGATGTACTTTTCATCACCGGCGGTGTCTCCATGGGGACCCATGATTTCGTGCCCGCGGCACTTGAATCGCTGGGCTTCAACCTGCTCATCCGCAAGGTTCGTATGCGCCCCGGCAAGCCTTTTGTTCTCGGCCACCGTGAAGCAGACGGCGGGGCACACGTCGCGGTTGGCCTTCCCGGCAACCCCGTCAGCGGACTGGTCTGCACTACGATCCTTGCGGGCCGACTGCTGAGCCGACTTGCTGGCGGACCGGCCGATCACCTCTCGGTAACTCGTGCCACGCTGACGGCCCCCACGACGGTGGCCGGCCCACGCACTTACTTCCAACCTGCCATCCTCAGTGGGTCGAACGTTACACCCCTCGATCTCGCCAGCAGCGCCGACGTTTTTACCCTTGCCCGCGCGAATGCCCTGATCCTTCGTCCCGCCGGTGACGGCCTGCGAGCCTGCGGCGACCCTGTCACCGTTTTTTCACTCCCTGAATAACCGCGTCAGATTCTTCATCAAATTCTGTTTGATTTTCCGAAGGATATGGTAAGTTCACTCTTGCCCGCTGTGACGTTCACAGCGGGCAGGTAGCGTCTTGTCCCACAACGGAGGTCCCCCATGATGAACACAACCACTATCGTCGGGTGCCGAGTCCTTGTGCGCGGGGCGTAATCAGGTTGTCCTGATTTGCCCATGATGCAGGCCGGAACGGCCTCCCACACCACAATTTGATGTCACTGAGCTGACCCGTACCCGGTCTGCGCCTGCCACTGGTTTTCCAGTGCGGCGGCTGCGGTTGCAAGGTCGCGCGTTCTCAATCCGCGCGGCACAAGGCAACTCCGCACCCGTCCGTCACAGCAGCCCGAACCGGGTCAGCCGGATCACGTTTCTTGCCGAAGCGTTTCACTCTTTGATGCGCACCACGCATCAGAGGGGCAACTCTTGTATTGCGCAAACCCAACCACAGAAGGTCTGAACATGTCACTCGACGAAGCACTCTTAGATTCCATCGCCCCCTTTCAGGACAAGGGACTTCTTGGTGATGTTCTGATGGAGCTCAAAAGCGGGAAAGAAGCCACGGTCTACGTCTGTGCCGGCGGACCGCGTGCGCGGTCAGGCACGTACCTCGCTGTCAAAATCTATCGCCCGCCCGAACACCGCCAGTTCAAAGACGACGGCCTCTATCGCGCCGGGGTCACCATCACCAACCCCCGCACCCGCCGGGCCATGGAAGGCCGGACGTCATTCGGCAAAGAAGCCCTGTTCGGCTCTTGGGTGGGGCGCGAATGGGCCAACCTTTCGCTGCTCCATCAGAACAATCTGTGCGTCCCCCGCCCCATCGATCACAGCGACACTGCCATCATCATGGAATACCTCTGCGATGAACTCGGCGACCCCCCATCCCCCTCCCCGCAACTCCGGAGCGTAAAACTGACTGAACCTCAGGCTTCGGCCTGCTGGGATGATGTGGTCTGGTCAGTCGAAACGCTTCTGCGGCTCAACCGAGTCCACGGCGATCTTTCGCCCTACAACCTTCTCTGGCACGCCGCACGCGGGCAGCCGCATCGTCCATGGATCATCGACGTCCCTCAAATGATCGATGCCCGCGAAAACCCTAACGCCTTCGAACTCCTCAGCCGGGATCTTGAAAACGTCTACAAATATCTCAGCCGCTACGCCGCACTACCCGACCCCTGGAAGCTCGCGGGTAGCCTGTGGTCCCGCTTCAAACGCGGCTGGGTCTGATCGGGTCCGCGGGATTAAAACCGTTTCTCTGCCGCCATAGAATAAAATGGACGCCCTTCCAGAATGTACTTCCGTTCGAAGTTCGTCCCCACGGTCTCGGCCTCGGCCGCACTGTCCGGGCGGGAATAGGGCACCAGCGTCAACCGGCTGGCCGTGATGAACGGGGCGATGTTGTCATCAAAATACCCCTTGTGGTCGGTGATCACTTTCAGCAAACCCCCCGGTACCAGCTTTTGCTCGACCACCGCCAAGAAAGGCGGCTGGATCAATCGGCGCTTGTTTTGTTTGGCTTTGGGCCACGGGTCGGGAAAGTAGATGTGCAGGACGCTCAGGCTGGCGTCGGGCACGCACTCGCGCATGAAGAACCCGGCCTCCGTCCGGACAGTCCGGGCGTTGGTGCAGCCGTTGCGCCGCATTCGGTCGCTGGCAAACCGCCAGAACCAGTTGGCCCATTCGATGCCAAAAAAGTTCACATCCTTCCGCCGCTTCGCCTGCTCGGTGAGGAAGGTCCCCTTGCCCATGCCGATCTCCAACTCGACGGGGTTGGTGTTGCCGTACAACACAGCCCAGTCGATCGGCTTGGGCAAACTCTCGACATCCAGCCCGACACCCTCCACATTAAACGAGCTATTCGCCTGCATGGAGAGTCTTATAGCGAACTTAACCACCGAGGCACAGCGGCATAGAGCCAGCCACAGAGAGTCGCCCCTCCCCCAACCCCTCCCACCCAGCCAAATCCCCGATATTTCAGGCCTTTATCAGTGTTCATCCGTGTGTATCTGTGGTTTCAATTCTCCGTCTGTTCTCCGCGTCATCCTCCGTGCCTCCGTGGTTCACTTCCTGTATTATGGCCGTATGCGCGAGTCCGATGTCATCGTCCTGCAAGAGCCCAAGCTTTCCGCCGCCGACCAGTTTTATCTGCCGCAGGTCTTAAAAGGCCTCGGCACGACGATGAAGCACATGATCGGCGTGCTGGCCCTCGGCAAAGACCGCGTCATCCAATACCCCGAAGAACGCCGCGAGGATTTTTCGGTCGAAGACGGCGGCATCAACGCCCGCACCTATCGCGGCGTCCACCGGCTCAACAAAGACGAAGACGGCCGCCCCAAGTGCGTCGCCTGTTTCATGTGCTCCACCGCCTGCCCGGCCCACTGCATTCACATCGAAGCGGCCGAGAGCCCCTGGCCCGACCGCGAAAAATACCCCGCCAAGTTCGACATCGACGAACTCCGCTGCATCTATTGCGGCATGTGCGAAGAAGCCTGCCCCTGCGATGCCATCGAGCTGACGAGCACCTACGACATCGTCGGCCTGACCCGTCAGGAGATGATCTTCGACAAGTCCAAGCTGCTGCAGGTTTACGACGAGACGGTTAAGAACGAACCGATGTAATCGGTACCGTTTCTGGCGGTTGTCGTGCCACCTGATCAGTTGCGGCGGAAGGGCCGGGCGCTTCGGCGGGCCGGGAGTCTTATCTGAGTGCGTTGGAGTTCATCCGAGGTTTCATCCGCCTCAGCCGCAGGTGCGCGATATTGCCGCATGCTTGTCAGGGTTGTGGGCTTACGCCAAGATTCGCTGGTGACGGTTGCGATTTGCAAACGTTTTAAGTTAGTGCGGTGCGTTTACCTACGGAGATTCTCCTCATGCCCTATACCCCCGATGCAAAGCTCAAGTTCACCTTCGGACTCTGGACCGTCGGCAATCCCGGCCGCGACCCCTTCGGCGGGCCGACACGGGAGACGATCAATGTCTCGCAGATCTGCGACCTGCTGGGCGGCGTCGGCGCGTACGGCCTGAACTTCCACGATAACGACCTGATCCCCATCGATGCCACCCCGGCCGAGGCAGACGCCATCAAGAAAGCCCTCCGCAAGGGTTTGAAGGACAACAAGCTGGTCGTGCCGATGGCGACGACGAATCTCTTTTCCGATCCGGTGTTTAAGGATGGCGCGTTCACCAGCAACAACGCCGCGATCCGGGCATATGCAGTGCAGAAGACGATGCGGGCGATGGACCTCGGCGCCGAGTTCGGGGCCAAGATGTACGTCTTCTGGGGCGGCCGGGAAGGCGTGGAATCCGATGCCACCAAGGACCCCATCGAGGCGATCAAGCGGTTCCGCGAATCCATCAACTTCCTGTGCGAATACAGCATGGCACAGGGATACGGTTATCGCTTCGCGTTCGAGGCCAAGCCCAACGAGCCGCGCGGGCACATCTACTTTGCGGTGACCGGCTCCTACCTCGCCCTCATCCCCACCCTCGACCACCCCGAAATGTGCGGCGTCAACCCCGAAGTGGCGCACGAGCACATGGCCGGCCTGAACTTCGTGCATCAGGTGGCTGCGGCGATCGAGGCCGGCAAGCTGTTCCACATCGACCTAAACGATCAGGAGTTCGGCCGCTACGATCAGGATTTCCGTTTCGGCTCGGCCAACCTCAAACACGCTTTCTTCCTGGTCAAACTGCTGGAAGACAACAAGTACAACGGCTGCCGCCACTTTGATGCCCATGCCTACCGGCAGTCGGATTATCAAGACGTGAAGGCGTTCGCGACCGGCTCGATGCGGACGTATGAACTGCTGAAAGCCAAGGCCGCGAAGTGGAACACCGACAAGGAGATTCAGGGACTGCTGAGGGTGATCAACGCCAAGGCCGACAGCCTGTCGAAGCTGACCAAGAAGTACTCGGCCGCAAACGCGAAAGCCCTTTTGGCTGCCCCACTCGACCGCGTCGAACTGGCCAAGGCCCGGTTGCCCTACGAACAGCTGGATCAGCTGACCATGGAAGTCATCATGGGGACGCGGTAAGCCTGTAACTACCGTGTGTTAGAACCCATCGGCGTGGCCACTTGTCTGTTGCCGCGGCCGATGGTGAGGGGCACGGTCGTTAGGGGTTCATCGGGGCAGGCTTTGGCGAACTCGTCGTAGAACTTGTTGATGAACGTCCGCGTGCTCCACGAAGTGCCGTCGGCCAGGCCGCAGATGGTGGTGCCGGGCATGATGCCCATGGTCTTTTCCAGGTCCATAAGCATTTCAAGGTCTTTGGACCGTCCGCCGCCGTCGACGATGCGGTGGAGAATCTTACTCATCCACGCGCTTCCTTCGCGGCAGGGTGTGCACTGGCCGCAGCTTTCGTGGGCGTAGAACCGCACGCAGTTGCGCAGGGCTTTGACCATGTCGGTGTGCTCGTTCATGACGATCATCCCGGCCGTGCCCAGACCCAGACACCCGCCGCGGAAGCGCACGTCATCGAAGTCGAGTTTGATATCCAGTTGTGTCGGCCCGAGCACGCCCATGGAAATGCCGCCGCAGATCGCGGCCTTGTACTTGCCGCCCTTCATACCGCCGCCGAGCTGGTTGATGGCGAAATCGAGGGTGATGCCCAGTTCCTGTTCGTAGACGCCGGGCTTGTTCACGTGTCCGCTCATGCCGTAGAGCTTGGGGCCGGGGCTGGAGGGCGTGCCCATGGTTTTGAACCACGCCGGGCCGTTGTTCAGGATGTGCGGCACACAGCAGAGGGTTTCGACGTTGTTGATGACGGTGGGCCGGGCGAAGGCGCCGGCAATGGCCGGAAACGGAGGCTTGTTTCGCGGCCAGCCGCGTTTGCCTTCAAGACTTTCCAGCAGTCCGGTCTCTTCGCCGCAGATATAGGCCCCGGCCCCACGGTGGACGTAGCACTCGACTTTGTGCTTGCCGCCCAGAACGCCGGTGCCGCCGAAAATGCCGTGGTGATAGGCCTCGGCGATGGCCTTCTCCAGCACCTTGGCCTGGCGGTGGTACTCGCCGCGAATGAAGATGTAGGCCGCATCGCACTGCGTGGCCAGACACGCGATGGCGATGCCTTCCAGCATGCTGTGAGGGTCGTAGTCGAGGAGGTAGCGGTCTTTGAATGTGCCAGGCTCGCTCTCGTCGGCATTGACGCAGAGGTAGTGTGGGCCCTTCTTTTCCTTGGTGATGAACGACCACTTCTGGCCCGCGCCGAACCCCGCCCCGCCGCGGCCGCGCAGGCCGGATTCGATCACCGTCTTGATAATGTCATCCGGGACCATGCCGACGGCCTTGTGCAGGGCCGCGTAGCCGCCGGTGGCGACGTAATCATCGTAAAGAACGAGCTTCCGCTGGGCCGGGTCGGTGGGGATGCGCTTGAGGAGGACGGGTTCGTTGAATGCCATGGCGCCGGAATAATACAGCACCCAAACCGGGCCGCCCATCTTTCAGCAAAACTGGCGAAAGCGGGGGCTTCGAGTTTTTGCTCTAGGCCAGCACGTCTTCATAAACAGCCTTCAGGGTCTCGCGAAGTCGTTTGTCGTGGCGGGCGTCTCCGGGCATGCCGTTGAAGACAAGGCCGATTGCCAGTTTGTGTTCGGGGTCATACATCCCCACGCTGGATTGGTTGCCGCCGTGGCCGAAGGCGCGGGGGCTGGCGCCCCTTCCGTCGGTTGTGGTGCCGAACTGGTAGGGGACGGCGGGTTGGCCGTAGTGGCTGGATTCGCAGATGAAGCCGAGGCCCCAGTCGACCTTGCATTTGAAGGTGGCATCGATCATGCCGACGCGGTGGCGGGCGGTGAGGGCGGCGCGGGTGGCGGGGTTGAGGACGGTGTGGGGAGTGCCGGGGAGGCCGGGTTCGGACATTTGTTGATAGAACCTGGCGAGTTGGTTGGCTGGGCCGAGTGCGCCGCTGGCTGGGCGGGGTGTGGCGAGGATGTCGGGGTTGGTCCAGCTCATGGGCTTGGGTTCGGCCGATGAGGTGTCGTGCATGATGGCCCAGCGGTCTCCGAGTGCTTGACAACGTTCGGCGTCGCAACTGATGAAGACGTCTGTCATGCCGAGCGGTTTGAAGATCTGCTCGGCCAGGAACTTTTCCAGCGGGTGAGTGGAGATCACCTCGATGATCTTGCCGAGGATGAACCATGTGCTGGCGACGTGGTAGCCGGCCTGTTGGCCGGGGATCCACTTTGTGCCATCGGGGCCGGCTTCGAGGGGTGCGGCGCAGACGGTTGCGACCGCCTCATCAAACGTCTGGCGGGTCCAGGCACTGATTGCCATTCGCAGGCCGGCGGTGTGGGTCAGGCAGTGGCGCAGGGTGATGTCGGCTTTGCCGTTGGCGGCGAACTCTGGCAGGTATCTGGATACGGCATCATCCAGTTTTAGTAGTTTGCGTTCCCAGAGCCATGCCAGAGCGACGGCTGTCAGGGGTTTGCCAGCGCTCAGCCATGGCACCAGCGTATCGTGCTGCATGAGGACGCCGGGGCGAGATTCGCCGAGCACGTAATCGGCGATGATCTGGCCTTCGTGGTAGACGCAGAGTTGCGCCCCGATATGCAGGCCGGCGGCCATGCCGGCGTGGAGGACGTCGAGGGTTTTTGGTAGGGCGTCTTGCATATCGCTGATCAAACTCGCCTGTGTAGCAGCGATTGGCAAATGGCGTTGACCCCCTTAGCCAAACATCGCTTCAACAAAGCGCCCGGGTTCAAACGTCTCGATATCCTCGGGCGTCTCACCCAAGCCGACGAACTTCACCGGCAGGTTTAATTGGTCTTTGATCGCGAAGACCACGCCGCCTTTGGCTGTGCCGTCGAGTTTGGTCAGGAGGAGGCCCGTCACCTTTACGGCGGCGGAAAAGTGTTTGGCCTGGGCGATGGCGTTCTGGCCGATGGTTGAATCGAGCACGAGCAGCACTTCGTGGGGTGCGCCTTCGATGCGCTTGACCAGGACCGATTGGATTTTGGTCAGCTCGCGCATCAGGTGGTCTTGGGTGTGTAGTCGGCCCGCGGTGTCGACGATGAGGACGTCAATGTTGCGGGCTTTGGCGGCTTCGGCGGCGTCGTAGGCGACGGCGCCGGGGTCGGCTCCCATTTTGTGTTTGACGATGTCCACGCCGAGGCGGTCGGCCCAGATGGTCAGTTGATCGACGGCGGCGGCCCGGAAGGTGTCGCTGGCGCAGACCATGACCTTTTTGCCTTGCTGTTTCAGGATCCAGGCCAGTTTGGCGATGCTGGTGGTTTTGCCGGCACCATTGACGCCGCAGACCAGTACGACTGTGGGGCCGGAGGCGGCCAAGTTCAGTTCGCGGTCGGTGGGCGGGAACATGGCGATCAGTTCGGCTTTGATGACGTCTTGGGCACCTTGGCCATCGCGGATCTTTCCGGCCTTCCATTGCTCGCGCACGGCCAGCACGAGTTTCTCTGCCCGCTTCACGCCCATGTCGGACTTGATGAGCTTCTCTTCCATCTCGGTCAGAAACGCGTCATCGATTTGACGGCCCGGGACGAAGAGGGTGCGTACATCGGTCGTCAAGACCTCTGCGGTTTTTTTCAGTGCGCCCTTGAGGCGGTCGAGGGTTTTGGAGAAGAAGCCCATGGGTGCTTACGCCGTCAGCGGCGGAAGGCCGCCGCCCCCGGCGATCAGCGTGCCCGTCAGGCTTTTGTGTTCTTTGTAAATCGCGTCCAGCACACCGTTGATGAAGGCCGGAGAGTTTTCGGTGCTGTATTGCCGGGCGAGTTCGATGGCTTCATCGAGGACGACTTCGGGCGGAACGGGTTCGCCAGCCGCGCCATTGCCTGTTCGGCCCAGAAGCTCCCATGTGGCGAGTCGCAGGATGGCGCGGTCGACGGCTGGCTGTTGTTTGGCGGGCCACTGCGGGGCGTGGAAGGCCACTTTGGCGTCGGACGTATCCCGAAAGTCCCATGCGGCCAAGGCCATGGCGGTGCCTAGTCGGCGTAAGTCCTCGGCCTCGGTTTCGGGAATGTTCCGTTCGGCCAAGACATCTGTGAGGGTCATTTCGCGGGCGATGACCTGGGCGAGGTCGGCATCGGGCGTGTAGTTCGCGTTGACCGGGCCGGTTTTGATGACCCGGGGAACGCCCGGCGGTTGGGAGGGTATGGGGTAGCCGGTGGCCACGGAATGGGCGGCCTGTTTCTTTTTGACGACGGTTTCGGCCTCGGTCACGGCGATGGCGTGTGCGGCGTCGGCGTCGGCCTCCCACATGTGGAGACACTTCAGGGCAATTTCACGGGCGAGGCGGTTGCGGTGCATTTTCAAAGATTCCGAACGGCACAGAGTATAGGAAGCCGCTCGGACAGGCTACGGGCGAGCAGCCTATTTGCGGCGGGACCGCGTGGCGGCAATCGCACCACATCCCAGCAGCATGGCCATTGAGGCGGTCGGTTCGGGGACCGCGACGATTGTTCCGCTCAACTGAAACTCGGCGATCCGCTGACCCAGGCCGTTGTAAAGCTCGATTTTTGAGCCAAAAACGTCGTCACCTGGAAGGACCGGGCTGCCGTTTGGATAGAAAAACAGGGACTTAATGTCCGGGGTTTCGTAGCCAGGCTCGTAGAATGTCGCACTTGTGTACCCACCACTTTGACCCAGCCCAAGACCAGAGTAGCCGGGTCCGATGGTGTAGGAGGCGATCAGCGTTGATCCTGTGACGGCCAAGACGGAGACAGTCTCCATCACGTTGGTCTGGTCATCGACTGTGAATGTGCCTTGGACCGTTCCGATTCCCGAAATGGGACCGGCTACTCCATAGGCTGCAAATGGGGTTGGCCCGGCATCGAATGTCAGGTTGACTTCATACTCAACAATTGCCGCTTTTGCCGGGGCAAAACCTGCGAAAATAGCCGCCGCGAATGCGGCGGATGCCGCCGAGCGCATGGAAAAATTCATGACAACTCCCCTTACGTAATGACCGTCAGCTCAAATGTGATGTGGAATACAAACCACTGATCGAGGGCCAGATTACCCTAAGCGGGGGATTCATGGAAGCATATTTTCGCGTCCATATGGCAGTAATTACCGCATTCTGATGCCCATGAAGTTCTGCTGGGGAACGCTGGGGTTATCACGGATTTTTGCTTTGGTGGTCAGCATTTCGATGGCGGCTTCGGCTGCGGCGATGCCGGCGTGGCCGTGGGGGCCACCTGTGCGTTCTTGGGCCTGGTCGTGGGTGTTGACGGTCAGGACGCCGAAGATGATGGGTTTGCCGGTCGCCAAGCCGACCTGCATCAGGCCTTGGGCACAGTTTCCGGCCACATAGTCAAAATGGGGGGTATCGCCGCGGATGACGCAGCCGATGGCGATGACGGCCGTGACCCGCTTTTCCCCGGCAGCCCACAAGGCTCCGGTGGGTAACTCGAAGGCGCCGGGAACGCGGTGGAGTTCGGTGCGGTCGGCCGGGATGCCCAGCTGCGCGAGCCGTGCGGTGGCACCGGCTAGCAAGCGGTTGACGATGTCTTCGTTCCAGCGACTGGCGACGATGGCGATGCGGGCTTCGGCAATCAGGGCCGGGTCAAAGGGGGGAAGGAGTGTCGGGGTTGCGGTGCTCATGGATGGATGGCGGTCTGATTTCAGCGGGGCCGATTCGAAACGATAGGGCCGACGCGTTACAACGGCCAGCCGTATGAGTTTTGTTCCCGCCAGCAACCCTGCCGGTCCTTCCGGTGGTTACCGCGCACCGCTTCACGCCCGGATTCTCGCGTTGCTTCAGTTCACGCGGATGGGTCTCGGCCTCACGGCGGTGGCCGACAGCCTGACCGGGTTGATCCTTGCCGGCCAGGGCAGCAACTGGCCGGCAGTGGTGGCGATGTCGGTGTGTAGTTTGTGTTTGTATGGGTATGGCATGGCCTTGAACGACCTTGTCGACCGCCACCGCGATGCGGCAATGGCGGGGCACAAACCCCTTCCCAGCGGGCGACTGGCCGTGGGGGCGGCACATTGGATAGTGGCCGTGCTGGTGTTGTTCGCGCTAGGTTCCGCCGCGTGGCTTGCAGGGGTGTTGGGCAGCAGCTGGCCGATGGGGATGGCGGCGGCGGCCGTGGTGCTGATCACGTTTTACAACCTGATGGGCAAGTGGATGCCGTACGCGGGGCTGCTGAGTTTGGGTGTGATTCGCGGCGTGAATTCGCTGATTGGCGCGCCGCACGGGCCGATGGTGCTGCACCCGCTGGCGTTGCTGTATCACGTGACCATCCTGTCGATCGTGGGTTATGTGTGGGAGGGGAAACGGCCTGCCCTGATGATGCGGCACCTGGCACTGTTACTGGTGGGAATGGCGGGGCTGACCGTCGTGGGCGTTTGGCTGGAAGAGCGGATGACGTATGCCGCGATACCCGTTCTGGTGGGATTGGGACTGAGTGAGGCGATTTTTTGGATATGGGCTTTGGGGTTCGCCTCGAAGCCGAATACGCCGGTGCAGGTTCGCGGGCAGCGTCTGATTTTGCAGGGTCTTTTGTGGTTGATCGTGTTGGATGCGGTGACGGTGGGTACGACGCGCGGGTGGCAGCGTGGGCTGTGCGTGGCGGCGCTTTGGCCGATGGCATGGCTGGCGGTACGGGGTATGCGGTACTGGAACGCGATTTCGCTAGCCAGCGGGCGGGTCATGTTGCGTTAGCAACAATTTGGTTGGTGCGGGTGGGTAAAACCGTCTGGCAAAGTGTGATTTTCATCACTGGGCATCGATTGCCCCAACTTTGGCGGAAAAAAACGTTTGTGCATTGACCGACTTGTTGCTAGGCTGATGGTTTGAAGGCTTACCGCATCGACCCGGAAGGTTTTCAGCATGTGTCGGTCGATCGATTTGTTGTGTCAGGAGATAGTCTGATGGGTACGCGTTTGTATGTCGGTAACTTGAGCTACGGCGTTGATAGTTCGCAGCTCGAGCAGTTGTTTGTGCAGCACGGCACAGTGAAAAGTGCAGAAGTCCTTTCTGATCGGATGACCGGTCGCAGCAAGGGTTTCGGATTCGTCGAAATGGGCAACGAGAGCGAGGCTCAGGCAGCCATTGCAGCTCTTCACGGCCAAGATTTTGACGGCCGTCCCTTGACCGTTAACGAAGCCAAGCCCCGCGAAGAGCGTTCGGGTGGCGGCGGCTTCGGTGGTGGCGGCGGCGGTGGTCGCAGCGGTGGCTACGGTGGCGGCGGCGGCGGCGGTGGTCGCAGCGGTGGCTACGGTGGCGGCGGCGGTGGTCGCAGCGGTGGCGGTGGCGGTGGTGGTGGCTACGGTGGCGGCGGCGGCGGTGGTCGCGGCGGCAGCGGTGGTCGCGATCGTTATTGAGGACTTTTCGGCAGGCCGCCGCGTAAAGCGGTGGCTCGCTGATTGTTAACATTTAGTGAGCGTGGGACTTTTGTCTCGCGCTAACGGAAACAATGGGCTGTCATTCGGGAAACCGGATGGCAGCCCATCTCTATTTAACTGACTAAAAGTTGAGACGGATGAGGGCTGGCCGACACCGCGGAAAGCGGTTGTCTTGCCTACTCCTTGCCCAACGTTTACCCAAGTCCGACCTTCTGTAAGGAACCGGGCTTACTAACCAAACTATATCACAACATTAGGGCAATCTGCAGGGCATCTGAACATCTCGACTACTCAGACCGCGTAAATTTCCGTCCGTTGAGGTAGGTCACCGTCGGTAAGAGGGCCCGCTTGGCGTGAGCAGTTGGCACGCTGGTTGGGAAGTCGTTCAGAAGAGACACCGTCGGTGACGGATTTCAATAACAGCCACGGTGTGAACGTCGGCCCGAGTGGGCCTGTCACGCCGGGTACTTGGGAGCCTCCGGGCGATCGACTGCGGCAGGAGCCGCAAGGGCGACCGGGGTTATTAGAAGAGGTGCATGATGCAGAGTTTCTCATTGCGTAAGAAGAAGTCGGGCGGCTTTACTTTGGTCGAGCTACTTGTTGTCATTGGAATTATCGCGGTATTGGTTGGCATTCTGTTGCCCGCCCTTAACAAGGCCCGTGAATCGGCTAACACGATCAAGTGTTCGGCGAACGTTCGAAGCATTGGCCAGGGTCTGGCGATGTATGTGACGAACAACAAGGGCTTTTACCCGGCGGCATACGACTACTACGGCTGGAAGATCGAAAATGGCGTCCAGACGCCGGAAGCCGCGATCGACGGCTACGTGCACTGGAGTTCCTACCTTTTCAAGAAGGACGGCGGTACGGCAGACGGCACCAAGCTGAGCGACCCGGCCAGCGGCAAGAGCATTTATCGCAACGCATCTGGCTGGGACATGTTCACCTGTCCCAGTGTTCCGGGTGGTGGCCTGCCGCCGACCAACACGTTCCCCGGCAACGATGCCGTTCCTGCGACGCGCAATGAAACAGTCGGCGTCATGGACCAGATGGCTCCTCGCATGGCCTATACGGTCAATGAAGCCATCATGCCGCGTAACAAGTATGTGAACGGCTTCCAGTCGCCCACCAGCCGTCGTTACCACCTTGTCCGTGCCAGCCAGATCAAGAACGCTGTCACCACGATTCTGGTCACCGAGTTCAACGCCGATTGGCGCATTGTGTCGGAAGCAGCCAACGACGGCTCAGGGCAGGACGTCTGCAAGAGCCACCGTCCGGTGCATGGTTTCAAGTGTGGTGGTGGTGGTGCCGCCGGACAGGCACAGGAACTCGACGTTGTGAAGTGGCCGTTCAGCTATGGCGCTTTTGGCCGGACGCTGAAGGAGATTTATCACTGTGTGCCGGGCGATTTGAATGGGAAGGTCAAGGCGGGCGATGGTTCAACCAGCCGTCTGGATTGGGTCGGCCGTAACCACGGTTCGAACAAGTTTGATGCCAAGGGCAACACGCTGAAGACGTCGGTCTTCATGTATTGCGACGGACACGTCGAAACCAAGCGGGTGGAAGAGACCTTGAAGCCGTTCCAGTGGGGCGATGACTTTTATTCGCTCACCCCGAACAGCGACGTGAACAACCAGTAGTCAGAGGTTTGAAAAGCTTTTATCGCGTGCGGGTGCCCGGCCCGGATGGTCCTGGCCGGGCACCTCAAGCGGACTAAACAGATTTGGTAGGGCGGGCCGGCGTGTTGCTGTCCTGGCGAAAGGTTCGAAAACACAACTCAGATACGGAGAGGGAGTTATGGCAACGAAGAAGATTTTTGCGGCATTGGTATTGGCGTCGGCGGTTTCTGCAACGGTTCCGGCGATGGCTGGCACAACCGGTACGCAGGCAACCATCAGCCTGAGCGGCTCGACGGCGATTCGTAACTGGCTGATTTCGCCGGAGTTCACCTCCATTCCCGGCGGTGCAACGGTCAACTACAGCAACGGCACCTATCTGGGCGGAGCCAGCGGCCTGTCGCTTCGTAACAGCGTCTCTTACACCGGCGTGCAGCTTGGCACCACCGCCAACGCCACGGGTCTTCGTGTCGAATGGCACGAGCAGGGGTCAGCCGAAGGTATACTGGAACTGGCCAATGACCAGATCGGTTATTTCGGCGGGTCGCCGATCAATGACTCGGTTGTGCCCCGCTACCAGACAAGCGCCAACCCGATCCGTATCAACGGCAACAGCTTCGGCACCGGTGTGACCACCGCTGGCGGTTACAGCTTGGCCAACCTGTCGGCTGCCCAGTACGACACGTATTCCACGGTGACCTACTCCAGCGGCGGTACCAACCTGCTCGGTGGCCAGAATCGAGTTCAGCTCGCGTTGAGCGATGTGAAGCCGAGCCAGGCTTTTGCGGTCAGCACGACTGGTAGCTACACCTTTGCAGTCCGTCCGCAGGTTGCTGGCTACGGCAAGGGCAATCCCGCTCTGGCGTCCGCCTCTACCGTCAGCGGCACAGGCAAAGCTGGCAAGCGTCAGCAGCTTCAGGACCAGACCGTCCTGAATATGGAAAACACAAAGATCAACCCGGCTACCGCCGCGGCCTATGCGACCGGTGCGTGGAACACCGCCGGTATCAACAACCTAAACACCACGACGGCCGTCATCACCGCCACGACCTTTGCCGCCAATCCCGGCACTGGCTTGACGAATCTGAACAAGACGGACGCCCAGTTCCTGCAGATCGCCGGTCGCTTGGCCAACGGTGCCGACTTCAACATGACGACCCGAGATGTCAACTCTGGCACGCGTAACACCGCTGCCAACAACACCGGTGTCGATCCCAGCTGGGCCGCCGGTGAGAACGACAGCGGCAACGGTAACGACGGTACAGCACAGGCTCAGACCACGCTCGGTTCGGCCCTTCGCTTCAGCGGCAAGACCGCTGGCGGCGGTCAGCTCCGCCCGACATTGCAGAACGCCCGCATGGCCATCGGCACCCTCAGCCTGTCTGACGTTCTGGGCAACGCCCGTAACAACTCGAGCGCCAACCCGTTGCGTGCTCTGGGTTACAGCGATAGCAGCTACAACAGCAGCTTCGCTGACGGCAGCTTCAACGCCATTACACCGAGTGCCTCGAGCATCACCGATGGCACCTATGTGATCTGGCAACAAGAGCAGCTTGTGACCGTCAAGGACCCGACGTCGACGACGACGTACAACGCCGCGGCGATTAAGGGCGACACCTTGGGTGACGTCCAGACGCTGAAGAACACAATCAGCAACTCGGTGACCAACTTCCCAAACACCTTCAGCACCAACAACCCGGCCGACGGTGCACTGCGGACCAGCTTCATACTTCCGCAGTTCATGATCGTTGCCAAAGACACAGACGGCGGCGCGGTCACCAGCCAGTCGTCGGACCTGCACGACGCCTTCATCGGCAGCGTGTACGCCAGCAACTTCACAACGTTTAGCCCGTCCGGCATTACCGCCGGTAGCGGCAGCCGTTACGGCGTGGCCGCTGGCCCGTCGGGTAACACCGCGCTGGGTACGTCGCTGATCTACATCACTGCCCAGAGCAGCAGTGGTGCCAACAGCACGGCCGCAAACGCCCCCAAGGGCAACTACCTGTTCGGTAACTTCAACCAGAACGGCCTCCGTGACTTCTCGGCCCTGAAGACGGCCCTGACCGCCCAGTCGGCCCTGTTCGCGGCCGGTGGCGCGACCTATATCGATGGCGCCAGCAGCGTCAACAACAGCGTTGTTCCGACCGGTCTGCCCTTGCCCCTGAGCACCATGAATGGTCAGGTCGGCACGGGTACGGCCAACTTCAATGGTGGTGCCGGTGCCAGCAAGGGCGACTTGATCGTCATGGGCGACTTCAACGGCGACGGCAAGTTCGACGGCATGGACCTGAAGCTGTTCGCCAAGGGCGCAGCTGTGGCCGATAGCGTCGGCGGTGACACGCTGAGCCTCCAGGGTGGCGAAGCCGATTTCGGCACCGCCCTCCGCCGCAGCGTTTTGGTCAAGAACGCCGCTCTGGATTACCTCAACATCAACGCAACAGCCCAGCAGAAACTGGATGCAACCGCCAGCGCGACCAACGACCCGACAGGCATGAACGCTTTCAACAAGCGTGATGTCAACTCAGACGGTCTGGTGAATCTGGAAGACGCCTTCGTCGTCGATAAGTTTAGCGGCCAGGATTACACCAGCATTGGTGATCAGTCGGCTGCCACGATCGACGCCAGTGGCTCGTTCGTCAGCGGTAGCAGCCCAGTGATGTTCAACCTGACCAGCGCCAAACTGGTTGACACCGCCCCGACGGATGTGGCCGGTCGCGTGGTCGGTTCTGCTGATATGACTGTCATGAATCAGGGTCTGGCGGGCACGTTCAGCTACGCCTGGACGAACATCGTCAAGCCGGGCAATCTGGCCATCGTGGCCGCCCCGACCGCCGGTACCTTGACCGTGCCGTCGAACACGACCTTCACCATAAACGCCGGCAGCTTCACCGCCGGTGGTACGGTTGATTCGCTGACGGACGGCAACACGGGTGTGTCGTTGAACGTCGTCAACAACGCCGGCTTCTCGGTTGCTGGCAGCGGCATCAAGAAGGTCGGCAGCCTGACCGGTACCGGCGATACGCTGGTCGCTCCGGGTGGCACGCTGCAGGCCCCGGCCATTGTCCAGAGCAGCCTCACCGTCGCCGGTGTCAACGGTCTGAACAGCAACGTGATCATCAGCGGCGACTCGACCGTCTCGGTCGTCAACGCCCTGACCATCGGCAACGATGCCGGTGCCATCGGCAGCCGTACGTTCTACGGCAAGATCGACATGGGCAACAGTGACATGATCGTCCGTGGCGGAAGCCTGGCCGATGTGACAGAAGCGGCCCGCGTGGGTCAGGTCGGTGACAGCGTCACACTGTTCAGCGGCAACGGCATCACCAGCAGCGTGGCTCAGGCCGATGCGACCGGCCTGCTCCGCTACGCAGTCGGCGTCGTGAAGAACGACATCGACGGCAGCACGATCTATGACACCTTCGACGGTGTCAGTGTTGGCCTGAACGATGTGCTGGTGAAGTTCACCTACTTCGGTGATGCCGATCTGAACGGTATCGTCGATGACAGTGACTTCTTCCTCATCAACAACGGTTACGGCAACACTCTGACCGGCTGGGTCAACGGTGACTTTGACTACAGCGGTGTTATTGATGACAGCGACTTCTTCCTGATCAACAACGCCTACGGTTCACAGGGCGCTGGCCTGCGTGCCGGTGGTTCGGTGCCTGAGCCGACCTCGATGGGCGTGATCGCCCTCGGTGCTGGTGCCCTGCCGGGTCGCCGTCGCCGCGCCTAAGTCTTACCCTCAACCGGGCCGGCGTAGCGGTTGCTCCCAAACGCCGATGCCCGGCCCGGTCTCGGGAATATTGAAGCCGGGGCGGAGTCCAAAAGACTCCGCCCCGGTTCTTTTTTGGCAGATGTGTGCGGCCGGGCCTAGCATCCGCCCGCCCATGGCAGCCCCCTCCACCGCGACTGAAATCCTCAAACGCCACGCCGCTGCCGTGGAACAGCTGCTGTATGCCCCGGCCACTGTTGGTGTGCCGGCTCGGCTGGCGGATGCGATGGCGTACTCACTGAAGGCTGGCGGCAAACGCCTGCGACCTGCCCTCTTGCTGGAATCGGCGGTGGCGTGTGGGGCAACGGCACATTCTTCAGCCGCGCTGACAGCCGCCGCAGCGATTGAAATGGTCCATACGTTTTCGCTGATTCATGACGACCTGCCAGCCATGGACGATGACGATCTTCGTCGCGGCCGGCCAACGAACCACAGGGTGTTTGGCGACGCACTGGCGATCCTTGCTGGCGATGCACTTTCGGTCGTCCCGTTTGAGCTGCTCACCCATATCGAACCCGCTGAGTTGTCCCGCGCGCTTGCACGCGAGCTTGCCCAGGCCACTGGCCCGGCCGGGATGATCGGTGGCCAGGTTCTGGATATGGAGGGAGAAGGACAATCGCTTACCGCTGAGGAACTCGGCCGCCTGCATGCCCTGAAGACGGGCGCGCTGTTGACGGCCTCGGTGCGGATGGGAGGGCTGGTCGCCGGTGCTGCGGACGTTGCCTTGGCGGCCCTCACGCTTTACGGAAGTCACGTCGGCCTCGCTTTTCAGGTGATGGATGACGTGCTGGATGTGACGGCCTCGGCCGAAGCGATGGGCAAGGCCACGGGCAAGGACGCGGCCAAGGGCAAGAACACCTATCCCGCGTTGTTGGGTTTGGATGCAGCCCGTAGCTACGCGGTAAAGCTGACGGAACAGGCCGTGTCAGCGGTTGAAGGTGTCCTACCGCAGCCGGCCGGGCTGATTGCCCTAGCCCGATTTGTCGTAAACCGTGCCAGCTGAAAGGGTCACAAACGGGTCCCCACGGTCCGTCAGCAAGTTTTTGGATATTTGTAAATCTATTGTGGTCCACTGAGCGGGGGTATGATGATGCATATGCCGCCAACGTCGCCGAACAAGGTTCTGCTACTGCCGACAATCTCCACCCCGGCCGACCTGAAGCGGCTTTCGCTGGCCCAACTGCCGGACCTTGCTCAGGAAATTCGCGAACAGATTTTTTCTGCGGTGATGGCGAATGGCGGTCACCTTGCCAGCAATTTGGGTGTGGTCGAACTGACCATGGCCCTGCACTACGTCTACGACTTCGGTCCCCACCCTGTTGGGCCTGATCGTCTGCTGTTCGACGTCGGACACCAAAGTTACACGCACAAGATGCTGACGGGCCGTGCCCAAGGGTTCGACCGGCTTCGGAAGAAGGGGAGCGTCAGCGGATTCCCTGACCCGCGCGAAAGTGATTTCGATCTGTTCGCCGTCGGCCATGCCGGAACTGCTATTTCCACGGCTGTGGGCATGGCTCGCGCGGACGCAGCACTTGGTGGAAAGCGGAAGAATCATGTCGTCGCTCTGGTGGGTGATGCGAGCATCGTCAACGGGATGGCTTTTGAGGGTTTGAATGGGGCCGGGACGCTGAAACGGCAGATGCTGATCGTCTTGAACGACAACGGCATGAGCATCAGCCAGCCTCAGGGGGCGTTTTCGGAATACCTTGAACGCGTGAGGGTCAGCACGACGTACGAAGAGTTTAAGCGCCTCAGCGAGAAGTTCGTTCACAGCCTGCCGGAGGGCATCAGCCACCGGGTCGAGGCAGTGTGGGATGCGGTCTGTGGCGGCCTGAAGGGTGCGCTTTGGGCCGGGCAGATGTTTGAAAGTCTGGGCATCAAGTACATGGGCCCGATTGACGGCCACGACCTGCCCGGACTGATTAATATGCTGGGCGAGATCAAGCATGTGGATAAGCCCGTGCTGCTGCACGTCAAGACGCGCAAGGGTCAGGGGTACGAAGTTGCGGCCAAAGAACCGACAAGATTCCATTCGCCGGCGAGTTTCAGCATTGACGGCGATCCTGACACCGTTGGCTGCCGGGTCGAGATCAACAAGGGCGCGGGCAAAAGCTGGACGAGCGCTTTCGCTGATGCGCTGACGGAACTCGCTGACCGCGACCCCCGCGTGTGGGGGCTGACGGCTGCGATGCCGGATGGCACCGGGCTGTCGAAGTTTGAGCTTAAGCACAAGGGCCGCTTTATTGACACCGGCATCTGCGAGAGCCACTTGGTGGGTATGGCTGCGGGGATGGCGAAGAGTGGCCTGCGACCTTTCGCAGCGGTCTACAGCACGTTCATGCAGCGGGCGTTTGATCAGGTGTGGCAGGAAGTGATCCTGAACGGCATGCCGGTGGCTTTCTGCATGGACCGGGCAGGGTTTGTGGGTGATGACGGGGCCGTGCACCACGGGTTCATGGACCTCGCGTTCATGCGTCCGATGCCCGGCATCGTTCTGGCGGCTCCGAGTGATGAACCTGAACTGAAGCGCGCACTCGCTTTCCAGTTGTCGCTGAACACTGCCAGTGCCATCCGGTATCCGCGCGACAATGTCCCGGCCATACCGTTTGAAGACCGCATTGCAACCAACCTTCAAGGCGCAGCCAAGGCCGACTGGCAGTTGGGCGTCAGTCGTACGCTTCGCGCCGGCGTCGATGCCACGCTGGTCGTTTATGGTGCTCTGGCTGATGTGGTGATGGAAGCGGCGGAAGAACTTTCGCAGCAGGGCCACTCAGTCGGTGTGGTGGATGCGCGATTCTGCAAGCCTCTGGATGAAGCGATGCTTCGGCGGGCGTTCAGTCTGGGCGGTCCGGTGATCACGGTTGAAGACCACGCGATTTCTTGCGGGTTTGGTGCGGCCGTCGCTGAGTGGTGCGTCTCACAGTCGATTGACACCCGGCAACTATTGTGCCTGGGCATGCCCGAACGACTGGTCGCACACGCGACCCGGAAAGAGCAGCTGGCCGAAATAGGGCTTGATGTCGGTGGGATCGTCGAGTCTGCAGCGGCCGCGATTCGGGGAAAGGTCACGTCGACGGCGGCGACGACCACCGGCGCCGTCTCCCCCCATAAATAAGCGTTTCGTGGCAATGAACCCGGTGTGTGCTCCGCGTTTTATTCCCTGAAGCCAGCGAGGATTTGATACGCTTCTGTTCGTGGCGTTGGATCCCCCAACAACGATGGATGCTTCTGGCGAGCCGACGAGTACGCGGCGTTTGGGCCGTTATCTGCTTGTCCAGCGGATCAAAGAGCACGGTCAGGGGATTGTCTATCACGCCATTCAGGATCAGCCGCGCCGCACTGTGGCGGTGAAGGTGTTGAAGTCGACACGTCCGTCGCCGCAGCAGGTGGCGTTGTTTCGGCAGGAGATAGAGACGCTGGGGAAACTGCAACACCCCGGGATCGCGACGATCTTTGAAGGCGATGCAGTGGAAGAGCCATCGGCGTCAGACCCGGCTCGCAAGCAGGTGACGTATTTCATCGCGATGGAGTTGGTCACAGGGGCGTCGCACCTGACGGACTACGTGCGTGAGAAAAATCTGACACTGGGTCAAGCGCTGAAGCTGTTTGCAGAAGTCGCGCGAACGCTGCAATTCGTGCACGACAATCAGACGGTTCATCGGGATATCAAGCCTAGTAACATTCTGGTGGATGCCGAGGGACGCTCGAAACTGATTGACTTCGGTCTGGCGTGGGACCGTACCAGCGTGCCGGACCCCATCCTGCTTGCGATGTCGTCAAGGCCCGTCGGAACTCCGGCCTACATGTCTCCGGAGGTTTGTGCTTCACCCGACAAAATCACGCCGCAAGCCGACATCTACGGGCTGGGACTGATGCTGCTGGAATACCTGCTGGGCGAACCGGCTGTGGTCGTGGGCACGTTCAGCGAGTTGCCGGACCGGGAAAAAATCATTGAAGGTGTTTCACCGGCAGTCTGGCGCAGGTTACGAGACGTGCCGGCGCCCCTGCTGGCTGTGGTGCGGCGTGCGTGCAATCCACTGGCTACCGGGCGGTATGGCCGTGCATCTGATCTTGCCGAAGATCTTCTTTGCGTCGCCGATGGGAGGCTGCCACGGAAGGCGGGAAAAACGTCTGCAAGGGAGAGACTCGCCGGAAAATGCGCAGCTCTTAACCGCTGGCCGTGGTTAACCATTCCCTTCGCGGCGATGTGCGGCTGTCTGGCGGCCTCTGCTGTATCGAATTACGTGCCCGTACACAGCGAGTTGGATTACTCGCTCAATCGATCCATCGTTTACTCGAGGTCGCTTGCACCGGGCCTGAAATCCACGCGGATCGTCCTTGCCGACCTGCCGTCATTGGGGCTGCCCGAGATCGCAAATGCTAGCGGATATCCGGCCTATGCCGCGGGTGATGTCATTGCAGGGCGTTACCCCGCTGCCCGCATGGCGGAGCGCTTGGCCGAGGCGGGTGCCCGGGCTGTGGCCTTGGATTATTTTTTCGGGCCACCCCGGCCCGATCGTTCCGCAGCTGGAACGGCTGCTACGACGCGGTTGGCCGAATCACTCACTCGGATCAAGGCGATCGGGATGACGGAAGTCGTCATTAGCGAGCACTTTTGGCACGGAATGGGCGGTACCGATCCGGCCCTTCGGGGTGCAGTTGCTTCTGGTGTCCCCATAGCCAACCCCGTGACAAGGCCGACCAATCTGACGCTGGCCCGGTTCTCGGTGACAACAGGCAAGCTATCGCCTGGGCTCGCGCTTCAGTCTGCGGGAGCGTATCTGGCCCCGCATTGGGCCCGGCGATATCAGTTGGGGCGCGGGGGTACCGCGCTGGACATCTACTTTGATCAACCAGCCTCTGGTCCGGTCACCAGTCGCATGTTCGACGGAGCGATCTGGACGTTGTGGACGCTACAGGGTTTCAATTTTACGGGTGCCGCTGCCGAGCACGATCTCGCTGAGAGCGACCTGACCGCCGAAGTGCTGGTTGACGTCCCCGATACGGAGGAACTCAAGCGGACGAGTATCGATCCGGTCGACATCCTTTATCGCTGGGATCTGGCAAAGCTGAAACAGGAGGTCGACGGAAAGCTGGTCATCATCGGTACATCTGGGGCCGACGATCGCATCAACTATCCAGGCGGCGCATTGCAGGGCGCGGTATTCAATGCTGTCGCGGCGGACCGGGTCGCGAATGATGCCGAAATTGTCCCGCTTCAGCAGTGGCGGCTGCTCTGGTCGTTCGCGCCGCCTCTGGAAGGGGTGCTCAGTCTCATGCTGGGACTTTGCGCTGCGACGGCCGCCGTGTGGCTGGGTCTGCGGACCCTTGCTGGAGTCCTTGCGACATGGGCCCTGCTCGTCTGGCCGTTGACGATCGTCGTGGCCATTGGGTGCCGGGTGCTGGTGCCGCCGTGGGCCAGCCTGACGGCCGTCGTGGTGGCCGTTTTCGCCGCGTTGGTCTTTGCCCGACCGAGCATCTTGCAAAGAATGGTCAGCCGACCGTGGTTATGTGCCAAGTCATCCGGAAACGCTCTTACGGCCACGCGCCCGTTGGTCAATTGACCCCCTTGCAGCGGCCGTTTCACACGAAGGAGTCTCTCATGCGTGTCAATGCAAAGTTTGGAATATCCGTGGCCCTCGCGCTCGCCAGCGTTTCCGGCTGTGCGAGCAGGCCAAAGGCCATCAGCTACCCGCTCAAGTTACATTCCACCGGTGACACGGGAAGTAATCGAGTTAAGGTGATTGTAAATCCTTTTCCCCAATATCCGCCTCCGGTCGACGGGACCCAAAACGGCCAGACCACAACCACGTTTAAGCCGGTTGTTCCCGGACATCCGGACTTGCGCTGGATTGTCAGCTTGCCAGCTAGCCGTGGACGACCATCCACTCCGGTTGGCCCAAACCTGCACATTTTGGGTGGTGGGACGATTGTGTACATCGACGACGGGTGGCTACAGCTTCTCGGCAGCCGTTTGACGATCCATACCCATCATGTGGCCGTCAGTTCCAACAGTTGCGGAATCCGCATCTGGATCCCCACCAGCACCACAGCGCCCGTCGCCGGTGAATACGTGTTCTTCCAGGGTGACCCCTACAACGGTGACGACTATGCGGTCATCACCAGCCTCACCTCCGGCGAGATATTGTCGGTGCGGGACAACCCCAGCGACGGACCCGAAGATGGCTCGCAGGTCATTCTCTATCCGGGCCAGTTCGCTTGGTTGAGCCCGACCACTTTAAACAATAAGCGGGAGTGCATCATCTTCAATCCGAACGAAAATCCATCCACGGGCGACAGCCGCGAAACCGAAGGCCTGAATGGGACCCATCAGATCGATCTGGCAGTGCAATAAGACAAACGGTCCGTCATCTTTCAAACGGGCACTACGCCATCATGGGCCGGGTGGCTGCGAGCGCCAGATTCATCAGTGTGGCGTGGGTGCCGATCTCTGCGGATGCCGCCGAGGTCGCGCCCACGCCGCCGCCGCGCAGGCCGTTGGCGGACGTGCTGCCCGAGGCGGGTGTCGGCGGGGGGCTGGGGCGACGCTGCACGTAGCTGCCATCGGGCTGCATGTCCCATGCCTGGCGCTGGTCGGCCAGCATGGTCTGCAGAATCTGCCACAGCCGTTGCCGGTGTGTACGGTTGTCAATCGGCACGGCGGCCTCGACACGGGCCAGCAGGTTCCGATACATCCAGTCGGCCGAACCGATGAAAAACTCTCCGTCCACTTCATCGGCCGCGCCGTTTCGAAAGTAGAAAATCCGCGAGTGTTCCAAGAACCGCCCGATGACGCTGGTCACGCGGATGCGCTCGCTCATCCCGGCGACCCCCGGACGGAGTGTGCAGAAACCCCGGACGAGCAAGTCGATTTCCACGCCGCTCTGGCTTGCGGCATAGAGCGCCCGGGCCACCCGACGGTCTTCCATCGCGTTCATCTTGGCGACGATGCGCGCGGGTCGTCCGGCTCTGGCGTGTTCGGTCTCGCGGTGGATGAGTTCCAGCACGCGCTGGCGCATGTTGACCGGTGCCACCAGCAGCCGGCGGTAGGTCCGGTTGGCTGATCGGCCGGTGAGGTAGTGGAACAGCTCGACGATGTCCCGCGTGATCTCGTCATTGCATGTAAAAAGCCCGACGTCGGTATACAGCCGTGCCGTGGCCGCGTTGTAGTTGCCCGTGCCGATGTGCGTGTAGCACCGGATCCCCTCAGGTTCGTCGCGCACGATCAGTGTCGTTTTCGTATGCGTCTTCAGGCCCACCACGCCATACACCACGTGTGCCCCGGCCTCTTCAAGGGCCTGTGCCACTTTCAGATTACGCTCCTCATCGAATCGGGCCTTGAGTTCAACCAAAACCACCACCTGCTTGCCCTCTTCTGCCGCGCGAATCAGTGTCTTGATGAAGTGTGTGCTTTCACTGGTGCGATACAGCGTCATTTTGATCGCCAGCACCTTGGGGTCCACGGCCGCCGTTTCGATGAACCGGCCCACGCTGGCATCAAAGCTCTCGTACGGATGGTGCACAAGCAGGTCACCACGCCGGATGACCGAAAAAATATCGGTCGCCTCATCGGCCAAAATGGGCGGCACGATGGGTGTCCACGGAATGAACCGCAAGTGCGGCAGGTTCAGATCCGCCACGGCCTTCAAATCCTCGTAATCCACTTCGGCCGTCAGTTGATAAACGTTGGCATCACTAACTTTGAGCGCATCCCGCAAAAAGGCCAGCATCCAGGGGTCGGGGTTCGACCCGTGTTCCAGCCGTACGACCTCCGCAAACCGACGCTGTTTGACCTCCGCCTCCATCACTTCGCGCACATCTTCACTGGCGTGTTCGGCCATTTCGATCTCGGCGTTGCGCGTCACTCGGAAGGCCGTCACGCTCAGAATTGCCATGTCCGGGAAAAGAGCATTCAGGTGATTCCGGATCAAATCGTGCATCGCCACCAGCCGGATCGGCGCCTCACCCGGCGGCGACACCCTCACCCACTTCGGCAGCACCTCTGGCACCTTTACGCGCGCGAAGACCGGATCGTCCTTCTCTTCGTGCTTCAGCAATATCCCCAGCGACAGCGACAGGTTACTGATGAACGGAAACGGTGACCCCGGGTCCACTGCCAGCGGCGTAAGGACTGCAAAAACGTTCTGGTGGTAATACTTCGTCGCGATGGCCCGCTCTGCCTCGGTCAACTCTTCGTACGGGCACAGATGAACACCGCACTCGCGAAGTTCCGGCCGGAGGACGTTTACATAGTGATCCTCCTGGATTTTTACGTCCTGCGCCGTTTGCAGCCGGATTTCGTCCAAGACCTGTTGTGGTGTCCGCCCGTCGGCCGTGCTTGCGCCAGATCGCAGGGTCCGTGCCTGCCGCTGTAGGTTCCCCACCCGCTTCATGAAGAACTCGTCCAGGTTACTGGTGAAAATGGCCATGAACCGCACCCGTTCCAGCACGGGGTTCCGCTCATCCATGGCCTCGTGCAGCACGCGGCGGTTGAACTGCAGCCACGCCAGATCGCGATTCAGGAAAAACGAACGGGCATCAACCCCGTCGATCTCGCCAGAACCCAGGGAATCACTAAGGTCTAACTGCGTGTCATTGCTCACATCCAGCAGTTTACCAGTTTTGACTCACCCGGCGGCAGTCAGATAGCCCACCCCGATCAGGGTCGAATTGCCGTCAGTCTCTGTAATTATTCTGCAACATCTCTCAACTTTGAAGCGTATAAATAGGGTAGTGGGCTGTTCTGAACATTGGCCCCACACCGACTGTGACTCCCGATACCCACACATCCTCAGTACAGAGCAGTTCGATGCCGGAGAGGGTGCCCCATCCGCTAGCGGAAACGCTGACCTTGGAGCGTGTTCTTGCTGCCTTGGCTGACCCCGTCCGGATCAAAATCGTCCGGCAGGCGGCGAATGGGGAATACCGCTGTCAGGAATTTTGTTCCGAGATGCCGAAGGCGACACGGTCCCACCATTTCAAAGTCTTGCGAGAAGCTGGTCTGATCCAGACCCGTGTTGAAGGAACCAGCTATTTCACAACCTTGCGGCGGGCCGACTTGGATCGGCGCTTTCCGGGGTTGCTGGGTGCCGTATTGTCGGCGGCGGATGCGGAAACAACGTCGTGTTGAACGGCGCTGTGTTGCCAGCGTGTACCAATGTTGGGGCCGGACCGTTCCGACCCTAAACTGCTGGCGGAATGTCCTACACCGTTCTGGCCCGTCGATACCGCTCCAGCACCTTTGACGAGGTTGTCGGCCAAGACCACGTCGCCAATACCCTGAAGCGGGCCATCGAAACCAGCCGTATTGCCCACGCCTTTCTCTTTTGTGGCACGCGCGGGACCGGCAAGACTTCCATGGCCCGTATTCTGGCCAAGGCCCTGAACTGCCAGAAGTCGGAGGGTCCCACAACCAAACCCTGCGGCGAATGTGATAGCTGCCGTGGTATCGCTCGTGGCGAGGACATTGATTACGTCGAAATCGACGCCGCGAGCCATACGGGCGTTGATGCCACGCGCGACGTCATCATCGATAACGTCGCGTATCGCCCGGCCCGTGGACGGTTCAAGATATTCCTGATCGACGAAGTGCACATGTTTTCCAAGAGCAGCTTTAACGCGCTGCTGAAAACGCTTGAAGAACCGCCGGCCCACGTCAAGTTCATCCTTGCGACCACCGAACCGGAGAAACTGCCGATCACGATTCTTTCTCGCTGCCAGCGGTATGACTTCCGCAGCATCTCGCCGCAACAGGTGGCGGAGCACCTCGCAGCCATCTGTAAGGCTGAGAAAGTGGCGGCGGATGATGATGCCATGCTCCGGGTGGCCAAGGCCGGCGCGGGGAGCATGCGAGACAGCCTGTCGCTGCTCGACCGTCTGCTGTCGGCCGGCGAAAAGCGGGTCACGCTGGCGCTGATCGAGCAGCTCTTGGGGTTGCCGCATAGCGAGCAAGTGATGGCGATGGTGCAGGCCATGGGCGAGGGCCGACCGCAGGACGCGTTGGGCATCGCCGACACATTGCTTTCCGGCGGACTTTCGGCCGATACGCTGGCCGGGACATTGATCGATCACCTGCATGGCCTGCTGCTGATGCGCGTTTGTGGCCCGGAATCGGCCGTAGTCAAGCAGGCCGGTTACGTGGGCAGCGGCATGGCGGCGCAGGCAGCACAGTTCGACCCAGCCACCTTGACACAGGATTTGCAACTGCTTGAAGAGCTGCGCCGGAGCATGCGAAGCAGCCCCGACCCGCGTGCGCTGTTCGATGCGACGCTTGTGCGATTGGCCCTGAGCGAGCAATTCGTGCAACTGAGCCAGCTTCTGCGTGGGATGTCGGGCAAGCCGCAGACGAAACTAGTGGCGATCGCGCCTGCCGTCGCAGCCGCTGCGCTCCCCGAAAAAAAAAAGCCTGAACTGACCGCACCGGTCAGGGCGGAAGTGCCGATCGCGCCGGTTGCCCCGATAGTCGCGTCTGTTGTCGTGCCGATGCCGGCAGCTACGCCAGCCGCGCCGAATGCGGTTGGCGATGACGACGATGACTCGCTGCCCCAGCCCGGCCGGGTTTGGGACGATGCACCGGGCGGTCTTTCGCTGGTCGAGATGGTTCGCCAGCAAACTCTGGTGGCTGAGCAGGCGGCCGCAGTTGCGCCCGGTCTTACATCGGTCATTGAGGATCAGGCCGTTGATGTCGCGTCGCTATGGGCCAGTTTTCTAGCCCTTCTGCAAGACAAATCGCCGCGTTTTTTCGGCCAGGTGCACTCCATGTCGCCCGCCGGATTTGAAGACAGTGTGCTGACGATCCGTGTCCCTGCTGGTATGCGCGTCGGTGTCGAGCGGCTGGAGCGCATCAGTGCGGATCGTGCTACCCTTTCCGGTTATCTGTCACAGGCCGCAGGCCGCCCGATTGGCCTCAAGTTCGCGATCGATACGGCAGCGCCGGTCGTTGAAATTGCCGTGCCCTCCTCGGCACCGGTGCGGCCAACGCCCCCTTCCCTGAAAGAGGCGGCGGCTCTGGCCGAAAAGGGAAACATCCGCCTCATCGAGACCGCATCTACACGACCCACCGATGAACAAATGAGACAGGCCATGGCCGACCCGCTGGTCAAATCGGTGATGGAAATTCTGGGCGGGCAGATCAAAAAAATCGAACTGCAACACTAAAGGGAATGCCAAATGTTTGACGCACTTAAAGGCCTCGGAAACCTCGGTAATCTCGGCGAAATGATGCGCAAGGCCCAAGAGATGCAGGGTCGGATGGCGCAGGTTCAGGAAGAACTCGCCCGCAAGCAGGTTTCGGCCGATGCGGCCGGGGGCATGGTCACGGCCGTCGTTAACGGCCGGATGGAGCTGGTGAAACTGCGCATCGACAAAGACAAAGTCGACCTGACGGATCTGGCCTTACTTGAAGACTTGATCGTGGCCGCGGTGGCCGCTGCCCAGAGCAAGGCGGCCGCCATGACTCAACAGGAGATGAGCAAGATGGCGGGCGAGCTGGGACTGCCGCCGGGGGCACTGCCGTTCTCGTAAAGCAATCACCGTGACCTCTGCGACATGGCGGCCAGCAGTCGTGGCAATTTGCCAGCATCTAGCAGCCCGTTTGTTCGCACGCCTGAACAGAGATCAATCCCGAACGGCTGCACTGCTGAGATGGCCTCAGCCACGTTCGCGGGTGTAATCCCGCCTGCCAAAAGGACCGGCTTTCCACACACGGCCACAATGCGCCGACTGAGTGCCCAGTCATGTGTCCGCCCGGTTCCCCCAAGCTCTTTCACTTTCAATTCCGGCCGGCCGGAATCGAGTAGCAGGGCGTCAACATGCGGCGCGATTTCGACCGCCGCAATTACATCCCTCTCCGACCGCACATGGATGACTTGCACTAGCTTTACCCCCGGCAAGGCCGCGCGCAGTTCTGAATACACTCCCGCTTCGACGTCGTCCACGAGTTGCAACACACTGGTCCGGGTTCGGCGGGCATGGGTGATGATCCGTTCCGCTGTTACCTCGCTGGTCAACAAGAACGTCGCAACGGCCGGCGGCGCCCAAGCGGCGATCTGCGCGATCACTGTGTCAGTGATCACCCCCGGCCCACTGGGCATTGGCCCGACCAGTCCCAGGGCATCCGCGCCGCCGGCCACTGCCACTTGGGCCTCGTCCAGGTTCCGAATGCAGCAAACCTTCAGACGGATTCGCGGTCGCGGTAAACGCGCGGGCACGTCTAACTCGCCTTCGTCTTCGTATTCCCCAGTGCCAGAATCAGTTCCACCTCGCCGCGATGGGCACCGGTGCGCTCGGCGATCTGTTGCGAGGTCAGGCCCCGTGCGGCCAGTTGGAAAATCTCCGGGTGGCTGGTCAGGATTTCATTGTGCTGTGGTGGCTGGCGGGTTGGGGTCGGGCGCTCGGCGAAGCCGCTGGTGGGTGGCAGACTTCGTTCACGGGCGGTCGATTCGGCGTCTATCTGGCGTGCCTCGTCCAACAGACGCTTAAGTTCGCCGATCCGCTCGTCTGCCTGCTGGGTCAGGATCATGAGTTTTTGGCTGCGGGTTTCCATCTGGGCGGAGATTTCGCGGGCCATGCCGGAAAGCTCGACCAGTACGTTCCGCATTTGCTCTTCGACCTCATCGGGCCGCAGTCCGTAGGGCTTGGACTTTCGGTTCAGGCCTTGGCGGGCCAGCGGGTCGCGTTTCAGTTTGCCGCGGGTGCGGATGTAGACGAATGCGGTGGCCGCGACGGCAATGGCAAGCCCAACCCACGTGAGGTTGTCCATTTTCGGCACATTAAGCTGTGCGAGAACCGCCAAAATCACGTCAAGGCCTCCTTGCCTATCCTTACAATAGCCGCTGAGGCCATGTTCTTGCTACGTCAAGGGAAAGCCATGCACAAATTAGTTGGTCAGCGACAGGTCGCCCGCGACACCACCAGCGAGATGCGGCGCGTGCTTAACTTTGCGGGTGTCACCATTGATCAGGTGGTCAACTGCCCGATGGCCCGCCGGAAGGCCATGGGATATTTCCGGTTGATGAACCAGATTCGCCGGGTCAGCGAGACGGTTGACCTTGAACGGCAGTGGAATCCGCAAGCCATAAGCTTTGAACCGCTGCTAAAACCTCCGTTATTCTAGCAAGCGATTGCGACAACAACCGATTGCCCGCAGGATGCCCGTGACCTCAATCAGGAGCATCTGACCATGTCCGAAGTCGCGCCCTCTGCCGAAACCGCCACCCTTTTGCACGAACTGACCGCCCAGCACGGCGCCCTTGACCGGGTTGATTTCTTTGGCGGCAAAGGTGGCCAGCCAGCCGTGCGACTGACCTCACCCGGCAGCTCGGCCGAGGTTTACCTGAACGGTGCGTGTGTCACCTCTTGGATACCGGCAGAGGAAGGCGCGGGCGGCGATGCACTTTTCGTCAGCAAGACGAGCCCATTTACGGCCGGGAAGGCCATCCGTGGTGGCGTGCCGATCATTTTTCCGTGGTTCGGGCCGTGCCCGTTCGATAGCAAGCTGCCGCAGCACGGTTTCGCTCGAAATACGCAGTGGAAGGTCATTTCGGCACTGACGGCGGACCTCTTCAGCCAGGTGACGTTCGGGCTGGATAGCAACCTGCAGACCCAAAAGCTCTGGCCGCACGATTTTTCGCTGCGATTCACCGTATCCGTCAGCAGCGTTCTGTCGATGGACTTGGTGGTGACCAATCGCAGCCAAGAGACGATCTCATTTGATGAAGCATTGCACACCTATTTCACGGCGGACAATGTGCGGGACGTAGCCGTCACCGGGCTGGGTAACGCCACGTATATCGACAAAACCGATGGCTTCAAACGCAAGACTCTACCTGTGGGCGACCTGCGCCTGAGTGCGGAGACCGATGCGTTGTTTCTTGATGTGGCCGGCCCACACCTGCTCAAGGGCCGTGGCGAGGGCAAGCCGGATCTGCTGATTACGAAGGATAGGTCCTCAAGCACCGTCGTCTGGAACCCGTGGGAAGCGAAGGCGGAAGCCATGGCCGAGCTGACCGGCGGCCAGTGGCCGGGATTCGTCTGTGTGGAAAGTGTGAACGCGGCCGACAACATCGTCCGGCTGGGTGCCGGGCAGACACACCGCATGCGGACGTTGATCAGCATTGCCTGAGCGGGGGGGGGGGCGGTGTGGAGGGGCGAGGGTCAGGGAAGGAACGGACTACTTTCGAGCCGTGAGTTCCATCTCCGGACAAAGGCCATTCATCCGTTCCGGCGTCACGACTCGCACATCGGTGAAACCCGCCTGTTTCAGCAATTCCGTCAGCGAGTCCGGTGTGTACATGGAGAAGTGGTCATCGCCTTCATAGTCCTGCCCGCCGAAGGTGACCAGCCGGAAATCCGGGTAGCTCATCTTGCCTGAGGCCAGCCGGTCCAGCATGGCCCGCCAGTTGGGACAGGTGATGCGCAACGTGCCGCCCGGCTTTAGCAGCGATTTCCAGTACGGCAGTATGGCCAGCAGCAACTGTGCCTGCCGGAAATGTTCCACCAGGTGTGACGAGGCGATTTCATCCACCGTGCCAGACTCGAACGGTAGCCGTCGAACATCGGCAACGATGTCCACGTCCGTCATCGGCCGCGCGTCCACATTTACATAGGCCGGCAGCGGACGCTCGCCGCAGCCGAGATTCAGTTTGATACCGCCTAGGGCCGCGATGCGGGCACGCAGTGCGTCGGCATCCCGAACTGTGGGTTCCGGCATCTGGGTCGCCTGCATGCCCGTGCTCATCTGTTCGCGCACGGCCGTAGAGAGGGCATCGACCTTGCGGCAGACAAAATCAAAGCCGCCACCAAGGTCTGACTTCACCACTTTGGCGGTATCCAGAGAATCTTGCACGGTCGTGGAGAGGGCATCGACCTTACGGCAGACAAAATCAAAGCCTCCGCCCAGATCGGTCTTTACGACCTTCACCGCGTCCCATGCATCCTGAACGTTCGCAGAGAGTGCATCGACTTTGCGGCAGACGAAATCAAAACCTCCACCGAGATCGGACTTCACGACTTTGACCGCGTCCAATGCATCCCGCGCGGTCACCACTGTGTCTTGCAGTCGAATGCGCTGCTCTTCGGTGAACGCCTCAAGTGTTTTTGTCGATTGCTGGACTTGGAGCAATTGTTGACGAAGCGCGGACGCCTCTGTGTCCGCCTGCCCGCGCGCGGCCTGCTGCCCCGCGCCGATTTCGTCGGCCGTTTTGGCAAGACGATCGATCAAAGCCTGAACGTAGTTCAGTTTCGTTCGAGTCGATGCAAGTTCGGCATTCAACTTTTCATGACGGCGGTCGGCTGCGACCCGCAGGCCGGATTCCATGGCCGTCATCCGGCGGGCTGTCTCCTCGCGTGTCGAACTGCCCGACTCCATGGACTGCCGACTCAGCGTGGCGGCGGTTTCGGACAGTGCAAGTGACTTCTCAAGGACCGGGTGGAGCTGTCGGACGGCCTGAAGTGTGTCCTCCGCCCGAAGGGTGCCGGACTCCAGCCGCTGAAACATCAGTGCAAGCTCGTTGGCCGAGGCACCCTGGGCCTTATCGATGGCCCAAAGTCGCTCAAAAATCATGGCCTCAAACTGCCGGTGCGATGTCCGGAAGGCCAGATAATCATCAAAGAATTTTTGGAAATTCCAGGGTAGATAAATCACACGTCGGGCATAGCGGGCCGCTTTTCCAAGCCAGCCAGCCGAACGAATCTGGCCCAGAACGGAGTCTGCTGGTGCAGCGGCTGGCTGTGCAGGGGGCAAGGGCGTCACGGAAATCCGCGACATGTGGCTGGTGTTGTCCGCAGGTGCATGCCTGAACTCGGCCCGTGTTGCCTTCGGCTCGGTGGGGGATGCGCCACTCGGCGCTGCATCGTTCGCCGAACCGTTGCTGGTGGCCGATCCCGAATCCGTCGCGGGGGCGGCTGGCGTCTGCACCCCTTCAGCCGGCAGCGATGAAAGCCACTGCGTAGGAATATCCTGCAGGCGTGCCTCTTCGGATGTGGCGAAAGCCGTGACGATTTCAGCCCGTGTAGCACCGCGATTCAACTGTTCCAGAAACCACTGCGTCCCGCTTACATCGGGTGAACGATGCAAGATTGCCCGGTAGAGCCCTGCCAGAAACTTTTCGGGCGGCAGGGGCCAAAGTCGGCGGATCTCGGCGAGGTAGTCGCTGGAACGCTCGTTCTTCACCAGCTCGCGCGCAGCAGAATCGGCCCGAGTGCGTGGCAGGCGCCCGACAGTCCGCAGGGCATCCGCCAGACCGACGATCACCAGCGAATGCGCATGGTCCGCGACGGAAGTGTCGGCGGGCAGGGCTTTAACCGACTTTTGGATGGCGGCGGCGGTGCTGGTTTGCAATGTGCTCATAAAATCGGACCGTGTTATCAACCATGATACTCGCCGAGAACTTCTCGTCGTAAATCTCTCGTGATCTCCGTCCCATGCGCCGGCGAAGGTCGGCATCCCCCAGCAGCGGCCGCAGCTTGTCGGCAAGGGAAACCGGATCGCCCGGCTCGGCCAGATAACCGTTGTCCCCTTCGATCACGATCTCCTGCATGCCACCGATTCGCATTCCCACCACCGGCACCCCGTAGACCATCGCTTCAAGCAGCACCAGCCCGAAACTTTCATAGCGACTGGGCAGGACAAAAACGTCGGCATCGGCGTAATGCTGGTAAAGCTCTTCTTCGGTCACATGGCCGGTGAAAGTCACCCGCCCGTCACGGACCAACTTCGGGTTCGCTTCGACGAACAGGTCTTTGTAGCTCCGCCCGTCATCGGTGTAAGGCGTGTCTTTGCCGCAAATGACAAAATGGGCCGTTGGGAACTGCGGGCACAATTTCGCGGCGGCCTCCAGCAACGTGTCCACGCCCTTACGGCGTTCGAGGCGGCCGACAAACAGCACGCGGACCTCTTTGTCATTTGCAGGCCTGCTTCGGCGGTAGATTTTGCTGCGGTCGCGGATACCGAGGTGGACCACACGAGATTCGCCGTTGATCGGGCCGTAATCCTTGTTTGTACCTTCAAGAATCGGCCCGGAAATCGCGTGAATGTATTCCGTCTTCTGGACGTTATACCGCTCAAGATCGATCTGTTGTGCCGTGACCTTCGACTGTGGTGTGTTGCCCTGCATGGTGGGGTGCATGGAGGTGATGGTCTTGAGCGATGTCATCAGCGTCAGCACTGTCGGGAAGCGATCATCAAACGTGCAGGCCAGCCCCTCGGAGCCCCACAGCGGTGAAGAGACCACGTCCAGCGGACAGGTCTCCTGAATCCGTGACACTTCGCGGTACACACGTGACAAGTGGTAGAAGTTTCCGGCCGACGGAACTTCGTCAAGTTCTTCGATCGCCAGGTCCTGAGACTTCAGCCGGTGCATCCATACGCCGTTTTCAAAATCGACACGGTTTTCGTCCGGGGATCGCGTGACCACATGCACTTCATGGCCCAATCCGGCGAAGCCTTCGGCTAGGTCGCAGGTGAACCGCCCGATACCACCAAAATCGTGCGGCGGATACTCGGCGGAAACGAAACACGCGACCAGCTTTTTCGTCGGCGGAACCAGCACGGGGAACCGCTTAAAGTTTTCCGGCCGCCGGGGAAGAATCTTACGCGTCTGACGCGGCGAGTGTTCGCCGCGCTGCAGTCCGTCCCGCTGGCCCTGATCGGCACGCCGCATGTAATGTTCGAACTGTGCCGGCGTCATCAGCCCGGACTTGTGCTGCTCGATGGCGAAGTTTCGGACGGTATCAGCGTACTTGCCGAGCTTCTCGATGATGTGCTCGCGTGAATAAAACCGCGAGCCATTCTTAAACGCGAAGTAATAGGAGTTCTTCACCGCCGGATAGGGGTCCAGCGTGATGCGGCCCTTGGTCCGCAGGTGGCTCTTAAGATATTTGTGATGCACGGCCGCGTTCGGCAGCAGATTCAACCGGTACCCAAGGTCGATGATGCGGCAGGCCACATCCGTCTCGTCATGGAAATACTCGATCTCTTCGTCGAATCCGTCGATCTCTTCCAGACTCTTCCGCGTGAAGCTCGAGTTCGTCCCCAGCATGAAGGGGAACGGGTCGCTGTCGGGCTTGTTGTACTGGTCAAATGGGGGCTTCAGGTCATGATCCACAAATCCCAGCCGGCTGCAGCAGGAATACTTGTACTGCAGCTTGAAACCGGTGTAGTCCCACACAATACCGCCCGCGCCGGCCACGTCCGGGGCGTCGTACCCCGCCGCAAGTTCTTCGAGCCACCGCGGGTCGGCCAGCGCGTCGTCGTCCATGAAGCAGACCACATCGCCGCTGGCATGATCGATCCCCAGATTCCGTGAAACCGCGATCTTCACCACCGGACATTTCACCGCGACAATCGCATCGCCCCACTCACGCACCACTTCCACCGAGCTGTCGGTGCTCGGTCCGTTGACCACCACAACCTCGAAGTCGCGATAGTTCTGATAGCGGAGCGACTCGAGTGCGGCCCGAAGCGCTTCGCCCCGATTGTATGTGTTGATGACGATGCTGAATCGCATGGTGGATTGGCCGAGGGTCAGGGGATGGTCTGAAGGTGCTCCAAAAGTGGCGTTGAAGAAGCCCGCCGCCTCATCACACGGCCGAACACTTCTATGCAATCTTCTCCGGTGGTCCGGCACCGCGCCGCAACAACCCCGGAACATTCGCGAGGGGTACCTTAATATCAGACTCACCAACTTCCAACTGGCGTACGCCTTTCCCCTTACAAATTTGCGTTCGAATAGCGATTTGTCACGGCCCCTGTCAGCTTACCCAGCCTGCCGCCAGCCATTCAAAGTTTGCCGCCTGAACATTTGTCGGGTGTAATCCGATGCCCCGATGTCTCCTCCCGTCCTACAGCCGGCATCCGCTGCGCCCGGTGCCGCCCCCAAGGCCCATCGTGCTGGCCGACAGCGAACGTACAACGCACCCGGCACCCGCTTTCTTGGCGGTAAACTCGAGTGCCTCCTCCCCAGCGTTATGTGGCGGCACTGGCTTGACACGTGGCAGGACCGCTATGTTTTCCTGAATCTGGTTACCACCCAGCTTGCGCTTCGCTATCAGCGGTCGGCCTTGGGCTTTTTCTGGACCCTCTTGAATCCGCTGTTGATGCTGACCATTCAAGCGTTTGTCTTCAGCGCCGTCCTTGGGGCGAATTTCAAGGACTATGTCGTCTATCTGCTGGCAGGGCTTGTTCCGTGGCAGTTTTTTGGTGGCGGGATGGAAAACGGCTGTCGAGCCATGCTTTTCCATGAAGGGCTGATCCGCAAAGTATCGGTAAAGAAGCTGATCCTGCCGCTGGCCGAAATCACCGTGGCCGGGATCAACATGCTCTTTGCCCTCACCGCTCTTTTTGTGATCTGCCTGCTGTCTGGTGCACCGGCCCACATTCAGCTGGTCATTTTACCCATCGGTTTCCTGCTCATGGGAGTCTTTCTCACCGGGTGCGCTCTAGTCGGCATGACCCTGGTGACCCGGTTCCGGGATGTGGAGCACTTTCTCTCGATTTTCCTGCAGGCTCTCTATTTCGCCACACCGATCGTTTACAAGCTCGAGAACGTCAAACGGCTGGAGCCCTATGTCCGGTTCAATCCGCTGACCCACTTCATCGCATTTTTCCAGCACGGCATCTATTACGGGACATGGCCCGCCTTATCGACATGGCTGTGGGCGATTGGGATGAGCGTCGGAATGTTGTTCATTGGTTACGTCACTTACGCCTGGAATGAGGACGACTATGTCTACAGGCTCTGATATGCCGGTGGTGGTCGAGCTTCCCCCTCCCACCCCTGCCGATCCATCCAAGCTCGATGCCGCAGCCAGTCAGCAACAACTGTCGGCTGATCTTGGCACATGGCTTCCCACGACCTCCAGCAACGGCAGCGAGTGTGTGAGTTTTCAGAACGTAGGCCTTAAGTTCCGCAAATACGGCGGCGGCGGCGCTGGTTCGCTTAAGCAGGCTGTTCTCGACCGATTTTTCCGCAAGAACTATCGCCAGACCAGCGAATTCTGGCTCTATCGCGACCTCAACTTCACGATTCGCCGCGGCGACCGTGTGGGCATCATCGGCCACAATGGCGCGGGTAAAAGCACGCTGCTCCGCATGATCTGCGGCATATACCGCCCGAGTCTGGGCACTATTGCGGTCACCGGCCGGATTGCCCCGCTTCTGGAACTCGGTGCGGGCTTTAACCCCGAACTTTCAGGGCTGGAAAATATCTTCCTCAATGGTGCTGTCCTGGGGTTTAGCCGCCGGGAAATGGCTCGCAAGGTCGAATCGATTTTGGATTTCGCCGGCCTGCGCGATCACGCTCGCGTCCCGGTGAAATACTATTCCTCGGGCATGCAGCTTCGTCTGGCCTTCAGCGTTGCCACCGACACCGACCCCGAAATCCTCCTCATCGATGAAGTCTTCTCCGCTGGCGATCAGGACTTTCAGGACCGAGCCACCCGCCGCATGCACCACCTCATCGACGCCAGCCACTGCATGGCGTTCGTCAGCCATGCCATCCCGCACGTCAAGCAGTTCTGCAACAGGGCCATCTGGATCGACCACGGCCGGATTGCCATGTCAGGCTCGGTGGACGAGGTCTGCGACGCCTACCAACACTCGACGCCCAGCCAGATTTAGGCTCGATCACTGGCCCGCTTTTGGCGGGGCTTACCGGTCTGTTTACGGCATCGGCTGAGTCGTGGGGTCCAGCAGAGGAGATTCCATCTTCGGGTCGGTGTCGCCATCACCGTCCCGCCGTTCCAAAGCCCTCGCCAGAACTCCGGCCGCCGGGTCCAACCGAAGCGTTCCGGTGTCGCGGTAGTAGCTCAATACCTGAATGGCCTGCGATGCCAGCGCGCTGTCAAGGTCATCCCGCGCAGACAGCAAGGCCGATTGGGCATCCACGACATCACGGTTGCTGCCCGTGAGCCCCGGCAGCGGGTTCAGCAAAGGCTGGCGCAAAAGCTCATTGGAAAGGTCCAGACGCGCCTGACTGACTGCCACGTTTCGCCGTGCCAGTTCCACCCGGTCGGTCGCGGCCCGAATCCGTCGCAGTGCCGTTCGGGCGTCTGTTTGTGCGGCGTCACGCTTCTGTTGAAAGTTACGCAGCGACTGCTGCTGAAGTATTAACGATCTGCGATAGATATTCCGTTCCGCCAATCGATCCAGCGGTAGCCCAAGAGTCGCCCCGGCTGAGTAAGTGGTGCTGTCACCGTAAAGCCCGGTCGTGTTGTTGGCCGCGCCGGTGACCGGATCAGTACCACTCCCAATGGCCCCGCGCGCTAGGATCGAAAGATCGGGCAATAGGCCGTTTTTCGCATTGTTTGCCGCCCGTTGGGCGTCATCCACCTGATCCCGTGCAGTGCGTACGTCCAGCCGGTACTCCACTGCCAGTCTCGAAGCCATAGCGTCGTTGACTTGTGGCTGGTCAAGGTCAATCTGCACCGGAACCACTTCCAGCTCCTCAGAGGGGTCCATGCCTATCACGAGCTTAAGATTATCGATCGCGGATCGGTACAATTCCTCGGCGCTTACCAATTGCACTTCGCCGCTGATCTGGCTGTTCAATGAGCGCTGAACGTCCAGATAGCTCGTTTTCCCAGCTGCGAAGAGCGCACGACTGCTCTCTGTCAGGTCGATCAGATTGTCGAGGTTCTGCCGGCGGTTGATCACCCCCGACCTCGAGACCAATAGGGCGTAGTAACGGCTGGCAATGTCCACGAGAAATGACCGGCGATAGCTCTCAAACGCGCGCACGGCGTAGACCACCTGACGCTCGGAGTTGATCAGGCCTTCCAGATTGATCATCCCCGCGCCGCGCAGCAGTGGAATGGTTCCCGTGAGGGCAACGCTCGCAGACTCGCCGCCTTCCGTGTTCTTGTTTAGCGCGTCGACGAAACTGACCAGCGAATTCGCGACAATTTCGCCGCCATAAGGCAGCTTCTGCCTCACCCCTGCGTCTGTCGTGGCCGTCAGCGCAGAACGGTACGCCACATCGCGTTGGCCGCCGTCAAATGCGGCCGTCTGATTCGCGAACGGTCGCGGCGTAAAAAGATGCCGCTCCAGGCTGACATCCAGTGCCGCGAAGTAGAGCTGTTCCATCTGTGTCTGGTAGTCGCGGCTGTGGTTTGTCGCATAGCGCAGCACACCGAACAGGTCCATCCGATTCTGCGCCGGCTGCACCCCGAACGGACCCATCACCACAGAGACCCCCGTGCGCGACCTTGCCGAACTTTCGTAGCTCGTCTCCTGGTCAGGATTATAGGTCGGAAACCGATTGGTCGGGCCCAGTGGCACCGCCGGTATTTCGATCTTCCGGAGTTTCATGGCCTGTTTGGCATTGTCCGACACCGGTGACACCGGAATCTTTTCGTAAATCCCCTTGCCCATCGGAGCCGGAATCGGCTGCTGACCTTTGTCCGGCGAAGCGTTGGGCTGATACGCCAAAACCTGCTGCTTGCGCTCGCGCAGCAGCGCGTTGATGTCCCGGTCAGCATCGCGGCGGTAGTAGTCGGACGAGCAGCCGCACAAAATCAGCGCCGTCGCCGCCACAATCGCGCAATGAAACGCCGGACGGGGAATGCGGCAAGGGTGGGGGTGGTTGTCGGGTCCGAGAGTCAACAAAGGATCAATACAATAGACCAAACCGGTCGTTGCACACAAAAGCGGAACTTCTTACCGCACCAATAGTTACCGGAGAATCAGCGGCAGGGCCTACCGCCGTGTCGTCTTGACGCTCAAACTCACCATCCCCGGCCCGGGAATCGTGACCCGCAGCGTGCCGGGCTCCGGCTGTTCCACCTCAATCGGCTTGGGAGCCACCGCGTTCGGGTGCTCCCAAGTGTTGGCGGCTTTCACATCTTTTCCAGTCAGGCAGGTGGCCGACACGCCGTCCACCGTCACGTCCGCCAGCCGGACCGATGCGGTCAGGGCCTTTGTCGGGTCGCGGTTCACGAGGAACACCGCCAGATTTCCGTTGGCCGGGTCGTAAGAGGCGGCCGCATCCAGCGCAGCCACTTCGCCGCGGTCCCCGGCCTTGTACTTCGTCGAATCGACCAGCGTCATCAGCGATTGCCCGTGAGCGAGCTTCGCGATCTGGGCAATCGGGTGATAGATCGACTGGATCAGCACGCCTTTTTCATTCGTCAATATCGGCGCAATCACGTTCACAATCTGTGCCAGACAAGCCATCTTCACGACATCCGCCCGGCGGATGAAAGCCATCAAGTACTGGGCGGCAACCAGTGCGTCTTCCAGGTTGTAAACCTCTTCCAGCAGCGGTGCGGCTTCTTTCCAGTTGCCCCGCTGGTGTTTGTCGCCCATCGCCTTGTACCAGACGTTCCACTCGTCAAACGACAGGTGCATGTGCTTCTTACTTCTGCGCTTGCCCCGGACATAGGTCAGCAGGCCGTCGTAATCTTCAATGATCCGGTCAATCTCCGTTCCTTCGGCCAGAAACCACGCCGAATCATTCCGATGGTTTTCGCTATATCGGTGTGCCGAGACGAAATCGATCTGATCCCAGCAATAATCGACAGCCGTCCGGTCGTATTCCAGGTAAGTCCCCATGCCCCGTCCCGAAGACCCGCAGGCCACCAGCTGAATTGTCGGGTCCATCTGTTTCATCAGGTAGCCCGCCTGATAGGCCCGCCGCGCGTACTCATCGGCCGGTACGTGGCCGGCCTGCCACGGGCCATCCATTTCATTTCCCAGACACCAGACCTTCACACCGTACGGATCCTTGTGGCCATTGGCGGCCCGTTTATCAGCCCAGGCCGTGCCGACCGGCAGGTTGCAATATTCCAGCAAGGCCGCAGCCTGCCGTGCCCCGGCCGTGCCAAGGTTGACCGCCATCATGGGCTTGGTGTCCACCAGTTTGCACCACTGCATGAACTCATCGGTGCCGAACTGGTTGCTCTCGATGGACTGCCAGGCATAGTCGAGCCGTTTGGGCCGGTTCGCCTTCGGTCCGATGCCGTCGGTCCAGTCGTAATCGCTTACGAAGTTCCCGCCGGGGTACCGCACCAGCGGCATGAACAACGGCTTGAGCGCCGCGATTACGTCGTGCCGGAATCCGTTCTTGTCTGACAACTCATTACCGGGGTCATAGACCCCTTGATAGACCGCCCGACCGAGGTGCTCTAAAAAACCGGAGAAGATCCGGCGATCAATCGGGGCGACAACAAAGTGCGTGTCAAGGCGTAAGGTGGCTTGGTTCATTGGGAAAGGTAGCCTATCGGCCACCACCAATACCGCCACTACCCCACCGGCGTTGCAAACGAATTGCCGGGCCGTCTCACGGCGCTGCCGTGCCCGTACCGTATTGGAACGGGTTCCCCTTGCCCGGGGCATTGATCACGACAACCCATGTGCAGGGTCCCGGCACACCTGACCAGATCGTTACACTGTGCTGCGTGTCGGTCGGACCCTCAGCCGGAATAAACTGCAACGGCGCCCCAAGCGGCCGACCATCAAACTGATAAAGCGTCAGCTCTGTCCCGTCGCCCTTCCATTGCGTGAAGACGGCCGCCACGTCGCCCAGTTTGCACGTGCCCTCGCCTACCAGTTCATATCCATGGCCCGGATCGGGAATCATCACGGCAAAAGGCATCTTGTGCAGGTTGATGGCTTCCAGCACCTTGTCGCGATCCGAGTTGCGATATTCCAGCGTCGGCCCCGACTGCTGATGGGCCATCGCCAGCCGGGTGATGCTCTGCGCCGTTGCAGCGTCCAGTGGCCGGGGGACGAACGGTGCTGTCGCAATGCCGTACACCCACCACAGGCCGACCGATACGACCAGCAAAGCGGCGACTTGCTTCCAGCCCAAGGGTTCTTTCATAAGCCGCCGGAACAGTCCCAGCCGCGGGGCCGCATCTGGGATCTCTCGCAGGCGATCCAATACGCCCACCGGCAGTGCCACTTCAGCGATCGTGTCATGGCGAAGCGCGTCGTTTTCATGCAAGACAACGTCAAACGTCTGCCGCTCTTGTTCAGTCATCGTCGTCCGCCTGAGCGCGCAGGCTGCTTCGCGTTGCGGGCCGGGCGGCAACGCGGCGATTTCCTCCAGACTCCAGGCGTCCGAAATTTGTTCTGTTTCACGTTCGTTCATTGCGACTGCACCGCCTTCCGTGGCAGGGGCGACTGGGCAGTTTTAGGTGATTCATCACGATTTATCGCCGCCCGAAGCGTTTTCCGTGCACTGTCGAGCCGGGAGAGCACCGTCCCCAGTGGGATGTGAAGTTCCGCCGCGGTCTGTCGGCAGGTGAGATTTTCAAGAAAGACCATGAGAAATGTCTTGCGAATGTCGGGTGGCAGAACGCTTAGTGCTGCATCCAGCGTCTCTCGATCGGCCATCGCCGACCCCGGCGCGGCCGATGGGTCCGTTTGCGACCCTTCTGCGGCCCCTGAAAAGCGGACCAGCTTCCCCGCAGCCACTTCCCGACGAATGATCCGCATGTGTTGAAACCGCAAGATCTGAAACAGCCATGCACGGGCCTTCTCCGGCTCGCGCTGCTTATCGATGGACCGCCAGGCTTCCGTAAATGTCTCCTGTAACAAATCCTCGGCGGCAGCGTGTCGTCCGGTCAGGCGATAGGCAAAGCGGTATAGCTCAGGTGCATGAAGATGCACCCATTGCTCGTAGGCCGCGCGTCGTGGGTTTGTCTCGGTCGTCATTCACCAACCCGCACTCACCAAAGTACCCTGCCCGCCGAACTCACGCGCTGCTTCGGCGGGCAGGGCCTTAAGAGAACAAAGCCCTACGCCACCCGATGCCTGCCCAGAAGTGCGGCCCCGACCAAAAGCACCGCACTGATGGGCCCTGCAGGTTCTGGTACGACCGTGTTCACCAAAAACGTGAATCCGAGGTCAGAAAAAATACCACCGCTGTAAACCACCGAAGTACCGACGCGCTTCGTCGGGAAAAAGGTCGAAAAGCCGGCGAGGCTGTTCAGATCGTCGGCGGACGTGAAAGCAAACGTCGATAACGTCGACCCGCTGGCGATGTACGAGGCCGAGCTATTTGCCGCCCACTGGATTGCAAACCCGTCTGTCGCACCGCCACCCGTGACGGTCGAATGCCACCCCGTGGGGTTGACGATCGAGATCGGCGCGGTGTGCATGTAGTCCTGACCCGGAATCCAGGCGTACCAGAACGAACCGACCGTGGTCGTCCCATTGCTTTTCAGCGAAATGGAATATGTATAAGTGGGGTTGGCTGGAGTGCCACCGGTGGAAACCAGGCCCAGCGACGCCGAAGCGCTCAACGCGGCCTGACTTGTAGAGGCTGCCCCGATCAGGGCGAGGGCTCCTGCTGCTACCAAAATAGTTTTTCTAGCCATGTAAACCTCGTAAAAAAATCACTCCCGTCACATGTAGAGTGCCAAAAATGTGCGGGTCTATTCACGCAAAAACCGTTTTTTTTGACGTAAAGATCGTGCCAACGACGTTTTCGCCATGTTTGCGGCTAAAACAGGGCCATGCCTCCTCAGGACGCCGACCCCTCCGCCGAAGCCGCACTGCAAGTTTGGCGCGACATCGCCACCTGGTGGGACGGTCGGATCGGCGACGGCAATGCCTTCCAACGCGAACTGATCATGCCCGCCACCGACCGCCTCCTCGCCTTAGAACCCGACGAGAGTGTTTTGGATTGTTGCTGTGGCAATGGTAACTACTCCCGCCGCATGGCAGCCGAGTTCTCCGCCAAAGTCACAGCCTTTGACGGCGCCCCCGCCTTCATCAATGCCGCCCGCAAGTATGCTGGTGCCGATGCCATCCGCTGGCATGTCGCCGATGCCACGGCCGCCACACAGTTGCAGCTGGTGTCCGCGTTCGACCATCAATGGGATGCAGTGGTCTGCTCAATGGCCCTCATGGACCTGCCGGACATTTCTCCGTTGCTGGCGGCCGTATCGGGTTGGCTAAAGCCAGCGGGTCGCTTCGTCTTTTCGGTGCCTCACCCCTGTTTCAGTAGTAATCGGCCCGCGATGACCGCGGAACTTATCAACCATGTGGCCGGCGAAGGTCAGGGCCTGTCGCAGACGTTTGGTGTCCGGGTCGACCGTTACATCACGCCGCAGTACTACCTCTCCACGGGTATTCTCAATCAGCCCCAACGGCACCCTTTCTGGCACCGGCCGCTCAGCGTCCTGCTGGCCGAGTGTTTCAACGCCGGGCTGGTTCTGGACGGGCTTGAAGAGCCGACTTTTGCTGCAGATAAGGCCGCCAGCGCCAAGAATGCGTTCACGTTTGCCAAACGGCCTGAGATCCCGCCGGCGATTGTGGTTCGTCTCCGCCCCGCCTGAGCTACCCAACAACAGCGTCAAGTAGCCGTCCGACCTCTTCTGCATACCGCGTCGGCTCGGTCGCCACCGCCAGCAAGTGCCCGCATTCGGGTTGCCAAACACGCATGCCGGGGAACTCGCGCACCAGTTCGCCGAGCCGACCGCTGGGGTGCCCGTCCAGATAGGGGTCTCCTTTGGGGGCAATCAAAAGAACCGCGAGGCTTTCCGCTGCGCGAAGTGAGTTCGCAAGTCGCAACGACGCAAAGTCCGACCCCGTCCGCCACCGCGCTAATGCCAGCCCGCCTCGCTGAATCCACTTGCCCGGCATGTTCATCATCCGGGCAAAGGCGCCCACTGCCTCGCGGAAGTCCGCTGGCGGTGAATCGAGAATCAGCCCATCAAACATGAGGTCCGGTTCGGGCCCGTCCAGCCCAACTGCGGCTGCCGCACACAGCCCGCCCAGACTCATGCCCAGCAGTACTAGCCGCTTCGTCTCGGCAGGCCACAGCATTCGGGCCTGCCGCCCGATTTCCAGCAAATCGTGCCGCTCGTAGTGTCCGGCGGAACAGAACGGGCCGGGGGCCTCCCCGTGGGCCCGCAAATCCACCATCAGGATGTTGACGCCAAGCCCCCTGATCACAGGCAGCCACGCCAAGGCGCCGATCTTGCTGTCGGCAAAGCCGTGGACCAGCAACAAGGTCGTATCCGGTCGGGCACTGCCTGCCGCTGCGGGTATCCACCAGCTTTTGAAGATCTCTTCACGACCCATCGTCCGGACGACCATCTCCACCAACTGCCACGCCACATCAGCCAACCCCACATCGGCTGGCCCCATTCGTCCGAGTAGCGCCAGCGCCCGGCCGTCCGTCATGCGCGTGGGGGTGAGGAGTGTGCGGGCGAACACCCAGACCATCAGCCCGTAAAACACCAACCCGGCCGCAGCCAGCAATCCGATGAGTGTGAGGTAGGGCACAGGTCCGGAACTCTACTCATTCGCGTCGAACAATCTGCGTCATTCCGACGCATGCCACACATCGTGCGTTGCCGATGATATTTGAAGGGTGCACGGCAAGATCGTGGGCGTTCACTGGCTTTGCACAACGAGATTGCTACACTGCGGCAACGCAAGCCCGGGGTCCGGGCTGTCAGGGTTAACCGCCATCCAGTCCGTCGGAGTCACGGACGCGGTTCACTCAGCGGTTACTCGGCATTACACGGAGGCCTCTCGTGAAGAAGGTTCTGGCAACAGCAGTTCTGGCGGCATTGATCGGTTTCGGCTCGGGTTGTAACAACGATAAGAAGAAGGTCGCGGATGTTCCGGCCTCTCCTCCGCTTGATAACCCCCCCGCCGCAGTTTACGTCCCGCCGTCACCCTCTGTGATGCAGCTCCCCAACTCAGCCCCCGCTGGCAACACCAGCATGGTTGCTGCTGCCCCGACTGGCACTGGCGACGCCACCCCAATGAAGTCCACGGGGAAAACAACCAAGTCCCATTCTGGCACCCATTCGACAGCCGGAACCAGCAAGATCACCGGCGCCAGCTACACCATCAAGTCCGGCGACACGCTTCAGAAGATCTCGCAGTCCAAGTACGGGACCACCAAACGCTGGAAGGCCATCCTCAAGGCCAACCCCCAGATCAAGGACCCCAACAAGCTCACCGTCGGCCAGAAAATCAAGCTCCCGTGAGCTTGACCGCCTGAGGACTGCCTCCTGATTTATCGCGGCCGCCCCATGTTGATGGGGCGGCCGACTTATTTCTTGTGTCGCCGAATTTCTGCGCCATCCAAGTCATTCCGAAGCAGCGCCTGATCCTGACACCTATCATCCACCCGTGCCCGCTGCATCCCCGCATTCAGAGATTACGCTTTGGCTGACTCGGTTCAGCCTTACAGCCGAAATCGCGGCCCCGGTCGCAGATGTCCTTGCCACCCTTCCCCAGTTGGTGCTCTCGGATTTCCTCACCGACGAGCGATTCACCATCGCCGACTACGACGCGACACCCGGCCAAACTGGACATTTCGCTGTGCCAGCACCTTCCCGCACCCCCGCCCGAGCGGTTGTTCTAAAGCGTCACCTCATTCGGATGCAGCCTCACTTCGTGCGTTATGTGATCGCCCACGAACTGGCACACGCCCACCTGCGGAATGCAGGGCGAAGCCCCGCCGAAGATCCGGAACACGCCGCCGATGCCCTGGCTGCTGAGTGGGGTCACCCACGCCCGGAGGACTGGCGGACGTTTTTCCGCCGCCCGTAAATTTCCCTTGTGCTGGCTTGGTGCATGTGGCACGATCATTTTGATGAAACGATTGCACCTGAGCGCTACTGTCAGCGCGCTGCTCACCGGGTTGGTTTTCACCTGTTTGGCGCTTGGGCAGGCAGCAGCACCGCCGACCACGCCGACCCCGCCGGCATTGGTGGCCCCACCGGCTCGCCCGGTCGCAGAGCGCGTGGTCACCCCGATCGATCGGCAAACGCTCGTTCTATACGAGGTCAATCTCCGTGCGATGAGTGCGCAGGGCAATCTGGCGGGTGTCACCGCCCGTCTCGATGCCATCCAGCGTGTCGGCTGCAATGTCGTCTGGCTCATGCCAATCCATCCGGTAGGGCAGATTCGCAGCGTCGGTGGTCTGGGTTCTCCTTATTCGGTTCGTGATTACAAGGCGATCGGGCAGGAGTACGGCACCCTGCAGGATCTCCGCACTCTGGTGGCCGCTGCGCATGCTCGCAATATGCGCGTCATCCTCGATTGGGTTGCCAACCACACCGCCTGGGACCACGCCTGGATCACCGCTCATCCCGACTACTACACCCATGATGCTGCGGGCCACATCATCATCCCTCCGGGGACCACATGGAATGACGTCGCCGACCTCAACTACAGCAACAAAAATATGCGCAACGAGATGATTGCAGCCATGCATTTCTGGCTCGATCAGGCGGGTATTGACGGGTTCCGCTGCGACGCGGCCGAAATGGTCCCCGCTGATTTCTGGGCGGATGCGATCAAGTCTTTGCGCGCATCGGGCCGACCGCTGCTGATGCTGGCTGAGGGTGCGACCCCCCAGCTTTCCGATGCCGGTTTTGACCTGCTCTACGGCTGGGATCACTACGGAGCGACCAAGGAAGTATTCGGCAAGGGTGCAGCCGCCACGGCCATTCGTGACGCCCACAACCGCGAGTGCCCGCCGTCGGCCACCATCAAGGACGCCAGCCGCCTCCGCTTCACGACCAATCACGATGAAACCGCCTGGGATAACACCCCGATTGCCCTGTTCGGCGGGACGGACGGCTCGTTGGCCGCATTCGCCATCGCGGCGTGGCACGGTGGTGTCCCGCTCGTCTACAGCGGGCAGGAGATCGGCTGGCCGGTCAAGCTGCCATTTTTTTCACTGTCACAGATCGACTGGAATACCGGAGCGGCCACTTCCTCCAAGTACGCCGAGATTCTCTCCATTCGTCAGCGCCTGTTTCCGCTGCTCTACGGAGGCGTGACCGATGCCAGCACCAACGATGCTGTCATCTTCCTTCGTTCAGCGCCCGGCCGCGATGCGCTGGTGATGATCAATGTCCGAAACCACGATACCGTCGTGACACTGCCAACCACCGTCGTTGGTCCCTGGCAGAACGAACGAGCCAGCAAATCAGAAACACTCGCTGCAAGCATTACACTCAAGGCCTATCAGTATCTGGTCTACTCTCGCCCGGCAGGTATGCGTCGAATCGATCCGACCCCGTAAATCCACTGCCTATCAACGAAAAAGGGGCAGGCCGGATTCGGCCTGCCCCTTTGGCTTTAAGGTTTTGACGACTGGCTTACAGGTGCAGGTCGCCCAGCAGTCGGTCGACGGCCGTGTTGAGCTTCTGATCAGTCTCATAGGTGCCCGCGTCGAGCTGGCTGCGAATGTCGGCGACCTTGTCGGTGCGAACATCGTTGAGTTTCAGTCGGGCGACATAGCCGCTGACGTCAGGCCGGCCAGTGGTGCCGCTGAGTTCCACGCGGTCAGTCAAGGCGGCGGCAGTGTTATCGGCTGCCGTGCCGGTGCTGACGGGTGCGCGGCTGGCCACATTGAGATCGCGCTGAATCGAACCGAACGAACCAACCCCTGAAATTGACGACATAAGGTTTTCCTCTTTCTTGCCGGTGTCGGCTCCCACGTTGATCAGGAGCACCGTACCACTGGCGACACTCCCTTTATCGGAAGTGCACCGCTTACCGCTTGACCACAGTTCATCCACAACAGCTATAGCTAAGTCCAGCATTTTCGGCCTCTTAGAGTTTGAAACCGGCAGAACCCGCCTCGGCGACCACGTCCGATAGGCAACTTCTGCCATCACTGATATTACCCAGATTACCCATGTTACCCATCATTACAAGCACAATCTATCAGTGCTAGGCGAATTCGGATTATCAGACGCGATGTCCGAATTGAAGCGGGGCACTTCACAAAATTGGGCTTGCCGGCCGGACATCGGCGGGGCATCGGCTGGGCCGAGCGGGTCTAGCGGCGTTGGCCGCGCAGTGCGAAATTCGGTCGCACTTCAGGGCTTCTGGAGGCCAAAGCTGTTGCGGGCCAGATCCCGTAGTGCCTGAAGCTTCTCGCCCTGAACGTGAATGAACAGGCCGATGAGTCCCAGCACATAAGAGCCGACCAAACCGACGATGACCGTCAGGGTGGCCTGCAAAGGCGTCATGCCGAATGGAGCCGGTAGTGTGGGCCTGAGGACGTCGTAAAAATCAAAGGCCCCGCGAACAGTGGTCGCCAACAGGCAGACGATGGCCAGCAGGTACCAGACGGTAGCGCCCGCTCTAAAGTACCGGCCAGCCCACAGAAGAGCTCCGTAATGCGGCACGGGGCTTTTCGGCTGAGGGTGGCTTGGGGTCCGATAGTCGAGTATTGGGCTGGCTGGCCGAACTGGGCCGGAACCGACGCTGGGAACCGCTTCAGGGGCCGCTGGGCTGGGGGCGGGCAACTCTTGAACCTCGCTAACCAGCATGTTGTATTCCGTCCGGGCCAGGTGGGCCGCTTCATCGGGTGATGCGGCCTCGACCAGAAGCTGCAGGTCCTGCCCTGTGTCGGCGTTGGCACCTAATACTTGAAACCTTCGCATGGGATTCCTTCCGTCGCATTTTGTCGGCCTGTGGCGGATTGTCACCCATGACGGCCCATCTGCCGATTAGTACAGTCCCAACAACGTTTCGACTTCTTCACACTGAGCGTATCCCATGATCCACCCCTGGCACGATGTATCCCCCGGCGAAGGCCTCCCCAGCGAGTTCAACACCATCATCGAGATCCCATTCGGGTCGAGTGTGAAGTATGAGCTGGACAAGCGATCGGGGCTGATCAAGCTGGATCGCGTCTTGTATTCGGCCGTCTATTACCCGGCCAACTACGGCTTCATTCCGCAGACCTTGGCCGAAGATGACGATCCTCTCGACGTGCTGGTGCTTTGTCAGGAGACAGTGGTTCCGCTGACGTTGGTACACGCGCGGGCCATCGGGATCATGACCATGATCGACGGCGGCAAAAAGGACCACAAAGTGGTGGCCGTGGCGACCAAGGACCCCGAGTTCAACAGTTACACGGAAGCGGCCGAGATGCCCAGCCATCGCATCAACATGCTTCGCCGGTTCTTCCAGGACTACAAACTGCTGGAGGACAAGGCCGTGGAAGTCGACGAAATCCAGCCGGCCGCGGCTGCTTATCCGATCATTGAGGACGCATTGGCCCGGTATTCACGCCAGCGTCGCAAGGGGTTCAGCGCCGAAGTGTAGTGTGGCGTAGTGCGGCACGGCCGTTCAAGGCGTGTTCTAAATCCACTGATCGCGGATGACTTTCAGTTGTCCGTAGTCGTCTTCGTGGAACCAGTCCGGGCAGATTTCCTGTGGAATCATCCGCTTGAAGAAGACTTCGGCGCGCTCTTCGATTTCGGCACGCGGGTGGCCCATCGCCATGAGCGCGGCATAGAGATCGTCTTCACAGCTTGCGATGCGCATGGCCTCGGTCCCGGCCACATCGCGGACCAGATTCTGAAGGTCTTTGTAAAACGCCCAGACCTCATCGTCGGGAATACGCGGCGGCACGCAGTGCCGGTTCAGGGCGTGGCGTAGATATCGTTCCTTCTCTTCCCACACCAGCGTCGAACCCATGGCCAGCGTGACGTACTGGCCGACCTTGGCCCCTTCGTGGCTCAGGTCGTCGTGCATCTTTTCTGCGTCGTGGGCGGCACGGCAGTAATAGGTTTCAGAGTGCCCTAGTTCGGGCATCTTCGGGATCACCACCTGAGATTTCATAGGACCGCCTCCGCTGCCACGAGAACCTCAGCGAAATCAGCACCACACACCCGGTCGTTGAAGGCTCCATTCAACCTAAAGAGCCGTTACGACAACACAGATATTTTCTGCAATAAGGGCCATCAATGCAATCGAATTTCTACAGTTTTTTCGGCAATTGTGAGGTCGAGTCGTCAGTTGGAAACTTCTCTGTGGGCTGTATCACAAAGCAGCGGCGGTTGAACGGCCGTTTGCTTCTATAACCCGGCTGCCCAGCAGGAGTACGGTGCCGAGGACCAGCAGAACGACTCCAACCGCCAGCAAAGCCAACGCGTGCATGCCGAATAGATTTGGGACCGGCCCGGTGGGCGTTGATTTCACCAGTTTGTCGCCAAGGAAAATCGCGATCGCGACGGTGCAACTGTTGAAGCAGGCGTGCAAAATGATGCTCGGAATCAGGCTGGCCGAGCGGACTACAAGGAAGCCCAGCACAACGCCCAGAAGCGCCCTCAGTGGGAAACCGGCCCAGTCCATGTGGACTGCAGCAAAAAGCAGGGCGGTCACGATGACGGCGGCGGGTGTTTTCAGCGATCGCCGGAACCCGGACAGGACGCCACCGCGGAACATCAACTCCTCGCACACGCCGGGAATGACCCCGAAGGCGAGCACCGCAACGACTGGTGAATAGTTCACCGACGACTCAATCAACTCTGCAACGTTGGTATTGGCCTGCGACGTGGGTGCGTGAACAAAGGTCTTGTAGAGCAGTGAATAGAACACACCGATCGCGGCCAGCCCGGGGCCGACCAGCAACGCGCCCGCCACCGCCATGGGGTTGACAGGCACCGTTGGCAAGACCGCACGCCAGTTCCACCGGCCCAGCGTGCCGATGATCAGCAGCGGCGCCAGCACCGATGCCAATTGCAGCAGCAAAACAAACAGCGGCGCGTTGATACCCTTCGTGTCCGTCAGCAGCTTGCCCAGCCACGGCCCGGCATAAAACTGCACCAATGGCAGCGCCAGCACGAGCACCACAGCCTCATCGACGGTTGGCATGCGCAGACGACGTTTGACAGTCCCCTTGCGGCGCAACCCTTTCAGGCTGAGCGGTTCCCATGCGGGATTGACCAGTTGTTCGTTGGTAAACAGCCGGGCGGCCATGGAGATGACCAGACCCGCGTAGGCGAGGCTGGAGATCCAGACCAATGCGAAATCTCCCCAGTTGGACCGGCTGGTGAGGATGTCGCGGATGATCAATGTCGTGCTGACCACCGGGGTCATCAGCAGGGCGTTGGTCGTCGGCGGGTCCATCATGGCGACGATCATGCCGGCCATGGGCAGCATCATCACCGGGGTCGCGAAGCTGCTCGCCTCGCGATAGGTGCGGGCGATCAGGCCCACACAAAGGACCATCGCGGAAAACAGGATCAGTGCGGGAATGGCCGCAGCGTAGGCATGCAGCAGAAGCCAGGGAGAAATGCCCAGTCCACTGGCCGCGGGGGCCGTTGTAGCGGTAATGGCCGTGTTCTTCGCCACCTGCAGAAAAACCGCCGACATGCTGGCCATGTTCAGCCCCGCCGTAAGCAGCGAGCAGCAGCAGACCAGCAACCCTTTGGCGATCAGCAGGTCGGACCGCCGGGCCGGAGAGACGAGCAGGGTCTCCAGCGTGCCGAGCTCTTTTTCGGTGGTGGTCGTGTTCAGGGCCGGGAAAAGCGCACCCAGCATCCCTGTGATGAGCAGAAGCATCGGCACGGTCTGTGCCAGAAACTTCCCTGACCGTTGCTCTTTGCTGGCGATATCGATGGTCGAGCGTTTGATCGGCTGGAGGATGTCGGGCGTCATGCCCTTGGCCGCGAGGCGTTCGCGGATGACCTGCTGCGCGTAGGCATCCAGGGCCGCGTCGATGCGGTCTTCGGCCGCCCCGGTCAGGCTGCGTGAACGGTCGACCCGGAGGGTCAGGGGTGCGACGGTATCGCGCCCCGCCGCCCAATCCGCCTCGGCATGCGGCGGCACTTCGATGACGGCGGTGATTTCGTCCTTCTCAAGCCCGCTGGCCACCTCCGCGCCGGTGACGACGTTGAAGTTGCGTTCCTTTTCTTTGAGCAGTGCCACCAGAGCCGGCGCTTCGGCGGCGTTGTGCACCGCGATTTTCACCTCGCGCTGCTGCCCTTCCTGCGCTTTGCCTTTCGCTACTGATCCGACCGCCATGAACAGCAGCGGGTAGACCACCAGCGGCACGCCGAACATGACCATCAGGCTGCGACGGTCGCGAAGAAGCTCCGTGAGTTCTTTGCGGAAGACGGTGAGAATGATGTCAAGACGCACGGTCCGCCCCTTCTGCTGATGCTGAACCGCCCACTGCCGTTGATGCCCCAACCAGTGCGAAAAATGCCTGCCTCAGGCTGGTGGTTCCGGTCTGGGCCATCAACTCTGCGGCGGTGCCTTCTGCCAGTACGCGGCCGTCGCCGATGACGCCAAGGCGGTCGCACATTTCCTCGGCCTGATACATCATGTGAGTGCTGAGGAGCACACATTTCCCGCCCGCCCGCAGTTGCATGATGGCTTGCTCCACGGCCTGAGCTGCCACGGGGTCCAGGCCGCTGGTCGGCTCATCCAGAATGATCACCGGCGGGTCATGCACAACCGCGCGGGCAAGCCCCACACGCTGTTTCATGCCCGTGCTGAGGCGGTCGCACGGCCGGTCGGCGTAAGAACTCACGGCGAAGAGGTCCATGGTCTGCTGAACGCGCTGGTCGACAACGTCGGCCGGAACGCCGTTCAGCCGGGCGAAAAACTTCAGCGCCTCGCGGGGCGTTAGTCGGGCATAAAGGCCGGTCGTGCCGGAGACAAAGCCGATGTTCGCACGGACTTTTTCCGGCTGGGTGAGAATGGAGTAACCCCCGACGATGGCCGTGCCGGCGGACGGCGTTAGAACGGTGGAAAGACACCGCAGGGTTGTCGTTTTACCGGCACCGTTCGGCCCCAGCAGGCCGTAAATCTCCCCCGCGCGACACGTCATGGAGACGTTGTCCACAGCTTTGATGGTCCCGCCATCGGCATCTTCGTAATACTTGGCGAGGCTTTTGACCTCTATCAGGGGGGCATTGGGCACAGGTATCGTGATCGTACCTGCACCGGTTTATATGTGCCAAACGTCGGTGTGGGCGGAGACCCGTGTTAGGCGGGCGAATTCTGACGCACAGATCTCGGCGTGCCGCGATCCTTGGCGGCCCGAGGATCGGGTTGTGATTTAGCCGGCACCGCCGGTCCACCGCCCCGTGATAGCCGCCGCATCCCTTTCCCCCCAACCCCGCGCGCGTTAGGGTCACCGATTCATGGCAGAATCACTTGGTGGACTATGTATCGTGCTGCACGGGCACCTGCCGTATGTGCTTCATCACGGCAGTTACCCGCACGGGGAACACTGGCTGTATGAGGCTGCGGCTGAAACCTATCTGCCATTGCTCGACATGATCGGCGAGGCCGCCCTGCTCAAGGCGCGGCCGGGAATCACGATCGGCCTGACGCCAGTGCTGCTGGAGCAGTTGGTCCACCCGCGGTTCAAGGAAGGGTTTGAGGCTTACCTGATCGAGCGGACGGCCCGTGCCAAGCAGGACGAGAAGGAATTCGTCAAAGCCGGGCGCAGTCACGAGGCGTATCTGGCCCGGCGGTGGCAGGAGTCGTTTACGAAGTCGCTGGAGCAGTTTCGCCGCATTGGGCGCGATATCCCCAAAGAGTTCGCGGCCCGCTGGAACGAGGGGCACATCCAGCTTCTCACCAGCAATGCCACCCATGCCTACATGCCGTTGCTGCTGAACGACAAGATGCTTTCCGCCCAGATGACGGCGGGCGTCGCGGCCAGCACCCGGATTCTGGGTCGCCAGCCGAGGGGCATGTGGCTGCCGGAGTGTGCCTACCGGCCGCACTGGCCGCACTGGCTGCCGGCCGTGCTGTTCGATAATGCCCGTGACAGGCCGGGCGTTGAGAAGTACATCGCTGCTGCCGGGGTGTCCCACTTCTTCGTCGACACGACCATGATGGAACGTGGCACGCCGATGGCGACGTACCACAAGCAGACGCTTCGTCCGCTGCCGCCGCCGCCCATTCCGCCGGAGCAGGGGATGGCGTGGGGCAGCGTGCTGGAACCTGCGGGCGTGGTCAGCGATTACGGGCCGCCGGAGGTCTTCGCGCTGGCGCGGCACCCGAAGGTGAGCGAGCAGGTCTGGTCGGGCAAAATCGGTTATCCCGGTGCCGGTGAGTACATGGAGTTCCACCGCAAGTATGGCGAGAACGGCCTGCGGTATCACAAGGTGACGGGTAACACGACACCCCTGAGCGACAAGTCGCTCTATTACCCCGATGACATCGCCGCGAAAGTGCACGAGCACGCCCAGCACTTCTGTGGCGTGGTCCGGCAGACGCTGGAAGATTACAAGCGGGCCACCGGCCGCACGGGCACGGTGATCGCACCGTTTGATGCCGAGTTGTTCGGCCACTGGTGGTTCGAGGGGCCGCGGTTCCTGCGCGACGTCATTCTCAATCTGGCCCACGACCCGCAAATCAAGTTGCAGACGGCCGAAGAGGCTCTGTATGACCGTCCGGCGGACAAGGTCGTTCGCCTTCCGGAAGGAAGCTGGGGCGAGAAGGGTGACCACTCCGTCTGGATCAACGACAAGAACAAATGGATGTGGGAAGTGGAGTACCGGGCCGAGGGTTACTTCCTGCAGCAGTTGCACTCGCTGCCATGGAAAACCGACGCCGAGGTGAAAGCCGTGATGCAGCGGGCAGGCAGGCAGCTCTTGCTGTTACAGGCCAGCGACTGGCCGTTCGTGGTGCACACAGGCGGCGCGGTCGATTACGGCATTCAACGGCTGAGCGGACACGCGACGAATCTGAACCGGGCACTGGCGATCGCGCAGGACGTTGCGGCCGGTAAAGTGCTGACCGTGGTGCAGAAGTCTGAACTGGCCGACATGGACGCACACGACAACATCTTCGTCGACATTGATCTGGAATGGTGGCTGTAACCACAGTTAGAGAGGGCCTGCTTGGAGACGGTGGTGGTTCGCAAGGTCCGCGTTCCCGCCGTGCGGGCACTGGTGCCACTTCTGGCCGGAGCAGTTGTCGCCGGTCGGCTGCCGCTGGGCGCGTGGTGGGGCGCGGGGGTTTTGCTGGCGGGCCTCGCAGCAGCTTTGCTCGGGACATTTAGTCGGAAGGCCGTTGGCCGGGTCGCGGTCGGAGTCGGGCTTTTGCTGTCGATGTGGGGTTGGGCAGGCATAGGTGCCGATCAGTCCTCATCCCAGCCGGTCGGTGGTTGGGTATCAGCCGTGCGTCAGGGTGAGGCCGGAGACAAGGTGATCTGGGGCCGGGCGGTCAGCGTGCGTTGGTCGGATGACTGGGGCGGATTGCAACGGCTGGTGACCTTGGATTCGCTCTGGGCCGGGGACTCGCCGGTCAGAGGGCAGCTGCAGTTGGCACTCGGCCGCGAGGCTCAGGCAGTGGGTCTGGGCGACCGAGCAGGTGTCACCGTTTATCCGGCAAGAAAGCCTTCTCGCGTACGTTCGACTTCGCACAATCCGCAATATGCGAAGGTGGCGGTTTTCAGTGCGACGCAGTTGCAGGTTATCCCCACGTGGAATCCGGTCTGGGTTATTCGCCGGGCCGCAGACAAGTGGCTGAAGGCGGGGTTCGGAAGCGATGATGAATCCGGCCTGCTGGCCGCGAGCCTGATTCTGGGGGAAAACGACCCGCGTCTGGCCGACCTGCGACAGGCGTTCGTCGCCACGGGCACGGCCCATCAGTTGGCGATCAGCGGCGAACATCTGGCCGTCATTGGCGCGATGATCGGCCTGATATCGAGGCTCGCTGCTGTCAGGCCGCGTTGGCAGATCTTCAGCGTGATGATGGTGCTGGTGGTCTATGGTGTGGCGGTCGTGCCGTCGTCGCCGGTCACGCGAGCGGTGCTGGCAGCCGTGCTTTTTGCCGCCGGGCGATTGCTGCAACGACCGGGTGCCGCCGGGGCGGGAGTCAATCTTTTGGCGGTCGTGGCCATTTTACTGTTGACGTGGGATCCGACCGTCTGGGCGGATTTAGGCTGTCAAACCACGATGGTGGTGACGGCGGCCATCATCGTCGGGTCGGTCTGGTTTCGAAGCTGGATCGAGGGCGCCCGCGACCCGGATTTCCGCGTCGTCGATTCATGGCGACCCGCGACCTTCGGCGCACGCAGACGTCTTTGGTGTCGGCGGCTGGCCCTTTGGCTGGGCGTGACGGTGATCGCGTGGGGTGTTTCGGCCCCCATTATCGCCTGCCGGATTCAGGGTGTCAGCCTGCTTGCCGTCCCCAGCGGCGTCTTGCTGATGTGGCCGGTGTCGCTGGCCATCATTACGGGCTTCGCAAAAATACTGCTGACTGCGGTGCTGCCGTGGTGCGCGGGATGGTTCGCGTGGGGAATGTCGGGCTTGATGCTGCTGGTGGCATGGCTGGTGAGATTTCTCGCCCATGTCCCCGGCATGTGGGTGTGGGCGGAACGGATGCCGGTATGGCTGGGCGCGGTGCTGTTGGTGCTGATGTGTGGCGGCGCGGTGCTATGGGGGCTCAAGCGGCGCAGGGTTCCGCCAGAAAAAGAACTCAACCGCGGTTGGCTATGGAGTGAGGTCGCCGGGCCAACCCTGGCGATTGTGCTGATGCTCTGTTGGCCGGTCTGGTCGCGGGCGCACGAGGCTCCGCTGGTCATCGCCATCCGCGGCGGCGACGGCGCGGTGATTCAACTCCCTGATCGTTCGGTGTGGATCGTCGCAGGCCGTGATGATCCTTCACCCATGGGCACGCCGAAGGGTTGGACGGCTGTCTGGCGCGAGGAGAACCTTGCCATCCCCACACAAGTGGTGGTGGGACCCGGTCAGACTTCGGCCGCGCGTAAGCGGACGAAGCGGTCATGGGGTGACAAAGCCCGGATTGTCGAGATTCCTGATGAAGGTCTGACCGCCTGGGCCGGTCAGGGGCTGGCCGTTGATTTACTGGCTGGCGACAAGATGACGGCCATCCGCGTCACGTCAGCCGCCGACTCACAGGAAATCCGATTGGGCAAAATCAGCGGTGGCAATGCCGGGGTCGGTTGGACGGTCTTTCGCGCGGTGAGAGTCGGCGGTCAATGGGTTTTCGAGCGGGATTGGGTGGACGCTCGCTGACGATGAATCTCGGCCACCCTACGGGTGGTCGTCGCCCTTACGCACAATTCCTCCCGTCAGGATCAGCTTGAACGCCTCTTCGACCGGCATGTCCAGTTTCGTCAGCCGGCGCTCTGGCACGGCCACCAGAAACCCCGTGGCCGGACTGAAGGCCTGCATGATGAAGACCAAGGCCGTAGGCCCTTCGGCCCCCTCAACCCCATCAAACAGGTGTGCGACGGCGGCGGGTGCATCGCCAGTAATAAAGCCGATGGCGTACATCCCCGGCCGGGGGAACTCCACCGCTACCACCTGCCGGAAGGCGTTCTTATCGCGATTCAGCAGCGTTTTGCTGAACTCCTTGACGGTCCGATAGACGACACCCACGCCGGGTAACCGAAAAATTCCTTCGTCAACCCATCTGACCAGTTGCCGGCCCAGAAAATTGGAAACCAGCACCCCGATCAGCAAGATGACCCCCAGCAGGATGAGGACGCCCAGCCCCGGGAAATAAAACGGCAGCTTGTGCGCCCAGTTGTCCAGCAGGCCAAAAACGCTCCAAGCGACCCAGAGTGTCACGACCACCGGCGCGAAGACAGCTAGGCCGGTCAGTAACCATGTTCGAATCAGGAGAAGGGGTCTGGGCATCGGTCGGGATGGTAGCGGGTTGAGCCGTTGGCTCGAGTCCCAAGCCATTCGGGAGCCCAAAGACATCGCTGGAAAAGCCTGTCCGCATCATCACTGGCGCGGCCGCGACAAGGGCCGCGTTCCTATATGTTAGAACTTGCTGTAAATTGAGGGGTGTTCGACCACCATTTGCTGTTCCAAAGCGGGGGGGAGTCGGGGTAGAGTCTTGGCTTGTCGGACTGACCTGGTCAGGCGTCGCCCCCCGAACGGGAGGGTGCGGCCAGACCGTGCATTGGGCCGATAGGCAGTTTCGGTCGTAGGCAAGACGGGTGTATTGGTCCGGGTTCGGTTCGGTCAGGAGTGGGTCTATGGCACGTCAGAGCAAAAAACTGGGTGAGATGCTTGTCGAACAGGGCGTCGTCAAGGCTGCGGATGTGACCAAGGCATTGGAATCTGCCAAAGGTAAGGGCATCCGCATTGGCGACGCCTTGATCGAGGCCAAAGCCGCGACCGAGCCGCAGGTCTATGGGGCCTTGGCCAAGCAGTTCAATATGGAATACGTCGACCTGACCAAGGTCACGCCGCCCCCCAATGCCGGCTCGCTGGTTCCCGATGCCTTGATGCGGAAGTACACGATCGTTCCGCTGGGTATGGACGGTAACAAGCTGAAGCTGGCGATCCACGACCCGCAGGACATCGAGATGCTCGAAATCCTCCGGTTCCGGTTGAACAAGGAGTTTAAGACCTACCTCGCCCCTAAAGCGAGAATCCGCGGGATTCTCGACGCGATGCTGGGGGCCAACGACGGTAAGACGGGTGTAGGGGCGACGATGGACAAAACCATCGACCGCCAGAACTCGTCGCTCGACAAGTCTCTGGACAAGAGCCTCGACAAATCGATGGATCGATCCATCGACAAGTCGGTGGACGTCACCGCGATGGGTGAAGATGCCTCCAGCGACGCCGCACAGGCACCGATGATCAAGCTGGTGCAGGCCCTCATCAGCGAGGCCGTGCGAAACCGTGCCAGCGATATTCATATCGAGCCGATGAAAGACCGCGTGCGTGTTCGTTATCGCATCGACGGCGAATGTATCGAGCGCGACCGCATCCCGCTGCGTATGCGTGGTCCGCTGATCAGTCGTATCAAGATCATGGGCGGCATGGACATCGCCGAAAAGCGGTTGCCACTGGACGGCCGTATCAAGATGCAGGTCGACAAGGCACAGGTCGACTTCCGCGTGAGTTCGTTGCCCGGTGTCCACGGCGAGAGCGTCGTCCTCCGTATTCTGCGGCCCGACTCCGTGCGAATCGGTATCAGCAACCTCGGTTTCGAGGAAGAGGATTACAAGATCTTCCAGAAGATCATCCGGCGGCCCAACGGCATCTTTCTGGTGACCGGGCCGACAGGTTCGGGCAAAACCACGACGTTGTACGGTGCGCTCAATGACTTGAACCGTCCCGACCGCAAAATCATCACCGCCGAAGACCCGGTGGAATATAACTTCGTCGGCATCAACCAGTGTCAGGTGAAAGAGGCCATCGGCCTGAAGTTCGCGAACATTCTGCGTGCGATGTTGCGTCAAGCACCGAACATTATTCTGGTGGGTGAAATCCGAGATCTTGAAGTGGCCGAAGTGGCCATTCAGGCGGCCCTTACGGGTCACTTGGTGTTCAGCACGCTGCACACCAACGATGCCCCCGGTGCCATCACGCGTCTGATCGACATGGGCGTAAAGCCGTTCTTGGTGGCCAGCAGTATTCAGGCCGTGCTGGCCCAGCGTCTGGTCCGGGTGCTTTGCCCGAAGTGCAAGATTCCTGACCCCGACCCCGACATGAAGTGGATGCGGCTGGCGGGCATCAGCGAGAGCGACCTCGTGGGCCGGAACATCTGCAAGCCCAAGGGCTGCGAACATTGCAGCGGGATCGGCTATCGCGGACGACTGGGTATTTTCGAGTTCATGCAGATGAACAACCAGTTGCGCACACTGGCGTTCGAGCGTGCTGCCAGTAACAAGATTCGTGCCGCGGCCATCGCTGGCGGCATGAAGACCTTGCTGCAGGACGGGCGGTTGAAAGTTCTCAACGGCACCACGACTGCAGAGGAAATTGTTAAGGTCGCGCAGGTCGAAGGCGTGTTGGCTTCGGAGTAGTTCGCGGGATTGGTAGAACGGATTAAGACAGATACTTTCTAAGGTACTTATGGCAACGATTCAGATAGACCGTCTTTTAGAAACCACCGTCAAACGCTCTGCCAGCGACTTGCACCTCGCGGTCGGAAAGCCGCCCACGTTGCGAATGCATGGCCACTTGCGAGAATTGCAGACGAAAGTGTTGGAAGCCGAAGACACCGCCTCGCTGATGAAGTCCATTGCGCCCGAACGCATCCAACAAGAGTTCGAAGAAACCGGCTCCGGCGACTTCGGGTTCAAGTTCAGCGACGAGGCCCGTTTCCGCGTCAGCATCTTCAAACAGCGGGGCTTCACTTCGCTGGTCATGCGGCGTATTCCCAGCAAGCTGCTGTCGTTCGAGCAGATCGGTCTGCCGACGATGGCCCGCCAGATCTGTCGCCGTCCGCGCGGGTTGTTCCTCGTTACCGGCCCAACCGGCTCGGGCAAGACCACCACTCTGGCGACGATGATCAATTACATCAACGAGAACTTCGACAAGCACATCATCACGATGGAGGACCCCATCGAGTACTTCCACACACACAAGAAGTCTATCGTCGTCCAGCGTGAAATCGGCACCGATGTGCCGAGCTTCGCAGAAGCCCTCCGCAGGGCCTTGCGTCAGGACCCCGACGTGATCCTCGTCGGCGAAATGCGAGATCTCGTGACCATCAGCTCTGCCATCAGTGCCGCAGAAACGGGCCACTTGGTCTTTGCCACGCTGCACACCAACGGTGCCGCCAGCACGATCAACCGTATCATTGACGCCTTCCCCAACGAACAGCAGGCTCAGGTCCGCGTGCAGCTGGCCAGCAACCTGATCGCCGTCATCTCGCAAGCGCTGTGTCCGCGATCCGACACGGATGGCATGGTCGCGGCCTACGAGTTCATGTACGTCACGCCCGGCATTCAGAACCTGATTCGCGAAGACAAAGTATTCCGTATTGACTCCGACATCCAGACCGGTAAACGCTTCGGCATGCAGCTGCTCGATGAAACCCTCTGGAACCTCTGCCAGGCCGGCAAGATTTCCAACGAAGAGGCCATCGACAAGAGCCGTAACCCCGGCGCGATGATGGACAAGTTCCAGCGCGCTGGTATCGACCCCGGTATCGTGGATGAAGCATTGGCCGCCGAGGCAGAAGACACCCGCGGCCCGGCGGGGTCAGGCGCAGCCGCGCCTGCCTCCAGCGGCGCGGCCGCAGCCAGCGAAGCCGAAAAGCAGGCCCAGATGACAGCCAATCGCGATCGCATGATGAAGGCCATGGGCAAGAAGTAGTCCTGCCACCGACAGGTCCGCAGTTCGTTTCTTAGACAGCGTTTTTCAGACAGGTTTCATTTCATGTCCCAGATCAACACCCGTCCCCCCGGCGGATCACCCTCCCCGGACCCCTCGCGCAAGCCGGTCGTACCGAACCCCAAGCCGGCGATGCCGGCCGGCGGCCTCGGTTCGACGGCTCCCAAACCCCCGCCGGGTGCCACAGCCGGTGGCATGGGTGGCGGCGCTGGAAGCGGTGTGTCGGGTGGTGGTCAGACCGCCGCCCCGGGCATGCCGCCCATCGAAGAACTCAAGGGCCGACCCATTGGCCGCGTGCTGCTCAAGATGGGCAAAGTCACGCGCGAGCAGGTGCTGGAATCGCTCGATCTGCAAAAGCGGGCCGGTGGTGCGCTCGGCCGAATCCTGACCGACCTTGGCTACGTCAAAGAATCCGACCTGAACGTCGCGCTCGCTGCCCAGCGTGGCTTGGAACTCATTCAGTTGGACGGTCTGGTGATCTCGCAAGAGGCCATCGATGCAGTCCCGCCGCAGATCGCCACGACCAACAAGGTCCTGCCGATCAGTTTTGACAAGGCCACGAAAAAGCTCGTGGTCGTGCTTGCCAGCCAGGAAAACTTCCGCGCCGTTGACGACCTGCGCACGCTGATGGGTTACACCGTCACCGCCAAGCTTGCCGACCCCGGCCAGATCGAAAAGCTCCTCAACAAGCACTACAACGCCGCTGGCGAAGGCATCGGCGAGGTGCTGGGCGAACTGCAGAATGACGAGTCGCTGAAAAGCCTGCAAAACCGTGGCGAAAGCGTCGATCTCGACGCCATCAAAGACGCCGCCGACAGCAATCCCGTCCGCAAGCTCATCAACCTCGTGCTCCTGCAGGCCATCAAAGACAAGGCCTCGGATATTCACTTCGAACCCTTCGAAGACGAGTTCAAGATGCGCTACCGCATCGACGGTGTGCTGTATGAAATGATGCCGCCGCCCAGCCACATCGCGGCCGCCATTTCCAGCCGTATCAAGGTCATGGCCAACCTCGATATCGCCGAGCGCCGCATGCCGCAGGACGGTCGCATCGAGTTGAACGTCAACAACATGCCGATCGATCTTCGTGTCAGCGTTTTGCCGACGATGTTCGGCGAAAGCGTCGTGATGCGCGTGCTCGATCGAAGCAACGTCAGCCTCGACCTCGACAAAATCGGCATGCGCGATGACGACCTGACCATCGTCCGCCAGCTCATCCGCAAGCCCAACGGCGTTGTCGTCGTCACCGGCCCCACAGGATCTGGTAAAACCACCACGCTCTACTCGGCCCTGCGCGAACTGAACGACATCAGCAGCAAACTCATCACCGCCGAAGACCCGGTGGAATACGACATCGACGGCGTTATCCAGTGTCAGATCCGCCCTGATATCGGCCTGACCTTCGGCCGAATCCTGCGCGCCATGCTGCGTCAGGACCCTGACATCATTCTGGTCGGTGAAATCCGAGATAACGAAACCGCCAAAATCGCCGTCGAAGCCTCACTGACGGGTCACTTGGTGTTCAGCACGTTGCACACCAACGACGCCCCCAGCAGTATCGCCCGTCTGCTCGATCTGGGCCTCGAGCCGTTCCTCGTGACCGCCGCACTGGAAGGCGTTATCGCCCAGCGACTGGTCCGCCGCATCTGCAAGGAATGTAAGACCCAGTACGAACCCGCCCTCGAGCAGCTCATGGAGCTCGATCTGCGGACCGAAGACGTCGAAGGCAAAAAGTTCTACTACGGCAAGGGCTGTTCCCACTGCAATAACACCGGTTATCGCGGCCGGTTGGGTCTGTACGAAATCATGACCCTCGACGACGAAATGCGGGACGGCATCATCAAGCACGCCAGCACGCAGGTCCTCCGAAACATGGCCAAGGCCCGCGGCATGCGAACACTCCGCCAGTCGGGCCTGCTGGGTATCTACGACGGCATCACTTCCATCGAAGAAGTCGTTCGCGAGACAATTGTCGAAGAGGCATAAAACTTCCCCCACCCACCCCCTGCGCCATGCCCACCCTCACCCAATGCCCAGGCTGTGGAAAGTTGCTCAAGACCAACGACGAGCTGCTGGGTAAAAAGATCAAGTGCCCCGGCTGTGGTGAGGCGTATGTCGCCAAGGCCAAGGGCTATCAGACCGCCAATCAAAAAGCGGTGGCAGCGAAACAGGGCGGGGGTTTGCACATTTCCCCCGCCATCGCGGTGTTGTTGTCGCTGCTGATCATCATCCCGACGATCATGGCGGTCTGGTATTTCGGGCCGGGCGCTGCCCGTACTGCGTGGTCCAAACAGGAACCGGAGGCCACGGATGAAGTCACCGACATGGTGGCTTACGTCCTGCAGGTTTATGTGGCCGAACTCGACCTTGGCGAAGGCGTGCTGGTGAACATGGATACAAAGGTCATCGGGGCCGGGTTCTTCTATCCCACATTCGCGTTCACCGTCCCGGAGAAAATCGCCTTCGTCGGCACCAGCAAACAGGGCCAGTTCACCGGTTTTTACCACCCGGCGACCCGCGAAATCGAGGCCGATATCGACTTCGGCGGGGCTGCTCTGGAACTGGTCGGCGTCACCCGCAAGCCCAAAAGCCAGATCCACGCCACCGGCCGGGAGATCAAGGGGACGCTGACGGCCGAAATCGACGGCAAACCGGCCGTCATGCCCCAGCCGAAACCCAAGAAAGACCGCTAGCCCCGTCGCGGCAAACGGTTGATTGAGGCGGCAAGGCCATTTCCCGGGTTTCTCAGGCCGCTTTCAGCCCTTTCGGGCCGACTGGACACGGCGTAAAATGACCCCTGTAACGGTCGTACTCACGCTCACGCGCGCATTTATCAGGTTTTGCCATGCCCACATTCGCTTTTGAAGCCATGAACTCTTCCGGCCAGGAAGTCAAAGACGAGATCGATGCCGAATCGTCTTCGGAAGCACTGGCCAAGATTCGGCAAAAAGGCTTTTTTCCGACAAAAGTCAAGGAGAAAGTTGCCAAGAAGAAAAAGCCCGGCAAGAAGGCCGAGGCCGAGAGTGGTTCGTTCGCCCCGAAGCGGAAAATGCCGCTGTCGATCGGCGGCGTGCCCCGCAAGCACTTGGTGAACTTCACCCGTCAGCTTTCCACCCTGCAGGACGCCGGCCTGCCGATCCTGCGGTCGCTCCAGATTCTGGAACAACAGCAGAAGCCCGGCCTGCTTAAGTCGATCATCGGCGGCGTCGCCGACGAGGTCGAATCCGGCGGCACCCTGTCGGATGCCATGAGCAAGTACCCCAAGGCTTTCGACAAGCTCTACGTCAACATGATCTCCGCCGGCGAGCTCGGCGGCGTGCTCGACATCATCTTGCAGCGTCTGGCTGATTTCATGGAGAAGGCCGCCAAGCTGAAGAAGAAGGTCATCGGTGCCATGATTTATCCGGCGGTCGTCATCGGCATCGCCGTGGCCATCGTGTCGATGATCATGATTTTCGTGATCCCGAAGTTCGAGACGATCTTTAAGGATTTCGGCACCAAGCTTCCCGCCGTGACCGAAGTGCTGCTGGCCATCAGCCGGTGGTTCGCACAGGAATACGGCTGGGCCTATCTCATCGCCTTCCCGTTTGTGTGGGCTTTCACGATCCGTCTGATCCGCATGAGCGAATCGGGCAAGTACTGGGTCGATAAAATCTGGCTGAAGGTCCCGATTCTGGGCGGCATTCTGGGCAAGACGGCCATCGCCCGCTTCACCCGTACGCTGGGCACCCTGATCTCGGCCGGCGTGCCGATTCTGGACGCCCTGAACATCACCAAGGAAACCTGCGGTAACGAGGTGTATGCCAAGGCCATCGGCAAGGTGCACGATGCCATTCGTGAAGGCGAAACCATGGCCGACCCGCTGCGGGCCACGAAGGTCTGTGACAGCATCGTCGTGAACATGGTCGACGTCGGTGAGGAAACCGGCGACCTGGACAAGATGCTGATGAAGATCGCCGACAACTACGACTCGGACGTGGACGTGCTGGTCGGCTCGCTGATCTCGATTCTTGAGCCGGTCATGGTCGTGGTGTTGGGTCTGATCGTCGGCTTCATCGTTATCGCCCTGTTCGCCCCGATGATCACGCTGATCTCGGCCGTCAGTGGTGGCGGCGGCAAGAAGTAATGCGGCGTAAGGGTTGGTGCGGCAGGCCGCACAATGAAGGATCGATCATGACATCAGAGAGTTCCCCGGTTTTGGGCCGTCCGTCCGCATCGCTGGTGCCCGGTTTCCGCGCCCGGCGCAGCGGCTTTACACTGGTCGAACTGCTGGTGGTGATGTTGATCATCATCATTCTGGTCTCGATCCTCATTCCGGTCGCCAGCAAGATTCGCAAGGCCGGCTACGACACCAGCTCGCGGGCACTGATGGCCAGCCTGGTCACCGCCATTGAGGAATACAAACTGGACTACGGGGCGTATCCGGGTCCGTTGACGGATGACCAGATCCGTGGCCCAGCCGTTGGGTTTCAGTTCAAGGCTGCGACCGGTTTTGTCACGCCGTCCAATATCTCGACCTGCTTCGACAACCGAGTCACGTCGACGGAAAATCTGGTACTCGGGTTGTGTGGTGGGCTGACGTTTGATCCGGTGAAAGGCATCCTGTTTGACCCCGGCATCATCGGTTCGGGTCCGCGCTCGCTGAACCCTGCCATCACGAAATCCGGCCGGTCGTACATCGATACGGCCGACGTGCTTTTTCAGGATCAGGGCACAGGCAAGACGGGCGTCTATTTCGATGGCGGCTGGCCGACACGTGCCACCGTCACCGGCACCGGTATTGATTCACCCATTCCCGAGTTCGTGGATCGTTACCCGCAGGGCCAGCAGATGCCGATCCTTTATCTCCGCGCACGTCAGGGGGCGACAGGCAACATCGCCACTGGTGTTGGGAACATCAACGGGATTTCCAATGACCCCGGCGTCAAGGGCGGCCAGTACGACCTTGATCAGGTGGTCGGCTACACCGGCGCGGTCGATGACGCGGGTGCACTGATTCCCGCAGCAGCCTTGGGCACAGCGGCCAGTCAGCACAACATCGGCCCGCGTACTCTCGCCCCGACGGCTTACCTGAATGACGGCGTACCCGTTGTCATTTTTGGCGATGGTGCCAAATATCACGGCCTTCAGTTCGCAGGTGCCAACGCCGCAGGCGGCACAGGTGACAAGTTCAGCACCCTGCGTGGAACGAACAACGGCTCTTACAACCCGCTCCGGGGTGTGCTGTATTTCACGGACCCCCAGATGACCGGTCGTCCGCGTGCCAAGGACACTTACATCCTCATTCTGGCCGGCCCGGATCGCACATACGGCACGGCCGATGACATCACCACCTTCGGTCAGGTGGCCCCATGAGGAAGTCGAGTGCGGCAAATCGCTACGGGCCAATGACCCGCTGTGCCTCGCGGCGCAGCGGTTTTACGCTGATCGAAATCCTTGTGGTTCTGGGCATCATTCTGTTGCTCAGCGGTATCCTGCTCACGGCCGTCGTCCGCGCTCGAAAGACGGCGGGCGGTATTCGCCTCAAGGCCGACCTGCAGGCCATCGGCTCGGCCTTGGATGCCTACCGCCAGGATTTCGGTGACTACCCGCGGTCGACCCTTGCCAACACCAACCGCGTTGGGGCCTTTGTGGCTGGCGGTAGCAACGCCTATGCAACCTCCGATCAGGGCGACAAGGATTTAGTGGACTCCGGCGCGATTCTTCTGTGCTGGGCTTTGCTCGCTCCCGGGCCTTTCCAGACGGACGGATTCGGCCTGCGCGATTCGGCTGGCACTGAACTACTCGATACGGCCAACGGCAACGTGAACCAGCCCGACTTCGGCTTCATGGACAGGCCCTCTGCGTTCGGCGGTAAGGCTCGCCTGCCGTACCTCAAGCCGGAAAACTGGAAGATTCGAACCCGGTTCGGCAAGGGCGCCGTCAAGGGCTCGATCAAGCCAAGCGACAGCCCACCGTACACGCCCTTCTGCTACGAACTGCGTGATGTAAATGACGTCACGATTCTGTACTACCCGCGCATCCGCGGGAATCCGGTGACGCCGCAGCCGGTCAATCTTGGCAACCGGGCCACCGCCGCCGTGGCTTACACATCAAGCGTTGTTAACGGCAGCGTCGCCATCGATCCCACGCGGTGGGTCGCCCCCTACGACAGCGCCATCTACAACCTGCTCGACAACCCAGCCTATTTCAACTTCAGCTCGACCGATATTTCCGTAAGCACTCAGGCCGTCGCCGACCCCAACAACACTATTTTGCGGGCCGTGCAGGACGCCAAGTTCATGGGCCCCTATCTCTTGTGGGATGCCGGCAACGACGGCCGATTCGGCCTGCCCGCTGGCGTAGTTGATCCCGGCAAAGTGGACGATGTGAGCAACATCCCATGATGGTCAGCCGGGCCCCCCAAAACTTCGCGGCCGCTTCGTCGACTCCGGCCGTGCGCCGTCGTGGCTTTACGTTGGTTGAAGTGGCCGTCATGGCCGCCGGTGTCGCGCTGCTCATGGGTGTGGCCGTCAGTCTTTCGCACAGCGTCCGCGACCGTTCCAGCGTCGAACTGACACGTAACATTCTGGACCAGCTGGAACGCGCCAGCGGCGCCTACATCCGTCAGCATCACCAGCCGCCCGTGATTACCCCCGTGCTCGGCCCCGCCGGCGACGAGGTGGATGAATCTGTCATCCTGGCCAACGCCCTGCAAAACAATCGTGAAATGCTGAAAGTGATGCAGTTCACGGGTAGCGAACTGCCCGCCACAGTGTTCGACCCCGGCACAGGTTCCTCCGGCCGAAAGACCCTTCGTGATGCCTGGGGCAGCCCGATCGTACTGGTGGTCGGCCGGACCCAGCGTCTGGGCCTGTCGCCGGACGACCGACCATACTTCGTTTCCGCCGGTCCGGACCGCAAATTTTTGACTCGCGAAGACAATCTATATGGTTATGAGGGTGTCACGGTCCCGGCGGACGTGCCCTAGGTGAAAGTAACGGTTTCCTGTGATGTTTGGGCTTTTTCAGTGTGATGTGACAGGTTGGAACAAGACACGCGTGATGATGGGTGCAGTGACGGAATGAACATAAACGTGAACCAGACAACCAATCTCCCGCCTGCGGCCTTGCCCGCCGGGGTTACGCGCTGTGGCGCGTCACGTACCCGTCGCGGGTTCAGCCTGATCGAATTGCTGATTGTTGTGGGCGTGATCGCCATCCTGATCAGCATCATTGTGGTGGCCAGCAAGGGGCTGTTTGGCAATGCGAAGTCCAGCCAGACGAAGGTGCTGCTGGCTTCCCTGCAGGGCATGCTGGACGAAGGCGAAGGCAACAAGATTTTCACCCGCCCGCCGGTGGAATGGGTCTGGGCCGACCCCGCAGCCACCTACGACCCCCGCAGCCCGACACTCCTGAAAGGCTCCGCCAATTTGGCTGCACCGCAGGCGGGTCTCAACTTCTGGAAACTGCCCTATTACACGACCGTCACCCCCATCCAGCCCATGCCACTGCCGTCCCCCGGCTCGATGGCAGAGGGTCAGTTCGGCCTGTACGGCAGCCCTGCCGTGATCAACACGCAGGTCGCATTGCAGTTGCTCTCGACCCTTCCCGCCAACGCCAAGGCGTTCGCCGCGATGCCGGCCAACCGGCTGGCGACATTTACCTGGTCCGGCCCGGACGCCCCGTCAGTCTTTTACCCGCTGGGCCTGCGCGTAACGGTGCTGTTGGCTGATACCACCCGTAACCGCCTGCAACTGACGGTTAACAACAGCGGTCCGCGAACGACGCCAGCGCCGGTCGTTGCTAGTGCCAGCTACCCGGCCGTGCCCGCCGGGGCGATGGTCGCCCCGCTGATTTTGGACGGCTGGGGCGCACCGATGATTTTCGTACCCGCCAGCGGGCTGAAACTTGCCAGCGGCACCGTGATCAAATCACCCAGCGGCAAGCCGTTCTTCGCCAGCGCCGGCCCGGATGGCAACTTCGACCTGTCCGACGACAACCTCTACTCCTTTGAACCGTAACCCTTGAAACTGAACACTTACAAAACTTCCACTACGGCCAAGGCAAGGGTCGGCTTCACGCTGATCGAGCTGCTGATCGTCATCGGCATCATCGCGCTGCTCGTGGTGATTTCGGTCCCGGCGTTCAACGCCCTCACCGGCGCACGCTCGCTGGAAGCGGCACAAAATGTCATCAGTGGCATGCTGGCTCGCGTCCGGTCGGATGCCATCAGCCGCGGCCAGACGCTGGGGCTGGTTGTCTATCAGGACCGCGCCACCGGCCGGGCAACCGCGGCCGAAGTCTTCATCGGCACCGCACCGGCCTGGAGCACGGGCACGGCGTATGTCGGCAGCATCTACACAACGGGCGTCGGGACGGGTGACGGCGGCGGCGACATCGTCGTTTACAACGGCACCGCATACGCCTGCGTGAAGTCACACACCGCCGACAGCAGCACCCTTCTGCCCACCAATACGGACTATTGGATCTCTCTGAAAAACACGGCTGCGGTGACGGCGTCGGGCGCCTCATCCACGACGATTCAAGCCACTGCGTATACCGTAGACGCCGTCACCCCAATCGACATTCTGCCAGACGCCCCCGTGCAGCCGCTTCCGGCTGGCGTCGGCGTGCAGGGAATCTGTAACGCATCGTTCGACAGCAGCACACCGCCGAAGCGGTCTTTCGATGGCTACGTCTCCACCCCGATCATTCTGTTCGACAGCACCGGCCGGCTGGTATCCACCGACTACTTCATCCACCCCAACGGCCGGCTGGGCGCCAGCCTCCCGCGGTTTGATGTCACCGGTGCGAAGCCGAACGGCCTGATCCTTGCCAACCCCACCACAATTATAACCCCGCTACCGCCAGTGCGACCCACGCTCACCACGCAGTTCGGACTGGCCATTTTTGACCGCACCCTCTTTGCGAGCAGCGGCTTCGACGACAACGACACACTGGCCAGCACCAATGCCACCTGGTCCGGCGGGGTCGCCACCTACCTCTGGACGTACACGCAGGGCAAAGGTGCCGGCGGCACGAAACCCTCTGAACAGTCGGAAGAAAACTGGCTGGACCAGAACAGCCTGCCGGTGCTGATTAATCGCTACAACGGAACACTGATCGCAGGTCAACGATGAAGACGTTTGAGACGGACAACCTCGCACCGATCGGCCGTGCCCGGCGTGGCTTCACGTTTGCCGAAGTCATGTTCGCCGTGGTCATTCTCGGCATCGGCTTCATCATGATCGCGGCCATCTTCCCCGTGGCCATCCAGCAAAACGCCCAGACCAGCAGCGATTCGATCTCCACAGCACTGGTCCAGCAGGCCGTGGCCACGCTCCAGCAGCCGGGGCTGGGACAGATCCTGCCATACAACTATGTGGCGAGGGGTCCGGCGGCCAAGGCGGGCGTGTTTTATTCGCCGTTCGGCCAGTACACCACCAACACGACACCCAACTACAGCAGTTTTGGCAACGTCGATGTTACTAATGACACTTTCGGCAATGACATCCGCAACCTCCGCCCATGGAGGGCCCTGGCTGGCAAACTCATCAGCGGTTCCGACCCGCGCTTCGGCTGGACCTTTGCCTACCGCTACACCTCCAACACCAGCATTGAAGCCGTGATCTTCATGGCTCAGGCCCCAGCCCAGCGTGGCACCTTTCGCACGCAAAACAACGGCACCGGCGTGAGCGACGCCACCGACGATCTGGCAGCAACCGCTGGCGGGCAGACGCCAGCCACCTTCATGCTCAAAAAGATCAGTGCCCGCTTCGTGACCTACAACGGCACCCAGCCCGATCGTGCTTACTTTTCGACCACTTCCGCCGACCAGAAAGGCCAGGTCGGTTGTCTGGCCGAAGGTGCCTATGTGCTGGTGGCTGATGGCGACCCCGGCAACACCTTCAACTACAGCATGCCCACCAACAGCAACCCGCACGCCGCCGGGGCGCTCTTCCGGCTGGGCGCGCAAATCACCGACCCGGCCAACAGCGGCTATGTCGTGTTCGAGCTGGTCAACGGGCAGGACGTCACGTCCGTCGGCAGTGATTCCGGCCGACCGCCCTATTCCGTCAACGTGCTGGCAGGCGGCAAGTCCGATGTGCTGGTGCTGGGAAGGGCCACGGCCTACCCCGGCACGGATATCGGCTCGCCCTACAAGGGCACCGGCCCGAAAAACGACTTCGCCGGGCAGGCAATGGACATCGCGGTCTACCGGACAACCATCGGGCTGAGATAGCACCGTTTGACGACAGGCAGATCTGAAATGAACGGTTCAACCATGGCAAGGCAGACACTCATCACCCGCAACGCTCCCGCCGCGGCCCGCAATCGCCGCCCGGCGGCTGTGGCCGGTTTCGCGCCCGGTTTCACACTGGTGGAACTGATGATCTCCGTCGCCATCGCCCTGCTGCTGATCATCGCCATCAACGAGATTTTCCGCCGGACAACGCAGGTCATCTCGGCCGGCCAGTCCATCAGCACGGCCGTGCGCGATCAGCGGGCCGTGCGTCAGGTCATGCAGGCCGATTTCGACGCGATGGTGCTGGAAGGCGCACCGTTCTTTTCGCTGCGGATGCAGTCGGTCCCGGCGTATCGCAACCTGCTGGACATGCAGCAGGAAGGCCGCCGGCCAGGCGGCAACCTGCCCGGCACCGACTACGTGGCCGGCAACGAAGCGAACATCCTGAAAATCACGTCCGACCTGAACAACGGCGCAACCGATAGCAGCGGCAACGCAGTGGCTACCACGGTCTCGGCCGCCACCTACGGCGGCCGCAACCACCGCACCGACCTGCTGACCTTCTTCACCCGCGCCCCCCAAACCCGCCAAACGGGCGATATAAACTTTTACATCAGCCCCGGCAGCAGCGGCGAATCCGAAGTCTGCTACGGACACCTGCGGTTACCCGCCAACCCGACTGATGCCCGCGCCATCAACCCGCTCGACCCCAAAAGTCCGGTCAACGGCGGTACCGGCGGCTACTTCTTCTTCGATCCGGGCGAGCCCGATTGGACGGGCGGTTCGACAGGTGCGCGGAACGAGAACAATGGCGTTGCGAGCCAGTTCATTCTCGGACGCAGTGTGATGCTGCTGCAACCGGTGGGAAGCGCGACGACACCCGTCGCATTCAGAGGCGGCTTTGGAAACTCCGGTTATTCGCAGTTGTCTTTGGCCCCACTTGCCGCGAGCAGTCGCACGCCGGTAGTGGCGAGCAGCACGGCGAATTACACGGGTACGTATTATTCAACGGGCACAACCTATCAGTATCCCTCGACTGGCGTAGACAACCAGTATGTCTGGCCGTTCCAGTCCCGCTTCGATGTGGCCGACACGTCCATCAACGGCTTCGCTTCGACCATGGCCGGGTTCCAGCGCAATCTGGAATTCCTCGCCGCGACTGTTTCAAACTTCACCACCACGGGCGATAACAAGTTCAACTACGTCGGCTGGTTTAACGCCCCCAACCTCACACCCCTCCAGCCGCTCGCCAAGGGCTCAGACAATAAGTACAAGTCGCTCACGGCCGTTCAAGGCCTCGGCAACAGCGTGGTCTACCGTCGCCAGGCACTGCCGTTTGTCCTCCGCCCGCAGACGCCGCAGTCGGTCGCCCTGACCAGCCCCATCTTCGTCCCGCGCTGTTCGCAGTTCATCGTTGAGTATGCCGGCGACTTCGTCACCCAGGACGGCCCGACGTCCCTCAACCCGAAGTATTGGGGCAGGGTCAGTGCCGCCCTGCCGGATGGCGAGGTCGATTTCGTCATCGTCAACGGCGTCAAAAAAATCCGCTGGTACGGCCTGCCCCGCAACACAGATGCCGGCGACGACAATGTCGGCACGGTCTCCCCGGCAGGTGCCGTCATCTGCGGAGATTCCGGCGGCGCGAACTCGCTGGGTGCCGACAACAAACTGCGCGACGTCATGCCCCTCTACCACTTCCTTCTGGCAACCCTGGGTGCCCGGGGCACATCGGTCGCACCCTATCCGTTTGAAAAACAGGTCGACCCGAATACTTCCAGCACAACAATCTCCGACTGGAGCGACATCACCAAATGGCGCTATGGCAACTCCCGCCTGCCCCCCATCAACTATGCGAACCCTGCCGACGGCCGGGCCTATGCCCCGGCCGAGCATGTCTACAACTGCATGTGGACCGGCTCGGACCTCAAGCCCAAGCTGGTCCGCGTCACCCTGACGCTGGAAGATTCAGACGACCGTTCCAGCACCGGTGGAAATACTTACGAATATGTCTTTTCCCTGCCCTGAGGGGGCTGGCACCCGGAATGGGTCCACCTGACAGGACACGGGCGATACTGACGCCGGTTGAGCGACTGAAGTGACTGAGATTCCTAACGGGTTACCTGAGATGAAGCTGTCAAGCAAAAAGTCTGTTTTGAATCACCCGCAGGCCTCTGGCGCACGCCGCGGTTCCGTGCTGATTCTGGTCATCGTCGTTCTGGTGTTGCTGGCCCTGCTGGGCACCGCCTACATCACCGCCAGCCGCTCCGACCGCTTCGCCGCCCAGCAAAACGTCAGCCAGACCCAGCTGGACGTGGTGGTCAAAGGCGTGGCCGATCAGGTCAACGCCGCCATCATCAACGATGTGATCAAAACCGTCGGCGGCGTGCGGACCTATCGCGGCACGACACCGCCAGCGACCGTACTTACCCCCGCAGACTCGGCCTACCTCGGCGTGACCGCCCTCGCCCGCGTGCCGGATATCGGCAAGGCGCCCGTCGGTCAGACGTGGCTGGCTTCGCGCACGCCGGAAGTGGATACCGCTCTGACTGGCGGCATCCTGCAAAACAGCCCCCTGTCGCCCATCAGCTCGAACTACGCCCGCCTGCCCTATTGGTCTTACGTCACCCGGCTGGCCAACGGCCGGCAGTTCGGCGACCCCTCGCGCGACACCCTCTACCCCACCGATCCGTACGGCAACAACGCCTACTCATCTGACGCGGATGACAACGGCACCGGCGACGTACCGACTAACAACCGCTGGTTCAGCATGCCGCTCAACCGGCTCTACCCGACGTATCGCCAGTTGCAGCCGAACGGCCCGTTCTACCCCGCCTTCTTCATCTCCAAGAACTTGCCGGACTACACCACGGCCATCCTCGCCGCCGATGCCGATGGCGACGGCGTTGCCGATGCCGGCCTGGTTCCGTTGGGCACCGTCCCCGGCACCGATTACGCCGGGCTGACGTTCTATTACGGTGTCCGCATCGTCGACAACAACTCGGCCATCAACATCAACACCGCCCTGACCAGCGGAAATGATTTCGACTACCGCGTTCACGGCCCTCTGGCAGCGCCCGCTGTTGTACGGAACAACCGCTTCTTCCCCGGCGCAATCAACCTCGAAGGCCTGCTGGTGCAGGATGATCCCGCCCGCACCGCACACGCTGTTGCGAACAGTCCACTGACGGATCGCGTCGGTCTTAACTCGCAGGTGATCAGCCGCGCCGAAGGGGCCGCGCTCGTGACCGGTCCAACCGCGCTGGCCCCGGATTATCAGCAGAATCCTCTCCCGTACTTTGCCGGCGGCGATCCCTATCTCGGCTGGTCGCTCGCGTGGAATCAGGCCAATGCCGCCCCCAATGCCCCCACCTGGCCCTACACACTTGATGATGTGCGGACGGTCCTCCCCTATGTCGGCCAGCTGAACGAACGCGGCGGGACGGCCGCTTTCGCGGCCGAAGAAATGGGCGGCACAGGATCCGGCTACGTGCCGGAAACTTATCAACAGCTTTACTACCAGCAGGTCGCCCGTCGGCTGGACATGCCCGGTTACATCTACGACGGCAGCTACACCACCATTAACGGCAGCACATCATCACCCACTTCCTATCGCGCCCAGCCTCTTTCCATGGCCGATGGTGCGACCCTAGCCGCCCGCTTCTGCCTGACCGACCAGACCGCCAACTACGCCCCACGCTCGGCCGCGGAAAATCGGCTGCCGTATAGCCTGTATCGCACGGATGTCGCGGCGAACGGCAACTTTGCTCAAGAAGGTATCTATCTCCACCCACCCCTGCCGTCGATCCCGTATTCCCCCACCGTTGCCGGCTCGAACGTTCTCCAGCGTTCCCAAAAAGGGATGATCGGTGTTTCGCATAGCAAACCTTTCACCGCACCGTCTGACGGCTACGGCACATTAAATCCGCCCGGCACCCCCTACCAAAGCTGGTTCTCCGACAACTTCGATTACCTCCGCTTCGCCGCGAACACCACACCCACCTACCTCTCTGTCAACAACCTTCGGCCGCTGGCCGTGACGCGTAACCCGGTCTCCAATGCCGCCCCGGCGATTGATGCCCTGCCGACCGTCGCCACCGACGCCGGGATGATGAGCCAGTACGAGTGGGAGGGCAAAAACGTCGGGCCGTCGGCATTGCCGAATCCCGTCACACCGATTGTGGTCAACAGCGCCCGCTATGCCCCCGGCGATGTGGTGACGGATGGCACCTTCGGTGCTTATCTGTTCCTCGGCGTCGGGTCGCCCCGTGCGGCCGGTGTGGTTGCGAACGCCAACCCCCCGCACTCTGATCTGGCCAACTGGACCCCAGCCCCCCGCGTTCCGCAGGCCACCAAGGCCGATGTCAATCAGTCCGGCTTCAATGATCTCTGGCGCTCGTTCTTCCTGGTCATGGCAGGCGACACGACCGATGCCCCCACCACACCCGGCAGCCTGTCACCTTTCTATATCGACAGTTCAACGGCAGGTGTCCTGATAAACAGTAATGCCACTGGCGAAATTAAACTGAAGACCTACGGCAATGAGACGTATGTCGGCAACACATTTGGTGCCGGGCCGGGCTTCGCGCCGAACGCCACACAGAACATCCACCGCCAGTTCCGCTCGTCTCTCCGCGATACGCAGGGCACCGGGGCACGGTCTTACTTCGACCCCGATCAGATGGTCCTCCTCCGTTCGGCCGTGGCCGCTGCCAATACCGAAGGCCTTCGTCAAGGCACCGCCAGGCCGGCGGTCTATACCAGTGCCCCCGTCCACACCATCAAACTGAAGTTGAATCCCGGCGCGGCGGCGCAACAGACCGTCTTCGCCGATGTTTTCGGCCAGCAGCCCGGCCGGCAGGTGCTCATCACCGAGGTTTACGTCAACACCAACACCGCAGCCAACTACACCGAGCCCAATACCGATCCGACCAATGTCCTGAACAACCCCACCGGCTACTGCGCGATCGAAATTTACAACCCCGGCCCCTACGACCTCGACCTGTTCGATTGGCGCGTCGTGGCCCTGCCCAAGGGCGTCTCCAACTACACCACGCCCAAGAACTTTTCGACAGATACTCCGCTGCCGCCCCCCAGCACGTGGGACCGCCTGCCCATCGGGGCCAACACCAACGGTTCTCACCCCATCGTCAAAGCGGGCCAGTACCTGTTGATCGAAAACTACAATGCCGGCGGTGCCGGTGCCCAGTACCGTCCCATCACCACCGGCCTCCCCCGGATCGATGACATCGTCTCCACCGCCAACCTGCAGGTGGTGAAGATGGACCTGAGCGCGCTGTATCTCGGTGGCCCGAAGGAACTGGTGCTGATGCGCCCTGTTCGCAGCCAGATCAATCTCGTGGCTGGCAGCCCCCAAGTCAGTTTTTCGGACGCCAACGTCGCGACTGACGCATTCATTCCCGTGGACTCGTTCGACTTCAGCGGTGTCGCCACCCCCAACAGCACCAACGCGACCGTCTATTACTACTCGCGGGCCAACAACGTCGCGGTGGGCGGGCAGTTCACGGCTGCTTACGCCGTCTACCCCGGCCGCTATGACGGCGGCAACGGCGGTGTCCACCATCAGGGCACACAGGAGATCGCTTACGCCATCCAGACCGATGCAACGATAGTCGACAACGTTGGCGGTGGCTCTATGGATGGTCAGGACTTCAACACGCCGTCAGCGGGTGTCGCCCAGACTTTGCAGTACTCCGACGGTACGCCGGCTTTCCCCTCTTTGGGCGGATACGTGGGCACGGCCGTCAACCCCTACCAGCTGCGTAGCGAGTGGAAGATCGGCACGAACATCGGCGTTTCCAGCACCAACGCCAAGGCCACCTACCCCCGCATTTTCCCGGTGCAGGTCGGCCAGTTCATCGCCCCGCAGTCCACGGGCGGCGGTGCCGATGAGCTGCACAGCCTGCCTGCTGGCGGCTTCCTCCGCGAAGGCGACATGCTGCAAATCCCGTTCATCGGCGGCTATGTCATCCGGAAAAATACCTCCACCACCTACGGCAAAGACGTCATCGAGATGAACTCCATCACCATGGACGCCGCCATGGCCGAGGACACGGACACCACCGACGACGCCGAGGAAAATATCGGCCGGTTCACACCGATCATCGCGCCCACGACCCCGACGGGCGCACCCACGCAGATTTTCGGCTCCGCCCTGACTTCCACCGTCGACGAGTTCTCACCGAACGATCCGGCCTCCACTCCGCCCAACAATCCCGTTGGCAAGCTGCGATATGGCTGGGCCACCAAGCTGTTTGACCACCTGACCACGCGCTCGCCGCAGATGGCTCGCACGGTCCTCTCCCCCAAGGGCTACAACCTTGATGCGACCGGTGCGGCCCTCGTTGCGGCCGGTCTGGAACCGCTGCCCATTGCCCTTACGTCCGCCGCCCTGTCTGCCAGCCCGACGGCCAGCGGCACCCAGGATTCCGTCGGTGTCGAAGGGCTCATCAACATCAACACCGCGCCATTGCCGGTGCTGGCGTCGGTACCGTGGGTTCGGTCGAACGTTCCCTCAGACGATGTTCGCCGCAACACGGCCATCGCTCAGGCCATCATCAACTACCGCAACTCAGCCCGGGGTCCGTTTAGGTCGCTGTTCCAGCTGAACGAAGTGCCGGGGCTGACGACTGAAACGAGCACCAGCTTCCGAACGAACACCATCGCGGCAAACGGTGTGGTCGGGAAGTACTCTGGCTGGGGTACAGAATTGGGCGTTTCCTCCGGAACCTACGTCGACCCTTCTTTGACGCACACCTTTGTAGCGCCCGACCCCTACAAGATCGGCTACAACGGTTACTTCGCAGCCGTACCCAACACGACGCCGGTGAACCGCCTGACTTCCGAGATGGGCATCCCGGGCCCGGGTACCCTCCCCGCCGCACCGCTCGTTGCCGACCAAGACCACGTCCCCAACGACTTCTCCAGCCAGTACCTCATGATGACCGCCGTCAGCAACCTCATCACCACCCGCTCCGACACCTTCACGGTCTACATCGTGCTGGAAGGCTGGCGCAATGTCGGGAAGTTTGATGCATCCAATAAGTCGCTGGCCACCCGCGAAATCCAGAAGCGCACCAGCTACATCATCGACCGCACCGGCATCACCGCACCCGTCGATAACCCCGCCAGCATCTCCACCCGCCTGAAGATTACCCCGGTCCCCGAGAAGTAACCCCCCCTTCCCCCCTCCCCGCCGCCCCCCGCCGCCTCAACCCACCGTTCCCCTTAGGCGTGTACCATAGACAGTCATGGTGCAGCGCCCCGACCTACAACCTCGCATCATCGGCTTTCTCCAAACGTTCGCGATCGCCACGACGGTGGTCCTCGCATTATCCGCCACGGCACATGCCGCTGATCTGCTGGCCCAAGTCACGCCCGATGCACCCTGGCCCCAGCGGCTGGTCGAGTGGCTCGCCTTGCCGTGGGTCCGGTGGGTCTTCGTCGTCGCGTTCCTTCAATCGCTCTTTCTAGCGATCACCATCCCCGGCAAGGGCACACCCGAGGCCGTTTGTGTGACCAGTCTGGCCGTGCTCATTGTCGTGCCGCTCATGATGGGTGGCACCGGTACGATTTTCTGGCTGGCGATTCTTTCCGTGCTCGTCGGCATCGCCCTGATCGCCTTTGAAGTCTTCGTCTTCCCCGGCCACTTTGTCTCCGTCGCCCTCGGCCTGCTGCTACTCCTCGGCGGGTTGGTGGTGACGCTGGTACCGCAGCAGCCGGGTGTCGAACTTTCGAGCGGCGCTGTGCTCCGGAGCATTTGGTGGGTGCTGGCCGCGCTGGTTGCGGTGGTGACGGCGTCCGCGCTGATGATGAAGTTTCTGCCCAATGTTCCCATCGGCCGCAATCTGGTCCTTCCCGGCACCGTGGTCAGTAGCCCCGGCCCCATCAACTACCTGCCTGATCTTCCCGCCTTGGGCAGCACGGGCGTGGCAGCGACCGACCTCCGCCCCGGCGGCATCGTCGAGTTCCCGCCTGCCGCCCCCAACGACATCGCCGGGCCGCGGCGGTTTTCCGCCTCAGCGCCCGGCCTGTACCTTCTCAAAGGTGCACGAGTGGAACTGGTAACGGTGGAAGGCAATACGCTGATTGTCCGTGAAATTATCGCTTAGTTCATTTTCCAAAGGTTGGTTTTCGGCATGTCAAGACAAATATTCCCGGCAAACATTCTGGCTGATGGTGGCGACAACATTTTGTGGCTGCTTGCAGTGGTGGTCGGACTGATCGTGTTGGTCCTGTTCGTCGTCTTGTTCAACTTCATCGGGCTGTATGTGCAGGCGCTGGTCAGCGGCGCGAAGGTCGGCTTTCTCGACATGGTGGGAATGCGGCTGCGAAAAATCAGCCCCGGTTCCATCGTAAACGCCCGTATTCAGGCCATCCGGGCCGGCCTGGATATCAGCACGCAGGAAATGGAATCGCACGTGCTGGCCGGTGGTAACGTCCAGCGCGTCATCAACGCGATGATCGCCGCACACAAGGCCAACATCGACTTGGGCTGGCAGACGGCCACCGCCATTGACCTTGCCGGCCGCGACATCCTCGACGCCGTGCAGACCAGCGTGAACCCCAAGGTCATCGACGTCCCCAACGCCGCCATGGGCCGGAACACCATCGATGGTGTGGCCAAAGACGGGATCCAGTTGAAGGTCAAAGCGCGGGTCACGGTTCGCACGAACATCAAGTCGCTGGTCGGTGGTGCCACCGAAGAAACCGTCATCGCCCGCGTGGGTGAAGGCATCGTCAACGCCATCGGCTCGGCCCTCGATTACAAGCACGTTCTGGAAAACCCCGACAGTATCTCCAAGGCGGTACTGGCCAAGGGTCTGGATGCGAACACCGCCTTTGAGATCCTCTCCATCGACATCGCCGACATCGATGTCGGTACCAACATCGGTGCCCAGCTGGCCGCCGACCGTGCCGAATCGGACAAGCGCCGCTTTCAGGCGGAGGCCGAACAACGCCGCGCCATGGCCGTCGCCAGCGAGCAGGAACAGATCGCCAAAGTCGCCGAAAACCGTGCGGCAGTCGTCTTGGCCGAGGCCGAGATTCCCCGGGCCATCGCCGATGCCTTCCGCAGCGGCAACCTCGGCATCATGGATTACTACCGCATGAAAAACATGCAGGCTGATACCGACATGCGGACCAGCATCGCCAAGCCAGACAACAAGTCCTGAGACACCCGCCGATGAACTTGCACGCCGTCACTTTTTCACCACTGGCCGCCGGCCGGGGCGACCCCACGGTCATCATCATTTTCGTGGTGATCGCCATCGTGGTGAAACTGGTGAGTTGGCTGGCTGAAAATAAGAAAAAGCAGCAGGGCCGGACTGATGCAGGCATTCAACCCGCCCGCCGGCCCATCGACGTCCCTGATTCCTTCGGCCCGCCGATCCAGGCCCGTACGCCGCTGGAGGAGCTGCTGGAAAACGCGCGCGAGGAGGCACGCCGCCGTAAATCCGCCCCGACGCAAAAAACACCCACCGGCACCACCGCCCGGCAAGCGCCCTCTCCGCAGAGGCCGCCCCCCATGCCGAATCGCACGTCGCAGCCCACACCTCAGCGCGCCTCCGCCGGACGCGGCACGCCCGGCGGCTCTCAATCCCGTTTCCCCACCGAGTCCGTCCGCACGCAGCAGCCGTCCTCCATCCGCGCCCCCGAAGGTATCTCCCTTCAGCAGACCATCCACCGCGCCGTCAACACGCAGGCCGTCACCGAATCAGCCCCCGCAACCCATGTCACGGCTGCCGCACCGACGAAGCCCGGAAACAGTGCGGCCGCACTCATCGCCATGGCGCTACAGCGTCCCGGCTTTCTCCGGAATCAGGTGTTGCTGGCCGAAGTTCTCGGCCGTCCGGCCGCATCGCGCGAACGCATGCCCTGGGATTGAGCCCGCGAATCAATAGACAATGTCGCCGAACGGCACTGCCACGCTGGGCGTGCGGCGAGTGCGGTCGCCGATGAGTGATGCCACCATCAGTGCCGCCTCTTCTCCCACCGCCTTGAACGGAACCATCAAAGTGGGCACGTTCACGCCCGTCAGCGCGCGAATTTCACGCTCGCCAAATGCCAGAATGTAGAGCGCGTCCGGCGGCATGCGTCCACGCTTGATGCACGCCTCGCGCATCGCCAGCGCCTCTTCCATTTCATAACAAATGACAGCCGTAACACTGGGGAAGCGATCCAGAAATGCCTCTGCATCAAACACACGGCAGTGGATGTAGCCCTGATCCGGCGTGAAATCCGGATGAAACGATGGGTCGCGTCCGACCTCTTCCATCGCCGCGATAAAACCTGCCTTGCGATCCAAGCACGAGTAATGCCCGTGGCCGGTCTGCGGCCGATGGAAGAACCCGATGTACTTGTGCCCCAGCGATACGCAGTGATGCACTGCCTTGGCCGCCCCTTGAAGGTCGTCGGGGTAGACGCTGTTCATCGGCAACTTGTTATTCACAAACACGCACGGTACCGGCTGGGCCAGAAACACCGATGTGATGTCCGGCCCCATGTTGGGCTCCAGATGCACAATCAAGCCGTCGACCGTGCTCTCGCGAAACAACCGCGGCACGTAGGTCACGTCTGTCATCCGATCGGCCGAAAGTTCGTTGAACAGCAGCCGTGTCGCGCTCTCTTCCAATCCAAGATGAATTCCGTGCACAAGCAATCGTGGTAGAAAGTCGCGCCCCAGATCACCACAGCTCACCAGCCCGACCAATCCGAAACGCCCGTGCACCATCTGCCGTGCGGCCGTGTTGGGCCGATATCCCAGCTCCAGTGCGATGTCGCGAATCTGCTGGCTTCGCTTGGCGATCGCTGGCCGGTTTTCCTTGTTCTTCCCGTTCAGCACCCGGCTGACCGTCCCCGCTGAAACACCCGCCCGCTTGGCAACTTCCGCAATGGTCACCGCATCAATGGCTGAGTTGGGATGCTCCCCGGGCGGTGCCGCAGCAGACCGAACAGGCTTAAGAGGATTTCCAGGTTTTTTGGACACTGACGTTTTAAATGTTACCAAATATTGGGCAATTTACTGGATGATCAGGCCTTCATTAGCCCCAAAAGGCCATCGCCTAGAGAATTATCGGCAAAAAAGTCATTTACATCCTGTATTTGTGGCAAAACGCATTGTTTGAATCTAGAAGCGATTGCAGATACGCCCACAGGACTGCAATCCGACGCGTCGGCAATCGTCATTGGCCGGGCGCAGCGACTTAGGGGTTTCACAAGAGAAAAATTGCTGGCGCTGAAAACTGTCGTCATGCGGCAGATGACCGCCCAAGCGATACATCCACGGACGTTGCTGTCCTGCCTATTCCGCAGGCTCCACCGTTACCGTCAACCCCTTGCTCTCAAACTGCTCGGCGTAGAGCTCAGCCCGCTCCCGGTGGGTCACCAGCAGCAGTGCCACGCCGCTTTCGTGTGCCTCGATCGTCCGCAGCACCGCATCCTTTTCCCGCAGCGGCGTCAGCGACACGATCGACTCCACCACATACGCCATGTCGTTATCGTCATCGTTGTGGAGTAGCACCTTCCACGGCGGCAGCGGCTTGCTCGGGTTCTTTTTCGGCGTGGTCTTGGCGTTGCCCTTGGGCTCAGCAACGGCCGCTGAAGATCCGCCCTTGCCACCCTCCGGCTCTGCCGGCTTCACTTCTTTGTTTTCATCAGCCATGACTCACCCCTTTTCACCCAGTATACCGTCCAAAAAGTGCAAAAGACCATCGAATATTGCACAATTGACACCATGCCAGCCACCCCAGAACGACTCTTCATCGGTGCCATGTCCGGCACCAGTGCCGATGGGGTGGATGTGGCCTTGGTCCGCCTCTCAGGCCAGTGGCCCGCCGCAAACGTCCGGGCCACGGTTCTCAGCCACACAACCGTCGAAATGCCCCCCGAACTGGCCGCCCAAATCCTCGACTGTCGCTTCACGGCCAATATAGCGCTGGCCGACTTCTGCCAGATGGGCCACGACCTCACGCTCCTCTACGCCCAGGCCGTAAATACCCTTCTAAAGATTGCCGATCTAGCCCCAGCCGACATCGCTGCCATCGGTGCCCACGGCCAGACCCTTTACCACGCCCCACCCCTCACCCTCCAGTGGTTCGACCCCAGTCTGCTGGCAGTCCGCACGTCTATCCGCGTCATCAGCGACTTCCGCCGGGCCGATTGTGCGGTTGGCGGTCAGGGCGCGCCGCTGGTGCCATTCGCCGATCGCGTTTTGTTCGGTGCGTCAACACCCCGACTCATCGTCAATCTTGGCGGCATCGCCAACGTCACTTGGCTCGGTACCCGCGATCACTGGGCCGGCTGGGACACCGGCCCCGCCAACTGCCTCAGCGACTGCCTCATGCAAAGTGCGGGCAAGGGCAGTCACGATGCCGGCGGTGCCATCGCCCTCACCGGCACGGTCAACGACGCCGTCGTGCAAGCTTTCCTCAACCATCCCTATTTCCAGAGCACCTCACCGAAAAGCACCGATGGGCCGGCCATGTGGGAAGCATTCCTCGCAGCCGGCGGCAACCAACTTGGCTTACCCGCTGCCCTAGCCACCGCCGCAGCTTGCGCCGCCGAAGCGCTCGTCCGTTCCGTCCGCACACACGCTGATGCGCACGGCATAACTATCCCCCCCGAATGGGCCATCGGCGGCGGCGGCATCCACAACGCGCGCCTCATGGCCGAGATTGAAAAACGCCTTCCCTCAGCCGTCCGCCTCGTCCCGATGGAGTCATGGGGCTGCCACCCCACCGCCCGCGAAGCCGCCGCCTTCGCCATCCTCGCGGCCGCCAGCCTCGACGGCCAACCCGGCAATGTTCCCACCGTTACCGGTGCCACTCAGCCGGTTGTCTTGGGCACCATGACGTGTCGTTAGCCCGCTCGAACACTCAACGTCAAACGGTCGCTGCGAGCGACGCTCGTTCGCCATTACACTTCCCCGCATGCTCGACCGCTCCCACCTCCTCACCGAACTTCCCCTGCCCGCATCCGAGGCCATCGATACCCTTTCCACCGCCGACGCCGTGGCCCTCCTTCATGCACAGGATCTCGTCGCTGTGCAGGCCGTAGGCACGCAGCAACCGCAGATCGTGGCCGCAGTGGACCTCATCGCCGAACGCATGGGCCGGGGCGGCCGCCTCTTCTACTTCGGCGCGGGCACCTCCGGCCGTCTCGGCGTTCTCGATGCGTCTGAGATCCCGCCCACGTTTCGCGCCGACCCCATGCTCGTTCAGGGCATCATCGCAGGCGGCACCGAAGCCATGTTCCGCGCCCAGGAAGGCGCCGAAGACGATGCCGCCGACGCCGCCCGTCGGGTCAACGCCCGCGGCGTCACCCCGGTCGATATCGTCATCGGAATCGCGGCCGGCGGGACCACCCCCTTCCCCATCGGCGCGGTCACCGAAGCCCGCCGCCTCGGCGCGGGCACCATCTTCATCTCCTGCGTTCAGCCCACGCCCGTCGACCCCACCGTCGATGTCTACATTCGCCCGCTCACCGGCCCCGAGGTCATCACCGGCAGCACCCGCATGAAAGCTGGCACCGCCACCAAACTCGTTCTCAACGCCCTCTCGACGCTTGCCATGGTCCGTCTCGGCAAGGTCTACGGCAATCGCATGGTCGACCTCCGCGCCAGCAACATCAAACTGCGCGACCGCGCCACCCGACTCATCGCCGAACTCACCGGCCTGCCCCGCCCCCAAGCCGAAACACTGCTTGACGCCGCCGACGGCCACGTCAAAACCGCCGTCGTCATGCACCACCGCCACGTCGATCAAGCCGCAGCAACATCCATTCTTGAAGCGACGAAAGGGCGTCTACGGCCCGCAATCAATCCGTAGTCCGTCCGGCGACTCGCTGTCTAAAGCTCGCAACAGTTGCATCCGTAGGCGGTACAGCCCGCCTTGAAGCACCGACTTCCCCCACCCGCCCTCAAAACGGCCCGACCCCCGTCTGGGCTGCCGGCGAACCATCGTCCAGCGGTATCGGAGCGGGCTCCGGTTCCGGAGCTTTTGCCAGGCTGGCTCGCCCCGTCGGGACAGGCTGAATTTCAGGCAGCGGGCGGTGCATGTCGGCGATCTGGTGGTCCTGCAAAACCTCGCGGCTCTGCGTCCACATCGAGAGGCCAAAAATGCCCATGAAGATCGCCAGTACCGCCGCTGCTGTTCTCCTGCACCACATCACTACAACTCCCGTGAAAACATCTCAACTCCAGTACGCTCTCAACTTTTATTTCTACGTCAAGTAGATATTCGGACAGAAACTATAACCCGCATGACCCCTGAAAATGGGGTCCCCGGCTTGTTCATCGGGCACCGGATGCGGTCAAAAATCATTGGCATCATTGGCGCTGTCAATGAATCGACCCCAGCCACCCCGTACCCCGGCGCCGCCTAACGACTCGCCCCGGTGGCAGGGGCTGTGGCTGGCCCGCCTGCAGGCTGCGCAGCCTGTTCCAAGCACCAATCCACAACGACCTTTAGTGCCGACTCGTCAACCGTTGTCGTGATCGATCCATACTCCGCAACCGCACCAGTCTTGGCGGGTTGCAACAAATGATTTAGCCCCGTCAACTGCTTGATGGTGCTCTTCGCTTTTGTCTCGGGCGACAGAGCCTTCTCGATGGCCGTTAAGTTCACCCCGGGGTCCACTTGGCAATCCATCGCCCCATTCACCGCAAGAACCGGCACTTTTAGGGTCGCCAGCGTGGGTGCCGGGTCATATCGCGCGAAGTATGTAAACCATGGGCTGCTCAGTTGAACCGCCGCAGAATGTGCCCGTATGTCCAGATGGGCCGGCCGGGTCGACGGTGCCCCAGGCTCGGCAGCGCCCAGCATCTCCTTGAACAAGGCTGCTTCGATGCCCGCCGTATCGCCCGCCACAACCAGCCCCATGATGTCGTGCTGTAACTTCACCTGCCGTGCCACGTAGTCCGGCTTCATCCCCGCCAGACGCAGCGATGCACCCACCTGCAACTCCAGAATCTTCGCCCCACTGACCCCCGGCCCAGCCAGCAGCACAACGAACCCCACATCCGGATTCCGTGCCGACACCATCGGCGCGATCAACCCGCCTTCGCTGTGACCGATGATCCCGATGGTCCCCACATCCTTCTGGGCACGCAGATACTTCACGGCCGCTTCCGCATCGTCGGCGAAGTCGGCCGTCGTCGCCGTCAGTTGGTTTCCAGTGCTCTTGGCAATACCCCGTTTGTCGTACCGCAGCACGACAAACCCCGCCCGCGTCAGCCGGTCTGCCCACAGCATGAACGGCTTGTGCCCGAAGATGTTCTCATCACGATCGTTCGGCCCCGATCCGGCCACCAGCACAATGGCCGGGTGAACCCCAGCCGTCCGCGGCGTGGTGATGGTCGCGCCCAGCTGAACGTTGGGCGCCCCACCCGGCACGAACAAATGTGTGACCTCGTACGGTAACGGCGGCAGTGGCTCTTGCGGCCGAACGGGCGTCGACGCTTTGGTCGTGGTGGCTTGCGTCGTTGCCGGTAATGTCTGCCCAGAGGCCACCAGAAGCGGTTGATGAACCGCCAGCATCGCCGCCAACATCCACAGTCGCTTCATGCAGACAATGCTACCGCTGCTCAATCGGCTTAACCACCAGCCCCATCGGCCCCTTGTAGTCATCCGTCGGCCGGATGATGCGGTTGTTCACCTGTTGCTCGCTGATGTGGGCCGTCCACCCGGCAATCCGGGCGATGGCGAAAATGTTCGTGAACAAATCCAGCGGAATGTTCATCGTGTAGTAAGCACTGGCGCTGAAGAAGTCGACGTTCGGGTCCTTCTGCTTCATCTCTTTCACAATGGGGATGAGTTTCTCACTCATCTCATACCACTTGGTGTTTCCGGCCGCCTCGCCCAATTGCTTGCTCATCTTCCGCAAGAATGTCGCCCGGGGGTCCACGGTCTTGTAGACCCGGTGCCCAAAGCCCGGAATCTTCTCCCCAGCCGTCAGCTTCGCCCGCACGCTCTTTTCGGCGTTTTCAATCGTGCCACATTCCAGCAGCAGCTCCATGACGTCCTGATTCGCACCACCGTGCAGCGGCCCCTTAAGGGCGCCAATCGCGCTGGTCACGGCCGCATACATGTCCACCATCGTCGCAGCAGTCACACGGGCCGCGAACGTGCTCGCGTTCATGCCGTGTTCGGCGTGCAGCACAAGTGCCGCATCCATGACCCGCACCAGCGTGTCATGCGGCTTGGTGCCGAACAGCATGTACAGAAAGTTGGCCGCAAGGCTCAGGCTGGGGTCCGGCGCGACCACCGGCAGCCCCGATCGCAACCGATGAAACGTCGCCACAATCGTCGGGAAAACCGCCGTCAGGCGCACGGCCTTTTTGTAGTTCGACTCCGGTGTGGTCTTGTCCACATCCGGGTCGTTGGCCCCCATCGCGCTCACAGCCGTCCGCAGCACATCCATCGGCACAGCCGACTTGGGGAATGCCCGCAAAATCGCGTCCACCACCGGCGGCAGCACGACATTCGCCGCGAGTTCCTTCTTCAACTCCGCCAGCTGTGCCTTGTTCGGCAGTGCCTTGTGCCAGAGCAGGTAGGCCGTCTCTTCAAACGTGGTGTGCTCCACGAGGTCGCCAATGTCATAGCCGCGGTAAACCAGCTTCCCAATGTTGCCGTCAATGAAGCAAATCTCGCTCTGGGCGGCAACAACCCCTTCAAGTCCGGCGGCAGATTTAGCAGTGGGAGCGGCCGGAGGAGAAGCAGTGGTACTCATGGTTCGAAATAAGCTTCCCGACGCCGGCCAAAACCCTCCGGCTTGCTGGCGCGTCCGGCAAGCTCACAAGTGCTTACACGAAAAGGACATGGCGTCAGAAGCAGGGGTTTAAGCGGGCTTACAGGCCGCTCCGCGACTGTATCTGTCGCCGATTTGTTTATCAATCGATGTCACGAAGAAGTAAAACTCCGTTCAACACCGGGCCCGTTTGTGCAAAATAATCTCGCCTGTTGCACCGTTTCTCCTTCACATGGTCCGGCCCGATGCCCCAACGCTGCGCCTCGCTTCCCTGCCCGATCTGCACGTCCACCGAGCGCCCCGTCAACCGTGGGCCTGGGTCGTCGCGGCCATCTGCCTCGGCCTCTACGCTTGGGCACTTTCCTGCTACTGGGCACCCGCCCACCCCGGCGTCGACCAAAACGGCTATCTCGTCGGCGGAAAATTGCTCGCCCACACCGGTTCCACGGGTGTTATCCCCCCCGACGACTTTGCCTTCGTTGGCAACATGTGGAATCTGGCAAAGGACGGTAAGACCTATTACCCCAAATACCCTCTCGGCCAGCCGGTCGTCGTGGCCGCCCTCGTCAAAACCCTCGGCGACACCCGCGGCACATGGGCTTCCTTTCTGATCAGCCCTGTCGCCACCCTCCTTGGCCTGATTGCCACTTTCCTCATGGCCCGGCGAGTGGCTGGCGATGTCGTCGCACTGCTCGCGTGTCTCAGCGTCGCCGTCAGCCCCATCACCATGGGGCTTGCCAATAACCCCAACAGCCACGCCCTGGACATGGCCGTGGTCGCTTGGGCGATGCTTTTCCTCTGGAAGTGGGTCGACGGCGGCAAGCTCCGATGGATCATCCCGGCCGGCCTCTTCTTCGGCTGGGCAGCCACCATCCGTTATACCGAAGGTCTGTTGGTCCTGCCGTTGCTTCTGGCCATCGCCGCCCGCTGGTGGCGGATCGGCTGGGGCGTCACGGGCGATGCCCTTCTCGGCCTGCTCGCATGGGCGCTACCCATTGCCGGATTGGTCGCCTTCAACCTCCACCGCTTCGGCGTCGTCACCGGTTACGACAGTACCGGCGAGAGCACCGGCTTCGGCTGGCAGTATTTCGCCGACAACTGGGACCTGATGTTCCGCGACCTTTCCGACAAAGGGTTGTTCCTACTCTTCCCGCTGGGGCTCGTGGGATTGGGGATTCTCTGGAACCGCCGCCGCACCGATGCACTGCTTCTGGCCTCTTGGATCATCCCGTCGATGATTCTCTATGGTTCGTACTACTGGGCGCCCGATCGCGCCAACTCCATCGCCTACGGCCGGTTCTTTCTCTCCGTCCTGCCGGGTCTGGCTGTAGCCGGAGCGGCCACTGTTGCGTCGCTGGCCGCGCTCACACGCGGTGCCCGCGTCATGGTCATGCTTGTCGTCGGCATAGGCGCCGGCGTTTGTGCCGTGCAGTCCGCCGAAAGTCAGGTGGGTGAGGGCATCGGCATGTTGTCCGCCGCCCGAGCCGCCAGCGCCGTCCTGAAGCACGTCCCGGCCGGTTCCACCGTCTTTTCTGATCAGAACGTCCTGCACAACCTTCAATTCGTGGGTGATTACAACCTCTATGCCACCAACGCCTTCACGCAGCAGGCCGTCCGTCGATGGCAGGCTGCCGCCAATCGCTCGCCCGACCAGCCCGACCCGCTGCAACCCGACCGGGGCCGACTACTCGTCGAGCGTTACGGCAACATGAACGACCGCGAGCTGTCAGATCAGATGGCCAAACACGTCAGTACCGCCTTCGCCGACCACAAACGCGTCTTCGTCCTTGCAACCAAGTCCGAAATCGAACGCATCGACCGAACGATCGCCCGCCTCGGCTTCAGGTTCACCAAACCACTGGACGATTGGCAGAACGTCGCCGACCTCCGACCACCTGTCCCGGCCGGGAACGGCATGCCTCGCCCAGGCATGGGCGCAGCCGGGGGGCCCGGCGCCCAGCCCGGTATGGTCGGCAACTTCATCCGCAATCGGCTGGGTGCCGGCGGTGGCGGGGCGGGCGGAAGAGCAGCCGGCGGTCGAATGGCTGGCGGGCCGGGCGGGCCGGGGGGAGTGGGGGGAGTGGGGGGGCCGGGCCCGGATCGCGGCGGACAACCCGGCCAGATTCAACAACTCGTCGAAATGGTCCTGATCCCACCTCCACCCCCAAAACCCGCAACCAGACCCATCGTGAAACCGGCGACGAAGCCCGCCCAATAGTTGCCCCCTCCCACAACCCTTCACACCCGTCAGCAGGTCCGCCTTACCGCTCAAACAAGCCGTTGTCGCGCGGGCCGAAATACCCAAGATCAAACTTTTGGTTGTTCGCCCCGTAGGCATTCTTCTTCGTATACGTCCACCCAAATCGCTCGGCCGTCACGTGTCCGTCAGCCCAGCCGATATTCGCCGATCCGGGCCTGCCGGAAACTTTGTTGTGCCGGAAGTGAATGGAGGGACTGGCCGGCACACCACCGCTGAATACCGGTGGGGTCACGAACGAATACTCCATCAAGCCGGGCCCGGCGATGGCCGCATCACCAAAGGCGATTTTCTCTGCCGGTCTGCGAACCTGCGTCACCTTCGCCGGAACATTGTCTGCATCGCTGGCGGTCGACACGCCATCGCTGCTGCCCAGATACGCGTCGTTGTATCCGTAACCGCCCGCACTCCGTTCGAATGCCTTGGCCGATGCAGCGAACACAAACGAAGGGCACTGCCGGATCTCACTCTGCGGCAGAAATTTCGCCAGCGGCCCGCCGGTCGGCGTGAACGCTTCTGCCACGCTTCCCCGTGTTCCGTGCCAGCGGTGCAAATTCGTGGTCGAGAAGTCGATGTGGGCCGGCGGGAAAAACCCCTGATTCTCCCCCGCATATAGCTGCGCCGCAGCCAGCAGCTCACGTAAGTTCGCCGCGCAACGGATCGAATCGGCCGCCCCGCGCGCCCGACTCAGCGACGGCATCAGCAGCCCCGCGAGCACACCGATGATGCCAATCACCACAAGCAGTTCCACCAACGTGAAACCGCCCGCCAAGTTGGACCGATACGCCTTGCTCATCAGGCTTTCCTCGAACGACGCATCGCAAACAGACTCAACACGGGTATCAAACTCAGCGCCGGCTCCGGCACCGCCGTCAGTACCAGATTGTCCGCCGCGACATACGTCGGCGTGTTGATGCCGAACTGCCCGCTATCCGTCGAGAAAAACGACAGCCCAACACTCCCTGCGTTCCCCAACCCCGTCAGGCTCACACTCTGCCAAGTGTTGACGATACTGCTCAGCCCGTTGCGGTAATCCGCCAGCGTCAACGTCACGCTTCCGGTGGTACCGCCTGTCCGCCCCGCACCCGAGTAGCCGGTCAGCGTCACAGTGAAGTAATCGTCGGCCGCAAATGCACGGCTGAAACTGTCACCGTTCAACAGACTGAAATACGTGTAAGCCGTGTTGGTCAGGTCCACACTGGCTGGCGCGTATCCCGCGGGCACGTTCAGATAAGCCGCGTCATAGCCCACCGCATACGTCGCACTGCCACCCGCCCCGAGCCCCGCAGCCGCAGCGTACTGGTTCGTAAATCCACCCACGTTCGGCTTGTTCACGCGGCTGTAACTCCAGCCGTCCCAAAATCCGCCAAAGCTGCTGTCATAACTGTTACTGAACAGCACGCTTTTCGACGTCCACCCCGTCGAGTTCGTCACCGGCCCGCCGTTGTAAAAGCCGCCCGGCCCGGTCGAAAGTTCCTCAAAATCGACCGTCAAACCAAACGACGAGCAGGCCGCCATGGTGATAAAAAAAGACGCGAGAGAAACAGTGAATTTCATATCAATAATCCCAAAAATCAAAGGAAGTCATTTCTAGAGAGCAACCACGACGGGCCGTCGACGACGCAGACCTCGGACGCCCATTAACACACCCGCACACACAAATCCCCCCGGCTCCGGAACGATCCCTAACTGCAACACCCCCACCGCATCCAGATCAAATCCGCAGGTTGAAAACGGCGTCGGATACGGATCATTGATCACGTTCCCCAGACTGTCCGTCGTCGGCCCGTATCCACCCGCCGAATCAATCCGTCCCACGACATCCGTCAGCCGTACGTACATCACGCGATTCACATTTAGTAGTGGCGAAATCCCAGCCAGTTCCTGCAAGTCAAAGGCCGTCCCGGTCATCGCCGGGTCCTTCCCCGCCAGATCGTGCAAATCCGTCGGGTCAATGCTGTCAAAGGCCCCGACCTGCGCATCGGTGGGTGTAAGGTCAACAGACGGAAAGCGAAAAAAGTTCGTCCCGTCGCTACTCACTTCCACAAATGCCAATTCCGCAAAGACGTTGTCACCCACCCCGAACCCGTTCTCGAACACCGCAAAGTCCGGCCCCACCCCATTGGCAATCGAGAAATCAAACCCCAGCGTGATCGATCCGCCATCCCCAAGGCTCACCACCCCGCCCGTTCCATTCGTGCAGTCGGCCGGCCCCAGCGCATTTCCTGCCACCCCATACGAGGCAAGACCCCCGGTCGGGCTTGCAATATCCAGCGGCCCGCGCGTAACGGACTTCACCGAAGTCGCCCAACGGCGGATCAGCGGGCTGCCCGCAGAAATCGCGTTATCAACAAACGGACCGGCCCAGGCACATGCCTGTCCTTGCAGACCCCATATCACCGCACCCAACACCAGCACGCGGTCAACCGCAATGGCCTCTCGTAAAGGGCGCATCGCAAGCCTTTCTTCCGGCGGGCCGATTCGCGCGGCCGTACCGGCTGGAAGCCTTTGCCCTCGCGTGGTGGGCGTATTTAACCAAAGGATGGCGTAAAGCCGCAGTGTCCAAACCTCCTCTCGGTCTTCGGGCCAACGCCATGCGACATAAATCACATGAAACGTGCAGGCACCATCAACCGGCAGACGGATCGACAAATTGTGGCCCGGCCGTCCCAACTCACTGCCATTCACTTCAGCACCCCAAACTTCGGGGCACCCCGTAAACACAGCGGTTATCGCGAGGACAAATCCAAGCGGATTGTGCAATACACGGCGTACTGCACGACCCCTTCGCGGGCAGGTCTTCTGACTCAGGACCCCGCCAGCCCGTCTTCCCAGTCCCTTTCAGACCAGTGACTCATGTGGGCCGGCAACAACATGTCCTTTACAGCGGCGCGTCCGTGCGGGCTTCTCACCCGCTTCCCTTCAGCCTTCAACCACACTTTTCGATGCAGCTGTTGGCTGGGCAAAAATGCCGCCTGCGAAGTTGAACTGAAAGTATCGCAGGCTCGGGCCGTGTCAATAGATCGCTCGTGCCCGGAAGCAACTTGTGTCCCCAATCAACCATCACCCTCTGGCGCAAGTCATGCGGCCCGCATTGGTTGCCGGTTCTCAGAAAATATTCGCAAACATTCTCGCCCTATGCGCCACCGCCAAGACTGCGTTACCCTTCCAGCAAGAGGTGTTGCATGCCGAACCATGAGTCAGATCAGCGTTTCATGTCGATGGCCATCGACAAAGCCCGTCAGGCCATTGCCGACCTGCAGGCCCCCTTCGCCGCAGCCATCGTCATCGACGGCCAGCTTGCAGCGCTCGAGTGTAACCGCGCTTACGAAACCAGCGACCCCACAGCACACAGCGAAGTCCTCGCCATCCGCACCGCCTGCACCGAACGTCAGCAGGAATACCTGACCGGCGCCACCATCTACTGCACCTGCGAACCCAGCCCACTAGGCTTCTGCGCGATCATGGAGTCAGGCATCTCCCGCGTGGTCTACGGTGCCACCATCGGCGACGCCGCCCTCCACGGCTTTGAACAGATCCCCGTCTTCGCCGCCCAGCTCAAGGCCCTTGCCCGCAGCAAGGTCGAACTCGTCCCCGAGTTCCGCCGCGACGAATGCATCGCCCTTTTCGACGAATACGCCGCCGTCGCCACGGATGAGAGGGACGCTTGATCCGCCGGCCGCACTCTCCCCAATCGCAGACCTCCTCGATCCGACAATGGCTGCTGACCGCCACGCCCCTGACCGTGGCTTGCGCCACGACTCTTTCCGTCGTCGTCTCGCTCTCTTGCGACTCGCAAAAACCCCCGTTGCCCTCCAGCCCTAAACACACTGCCAACACGCCCGCCACCCTCCCCAGCGTAACCCCGATCACAGAACCCGCCGTCTTGCAAGTCCGCGTCGACGGGATCACCTCCACCACCGGCGACCTGATCGTTTACGTCTACGACGCCCAAGAAGGCTATTTAAAGGACAACCGTCACATCGTCGCCGAGATGACTCTGTCCACCTTCACTCTCAACCCAGCCTGCCGGTTCTCGCTGCCGCCCGGCCGCTACGCCGTCGTCGCCATCCACGACCTGAACAAAAACGGCGACCTCGATACCAATATCCTCGGCATCCCCACCGAGCCTTGGGGCGTCAGCCAGGGTGCCAGACCCCGCTTCCGCGCACCGACCTTCGAGGAATCCGTCGTGAACTGCCCCCCCGGCACAACCGAAGTCCCCGTCAGCGTCCGCTAGCCGGTTTGCCGCTATATTTCCTCACCGGAATGCTGACCGACGAAATCGAACATCTCTGCTCTCGCGGCCAGACACTCCTCATGAGTACCGACTACCGCGCCGCCGAGTCGACGCTTGAACTGGCCGAAAGCGCCGCCTGGGCCATCCACGATTACGACGCCCTCAGCCGCCTCTACATGCCGCTGCAGGAAGCCCGCCGCCAGATCCGCCAGAAGGCCGGCGAAGGCACGGCCGCCCTCCACTTCATCGCCGACGGCCCTCAGACCACCTTCGACGTCCCCGCCATCGCCCGCCAGTTTCCCCAATCGCAGATCCTTCTGGCGGGCTGGGCCACCCTCGCCCCAGCGCAGGAACTTCGTCGCATCCTTAAGCAAGACGGCCAACTGGCCGAGGCATTTCTCGCCGCCGCGTATTCCATTGCCGGGGGGGGCATCGCCGTTGCCCTCGTCCCCGATGATTCGCGCACCGTTCCCGACGCCACATCCCGCACCGTGGACGACCTTTCCCGACTTCTGCCCCCCCACAGCCTGATCCTCCCTCGCTCCGAACTCCCCACCGCCCCGCTTCCGGGCACCACCGCCACCTTCGCCCGTATCGCCCGCTGGTGGGAACAGCTTCACCTCCCCTATCTGGCCGCAGCCGATGCCGAGGCCCTCCCCGCCCGCAGGCTCGCCGCATATCGCCGTGTCTTGGCCATCGACCCCGCTTGCGAACTGGCCAACCAGAAACTCTCCGTGCTGGCCCGCGAAATGGCCCGCGACCAGCTTCGACTCCATCCAGCCCCTTAGGCCATTCACAAGTACCACTTCGATGAGCACCCCCACCCCGCCTATTTCACAACCCGGCAAAGTCCCGGCCGCCGCACACACCTTCCAGCCCAAACCCGGCACCACGGTGCAGAACGTCGTCGATGAGGCCATCGAGTTTCACCGCGCCGGCAATCTCTACGAAGCTGAAATCCGCTACCGCCTCGTCCTCGACAAGCAGCCGAACAACGTCGACGCCCTCCACCTCCTTGGCCTGATTGCCCACAGCGCCGGCGATCAGATACTGGCCCAGAATCTGGTCTCCCGCGCCTGTCAGCTCTCGCCAACCTCCTCTGCCTTCTCCAACACCCTCGGCGAGATTTACCGTGTCCGTGGTCGCCTCGACATGGCCTACCACTATTACCAAAAGGCCCTGAGACACGACCCCGACATGCCCGAGGCCATCAACAACCTTGGCATCCTCAACGCTTTTGAGTGCAACCTGCCCAAGTCCATCGAGTTCTTCCGCAGGGCCATCTCCCTCCGCCCCGACTACGCCGAAGCCCACGACGGCCTCGGCCTCACTCTCCTTCTCAGCGGCCAGCTGCAGGAAGGCTGGACCGAACAGGAATGGCGCTGGAAGAAGAGCATCCTTGCCCATACCCGCCGCAACTTCACCCAGCCCATGTGGGACGGCAAGCCCCTTTCCGCCCCCGGCAACACCCTCCTCATCTACGCCGAACAAGGCTTCGGCGACGTCCTCCAGTTCTGCCGGTACGTCCCGATCGCCAAGAAGTTCCTCGGGCCTGATACCACGGTCCTCTTCGAGGTACCGCCCGAACTCGAAACCCTCATGCGCACGGTCGGCGGCTACGACCAGATCTTCGTAAAGGGCCAGCCCCTGCCCAACTTCAACGTGCAAATTCCCCTGATGAGCATCCCATGGGTCATGGGAACCACGCTCCAGACCATCCCCGCCCCCGTCCCCTACCTCACGCCCGATGCGGCCAAGGTCGAACATTGGAAAGACCGCATGGCCGCACTCGGCACGGCCAAGAAAGTCGGCATCGCCTGGGCCGGCCGACCCACCCACCCGCGCGACGCCGCGCGTTCCATCACGCTCGCCCAGATGGCCCCGCTGGCCGCCAACGGCAATGCCGACGGCGTCACCTTCATCTCCGTCCAAAAGGGCCCCGCCCAGAGCCAACTCGCCAGCCCTCCAACCGGGATGAACATCGTCGACGTCGCCGACGACCTCAAAGACTTCAACGACACCGCCGCGCTGGTCATGAACCTCGACCTCGTCATCGCCGTCGATACCAGCATCAATCACCTCGCCGGCGCCCTGAACCGCCCGGCATGGGTTCTCTCCCCCTTCTCGCCCGACTGGCGCTGGCTCCTTGCCCGTGAAGATTCACCTTGGTACCCGTCCCTCCACGTCTTCCGCCAACCGGCCAGCGGCGACTGGGACAACCTGATGCTCCAAGTCGCGACTAGATTCCGCGACTGGGCACGCGCCTGAATCCCACCAGATTTCAGCCCTGACAAGAAGTCGCGCCATCGCGGCGCAAATCACCCATTTTAATGTGCCCAAATACATGTATCTATAATCACCAATTGATTTATGGGACCAGCCTCGAGAAGTCTCAAGCCGCTCTACCGCGGATATGCCTGTTTCTCGGGTGGGCAATTGTTTTCGCTGCCGCCGGACCATTTACAGTTCAGTTCGATATGTTTGCATGTGTCGGTCAATAACTCATCCGAATTTCGGTGGGATTTGTGCACATCATGGCTTAATCTTCAGCTCATTCTCGACCCTCAGGAGCCCCCAGATTATGCACGCACGTTCCAATACCTCGATCATTGCACTCGCCGTCGCTTCAACCCTGGCCTTGGTCAGCCCCACTGCCTTTGGCGTGCTTAGTACCTTCGGCGGTGCTGCCAGCAACATCAACACCTACCTAGGTGCCAACACCTTCTACGCCGCTGGCTTCACGGGTACCAACGCCATCGCCGCCAACGTCGAGGGTCAGTACGCCGGTAACACCCACCTCACCGAAACCTCGCTCACCACCTACTTCAAAGACCCCAGCGCCGTCGGCACGCTCGGTGCCCACCCCACGTGGGTCGTCGGCATGATCGGCGGCCGTCCCGTCACCGCCGAGCCTGAAAAAGGCCGCGGCATCGCCTACGGTGCCACCCTCTGGTCAGGCGCCATCGCCACCAGCGTTTCTGGTAACAGCTTCACGATCAGCGCCGCTTCGCTGGTCTCTCCCTACGCCACCGCCATGCAGACCGGCGTCGGCGGCAAGAAGGCCAACGTCATCAACAGCAGCTGGGGTAACAGCGGCGACCTCGGCGGCACCGGTTACATCAATCAGGTCGTTGACGCCCTCGCAGCCGCCAACGGCACCACCGTCTGCGTCTCTGCCGGCAACAGCGGCTCGGGCACCAACACCGTCGGCTCACCCGGCAGCGGCTACAACACCCTGACCGTCGGTGCACTCGACGGCAGCACCTACAACACCATCGCCAGTTTCTCCAGCCGCGGTGCCAGCGACTACACCAACCCCATCACCGGCGCAACCATCGCCGGCATCCGGGCCACCGTCCACATCTCCGCTCCCGGCACCAGCCTTTACGGCGCTCAGCTGGGTTCCACCACGGCCTACGACTCCGGCCTGGCAGGAACCAGCTTCGCCTCGCCCATTACCGCCGGCGGCGCATCACTCGTCGTCGATGCCGGTAAGACCCTCTTCCCCTCCAACGCCAAGGCCGTCGACGGCCGGGTCGTAAAGGCCGTGCTGATGAACTCCGCCACCAAGACTTCTGGCTGGACCAATGCCCAGTCCGTCGTGAGTGGCGTCATCACCACCACCCGCGGCCTCGATTACACGTACGGCGCAGGCCGCCTGAACCTCGCTCAGGCCTATCCGCAGTACACCGCCGGTACAACCGATGTCGCCGGCCTCGGCGGCGGCAATGTGCTCGCCACCGGCTGGGATTACGGCAACGTCGCCCAGAACGCCCCCACCGATTATATCATCACCCAGCCCCTCCTCGGCGGCTCCACCTTCACCGCCACCCTCGACTGGTTCATCGCGGCCAGCCTGAACACGTCCACCCTCGCCGCCTCCGATGACAGCTTCGACAACCTCGACCTGCAAATCTGGAGCACCACCGGTTCGGCGCTCACCAGCCTCGTCGCTCAGTCGACCTCGCTCTACAACACCGCCGAGCACCTCAACTTTGCCATCCCCACCACCGGCTTCTACGCCATCCGTGTCGTCTGGGCCGGCGAAAACTACGACCGCTTCAACGACGCCAACAACTCCGACTTCGGCCTCGCCTGGAACGGCACCTTCACCGTCGTTCCCGAACCCGCCGCAATGGCACTTCCGCTGGTCGCCTTCGGCACCCTTCTGACCCGCCGCCGTTCGGTTCGCTAACGACGGCAGACCCTGCGGCCTTCAGCCGGTGCCGCAGGATTGTGTACTCACGATTCTGTGCCAGCGCGCTTCCATGGCGTAGCCACTCCCACCGCGCTACAGTCCCCGCCATGTCCGCCACCCCCGCCCCCCCCGCCCCCACTCCCGAATACGTCCTCGGCACCGGCGCCGATGAACTCGCCCGGCTCGCCTTCCAGCACCGCCTCTGGTCCGATGCAGCCCACGAAGCGTGGAAAATTGCCCGCATCGGTCCCGGCCAACACGTCCTCGACATCGGCTGTGGCCCGGGCTTCGCCTCGTTCGATCTGGCCGAACTCGTCCGCAATCCCACCCACCCACACCCCGGCCACGTCACCGGCATCGACGAATCCCCCAGCTTCATCCATCACCTGAACGATCAGGCCGCCACCCGCCGCCTGTCCCACCTCACCGGTGTCGTCGGCGATGTGCAATCCCTCGCCGATAACGCCGCTGTCCGCGCCGACGGCCCCTACGATCTCGCCTACGCCCGCTGGGTCCTCTGTTTCGTACCCCGCCCGCTCGATGTTGTTCGCGGTGCCGCCTCCCTGCTCAAACCCGGCGGTCGCCTCGTCGTCAACGACTACTTCAACTACGCCTCCATGGCCGTCGCCCCGCTCGGCACGCCCTTCGCCGCTGTCCATCAACGCATCGTGCAGGCCACCGATGCCAGCTGGCGATCCCGCGGCGGCGACCCCGACATCGTCGGCCGTCTACCCGGCCTGTGCCAGCAGGCCGGACTCCGTGTCACCCACCTCCGCCCTCACCAGCGCATCGCCCGTCCCGGCGAAACCATGTTCAACTGGGTCCAGACTTGGTGGAAAATCTACGTCCCCAAACTCCTCGCCATGGGCGCGATCACCCAATCCGACCACGACGATTTCTTCACCGGCTGGGCCGCCCTCGCCAAGTCCGACGACCAGTGGGTCCAGTGCCCCTGCACGTACGAACTCATTGCCGAAAAGCCAGCCTGATTTCCCGGCTCACGGCTTTGGCCCCGGCGAACCGTCCCGGTCGCCCATGACTTCCAACTTCTTGACCCCCACGCCAATCGCATAGACGGTGTGCCCGATCTCCGTCTTCAGTACGCGAATCTTATTCACCGCTGGCCCCATCTCCGTGGTCCCCCACGTCTTCCCCCCATCCGTCGTCACAAATCCCTTCGGCACCGCACCCACAAACCCCAACGTTTCATCGACAAACCCCACGCCAAACTCCCGCACCTTCGCATCATTCACCAGGGGCACTTCGCTCCACGTCTTGCCCCCATCGACCGTCTTGGCCACAAACCTATCGGCCACCTTTGGGTCTGGGTCGTAAGACTGCACTGTGCAATAGCCTGTCTCCCTCGTCGGGAACTGCATCTTCCACGTCAACTCAAACGCACGCGGCCCCTTGTACGCCTCCACCCACGTCTTGCCCCCATCCTCCGTCCGCAGAATCAGCGCGTGAGAATCCTGCACGTTCCCATCCGATGCGCTCGCCAGCAGACCGTGCTCTTTATCGAAAAAGCAGATGTCCAAAATCATGTGACACGATTCCGGCAGCGCCACATGCTCCCACGTCTTGCCCAGATCATCCGAATACACCAGCCCGGCCGGCCCACCCACTCGCCCGCCCGCCAATATCCGCACCTTGTAATCCAGCACGCCCGCATTGATGTACGCCACCTTCAAAATCTGTATGGAGCACAGTCCTTTGACCGCCTCACCCCCAATGTTCACCCCGGCCCACGTCTTGCCCCCATCCACCGTCTCATACAGCGGCGTCGTATCCGTCACGCCGGGGAAATAGTCCGTCCCAATATTCCCCGCAAACCCGTGCAGCTCATCCACAAACCCGATGCACCGGAAAAATGTCCCCTTCTTCTCTATCTGCTTGACCCAGGTCTCGCCGCCGTCGGCCGTGTGAAAAATGTTCCCCCCACCGTTCACATACCACCCACACAACGGCGAACTGAAAAAAATATCGTCCTGCTTCCCCTTGTACGCCTCGGTATTCAACTTCTTCCAGGCAAACCCGGCCGCCGGGCTCGTCGTCGGCGCACCCATCGGCCCACTCGTGGGCCCGTCCCCCAGCACAGCCTGCGTCGCCACACAGATCATCAAACCCGCCGCCACACCAGCCTGAATTAGTGTCATGTCCGCCGATCATGCGGACCGGCGAACGGCAGGTCAACGCCACGCCAACACCAAATTTCCCTGCAAGCTTCCTCAGCAACAGTTGTCACGATCGCAATCGCCCTTGACGCCTCACGAGCGCCCAGCCCCGAAAAACCATTGTCAATAACCTTCATCCGCCCGCACCGAATCCCTCTGAAATACCCAATCGCCAAACCTCAAATCCGGTCATCATTCCCACCCAGCTACCAGATCACCCGCCGAGCCGAACCCATCACCCACTCGGTTGTGTTCACCCAATGCTTTCTGACCAAATCGTACCGCATCACTCCAGTGCCACAGGTCGGGTACGCCACACCTGTGCTTCGCCGTGCGGTACACAGTTCCCGCACGAAACATCGATGCAATTGAGCTGCCAAAAAATCTACCCTTGACGCCCGAACAATCCCGCGCCCAAACTGACGCCCGGCAGTACCTCAACCGCGCACCCACGATCCCCCCACGACGAAGAGCGCCCGCTTCAAATACCCCTTATTACGGCGCGCACCGTAAACCTAGTAGCAACCGGTACCTACAACTTCTCAATGTCCAACTTTGTCCGGATTTGTCCAGAAGTGAAAAATCATCCAACACAGCCCCGTCCCCACCTACGATTCGACCGCAACGCAGTCCCTACCCACCCCCCACCCCCCACTCCCCACCCCCCACCCCCCACCCGCCGGAGCCGCCGCCATGCCCCTCGACTTGCCCCCCACCCCTGCCCCTACCACCTCCATCGTCGCGCCAGCCGCGGCACCGGCCACTCTCTCCGGCCTGACCGCAGCTCAGGCCCGTGTGCTCTCTGCTGAACTCACCAAGCGCCTTGCCGACCCCGCACAGAAAATCGCCGACGTTGCCACCTTCGCCTACACCCAACTTGGCGACTTCTCCTCCGCCAGTGCCCAGCTCAAGGCTGGCCAATCCCAGCCGGGCGATGGACCCGACAGCCAGCTTCGCAACCTCATCGGTGGTCTCGCCGACGACCTCGCCTTTGTCCCCACCCGCGAAGCCCCCGTCCCCCCCGGCTGGCCTGCAGATGCACCCGTCGGCGTGGTCGTCGTCCAGCAATACCCCACCTACCGCGTCGCCATCACCACGCCGCCCCAGCCGGTGCTCAAATCCAGTGCCATGTTCTTCACCCTCTTCGGCCACATCACCAAACGCTCCATCCCCATGACCGCACCCGTCGAGATGGGCTACGACAGCAAAGCCGGTCTCATCGAACCCGCCTCCATGGGCTTCCTCTACCCCGACACCACCACCGGCCAGGCTGGCCCCGTCCCCAACGAACGCGTCACCATCAAAGACGTCCCCGCGATGACCGTGCTCTCCATCGCTCACACAGGGCGCTTCAGCGGCGACCGCACCGTCGCCAGCCGCAAACTCCTTGAGGCATGGCTCGCGCAACACCCCGAATACAAAGCCGCTGGCGACGTCCGAGTCCTCGGCTGGAACGGCCCCGGCACCATAGAAAGCCGCTGCTACACTCAGGTCCAGATCCCCATAACCTCCAGCAAGTAGTCGGGCTTTTCATGCTCCTCTGCCCCGCCTGCCAGTCCCCCCTCGACCTCGCCCCCGAACTGGCTGGCACCGTCATTCCCTGCCCCTGCTGCGGCGACGAACTTTCCGTCCCCAAATCCCTCGCCCTGCCGCTGCCCCCCTCTGACCGCATCGACCTCCACCGCATCCGCCAACTCGCCTTAGCCGCCCGCCCTGCAAGTCGCATCGCCGCTTTTCGCCTCATCGGCGGCGTCGCGGGTATCGGCGTTGCCGTTCAACTCATGGTCATGTCCGGCCGCACATCCACTGGCCCGCTGCACAACGTCCTCGGCGCTGCCGGCATCGCAAGCCTTTACCTCGCGGTCCGCTGGTTGATCGGCCTATGGCGAATACCCCGCTGATCGGCCTGCATATACTTCGGCTCTCGACAACCACCATTCAGGAGTAACCATGGCCAAGTCCGCAAAATCTGCCGCTCGTTCGAACACCCGCTCAGCCGCCCCAGTCGATCATCAGCGGTCTTCCCCCACCCAGAAATACGGCACCGTCGTTCACATGCCCGTCGGCCTCAGCGAGTCCGTCCGCCTCTGGAGTGTCACCGTCCTCAACCAGCTTCTCGCCGATCACATTGCGATCCGCGACATGTACAAAAAGCATCACTGGCAGGTCAGCGGCCCGACCTTCTACAGCATCCACCTTCTTTTCGATAAGCACTACGGCGAGCAGGCCGAACTCGTCGACACCATCGCCGAGCGCATTCAGATGCTGGGCGGCGTGACCATCGCCATGGCTGGCGATGTCGCCAAACTCACACGCGTCGTCGCTCCGCCCATGGATCGCGAATCACTCCCCGTCCAGATCAGCCGCCTCCTTGAGGCCCATGAACTCATCGTCAAGGACGCCCGCACCAAAGCCTCACAGGCCTCCGACAAGGGCGATGAAGGCACCAACGACCTTCTCATCAGCGATGTCGTCCGCACCCACGAAGCGCAGGTCTGGTTCCTCGCCGAGCACCTAGTCGATGCCCCGACCAACAAGGCCTAAGCCATCTCTAGGTCGCCCATCGCCTCGACAATCCGCCGGGCTACGTCCACCGCAGCCAACCCGTCCGCCGCCGAAACCTCCGGCGGATGCTCACGCCGCACGGCCCCTAAAAACGACTCCAGCTCCGCCCGCAACGGCTCGACATCGTCAATCGCCAGCTCCTCCACCTGCACCAGTTCCTGATAATTCAGCTGGCTGAAATCTTCAATCTTCCCCGCCCGGATATCCGCCACGGTGTTCCGAATTGTGTCCACATTCCCCGTCCGCCGCGCCACGATCCCGTACTTTTTCTGATAGTCCAGCGACACGTACGCGTCCGCCGAAAAAACCCGCAGCCGCCGCTCCGTCTTCAACGCCAGCCGCGACGCCGTCAGATTCGCCACCACACCATTCTCAAACCGCACCCTCGCATTGCAGACATCCTCCACTTTGCCGATCACGCTCACCCCTGTCGCATCAATGGTCGCGACCGGCGACCCCGCCAGCGAAAGGACAATATCGATGTCATGAATCATCACATCCAGCACCACGCCCACATCGATGCTACGGAACGTCAGCGGGCTGACCCGGATCACCTCGATAAACCGCGGCTTGATACCCAGCCGGCTCATCGCCCGCACGGCCGGATTGAACCGCTCGACATGCCCCACCTGCACCACCCGTCCCGCCTTGTCCGCCGCCGTGGCAATCGCGCGACATTCCTCCACCGACCCCGCCAATGGCTTTTCAATCAGACAATCCACGCCAGCGGAGATCGCCTGCAACGCCAGCTTGTGGTGCAGCGTCGTCGGTGTCGCGATCGAGACGGCCTTCACTGCCGCCAGAAGTGCCTCCGGCGATGCAAACCGTTTGGTGTCGTATTGCGAGGCAACCGTCTCGGCCGTTGCCTCATCGGCATCAAAGACGCCGACCAGCTTGCACGCGGGAATCTGCGAGTACACCCGGGCGTGCAACTTCCCCATCCGCCCGCAACCGATCACACCCACCGGAACAAGTTCTGCCATATCGCGCGATCATACGCGAATCAGGCCTTCAAACCGCTGCTGGCAGTGCTCTGGACAAAGTACCGCTGGGCCGCAAAGAACAGCAGCACGCACGGCAGCAGACAGACCACGCTGGCCGCCATCAAAAGCTGCGGCTCTTTGGTCCCGTATTCCCCCTTGAAGCCGTTGAGGGCGAGCGCCAGCGTCCGCTTCTCGGGGCTGTTCAGATAGATCAGCGGCCCGAGGAAATCATTCCACGAACCGAGGAACGTATAGATCGCCACAATCGCAATCACCGGCCCGCTCAGCGGCAGCATGATCTGCCAGTAAGTCCGCCAGTGACTGCACCCGTCAATCCGTGCCGCCTCCAACAGCTCTTCCGGAATGGAGGAAAAAAACTGCCGGAACATGAACACAAAAAACGGACCACCCAGAAACGCCGGAATCACCAGCGGCCCGATCGTGTCAATCATGCCCAGATTTTTGAATAGAATAAACAACGGAATCATCGTCACCTGTGCCGGCAACATCATCGTGCTCAGCATCAACATGAACAGCAGATTCCGCCCCTTAAACCGGAATCGGGCGAACCCGAACCCCACCAGCGAACAACTGATCACCTGCCCAATCAACGTCAGCGTGGTGATGACCACCGTGTTCGCCAGCGCCGGCCCGAAGTTCATCTTGTCGGCCCCCAGCGCATCGGGGTAGTTATTCCACATTGGCTGGCTGGTTGGGCGGATGATGTCGCCAGCCGTCACGGTGGTCGCGCTACTCAGCGAACCATTCACGACAAAGTAGAAGGGAATCAAAAAAAGGAGCGACCCCAGTGCCAGCAGCACATAGGTGATGACCTTCTGACTCATCGGCAACGCCAGGGCATCGGATTGGGCTTTTGCTTTTGCCATCACTTAAGCCCCTCGTAATAAACCAGCGAACGGCCCAAGCGAAACACCCCGATCGTGACGGCCAGACAGATGACGAATAACACCCACGCCATCGCACTGGCGTATCCCATGTTGTGGAACTCAAACGCCTGCCGGTACAGATTCAGCACATACACCAGCGTCGAGTTGTCCGGCCCGGCACCGGTCATCACGTACACCTGTGTGAAAATCTGGAAACTGCCGATCAGCCCCATCACAAGGTTGTAAAACAGCAGCGGCGATAACATCGGAATGGTGATGTTCCACAGCCGCCGGATCTGCCCGGCGCCGTCAATCGTCGCGGCCTCGTACAAACTCGTCGGTATGCCCTTCAGCCCGGCCAGATAGATGATCATCCCGCCACCCACGCCCCACAGGCCCATGATGACAAATGCGGGAATCGCCGCCGTGGCCGCATCTCTGCCGAACCAGTCCGGTGTCGGCAGGTGCAGCAGACCCAGCACGCCATTGAGGATGCCGTAGTCCTTGTTGAAAATTTGCAGCCACAGCGTCGCCAGCGCGACACCCGAGATGACAGAGGGCACAAAATAAATCGTCCGGAAGACCGCGATGCCCTTGACCGCCTGATTCATCAACAACGCCACCGCCAGTGCCGCCACCTGCGATACCGGCACCGCCAGCAGTACATACTTCACGGTGATCCAGATGGACTTGTAGAACGTGGGATCAGTAGTAACGAGCTGGTGGTAGTTACCCAGCCCTACAAAGTCGGCCATGTCCAGCGAGTTCAGCGCCCCCCAGCGGGTGAAGCTCAGCAGCAGGCTCAGCAGCATCGGCCCGGCCGTCAGACACAAGAAGCCGATGATCCAGGGGCTGATGAACATGTAGCCCGCCCGCTGTGTCGCGCGGTCCAACGGCCCCATCTTTTCACGCAGGGCCACGAAGATCCCCAGCCCGATGGCTGTTCCCATTCCAACAATCGCCACGACCGCGATCATCCCCCAAGGCATCGCGCGGGGTTTCACCTTTCGCAGCGGTGAATCCAGTTCCACGGCCCAGGCATTCTGAATCTCGGCCACGTTTTCAGCCGGAGTATTCAGCCCCAACTGGATCGACTTGGTAATGCCGTCACCCAGAATCCGGTCCCACTCGGCCTCGCGCGGGTTCTGTTCGATACGACCGGTCTTGAGCGCATCCAGAAAGGCCTGGGCATTGTGCGGCTGGATACCCGGCGGCGCCAGGAAGTCAGGTCCGTTGGCGATGCTCTTCAGCGGCGGCACGGCCAACCCCAGGCGCGACTGCATGGCCGCACCTTCCGGCCCGCAAAGAAACTTCATGAACTCGAACGCCTCTTTCGGGTATGGCGTTGTGCTGCTCATCGTCCAGGCCGTGATGAACATCTGCTGATCAACATCTGCAGGCGTGGCCCGCGGCACCGGCACGACATCCCACTTGAAAGGCACGCTGGACATCTGCGGCGTGTACCAGCGGCCCACCGGGCCAAGCGAACCGATGTGGCCACCGAAGAACTCGTTGCCGCCATCCTTGGCGATGCCCGTGGCATTGAAAACGGTCTTGTCGGTCAGACGGACCCGGGCGATGAAGTCGAGTGCGTCCAGCGTCTTGGAAGAGTCCAGTGTGGGCCGGGCGAAGTCGGTTGTCCCGTCTGGACGGGTAGCGAAAAACTCGCCGCCGAAACTCCACACCAACTGGCGGATCGTCTGAGGCCAGAGCTGAAAGCAAGAGCCATAAAGTGTCTGCCCGGCGTAGGCGGGAGTGGCCGCCAGCCCCGTGATCTTTCGGCAGGCTTCGTCAAACTGCTGCCAGTTCCAGCCCTGATACGGAACCGGCACTCCGGCCGCTTTGAACAGGTCTACGTTGACGTAAAACACCGCCGTGGTGAAGTCCTTCGGCAGGCCATAAAGCTGGCCCTTGCCAACGGTGCCGGTGGTGATGTCGTAGCGGAAGGCATTGAGCAGGATCGGGAAGAAGTCGTCCATCCAGCCCGCTTTACCGCCGGCCTTTTCAGCCGCCACGAGGTCGTCCACGGGGCGGATGAGTTTCAGGCTGGCCAGTTCCGGAAGCAGCCTAGGCGGCAGATAGAACAAGTCCGGCGGCGTGCCGGCTGACATCATCGTCTTGAGTTTGCTGTCGAAAGTGCCGGTACAGATTTGCGTGACCCGCACGTCCGGGTGGGTCTGGTTGTAACGGGCGATCAGGTCTTCAACGATTTTCTTTTCGGTCGGGTCACCCCAGTGAAGAATCGTCAGGTGGATGGGGGTCTTTGCGGTCTCGGCGCGGTGCTGCCACGCGCGCACCCCGACTGTCCAAAAGCTCCAAACCACCACGGCCGCTGCGATCAGACCGAGAGACGAGCGAAATAGAAGACGGATGATCGGCATGAGAAATCCGGAGTGTTCAGACGGATCTGCCCGTTGGCGGCAACGACACTATGGGTTGGCGGGTGCAAGGATCGTCACGCCCCAGGCGGGTACCCGCACTTCCACGATGCCCGGGGCAGCCATTGGCAGTGTCGCATCAGGCTTGGGAACCGCCTTCGGACGCCCGCCGACACCATCGAGGTTGACGATGTCCACAGATGCCGGGTCGGTCCAGTCGATCACCTTTTCACCGCACGGCACTCGGACCTTGTGGTCGTTGGCCGAGCGATTGACGATCACGATCGCCTGCTTGTCGCCCAGCCTCCGGGCAAATGTGATGATGCCATCCGCGTCATTGGTCAGCACCGTGTGGTAGTAGCCCGTCCTCAGCGCCGGAATGGCCTGCCGAATGGCGACGTACCGCTGATAGTGCGCGAAGGTGTCCGCGTTGAAGCCGACTTCGGGGTCTTCAAACGGCCCGACGTCCGTCCAGACCATCGGCTGGCGGTTGCTCGGATCGTCAGGCGACCACATGCCCGCTTCGTCGCCGTAATAGATCATCGGGCTGCCAACGAACGTCATCTGAAACGCAGCAGCCTGCAACATCCGCAGCCGCTGTACAGGGGTCGGCTTGGCGGCGTTGTACTCCGGCCCGTTGTCCTGATTGCGGTTGGCTTGGTCGTAATCGTGATCGGGGTTGACGAACATGCTGGCCAGCCGGTCGGTGTCGTGGCTGTCGTACAGGTTCATCAGGGCTTGCACGCTCTGAAACGGGTAAAGGTTCGTCAGGCGGGAAAGTTCAATGCTGAACTGGGTGGGTGTCGTCGCCTTGACTTTGTTAACGAAGAACCGTTGCCCCGTCATGGCAAACTGGTAGTTCATCACGCCGTCAAATTCGTCGCCCTTCAACCACGGCGTCGCGACCGACCAGATCTCGCCGCTGATGTAGGCGTCGGACTTCGCCGCCTTGACGACCTTGCGCCACTCGACCCAGAACGGGTGTGGAATGTCGTTGGCCACGTCCAGACGCCAGCCGTCGATGCCACGGCTGGAGTCGCCATCGGGTGCCAGCCACCGCTTTGTGACCGCCATGACGTGCTCATACGGGCCGTGGGCCAGACCGGTCTCCGCGTCCTTTTTCAGAATCGGCAATGCGCCATTGGGCTTATCCCAGGCCTTGTACTGCAGGCCCCCCGCCGAGCCGACCGGCTGGGACGGGTCGCCAAACTGAACAATATCAAACCAACCGGCGTACCGGCTCTCCTTGCCGTTCTTAACAACGTCTTGGAAGAACGGGTGCGCCGTTCCGACGTGGTTAAAGACACCATCAAGGACAACTTTGAAGCCCTGCTTGTGGGCCTCTGCGACAAAGTCGAGGAAGAGTTTGTCCGATTCAGTCCACTGCCAGGTGGCGGGGTCATCGGTTTCGCCGACAAGCTTATGAATGTCTCCTTTGACGCCGAAAAACTCGTCGATGTGACGATAGTCGGTCGTGTCGTACTTGTGCATCGACTCGGCCTGAAACATCGGGTTAAGGTAGATCGCCGTCACGCCCAGTTTCTTTAGATAAGGCAGGGCCTGCTTGATTCCCTGCACGTCGCCGCCGTAACGACGCTGCCAGACGTTGCCAGCGCCTTTGTAAAAGTTATCCATGCCGGGCGTCTCGCCGGGCAGGACGCTGAACCATTTGCTTGTCCACTTCTTCGTGTGTGGCGGGTCGTTGGCAGGGTCGCCGTTGCGGAAGCGTTCGGGGAAAATCTGGTACCAGACGGCTTCCTTCGCCCAGTCAGGGGTGGCGAACTTCACAACCGTGTCGTGCGCGAAGGGCGCTGCCTTGGCCTCTTCCAGAGATTTGGTAAGGCCCTTGGATGTGTAGTAGACGCTGCCGCCGTCATCCGTCAGGCGGAAGACGTAGTGAAGGCTGTCTCCCTTGAAATCTGCCATGCCGCCCCAGCGGCTCAGACCCAACTTTACATCGGTCTGGTAGAGGTCAAAGGCGTGTTCGCCGTCTGCCCCGAGCACGACCGCTTCAACTTTTGTGCAGTCGCCAGCCTGCATCCGCAAGCCGACCTTAAAGCTGGTTGCAGAGGCCAGTGCAACGTCTTCCGCCGGAACGTGAGCCAACACGTCGGCCGCAGCCGTGCCTTGCGGCGGTACGGGCAGCTTGCGGGTGTCAAAACCGATCAGCACGCCGGAGTTCATGCCGCCGTTGCCGTCATCGTCCTCCAGAGACGTATCGGCGGCCGGGTCTTTGATCCAATGTTCGCCGTCCAGCACGAACTTGTAGTGGTAGACGTCATCCGCCAGTTGCAGCGTGACGTGCCACTTGCCGTCAGCCTCTTTCTTCAGCGGCGTTGCGCCCTTATCCCAGCCATTAAACGTTCCGGCCAGATTGACCTTCGTCGGTGCCGGCGTGATCTTCGCGGCGTCCAGAATGAAGTCGTGGTCCGTGGCCAGTGCAGCCGAGCTTGCCGCCGCAATCAGTAAAAGGGCCGACAACGCCCTCATCGATCGGAGTTGGAATCGTTTGATCATGGTGATGGTGTTCAAAATCCTTAAGAGTACTTTGCGACTACGTTTTAGCGGGATGCGTCGCGTTCCGGCGCGATGGCCGTGCTGTCGCGCACGACCAAGTGCGTCGGCATGAGGTCGTCCACGAGATCAATTCGGCCGCGAATCCGGTCGATCAGCCGCTCGCACGCCAGCCCGCCGCATTCGTACAGCGGTACATGCACTGTGGTCAGTGCCGGGTTGACGAAGGCGGTGTGCGCGATGTCATCGAAGCCAGTGACGGAGATATCGTGCGGCACGCGTAAGCCTACGCGGGTCATGTGGTGCATCGCGCCCATCGCCATCTTGTCATTCCCGCCGAAGACCGCCGTCAGCTTCGGGTCACGGCTGAGCAGGCTCTCCGCCGCTGCCGCGCCGCCGGCTTCAGTGAAGCGGCCGTCCTCGACCAGGTGCCGTTCCGGCGATACGCCGACGGAGGTAAGACCCTTCTTGTAGGCCTCGATCAGGTCGCGCTGGGTGGCCGTTTCCGGCGCACCGCAAATCAGGCCGATGTGGCGGTGGCCCAGCTGAAGCAGGTAGCTCATCATCTGTTCGGCGCCGCCGCGGTAGTCGCACGAAACGTGCCCCAGCGAGAGATCGGGCATGTAGTTGTTGACCGACAAAACCGGGTAACCCCGCTGGACCAAGTCGCCCAGAAAGTGATGACGGTCGTTGAAGCCCAGCAGAAGCAGGCCGTCCACGTACCGACGCTCGAACAGCTCAATGTGCTTGTTGTCCTTCACGTACTCCGGCTTGGCCGACTCGATCATCACCTTATGACCGAGTTTGCCAGCCCGCTCGCAGACGCCGCTGATCAGCTCGCCGAAGTAAACGTCGGCAAAGGTGTGCCGCAAGGCCGGGACCATCACGGCCACCACCCGCGTGTACTTGCTGCTCAACGACTGGGCGATACGGTTCGGCTTATAGCCGACCCGCTCGATCAGCCGCCGGACCTTGATCTGCGTCGCCCGACTGATTCGCGGGTTCTCATTCAACACCATCGAAACCGTGGCGACCGACACATTTGCCATCTTGGCAACATCCCGCAAACTCACGGGCTTGTGAATCGGTGGCACCGCCAGACCGGCGTCGGCCTCGGCCAAGCCGTTGCCGACAACGGGGCCGTCTGCAGCGAGGATTGAGAGCTTTTTGGCCATTTGGCAGAGCAGGCGACGTGTTATATTGTTGCTTTGTCTGGGTGAAGGCTGAGGCGAAGGCTGATTTGACGCGGTCGGGCAGCCGTTTGACTTCAACTGGTAAAACAGTTTACCACTTTGCTGAACGCTGTCCACACCGGGGTGGGGATTGAGTCAAAATCGCGTAAACCTTTTCTGCATCGATAGGTATCGATTGCTTTTTGATTTTCGCCGGTAAAATCAAGGCTCATATGGAGGCCCGTTGGATCTGATTAACAGGCTTGACTTCATCCGGTTCCGGGATATGTTTGACTTCGGTAGGAACGATTGCCAATCGTGTTGACTGGCCGTTCGACCTTGGTGACATCGATTTTTTTGCTGGTTTTTATGCGGATTTCGCGAGCTGAAGAGTGTCAGTCATCTGCTGAACCGGTTAAGCAATCGCGTGCATCGTTAGCCTTCTCTCGCCTGTTTTCTGCGGGCCGTTCCTCAGGAGGGAACTTTATGAAGATGCGAATTTCTGTTCTGGCTGCGGCCGTCACAATGGCTGCTGCTTCTCTTGCTCATGCCGGACTTGACGGCGTACTTGATGCGGGCACCGGCCCGGCACTTGCAACCCAGCTCAATGGCACCGGCTTCGGTGACAACAGCCAGGCCAATGGCATCACCGCCAACGGCTCCGAGCTCGATGCGGCCTACGGCACGATCGACGTGGTCAACCACAAGCTCTACCTGATGCTGACCGGCAACCTTGAAACCAACTTCAACAAGCTGAATGTCTTCATTCAGGCCAAGGCCGGCGGCCCCAACACCATCGCCCCCGGTGCATCGACCCAGGGTGGCTTCAATAACTTCATCGGTTGCAAGTTTGATACGGGCTTCAACCCGACGGCCTGGATCTCCGTGACCGCTGGCAGCGTTGGCCCGACCAACGTCTACGTCGACTACGTCGATCTCGTCACCAACGCAGGCAACTACATCGGCACCACCACCGTCGGTGGCTCCGATACCCTTTCTGGTGGCGCTCCCAGCCTGCCGTCCTTCCGCGTCGGCATCAACAACGGCAACATCGCCGGTGTCACCGCTTCCTCAGCGGCTGGCGCTCTGGCCGTCACGACCGGTGTCGAGCTGACTGTTGACCTGAACGAACTCGGCTGGAACGGTATCGATGCAATCAACATCGCCGCCATGATCAACGGTTCGGGCAACGACTTTCTCTCGAATCAGGTTCTCGGTTCGCTTCCGGTCGGTTCGGGCAATCTGGGCGGCCCGGGCAGCGTCAACTTCGATTCGATCGGTGGCAATCAGTTCTTCACCATCGCAGTTCCGGAACCCGTCAGCGCCGCCCCGGTGGCCCTGCTGGCAACGGCCCTGCTGGGCCGTCGTCGTCGGTAACCGCACCTATCACCCGGCCTGCCGTGTCGGCTGCCAAGCCGACACGGCAGGCCTTTTTAGTCTTTTTTCACATGGCCACAGTTTGATATGCAGTTCCGAGTAACACACCGAGTGACGGTTCGGATGAAGTGCGCGGCCTTTGTGGTCGCCGCTGCCATTTCCGGGCCGGCCATGGCGTACGACGTTTCTTCCCCCGCCATTTTGCAGTGGTACGAGGCGACCTATCAGACGATGCAGTACCGGACGGCGGACTTCTTCGCCGCCGGATACGGGGCCGTCTGGACGCCCCCCCCCTACCGCGCCGATTCCGGCAACGGTTCGGTCGGCTACGACGTGTGGGACCGCTTCGACCTCGGTTCGCCGGGCAACCCCACGCTCTATGGCACCGAAACCGGCCTCAAAACAGCCATCAAGTCGCTTCAGCGGGTTGGTGGCAATGTCTATCTCGACCTTGTCTGGAATCACACCGGCTTTGAAGACTCCGGTACTCCCGGGTTTGCCGCCGCGGGTGGTTATCCCGGCTTCGTTCTCAGTGCCAGCGGCCTGCCCAACGGCGATTTCCACGCAGCCAACGCCACCGGCGACCTCGACGGCCGCATCAGCGGCCTGAACGACATCGATCAGTCCACCAACATCCAACTGATCCGCAGCCCGGTTGTATCCGGCAACCCACAAAACATTCCGGCCGGAACGACCCCGCTCTACGGTCGCATCGCCAACGTACCCGACGTCGTCAACAAGCGGTTTTACCCCGATACCAACGGCCCGTTCATTTCCGTTTACGACCCCAAGACCGGTGAAAGCAACATCAAGGTCTATTCCTTCAACACTGCCGACCCGACAGCGGGTGATGCAGTGGCCGAAAACGGTCTGGGCTACCTGATGCGCAACAGCCAATGGCTGATTCAGACCATCGGCGCCGATGGTTTCCGCCTCGATGCGACCAAGAACTACCCCGCATGGGCACTCAACTACCTCGACCGTGCCATTTATCGTCAGAGCACCCGCTACAACCTTGATGGCACACAGCGCAACCCCTTCAGCTTCGGCGAGTATTACGACGGTAACTCCGCCAACATCCAGCCGACCATCCGCAAGGACATCAACCCCGCAACACCCGGCGTCATCGGTGGCAACCGCGACGCGCTCGACTTCCCCCTCTACTTCGCCATGCAGTCGAATCTGTCGACCAACGGCGTGCAGAACAGCTGGTTCAATCTCGTCAATGCCTCGCTCGATCGCAACGACGACGGCCTGGCCAACAACGGCAGTCAGGGCGTTGCTTTCGTGCAGAGCCATGATGGCGGCGGCGCGCCCCCCGGCCTGCCGAATGTCGCCTATGCCTACACGCTCATGCGGCCGGGGCAGTCCATCGTCTACTTCAACGCCCAGCAGTTCGGCACAAACCGCAGCTTCCCAGGTGCCGGCCGTGGCGATGCCCTCGGCGGGCTGTATGGCAACACCATCACCACGCTGGTCGATATCCGCAACCGTTACGGCAACGGCAACTACGCCCAGCGGCTGCTCGAAAAGGAACTGCTGGTCTATGAGCGCAGCGACTCGGCCCTGGTCTGCCTGAGCAACCGCGTCGATGCCGGCTTCGACACACGCACGGTTCTCACCAGTTTCCCGGCCGGCACACCGCTGCTTGAACTAACCGGCAACGCCGGCGACCCCACCGTCGACCCCGGCAACAACTTTTCCAAGGTCGTGGTTGTCGGTTCCGACGGCAGCGTGACCATCAAAATTCCCCGCAACCTCAGCACCACGGGCGTCAACACCGGCAAGGGATACCTGATCTACGGCCCCTCCGGCCCGCAGGGTACCGTGACGCTGGGCGGCACCACCGGTCAGATCGGTGCCGACACGCCCACCGCCACCACCAACGGCTCCGCCCGCCTCAGCGCGATCGACATCGTTAAGGGCAACACCATGACGGTCTCCTTGCAGACCGTTCCCGTGACGCTGCTCAACATCTATCGCGATGCACTGGCCGATGGCAACAGTGCCATCGTCAAGTTCGACGGTGGGCTGGACATCAACGGCAACGGCGTGGTCGATAACACAGCCACCGGCAACGTGGGCTACGGCTTCGAAAACTTCGTCACCAAAAGCAGCCCCCTCATCGCCCCGGCCAACGGCACGGCTGGCGACGGGCAGTTCATCCAGACCGTGGACACCACCGGCCTGAGCGAAGGGATGCACTACATCGAAGTCCGCGCCTTCCGGTCGCGCGGCAATAATGAGCCGCCCATCTACACGTCGTGGAAAAAGTCGATTTATGTCGACCGCCTGAAACCCACCACCGTGATTCAGTCGTACAACTCGACGGCCGGCATCGCCGCCAACCGCACCGTCATCGCCCAGTCCACTGACCTGACCGCCAACAACGTGCACATCCTTCTCGATCTTCCGGCCGGGCTGACCGAGGCACAGGTCCTCAGCCGCCTGAACGGCACCACCCAGGCCACCCAGATTGATACCGACCTGTGGTCACGCACCCAGACCAACCTGACCAGCGGCAACCACGTACTCACCCTCGTCAGCTACGAGATCGACGGCAACTTCAACATTCAGCGTTACCCCGGCCAGCTTCTGGCCACCACCCTTGGCAGCGGCCTGTGCGACCTGAACTTCGACGGCACCTACTCGCCCGCCGATGTGGGCCTTTTCTTCAGCGCCTACAACTCTAACCAGCAGATCTTTAACGCTGCCGGCGACCTCAATGGCGACGGCCTGATCGACGACGTTGATCTGCTCGCCTTCGGGCCCAAACTCGTCTCTCTCGGTGCGAGCACCGCCACCCTTTCCGCCTACAATCGGCTCGTCGGCGGACTTGTTCCTGAACCGTCTGGCATCTGCTTCGTCGCCATCGCGATGGGGCTGGCCTTCGGCAACCGCCGTCGTTCTTCCCTGACCCCTGCATCAACAATTATTTCAACTAGCGGCAACCCTTTCTCCCAAGGTTAACCAGAAGGTGATTTTTATGCGTACACACGGTCGTTCCCAGCGTTCCAGCGGCTTCACCCTCGTTGAGCTTCTCGTAGTCATTGGCATCATCGCGGTGCTGATCTCGATTCTGCTGCCCTCGCTGAACAAGGCGCGCAGCTCTGCTCAGAACGTCCAGTGCCTGAGCAACCTCAAGCAGATGGTGCAGGCCACCCGGTTGTTCGCCGCCGATCACCGCGGGATCATGCCCACCGCCAGCGACCATTTCGTTGCCATTACTCAGGACCACGCCCGGCAGAAGTACACCTATCGCGATACCGGCTTCGTGCAGGACTGGGCCAGCGCCCTGCTTCCTTACATGGGTGCCAAAGGCAACCTCGACTTCGAGTTCGCCCCCGACAAGCAAAACAAGGTCTTTGTTTGCCCGAGCGATGCCATCAGCGCAGCTTGGACGCCGGGTATGGCCGCTGGAAAGGCATTTACCCTGTTCAATAACGTGACCCAGCCGACCCAGCGCATCAGCTACGGTATCAACGGCGACATCGCCTGCAATATCGTAAACAACCAGTATCGCGAACCGTCCGGCCCCACGTTTGTCTCCGGTTACGGCTACTACACCAAGACCAACTACATGGCCGTCTACCGCACCGATGCTCAGGGCAAGGGTATCACCGGTGGTGACGCCACCTACTACCAGGCCTGTGTGCCTCTCAATGGTGTCCTGTCTCGTGTCCACCGCTCGACCGAAGTGATGCTCTTTGGCGACTGCGGCACCCTGCCCCGCATGGGTTCGTATCCGCTCGACTACCCGGATTCGCTGGTCTATACGACCAACTCAATCGTCTATAGCAGCACCACCAAGGACAAGTTCTCCCTGGCGGGTGTCGCCGAGACAAGCTGGCTGGGCAACCGCATCCCGCTCGACCGTCACGGTGCCCGCAACTCCAGCATCCGCACGGCCGGCCAGAGCCTTCAAAACCTCAAGGGCGGCAAGATGAACATCGCCTTCGTCGACGGCCACTGTGCCTCGGTCGGCTACAGCGAGTTCAACAAGGTCTACGTCAGCCCGTACGCCCCGAACAACTAATCCCGCAGCCGCCTCTCAGGCGATGCGTCCGATGTTCTGGTGGGTAAACGGCAATCCCGTTTACCCACCTCTGTTTAAAGCCCAACGCGCCGGCCGCAACCTCGAACCCTTGTTTGAGTTCCCGCTCCGACCCCATCTTCTCTTTTTCACAGACTCATTTAGGATCCGCGGGAGACCACTCACCCCTTAGGAGATCGCCCGTGAACTTTCGCTTCGTCTCAACCGCTGCTCTCAGTACTTCGATTCTTTCTGCCGCATTGCTTTGCAGCACAATGGCCGGCTGTAGCAGCATGGGCTCCATGGAATCTGTCGCCAGCAACAGCGTGGTGAAAGACATGGCAGGTAAGCTCTTTGGCCAGTGGAACCTCTCCGAACTGGGCGGCAAGGACATTTCATCCATGCTCCCGGCCGGAACCAAAGTGCCGAATCTGAACTTCGCTTCTGACGGCAAAGTCGCGGGTTTCACCGGCGTCAACAACCTGACCAGTTCGGTCGACCCCGCAGCGTTGGCCAAGGGCGACCTGAAACTCGCCCCCGCCGCCACCACCAAAATGGCTGGTACCCCCGAAGCCAACGGCCTGGAAAGCCAGTTCCTCTCGGCCCTGAGCAACGTCACAGGCTACAAGATCGACGGCGATACCCTCTCCCTGAAAAACGGCACCGATACGCTGATGAAGTTCATCAAGCCGAAGTAATGGCCCGGGCCCGAAAGCCGACCGACTGGCACCTTGGTAAGAAGAACGGGGAAACAGCGGCCAATTAATCCAGGCTCCCCAGCCATAGCCGCGTCACGTCCGCCATGCGGACGACAGCGGCCTCGGTCGTGCCACGGAACAGCCCACGGAACAGGCTAGGCAACGCCCTGACCATGCGTGCCCGCGTCGGGTCACCCTCTGCCGGTATTTCAAATCGTCCGCAACCCGGCTCGTGCATCGCCCTTTTCCATCGGGTGCACGGTGGGTGGGCGATTTGGGTACTGGGCGGGTGGGGCGAGCGTCCTACCCGTGTAATGCGGCCGCAGGGCGTCTTCGCAAGTCTGCTGCAAAACACCGGAAGAGGAGGGATTCGAACCCCCGGTACCATTTCTGGTACGCCGGTTTTCAAAACCGGTGCATTCAACCGCTCTGCCACTCTTCCTGCGGGCATGGCCCGTGGGCGTGGGAGTGTAATCGCATGCAGGTGGCACGACGAGAGGGCGCGGGCCCTGCACCAGCCGATCAGGCGGAACGTCCCCCGCCCTCTCGGTGCCGAGCCTTAACCGGGGTCGCCGTCGTCCTCGACAAACTGCACCAACCCGGCGATCTCGCTTGCCCGGAGTAATGTCGCCTTGGTCAGCATCACGACCACCTGCGGCGGAAACTCCAACTGCGGGTTCTGCTTGTATTCCTCCGGCAGCATCTGGTGGGCCAGCGTGTGGATCTCCTGCTCGACCTTCTGTTGCCGCCGGGTCAGGGCATCGGTCGCCCCGCGATCCAGCGGATCGGCCGCGTCGTATGCCAGCATCAACGTCGAGACTTGCCAGTCGAAGTAACTGTGGGTTTCCGCCATGGCAGCAGCATACCTCGAGTCCCCATCCCCGGCCGGTGCCAAGTGATAAAGTTCTGTGTGCAAAGCCGTGCAAACGGTCTGTAAAACGTGGCGAAACGGCGCACTTACAGTGCAAACCTATGCGTCAATACAACGATTTCATACAACGTTTGCATGCAATGGTAAAGCATTGCATGCAATGATCTTATAGCCTTTGTGAGTCTGTAACTGGTCTGTGAATACCTAAAAAAATAGATGCGGATTTCTACTCAACTTCGCCGATCTTCGTGGCTATGTTCGATAGTTCATCCGCCAGGCGGCCCGCTCGGGTGCGAACGGATTTTTTCGGCCGGATGAATCCAAGGGTCGGGCTTATCGAAAGGCCGGGCAACAGATGAAGAAGTTTTGGCACGCTTTAGACGGTCAACGCGTTGAACATGCCTCCGCGATCTTCCGCAAATGGACGCTTATCGCGGCCTGCGTCGGCGGTTCGGCCTTCCTCCTCTACCGCAGCAGCACTTCCGAAGCCGCAGTCAACTCCGTCACCGTAGCCCTCGTTTGCGGCGTAACCTCGTTGCTGCTCCTCCTCAGCGCCATCGGTGTAGCCTTGCAGGAAGAGACCCAAGCCCCTCAACGCTGGTAGCCGCGTCGCCTCGCCCGGCCAGTATTTCACTTTCCAAACACACCTGAACACGCTAACTTCTGCAAACCATGTCACAGCCGACGACCAGCACAACAACGCCATTCCCCACGACTACGCGGGGTACGGCGGCTGCTGGCTAGACGCGGAATCGCAAGATCAACGCAACTATCCGAAAAGCCGCCGGCCCCAAAGCCCGGCGGCTTTTTTGTTGCTTCTTCTCCGATAAGAGATATTCCTCCCCCCTCCCCCCCCACCCGTCCCCTCTCTGCTCACGAAAGACACCCCCATGGCAGCAATCACCCTTCCCGATAACAGCGTCCGCGAAGTCCCCGATGGCATCACCGTGGGCGAGTTCGCAGCCACCATCGGCCGCGGCCTGGCCAAGGCCGCCCTCATCGGCAAGGTCGATGGCAAGCTCGTCGACCTCTCCCACAAGCTCACCGGCCCGCACACCGTCGCCATCGTCACCGATAAAGACGCCGACGGCCTGAACGTCCTTCGCCATAGCACCGCGCACGTCCTCGCCCAGGCCCTCCGAAACCTCTACGGCGAGAAGGTTCAGTACACCATCGGCCCCGTCATCGAAACCGGCTTCTTCTATGACTTCGAGCTCCCCGTCGCCCTCAGCCACGAAGACCTCGCCAAAGTCGAAGCCGAAATGAAAAAGATCATCGATGCCGACTACCCCTTCGCCCGCGAAGACGTCGTCCCCGATAAGGCCCGCACCGAGTTGCGCGCCCGCCAGCAGACCTTCAAAGACGAAATCATCGCCGAACTCGAACAGGCGGGCGAAAAGACCGTCAGCCTCTACACCCAGGGCAACTTCCTCGATCTCTGTCGCGGCCCGCACATCCCGAGTACCGGTCGCATCAAGGCGTTCAAACTGATGAGCATCGCCGGCGCCTACTGGCGCGGCGACAGCAGCAAGCAGCAACTCACCCGCATCTACGGCACCGCCTTCTTCGACCCCAAACAGCTCGAGGCCTACACCAATCAGCTTGAAGAGGCCAAGAAGCGCGACCACCGCGTCATCGGACCGGCCCTCGGCCTCTACAGCATCGATGAACAAGTCGGCCAAGGCCTCGTGCTCTGGAAGCCCAAAGGCGCCATCGTCCGTCAAGAACTGCAAAACTTTATCGGCGAACACCTTCGCCGGCAGGGGTACTCACAGGTCTTCACCCCGCACATCGGCCGGCTGGGTCTGTACAAGACCTCTGGCCACTACCCCTACTACCGCGAAAGCCAGTTCCCGCCGCTGGTCGACCCCGAAATGATCGATCTCCTCGCCAAGGAAGGGTGCAGCTGCGCCGACCTCGCCAGCCGCATGGAAAAAGGCGAGATCGACGGCTACCTGCTCAAGCCGATGAACTGCCCGCACCACATCCGCATCTTCGCTTCCGAACCGCACAGCTACCGCGACCTGCCGATCCGTCTGGCCGAGTTCGGCACCGTGTACCGCTGGGAAAAATCCGGCCAGCTCGGCGGCATGACCCGCGTGCGCGGCTTCACCCAAGACGATGCCCACCTCTTCTGCACCGAAGAACAGGTCGCGGCCGAAGTCCTCGGCTGCCTCGAGCTCGTCAAGATCGTCCTCGGCACCCTCGGCATGAACGACTACCGCGTCCGCGTCGGCCTGCGCGACCCGGACAGCGCCAAGTACGTCGGCAGTGCCGAGCAATGGGACAAGGCCGAAAAAGCCTGTATCGATGCCGCCTCCTCGCTCGGTGTCCCCTTTTCCAAGGAACCTGGCGAAGCCGCCTTCTACGGCCCCAAAATCGACTTCGTCGTCAAAGACGTCATCGGCCGCGAATGGCAACTTGGCACCGTGCAGGTCGATTACCAGTTGCCCGTCCGCTTCGATCTCCACTACACCGGCGCCGACAACCACCCCCATCGCCCCGTCATGATCCACCGCGCACCGTTCGGCAGCATGGAGCGCTTCATCGGCGTCCTGATCGAACACTTCGCCGGCGCGTTCCCGCTCTGGCTCAGCCCCGTGCAGGTGAAAGTCCTGACCATCAGCGAGCGCTTCAACGACTACGCCAACGGTGTGGTCGAAAAGCTGAAAGACGCCGGTCTCCGTGTCGAAGCTGACTTCCGCCCCGACAAAATCGGCGCCAAGATCCGCGAAGCGACCATCAACAAAGTTCCCTACATGCTCGTCCTTGGCGAGAAGGAAGTGGAGGCCGGCCTCGTCGCCGTCCGCCACCGTACCGAAGGCGACAAGGGAGCCATTTCGGTCGAAGCATTCATCGAGCAGTGCAAAACCCAGATCGCCGCCCGCGCCAACGCCTGAACGCAGTGGTGATCCGTCCCTGCCGCCTGTGGCGAATCACGAAGACAGATCCCGCCTGATACACTTTCACCGAAGGACCATGGCAATCCGCCCGCGAACTTTCGCATTGGTGCATCTGGCACTGGCCCTCGCCACCCTCGGCCTGCTCGGCTGCAACTCCAACGGCCACGTCCCCACAGACGCCGAGGTCCGCGAAGCCGCACCCACTTCCTACCGCGACCCCATGCAGGGCAACTTCGGCAACGACCCCTTCTTCCATCGTGCCCCCGGCGAGTTCGCCCCGCCAGCCGGATTCCAGAAGCAATACGAAGAAGAGCGCGCCAAACGCATCGCACTGGAAAGACAGCTCGCCGCAGAACAAGCAAAGAAGCAGGCTCTCCAGAAGAAAACCCTGCCAAAAGCCGCCAGCCAGCCGGTGCAATGAAGTTTTGTCCCGCCGAGTGCTTGTACCCAATCCGTCGGTGTACACAGTCGAGCTGAGGCTTGAGATGAACGTGGCAAATTCCTGTACCACCCTTACATTCCGAGCCGACATGACTGACTTCTCGCCCAAAGGCACAGCCACTAAAGCCCGCCAAGCCTTCACCGCCGTTTACGGAGTATCGACGGTCCCCGTCCACGTCATCCGCGCCCCCGGCCGGGTAAACCTCATCGGCGAACACACCGACTACAACGACGGCTTCGTCTTCCCCATGGCCATAGAGCCTCAGGTCACGGCTGCATATCGCCTCCGAGCGGACACCACTGTCCGTATCGCCTCGACCGGGTTCCCCAATGAATCCGTCGAGTTTTCACTGAGTGCCCCCATTTCCAAGGGCGCCCCCAAGTGGGGCGATTATTCCCGCGGCGTCGCCCACTTCTTGAAACAGGCCGGCGTTCCCCTTGTCGGTGTCGACATCCTTCTCACCAACACCCTCCCCGTCGGCTCCGGCCTTAGCAGCAGCGCAGCCATTGAAGTAGCCACCGGCCGTGTCCTCCTCCACGCCGCCAAGACCCCCATGGACGCCCCCACCCTCGCCAAAATCTGCCAGCAGGCCGAGTGGCACTATGCCGGCGTCCCGTGCGGCATCATGGATCAGATGGCCGTCGCGGGCGGCAAAGCAGGCTACGCCCTCCTTCTCGATTGCCGCTCCCTTGCCATCGACTACTACCCCATCCCCACCCACGATCTCCGCGTCGTGATCATCAATACCCTCGTCAAACACGAACTCACCGGCGGCGAATACGCCGAACGCAAACAGCAATGCGTCGATGCGGTCGCCCACCTCGCCAAAACCAAGCCCGGCCTCACCAGCCTGCGCGACGTTACCCCAGCCGACCTCGAAGCCGGCAAGCCCGGCATGCCCGTCCTCACCTACCGCCGGGCCCGCCACGTCGTCACCGAAATCGCCCGCACCACCGCCGCCGCCGCCTGCCTCAAAGCCGGCGATTATCCCGGCTTCGGCAAACACATGCTCGCCAGCCACGCCAGCCTGCGCGACGACTACGAAGTCAGTTGCGAAGAACTGGACGTCTTGGTTGAGGCTGGCAAAGGCGTTCAGAGGGGGGGCGGGGGGGTGTATGGCATCCGAATGACCGGCGGCGGCTTCGGCGGCTGTGCCGTCGCCCTCTGCCAGCCCGATGCCGTCCCCGCTCTGACCGCGGCCGTCAACGCCGCCTATCAAAAGGCCTACAACCGCAATCCCGACGTCTTTGCCACCACCGCCGTGGAGGGCGCAAGCGTCATCGAATAGGCTCCCCACTCAGGGAGACCGCCGCCTATGTCGCACGTCACTGCCACCCAGCCTTTTTCGATCCGCACCACCCTCAACCTGCTGATTGGTAAGACTGATCTCGAACGCCCCCAAATGCGCGCAGTCTTCGAGGCCCTCATGGGCGGCGAACTCACCCCCGCACAGGTCGGCGCCTTCCTCGCCGCCTACCAGTCCAAAGGCGTCACAGCCCCCGAACTCGCCGCAGCCGCCATGGTCATGCGCGACAAGTCCGTCCACCTCGACATCTCCGGCGACCTCCTCGACACCTGCGGCACGGGCGGGGCCATCAAAGGCACCTTCAACATCTCCACCGCCGCAGCCCTCGTCGCCGCAGCGGGTGGCGCCCGCGTCGTCAAACACGGCAACCGCTCCGCCAGCGGCAGCACGGGCAGCGCCGATGTCCTCGAGGCCCTCGGCGTGGGCATCGACACAAACCCAGCCCGACTCCCCGGTATCCTCGAAACCGCCAGCGTCTGTTTCGCCTATGCCCGCAGCCACCACCCCGCCATGAAGCACGTCGCCGGCGTCCGCAGCGAACTCGGCATCGTCACCCTCTTCAACCTCCTCGGCCCCCTGACCAACCCGGCCGGGGCCAAATTCCAGCTCCTCGGCGTTTTCGCCAGCGACCTGACCATGCTCATCGCCCGCGTCCTGGGCGAACTGGGCAGCACCCGCGCGTGGGTCGTCCACGCCGAAGACGGCATGGATGAGCTCTCCACCACCTCCCCCACCCTCGTCAGCGAATGGCATCAGGGTAAAGCCCGTCCGTGGCGCCTCGACCCCCTCGACTACGGCATCCCCCGGGCCAAAGTCACCGACCTGCACGTCAAAAGCGCCAAAGAAAGCGCCGAAGTCATCACCCGCATCGCCAACGGCGAAAAAGGCCCGCCCCGCGACATCACTGTCCTCAACGCCGCCGCCGCTCTCGTCGTCGTCGGCAAGGCCCCTGACATGCCCGCCGGCATCAAACTCGCCTCCGAAACGATCGACAGCGGCCGCATGAAACGGACCGTCGAAAATCTGGTCAAAGCCACCGCTTAGCGCCGGTTGTACTCCAGCGGCCATGATCCCCCACCTATTGTGGCCCCGGCGACGCGCCTCCAACGGACAAACTGCCTTGCCCCACCGCCCGGTTATCGGCCCCCGTGTTTCCAGAAAATGGGACACCTTCGACGTATTCCTCTCAAACCTCATCAGCCGATAATCACCGCTGTCGCAGGTCTGGCCCGGCGTGACGGAGCACGCGGCCCCTCTTGTGCCGTCAAAAAACGCATTGGGACGATTTCATGGACAGCTTTGTCATCCGCGGCGGCAACCGTCTTTCCGGCCAGGTTGAGATTTCCGGCAGCAAAAACGCCTCCCTCCCCCTCGTCGCCGCAGCCCTCATGGGAGAAGGCAAAACCACCTTCAACCACGTCCCCCGCCTCAGCGACATCGACTCCATGCTCAAGCTCATTGCCATGCTCGGCTGTGAAGTCCGCAGGCATGAACCCCTCGCCGCCACTCCCGGCGGAAAGCCCGTCCTCAACGGCCCCCTCGATATCACCGTCACCGATGAATCCAACTGCGAGGCCGGCTACGAAATCGTCAAGACCATGCGGGCCAGCATCTGCGTCCTCGGCCCCCTCCTCGCCAAACGCAAAAAGGCCATCGTCAGCCTCCCCGGCGGCTGCGCCATCGGCGACCGTCCCATTGACCTCCACCTTCGCGGTCTGGCCAAACTCGGCGCAGAGTTCACGTTTGAAGGTGGTAACGTCATCGGCACGGTTAAAGGCCGGCTGAAAGGTGCCCGCATGTACCTCGGCGGCGCCAGCGGCCCCACCGTGCTCGGCACCATCAACGTGATGTCGGCAGCCGCACTCGCCGAAGGTACCACCACCATCGTGGGCGCCGCCTGCGAACCCGAAGTCACCGATGTCGGCGACTACCTCAACGCCATGGGCGCAAAAATCACCGGCCACGGCTCCCCCGAAATCACCATCGAAGGCGTCGAACACCTTCACGGCGTCACCCACAACGTCATCCCCGACCGCATCGAGGCCGGCACCTTCATGATGGCCGCAGCCATTACCGATGGCTCCCTCGAACTCAAAAACTGTAACCTGAAACACCTCGTCGCCGTCGTCGATCTTCTCGAATCCGTCGGCGTCCAGATCACCGAATCCAACGGGCTCGTCCGCGTCAAACGCTCCGGCACAGGACGCCTTTCAGGCGTCGAAACCACCACCCAACCCTATCCCGGCTTCCCCACCGATCTTCAGGCCCAGCTCATGGCCCTGCTCTGCCAGGCCAGCGGAGCCAGCATCATCACCGAACGCATCTACGCCGACCGCTTCCAGCACCTGGCCGAACTCAACCGCCTCGGCGCCCGCATTCGTAAAGAAGGCCCCACAGCCCTGATCATCGGCGTCGATCACCTCCAGGGTGCCACCGTCATGTGTTCCGACCTGCGCGCCAGTGCCGCCCTCGTGATGGCCGGATTGGCCGCACGAGGAACCACCAAACTCGACCGCGTCTACCACATAGATCGCGGCTACGAAAAAATCGAACAGAAACTGACCACCGTCGGTGCCGACATCCAGCGAGTCAAAGGCTCCTGACCCCCCGCCCCCCCATTCCCAACCCCCTGCCCCGTCTCTCCCATCAACGACAGGGAGAGGCAGGGCAGCAAATTGGGCTAAATCGTCAGACTGATCACCGGAAAATCAATCACCGGCTCGGCCACGTTATTCAGGTAATTCGTCAGGATGTTCAGCACCGTCGCGGCCACCACTTCCAGAACCTGGCCGTCCGTCAATCCCGCCGACCGGGCGGCCTGCACATCCGCGTCCGAGACCTTGCCATGCTTTTCAACAACCTGCGTGGCGAATTTCAGAACCGCCGCATCCACCGGCTTGGACGAACGCCCGCTGCGGGCTTCCTTCGCCTGTTCGGCCGATATCCCCGCGTGTGACGCCAGCAACGTGTGCGCCGACACACAGTACTGACAACCGTTCACCTGCCCGACCGCCAGCGCGATTTCTTCCTTCTGGGCAGCGGTCAAGGATGATTTACCCACGGTGCCGCTGAAGGCCAGATAGCCCTCCAATACCGTTGGCGCGCCAGCCAGTGTCTTCATCATGTTGGGAACCATCCCCATTTTCTTCTGGACCGCGTCCAAAAGCGGCTGAGATGCGGGCGGAACAGACTGCGGTGCTTGAATGCGACTCATAACGTACTCCTGATAAGGAACCAGAACCCGACCCGAAAAGCCTACCTACCAATAGATAGTCTTCGCGGGCGAAAATTTATGTCTTATGCGGCTCCAACGACTGTCGAATAAAATCTGCCACAGCCAAAAACCGGTCCGCCTGTCCGAACACACACGCTGCTAGCATGCCGCCCTGAAGGATAGCGAACAGCGCCTTGCCCGTGACTGCCGGCGAAGCCAGAAGCTTGAACTCACCCGCCCCCACGCCACGTTCCAGCAACCGGCTCAAATACCCCTCATTATCCAGAAAAAACCCCGTCACCTCGCGCCGTAGTGGTAACTCCAGCGTGGACAACTCCGCCCCCAACACCCCACAAACACACCGGCGGTGCCCACGGTCAATCGCCTCTGCCAGAATGTTCATGTACCGGTCCAGCTCGTCACGCGAGGCCAGCCCTTCGGCCGTCAGGCCCTCCACCGTCGCCTCCATGCCAGCCCGATAACGGGCCACCAACGCGACCCCCAGATCGGTCTTCGTCGGAAAATGATAGTGAATCGAAGCAGAACGAATCCCCACAGACTCCGCCAGGTCCCTGTAGGAAAAGTCGTTAAAACCCCTGTCTTGCACCAGCTTTTGTGCGGCGTCGAGAAGTGCGTTCACAGTCCCTGCATCGGCTATGAAAGTAGTCTATCTAGTACTAGATAGACGATCAAGTGCACCGACCATTTTTTTTTCGAGGGTTGGCCGAACCCCTCGCTCCACGGCTTCGCCGGGCCGACGCACCCGACGTCATCCACGGATTTCATTGCCTCTCGGTGTCATGTGATGCATTTGTTGCGTGGGTATGGGCTGCTCGTTAGCATCCGCCCCGCCCCGCGGTGAACGGCTAGCTGTTCGGTCGTTGGGACTTTCGTCGCGGTGCCTGTAGCAGTTGTTTGAGTTGAGTTCGGAAGGGCGTTCGTCAAGGGAACGTTTCGTCGCGTTGGAACGTGACGAAAACGATGTCCGGCACCTCGCGGTGTTCGGCAGGTCCCTTCGCCCTTATGTGTTGTGTTCTATGCTTTTTGGGCCGCGGAGCGGTTCAAAAAGTGGTGATTCTCAGGGCGGGATGCCAGCGGTCCCGCAGCGCACTGGAGGCATGACAGTGTTCTTTCAAAGCTTCGGCCCGGAAACGGCAAACTCGGCGGACAACCTTGGCGACAAGGCACGCACCTCCCTTAGCAGCAGCGGGCAAGGCTCCGCTCTCGATCAAGGGAGTACCCGCCGCAAAAGAGTGACCGCCTTGAGCCTCGCTGTAGCAATGACCAATCCGGCAGGCTTCATCGCCCTTGCCCGGGCTGGCGACACACCTGCAACCGGCACCCAGTCCCTTCTGGCCACCGATATAAAGCCCGGCGAATCCGAAATCACCGTCACCTACGACAACGATACGCTCCGCCTCGCTTCCGACCAGTTTAAAGGCGGCGAGTTCGAAGAAGCACTCGCAACCTTGCAGTCCGTCAAGGTCGATTCACTCTCGGCCGGCGACAAGTCTGGCTACACCAGCCTCCTCAGCCGCGTCAACGAAGCCGTCGAAGGCCGCAAGGCCGCACGCGCCACGTTCGAACAGGGCGAACAGGCCCTCGCCGCAGGCAAGACCTCCGACGCCCTGACCAGCTACCGCTCGGTCGCCGGGAACAAGTTCGCCGACGCCGGAACCCGTAACAAGTCACTGGAGCAAATCGCCCTCGCCGAAGAGCAGCTCCGCAACATCGAAGTAGCCAACAAGGCCGCCTATCAGGACGCCCGCGCCCTGCTCGCCAAGGGTGATCTGGCCGGAGCCAAGGCCGAGTTCCAGAAGCTCTCCGATGCCGGCTTCAAGCCCGGCCTCTTCCAGCGCAGCCCCGCCGACTACCTTCAGGAAATCAACGGCAAAATGGGCATGGCCGCGCCCGCCGCCGCACCCGCCGCCGCACCCACCGCCGCTGCCGCCCCGATGGCCGCACCCGCTCCTGCCGCTGAAGTGGCCGCCGCAGGTGCCGTCGCTAGCGAAGCCGAAGCTACCGCCGCCAAGGCCAAGCTCGTTTCCTCCACCGCCGCTTACGATGCTGGCCTCGCCGCCTACCGCAAGGGCGACTGGATCGAAGCCCGCAAGCAGTTCACCGTCGCTCAGGAAGCTGGCTACAAAAACGGCCTCTTTGACCGCGGCCCGGCGTTCTACCTGCGCCTGATGAACGAAAAGGAACAGGCCGATGCAGCCAAGATGGCCTCGGGAGCCGCCGCTGCTCCGATGGCATCGTCAGCCCAGACGCCCGCCGTGACCGGCGGTTCAATCATCGAAATCCCGACCCCCGCTGCCCACACCGCCGCACTCGCTGGCACACCGGCCGCATCGCCCACCGCACCCATGCCCGCAGCCCCCATGGTCGCCGCGCCGATGGCGGCAGCCCCCGTGGTGGCACCTGCCGCCGTCGTTGCCCCTGAGGCAGCTCCGGTCCCCGCTGCTTCGACCGCTGTCGTGCCGGTTCCGATTTCTCCGGCCCCTGTCGCCGCCGCCCCGATGGCCGCCCCCGCCGCAGCGCCAATGGCAGCCCCGATGGCCCAGCCCATGACCCCGGTCGCCCCCGCAATGACGCCCGTCATGGCCCCCGCAATGGTCAGCAAGGATGACGTCCGCAAAGCCGAGGACCTCGTCACCCAAGCCCGCGCCGCACAGGCCCGCGGCGACCTGCTGAAGGCCGCCGACCTTTACGCCCAGGCCGTCGCCACCGACCCGTCTAACACCGCAGCACGCGCTGGCCAGGCCGATGTCAACGGCCAACTAGCCGCACATGCAACCTCCGGCGGACTGTTGACCGAGCAGGAAAAGGCCATCAACGCCCGCCGTCAGCTGGTTCAGTATCAGTTCGACACTGCCATTGCCGAGACCAAGGCCGATATTCAGGCCGCTGACTTCGCCAAGGCCCAGACCGCCCTCAATCAGGCAAAGGTCTCCCGTTCCAGCGACCCCGGCGTCTTCTCGCCGGCCGAGCTGACCAACTTTGATACCACCGTCGCCGCTACCCAGGCCGATCTGGAAAAGGCCCGCGAAACCCGCTCGGTTCTCGACAACGACCAGCGCAGCAAGGACACCACGGCCCGCGCACTGACTGTCGCCGAATCCCGTCGTCAGGAAAAAGAGCGTCAGGTCGCCGGTCTGATCCGCACGACCCGTCAGGCCATCGAAGAGCAGCGTTATCAGGACGCGCTCAAACTGCTCGACCAGATTCTGGTCATCGACCCCCGCAACGATTACGCCACCGGCGTCCGTCAACTGGTTGAAGACAAGGCCATTGTTCAGGAACAGTACAAGTACAAGCTGCAGTTCGATCAGCAATACATGAAGACGCTGAACTCGCTCGACGAGAAGCGCATTCCCTACGACGATTTCCTTCGTTATCCAGAAAACTGGCCGGATATCTCCGCCCGTCGCGATGCCGAAGTGGGTGCAGCCAACGGTTTCGGCGGCGGTTCGGCCGAAGCCATGGCCGTGCTCGACAAGCGCATCCCTGAACTGAAGTTCGATAACGCCGCCTTCGGCGACGCGGTCGACTTTATGCGTGACATCGCTGAAGCCAACGGGGCGAACCTCGTGGTCCGTTGGAAGAAGCTGGAAGCCGCAGGCGTCGAGCGGACCACCCCGGTGACCTTACGTCTGTCGTCCGTTCGGTTCGGCAAGGCTCTGGACATGCTGCTTGAAAACGTCGGTGCCAGTGCCAAACTGGGCTACGCCGTCGACGAAGGCGTGATTGTCGTTTCAACAGATGAAGATCTCGCCGGCGAACGCAAGCTTAAGGTTTACGATGTCCGTGATCTGCTCTTTGATCCTGCCCAGACCGGCGATGACAAGTTCCCCAAGCTCCTCAACCAGCAGCAGAGCCAGAGCTCGTCAGCAGGCAGCACTTTCGTGCAGAGCGGCAACAGTTCCAGCCCCTTCAGCAGCGGAGGTGGCGGCAACAACACTCAGGACGATCAGGCCGCGAAGTTGCGGCTCGATGAACTGATGACCACCATCAAGGATCAGACCGGCAGCGACCAGTGGAGCGACGGCGGCGGTCAGGGCGACATCAAGACGTTCAATGAGACCCTGCTCGTCAGCACGACCGTCAAGAATCACGGCAAGGTTCAGGATCTGCTCGATAAACTGCGGTCGCAGTCGTCGGTGCAGGTCGCCATCGAGGCCCGCTTCCTGACTGTTCAAAAGAACTTCCTGGATGAATTTGGCATCAACTGGAACCTCAACCTGAATATCAACGGCGTAAACAGCCCATTATTCGGCTCCAAGGGTCTGGACGGTTCACAGCCATTCACCAACACCATTCCTGTTTCCCAGCAGTCCGGTACTTTTACCTCCGGCCCGTCGACGGGTGCACCGGGTTCGCTCGGTGGCATCATCTCACAGCCATCCATCCAGACGGCTGTCAGCTTCCTTGATGATTTCGGCGTGGACCTGTTCATCAGGGCTACGCAGGCAAGCGTCAACAGCACATCGTTGTCGGCCCCGCGCATCACGCTGTTTAGCGGCTCTGTCGCTGAAGTCGAAGTCACGCAGGACCAGTACTATGTGAGCAACTTGACGCCGATCGTCAGCGCCAACTCGGTCGGTCTCCAGCCAACGGTGACCAGCATCAAGTCTGGTACGCACCTTCGTGTCCGGGCTACGGTGTCGCAGGACCGCAAGTACGTCAGCCTGAACATCTACCCGGAACTGATCCGCCTCCGGGCGCTTCAGAACTTCCAGATCCAATCGGTCTCAACGCCGACGTCGAACAACGGCGGTACGGCCACCCCGATCGTGTCGACCGGAACCATTCAGTTGCCGCTCGTTGACACCACCACCCTCAGCACCTCGGCCCGTGTGCCCGACGGAGGCACCCTCATCCTAGGTGGTCAGATCATCTCGGCCGAAATCGAACAGGAAGCTGGCGTACCGGTCCTGAGTAAGATCCCGTTCATCAAGCGGCTGTTCACCAACCGTTCGACCGCCAAGGACGAGCAGGTCATCCTGATTCTGGTCAAGCCGACCATTATCATCAGCGAAGAGCAGGAAAATAAGCAGTTCCCCCTGCTCAACAGCAGGCCACAGTAGTTCGGCGACAAGGTTGTTTTCAGTGGATTTCAGCCGGCCGGGGAGCCTAAAACTCCCCGGCCGGGTTGTTTTATCAAATCCATGCCTTGAAATGATGCGTGTCTTGGCCTTGTCGGTTTCGGCCGGGCGCGTTACATTTTCCCCCCCGACTGTTCGGGCCCGAGACATCGGGTTGTAGAGTGTTTTGAAAGGGCCATCATGCCGCGCGTTTGCTACTTCACTGGTAAAAAGACCACCTTCGGCAATCAGATCACTCACCGCGGCAAGGCCAAGTATCTTGGCGGCGTCGGTACGAAGGTCACGGGCATCACTGCCCGCAAGTTCCGGCCGAATATCCAGAAGGTCCGTGCCGTCATCGACGGCTCGGTTGTCCGGATCAAGGTGAGCACCAAGGCCATCAAGATGGGCTTGGTCATCAAGCCCGTTCGTCGCCGTTGGAAGCCCACGGCAGCGGCCACGGCGACTGCCAAGGCATAGGCTTTTTCCTATCGCACAAGACGACTGGCGGCCGGCTCTCTCGCGAGAGTCGGCCGCTTTCTTTTGTCCCTGCACACAGCCCGGCTTTATGAAGGCGCGCCGGTCAGATAAGGTGCGCGCATGGCCACTCAATCGCCGCCGCCCGGCACCCCCAGCATTACCCTCGAGGAAGCCCGGCACGTGGCAAAGTTGGCCAGGCTGGCCCTGACCGACGACAAGCTGCGGCAGTTGACGCACCAGCTTCAGGGCATTCTGGGCTACGTGAACAAGCTCAAAGAGGTGGACGTGACCGGCATCGAACCGATGGCCCACGCCCTGCCGCTGACCAACGTTTTTCGTGACGATGTGCCGACGCCCGCGCTGGATCTGGATCAGGTGCTGGCCAACGCCCCGGATCAGGATTCGCCGTTCTTCAAGGTGCCCAAGGTTCTGGGCGGCGACGAAGACTCGGCCGGCTGATTTGCTGTGATGCAGGACTTTTTCAATCCGACTTTTTATCTCCGGTAACCCAACATGCTCGCTTTTGACACACTGATTTCCGCCCGTGACGCCATTCGGGCAAAGAAGATTTCCGCCGTGGAACTGACGCGGCAGGCGATGGACCGCATTTCGGCTCTTGACGGCCGGGTGGAGGCGTTCAACTCTACGGCCGCGGATCTGGCCCTGCGGCGGGCCAAGCAGGTCGATGATGGCGTCGTCACCGGCGTTCTGGCCGGTGTGCCGATCGCGTTGAAAGATAACATGTGCACCAGCTGGGGCACGACGACTTGCAGCTCGAAGATGCTGGAAAACTTCCGGGCACCGTATGACGCGACGATCGTCAAGCGGCTGGAGGCGGCTGGGGCGGTGTTTGTCGGCAAGACGAACCTCGACGAGTTCGCGATGGGCAGCAGTACGGAGAACTCGGCATTCCGGGTGACCAAGAACCCGTGGGACCTGACGCGCATCGCCGGCGGCAGCAGCGGCGGTGCGGCGGCGGCTGTGGCGGCGGGAATGGCATGTGCCAGCATGGGCAGCGACACCGGCGGGAGCATCCGCCAACCGGCTGCACTGACGGGGCTCGTCGGTTTGAAGCCGACGTATGGGCGTGTGAGCCGTTACGGGCTGATCGCGTTCGCGAGCAGTCTGGACCAGATCGGGCCGTTGACGTGGACGGTGAGCGACGCCGCGCTGTTGATGAACGTGATCGCCGGGCCCGACCCGCGCGACAGCACGTGCGTAGCTGAGGCCGCGCCGGATTATCTGGCGGATATTGACAAGCCATTGAAGGGCCTGCGGATCGGGCTGGCCAAAGAGTTTGAACTGGCGGCCGGCATGGACGCCGAAGTGAAGGCGGCCAACGATGCGGCACTGGAGCTGTACAAGAGCCTTGGCGCGACGCTGGTCCCTGTGAGTCTGCCGCACACGGAATATGGCATCGCGGCCTATTACGTGATTGCCCCGTGCGAGGCCAGCAGCAATCTGGCCCGCTATGACGGTGTGCATTTCGGCCATCGCACCAGCGAGCCGGTGAATGACATCGTGGAACTGTTCAGCAAGAGCCGGGCCGAGGGGTTCGGGGACGAAGTGAAGCGGCGCATCATGATCGGGACGTATGCGCTTTCCAGTGGTTATTACGACGCGTATTACCTGCGGGCACAGCAGATCCGGACGCTGATCAAGCGGGATTTTGATGAGGCGTTTAAAAAGTGTGATGTGATCGCGTGCCCGACGACGCCGACGCCGGCGTTCAAGGCGGGCGAGAAGACGGGCGACCCGCTGCAGATGTATTTGTGCGACGTCTTCACGGTGACGTGCAACATCGCGGGGATCGCGGGGATCAGTCTGCCGTGCGGGTTCACGAGCGGGAGCAACAGCGGCGGGAAGAAGCTGCCGATCGGGTTGCAGTTGCTGGGGCCGACGTTTGGGGAGGCGACGCTGCTCCGGGCGGCCCGGATGTATGAGAGCGCGACCGGGTGGCACAAGGAGCGGCCGGTGGTCTGAGGGGGGGAGGCTGCTGGTTTCGCTGGGCAGGGTTTGACCTTCCCTACAAAAAGTGTGCGCGTGAACGGTTAGTGTTGGATCATCTCAGTTTTGCGTTGCCTCGAACTGCTGCGGGCTTTTGTAGCCGATGGCCGAATGACGTCTCCGGCAGTTATACCATCCCTCGATCCATGCG
>JBBRQG010000003.1:0-287368 GCA_038226785.1 Tepidisphaerales bacterium | reverse complement strand
TGGAATACTTCTGGACCGTCACCAGCTGACAAGCCTGGGTCTTAAACGCTTCGCTGTAAAACTTCCGTCCCATGTGAGTCGCTCCTTCGACCGGGTATTATCCCGGTGTTGGTCGCGCTCACCATTGCTGGGGAAGGTCAGTTGAGTAAAGCTGGCTGGCGGTAAAAGAGAAAGAAGTTGCCCGGCTTAAGTTTGCGCCGAAAATCGTGGAGTCGGTAAAAACAGCAGAAGCGAACGAAATCGATGAAGGAATATTAACGTTAGTTGGAGAGAAATCAGCCGCCGTAAGATTTGCTGATGTGAAATTGACCCGAGTTAAGTTTGCCCCGCCGAAGACCGCGGACGTGCAATTTGCCGTATTGAAACGGGCCACACTCAGATTGCTTGAACTTAGATATGCGCCGACCAAGGTGGCAGATGTAAAATTGACATCTGTCATGGCTGAGTTGCTCAGAATCAACCCTGATGCATTGGCTGATTGGAAGTTCGCAGAAGTGAGCGTTGAATAAGTAAGGTCCGCACTAATTAAAGAAGCGGATGAGAAGTTGGAGGATGATAAATTAGTTGTATAGAGTGCGGCAAAATCTAAAATCAGGCCACTGAAATTTACATTAGGGCCGGGGAAAATCTGTTCTGTTCCCGGGATCAATTGGCCGTTATCCCAGCGATAAATCTGACCGAGTGCGACCGGGGCAACGGTTTGGGAGGCTATGCCGAGAAGGGCGATGGTGAGAAGGCGGCTGGTGGAGGTTTTCAAACGGCGTGGTGATGTTTTGTGGCACCTGGAGCTGCGGTGGTTGGTTGCGATTGGCACGGTTTGTTCCTTCGTCCCTTCTGAGATGCTGCTGCGGTGGAGGAGGGTGGATTTTTTTCAGAGAGGCAGCACGGCCTTGCAATCGAGGAAATGTGGATGGGTGAGCATATATGTTTTTGATAGAAATTGGAAGTGAATATTGGGGTAATTTGGCGTGGGAGATAGTTGCCCAGGTTAACGGGTGGGTATTGGGGGTGGGGATGCTGGGACGGCGGATCGTGGAATATCGGCCGAATCCGGTAGTCATTGTGCCTGAAAGTTCGGTCGCATCGTTGGCGGCAGGCTCAGAGAGCTTGGAGTCTGGATCGCCACCTCTGGACTACACCGACTTGTACTACAGCAAGGATTGGCAGGTGATCGAGGAGACGTACCGTGCGGCCTCGACGGATACGGCCGGGCTGGTAACGGCGGGGGCGACGGTGACGCAGTACGTGTGGGGCGGTGCGTATGTGAACGATCTGGTGAGCCGGGACGTGATCACGGCGGCCAGTACGGCGGAGAGTGGCAAGAGCATCGGGTGGTCGGCTAATGCCGAAAGGCTACTGGACCCAACTGGCGGGGTACCAATCGGGTAACGAGTTGGCGGCCGAGGCTGCCAGCGCGAGTGCGGCCGGCGCGGCGATGAAGGCGTCCCAGCGGGTTTTGACATCGGGGTGGGTTTTCAGGAATGCGTCGAGGGCGGCTGAGCGGGCACGGAGTTGGTAGGTTTTCTCGGCGACTCCGGCGGCGGCGGCGGCGAGTACGGCGTTGTCTGTTTGGAGACGGTTGACTTCGGCGTTGGCGGCCGCGAGTTGCTTTTCGAGTTTTTCGTTGGCGACTGCGAGTTCGTTTTTGCGATCCTGGGCTGCGCGAAGCTGCTTGAGGGCGTCGTCGTATTGGCGACGGATCTCGTCAGGGGTCTGGGCGAGGGCCGGGACGGCCAGGGCAAAAATGATCGCGATGGCGGCAAGAACTGTGGTTCGGGGGTGCCGGGAGGTTGGCAGATGGCGTTGAAAGTGAGGAAGTTGGCGGTTCTGGGGGAACATATGTCCTATAGAGATACCGCCGGAAGGGAAAAAAAGCATTGACCGAGCAGGTCCGACGTGGGGAGAATGAGCGAATCTTATGCCGATTGGTTTTTCCTGCCGCTGTGGTGAGCAATTTGAAGTCCCGCTGGAAATGGCGGGGACGGAGCTTCAGTGTCCGCAATGCAAGCGTTTGGTGGACGTTCCGAGCATTAGTGATGTCAACAACATTGAAGACGACGGGACGCTGAAGCTGGATGGGACGGAACCGCAGACAGAACCGGGGCGGTTTCATGAGCTTCGGGAGGCGTTTCGCCGGGAGCGGGTGGATGATTTTGGACGTGAGATCGACTTGCGGCGGGATGTGACCGGTCGGCTGATCGGCGGTGGCGAGGAGGAGCTGATCGGATTGGCTGGGGATGTGCCGCTGGCGGCGATTCCGTTGCCGCAGGCGGCGCTGGAGCGGCCGAAGTATGACCCGGTGACGGGAGAGTTGATTGAGGAACTGGGGGTTGGGCCAGCGGTGGAGACGCCGAAGCTGGGGGCGGATGACATGCCCCTGCCGAGCCGGGGGCGGCAGCGGTTTGCGGGCGCGGGTGGTGCGACGCTGATTCAGGAAACGACTGCGGCCCGGCAAATCGACGCGGCGCGGGCTGCGTTGCCTGCGGCGGCGATCGTCGGGAAGCCGGCGACGCTGCACTATGCGAACAAGGGGACGGTATCGGGGGGTGGGCTTGTGCCAGATGCTGCGCCGGTGACGAGCTTGCCGCAGATTGCGGTGGCGTTGCTGGCGCCGCATAACGTGTTTGTGATGGTGACGGTGATGTTGTTTTCGATGTTCAATGTCGCGGTTTTCGTGCCGGTGATGGCGGGGGTTATTTTTGCGGTGGCGGCGCCGATTTTGGTGCTGGCCGGGCAGATTGGGCACATTGGGAATGTGATTGAAGACACTGGACCGTTGGAGAAGGAAGAGTTGCCGACGTTGTTCAGGGACTTTGGTTTTGGGGCGGATTTGTGGTGGCCGTTTATTCGGGTGACGGGGGCGTTCCTGTTGAGCTTCGGGCCGGGTGCGATATTGAGTGGGATGGCGTGGCGGGTGGCGGGAAATGCGGGGCTGGATGCGGTGCTGGCGCTGGGGACGCTGGCGGGCGTGTTGTTCGGATTTGTGGTGTTTCCGGTCGTGTTGCTGACGCTGTGCACGAGCGGGACGCAATGGGACCTGATGCCGTGGCGGCTGGTGGGAACGGCGCGGGTGTTGGGATCGAAGTACTTGGTTTTGGTAGTCTTGGTGGGGCTGGCGACGGTGCTGTATTTCGCACAGATGACGTCGATTTTTGCGACGATATTCACGGCGTTTGGGATGGGGATGAAGTCGCGGTTGTTGATGACGACAATCTTTTTGTCGGTGGTGCTGATGACGTTTAATTATGTCTGCCATTTGACGGCGTGGTACATGGGACTTTTGTACCGGCAGAATGTTGAAAAGTTTCCGTGGGTTTTTCAGGAACACGAGCGGGACCGCCGGGAAGCACGGTTGCGGAAGGCGCCGCCGGCGAAGAAGCGGCCAGCGTATGTGGATGCGGCGGGGCGGCCGTTGGGGGGGTGATGGTGGACATGGGTGACACTGGAGCGGCTGAACAGTTCAGCGTTTCAGTGGGGTGACCTGTGGACGAGACTGACGAAGATGGGCTGATACCGCTGGTTGGGGAAGAGGTGGTGCCTAAGGGGATGATGATTCCCACGGCGGAGCGGGTGGTACCTGTTGGGCGTGGGTCTGTGCCAGCGGATTCTGTGTTGGATTATCAGGCGATGGTGAGTGGCGAAAGAGCACCGACGATCTGGTCGCTGTGCCTGCGAGTGTTTTGGCCGGCGAACATCGTTGCGATAGTGACGGTGTTTGCGGCGGGGGTGATGGCGATATTGATTTTGGCTGTGGGGGTGTGGGTGGGGTGCTTCGGGCTCCCGATTTCATTGGTAAGCCTTGTGCTTGTTGCTCTTCAGTTGTCGCATTTGGGGCTAGTGGCAGGGCACATGGGGCCGGGGAACGAAGAATGCCTGCCGACGTTGGGCCGCACTTGGGAGATCGCGGATGACGTGCTGGTTCCCTTTGGGATCACTTTGATTTTAGGCGTTTGTTGTTGCGGACCGGCCATCGCGGGCCCTGGTTGTATTGTGGCCGGGGGAATGGGCTTTGATTGTGGGCGCGCCGCTGGCGATGGCTGGTATTCCGATGGTGCCGGTGGCCATGATTCATGGGATTTGCGGTATCGAAACTGCGAGCGGTAGCAGCTCGAAGTCATTGCTGGCGACCGCCCGACTTGTCGGGCTGGGGAGGCTTTATGTCGCTGGGGTGATGGTCTGCATCGCGGTGTACGGGTTGTTTCAGGAGTTGTCGCTGCTGGACTGGGAGTTCAAACAAGGCGGATTGATGTTGAAGAGAGGGTCGGACCCTTATGACGGGACCATGCAGATGTGGGCTTTGATTGGCGCTGGCGTGTTCGCTGTGATGGGGAATATCGCAGCGTGTTGGATCGCGGGGATCTACCGGGAGATTTTGCCTTCGCTGGAGTGGCCGCTGCTTCTGGAGCTTCGGGAAAGAGCGGAACGGCAACGGAAGGGGCTGATGCCTTACCGGAAGGAACCGATTAAGGTGAAGCGGCTCATGCGGTGAGGGTGAGGAGCGTGTCAGTGCACCCTCACCCCGGCACCCTCCCGCCTCGCCCACGCGCTGAAAAACAAGGGAATCATGCGTTGGCGGGGGATGTCGCCTAAACTTGGGACGTGAAAATTGCACTGGCACAGATTGATCCGACGGTGGGAGATTTTGCGGGGAATGTTTCGCTGATTGAGGGGGCTATTGCGCGGGCGAAGGAGATGGGGTCGGGGTTGGTGCTCTTTCCGGAGCTGACGCTGTGTGGGTATCCGCCGAAGGATTTGCTGCTACGGCCGGCGTTTTTAGTGGAGATGGAGCGGGCATTGGAGCGGGTGGCTGCGGCTTGTGTGGGGGTAGGGGCTATCGTGGGTTTTGCGGATAAGAATCCGAGTGGGATGGGTCGGCCGCTGCGGAATGGGGTGGCTTTCTGTGCGGGCGGGAAGGTGGTTTCCCGGCACTACAAGCGGCTGTTGCCGACGTATGACGTGTTTGATGAGAGCCGGTATTTCGAGCCGGGCAAGGTGGAGGGGGCGGGAGCGGCGGCGGAGAATATTGTGGAAATGGGTGGGATCAGGTTGGGGCTGAGTGTGTGCGAGGATTTGTGGAACGACGTGGAGTTGATGGAGCGTCGGCTTTACGCGGACAATCCGATTGAAGAATTGGTGGCGGTAGGGGCGGAGGTGATTGTCAACTGTTCGGCGTCCCCGTTTGTGGCCGACAAGCACGCGTTCAGGCTGAAGTTGTTCGGGGGGCAGGCGAAGCGGTTTGGGGTGCCGGTGGTTTATGTGAATGAGGTGGGCGGAAATGATGAGCTGGTGTTTGATGGTGCCAGTGTGGTGTTTAGTGCCGATGGAGCGGTTGTGGCTCAGGCTCGGGATTTTGAGCCGGACTTGATGGTGGTAGAGTTGACGCGGGCGGGAGGGAAGCTGGTGTGTCGTGCGGCCGACAAGGTGCAGCGCGAGCCGGTGCGTGGTGGGCTGGCGAGCATACATGGGGCGCTGGTGCTGGGGCTGGCGGATTACGTGAAGAAGTGCGGGTTCAAGAGTGTGGTGCTGGGCTTGAGCGGGGGGATTGATTCTGCGTTGACGGCTGCACTGGCAGTGGAGGCACTCGGGGCTGACAAAGTGGTGGGGGTGGCGATGCCGAGCCGGTTCAGCAGCGAGCACAGCCTGGCGGATGCGAAATTGCTGGCGAAGAATCTGGGGATTGAGTTTCACATCGTGCCGATTGGTGCGATGCACGATGCGTATGAGGCGACTTTAGCGGGTTCATTTGCGGGTAGGGAGAAGGATGCGACCGAGGAGAACATCCAAGCGCGGGTTCGGGGTGGGGTGCTCATGGCGTTTAGTAACAAGTTCGGGCACCTGCTGCTCACGACGGGGAATAAGAGCGAGATCGCGGTGGGGTATTGCACGCTATACGGCGACATGTGCGGCGGGCTGGCGGTGATCAGTGATGTGCCAAAGACGGTGGTTTGGGATCTGTCGCGGTTTATCAATCAGAAAGCTGGCAGGGAAGTGATTCCGCGGAGCAGTATTGAGAAGGTGCCGAGCGCGGAGTTAAGGCCGAACCAGACGGATCAGGATTCGTTGCCGCCGTACGACGTGCTGGACGATATTTTGAACAGGTTCGTGGAGCGGGAGCAATCTGTGGCGGAGATCATCGCGGCGGGGCATGGGGCGGCGGTGGTGCAGAAGGTGCTTAAGTTGATTGACCGGAGTGAGTACAAGCGGCGGCAGGCTGCACCGGGGATCAAGGTGACGAGTCGAGCGTTCGGGTTTGGGCGACGAATGCCGGTGGCGCAGAATTTTATCAGCTGGTGAGATCAGCCCTTGTAAAACCAGACCCGCCAGATGATGGCGGGGATGCAGATCATGAGGGAGCCGAGGCCGAGTGCGCCTGCCAGAGCGCGGGGTGTATCGCCGAGGGCGTCAAACGGGGCGTTGATCCAGCCGAGGACGGAGAGTAACCGGGTACGCAGGGTGACTTTGGGGCCAGCTGGCTGGTTGTCGAGGGCAAACAGGGCGGCGCGGGCGGAATCGGGTTCGTGGTCGGCCGGGCTGTGGGGTGCGGAGGGGGTTTGGGGACCGCCGGAAGCGGTTGCGGGGTTTGGTAGTTCGCTATCTGCGGGTAGTGGGGTTGTTGGCGTTTCGGATATTTCCGCTGCGACCGTTGCACCGTCGCCAGCGTTGGTGGCGTCCGGGGCTACCTCGGCTTCGACAAGGCCTTTGATCTCAGACTTATTGATCGCGGCGAAGAGCGCATCCAGCTCCTTTGCCGTGTCCGGGAGGTTCTCGGCGGTGCGGTCGGCGTCGATTGCTGAGGTCGCTGGGTCTGGTGGGGCGGCGATGGTGTCCGCGGCGGCGACGTCGGCCTTGGCAAGGGCGTCGAGGGTTTGCTCGTCGTCGGCAGTGTGCTGCGAAAGTTCGTTGTCTGCTGTTGCGGTGGATTTGGCAGCCACGGGCGGGGGTGGTGACGGGGCTTTGGCCGCTGGGGGAACGGCAACGGATTCGGTCAGGGCGGCACCGGGGTCGGTCAGGGCGTCATCGGCGGCCGTGGATAGCAGTGCGTCGATGTCGTCGGATGAGAGGTTGGCATCAGCGGATAGGGCCTGCTCAACGCCTGTGGCGGATTCGCGCAGCGGGCCGGGTTCGGCGGGTTTGGAGCCGGGGCGGGCGACGAACAGCGAAGCGGGCTCGGGCGGTGGAGCGGCGGCGGTGGCTTCTTCGATCCCGACATCGGCGGCCAGCAATTTGTCCACCTCCTGCCCGGCCAGTTCGGCGAGCATTTCATCTGCGGAGGGTTTGGACGATTTTGCCAAGGCTTACCTGCCACTTTTTTGGAGAGCTGCCCGACGACGACCCGATCACGCGCAGAAGTGTACCAGCGCGTAAACTATGGGTCATGAGCGAGGGATTGCACAGGGTCTTGGTGGAGAAGGTACGGCTGGGGTATTCGCAGCTGGGGGCGGAGCCGATGCGGCATTTGGTGCGGGTGCTGCGGCTGGGGGAGGGGGATCTGGTGCGGGTGTTTGATGCGGCCGGCGGGACGGGCGAAGGGGTTTTGCGGGAGATCGAGGGGAAGTGGACGATTGAGGTGGGGAAGGTGGATGGAGAGCGGGCGGGAGGGGTGCGGGTGGAGATTGCGTCGGCGGTGCCGAAGGGCGACCGGGCGGATTGGATGGTGGAGAAGTTGAGCGAGCTGGGGGTGGCGCGCTGGGTGCCGTTGCGGACGGAGCGGAGTGTTGTTCATCCGGAGGGGGTGGAGAAGTTCAATCGGTGGCGGCGGTTGAGCGAGCAGGCGGCGAGGCAGTGTGGGCGGGCGGGGGTGATGGAGGTGGCGGAGATGGAGGGACTGGGGGCGTATGCAGCGGGAAGAGGCGGGAAGCTGGGGTTGTTTGCGAGTCTGGAAGGGGCGGGGGCTGGTTGGCCGGCGTTACCGGGCGAAGGGGGAGAGGGTGGGGGGGTGGCGATTGTGATTGGGCCGGAGGGGGATTTTTCGCCGGCTGAGATGGCGATGATGAACGGCGCGGGGTGGGTAGCGGTGGGGCTGGGGGATACGGTTCTGCGGGTGGAGACGGCGGCGATGGTGGCTGCAGTGCTGGCGGGTGGGGGTCGGGCGAGGTTGGTTAGCGGCGCGTAGAATGGGGCCGGCATGAACGAAACAGAACGAGAGCGGAAGGGCAGGGAGGCGGAGCTGTCGGCGACGGCGGGGGTCAATGTGACATCGCTGGCGAAGGCTGCGACGATGGGTGGCTGGCTGATGGTGATGGCGAGCGGCTTTATGCTGGTCTTGGGGCTGGTGACGGTGATCGGAGCGACGGCGAGTTCGGATGCGGATTTGATGAAGTCGATGCCGCCGGAGACGCTGGCACAGATCGGGAACAGTGCTTCGATGGTGAGGGCGGCTTACATTCTGGTGGGTTCGCTGGTGAGTTGCATAGGGTTGATTTACATCGTGCTGGGGCTGTGGGCGCGGAAGGGGACGTCGGCCGGGACGCTGGTCGCGTCGATTGCAAACGGTGTGGTGCTGCCGTTTGTGTTTTTGAACGTGTTGTCGTCGATCCGGAATCCAGCGTTTTTGCTGTTGACGGCACCGATTTTTGCAGTGTTTTGTGCGGTGGAAGTGTGGCTAGTGCGGGCGTGGAAGCAGTCGCGGGCGCTGGAGACGGCGCGGTTGTATCAGGCGTGGGCGGGGCGGCAGGGTGGTGAGGCTGCACCGGTGCCACTTGCAAGGACGGAGGCTGTGCCGTTGCTAAAGGTGATGGGTGGGGCGGCCAAGTTGCCGGGGTATGTGATGGCGGGGGAGAGCAAGCCTGTGCAGGGGTACTGGCCGCCTTCGGGGCTGAAGGAGTAGGTTGTTGCTCGGCTGGCGGTGTTACGCTTGGCGATTCCACGGGCGTGATTGCCAGCGTTAGGACAATCAGTGGATCAGCGTTATCAAGTATGGGCCGAATATCGAGATTGGGATTGACAGCATTCAGCGGCCATTAGCGCAGCTTAATTGTCGCCAACCCCATAGCTGCGAGCATCGCGGCCACGAGCCAGAAGCGGACGACGACTTTGGTCTCGGGCCAGCCTTTTTTCTGGAAGTGGTGATGGAGGGGGGACATTAGGAAGATTCGGCGGCCGGTGCCGTACCGTTTTCGGGTGTATTTGAAGTAGCTGACTTGGAGCATCACGGAGAGGGCTTCGGCCACGAAGATGCCGCCGACCAAGGCGAGCATGAGTTCTTGGCGGGTGACGATGGCGACGTAGCCGAGGAGGCCGCCGAGGGCGAGGGAGCCGGTGTCGCCCATGAAGACCTGGGCGGGGTTGCAGTTGTACCAGAGGAAGCCGAGGCAACTGCCGAGCATGGCTCCGCAGATGACGGCCATCTGGTCGGAGGCGACGATGTGGGGGAAGCGGAGAAAGTCGGCGACGGTCTTGATGCCGGTGATGAGGGCGAGGACCAGAAAAGTGACGCTGGCGATGGACATGCAGCCGGCGGCGAGGCCGTCGAGACCGTCGGTGAGGTTGACGGCATTCGATGTGCCGACGAGGACGAAGACGGCGATGGTGATGAAGGCGCCGAGGCCGAGGGGGATGGAAAATTCCTTGAAAAACGGGACGTAAAGGCGGTTGCTGGCGGCGAGGTTTTGGCCGTAGTGCCAGGTGAAATAAGCGAGGACGACGGCGAGGCCGATCTGGAAGAGGATTTTTTCAAGGCTGGTGAGGCCCTGGCGCTGGCCTGCGGCGCGGGTAAGTTTGAGCCAGTCGTCGACGGCGCCGACGGCGCCGAGCCAGACGACGGTGAGGAGCGCCATGCGGACGTAATGGTTGCTGAGGTCGGCCAGCAGCACGGTGGTGAAAGTGATCGCGGCGACGATGAGGAGGCCGCCCATGGTGGGGGTGCCCGCCTTGGAGGTCATGAGGTCATTGACCTGACCTTCGCCGAACTCGGGGCGGTCGCCGATTTTCTGGCGACGGAGGAAGAGAATGACGCTGGGGCCGAGAAGGAGGACGAGGCTGAAGGAGAGGACGATGGAAAGGAGGGCCTGAAACTCGGGGAAATTGAAGACGCGGAGGAAGCCGAGACCGTGGGCTTCGAGGGTGCCGTTTTCGAGAAGTTTCTTGATCAGGAGGTAGAGCATGCCTCAGTCGATTAGTCGGGCATTGGGGGCGGTGTGGCCGGGGTCTGAAGACTTGGTGGGGGCAGGGCGGATGGGGGGGTGTCCTTTCAGATGGCGGCACGGATGCGAGGGTCGTCGCGGTTGGTAAGGGCGCTCGCGATTTTTTCAAGGTTCATGGAGCGCGAGCCCTTGAGAAGGACGAGGTCGCCGTCGGTGAGCAGGCCGGGGAGTTGGTTGGCGGCTTCGGTGCTGGTTGGGAAGTGTTTGAGGCGTTCGGCGGGGATGCGGAGGGCGATGAGTTCGTTCATCAGGTGGCCGGCGTGGGTGCCAACGCAGATGAAGGCGTCGATGGGAAGGGGGGCACAGAAGCGGGCCATTTCGCGGTGGTAGCTTTCGGCGTCGTCGCCGAGTTCGAGCATGTCGCCGAGAACGGCGATTTTCTGGTTTTTGGCGGGCAGATCGACGAGGGCCAGCAGGGCGGCCCGCATGGAGGCGGGGTTGGCGTTGTAGGCGTCGTTGAGAATGGTGAGGCCGCCGAACTTCTGGGGCTCGAGGCGCATCGGGACGGGCTGGGCGGTGGCGAGGGCTGCGATGAGTTGTTCCTGATCGAGACCCATGCGACGGCCGACGGCGATTGCGGCGAGGGCATTGGTGGCAGAGTGGTTGCCGAGGAGGGGAACGTAAACTTCCTGGCGGGGGTTGGCATTCAGGTTGAAGCGGATGCCGTTGAGATCCTGGCGGACGTCGGTGGCGAAGAGGTCGTTGGTGGGGTTGAGGCCGAAGGAGATTTTCTTGCCCGCATAGGGGGCGAGGTATTGCACGAGGAGTGCGTCATCGCCGTTGTAGACGAGCAGGCCGTCGGGCTTCAGGCCGGAAATGATGGAAGCTTCCTCGCGGCGGACGCCGTCGAGGTCGTTGAGGCCGGCGATGTGTTCTTCGGAGATGCTCGTGATGACGGCGATGTCGGGCTGGGCCATGTCGGAGAGGGGTTTGAGCTCGCCGTGGTGGTTGGTGCCGACTTCCAAGACGAGGTAGTCGTCCTTGGGGTTGGCGTTGAAGATGGTGAGGGGGACGCCGATATCGTTGTTGAAGCTTTTGGGCGAGATCTGGCCGTGCAGGCCGGAGGTGCTGCCCGGCGGTGAATACCGGAGGACGGTATCGATGAGATTTTTGGTGGTGGTTTTGCCGTTGGACCCGCCGACGCAGATGACCTTGCCGGTGAGTTGCTTGCGGAAATGGATGCCCAGCTTGACTAGCGCGGCGCGGGTACTGGGGACCTGCAGCATGGCCAGATTGCCCACTGGGTCTTTAGGGGCCTCTTCGACCAAGGCGGCGACGGCACCGAGCTTGGTGAGTTCTGGCAGGAACTTGTGGGCGTCGTGGTTGTCGCCGCGGAGTGCGACGAACAGGCTGCCCGTGGTGACTTGACGGGTGTCGTGGACGATATTGGTAATTTCGGTAGTGGCGGGGAGGAGTGTCAGCGGTGTTCCGCCGAGAATGGTACGCAGCTGTTCGGCGGTAAATGGCTTCATGGCAGGCGTTTACGACGGGCTGGAGGTTGGTGGGGCGTCGGCTGGGGCGGTGGGGTTAAAGACGCCGACCCAGAACCTGAGTGGCCTCTTCCACATCATCAAAGTGATGCTTAGTGGTGCCCAGGATCTGGTAGTTCTCGTGGCCCTTACCTGCAATCAATAGTACATCGCCAATTCGTGCGTCGGTTAGTGATTTTTCGATCGCTTTTTTTCGGTCGGGTTCGATGTTGACCGACTTACCCAATCCTTCGGGTGCTGTGGGTGAGAGTCCGGCCTGAATGTCGGCGAGAATCGCCAGAGGATCTTCGGTGCGGGGGTTGTCGGAGGTTATATAAATATCGTCGGCCAGGCGCTGGGCGACGCGGGCCATTCGGGGCCGCTTGGTCTTGTCGCGATCGCCGCCGCAACCGAAGACGACGCGGAGACGGCCGCGTGTGAGGGGGCGGAGGGCCGTGAGGACGTTTTCGAGGGCGTCGTCGGTGTGGGCATAGTCGACCAGCACGGCGAAGGGCTGGCCGGCACGGACGGTTTGGAGGCGGCCGGGGGCACCGGGGGCATCGGCGATGGCGGTTGCCAGACCGTCAAGGGGGAGGTTGAAGGATTCGTGGCAGAGGATGAGGGCGGCGAGGGCGTTTTCGATGTTGTGCCTGCCGATGAGCTGGAGTTTGAAGGGGATTTTGCCTGCGGGCGCGTGAAGGATGAAGCTGCTGCCGTCGGCGCAGACGGCTAGGTCGGTGGCGCGGTACTGGCACTTTGGGCCGAAGCCCCACGTTGGGGATTTGGCAGATACGCCACGAAGCATGATGGGGGTCCACTCGCTGTCGCCGTTCATGGCGGCTGCGGCGGACTTTGGCAGGGAGTGGAAGAGGATTGCCTTGGCGGCGGCGTAGGCGTCCATGGTGCCGTGATAGTCGAGGTGGTCGCCGGTGAGGTTGGTGAAGGCTGCGCCTGCGAAAGTGGCTCCGGCGACACGGCCTTGATGGAGTGCGTGGCTGGAGACTTCCATGGCGGCGGCCTTACAGCCGTTGGCGACCATACGGCCGAGCAGCGCGGCGACATCGATGGCGGAGGGGGTGGTCATCTCGCTTTCGATCGCGGACTGGCCGTCGTCGGTTTCCACGGTGCCGATCATTCCGCAGGGGATGTGGAACTTTTTGAGGACGTGGCGGATGAGGTAGGTGGTGGTGGTCTTGCCGTTCGTGCCGGTGACGCCGAGAAGTTTGAGGTGGCGGGTGGGATGGCCGTAGAAGGCGTGAGCGAGGCGTGAGGCGGCGTGGCCGACACCGTTTGAGGCTGTAGTGGGGACGATGATCAGTGGGAGAGGGGAATCTTTGATGGGGGCGGCTGCGACGGCTGCGACGGCACCCTTGGCTGCGGCATCGGCCATGAACTTGCTGCCATCGGTTTTGGTACCGGGCTTGGCGAAGAAGAGTGAGCTGGCGGAGACGCGGCGGGAGTCTTCAGTCAGCGCGGTGATTTCGACATCAGGGATGCCGTCTTTTACCAGCGACGGATCGACCTGTCGGAGGAGTGTGTGGAGTTTCATGGCGTTCCCTTCCTTGGGGGATTTGATCGGCATCGTGCCGGTTGGGGCAATAGAAGTTTATTCGAGGTAGACGGCGGCTCCAGCGGCGATCTGGAGTTTCGGCGATCTGGAGGCGAGTTGCGCGGGATTGGCCGCGTAGAGCGGGGAAATTTCGATGGTGCAGTCGGGTTGACCGTCTTTCATGGGGACGGCGACGCCAACGGCGGCCAGCCAGCGGGCGAAGCGGGCACTTTGGTCGCGGCGGCAGGTGGCGGGTGAGTCGGTGCCGTCGGCGTTTTTCACGGGGCTGAATTCTTCGGCGCGGTCGGTGGTGTAGACGAGGGGGTTTTTTGCGAGCGGAATGGCATCGAAGACGAACTGTTCAAGCTTGACGGCGTTGTTCGATTGGGGCTTGATCAGGGTGCCAGAGGGATCGACGAACGGGACCTTTTTGTCGGCGCGGTGCCAGGGGAGATCGAGGTGGCCGGAGGAGGTGAGTCGCTGGATGAAGCTGACGCGAAGGGCGTGGATGGCGATGGAGCCAGCGTTGTAGCGAAGCGAACCGTCGGGGTTGGTCTGTTTGGCAAGGGTGTCGGGGAGGTCGGAATATTCAATGACTTGTACGACACCATCGGCCTGACAGAAGTTGCCGACTTTTTCGAGCGGTCCGGCCTTGCTGATGGTCTTGCTGCTCATCTCCGAGCCGGTGAGGTCGTGGAGGCCGAGGAAGAGCGGGTCGATGATGTGGACCATGGGGTTGTCCACCTGGAAGTAGCTGAGGTGCTCGACGCCACGTTTGGCCATGTCGTCCAGTGCGCCGGAGCGATGGAGGGCGGTGAGGGAGCCGCCGTGACCATCGGGGGACAGGGCGAGGGAGTCTCTGGCGCCGAGGAGAAGTTTTCCGGTGAGGTCGAAGGCGGGCATCATGCCCTGTTGGAAGAAGAAGATGTCGGCGGCGGGATAGCCGAAGTAGTTGTGCTGTTTGAAGAAGGCGCGGGTGCGGGCGTCGTTGGCGTCCGACGTCATGATGTACCACGGGATGGTTTTGCCGGCGACCTTGCCGTGGGCGAGCAGTACTTCAGAGAAGACCTGAAAGAGAGGTTTGTTTTTGATGGGGGTGACAGGGAACTCTCCCTTGGGGCCGTCGTAGCCGAGGCGTGTTCCCTGTCCGCCGGCGACGAGGAAGGCTGCGATTTTGCCGGATTTGAGGAGGTCGTGTCCGCGGGTGGCGGCCTGTTCGTAGAGGGCTCTTTGTTCGGGGCCGGGGTGATTCGGGAGGGCGGCAACGGGTTGGATGTTGGCGGGGACGTGGGCGGGCTTGCGGTGGAGGATGTAGTCAGAGGCGAGTTTGTTGAGCTGGCTAAGATCCTGTGAGTGGAGTTGGTCGGCCAGCTGGAGCTGGGAGGCGGGGGAGAGGGTGTCCCAGAAATGAAGGACTTGGGACTGGCCGGCGGATTGGAGTTTGGTTTTGAGGGGGGTCAGGTCCAAAGAGGTGGTCATATGAGGGGTTGTAAACGGGAGGGGGGCGGGAGTGAAGTGAAGGACGCGAGGGGCGACGAGTTCGATGTGGGGAAGGGGGATCCCTCGCCGCGAGCGACTGAGTGCGAACGCTTGGCGGCACAAAAGTTAATAAAGCGGGACTTTGGGATCGGCCATGGGCGCCCAATTGACTTGGCTGGCGCCTAGAAGGTTGCCGGAGGCGAAGGCGACGTCGATCTGGGAGATCTGGTAGTCGCTGGTGGCTTGAATCTGGCTGAGTTTGGCGTTGGCGAGAGTGGATTGTGCCTGAAGGACATCGGTGCTGGTGCGCAGGCCGCGTTCGAACTGTCGGACCTCTGCGTCGTAGGTACGCTGGGCGGCGGAGACAGTGGCTGCGGTGGCCCCGATGTTTTGGCGGGAGCTATCGAGGTTATCAATGGCGTTAAAGAGTTCCTCTTTGATGGTGAGGATCTGGCCGTCCTTGGTGGCAAGGAGTTGGAGCCGGCCAGCGAGCGCGGACCGCAGGGTGGCGCGTGCGGCGCCATTGCCAATGGGGATTTCGAGATTGGCACCGAACACGTGGTCGGCGAAGTCGTTGTTTCCGACCTGACCGAAGGCGCTGGGGTATCCTTGGCCAAGGCCGTTGATGCGATAGGTGTAGGTGAGGTTGACCAGCGGCAGCAGGCCATTTCGGGCCTGACGGATGGATACATCGTCACTCAGGAGGTTGAGTTCGAGCTCGATCATTTCCATGCGTTCGCGCAGCGCGATATCAAGCAGCTTGTCGCGATCGAGGCGCACGTAAAGGGTTCGCGGCGGGGTTGTCGGGATGATGCGGGTCTTGCCGTCTAGCGGGAGGGAGGCGTCATTGAGGAGGACCTTGAGACGGCGCTCCTGTTTGTGCTGATTGTTTTCGGAGGTGATGACTGCGGTGACGCGTTCGGCGACGCCAGACTCGGCGCGGATTACTTCGACTTCGGCTGCGGTGCCCGCGGCCACCTGTCGGCGCGCGCGATCAAGCTGCTTTTGGGCGAGCTCTAACTCCTCCTTCCTTACCGAGACTGCTTCGTTGATTGCGGCCAGTTGCCAGTAGGCCCGGTCGACGTTGGCCAGCGCCTGAATGACGGAAAGCTTCGTGGTGGCCAGCGATCGCTGGTAGCCGTAGAAGGCGATGCGTATGCCAGCCAGCGTGGCATCAGGCCCGAAGCCACGGAGCAGGTTCTGCGAAATCGTAAATGAGGGGTTGACGCTGTAGGACGGATTGAGGGTGGAGAATGAGTTGTTTGTAGAGAACTCGTCGAGAGGCAGGGTCCCCTGTACGGCTCCACCGGAGAGGGTGTTTGCTTTCAGCCCAGCCGAGTAGCCGAGGTTTTTCGACTGCCCGTTGGCAAGCTGGCTGGCGGTGGCCGAGTTGGAGTTGGAGTAGTTGACCGAGCCGACGAAGGCCAGTTCGTACTGTGCCTGGGCGGCAGAGATCTGGGTTTTGCTGATGGTCGGGTTGTAGAGGGCGACGCGGATATCGAGGTTGTTACGCAGGGCCAGAAGGCGGCAGTCTTCGATGGTCATCGGGACTTGCGCTCCGGCGGGCTGGGTGGAAGCGGGCTGGGTGGGGTTATCGGGAAGCTGGGGAAAATCCGACAGCTGCTTTGAACTGGAAGAATGTAGGACCTCGCGCGAGAAGACGCGTTCGCCGGATCCGCCGGTGCCGAGGTCGTGGCAGCCGGCAGCAAGCGTGGCGACCAGAGCCAGTGCCGAAAGTTGGGGGCGATGGAAAGGTTTCATTGGCGTGCGGTTATTCGTGACGAAGGGCGACGATGGGGTCGAGGCGCGAGGCTTTGAGTGCGGGGAAGAAGCCGAAGATCAGTCCGATGGATGCTGAGAAGCCAAAGCTGAGGAGGACGGCCCACGGGGGTACGGCGGCCTTTGAGAGGTATTCGGGGACGAACCGGACCATGAGGTAGGTCATGCCATAGCCGACGGCCAGCCCGATCAGGCCGCCCATGAAGCACAGGACGATGGCTTCGACCAGGAACTGCAGGAGGATGGCGCTGGGGCGCGCGCCGACGCTTTTGCGCAGACCGATTTCGCGGGTGCGCTCGGAGACGCTAACGAGCATGATATTCATGATGCCAACACCGCCGACGATGAGGGAGATGCCGACGACGCTGGTGGCGACAAGTGTGATGGCCGCAGAGATTTTTTTGATGCGGTCGATGAAGTCCTGTACGAAGCGGATACGGAAGGTATCGGGCTCATCGAACGCCAGTCCGCGGACATGGCGGAGATACTGTGTGATTTCGGCTTTTGCATCCTCCACAAGATCGGGCGACCGGGAGAGAGCGGTAACCGAGCTGAAATAGATGGTGCTCTCCATTCGCATAAGTGTGGTGAATGGGACGAGAATCGTTCCGGTATCGTTTCTACCAAACGAGACTTGTGGCTTGTCTTCCAGTACTCCCACGATGAGGAAGCGACGGGAACTTATCGTGATGGATTGGCCTATGGGGTCTTTTGGCAGGTTGAGGCGGGAGATCATTTCTGTGTCGAGAATGCAAACGGGGCGTGCCTGAAGATTGTCGAGGTAGCTGAATTCGCGGCCGTCGATGAGACGGTGGTTTTCGACCTCGTGCCATTCTGGATCGATGCCCTGAACTTGCTGCCCGGTCAGTGTCTTTCCGCCGCTATTGACGTCACATTGGTCGGAGTCGTTCCGGGTAAAACACCTGATGGAAGGGGCGTCTGGCAGGAGTTGGTCGAAGTCTGAGATACGGAAGGCGAGATCGTTCCAGTAGGCATCTTTTTTGGGGCCGTAGCTTGGGAAGCTGATGTTGATGAAGACTTTGTTGGTGCCGAATTGCTCTACTTCGGAAAGGATGTTCTTTTCGAGGCCGGTGAGGGCCGCGATGACGACGGTGGTGCTGGCGACACCGATGATGATGCCCACGGTGGTGAGCATGGCGCGGAACTTGTTGCTCCAGAGCTGGGTGATGGCCAGCACCACGCTCTGATAGAGGAGGAAAGTCAGCGTCAGTGGATAGCGGAGGAGGGCAAGGAAATCGCTCAATTGTGCCCCCCTGCAGGATGAGCGGACGCCGCTGCGGCCGGGGTGGCTAGGGTGGCCCAAGAACCGATGTCTTCGGACGGGCCGTCCCAGATGACCTTGCCGTCTTTCATGCGGACGACGCGGCGGGCGTGGCGGGCGACATCAGGTTCGTGGGTGACGATGATGACGGTCTGGCCGCGGGCATGAAGGTCGGCGAAGAGGGCGAGGATTTCGTCTGAGGTGCGGCTATCGAGATTGCCGGTGGGTTCGTCGGCGAGGAGCAGGGAGGGGTTGTTGACAAGCGCGCGTGCGATGGCGACGCGTTGACGTTGGCCGCCTGAGAGTTGACTGGGGCGGTGGTCCATGCGGTTTTCAAGGCCGACGCGGGTGAGTGCCTGTTTGGCGCGGGAGCGGCGGCCGAACCAGCCGGAGCGGGCGTAGATCAGAGGCATCTCGACGTTGGAAAGGGCGGTCAGGCGGGGGAGGAGTTCGAAGCTTTGAAAGACGAAGCCGATTTTCTCGCCACGGACGCTGGCAAGCGCGCCAGCTGAAAGGGTGCCAACTTCTTTGCCGTCGAGGCGGTACGTGCCCGACGTGGGCTTGTCGAGGCAGCCGAGGATGTTCATGAGCGTGCTCTTACCGGAGCCGCTCGTGCCCATGATGGCTACATATTCATTTTCGGCGACGTCCAGATCGACGCCATCGAGGGCGCGGATCTGCTCGCCGCCGACGCGGTAGTGCTTGGTCAGGTCACGGATCTGGATGACGCTCCGGCTCATGAAGGTGCTGGGAAGAGGGGGGGGCGGGGGGGGTTATGGTGCGGGTGCTGTCGTGGGTGCCGTTGTCGGGGTGGTGGTGGGGACCGTGGTGGCGGACTGGGTAGTGGCTTGAGTGGACGGCTGGGTGGCGGCTGCTTTGATGCGGACGTTCATTCCGTCTGAGAGCGTGCCAAGGACCTTTGCCGGGCCGGTGACAACTTGATCGCCTTCGGCCAGGCCGGAGATAATCATGGTGTGGGTCAGGTCGCTGGCGCCGACCTTGACGGGGGTTTCGATCGTCTTGCCGTTGACAATGCGATAGACGACGGTGGTTTGTGATCGTGTGGAGTCGACTTCGGGCTTGCTCTGGTTTTCGGGTTTCAGGCTGTCCGGCGACCGGCCCAGAACTGATTGGCTGGGAACTCGCAGGACCCCGTCGTAGCGATGGGTTTCAATTTCGATATCGGCGTTGACGCCTGCAAGCAGAACGATTCCCTCGTCAAGCAGGATCTCGCCGCGGAAGTAACTACCGGTGGCGTTGCGCGAGTTGGACTGGCCAGCAGTATCATCCTTGCTTAGCGATACCTGACGGACTTTGCCCTTGAAGATTTTGTCGGGGTAGGCGAGCGACCGGACAGAGGCGGGCTGTCCGACCACCACCTGAGTGACTTCGGCCTCGTCGAGGCGGACCGTCGCCAGCATCCGAGAGAGATCTGCAACAACCAGGATGACGGTGCCGGCATTGTTCATGGTGCCGGTAACGACGACCTCGCCAACTTTGCCGCTGATTTTTATGATGCGGCCGTCGATGGGGGAAGTGATGACGGTATCGCTGAGCGCTTCGCGCGCGCGGGCGATTTGTGCTTCCTGGGCAACGAGTTCGTTCTCCAGCACGGAGATGTTGCCGCGGTCGGCCAGAAGGGATTGACGGGCGGAGATAAAGGATTGGTCGAGCTGGTCGACTTTTGTCTGGGCGGCATCGACCACGTTTTGGGCGACATCTTTGCTTTCGAGCAGTGCCAGCTGGCGGCGGAGATCGCGGCGGGCGTCTTCGACCAGAACTTCTGCAGTGCGGACCTGCGATTCGGAGATGGAAAGGCGAATACGGGTGACGTCCAGCGTGGCTTTTTGGGCCGCGTAATGAGCCTCAACTGAACGGAGGGCGGCTTTGAGCTCCTTGTCGTCCAGGGTGATGAGGATGTCGCCAGCACGGACGAGGGCGCCTTCTTTAAAAGGCAGGTCTCGAATCTTGGCCTGCACCTTCGAGCTGATGTTAACTTTGGTGAGAGGCACAATCTCTCCGGGGGCTGAGACGATCTCGGCAAGTTGGCCCCGCGTCGCCTTTTCTGCCCGAACTTCCGTGGCTGTGTTGGCAGCGGCTGCCGCTGCTGCGGCGGAACGGGCAGAGTACAACCATCCCGCCGAAATGACGAGTAAAACGATGACGACCGCAATGACGAGCCACTTCTGCAACTGGAGTCTCCTGAGTGGCAAGCTTACCAAGTCGCATGATGGGCGACTACGCGGTCAAAAGATTCGCACGCTGATTATCTGGTTCAATGGTTGGCGCGGAACCAGTATTGGCCGCAAAAGCGCAGATCATGCTGAGATTTCCTCCACGGAGGTCGGCCGTCAGCTCGCAGTCGATCCTTGCTGCCATGCCACGGGCGATTGCCAGACCCAAGCCGATGCGAGAAAGCTCATGGGTACCGGTGGTGCGGGCGGCGTCCTGCCGCCAGAACGGTTCGAACATGCGGGTGCAATCTTCTGCGGTCAGGAAAGGTGCAGCATTGGTCACTGTCACGCACACGCCGGCACCCGATCGCGCACGTCCGGAGATGAGTACTCTGGTCGCTGACGGCGCGTATTGAAGTGCATTGGAAATCAGGTTTGTCAGGATGGATTCCACGGCCGCGGCGTCGGACCAGATCGTCAGGTCGGTCGGGATTTCTGGGTCGACTGTCACTTGGCGGGACTCAGCAAGTGACTGATGCGAATCGATGATGCGTGCCACCATCGCGTGCAGGTTCAGGGTTGTCGGCTGGAGGGGTGTCCGGCCGGCGTCGACCTTTACCAGATCGAGGAGAAGGTTGGACAGCCTTTCCATCCGGTCGGCGATGCTGCGTGCTTCTTGAAGTGTAGAGACACAGGTATCAACGTCTTCAGGCCAGCGTATGCGAACGTCGAGAAGGGCCTTGATTTCGGCGAGGGGTGTCCGCATCTCGTGTGCGGCAGAGCCTGAGAATCGGCGTTCCCGTTCGATGGCGCCCCGTAGGCGCGTTATCAATTCGTCTATGCGATCGGCTACGGGGGAAATTTCCTCCGGAAGGGGTGGGAGGTTCAATCTTGCGGGGAGGCGCTCTGCGTCGAGCCCTGCGACAGTGGCCGATAGGATGTCCATCGGCGACATGGCATGACGAACCGCCCGGGTCACGGCGACGGCAGCGAAGAGCCCTACCAAGCCGCCAACACTCAGAAGCCCGATGAGCACGACTTTCAGCGGGCGATCAATCTCTGCGCGGGCACGGGCGACGGAGACCAGCGCAAAGTGGGGCGCACCGCGACTGGCCGCCGAGCGGTCTGACGGTTTGATCGGATCATGCGTGCGGGCAACGTTGACTTTGATCCAGACGGTGCGGCCGGGCCGGCCATCGGGCAAAGTGTGATCTTCTATGACGGGATCTTCATCCTGAACGTTGATGTATGGCAACTCGTCATCGTCGAGCGAGGCAGATTGTTCGACAACGGTTGGCGCGATCTCGGGGCGATCGAACACTTCCCAAATCTGGAAGTATTCGGGGTGTCTTTTTTTGAGATATTCCGGAATGGCTTCGCCGACGAGATCGAACTCGACACGTTCAATTCGGGGCGTGGCGGGGTCGGCCTCGATCCGGGTCATGGTGGCCAGAGACTGGGCCTTGGAGATCAGGGTCGCGTCGAACTGGGAAGTCAGGGTGAAGGCAACGAAGAAATAGGTTCCGACACCGGCCACTGTACACAGCGGCAAAAGCCAGCCGATCAGGCTTCGGTACAACTGCCAGCGAACAGATCGCACGGCTTTCATCCGGCGGTCTCCGACAGCAGATAGCCGAAGCCGCGACGGGTCTGCACGACCTGCGGACAGCCAGCGGCCTCCAGCTTGGAACGGAGTCCGTACACCGCTACATCGACGGCATTACTGTTGACTTGTGAACGGTCGTCGTAAAGGTGCTCTTCCAGTTCGGGTCGCGGGACGGGTTTGCCGATCCGGTGGGCCAGATATTCCAGAACGGCATATTCGCGGGGGGATAGGGGGATGCTGATCGACTGGAAGTGAACGGTTCGGGCGGCGGTGTCGATTTTCAATGGGCCGGCGCTCAGGACGGATGCCGATGCGCCGTGGGCGCGCCGGATGACGGCCTGCAGCCGGGCCACCAACTCATCGAAGTTGAAGGGCTTGACCAAGTAATCGTCGGCACCAGAGCGGAGGCCGAGGATCTTGTCGGCAACAGTGTCCTTGGCGGTGAGCATGACGACGGGGGTCGTCTTACCTTTGTCGCGAATTTGTTTGAGGACGCTGATGCCGTCCACGATGGGAAGCATGATGTCCAGAATGATCGCGTCGTAGTCGCTGGCCAGCGCGCTCGTGACACCAGCACTCCCATCACCGGCAACGTCGACGGCGTACCCTGTGCGGCGAAGCCCCTCTGAAACGGACCGCTGGAGACTGGGAGAGTCTTCGACGAGCAATAAGCGCATGACAGGATGATACCCTGTCCGCCGGAAACCAAAGCAAAAGGGCCCCAAACCGAATTTGGGGCCCTTTGCGTACTGGGCGGAGCCGGGATCGAACCGGGTACACATGAATGGTCAATCCGTGTAGCAATCAACGAAAGCGGCTGGTTTTATTAGGGTACAAAGAGGCTGCTGGAAAATCTATGGGGTTTGCTACGTGGCGGCATTGAACGGCTGCCCGCCAGAGTGGCGATGCAGCGATGACCAAGGCAAAGAAATTGCTGGCTAGGTCTCACAGCGGGATGTGTTTCCAGAACCAATCCTCGCCCGGCAGGACGTTTGTCAGGGTGGAAGGCCCGACCTTCACGCTCTTGAAAGACGCAAAAGCCTGGCGGGAAAAGCAGGCGTGGGCGGACCGATTCGAGATCACCCGACATCCGCAGGAGGCGAAGTGAGTAGAGCATTGTTGAAGGGCATCGCAACGCTAAGCCAACACATCGCAGTGCAGCTGTCTGATCCGTGGATCTTGGGCCGTCGATGAAGTCCAAGACTGATTTCCGTTAGTCAAAGTGTTTCGACCGGAGCGGAGGCGGTGTGAGTTTGTTACGCAGGTTTCAGCAAGCACTTTCGGGGCGATCGAGCCAAACACGATGTGGATTTGACAAATGCTTTTGAGGAGTACGTGGATGGTCCGGCTAGTAAATCCTCGTATGGTAACGTTTGTCGTGCTGGATTTTGAGGAGTGAGCTAGGGCTTGGTGTTTTGAGGCATCAATGGCTCAATGTGGCAAAACGGTCGTTTATTCGGAAGAGGGATGTCATGAAAATGCGAAAGAGTCTGGGTTTGCTTGTTGCAGCGGTCACGGCGGTTTCGATCGGTTCAATGGCATCGGCCAGCGACCTGATCTGGCTGCCCGGGGGCGTGGACGGCTCGGGTAACTGGAACACATCGGATTCGAACTGGTTTGACCCGATGACGAGCTCCAACACCACATGGACCAACGGCAACAACGCTGTGTTTGGCAACACGAGTTCCGGCGCAACCGGTGCCACTTCGCAGTTTGTCGACCTTTCCGAAGCCATCACCGTTCAGGATCTCACCCTGAACACCGCTACGGATGGTTCGGTCTATAGCTTGTCGGACTTTGGCGGCGGTTCGTTGACTGTCAACGGGAATATTGTCAAGACTGCAGGTGGCGGCAATCCGGTGTTCCTGCTGAACAACGGCATGACGTTGGGTGCCGGAAGCCACACCATTACTGCAAACGATACTGGCGGCGACGGTGCGCCCGAAATTAGCTTCAATACCGCAATCGGTGGCACGGGCTCGGTCGTGATCGACAACGGACCGTACATCACCTACGGCAGCACGGCGTTCAACGTTGACAACACCTACTCTGGTGGCACAACGATCAACAAGGGTCGGCTGGAGATCAACAGCAGTGGTTCGCTAGGCACCGGCGCTGTCGCGGTCAACAACTTGGGCACGCTCGCAATCGGCGGTTCGAACACCAATCCGAGCAGTTCAGTGACCGTGACCAATGCTGTCACGATCACGCGTGATACTTATTCAGGCGGCGACTACGGCATTTACGGCGCGGCAATCTTGACCAACAACGGGTCAGGTACGACGACCTTTAGCGGTCCATTCACCGTCGACTCCAATGATGTCCGCATCGCGGCGAATAGTTCAACGCTGGTCATCAGTTCAAACATCGCGGCCGGGTCGCATGCGAGCACTCCGACGCTGTCGGTCACCGGTGACTTTGCAGGCTTTGTTCACCTGACCGGCAACAACACCGCCCTGACCGGTGGCGTGAAGATCATCAACGGTGTCCAGCTGGAAGTGGACAACGATAACCAGATCGGCGGCGTCTCGGCCCCGCTCCAGTTCATCGGTGGTGGTACGTATCACCCGATCAATGGTTATGCGACGGATTTTGGGACCCACGTGATCAATGCCTCGACTTTCAACGGCGGGATCTATGTTGACTCCGGCAAGGTTTTCAACATCAATCAGGCTCTGGGTGATTCGAACAACGCAGTCGGTTCGCTGGGCAAGCGTGGCGATGGCACGATGAACATTAGTGCCCCCGTCAACCTTCGTGGCGGTCAGACCTTTTGGGATAGCGGCACTGTCAACGTCTCGAGTGCTGTGACTCTGGCCTCTTTGCACCTCCGCAGTCCGGTAGTGAACATCGGTAGTGGCGGCAGTATCACAACGGTGGCGGGCTATAACAGCTTTGGCTCAGACAGTACGGGCACGAACGGTGGACCCGATATTGCCGTGGTCAACATTACCGGCAACGGTCAGTTTATTCAGACCAGCGGCGATGATTTCAATGTTTCGGACAATGCCAACACTCAGGGCACCATCAACGTCAAGGACAACGCCGTCCTGACGACCACAGGCATCACGTTCTTGGGCAAGAGCGCCGGGGCGGTCGGCACGATCAACCAGAGTGGTGGAACGGTCACGATCACTCGCGGCGGCAACTTTGGTTTGGTGCTGGGCGACGGACGATTCCAAGGCAACAGCCCGACCGGGAACTACAACATGACCGGCGGCACGTTGGTCTCGGCTGGTGAAACGTACCTGGGCGAAGGCAGCAACAACGGCAGCCCGGGCGTCGGTCACTGGACGCAGTCTGGCGGCGACGTGACGATCAACAACTGGCTGGTCTTCGGCCGTGAAGGTGGAATGGGCACGATGGACATGTCGGGCGGGACGTTCACCAAGAACGGTGGCGGCAACACCCCCATGGGCGAGAGCAATAAGGCGAACTATTTGAGCCTGAGCGGTAACGCTGTGATGAACTTCATCACTGGTGAACTGTGGATCGGCAATGGTGGCGGCAACCAGGGCACCTTGAACATTAAAGATTCAGCCAGCTTGAGCGTGCAGAGTAACTGGCTCGCGATTGGCCGTGCTGGCGCAACCGGCGTGGTCAACATGTCCGGCGGTACGCTCATCAAGAATGGTGGCGGCAACTTCAGTGTCGGTTCAGGTGGTAACGGAACCGTCAACATGACTGCCGGCGTCATCAACGTCAACGGCGGTGAAACGTACTTCGCTGAAGGTGGCAACGGTACCTTGAACATGAGCGGTGGCACGTTCACCGCCAATGTGTTTGATGTCGGCCACACGGGTGGCGGGACTGCCATAGCTAACATCAGTGGCACTGCTTCACTCACGGCCAACATCTTCCGCATTGCAGAGGCCAACTCGGTGAGCGGCGAAGTGGACTTCAGCGGCGGGACGATCACCGCCAATCAGCTGTTGTTCCGTAACAGCTCTGGCTCAAAGGTTTTCAACTGGACAGGTGGCACGTTGAAGAACGTTTCACTGCTCAACTTCAACCTGACGCAGACCGGTCCCACCAGTCTTCTGGCCGTTGAAAGCCAAGACATGACGATTCAGGGCAACTACTCAGTGAATGCAGGTAAAGCGGCCGTCTCAGCCGGTCACGGTCTGACGGTGACGGGTACCGTCAGCCTGGCCAACGCGGCCAAGGTGACGCTGCCGTCGACCACGCACAACGTGTCGGTCTTTGGTGGCCTCACCATCGGTAACGATGGTGCTGCCCTGGGTAGCCGTACTTACGGTGCCACGATCGACGTCGGAACCAGCGATATTGTAGTGCATGGTGGCAGCCTTGCTGACATCTCTGACATGGCCCGTACGGGCCAGAACGGTGTCACATTGTTCGCAGGGGCTGGCATTACAAGCAGCATTGCCGCTACCGATGCGGCTGGCCAGTTGCGGTATGCCGTGGGTGTGGTTCAGAACAATATTGATGGCAGCACGCTTTATGACACGTTTGATGGTGTCAGCGTCGGCCTGACCGATGTTCTTGTGAAGTTCACGTATTTCGGTGATGCCGACCTGAACGGAATCGTTGATGACACGGACTTCTTCCTGATCAACAACGGCTACGCCAACGGCCTTACCGGTTGGGTTAACGGAGACTTTGACTACAGCGGTTCGGTTGACGACACAGACTTCTTCCTCATCAACAACGCCTACGCCTTGCAAGGCTCAGGCCTGCGTGCGGGCGGAGCGGTTCCGGAGCCAACGGGCATGGGCGTTTTGGCCTTGGCTGCTGGTGCTTTGCTCGGCCGCCGTCGTAAGTAAATAGATGAGGACACCGCCGGTCCGGTTCGTCCCGGGCTGGCGGTTTTTGGGGTCTCGAGGGTGAACGCGTTGAGTTGAAAGTGCCAGCAAACAGAGTTTGTGCATCGTTCACAGGAGTAGACCCATGGCGGTACTGAAGTCAGGAAAATCACGGATGGATGACAGCTCTTCGGCGGCCAGTGTCAGGGGTTTCACCCTTGTCGAGCTTCTTGTGGTCATTGGCATCATCGCGGTGTTGATCGCAGTGTTACTGCCGGCCCTGAATGCGGCCAGGAAGCAGGCCAACGCAGTGGCGTGTTCCGCCAACCTGCGTCAGATGGGTCTTGCCACGGTCATGTATACGAATGACACCAAGTATTTCCCCGGATGTTGGGGGAGTTACGGTGGGAAAAATTTCGCCATCTGGCCGACGCGCCTGCGCCGGTACATGAATGGCAACCAAGGTGCTTTCCGCTGCCCCACGCGGGACTATGCCAGTTTCGAGTGGAAGAGAGACAACAAGACTCCGCCAGTTGCTGGCCTTGCTGAGACGGGCTTTGGGTACAATGTGGGCGAGTCGTTGCTCATGGCTGAGACCGGCTTCTGGTCATACGGCTACAATGATTGGGGCGCGGGTCAGCAGACGAACAATTTCGAACAGGACGGAAGCCCGCTTGCCACGTCCCGGCAACGTGGCCTAGGCGGCGACGTTTTTTCGCCAGGCGGCAGGGAACTGAAGGTCTCGCGGGTTCGGGTGCCGGCAGAGATGATTGAGCTCACAGACCGCAACACGGAATACCCTGCGGCGTATATCACTTTTCGTCAAAACGTGGATCCTATTCATGATACCGAAGCGCCCATGCCAATTCATCGTGGCGGCGCCAACGTTCTTTGGTGTGACGGACACGTGACGTGGATGTCCCAGTTTGATCTGGTGCTCTACAATCCGAAGAATCCGAACGTAAACACGCGGGCATACCCGCCGGGGACCCCGCCGTGGAACCTACGGGCCAAGTATTGGAATAATGACAACTCGAGTAAGCCGTAAATCGTTTCGGGTGGTTACGGGGTGGGTTGTTGTAATGGTGCCCATGTGCGTACGTCTTGGTGGATCCACGGCGAAGGGTCGGTAGTTGCTTACCCCAAGTGGACGAGTAGCGTGTCAGGCCGTGCGATTTTGTGAGCTGTAGACGATCACTTGGAGTGTCAATGAAGGATGGCCTGCTCAAGATCCGGCAATATTTGCTGAATGGCGTTTCGTTTGCGATTCCGTTCATCGCCTGTGGCGGAATCTTGATTGCCACCGCAATTGGCATCAACTCCCACTATTTTCCGAACACGCCGGGCACCTTCGACCAATCACCGGCGGCCTTGAAGTTGGTGATGGACGTTGGCGTGGCGGCGTTCACGCTCATGCCTGCAGTCCTTGCCGGCTACATTGCATACGCGATCGCTTCAAAGCCCGGCTTGGTGCCGGGCATGGTGGGCGGTTGGCTGGCGACCCATCTGGGTAAAACGATGGTGGGTGGCGTCGAAAAAGATGTCAGCGCCGGTTTTTTGGGTGCCATGATTGCGGGCCTCTTGGCAGGCTACGTTGCAAGATTCATCAAGGAGCTAAAGGTACCCCGGTACATCAAGCCGATCATGCCGATCCTGATCATACCAATCCTTTCTTCGACGGTGGTCGGAGTGTTGATGTTGGAAGTCATCGGGATACCGATCGCCCACTTCATGACGTCCATGGGCACATGGCTTAACGATCTGGGAAATGGGAATGCGGTGGTTCTGGCCATGGTGCTCGGTGCAATGATCGCGTTTGACATGGGCGGACCCATCAACAAAGTTGCGTTTTTCTTCGGGTCAGGCCTGATTCAGCAGGGCAATTACACCGTGATGGGGGCAGTTGCCGCAGCAATCTGTACGCCGCCGCTGGGAATGGGCTTAGCTACCAAAATCCGCAGCAGCCTGTGGGTGGAGGAGGAGCGAGAAGCTGGCACTGCGGCGCTGGCAATGGGGCTCATCGGGATTACTGAGGGCGCGATCCCGTTTGCTGCAGGTGATCCTCTGCGTGTGATACCTTGCATCGTGCTCGGGTCGATGACTGCTTCCACAATCGCGATGCTCGGTAAGGTGGGCGATCATGCTCCGCACGGTGGACCGATCGTATTGCCGGTGATCGACAACCGGTTCATGTTCATTGTGGCGATCGTGGCTGGCACGCTGGTGACTGCAGTTTCTGTGAACATCGTTAAGACACTGACCAGAAAGAAATCCGAAAGCGAGCCTGCCGACGCCGAGGCGTTGGCAGCGGCGTAAAAGTTGTGAGTGGTGAACAAAAGGAGTTGGTAATCATGAAAATTGTCGCAGTAACAGCTTGTCCGACCGGCATCGCGCATACTTACATGGCAGCTGAGCAGCTTGAAAAAGTGGCGAAGACGCTCGGGCATCACATTAAGGTGGAAACGCAGGGTGCCATGGGCATTGAAAACGAGCTGAAGCCTTCAGAAATCAAAGATGCAGACTTTGTAATTTTCGCGGTCGATATCGCCGTCGAGCAGGAAGAACGTTTTGCAGGCAAGCGGGTTATAAGAGTGGGCGTACAGGAAGCGTTGAAAAATCCCAAAGATGTATTTGCCCATTTCAAATAGGTTGCTCCGTCGGTCCGGTAGGGCTGGCCAGACCGAGTGTGGTCCATATCATGGCAAGTAGCTACGCATTTCCTTTCCCATTATCCAACGGACTGCACGCCCGGCCCGCCAGCCAGCTGCAGGAGGTGGCCAGTCGCTTTCGTTGCGATGTCACGCTTGTCGTCGGACTCGATGAGGCGGGCGGAGCTGTTCCGGCTGGAGAGACGCTCAGGAACGATCGGCTGGCGGCGGGTAGTGCGGGACACATCGGACGTTCGGGCAATGTGAAAAGTGTTCTGGCACTGATAAGCATGGATGTCCAGCAAGGCGAACCCTGCGTGTTGCGGGCTTCGGGTACTGATGAAGCCGCGGCGATTGAAGCGCTGGGTCTGTTCATTCGCGAAAGCCTGGCCCGGACAGAGAACGCAGCCGAGGCCCAACCGACGCCGCAATCGACGCCTGCACTGCCGCGGTCGCTCACCGCATCCGGTCTGTCGCAGTTTTTCCGCGGCCGGGTGATCAGCGGGGGCATTGGCCGGGGCTGGGTGGTCGTAGCGCAAGGTGGCCGACCTGACATCAGCCCCGAAGGCCGCCGGGCGGAAAGTCCCGATGAGGAAATTCGACGACTTGAGTCGGCAATATCCCGCCTGCGGTCAGCGATGACCGAGCAATCGGAAGCGGCCACTCGGTCACCAGAGCGCGAGATATTGAAGGCACATGTTGCGATTCTTCAGGACATTGAATTCCGCGAAAAAGCCATGTCAGGTATTGCAGCCGGTGAGTCGGCAATCATGGCGGTAGTCGAGGCCTCCGAACACTTCGCACTCCTATTGGGAGCGGCCCGGAGCGGTTATCTCCGCGAACGTGCCCAGGACATTCGCGACGTCTGCGGCCAGCTGCTTGAAAGTCTTGGTGAACGCAAAGCACCGAATACGCATTGCCTTGATCGCCCCACAATCTATGTGGCTGAAAGTCTTGCGCCATCAGAGCTTCTCAAGCTGAGCCGCGAGCATCTGAAGGGGCTCGTACTCCGGGACGGCGGCTCCACATCTCACACAGTCATTCTCGCCAGATCGATGGGAATTCCGACCCTAGTGGCGGTCGACGAAGCGCCCCAAGGCTTCAAGAACGGACAGGAAGCTTTAGTTGACGGCGAAACCGGGATTGTCATTCCAAGCATTTCTGAAGCCATCCGCCGGTATTACGAATTGGAAACAGAGAAGATTGATCGACTTAGGCGGGCCATTGCAGCCAAGCGGTTCGAGAAGGCGGTGACCCGTGATGGTTGTCGGATCGAAGTCGGCTGCAACGTGTCGTCGGCAGAAGAAGTAAGTGTGGGAATAGCCGCCGGCGCAGAGGGGATCGGTCTGTTTCGCACGGAGATGCTGTTTGTAGCGCGATCGGCTCCACCTTCAGAGGCAGAGCAACTGGCCGTCTACAAGAAGGCCGTTGTCGACGGGGTTGGGCACTCGGTAATCCTTCGTCTGATCGACATCGGTGGCGATAAGCCTGCGCCGTACCTCGGCCTTGCCCCGGAGGAGAATCCATTCCTCGGGTATCGCGGCGTTAGAATCTATGCCGAGCATAAGGCATTGCTGATGACGCAGATTCGCGCTGTCCTACGCGCAGGTGGTGCGACCCGCCCCCAAGTCAATGGGAATGGCGATTCAGTGGGAGGCATCCGTCTGCTCGTGCCCATGATCGGCTGTGTCGAAGAGCTGCGTGCGGTTCGAGCTATGGTAACCGAGGCAAAAGCCGATCTGGAAAAGCAGGATATACGCTGTCTGGAGCCCCCGATCGGTGTCATGATCGAGGTGCCCTCTGCCGTCATGATGATTCGTGAGCTCGCTCAGGAGGCGGACTTTTTCAGCATCGGCAGTAATGACCTCACGCAATATTGCATGGCAGCTGATCGTGGCAATGAGCGAGTGGCCGGCCTTTGCACGTGGTCACAGCCAGCCTTCCTGCGAATGTTGAAGGCTGCAGTGGATGGAGCCCGCGCGCCCGGCGTGCCCCGTCGGTGGATCGGCTTGTGCGGCGAAATGGTAGACAGCGCCGAAGCACTTCCGCTTCTGGTCGGACTTGGTCTGGATGAAATAAGTGTGTCGATTCCTCGGATTGCGGCCGTCAAGGCTGCGGTGGCCGCTATGAAGCAGTCCGACTGTGCAACGTTGGCAGCCAAAGTTATGGCCTGTTCGACACAGGCTGAGGTTGCGGCCCTACTGGCGGCGCCTCGGGTTGCCGAGGTTTCGCTGCCAATACTCTCTGACGATCTTATCATCCTCGATTCTGATGCGCGCTCAAAAGAGGAGGCCATCAAGGTCTTGTGTGATGCGTTGGCGGTGGGGGGCTGGGCAAATAACTCGGCACTGGTTGAAGAGGCTATCTGGCGACGCGAAGACACCTACTCGACCGGATTTGGCCATGGATTTGCCGTTCCGCACTGTAAATCCGAGCACATGCGATCCCACGCCATTGCTGTGGCCCGCTTGGGAACGCCGGTTCAATGGGGCTCAACCGACGGGGAACCGGTGGACATCGTCATCCTTCTGGCTATCCGGAGCGACACGCAGGAACGGGCACATATGAAAGTATTTTCGCAGCTCTCTCGGCTGACGATGCGGGAAGAATTTCGCCGGCAGTTCAGGGCAGAGAAGAAGCCTGAAGCGTTGCGCGCATTTCTAGAAAACAGTCTTAGCTTGGGTATGGCCGCCGTGACGACCAACCCGGAGATCTCCGAATGAAAAAGGTGTGCGGGCGGCATTTCGGTGTTGTGAGTTTCATCGCCGCGATTACGGTGACTGCATCAAGCATTTTTGCGCAAGCGACACGCCCATCGGTTGATACGAGTAAGGCCCCGTCCCTACCTGCGGTGGATCTTTCGAAGGAACACGTTCTGTACGTTGTCGGCTATGCCCACCTCGATACGCAGTGGCGATGGGCCTATCCACAGGTCATTCGTGAATACATCCCAGCGACGCTGCGGGATAACTTCGCGCTTTTCGAGAAATATCCGCATTACGTCTTCAATTTTTCCGGTGCCCGGCGCTATGAAATGATGCGCGAGTACTACCCGGAGGATTATGCCCGCCTGAAGCAGTATGTGGCGGCGGGCAAGTGGTTTCCGTGCGGATCGAGCATGGATGAGAATGACGCAAATGTGCCGTCGGCAGAATCGTTCATTCGCCATGTTCTTTATGGCAATCGCTACTTTCGCTCCGAGTTCGGCATGGCCAGCACAGAGTTCATGTTGCCCGATTGTTTCGGCTTTCCTGCCGCCCTGCCCACGATGCTGGCTCATTGCGGGATCCGGGGATTCTCAACTCAAAAGTTGACGTGGGGCTCTGCTGTTGGCATTCCGTTCAAGGTCGGCGTGTGGGAAGGCGTGGACGGGTCTTCGGTGATGGCCGCGCTGGATCCAGGCGCTTACTCAGGCACTGTGAAGGAGAATCTTGCCAACAGTCCGGGTTGGTCGAAGCGGGTGGCCAACAACGGTGAGAAGTCGGGCATTTATGCCGACTATCACTATTTCGGTACTGGCGATCGCGGTGGCGCCCCCAACGAAGAGTCGGTAAAGAAGGTTGAGGAAAGCATCATGACCTCCGGGGGACTCCTCCGCGTCATATCCGGACCGGCCGACTGGTTATTTCGCGCCATATCACCGGCCATGGAGAAGGGACTGCCACGTTACAAGGGTGAGTTGCTGCTGACAGAACACTCGTCAGGCTCCATTACTTCGCAGGCGTATATGAAGCGATGGAACCGCAAGAACGAACTGCTTGCCGATTCGGCAGAGCGCGCCAGTGTCGGTGCCATGTGGCTGGCACATTCGGACTATCCTTCGGCCGCGATTTACCAAGCGTGGGATCTGGTGCTGGGTTCGCAGATGCATGACATTTTGCCGGGGACTTCGCTCCCCAAGGCTTACGAGTATTCATGGAACGATGAGCTACTCGCGGCCAATGAGTTTCAGACTGTACTGAAGCAGGGAGTCGGCGCGGTGGCATCAACCCTCGATACCAGGGCAACCGGTGTCCCCCTTGTGGTCTACAATCCGCTATCGATCGAACGCGAAGATGTTGTGGAGGCGAGCGTTGCATTTCCAAAGGGCACTCCGGACGCGGTGACGGTCTTTGGACCAGACGGGATAGCGGTGCCCACACAGGTGGTCGGAACCGCCGGTGCCAAAACCAAGATTCTTTTCCTCGCTAAGCTACCGTCGGTCGGCTTCGCGACATTTGATGTCCGGCCGGTCGTTAATGCTGTCTCTGCCACCGGTGCCGTCCCACTCAGAGTCGACGAGAAGTCTCTGGAAAACGGCCGTTATAAAGTGACATTGAATCCGGCCGGTGATGTGGCCTCAATCATCGACAAGGTAAATGGCGACAAGGAACTGCTTTCGGCACCCGCCCGATTGGTGTTTCAATACGAAAAGCCTCAGGACTTCCCGGCATGGAATATGGACTGGGCCGATCAAAAGAAGCCTCCTCGGGCTGCGGTAACAGGCCCTGCCAAAGTGCAAATTGTTGAGACCGGACCGGTACGTGTCACGCTGGAAGTCGAGCGCGAGTCAGAGGGGTCGAAGTTTGTACAGCAGATTCGGCTGGCGGCCGGAGCGGCGGGCGACCGTGTCGAATATGCCACGACAATCGACTGGCGTACAAAGGAGTCGGCGTTGAAGCAGGAGTTTCCGCTCGCCGTCAGCAACCCAAACGCAACCTACGACCTGCAGGTCGGGGCGATTGAACGTGGCAACAATGACGCCAAAAAGTACGAAGTGCCGGCCCACAAGTGGTTCGATCTGACGGACAGTGCAGGTGCCTATGGCGTCTCCATCTTAAATGATTCCAAGTTCGGGTCGGACAAGCCTTCCGACAATCTGTTGCGATTGACGCTGCTTTACACGCCGGGTGTCCGCGGGGAGTACCAGGATCAGGGCAGTCAGGACTTCGGGCGGCACGAAATGCTCTACGCGATATCCGGCCACAACGGCGACTGGCGCGACGGAAAAACAGCATGGGCTGCTGCTCGGTTGAATCAGCCGCTGATGGCTTTTCACGTGGATGTCCATGAGGGCAATCGCAAGTCCCTCTCGCTGTTTCAAGTCAGCGGTGCGGAAGTGGCCATTTCCGCCATCAAGAAGACGGAGGAGGGCGGCGGAGTCATCGTGCGGCTTCGTGAACTGACGGGTAAACCGGTCACCGGCATCCGTGTGTCTGCCAAAGACATTGGCGGCATCGCTGCGGCACGTCAGGTTGATGGGCAGGAACGGGAAGTTGCCGGGGCTGAAACCATTGTAGACGGGGGTCAGCTCGTCACAGACATGCCCGGATTCGGTCTGAAAGCCTTCGAGATATCGACACCCCTGAGTCAACCTGCGGGCACAGCCGACGGCGCACCCCGGTCTTCGACCGACGGGCGAAGTGTTCCTGTAACCCTTCCGTTTGATACGGATGTGGTCAGTTCAACGGCCAACCCGAAGGACGGGGCGATGGATTCGGCTGGCAAGTCCTATCCAGCCGAGCAGTTCGCAAAATCCATATCGTCCGGCGGTGTGACGTTTGCGATGGGGCCGTCGGGCGATGGTCAACTGAATGCGATAGCAGCTCGCGGACAAATGGTATCGCTACCTTCCAATCAGGTCGATCGTCTTTACGTGCTGGCAGCTTCCTCCGATGGTGATGTGGATGCCACGTTCGATGCTTCCGGCACGCAGACAACAGTGCGTATTCAAAGTTGGTCGGGCTATATCGGTCAGTACGACAATCGGCTGTGGGGTGGAACGGTTCCCGAGTTGGCGTTTAGCTGGAGCAACCCGCTTGTGGGCCTTGAGCCCGGTTATGTGAAGCCGGCCGAGGTGGCATGGTACTGCTCACACCTTCACAACCCAGCGAAAGGTAATGAGTTCTATCACTACAGCTATATTTTCGCGTACGAACTGAAGATTCCAAAGGGGGCCAGCTCGGTTACGCTCCCGAACGACCCTCGCGTGAAGATTCTCGCCATGTCCGGCGTTGTCGGTGGGTACCAGCCTGTTCAGCCGGCCGCCCCCGTCTTTGACACCCTTGCAGACCGCCAGCAGGACATGCCTGGAATCATGGCCCCGATGGGCGAAGCGTCGGACACCAGATTGGTGGCCATCAGCTTGCCGCTTTATCACCGGCCGGGGTCAGTGCGTTATACGACGGATGGCACACAGCCAACTTCGACATCGCTGGCTTATACGGCACCCATCGTGCTGAGTGACAGCAAGACGGTCAGTGCCCGGGCGTTCGATGCTGCGGGGGTCGGCGGTCCGGTGGCGACACTACGGATCACCGTCAACGATCGGACGGCACCGAAAGTGACCGCGGCTACAGCGGTCTTCAACATGGCGCACCTGTCGTTTTCCGAGCCCGTCGATCAGGCCACAGCAGAGAGTGTGGCCAACTACACCGCGACCGGCGGTGCAGTTGTGTCAGCCAAGCTGGATGCCGACGGCTTGGGGGTGACTTTGGTGCTATCGGGAACCGTCAGCGGGCTGCGTGTCAAAGGGGTCAAGGATCTCTCACCGGCAGGCAACACCATGGCCGACGCGACATTCGCGATAGCGACAAACGCCCCAGTTTATACGCTCGAGAATTATGTCGCCGACGGAAAGAGCGGGCTGGAGCTCAGGCCTGACGGCCTGCCGGTCAAGGCTAATCAGCCGTGGACCATGAACATGTTCGTCAAGATGAGTGAAGAGCCGGAGACGCGGACGATGATCGCCGGGTTCGGCAACATGGCCGATAAAACCGGCCAAGGTCGGTACATGACCAAGTTTTCCAACGGCGTCCACCACTGGACCAGCAACACCGACGTGGAAAGCTCCGAGCGGTACACTAAAAATGCTTGGCAGATGCTGACCACGACCTATGACGGGAAAGTCATGCGGCTTTACAGCGATGGCCGCCTGATCGGTCAGCGTGAGGCGCAACTGCCCGCAGACGAAAGTATTGTGAACATCGCACCGACGGACGTCTGGGAACACTCGGTGCGTTTCAAGGGTGAACTGCGAAAGTTCACCATCTGGAATGAGGGTCTCTCCTCTGAAGCGGTCAAACTGCTGCACGCCGAAGGTATGCCCAAGCCATGAGTCTGGTGGCTTACCATTTTCGGCTGTTGCTCATGGGGCTGGCTTGCGTGTTACTGCTAGCCCCAACGGCGACCGCACACCCCGGGCATGTGACATCGGGTACCGCAACAGTTCATCCCAATGGACTGGTCGACATATCCGTTTCGTTTGATGTCCCCTCATACCTGCTCAATGATTCTCCGTCTCGCGTTACGCCTCCACAGATGTATGGGCTGCTTGATGGGGCGGAAGAGGTGCTGCAAAAAAAGACGTTGGCCGCGAGGCATCGGTTTGCAGGAGCCTTGCGGGTCGTTGTCAACGGCCAGCCACAGGCAGGCAAGGTAACGCGATTTCCTGACACCGCGACGATTTTGAAGGCCGCAAAGGTACCCGAGGGAACTCGACTGCCGCTGGTGCTCGAAGGCGAAATTACAACCCAACTCCCTCCGGGCACGACTGAGGTTCAGTTCCAGGCGTCGGAACTTTTGGGCACCGTGATATTGACGGTAGAGCGGGAAGGGTATGAGCCGCTGGCGATCCCACTGAAGTCAGGCGCCGACAGTTCAGTAATCGCAGTCACGATGACCAGTGCACGACTTGAAGGGGCAACAGGCCCTTCGCTCTGGCGGATCATGTCTCAATACGTCCTGCTGGGTTTTGAACACATTGTGCCTGAAGGACTTGATCACATTTTATTCGTACTCGGGCTTTTTTTGCTCAGTCCGAAGATCAAGCCGCTACTCATGCAGGTGACGTGCTTTACGGTGGCCCATTCCCTCACGTTGGGGCTGGCCATGTTTGGTCTCGTAAGGGCACCTGCGGCAGTTGTGGAGCCGGTCATTGCTCTTTCCATTGCCTTCGTCGCTGTCGAGAATCTCTGGACCAACAGGCTGTCGCCATGGCGACCGGCCGTCGTCTTTGTGTTTGGTCTCGTGCACGGTCTCGGGTTTGCCAGCGTGCTCAATGGCCTTGGTCTCCCACGGTCGGACTTTGTGCCCGCTGTGGTGTCCTTCAACATTGGTGTGGAACTCGGGCAGCTCGCGGTGATCGCGGCGGCGTTTTTAGTGGTGGGTTGGGCCAGGAACCTGACGTGGTACCGCATGGCGATCGTCCGTCCGGCGTCCGTGGCGATTGCCGGCGTGGGCTTGTTCTGGACTGTTCAACGAGTCATCGGCTGATTTGTAAGAAAAGCTCATGTCAGATCTGCTTTCCAGTGTCGGTCTTTCCAAACGCTTCTCCGGCGTCCTTGCGCTGGACGGTGTGGATTTCTCCGCGCGGGCCGGTGAGATCCATGCACTGATGGGCGAAAACGGCGCAGGGAAGTCCACACTCATCAAGGTACTGACCGGCGTCTATCCGCGAGACAGCGGCGAGCTGTTTCTGCAGGGCCAACCGGTCCATCCGACGTCGCCCCTCCATGCACAAAAGCTCGGCATTTCGACGGTATATCAGGAGGTAAACCTCGTACCTGCCCTAAGCGTGGCTGAAAACTTGTTCCTGGGGCGGTTTCCCCTGCGACTTGGCGGCTGGGGGGGAATCAACTGGAGCCGCATGCATCGCCATGCGGCCGATGCGCTGGCCCGGCTGGACGTTCATGTGGATGTCACGCAGCCGCTACAGAGTTATTCCACTGCCATTCAGCAGATGGTCGCTATTGCCCGCGCGGTCGATTGCCAGTCGAAAGTGCTTGTTCTCGATGAGCCAACATCTAGCCTCGACATGCGCGAAGTTGAACAGCTCTTCTCGGCCATGCGTCGGCTTCGCGCTGATGGCATTTGCATCATCTTTGTGACTCACTTTCTGGACCAGCTATACGAGGTGTCCGATCGTGTCACGGTTCTGCGCAACGGCCGTCTGGTGGGTACGTATAATGTCTCTGTTCTGCCCCGGCTGGAGTTGATCAGTCGGATGATCGGCCGCGATGCCTCAGAAGTGTCGGCACGGGAGGCTGGGCAACCTGCAAAGGGCGATTCCGTGGGGGTGGGCAAGTTGGGGGCGGTTTGCATTTCTGCTAGGTCGCTCGGGCGAACCGGTGCGATTGCGCCCTTTGATCTGGAGCTGCTGCAGCATCAAGTCACGGGTATTGCTGGGCTGCTTGGATCGGGACGCACTGAACTGGTGAGGCTGCTGTTCGGTGCCGACCGTGCCACATCTGGCAATGTGGCTGTAAAGGGTGTCGCGGTGAAGCTCTCGTCGCCCCGTGCGGCCATCGCAAAAGGCATCGCCTTCACCTCCGAGGACCGCAAGGCCGAAGGCATTTTCCCAGACCTTTCTGTTCGGGAGAATCTGACAATTGCAGTACAGGCACGGCGCGGTTGGCTGAAGCGTCTCAGCGTTCGCGATCAGCGACAGCTCGCCGCGCACTACATCGCAGCACTGAGCATTCGAACGAGCGATGCAGAAAAGCCAATCAAGTTTCTTTCCGGGGGTAACCAGCAGAAGGTGCTTTTGTCACGCTGGCTGGCGACCGACCCCACGCTCCTGATTTTAGATGAGCCGACGCGTGGCATCGATGTCGGTGCGAAGTTCGAAATCTTCGGCCTGATGCGAAAGCTTTGTGACAAGGGGATGTCGTTGTTGTTGATCAGCGCGGAACTTGATGAACTTATACGGTCCTGTAGCCGGGTTCTCGTGCTCCGTGACCGAAAAGTGGTTGGCGAACTCAACGGGTCCAGCATCACCGAGAACGCCATCATGTCCACCATTGCCTCCCCACCGGATTCCAGCTTATGAAGTCAACCACCGCCTTCTTTTCGACCGTACTTCTTGCTTCCGCAGTGGCACGGTCCCAGGAAGTAAGTCTTGTGAGCACCCTCCCGACCGAGGGAAGCGGCCACTACCTCCAGAATCGCGCGCCCCTTGTTGCTACCCCACTGCAAAAACTCCCCATTGGTTCCATCCGGCCGCAGGGGTGGTTGCTGCATCAACTGGAGCTTGAAGCGGCTGGCATGGGGGGGCATCTTGAAGAGGTTTCGCGGTTCGTTCAGTTTCAGGGCAACGGCTGGACGAACCCCGCTGGCAAAGACGGATGGGAGGAGCTTCCTTACTGGCTCAAGGGTTTTGGCGACCTCGGCTACGTTCTGCAAGATGACAGCATCAACGCAAGATCCAAGCGCTGGATCGATGCCATCATTACCACGCAGCAGCCCGATGGTTGGTTCGGTCCGAACGGCTTGAAGACGTCACTCAACGGTCGGCCTGATCTTTGGCCGCACATGCCGATCCTGAATGCAATGCAATCGTGGCACGAGTACTCGAACGATCCTCGTGTGCTCGCGTTTATGACCAACTATTTCAAGTGGCTGAATCAGCAGCCACCCGACACCTTTTCGCTGGGTTATTGGCCAGCCCTGCGCTGGGGCGATTGTCTCGGTTCGGTTCACTGGCTCTACAACCGAACCGGGGACGCATACCTGCTGGAGCTGGCAAAGAAGATGCACGAGAACTCGGCCAAGTGGTCCACAGGCATCATCAATGGGCACAATGTCAATTTCGCACAGGGCTTCCGCGAGCCGGCCCAATACTTCGTCCAATCGCATGCCCCTGCAGATCGCGCGGCGACCTATGCCAACTACAGCAAGATGATGGCCAAGTACGGGCAGTTTCCAGGTGGCGGCTTCGCTGCTGACGAAAACACGCGCCCTGATTACACCGACGCACGGCAAGGCTTCGAAACCTGCGGGGTCGTCGAGTACATGAGCAGCTTCGAGCAGCTCACTCTGATCACCGGCGACGCTGACTGGGCGGACCGGTGCGAAGAACTGGCCTTCAACACCCTTCCGGCAGCACTTACGCCGGACCTGAAAGCGCTTCACTACCTGACCTCTGCCAACATGGTTCAGCTCGATCAGAACAACAAGGCCCCCGGCATCGACAACGGTGGCACCATGTTGTCCTATAGCCCCAGCGAGGTGTACCGTTGCTGCCAGCACAACCACACGATGGGCTGGCCGTACTACGCTGAGAATCTTTTCCTAGCCACCTCCGATGGTGGCCTTCTGGCCAATCTGTACTCGGCAGCGCAAGTTACGGCCAAGGTCGGTGCCGCCGGGACTACGGTGACGATTACCGAGTCTGGGGAGTATCCGTTCTCGGAAGAGATCCGTTTCAAAATCTCGGTGCCGAGCGGCGCACAAGTCGCGTTCCCCTTCTACCTGCGAATGCCGGCTTGGGCACGGACTGCTCAAACCACCGTGAACGGAAAGCCCGTCCCTTTTTCGGCAGATGATGCTTCAAAAAATAACTATGTCCGCATGACGCAAGATTGGAAGGACGGTGATGAGGTCGTTCTGCACCTGGGCATGTCGGTGACTCAGAAGACGTGGCCGAAGTCGCAGGGCGGGTCGGTGAGCATTTACTACGGTCCGCTGGCCTTCGCCTATTCGCCGGGCGAGAAATGGGCTAAGTACGGCGGCAGCCAAGCGTGGCCGGAATTTGAAGTGTTCGCGGCCGGTCCGTTCAATTATGGTCTTGATCTCCAGAAGGCCAACGATTTGAAAGTCGTTCGAAAGGCCGGCCCGCTTGCAGCCCAACCGTTCACCGGCGAAACGGTCCCACTCAGCATTGAAGTGCCGGCCAGAAAGATTCCGCAGTGGACAAAGGACGAGAACAGTCTCCTTCACGCAATGCAGGCAAGCCCGGCGCGAACGGACGCGCCGCTGGAGACGATTACTCTCATCCCAATGGGCGCTGCTCGCCTGCGGATCAGTTCTTTCCCCGTGGCATCCACCTATTCCGATGCGGTGGAATGGAAACTGCCGCCTAGGTTGCCGCGCGTATCGCACTGTTTCTCCGGCGATACGCCGCTGGCGATCGTCGACGACGTAATCCCTGCAAGTTCGCATGACAGTTCCATCCGCCGATTCACATGGTGGGACCACAAGGGCACCACGGAATGGATTGAGCTGGAGGTAGGTGCCGACACTGCGGTAAGTTCGGTTTCTGTTTACTGGTTCGACGACAGCCCCACTGGCGGCTGTCGCCCACCGTTGTCGTGGAAAGTGCTCTACAAAGATGGCGGGCAATGGAAGCCTGTTCTCAATCCATCAACGGCAGGCACCGCTACCGACACTTTCAACAAGATTACGTTCCAGCCCGTCCACACAGCCGTCTTGCGGCTTGAGGTCAAACTTCAAGAAGGGTTTTCAGCCGGCATCCTCGAAGCACAGGTCAACGGTGCGGTACTGGCGGGGGCCGGTAAATGACCGCTGGTACGGCTTCCATTCTCCCCGCCCCAGAAGCACCGGGACCCAAATCCGGCGCGACAGGATGGAAGGTGCACGCCATTGTCTGGCCCGTGCTGGCGTTGATGCTTCTGCTGCTTTTTAACCTCCTGTTCACACCGGGTTTCTTTTCCATCGAAGTCCGAGGGGGGCGGCTGTTCGGATCTCTGATCGACATCCTCAATCGCGGCACGCCTGTCTTGGTGTTGTCAATGGGCATGACGCTGGTTATTGCCACCGGTGGTATCGATTTGTCGGTGGGAGCGGTGATGGCGCTGGCCGGCGCGACTGCAGCCTGTCTCATCTCTCGTCCGGAGGATTCGCCCCTGCACTTGTTTGATGTCCACGGCTCTCTCCCGTTGGTGTTACTGATTTCACTGGCTGTCGCGCTGCTGGCTGGGGTTTTCAATGGCATCCTCGTGGCGGGGTTGCGGGTCCAGCCGATCGTTGCAACGCTGATCCTGATGGTCGCCGGCCGCGGAGCCGCACAGCTCATCACCAACGGTCAAATCCCAAGCTTCGAACATCCGGGCTTTGAATTTATAGGTGGGGGTTTCCTACTGGGCCTGCCCTTCCCCTTCACCATCGCAGTTGCGATTGTGTTGCTGATGCTTCTTCTGGTCCGGGGCACCGCCCTGGGGCTTTTGGTGGAAGCTGTCGGCAATAATCCGATCGCTGCCCGTCTCACCGGGATTAATGCCGCGGCTCTGAAGCTCACGTGCTATGTGGTGTCGGCTTTGCTGGCGGGTGTGGCCGGTCTGATTGTCACCTCTGACATCAAGGCGGCTGACGTCAGCAACACCGGACAGTATCTGGAACTGGATGCGATTCTGGCGGCCGCGATCGGCGGTACGGCACTAGCAGGGGGTCGATTCTCTCTCCTCGGCTCCGCGGTCGGCGCTCTGGTCATTCAAACGCTTACCACGACCATCCTCGCGCGGGGCGTTGCCCCGGAGTTGACTCTGGTCATCAAGGCTCTGGTGGTCATCGCCCTGTGCCTATTCCAAAGTGCCAAGGCCCGCGAACTCGCCTTCCGGCTCGTTGCCAGGAGGGCACAATGACTCTGGCAACGGTTCCACAACCATCGCTTGGTCGTTCATTGATCCCGTCGCGCCAGAAATTGCCCCTTTTGGCGACTTGCATGGTGCTGTTAGTACTTTATGTCACAGCGTGCCTGCGATATCGCCAGCCCGCCTTTTTCAATCTGCAAGTAGCCATCAATCTGTTGGGGGACAATGCTTTCCTTGGCATCGCAGCCATCGGTCTGACGTTCGTCATCATCCTCGGCGGAATCGATTTGTCGGTGGGGGCTGTCATCGGTTGTTCGTCTATGTTTATCGCCAAGATGGTTGAAGAGCATGCGTGGCATCCCGCCGCTGCGATTGCCGTTGCACTGCTTTCCGGCACCTGCCTCGGCCTCCTTCACGGACTGCTGATTCATCTCTTTGCGCTACCCGCATTCTTGGTCACGCTGGGCGGACTCTTTTTCTGCCGTGGCCTTGGGCTGCTGATCTCCCGCGAGTCCATTGCGATATCTCACCCGATTTACGTCAGTCTCTCGTCTTGGTCTATCTCGCTACCGTTTCACTCGAGTCTGCCGGTGGTGGCGATCATGTTCGTGCTGCTGCTCGTTCTTGCCACTATAGCTGCCGCCTACACACCGCTTGGTCGCTACGTCTACGCCATCGGCGGCAACGAGCAATCAGCCCTGCTGATGGGCCTTCCCGTCGCCCGCACCAAGGTCATCGTTTACGCATTTTCAGGCGCCTGCGCCGCGCTGGCCGGAGTGGCAGCCACTATTTTCATGTCGTCTGGCAATGCCCTCACCGGTGCCGGCCTCGAACTTGACGCCATTGCCGCCGTGGTGGTCGGCGGCACCCTGCTTAGCGGGGGTGTGGGCGGGCCGATTGGCACTTTCATCGGAATCCTCATCTTCGGCGTCATACAGTCTGCCATCGCCTTCGAGGGAAGCCTCAGTAGTTGGTGGGCACGTATCGCCGTGGGCGGACTACTTCTCGTCTTTATCCTCCTTCAAAAGCTACTTCAACCAAGGGACCATCAAACATGAACAGCCACCACTTTCTGAATCGTCTTCTGATTTCTGCGGGCGTCGGCCTCGCGCTGTGCTCGGTATCATTTGCACAAGAGGCGAAAAAGCCGGTCGTCGGCTTCGCGCAGGTCGGCGCGGAATCCGGCTGGCGAACCGCTAACACCAAGTCGATGCGCGGGGAAGCCGAAAAGCGTGGTATCGATTTGAAGTTCGTAGACGCCCAGCAAAAGCAGGAAAACCAGATTAAGGCCGTCCGCTCGTTCATCGCACAAAAAGTCGATGTCATCGTGCTCGCGCCTGTGGTCGAAACAGGCTTCGAACCCGTGTTGCGCGAGGCCAAAGCCGCTGGCATTCCCGTTATTCTCTCCGACCGTCGCGCGAAGGTGAGTGACGATTCGCTCTACGTGACATTCATCGGGTCCGATTTCATCGAAGAAGGCAAGCGGGCTGGCGAATGGTTGGTCAAGAAGACCGATGGCAAGGCCGTCATCGTAGAGCTTCAAGGCACGACCGGTTCAGCCCCCGCCAATGATCGCAAGAAAGGCTTCGCCGATGCCATTGCCGCTCATCCCGAAATGAAAATCATTAAGTCGCAGACGGGCGACTTCACTCGTGCAAAAGGCAAGGAAGTCATGGAGGCATTTTTGAAAAGCCCGGAAGGTAAGTCCATCACCGTGCTATACGCCCATAACGATGACATGGCGCTGGGTGCGATTCAGGCCATTGAAGCAGCTGGGCTTCAGCCCGGGAAAGATATCATCATTGTCTCAATCGATGGGGTAAAAGGCGCCTTCGAGGCGATGGTCGCGGGCAAGCTTAACTGCACAGTAGAATGCAACCCCCTGATCGGCCCGCAGGTGTTCGACATCGTCGAAAAGGTCGTCAAAGGCGAAAAAGTTCCGAAGCGGACGCCCGTTGCAGAGGGCGTCTATGACGAATCCCAAGCCAAGGAAGCCTTGCCGACCCGTCAGTACTAGACCGCCATTTCGAAACTGTCTCGAGTCCGTCCACTCATCATTATCAATTAAGAAATCATATGAAAACGAATCTCAAACTCGCGGTCGCACTGATCCCATCTTTGCTGTCAAGCCACATGGCTTTCGCCGAGGACAAGCAGGACGGAATACGGTTCCGGCCGCCCGCCGTTCCCCTGGTCACGTGTGATCCCTATTTCAGCATCTGGTCTAACAGCGACCTGCTTACGGCGTCGCCCACTCACCACTGGACCGGTCACCCGCATCGTCTTACGTCCTTGGTCCGGATAGATGGTCAGACGTTCAGAGTGATGGGTGACGCTCCGGCCAATGTTCCTGCACTTCGGCAAGTCAGCCTGAACGTCACCCCCACCCGCTCGATTTACACGTTCGAGGGGCCGGGCGCTCAGATTCAACTCACCTTTATGACCCCCCTGTTACCAGATGACTTGGTCGTCTGTTCCCGGCCGGTCTCCTACATCACATGGACGGCCCACTCGACCGATGCCAAACCCCATGAGATCTCCGTCTATCTTGATGCTGCCGCCGAGCTCGCCGTGAACACGCCTGATCAGGCCGTCAAGCTCGAACCGGTTACGGTGCCGGGCCTGTTGGCCGCGCGAGTTGGGTCCATCGATCAAGCGGTCCTTGCGATTCGCGGTGACGACCTGCGGATCGACTGGGGTCACTTCTATCTCGCCACCGATGCCAGCTCGCAGTTGTCGCTGGCCCCGTCGGCAAGGACCACGTTCGCCTCCGGGGCGCCGCTCGCTGCCAGCGACAGCGCCGCGCCCAGCGCTCAGGCTACTGCAGCCCACACACCCGCGATGGCTGTCATCATGTCGCTCGGCCAGGTCAATGCCGAACCCGTGTCAAGGCATGCGATTCTCGCCTACGACGATGAGTACTCCATCCGTTACTTCAATGACGACCTTCGCCCATACTGGCGCAAAGACGGAGCCACTGCCGCAGATCTTCTCCAGACCGCAGAAAAGCAATACGAATCCCTCAACCAGCGTTGCGAGGCTTTCGATACGGAGCTCATCGCAGATCTGCACAAAATCGGCGGCGACTCTTACGTGCAGCTCGGCGTGCTGGCGTGGCGCCAAGCGCTGGCCGCACAAAAAATCTGTGCCGACGCCAATGGCCAGCCGCTCAGTTTTTCGAAAGAAAACTTCTCCAACGGCTGCATCGCGACAGTCGATGTGCTCTATCCCGCCGCGCCGCAAATGATGGTCTTTTCGCCCAACCTGCTTAAAGCATCACTCGTCCCGTTGATGGACTATTCCGCCAGCCCCCGCTGGACCGCCAACGCTGCCCCGCACGATTTGGGCACGTATCCCCACGCCACCGGGCAGGTGTACGGCGACGGAACGCAGAGCCCCATGCCCGTCGAAGAAACCGGGAACATGCTGATTCTGCTGGCCGGACTTGCCAAGGCGGAAGGGAATGCCGAATTTTCCCGCAAGTATTGGCCAGTGCTGAAGACATGGAACGAGTATCTGGTCGCCAAGGGACTAGACCCCGAGAACCAGCTTTGTACCGACGATTTCGCGGGCCATATTGCGCGCAACGCGAATCTTTCAGCGAAGGCCATCATGGGTATTGCCGGCTACGGCATGCTCGCAGAGATGCTCGGCCAAAAGGACGAGGCGGCCAAAGCCCGTGCGACGGCAAAAGAGTACGCCTTAAAATGGATTGCCCTTGGTCAGTACGACGACCATTTCAAGCTGGTATTTGGCGATGCGGGCAACGGAACATGGAGTCAGAAGTACAACCTCGTCTGGGATCAACTGCTGGACCTCGGAATCTTCCCGCCCGAAGTCGCAGAGAAGGAGATGGCCTTCTACATGAAAAAGATGAACAAGTTCGGCCTCCCGCTCGATTCCCGCCGGGAATACACCAAGATCGACTGGGAACTCTGGACCGCGACCATGGCCGACAAACACGCCGACTTCCAGCGCATTGTCGACGCCTGCGCGCTTTGGGCAAATCAGACGCCTGATCGTGTACCGCTCAGTGACTGGTACGAGACTGTCAGCGCCAAAAAATCCGGCTTTCAGGCCCGCTCGGTTGTCGGCGGCCTGTTCATTCCGTTTCTTAAGGATAAAGACCTTTGGAAGAAGTATTCGTCCCGTGACAAAACCACCCTTGCGGGTTGGGCTGCCACCAATTTCATGACCCCGGAGGTACGCGTCGTGATCCCCACCGCACAGACAGAGGCCGCCATCTGGCGCTACACCACCGCCCAGCCCCCGGCAGATTGGACCCGCACCGATTTCAATGACAAGGCATGGAAACAGGGCAAAGCCGGCTTCGGCAGCGAAGGCACCCCCGGCGCGCACGTTGGAACCGCATGGAACTCGGAGCACATTTACCTGCGCCGCGAGTTCACGCTACCGGAAGCAGCGTTGACCAATGCCCGGCTTATGGTTCACCACGATGAAGATGTCGAAGTCTTTATCAACGGTGTACTCGCCTACCACGCAGCAGGTTTCACCGCTGACTACAACACGGCCCCCATTGCCAAGTCAGCACTGGCCACGTTAAAGCCCGGAATCAACACGTTGGCCGTGCGGTGCCGCCAGACGATCGGTGGCCAGTATGTGGACGTGGGTATCGTTGAACTCATGCCGCAGGAAAAGAAGTAGTCCTCTGATGACGACACGCTCCATCCATTCACTTTCGCTCCTCAGGTTGACCGCCGTGTGTCTCACGGCGGTCAGCCTCACTGTCGGCTGTTCATCGAATCGTCAGGCCCGCACAACTGTAAATATTCCGCGGTCCGCAGACAGCGATCGTCTTTCCTTTCAGGCTCAGGACGCCTGGACACCGCGAGTCAACCTGAACGCAGACCTGGCCATGGTCTACGGCATCGATAAAACTCTCCCCGAGCGGCTCCAATCCTGGCGCGAGAAAGGTTACCGGCCGCAGGTCATGACCGGTGTGGCGTGGGGTGAGTATCAGGACTACCTCTACGGCCGTTGGGACGGAATACGTCATCTCGATGAAGTGCAAACCGAAAGTAATGGCCATCGGATCGGCCACGGCGGCGACGTTTACTACATGTCCCCCAGCGAAAGTTATGGCCGTTTTCTCTGTGCCGGTGTGAAGCGCGCCCTGGATGCGGGCGCTGAAGCCATCTACCTTGAAGAGCCGGAGTTCTGGGTCCGTGGCGGGTGGTCAGATGGCTTTAAGCGTGAGTGGCAGTCGTACTACGGCGAACCGTGGGCAGCGCCCGACTCGTCGCCTGATGCCCAGTATCGCGCCTCCAAGCTTAAGTATTACCTCTATCGCCGTACCCTGAGTCAGGTCTTCGACTTTGTCCGCGACTACGGCATCACGCACGGCCGGAAAATCCCTTGCTACGTCCCGACGCACTCACTGATCAACTACGCTTCATGGGGCATTTGTAGCCCCGAATCTTCGCTGCTGAGTGTTGGGTGCGACGGATACATCGCCCAAGTCTGGACAGGCACCGCCCGTACGCCAAACAGCTACGAAGGCACAAAGAAAGAGCGCACCTTTGAGACCGCCTTTCTGGAATACGGAGTCATGCAGAACCTCGTCCGTGCCAGTGGCCGCAAGATGTGGTTTCTCAACGATCCCATCGAGGACAATCCCGACCATTCCTGGGACGATTACCGCACGAATTGGGAAAGTACGCTGATCGCCTCCCTGCTCCAGCCGGAGATTTCCCGCTACGAGATCATGCCCTGGCCCCACCGTATTTTTGATGGCCTATATCCGGCCACTCAGCCAGTCAAGGCCAAGACACCTCGCATCCCGATTCCACCCGAATACGAGGCCGAGCTGCAGTCTGTGATCACGGCGCTGGGAGATATGAACCAACCGCAGGCATCGGTGCAGTGGCTCGCCTCGGGCACGCACGGTGTCGGGGTGCTTGTCTCCGACACGTTGATGTTCCAGCAGTTCGGCCCAAACTCAGCCGACCATGATCTCGGGCATTTCTATGGCCTCGCATTGCCGCTCCTCATGCGCGGAATGCCCGTCGAACCCGTTCAGATCGAAACCGCCGACCTGACCCCGTACAAAGTTCTTCTCCTCTCCTACGAGGGCCAAAAACCACCAAGCCCGAAACTGCACGCCGATCTGGTGAAGTGGGTCCATGCCGGCGGCGCTCTCGTCGTTGTCGATGACGATAAAGACCCGTTCCGAAACGTGCGAGAATGGTGGAACACTGGTGACCTCCATTTTGAAACCCCGCGCCATCACCTGTTTAGCCAGCTCGGGTTGGCACCCGATGCGACCGGCCTCGATCACGTCGGCCGTGGCACCGTTTGTTATCTCCCGGAGTCGCCGACCCGGCTCAGCCGCGATCAAAGAGGCGCCGACGTCGTACGTCAGGCCGCCTCGTCCTCCATGAAGGCTGTCGGCCTGCCGTGGACGGAATCCAGTGCCCTCGTCCTTCGTCGTGGTCCCTATATCGTCTGTGCTGGTCTGGAAAAGGCCGTGCCTGGTGCCAGCGCGTTTTCACTGCAAGGACACTTCATCTCCCTTTTTGACCCGAACTTGGCCACGGTTACCACTGTCCACATCAAGCCAGCGGACCGGATGCTTTTGCTCGACTTGGATGCCATACGCTCGACAGGCGTTATCGCAGCCGCGTGCCGAATCACGAACGAACAGCGCGTTTCAACTTCTATCGGCTTCACAGCCGACGGCGTCGAAGGCAGTCCCGGGGTGATATGCCTTCGTCTCGTGCACCGGCCCAGTTCAGTCCTGATCGACGATCAAGAGTGTCCGGCCCCGAAACTCGACTGGAATGCCGGCCTCCTGCGTATCCGTTTCAGCAATCGAGCGTCCGGCCACACCTTCAAGGTCACTTGGTAGACCCTTATGGCTGCAAAGCAGGTCGATATTCTCGACATCGGCCCGGACACCACCGAGCGCATCATCCGGGCTGGCGTCTGCCGGTCCCTGGCGCCGTATGACATCCCGCTTACCGGCATCTTTGAGGGACGACTGGGCTTTCACTTCTCACGAACCAGTCCCAACTTCATCTACATTCTCGTTTGCGTCAGCGGCGAAGGTGAAGTCATGGTCGAGGGCCGCTGGACTCCCTGCGGTCCCGGCCAGGCCTACATTACCCCAGCCAATGCCCCCCATGCCTATCGCGCTGTCCCCGGCAAAGTGTGGTACGTGGTCTGGGTGCACTACTGGCCGAACAGCATCTCCTTCGCCCAGCCGCCATCCATCAAACTTGTTGACCCACAGTCGCTTGAATCTGCTGTAGTCGGTCTCTATCGAGAATTCCACGGGTCGGCCGACCCTGCCGTTCTCTCATCGTGGTCGCATCTGCTGGACGTGGCCGCTCGCCGCACACTTGGCCTCCCCCTTCGCGACGCCCGGCTGAACCATCTCTGGGAACTCGTGAGCGCTGATTTGATTTATCCTTGGACGCTCACAGAGATGGCCGAGCGCGCCCACATGAGCCCGGAACACTTGCGGCGGCTATGCAACGCGCGTTTCGGTCGGAGTCCGCTGCGGCAACTGGCGTACTTGCGATTACGACGCGCCGCAGAGCTGTTAGTCTCCAGCGAGGACAAAATCGACGTCGTGGCCCGTCACGTCGGCTACGATAACGCGTTCGCATTCAGTACGGCATTCAAACGGGAGATCGGGGTCTCGCCATCAAGTTTCCGTCGGTGACCTTCCTGCGCAACGGTAAGCGAAGAGTACCCAGTGTAGCGGATCAGTTTGAAACCGGGGAGTTATGAGTTGGTCTCGAAGCCTTTTTTGGTCAGTGCATGCCGAGAACTTCCTATGTAGGGGTCTGAACAGACCGTTTAGGGTGTTTCCGGGGTGAGTTTACCGTTCGCGTTTGTTCCGGCTGACTAGAGTTCCTCGATGCCTCGGCTGCTGACTTCGTGGCTCCGAAGGGAGTGCAAGAGGCACTCTAACTGTTCAACTCTGGCGAGGACGATGGCATCAGCAGCATCTTGATCTGCTGTGGCATTGCCAGTTCGCTGCTCCGGTAGCAGGCCGAGGAGGACAAGCCTTAGCACTGGCGTCTTCCATGACCAGCACACAGTGTTCGTCCGACTTCACGCCATGGACCGAGGGACCTAAATGACGATCGGCTGCGGGCGTGGCCCAAACGGGTCGTGAACAAGATTTCGGTGATGTCAGATGAGGCTACGGCCGCTGATTTAACCGAGCGTACCCAGCAGGCATTAGCCCGTGACGCACTCAGGTACCGTACTGGCGGGATGCCGACGTGGCGGCGCGATCGACGGAATGTTTGTGGTTCACGGACCAAGGACAGACACATGCCTAAAGACATCACAGCAGCGGCTGACGTCGGTTAACGGAAAAGGTCGGCAACCCCCGAAGCCTTCAAGACGGCTGCAACGGGTTTCTTGGGGTACTTGTCCCCAGTTGTTTCAAGGTCATGCTCCACTCGAACGGAACCCCCCGAATGACCCATGATGATATCCAGCTCGGTGTCGAAGCCACGGGGGGCGACGTTGACCACGGTGGTCCGCGGGCCCGCTTTCAGAATCAGCCAGCAGAAGATCATGTTCACGTAGTGGATGCCCGGCCGCTGAAGGGGGAGGCCGGTGGGAGTCAGAACTATCCGGTTGGCATGTTCGACATTGACTGGCCCGGGGTCGCGCGTTTCTATCAAGTTCGTCCCACGTTCGGTGGTCGATGTCGGCGTTGTCGAGGGCGGCATTGAGGCTCAGGGCGATCCAACACCGGACGATGATCCTCATCGGCCGCAGCATCGATGGCGTTTTGCAACTCGCGCGAACGGGCTTCGACCTGGTCGAGTGGCACACGCTTCCCTCACACGTGACGCATCGCGCCGCAGTACCACCGCTAGAACCCAAACTCGCCGATCGTGGGGGCGGCCAGACTCGCGGGGATGTGCCGGCATGGTTCTACGCGGTATCTATGTGGCAGGGTCGGATTGGTTAGGTCGATGTAGTCCAGTTCAGGGCAGGTTTGGGCAGGTGTAATGCAGCGGGACTTTGGCCCGGAAAACGCAACAAACCCCCGGAAAATCCGGGGGTTTGAGGGTACTGGGCGGAGCCGGGATCGAACCGGCGACACATGGATTTTCAATCCATTGCTCTACCAGCTGAGCTATCCGCCCGTGGGGGCCTTAGATGTTACCTCATTATTGAACCCCCGCAAGGCGGCCAGCAGGTATCGGACGTGCGGCGGGTTATCAGGAAAAATGGCTCTTCTGGTGTTATTGCGGGGGTTCAATGCGGATGACCTCGGTGGCTCCCTCGCGTAGGACCTGGATCACAACGGCCTCTTTGGGCTTGGCCTTTCGGGCAGCTTCGTAGGCGGTCTTAAAGGTTTCTGCAGTGGTGACGGGCTGGCCATTCATTTCGGTGATCATGTCGTTTGGGGCCAGCTTTGCAGCGGCGGCTGCGGACTGTTCGCGAATGAAGACCACGACCAGACCCTTGGCATCGGCAGCCAGCTTGCGGCGATATGTATCGACAAAGACGGAATCACGGACGCTGAAACCGAGGTCGTCGGCGAAGAACCGCTTTGCGGTTGAGGGCGTTGGCGGCCGTTCGTCAAGTTTGACCGTGAAAGTTTTGGGGGCTTCACCCTTGGCTGTGATGACGGTGAAGTTCACATCTTCCCCGACATTGAGTCTGGAGATTGCCCGGGAGAGGGTGGGCCCGATGTCATCGGGTTCATCGCCGCCGTCCAGCGGCTTGCCCATGAACTGTGTGATGATCATGCCCTTTCGAAGGCCAGCTTTTTCGGCTGCGGTTCCTGGGATGACCTCGCCGATTTCTGCGGCCACGGTACCGGTCAGGCCAAAGACTTCGGCGACGTCTTTTGACAAGCCGCTGAGTCGTGTGATCCCGCTCCAGGGGAGCTTGGTGGCCTCGCCGGGTTTGGGATAGGTCTTGAAAGCACCGATGAAATCGTAGGTGGGGACGAAAAACTTGGGCGGGCTGTTGAGGAATGTCAGGCCGCCGCGGGGGTCGGAGAGGAACACCGAACCTTCGGCCTGGGCGTTGACGTAGCCGATGGGCTGAGCTTGATCGTTGAGGACGATGGCGCCGAAGTTACCCAGCGGCCCGGCAACGAGGCGGGTGGGGGTCTCACCGGCGAGTCGGGCGGAGATCATGGCAGTGGTAAGATAAGGCCGGTAGCCGCCGCTTTTTGGAAGCACGCCCACGGAATAAACGGTCTGTCCCACATCGGTCGGTAGGTCGGTGAAGGTGACAAAGGGTCGGTTCTTGTTTTCGGTGGTGCGAACGAAGGCGACGCCGTTGCGTTCGTCGCGGCCGAGGAAGGTGGCGGGCACCTCGTCGGGGTCCTTGCCTTCGCGGGGGATGTAGACCTTCCAGTCTTTCATCTGGTCGTCGGGCAGGCCGGGGTTGGCCATGACTAGCGGGAGCAGGATCGTTCCGGCGGCATCGCAGACGATGCCGATGCCGACGAGGTCCTGTCGGCCGCGTTCGCTGTCCCATGTGAACTGTACTGCCACCATGGCGGGCGCCACTTTGGCGTAGATCTGTGCGGGTGTCAGCGCAGTCTGTGCGCCAGCGGTGCTGGGAAGCAGTATGGCGGCCAACAAGGGGATGAGTCGTGCGGTGATGGAAGGCGCATTGCGTTGCATGAGTTTCCTGAGGGTGATGAACTGAAGAGGCCGAAGTTTAGGCGGTTGGAGAACGGAGATATTACGGCTTGGTTGACGGCTTTGTCGTGGCCGTCAATCGCAGCACGGCACGCACGAGTCCGCGGCCGCGCTGGATTTCAAGGAGGACGGCCGTGTCGTGGGCATCGTGGGCTTTTTGGTAAAGCGCCATGAAGGCCTGCAGGTCTTCGACAGGTTGCTGGTTGACGGAGCGGATGACGTCTTCAGGCTTGATTTCGGCCTTGGCGGCCGGGAAGCCATTGGTGAGAGTGGTCACGACGACACCGAGGTCATCATCGAGTTGGCCTTGAACGGCGTATGCACGTGTCACGTCGCGGACGCTGAGGCCCCAATCTTTGAGTTCGCGCTCCTCGCCTACCGCGCCTTCCAGCTTTTCGGTTTTGGTATTGAAGGTCAGTGTTTGTTTGCCCCGCCGCACAAGCAAGGCGACGTTTTGATCGACTGGGAGGCGACTGATGGTCCGGCGGACGGGGGCGATCTCTTCCGGGAAACGTGCGTTGACTGGCTGGCCATTGAGGGCAAGAAGAATGTCTTGCGGCTTGAGGCCAGCCTTTTCAGCAGGTCCTTTTCGATCGACGCTGTTGATCAAGACGCCCGTATTCACATCCACTTCGTAGAACGATTCGAGGTCCTGAAGGGGCATGAGGTCAACACCAAGGTCTGCCCGGGTGACGTGGCCGGGGGTGATGGTGGCGGACGATTGCGTCGTGGCGGCGTAGGCAGGTGCGGTACGGATGATTTCTGCGGCCACGTCTTTGGCAAGGTTGATGGGGATGGCAAAGTTGAGTGCCTGTCCCGGAAATCCGCGGGTATTGATGCCAACGAGTTTGCCGGACAAGTCGACCAGCGGGCCGCCGGAGTTACCGGGGGCGATGGGGGTGTCCATCTGAATCCAGTTGGAGAACTGGCCGGTTTCGTATTCGTCGATGGTCTGTTTTTCTGGATAGAAGGTCCGATCGGTGTTGGAGACGACACCGAGCGTGGTGGTGCGGGCCAGACCGAACGGGGTGCCGATGGCCATCACTGGCTGGCCGACCTTGAGCGAGTCGGAATCGCCGAGGGGGGCGTGGCTGAATGTGATGTGCTTCTGGGCGATTTCGTCAAGGTCGAGCTGGACAATGGCGAGGTCGGTCCAGTGATCGTCGCCAACGAGTTTGGCCTTGACGCGCTCCTTGCTGAAGAGGGTGACGTAGATTTCAGCGGCCCGGCCGGCAACGTGATAATTGGTCAGGACATGGCCCTGCTGATCGATGATCACGCCGGAGCCGATTTCCCGGCGGAGGGTGCGCTTGCCGTCGGCATATATTTCTTGGGCGACGTCAAGCCGAACCACGGCGGGAAAAATACTACCCGTCACGGCCACGATATTGGCTGGCGAGGCATCGGGGAACGGCGGAGGGGGTCGGGGCGGTGCATGGTGGCAACCGGCAGTAAGAATGGCCACCAGCGAGCAGGTACGCAATAACGTGCTGAACCTGGGCGGGGTGGGGTGTGTGGGAAGCCTGACGCGAGAGACGGCGGGATTTGTGGGGTGCATCACGTGACGGGTAGTTTGCCCGGTCCTTTGCGGTGTCGCAACGGTTTGAACAGACGAAACGAGGATGTGCCATGGGTTTTGCCAGCGGGACGGTCAGCTTCAGGCGTTATGCAGTGGTGGGCAAGTTCCCGACCAGCCCCAATGAAGAGTTGCTGGCGAAAATCGCCGAAAACGTGCTTCGGCCGACGGAAATAGGTCTACCCCAGGATGCCGAGTATGGGTTTTCGGGCGGGCGACACATTCTTGATGGGACGATCAGCTTTGAAAACAATGTTTATGGCGATGCCGTGTTGTTTGCCATGCGGGTCGATACGCAGGACGTCCCGGGCGATTTGAAGCGGGCGTATCAGGCAATAGAGGAGGAGGCGGCTGCGGTGGGAAACCCCAGCGGCTTTGCCAGCAAGCGTCAGAAAAAGGATGTCAAGGATGCCGTCCAGCGGAAGCTGGAGGACGAGATGCGCGAGGGGCGACACAGGCGAACAAGGCTGATTCCGCTGCTTTGGGATATGCAGCGACAGATTTTGTACACGCCGGCGGCGGGGAAAGGCTTTGAGATGCTGGCGGAGATTTTCCAGCGGACGCTGGGGGGGGATTTGCAGCCGCTGGGCAGCGGGTCGCTGGCGCTGCGGCAACTGGACGGGCAGGGGAAGCGGCGGGATTACGAGGATGCGACGCCGACGCGGTTTGCCAGTGGGCCGGACGGGGAAGGACAACTGCCGGAGTACCCGTGGGTCATCAAGGGGCCGGACCCGAAGGACTTTTTCGGCAATGAGTTTCTGGTGTGGCTGTGGCATGAACTGGAGACGAAGGGCGGGATTGTGCCGGTGCCGGGCGGTAAGGGACGGGCAAAAGATGTGACGGCGATGATTGACAAGCACCTTCAACTGGATTGTGTTTTCAGCGCGACCGGGAAGGACACGCTGCGCGGAGACCAGCCGACCAAGATGGTCGAGGCGCGAGATGCGCTTAAGACGGGCAAGGTGCCCCGGCGATGCGGGCTGGTGGTTGAGTACGTGGGCCAGCAGTATCTACTGTCGCTTGGCGCGGAGACGATGATGATCTCCAGTGCCAAATTGCCGGAGATTGAAGAGGCGGATCATCCGCGGCAGGTGATGGAGCAGCGGGTGGCACTTCTGGGTGAGCTGTCAGGGGCGATGGACGGATTGTTCTCTGCGTTCATCAATGTGCGATTTGGGGGTGGTTGGTCGACGGCGGTCGACCACATTCGCAAGTGGATCGCGGCGGGCACCAGCCGCAACATGCCGAAAATTCAGGTTCATGTGCCAAAGAAGGTGGTTGAGCGCGAGGAAATGACGGCGGAGTAGATTCAGCCTCTGCTAGTCAGCATCCACAAGAGCGGCCTCGGCATCTAGACTGGCGGGCAGAAGCCGCTGGGCCTGAGCGTCGGGCATAGCTTCAACGGACTTGAGCTGCTTGTTGATGACGCGGGTCCGTGTACCAACCTTTTCGATTTCTTCCTGTGCCTGGCGGAGGCGATCTCCGACCTTGTCAATGACTAAGCCGAATTTGCTGAATTCAGCTTTGACGGCGCCGAGCAGGTCTTTGATCTCGCCTGACCGTTGCTGAATGGCGAGCGTGCTAAAGCCCATACGGAAGCTGTTGAGCATGGCGGTAAGAGTTGTTGGACCAGCAATGACGACTTTCAGGTCGTGCAGTGCATCATGCAGGCCGGGCCGGCGCAGGACTTCGGCGTAAAGACCTTCGAAGGGAAGGAAAAGGATACCGATGTCGGTGGTGACCCCCTGGACGATGTATTTGTCGCGGATGTCTTTAGCGCATCCTTTGATACGGTCTTCGAGCGCTTTGCCGTGGAGTAGAACTCCATCGAGGTCGGCGCTGTCTTGGGCGGCAACTAGACGCTGGTAGTCCTCGACAGGGAATTTGGAATCGATGGGCAGATAGATTGGTCTATCACCTGCGCCGCTGCCGCCCGGGAAGCGGATGGCAAACTCGACGCGTTCGCCTTTGCCACTTGGGGCGAAGTTTTTCTCGTAGGCGGAGATTGGGAGAATATCTTCAATGAGGGCCTGCAGCTGGACCTCACCCCATGTGCCGCGGGTCTTGACGTTGGTCATGACCTTCTTTAGGTCGCCGACGCCATCGGCGAGGGATTTCATTTCGCCGAGGCCTTTCTGCACGGCTTCGAGGCGCTCACTGACGAGTTTGAAAGATTCACCGAGGCGCGTTTCGAGGGTGCTCTGGAGCTTTTCGTCAACGGTGACGCGCATCTGTTCGAGGCGGGCTTCGTTGCTGGCCTGGAGCGCGGTAAGGCGGCTTTCCACGGTCGCGGCGAGGCCTTCGATTTTGGCGGCGAACTCTGTGAGCTTGGTTTCGACATCGGCTTTTATGCCGAGAAGTTGCTGGCGCAGTTGGCCGCCCATCTGATCGGACAGGAGACGGGATTCTTCCCGCGTGGTTGCCGAGTCGGCTTTGAGTTGGGTCGTGAGGTCTGTCACCGATTTTCCGAGCTCGGTTCGCTGTGCGGATTGCGCATCGGCCAGTTGGGTGGCTGTCTTGCCCAGAGATTCGCTGACGGTGCCGAGGAGTCCGGTGAGTTGCTGGCCGAGTTCGGTGCGCTGGCTGGAGAGCTGTGTGGTCAGGGTTTGGGTGACCTGCCGTTCCATGCTGCCAAGGTTGGCTTGAAGGGTGTCGAGACGCGAGAGGTCGGTCGGCGGCGGAACAGGCGCCGGGCGGAGGAGGATGAGGACTGACAGAATCACGGCGACCAGACCGAGCAGGACGGCGACGATGAGCAGGGCAGAGTCCATGACCGGAGTGTATCGCCGTGAGCACGGCGGGTCGGTGCTCACATCGAAGCCCCAAAAATATAGACAAGCGGCAATTCAATGGCTGTTTGTATTTGTGAAGTCATGGTGTTTTTATTGAAGCATGAATGCTGTAAAAGAGAAAATCCGATTCTGGTATCAAAATTGGGCACGTCGTCAAGTTAAACGAGCGTTAGGCCATTCTGGACATTTATAAGACGATTGATAGCAGATATTTACGTCTCCTAATTCTGCCTCGGCGGGGAGAGCTGGCTGAATGTGGGTGGGACGAGTTTGTATGACAAGCAACAGTTGCTGTCTTGATTGGTATAATGAAACGTGGTGACCCATAGTGTTTTAGGGTCGGATGTCGGGTATCTATGAAGGAAGCCCGATTGGATGGAAGCACCTCCCGGCCGGTTCGGACTCGGCCCTGAAATCATCCCCGCCCAGTGTGGGCAGGAAGATTTCGGAGCGCGGAACGGCGGGACGGGCGACCGAGATAGTGGCCGGGCACCGAACAACGGCGGCCAGCCAGAAAGGGAGGCGTTTATGAACGCGGCTCTGATGAACATGCAGGCTCTTGCCCAAGTGGCGGGATACCTGCCGATGTGGATGTGGTGGGTGTTCGGATTTGCGATACTTGTGGTGCTCCTGATCGCGTTTGCCGGAACGATCACGGGTGCGCGGTATATCCCCAATGACAAAGTCGGCCTGATCGAAAAGTTCTGGGCTACCACGGGCTCGGTGGAGGATGGACGGATCATCGCGCTGAACGGGGAGGCGGGCTATCAGGCGCGAATCCTGCGTGGTGGGCTGCACTTCAGGTTTTGGAAGTGGCAGTACCGCATCCACAAGGTCCCGCTGGTGACGATCCCGCAGGGGAAGATCGGCTACGTCTATGCGCGCGACGGCGTGTCGCTGGATGCGACGCAGACACTTGGCAAAGTGGTTGACGCGAACCATTTTCAGGACGCAACCGGGTTCCTGAATGCTGGCGGCCAGCGTGGCCGGCAGAGGGACATCATTCGTGAGGGTGTTTACGCGATCAACCTTGCGGTGTTTGTCGTGCTGACGGAAGACGCGGTGTATCACCTCGACCTGCAGAGCAAGCAGGAGATCGCGCAGATCATGCAGTGGCAGCGGGAGCTGGCCGATGTCTTCGGGTTTGATCCTGTGGTCATTGGCGGTCAGGTGCAGACGGTCGATCCGGTAACCAAGGACAAGACCATTACTGTGGACGGACTAGGCATCATTACAGTGCAGGATGGTCCGAGTCTGTCACCTGGTGAGATTATTGCGCCCCCGGTTTCGGCTGAGCCGGGCACGCCCAACTATCACAATAACTACCAGAATCCCGAGGCGTTTCTGGCCGCTGGCGGGCAGCGTGGCAGGCAGTACGACCCGCTGACGGATGGCACGTACTTCATCAACCGTTGGTTTGCGACGGTGGAGTTGATGCCGAAAACGATCGTACCCATCGGGTATGTCGGGGTCGTCGTCAGCTATTACGGGAAGCTTGGCAAGGACATTTCCGGTGACCAGTTCCGGCACGGTGAGCGTGTTGCCCAGGGCGAACGCGGCGTGTGGGAACGGGCGCTTGGCCCGGGAAAGTATCCGTTCAATACGTATGCCGGCCAGATCATTCTGGTACCGACGACGAACTTCGTGCTGCACTGGATTACCGGCAAGACTGAGTCGCACCATTACGACGAGAATCTGAAGTCCATCGACCTGGTGACGAAAGATGCATATGAGCCGACGCTTCCGCTGAGCGTGGTAGTTCACATTGACTATCAGCGTGCCAGCAGCGTGATTCAGCGGTTCGGTGACGTAAAGAAGCTGATTACGCAGACATTGGACCCCATGCTGAGCGCGTTCTTCCGTGATATCGCGCACCTCAAGACGATGCTTGACTTGCTGCAGCAGCGGGACGTCATCCAGACTGAAGCCCGTGCGTGGCTGCGGATGAAGTTCCGTGAGTTTGACATCGAATGTGTGGACGTGCTCATCGGCAAGCCGGATACCAAGGACACCGGCGGTAGCACCGGCAAGATTGAAACCTTGCTGGAACAGCTGCGGCTGAGGCAGTTGTCGATTGAACAAATCGAGACGTTTGAGCGTCAGCGTGCTGCCTCGGAAAAGCTCAAGGCACTCAACGAGGCGCAGGCCATCGCCGCAAAGCAGACCGAGCTGACGAACTCTCAGGTGCAGATCCAAATTGCCGAGAACCAGGGTAACGCTGACCTGGCCAAGGCCCGGCGTGTGGCCGAGCAGACCGTGGTCGTCGCCGAAGCTGATCTCGCCAGAGCGCGCCGTCAGGCGGAGCAGACGGTCGTTATTGCCAAGGCCGATGCGGAGCAGAAGGCGTTGGCAGGTCGCGGCGAATCGCAGCGGACGCTTCAGGTTGGTTTGTCGGAGGCTGTGGTGCAACTGCGGAAGATCGCATCTTTTGGCGACCCGCGGCTGTACGCTCTGTCGGTGGTCGCTGGCGAGCTTGCGAACAGCAAGCAACCGCTGGTTCCCGAGCGCCTGTTCATCACCGGTGGAAACGCCGCTCCGGGCTCGGGTGAATCAGGGCTGGCGGTGGCAGGCGGGGGTAACAGCAGCGTGCTCGGTACGTTGCTGGGACTTCTGGTGGCAGAAAAGAGTGGATTTTCCACCACCACGAGCGAGGAGTTCACCGCCCTCAAGACGTTTGCGGACCGCATGACGCAGCAGACGCTGGAAGGGATGGAGGCGACGCACACGGCGGCTGCGGCCAAGTCGTAGCTGGGTTTGGCTGTTAGTAAATTGCCCCGTATGACAGCGATGTCATGCGGGGCCTTTTCTTACGTGGTCATCGGCCTTTTGAAGTGGCCGGGACGTTGAGAGACTGGCTGAAGTGCTGCTCGTTGAAGCGGTCGACGTCGGACGACGTGCCGTTGCCCATGCCTAGATAGTCGATGCGTTGGATGAGGATTTCGCGGTCGTACTTGAACCAGGTGAATCGCCAGTCGGTGGGGATTTTCTGGCCGGGCTTGCTGTCTGGGGCAAGGTCGGCCCAGCAGCGAAAGTTGACTGTCACAGTTTCGCCGCCGTCGGTCGATTCGAGGCCGAGGATAGTTGTGGATTTGATGCCGTATTGGGGCACATAAATCCGGGCGGCTTCCAAGATGCCATCTTTGGTGAGGTGCGAGAGAGAAGCCTCAGGGGAGAGCCATCGAGCTTGTGCGGCCGCATCTCCGGAGACGACCGCCGCCACAAACTCGCGTGTGCCACGCGACGCCGTTTCGCGTGGGGTCTCAACCAGATAGGCGGTCGCGCCCCATGCCAAGGCCAGCAACAGCACCCCCCAGCCAGCACCCGTGAGGCGTCGACGGAGCTGGGTCAGACCGAAATAAAGGATGGTTACGCCCGCCAGGAGGGCCAGCCCGACCACTACATAACTGGGATTAAACAGCAGTTCGAACATTGAAATCTCCGTTAGGTTCCCGATTGGTGTTTACCGCCGTGCCACCATTCAACTTTTCACGCCAAGCCGTCCGATAAATCGTTGACGTGGAAGACCTTAGCGCGGCCATCCTGACGCTTCTTCCAGCCGGGCCCAGGAATTCCGGGCGGGCGACGCCTTACCTGCAAGACTTAGGGAGTGGTGGAGCACGCACCGAGGCGTTGGCGGCCAATTTGGCGGCCCTGTGCGTGACTGATTCGCGTCTGGCTGAGGCGTTGAGTCCCGCACCCATCGAACCGCTGGACGTATATTCGCTGGAGTCAGCCAAGGTCGCATCAAGAGAGGCGGTGGGCGGGACGGGGTTCACGGCTCAGGCTCCGTTGCCGGACGGCAGGTTGATTTACCTTCACACCCGGCTTGATCCGGCGGAAGAGGCCAGAAAGCTGGTCGATTCTTCGCACGCACGCGGTAAGAGTGTCGTCTATGTCCACGGGCTGGGGCTGGGGCATGCGATTGCCAATCTTCAGCCCGATCTGCCGGACGAAACTCTTGTGCTGGTGTTTGAGCCTGACCTTAAGCTCATCCGCACCGCCCTGATGCTTTATGACTTTTCCAGTTTGATTGAAGCTGGCAAGCTCATGTTCATCACCCGTTTAGAGCGGATCGAGCTGTTTGATAAAATAGGCCCCAAGGGGGCGCTGCTCACGGTGGGGTGTGCGTCCATCATTCACCTGCCGAGCTTGCGGCGGGCAGGGGACTTCCACGGGCAGATGCAGCAGTGGGTTGTCGACTACACCGGGTTCAGCCGGACAGGCATCAACACGCTTGTCGCCAATGGCCGAAAGACGGCGGAGAACGTGATCGTCAACACGGCTCGTTACGCAACTCGGCCGGGGATCGACTCATGGCGGGATCGATTTACCGGGAGACCCGCGATCGTCGTGGCCGCTGGCCCTAGCTTGCGCAAGAACATAGGAACATTGAAAGAGGCCAAGGGGCGTGCCGTACTGATTGCCGTGCAGACGGCCCTCAAGCCGTTGCTGGCCGCAGGGATCACGCCAGACATTGTGACGAGTCTGGATTATCACAGTGTTTGTGCCCGGTTTTTTCAGGGCTTGCCCGGCGGTGCTGCACGACTCGCGAGTCTCCTTGTGGTGGAGGCAAAGGCCGCGCCGGAGGTTATGGATCTTTACCCGGGTCCGGTGGCGGTGGTGGGAAACACTTACGCGGAAAATCTACTGCGGGAACTGAAGCTTGACCGGGCGACACTGCCGGCCGGAGCGACCGTGGCCCATCTGGCATTTTACCTGGCGCGTTTCCTGGGCTGCGACCCCATTGCGTTCGTCGGGCAGGATCTGGGCTTTTCAGACGGGCTTTGTTACGTGCCGGGCACCGGGTATGACGACGTATGGCAGATGGAAGTCTCTGCATTTTGCTCGCCGGAGCAGAAGCAGTGGGAACAGATCGCCCGGGACCGGAACATACTGCGGCAGGTTCCCGACGTATTCGGGCGCCCGATGTACACCGAAGAGCGATTATTCACATACCTTCAGCAATTCGAGCGGGACTTTGTCGGAAGCCGTCAGCAGATTTTTGACTGCACCGAGGGTGGGGCACTGAAGAAGGGGGCCACGCCGATGTCGCTGTCGGACTTCCTGACTCGGTACGCCCTGCAGGTATTTCCGATGGACTTGAGGTCCGAAAACCCCGTTACCGAGATTCCCGACGTTCATGCTTCGTTGGTGGCCCGGCTGGCGGAAGCGCGTGAGATCATCAGGGTGGGGCTGGAGACGTTGCCATTACTGGAACAGATCAGGGCGAATATCGGTCATCACGAGACGGTGAACCGACTGATCGGAAAAATCGACCGGCTCAGGACACAGATGGATAAGTACGGGCCGACGTATGAGCTGGTTCAGCAGTTTGACCAGACCGCTGAGCTCGCACGCTTTCAGGCGGATCAGCGCATCGTTGAGCAGAAATTGGCCGGCGAGGCGCTGCAGCAGGCTCAAATCGCACGAGACATTGAAAACGTAAAGTCACTCCTGCAGGCGGCACGCGCCTTTGCCGCGCACGTGGAGGGTGTTGTTGCTGGTCTGGCTGTGCGCGGTGACGTTGTAGGCGGGGAACGAGTCGTTGCCGATCTTGCGGAGGCCGCATGATCGCGACGGATACCCGGCACATTTTGCCATTGATTTCGGTGCTCAGCTCAGGGGAATCCGATGACGTGTGCGGGCCTGAGTTATTTGGTTCGCCTGTGCTGGTCCGGACGGCGGCTGCATTGCGAAAATGCACGTCGGGCGAACCTGTGATTGTGTGCTGGACGGACCAGCGCCCCGCTCTGGAATCGCTTGGACTGACTGCCGCTTGTACGGGTGAGCGCCCCGTGTCGGACCGTGTCCTGAATCGGTTTTCGGTGGCCACACACTGGGATGCCGGTTGGCGATCCGCACTGGCTCGATCGGCCTGGTTTGACAGGGGATTTGCGCCTGCGCGAATGCTGAAGGTTTTGTCGGACCGCAAGGCTGAACGTTTGCTATACGTGGACGCCGCATCGCCCTTTTTGCAGTCGGAACTGATCACCGCGCTACTGGCTCATGCTGAGTCGAATCCGGATGAGGGTTTCATCTTCTCGCCAGCCATGCCGGGCCTGAGTGGCGTGGTCATGACGCGGGACTTCATAGCAGAACTTGTCCGGCGCGGTGAAGCGGGCTTGCCATCGCATGCCGGGATTGCGTTGCACTATCGGCCGGACGCACCTGCCCCGGATCCCCTGACGGCAAAAGCCTGCGCGCCCACATCGTTATGGTCAACCCGTACGCGTTTGCCTTTCCGAGTGGATTCGCAGGGCGCGGCTACGTGGTGGGAAAACGTATTGGCACGTCACGAAGGTATCGGGGAGTTGACAGCCCTCAACGCAGAGACGGCCGCCACGCTGGCGGAGTCGCTGGCGACCGATCGACCTCGTCTGGGGGAAGTGCACGTAGAGGTCGTCAGTGGCCATCCGCTGACGAAGGCGATTTTCCGTGAGGCGCGTACTGATGAACCACGATTCATGGATGTGGCCCACTTCGCCGGCATCATGAAGCAGATGGTCAGGGGCGAGCGCATCTGCCTTGCCGGTCATGGAGAGCCGCTATGCCATCCTGAGTTTGAGCTGCTGTTGCAGCATGCCGAGGCAGCGGGAATCCGGCTCGCAATTCGAACGGACCTGGCGGGTGTTTCAGCCGGGGCAGTGGGTGCGGCTTGTGACTCTCCGGCGGTGGAAGTGCTTCAGATCATGCTGCCGGCATCGAGTCGGGCAACCTACGCGCGCGTGATGGGCTGTGATGCGCTGCAGGAAGTCATGGGGAATGTTCACGTGGCAACGGTGCATCGGCGTCACGTCGAAGGCGAACTGCTGGTGAGTCCGGTATTCGTAAAGACGCGGGAGAACATGCACGAGATGGAACCGTGGTATGACCACTGGTTGTCCATTCTGGGGTCGGCGACGATTAGCGGTCCATCGGACAGATGCGGTGGAATTCGGGACACGGCAGTGGCCGACATGGCTCCACCGAGCCGTCTTCCCTGTCGCAGGCTGCGGGACTCCCTTTTCGTCACGGTGGAGGGGCGGACAACACCCTGTGCGGAACCGATGACTTGGCCGCTGGAGCTTATAGAGCCAGCTCCCTCGTCGCTGGGCGAGGTATCGGTTCGTGATGCTTTCGACTCTTTGACACCGTTACGGTCGTTGCACGTTCTGGTCAGTCGTTCATCCGGGTCTGTCGGGTTGCCGGCGCCGTGTTCCTCTTGTCGTCAGTGGTTTCGGGCGGCATAGCCTGCGGTTTCACATCATAATTATGCGTACACTTTCAATCATCATCGCCCGAGCCGGTAGCGTCGGCCTCCCTTCGAAGCACCTCCTGCAACTGTTGGGGCGGCCCGTCATTGATTACACGTTTGATCATGCCGATCTTGCGGCCTGCCCCGAAGAGACGGTTGTCTCTTCGGACTGCCCGAATGTGCTGCGATTGGCTGAGAATCGGGACTTTTTGACGGTTGAACGTCCGGCACACCTTGCGACATCGGAGACCACTGTACAGGACGTATTACTGCACACGCTCGAGGCGATAGAACGCACTGAATCATGGCGGCCGGATGCGGTCGTCCTGCTTTACGGAAACGTACCCGTGCGGCCGAAAGGCCTTATTGATAACGCGGTGCGAACGCTGACGGACTGGGGTTGCGACTCGATCCGATCTTTCACGCCAGTTGGCAAGTGGCACCCCGCTTGGATGGCCGAGATTCGCGATGGCCACGTAATTCCGACGGTTCGCGGATCGATTCACCGGCGTCAAGACCTTTCGCCACTTTACCTGCATGATGGTGGCGTGGTGGCGGTGACACGTGCTGCTCTCATGAATGGCAAGGTCACACCGGAAGATCCACACGCATTCTTTGGAACCGATCGGCGTGCGGTGATTACCGAACCCGGATCGGTGATCGAGATTGATCACGCCCGGGACCTGTACTGGGCGGAGGCCGTGTTGCGAGATCAGGCCAGCAAGCAGACCGCTGTTAACCGGCGGGCCTCCTGAATCATGTTGCATACCTCGCCAACTTCGGAACTGTCGATCGCCGGCCAGCGGGTCGGGCATGACTTCGCGCCATTTGTCATCGCTGAGGTGGGTGTAAACCACGATGGCAGCGTGCAGAGGGCTTACGACCTGATCGATGCCGCCGCCTCCGCTGGTGCCCATGCGGTCAAGTTCCAGATCTTCACGGCGGCCGAGTTGATGAGTCAGGCCAGTGAGTTTGCCGGGTACCAGACGGCAACTGTTGCGGCAGCAACGCCGACAGAAATGCTCCGAAAATTCGAGTTTTCCGTTGAAGGGTGGCAGTCGGTGGCGGCGTACACGCGGGCACGTGGGCTGGCGCTGATCGCCACTCCGTTCAGCCTGTCGGACGTGGCGACCTTGCACTTGCTTGGGCTGGACGCTGTGAAGATCGCATCACCTGATGTAGTCAATCGTCCGTTGCTTCTGGCGGTGGCGGCCATGGGAAAGCCGATGCTGATTTCGACCGGGGCCGCGACGTTAGCCGAGGTAACCAACTGCCACCGGTGGCTGTCACTGGCGGGCGCGCAGCACCTCTTCATGCATTGCGTCAGCAGCTATCCGACTTCGGATGCGGACGTAAACCTGTGCTGGATTGGGGAGTTGATGCGTCACTTCGGGGGTCCGGTGGGTTACTCGGATCACTCGACGGATTTACTGGCTGGGGCCTTGGCCGTCGCAGCTGGCGCGCGTGTGCTGGAAAAGCATCTGACCCACGATTGCCGCGCAGCGGGGCCGGATCATGCGGCATCTGCCGATCCGGCGATGTTCGCCGAATACACGGCGGCGGTGTGTCGGGCGGCATTGCTTGTCGGCAAGCCTGGCAAGCACGTGCTGGCCTGCGAACAGGACGTACGCCGGGTTTCACGACAATCTCTGATCACCGCGCGGGCCATGCTTCCCGGGGATGTTCTGACGGCAGCCGACCTTCGTATTCAGCGGCCGGGAACGGGTATTCCGGCGGCCGAGCTTGAAGCGACAATCGGCCGGTCGCTTAAGACGCATGTTGCAGCCGGTACACCGCTGACCCCTGACATGCTGGCGGCGTGATGGCAAAACGCCAGCCACCGATCAAAGTGCATTTTGTCACGGGTACGCGCGCCGAGTTCGGGCTGATGCGGCAAACACTTCACGTACTTGCGGCCGATCCACGATTTCGCTTGAAGGTAATCGCCACCGGAATGCACCTTTCTGCCCGGCACGGCAAGACAGTCGATGAAGTGCGGCGGGCCGGGCTTGGGCAGGTGCAGGTTGTTCGATGGGCAGGGGCCACGTCGCTGGGTGTTGCCACAGGACGCGCCATGGCAGGATTTGCCCGTATCTTTGAAGCCGACAGGCCAGACTGGGTTTTGCTGGTGGGCGACCGTGTGGAGCCGTTTGCGGCGGCGGCGGCGGCGCATCTGTGCGGTGTCCGGGTTGCACACGTGCACGGTGGCGACCGGGCGCTTGGGCAGGTGGACGATTCGCTTCGACATGCCATCACCAAACTCAGCCACCTTCACCTCGCCGCCTACCGAACGAGCAGCCAACGGTTGCTCCGGCTCGGCGAGGACGTCCGGTACGTGAAGCTGGTCGGGCCGCCGGGATTGGAATCGGCCCGATCGGAGGCGGCTGGCGTGGCGGAAGTTAGGGCGCACTGCGGCGACGTTTCAGCGGCAGCGCTGTTGCTTTACCACCCAGTCACGGCGGATCGGCAAGTGGAAGGGACGATCGCCAGACAAATCATGGGTTGTATCGATGAACAACCTGCCATCAAGCGTATCATTCTGCTCGGTCCCAACAGCGACCCCGGCCATGAAGGCGTGCGAGACGCGATGCGTGCTGCGTGCTTTGCCGACCGACATCGCCATTGTTTTTATGCCCATGTTACCCGTCCCCTTTTTCTAGGACTGTTGCGGGATTGCCGCGTGCTTGTGGGTAACTCATCAGCAGGGTTGATCGAAACGCTGGCATTCGAAAGGCCGACGCCGACTCTGAACGTCGGAACCCGGCAGACCGGGCGTGAGTGTGGGCTGAACGTGATCCATTGCGGCCCGACTGCAACAGAGGTCCGGTCGGGTTTGCGACGAGTGCTTAAAGTCGGGCGGACCGGCCGGGGCATCACAACGCTGCCGACTGCCAAGCTGATTTGCGATGCACTTTCCAACAGACGCTTGCCGCCCCAACACAAATTGATCTGCTACTGACCAGCGGGTGGTGGCTAGTTCGTCGCATCTGCATTGGAAGTCGACGACGTCGCGTTCCCTTCGGCCAGGCGGATGCGCACTCGCCGGGCTCGCTGCGGCTCGGCGAGGGTGACTTCAAAAGTGGCGGAAGGTGTTCCGTCGGGAGTTGCGGCTGTATCGCCGCGTGCGGGAATCTTGCCGAGGGTGTGAGACAGATAACCGCCCAGCGTTTCGTATCCCTCGTCTGTGGGGAGCGCGAGCCCCACCACGCTATTCAGGTCATCGACCGCGACCTTGGCGTCAGCATCCCAGAGATGTTCCTTCAGTTTGACAAGCATGGCTGGAGCCGATGCTTCATGCTCGTCAGAGATTTCGCCGACAAGTTCTTCCAGAACGTCTTCAATCGTAACCAGTCCGGCCGTCCCGCCGAACTCATCGAGCACGATGGCAATATGGATTTTCTGCATCCGAAATTGGCTGAGGAGTTCGGGGAGTGGCTTGGTTTCCGGCACGAAAATCACCGGCCGTGCGATCGCCAGAAGATCCGGGGCTCGAACCTTGCCGGTGTGGATATCGTAGCGTTCGGCAAATTCATGAAGCAGGTCACGAGCGTACAGAATGCCAACGACGTGATCCAGATCGGATTTGTAAACCGGTAGCCGTGACAAGCCGGAGTGTTCGAAGCGGTCCAGCGCATCGGCGAGCGTGCAGTCTGCGGGCAGGGCTTCGATCTTGGTCCGGACTGTCATGACCTTTCCGGCGGTACCTTCTTTGAACTGCATGACGGCATGAATCATGGATCGTTCGTCTTCGTCAACAACGCCCTCGCGCTTGCCGTCTTCGACGACTTCCATGATTTCTTCGGTCACTTGCTGCTCGGCCACCTCCTGACTTTCGGGCTGGGAAAAGCTGCCGAGTAAACTGTCGAAAGTACGGAACACCCACAATACCGGTGTTCCCAGCCAGTCGACCGGCCCGAAGATGGCGGCAGTACGGGCCAGAGTCAGTTCGGCGTGGTGCTGGGCGATTGCAGCTGGCAGAGCGATGGAGAAAACCAGAAGCAGAGGAGACGCAACCAAAAGTGTCAGTGCGTATTGGTACCCGGGCAGGTACCTGCTCTCGTGCAGCAGGCGGATGAGTACGAGCAGAACCAGCGTATTGCTCAGCAGGCGGAAGAAGGCAAAAAGCAGGGACAACTCGGCTGTACGTTCGAGCAACAACTCACTGAACCGCGAACGGCCGAGCCGTTCCAATTCGCCCTGAAGTTTGCCGCGGGAAAAGTCACGCAGGCTGTAGCTGACGGTGCCGAAAAGCGTGGTGCCAATTAGTGCCAAAAATAGCAGACCGAGAAGCAGGGGGCTCATGATGGGCTGCCGCCCTTTCGGTTTGTACCCGCCGCAAAGATGGCGCCCACGCCAAGCCTCATCAACAGTTTGTCCTCCAAGGCGTGCATGGTTCTAAATCCTGCGGCGGTTTTATCTTCGAAACCGCACAGGTGCAACAGTCCGTGGACGCCGTACAAGAGAAGTTCTGATCTGGCGTCAATACCGTGTAGTTTTGCGAGTCGTCTGGCATGTGGCCAGCAAAGCAGCAGTTCACCCTCGGTGGCCCGGCCCTTGGCGTCTACGTCCATTGGGAAGGTCATACAGTCGGTGGACGTGGCGTCGCCAAAGTGGCGCAAGTGTTCAGCCTTCATGCGGGCGTCGCCGACGACATAAACGGTGAGGCAGGAAAGACGGCATTTGGTTCCCAGCAACTCACACGTTTGCAGCAACATCCGACGAAGGTACCTGACGTGGACGCACTTTGCCTGAGCGATGATTCGAACTCTTACTGTCGGCTTGGCCAAGGTGCTCACTCGATGTGTCCGTAGGCGTTGACGATGTCCTGTACCAACGCATGACGCACAATGTCTGCCCGGCCCAGAGTGACCAGTGCTACACCCTTGATGCCTTCCAAACGGTCCATCGCATCCAGAAGTCCGGAGGGCTGATCCGGTGGCAGATCAACCTGCGAGGTATCACCGGTAATGATCATTTTGCTGTGCTGCCCCAGCCGTGTCAGAAACATCAACATTTGCGAGGGCGTAGTGTTCTGAGCTTCATCCAGAATGATGACGGCGTCATTCAGGGTGCGGCCGCGCATGAAAGCGAGCGGTACGACTTCAATGACGTCGTTCAGCATGAACCGCTTAACCTGCTCGAAGTCCATCATGTCATGCAGGGCATCAAATAGCGGGCGCAGGTAGGGGTTGACTTTGGCTTGCAGGTCGCCAGGAAGAAATCCCAACCGTTCACCGGCCTCCACGGCCGGGCGGGCCAGGACGATTCGCTTCGCGTCCCCCCGTTTCAAAAGAGCTGCAGCTGCAGCCACCGCCAGATAGGTCTTTCCCGTGCCAGCCGGACCGGAACAGACTGTCAGGTCGTGTTTGAAAATCGCGTCCGCATAGGCCTGTTGACCGGCGGTTTTGGGGCGAACCGCGTGTCCACGAGCGTAGACCTCGATCGCCCTTTCCTTTGCGCCGGATTCCACCTGTGAGGCAACCAACAATGCCTCTGAAAGATCGCTCGACAGGAGGTGATCTTGTCTACGAAGCCGACGTTGCAGCTCAGAGATGGCAGAAGCGGCCTTGGTCAGCGCAGGTCCCTCGCCGGTCATCCGCAATTGGTCGTCTCGAACGACCAGTGTGATGCCGAACACCTCGCGAAGAGTTCGTAAATTGCGGTCGCCGGGGCCGAACAGGGCCACCTTCTTGCCGGGTTGTTCGATGTTTATATTGAGCTGCACAGCGTCTGGTTTGTTTCCCTTTCCGTTTCAGTAGTCTAACCCCATTTGCCAAGTTGGTTGAGGGCTGCCTGCAGATCCTTTGGCACGGGTGAAGTGAACGATTGCCCGAGAACCTCCAAACGCAGGGCGTGCAGTCCCAGCCGTGCGAGTAGAGGCCGTTCGGGACGCCCGGGGACGGGGCGATAATTTCGCTTGACAGCCGACAACAGCAGCGGGGCGGGGTTCCGATTGTAAAGCGGGTCGAGAACAATGGGCGTTCCCAGTGTCGCCAGATGCACACGCAACTGATGAGTCTTACCAGTTTTGGGGTGAAGCTCGAGAAAGGTGTAATGCCTGAATCTTTGCAGGGTTTTGTAGTGGGTGACTGCCGGCCGGCCCCCCCTTCCGTGGACGACTGCCCTGCGGCGAGGGTCAGAGACGCTTGGACCCAGCGGCAGGTCGATGGTCCCCTCATCGGCGGGCGGATGGCCAGCCACCAGCGCCACATAGGTCTTGGCCGCAAGATTGTTCTGGAACTGTTCTGAGTAAGCCCTCTGCGCTGAAAGGTTTCGCGCAAAAAGTACGACACCGGAGGTCTCCTTGTCGATCCGGTGGACGACCCTGACTCGCGGGTCTGTGGTACCGGAGCTAGGTATACGCAGACGCTCGCCCAGAAGCTCTAAGACAGAGGTGGTCTCAGCACGCCCGGGAATGACGGCCAAGCCAGCCGGCTTATCGACTACAGCAATAGGCAGATCGCCGGTGGCTTCATCTGCCAGCAGGTCAAGCGAACGGGCGGAAAACAAAATCTCATTTGGGCTGTGCGGTCGGCTCATCGTCCCGCCAGACGCACGTCGGTGGTGTGCGATTCGATTTCGACGGGAATCACGACGTAAAATGTCGCTCCTTCACCCGGCGTGGATTCCACACCGATGCGACCCCCGAGTATGAGGGTCAACTCTCGGCAGATTGCCAGGCCCAGACCTGTGCCGCTGTGCTGCCGGGTGATCGAGCCGTCGATCTGCTTGAACTTTTCAAAGATCATCCGCTGTTTGTCCTCTTCGATTCCGGGTCCGACGTCGCTCACGGCGATGCGCACGTGCTGCTCGTCTTCCATGACGGCGCGCAGTTGTATTGCAGAGCCGTCGGGCGAAAACTTGATCGCGTTGGACAAGAAATTGAACAAGATCTGCTGGAGTTTTGCATGATCGGTCTTGAGCAGCGGAATGTCGGCGGCTACGTCGGCCTGCACTGTCAAGTGACGGGGCTCGATCAGCGGCTTCACAAGTCCGGAGAGGGCCTCGGCCAGCCCGGCCAGGCTCATGGGTTCGGCCCGGACTTCCATGCGGCCGGCCTCGATTTTTGCCAGATCCAGCAGGTCCGTGATAAGCAGCAAAAGGCTCTGGCCACTCTGAATGATGTTGCCGAGGTATCGACCCGATTTGGCATCCGTTGCCGTGGTGCTGGCGGATGACGACTTCAGCAGTTCGGCGAACCCGAGAATGCTGTTGAGCGGTGTCCGTAACTCGTGGCTCACGTTTGCCAGAAACTCGCTCTTCATCCGGTTGCTCTCGACGAGGTTGGTGTTGCTGGCGGCCAGTTGTACCAGTTTGAGGTCAAGCGATTCATTGAGCGAGCGCAGCTGCTCTTGCGAGGTCTGGAGGTTGCCGAGCATCGTGTTGAATGTTTCAGATAGTGTCTGAAATTCATCGCCGCTTGAGATATCCGACCGGATATTCAGGTCGCCGCGACTGACCTTGTCGGCCGTCTCCTGAAGTACACGGACCGGTTGGAGAATGAAGCGCGAGGTAATGATCGAGAACACGATGACCGCCAGCGAGCCAGCCGCCAGTCCGGCCGCCAGCAGCGTCACACGGTTGTAGATCACCTGTGTCTGACGGCGTTGGGCGGGAATGTCGACGACGACCATCCCGATGAAGCCGGGCGGCAGAAGGTCGCGGGGCTGTGCCACTTGGACGGCCGGGGCGACCGGCCGGGTGGTGACGATGGGCGCGGTTATCAGCTGCGGAATCGGAAGTCGAGATCGCTCCTGAGCGGCGTGACAGGTCAGGCACTCGCCCAGCGCGTAGACGGCGCGGGTGTAGCGATAGGCATACACACCATCACGGCGGTCGTAGTAGTTGCCGCGGTAATCGACGTCACGGTTGCCGGCCAGCCGGGCGATGGTGCGCCGCTCTGCGGGCGAGAGATCGTGCCGAAGAACACCCAGCAGGCGCGGCGCCATCGCAGCGTCCGCAGGCCTCGTTCCGCGGGTTGTAGACGATGCTTCGAATCCCACGCCAAGTGTGGCGTTTCCGGGCGGTGCGGTCTGAGCGTGTTGGGCAAGAACCTGATCGGTCAGAACACGTGCTGCCCGCTCGTCCAGCTCTGCGGTCAGCGCTTCCATGGTCCGCCACGGGACAACCAACGCGGCTGCGATAATCAACGCCACCGCCACTCCAAATAGCAGCTGGCATTTGGCGGCAAGCGAGATTCGAATTCCGGTGCGGTAGGCCACTCGCGGTGTAGTCTAATCGGTCTGGCGGCCGAGCGCAGCCTTCAGGCAGTCAGCAAATGCTGATGGCGTAAGTGGGCCCCCCGTCGGAGCGGTGCCAGCGCCATCCTTTGGCCAGAGGATGGCGGGTCGATGGGCTGAACTGATGTCTACACGCCCGTGGCTCCCGCGGATAAGGCTGGCGTCCTGCGACACCCGTGGCGGGCCTTGTGGGCCGCCGGTGGTTGGCATAGCGGCGAAGAACAGTTCCAAGGGGTCGTAGCCCGGTTTGGTATGGATATCGACAGTCGCGGCAAACGTGGGGGCCTCTGCCTCTCGGTCTTGCCGCCACCAACGGTAGTCGCACCATGCACCCTCAACGGCCTGTAGCTGTATGTCGCCCGCCCGGCGGTGCCGGATGGTCTGATCGGCTGGCACAAATTCGAGAAGGCCTGAAGCGAGCAGAGTGTTTAGCACCCCTTGCCGATACTTCTCATCTCGCAAGTAGACATGGGCTGCCTGATGATCGCACATGGCCCACGCGGGCGAGGCGGAGTAGTCGATCTCATTCTCTTTGAGTAACAGTAGGCCTGCCTCCCTCAGCAAAAGGTTAGGAGCCACGCTCTGCGAAACCGGTGCGATGCCGTATTCACCAACAAGAACCGGTCGGTGGCCCGCGCGATAAAAATCGACCAGCAAGGTTGCCAGCTCGGCAATCGCCTGGGAGGCCTGCCTGCTTGTGGGACCGAATCGCTGAAAGTCGTAGTCAAGGTGGGGGATATACGCCAGCACCAGATCGAAACTCTGATCGCCGTCCAGCACCTGCATGGTCGCGGAAGCGATCCATCTGGATGATGGCAGGCCAGCGACCGGCCCCCAATAGTGGTGTAACGGAAAAGGTCCCAGCTTCGCCTGGAGGTTTGCCAGAACATCTGGACGGTTACTCCATAACAGGCTGGTCATTCGGCCGTCCGGGCCGTGCTCGGGCTTTGGGGTAATGACCAGATCAGCGGCTGGTCGCGGGGGTATCTGCCAGCCGGGCATGGACTGCTGGAAGAAGAGCATCGCTGTTCGCACGTTGGTGCCGGTCCAGAACCGCGGACGCTCCACCAGCCGATTGGACTGTTCCCAGAAACTCACGCGGTGGCGGTGGTCCACATGGTTGGCTGGGTCGGTCTCCATCTGATCGGCACGCGACAGGTACGTCGGTAGTCCGTTGGCAATGATCCCGTGCTCTGCTGGAACCGTGCCTGTGGTCAGGCTGGCTTGAACGGAGCAGGTGACCGCAGGAAAATTCGGGGCAAAGTCGACGATCGTGTACCCCGACAGGTATTCGATCAGGCTGGGATGTTTCTGGAGTTGGCCCGCAACTGCGGACGACAGGCCGGGGATGTGGAGTACTAGCAAAGGCGCCATGGGCCCGATGCTAGGCCAGTGGCGGGTGTTGCGCCCACCGCCGGATCAGACCACCTTCGAAAGACGGTACGACGTCAATCGCATCCAGAGCCGCCGCCGCCGTGATATCCCCGTCAAGCCCGAGGGCAATCAGGTTCAGCCCTCCCTGATGGCGGCGAAGTGCGGCCTCCAGCCCGCCGTCGGTGTGCGCGTCACAAAACAAAGCGCGTGCCATCCATGCCGCGTCGCCGGAAAGGGTGTGACTGTTCGAAGCACGAACAAGGGCCGTGACAATCGCACCGGCTGCCAACAGATCGTCAGCGGCCAGCCCTCCCTGAAGGCCAGCACACAGAAGCGTGATGTCTTGGTCTGGAAATCCGGCGATGAGTGCTCTCGCCACGGCGTTACAGTTGATCAGAGCGCCGGTGAAGATCACAGCAGGAGAAAGCGCGCCCGCTGCCGCCAAGGCAGGAGTGCCGTTGGTGGTAACCATATAGGCGGACCGTCCAGCGTATTCGGCTGGATGCTGTAAAAACGGTTGCGGGCTATTTCCCAGACCGAAGCCCGTCGGGGCGAGTGCGCCTGCTTCACCCATCAGAATGTCACCGGGTAGCCCGCATGCTGCGTAGGCTTCTCTGGCGCTCGCGATGCTGTCATAGACGTGAATCCCATTGACCCCCGACCAGAGCGCGGCGGCAATGGTCGTCGTGGCGCGTAGTTGATCTATAACCACCATCGCCCTGCCGCCACCGTGGCGGGGAAGTAGTTGGGGTGGCGCTGTCACAACCTCGATCAGGGGCATGTGGGCAGCATAGACCAGAAAGCAGAGGGTGCGGCACGAGAGACTCGCGCCGCACCCATGAATGTTCTTGTTTGCGTCTGAATCCGATCAGGCAGCCATCAAGGTGCTTGCACTGCTGACCAACTCGGCCAGTCGTTCGCCCGTTTTCAGCACGGCGGCCGGGTCGATGTTCAGTTCGGCCAGATCGACTGGCTGGATCTGCTGACTGAGGGCCGTCAGATTGAAGCCGGTGCCGACACCCTGGCAGACGAGGGTATCCGCCACGTACACCACACCCAGCAACTGACGGTTCTCATCCGACATGCCGTTGTTACGATGGTGATGGCCCGCCACGATCTGGCAGGACTTCGGGAACTTCCAGAGCTCTGCGAGCGCCTTGCCAAGCTGCTGGTGGTCCATGCCGATCAGTTGCTGTTCGGCCTCGCAAAACGGAATACCCTGGTTCTTCGCAAGGTCACAGACCTCGCGGAGCTTTTCGGGGTGGAGCTGCAAAGAGATCAGGATCCCCACGTCGTGAATCATTCCGGCCAAGAATGCCTCATCAGCGAAGGGGAGCTTCATCTGCTTGGCGATGTCGCGTGATGCGACGCCGACGGCTATGCAGTGTGTCCACAGATCCTTGGCTGTGAAGCCGTCGCACAGCTTCACTCCGCGGAACAGCTGGCCCAAGCTGGCTGCCACCGCGATGTTTTTCACCGCGTTCAAACCGAGCAGGACGATGGCCCGCTCGATCGAACCGATCTGGCCCGGCAATCCGTAAAAGGCCGAGTTGACGACCTTGAGGATGCGTGTCACCAGCGCCGGATCGTGTGAAACGATCTTATGGAGCTGAGACGCGGTGCTCTTGGGGTCTTCCACCGTCGCTACGATCCGGGCTGTTACTTCCGGCAAGGTGGCTATGGTGGTTACTTTCCGTACCGCTTGAATGACGGCGTTGTTATCTGCTGCGTTTTGTGTCATAGGTCTCCCGACTGTTAGGAATAACATCGGCAAGAATGACCAAGTAGTTCTGTGGTCGTTTTCTGGTGGTCCTGACAGTGGTCGTCCCATAAGAAGTGTCACCTCCGATTACCCCAATTCTGTGCCCCATTTTTGTTGACGAATGAGGGTTAAACGAGTCCGAGGCGGCCGCCAGTTCGCTAGCACCGGCGAAAATGCCATAATCCGTGGCATGGGTGATGACTTGCCAACGATGCAGGGAGCGGGCAGCGCGGCGGGTGGCGGGGAAAATCCACCCGCGCCGCCGGTGCCGCAGCACGAATCTGCTCCTTCCACCCAGCAGCCCTTGCCGACGGCTGGGGCACCCGCAGGCCGGGATGTGGGCATGCCATTCCGGGCCGTGCCGATGGACGGCACTCTGATGGCTCCCGGGGTAGTTCCGATGTCGCCATTGCCGGAATCATTGATACAGCCGGTTATCGGCGATGACGCGAGTGCGTCGGGCTGGCCGCAGTCGCAGCCAGCCTGTGCGTCGGACGGCACTGTCGCGCTGCCCAACCCCACCCCGCGGACCGGGGTTAATACCGGACATTTCGTACCACAGCCGGTCGGCGTTGCGCCAATTCGCCGGCCAGTGGCGGGCGATCGGATCGACCGGATCGGCAGGTACACGATCCTAAAGCCCATTGGTGAAGGTGGATTCGGAACTGTCTATCTGGCCGAGCAGCACGAACCGGTGCGCCGAAAGGTGGCGCTAAAGGTTGTCAAGCTGGGAATGGACACCGCTGAGGTCATTCTTCGGTTCGAGGCCGAGCGTCAGGCACTGGCGGTGATGGATCACCCGTCAGTCGCAAAAGTTTATGACGCGGGCGTGACCGAACGTGGCCAGCCATTTTTCGCGATGGAGTACGTTGAGGGTGTCCCCCTTGGCGACTATGCGGACGCACAAAAGCTTTCAACAACGGACCGCATCAAGCTGTTCATTGCGATTTGTCAGGCCGTCCAACACGCCCATCAGAAAGGGCTGATCCACCGGGATTTGAAGCCCGGGAACATTCTGGTCAGCACGGTCGACGGCAAACCGCTTCCGAAAGTCATCGACTTTGGTATCGCCAAGGCTACAAGCCCGGACCCGACTAACACTTCCATGCAGACGGTGTCGGGGCAGCTGATGGGAACGCCGGAATACATGTCGCCCGAGCAGACGGTGGGTAATGCCGACATCGACACCCGGACCGACGTTTACTCACTAGGTGCGGTTCTTTATGAGTTACTGACGGGCTTCCTGCCATTCGATTCAAAGGAACTCCGTGCCGGCGGGCTGGCAGGAATAACCCACATTATCAAGACGGTAGAACCGCCGCGTCCGTCGACACGAATCGCCGTCCTCAATCCCAAGCCGGAGACCATTGGTCTCGCCCACTTGCGCCAGACCGAGCCGAAGCAGTGGCACTGGCAGATCGCCGGCGATCTGGATTGGATCACGCTGCGGGCGATGGAGAAAGAACGCGAGAGGCGTTACGAATCGGCCGCAGCGCTTGCATTGGACCTCCAGCGGTTTTTGGATAACGAGCCGGTGCTGGCATCCCCGCCGAGCAAGGTTTACCGGCTGAAGAAGTTTGCCAGACGAAACAAGATTTTGTTCGCCGCAAGCACTGCTGTGGCAATAGCACTCGTTGTCGGCCTGACCGCGGCTATCGCTGGATTTATTACTGCGAGCCAGCAGCGAGACGTTGCCCGTGAGCAGCGTGGCAGGGCCGAGACCGCCCAAGCCATTGCCGAAGCCGCACAAAAAAAAGAGCACCAGGCACTTCTGGATGCTGACTTCGCCCGTATCGCTGCAGTGAACGAGAAGAACAACGCGGAAACAGAGCTGGCCAAGTCAAATGAGTTGACGCAGTTCATGCAGAAGATGTTCGAATCCATCGATCCCAATCTGGCCCGGGGTAAATCCATTCTGGTAAGGAATGTGCTCGATGCGGCCGCAGCGGATCTCGACAGAGGACAACTCGCCAATAAGCCCGCTGTGGAGGCGGAGATTCGCAGCCTGATCGGCAACACTTATGCCTCTTTGGGCAGTAACGATGTCGCCGTCGTTCATCTGTCAAAGGCTCTTGAACTAGATCGTAAGAACAATGTAGCCAACTCGCCGCAAACGCTGGCAGATGAGGCACGGCTTGGCAAGGTGTTGCTCGATCTTGGTCGGCCGGATGAGGCTTTGCCCCACTTTGTCGCTGTGATTGACGCACGCCGCAAGTACTTTGCCGGTGATCAGAGAGGGCTGGCGCACGTTCTGGCGGATCAGGCCAAAGCCCTCATCGCACTAAAGCGTCTCGAGCTGGCCGAGCCGCCGCTCCGTGAAAATCTGCGTGTCAGCGAAGCGATCACAGGGCCGTCCAGTACCGACACGGGTGCGGCGGTCAGTGATCTGGCCAGCCTGCTGTACCAGCGGGGCGAAGTCGCGGCCGCCGAGCCTCTGTTCCGGCGAGCACTGGCCATTTATCAGCCAGCCTATAAGGCCGATGATTTGCGGACGGTCACGCTGGAGTTCAATCTGGCATCGGCCTGTCGCGATACTGGAAACCTGGCTGAGGCCTACACGCTGCTGAATCACGTACTGAGCATTCGAAAGGGTGTACTTCAGGCTGGACATGCGGACATCCTGAGGGCAGAGGAGGCCTTGGCTGAACTGCTCGACCAGCAGGCTACGGCACTGATGGGGCTGTCGAACACGGGGACGACGGCTGCCACACGTCCCATCCCTGCGGCACCCGGAGTTTCGCCGATCATGCAGGCGCGGCAGACGCTGGAAGAGTCCATAAAGGTGCGGCAGGCCATCGACCCCAAGCACGGTGGGCTGCCGCCAACCTACGAAATGCTGGGGGATGTTTGTCAGGATCTGGGCGATCTTCCAGCGGCCGAGGCGGCACTACAGAGGGCTCTGGACCTTCGCCGCGAACTGCAAGGCCCGGGCGATGTGGCCACCATCCGGGCCATGAGTAATCTGGCAGGCCTCTATCAGCGCAGGGAGCAGTTCGAAAAGGGCCTTCCGTTGGCGGAGGAAGTTGTCGCCCGCGCCCGTAGTCAGACGCCGCCCCCTTCGCCCACCGAGATGGCGCTATATCTGGCTCAGCTGGGGGCGCTGCAGATGCAGACCAGTCAGCCGGGAAAAGCGGAAGTGACACTCAAGGAATGCTTGTCGATTCGCGAGAAATTATTGGCACCGGGCGCCTGGCAGCTTCACAACACGCGTTCGATGATCGGTGGGTGTCTGTGGCAGATCGGCAAGAAGGAGGAGGGGTTGCAGTTGCTCAGAGATGGGGCAGCCCAAATGGCACTCGACCCCAAGTGTCCGACCGATCGGTTGGCGCAGGCGCGGGCACGACTCAGCATGGCCCGTGCCGCCACGACGGTCACCAGTCCTCAAAGGTAAGTTGTTTTTTGGCAAAGGGTTAGCAGCATCCGATCTGAGTGTTATAATGACGAGTTCAAATGAGCCAGCCGCCAGTTTCCACCGACGCAACCAACCTAGCACCGGCATCCACCAATGGGGTCGCGGCCTCCGCTGAGAGGTCGGGGATTCCAGAGGGGCTTTGGCTGCGTTGTCCTGAATGTGGCGACATGTTGTTTCGCAAAACATGGGAAGAGGCGCTGTGTGTCTGCCCAGCATGTGGATATCACGCCAGAGTCGCGGCGCGGGTGCGTATCAAGCAGATTTGTGATGAGGGTACGTTTGAAGAACGGCATCAAGATGTGCGTCCGGCCGACCCGCTGGAGTTCGCGGACAAGAAGTCCTACGCCGACCGCATCAAGTCGGAGCAACTGAAGAGCGGAGAGCCCGATGGGCTGATCTGTGGGAAAGGGTTTATCAAGGGTCGGCCGGTCATGCTGGCGGTCATGGACCCGACGTTCATGATGGGGTCCATGGGGTCGGTCGTGGGAGAAAAGATCACCCGGACCATTGAAGAAGCTACCGAGGATAAGCTTCCACTGCTGATCGTCAGTTGTTCGGGCGGGGCGCGAATGCAGGAGAGCACGCTGTCACTGATGCAGATGGCCAAGACCAGTGCGGCGTTGGCCCGTCTGGATTCGGCCGGTGGGCTGTTTATCTCGCTGCTGGCCGACCCAACGACGGGTGGTGTTACCGCCAGCTTTGCGATGCTGGGTGACTTTATCATCGCCGAGCCCAAGGCGCTCATTGGCTTTGCCGGGCCCCGTACAATCTGGAACACGATTAAAGTTGAACTGCCTGAAGGTTTCCAACGCAGTGAGTTTCTTCAGGAAAAAGGGTTCGTGGATTTCGTGGTCGCCCGCAAGGAACTTCGCAGCGAGATCGCAAGATTGATCGACTTCTGCGGCAAGTAATCGGGCTTAGTTCTTATTGGCCCCAGATTGACAGTGTGCCGACGCTGGGGATGCCGGTGTAGCCGACCCGGTGGCGATTTGTGAACCAGGCGACGGGCAGAGTTCGTGGGGATTGGACGAACAGTACGATTTGCGGTGCGGCCGTGATGCGAGCCACTTCGTCCGGTGAAATTCGGTCAGGGTCCGTAATCAGAATCACGCCCGAAACATTTCGTTGCCAGGCGGTGCCTCCGTACGTGCTGATGCCCATGTACATCAGTTCCTCCCACGAGCGATCAACGTCCGCCGAGATGACGGCGACGGCTGGACAGTTAAGGTCCTTCGCGAAGAGCGGGGTGACGAGGTTCCAGTCTTCCTTGAGGTGCGTGTACGCATCTGGGAGGAACGGGACGACGGCCAGAAGGAGAGTCGCTAACACAGCACGGCCCGCAGTCATCCACCAACCCGGCGCGGCCAGCGGAGCCAGTGTCAAAAGTAGTCCAGGTAGCGCGACGAAACCATAGCGTGGCTGCTCGAGGTGTGAGGCATGCGAGCGGAAATCCATCGCCATCAGGACGATTAGCGGCAGGAGCATCATGATGGGGCCGATGTAGTTGCGGCGCCCGAGTTGCCAGACGGCCAGAAGCAGTATGGCCAGACCACCCCACTTCCAGGTCATCTCAAGGCTCTCTGGGGGTGTGGCCAGGAGATATAGCGGCATCATCGCAAGACGTCCCAGAGTTACTGTCGTGTGGTCAATCGCCTTTTCCACCAACCAAGCATTCCGCACGCCTACAGTCGGTAACTGAGTGAATAGCATCCACCCAAAAGTGGCAAAGAACGCCACCCAGACCAGTCCCACGTAACGCCAGCTTCGCAGGACCTGGTGACGCAGGTCATGGCGTGTCAATGCGAGGGCTATGTGAAAGGCCACCACGGGCAAGGCGCAAAGGTAGTGGGAGCCGATCGCCAATGTCTGCAATAATGCACCGGTGATGGCCCAGCCTGCAGGCGTTCGGCCGGAAGGGTTTCGGGGAAACCAGCACGCCATTCCGCACAACATCAGCGACTGGGCGAGCATGTAACCGCGTGCCTCCTGCGATAGTTTGATGTGCTCGCCAGCCATTGCCATCAGCAGGCCTATCAGGATGGCGGACACATTGCCGTAGAGGCGCCGCACGATAAGCATCAGTGCCGCGATCCCGGCGAGGCCAAGTACAAGCGACGGCAGCCGGCAGACCGCCTCCATCGACACTACCGATGGGCACAGCCGGTAGGCGAAGTGGACCCAATATCGGAGCAAAAGAGGATAAGTTGGCGGATGCGTGTCGCACATCTGTCCGCGGATGACACCGGCTAAAGAGCCGCCACCCATGTCGGTGACTGGTGGGGCCGGAGAAATGAGCACATTACGCGGGAGGCCGTTGATCTCGAACCCCCTGCCAGCCGCCGAGACCAGCGAGTAAAGCTCATCGGTCCAGAGTGGCTGTGCTGCAAGGTCATGCCATCGGAGGGCGGCGGCGATCAGAACGATGGCGAACAGGCCGCCCGGCCACAGCAGGCGTTGGCCGAATGATGCGGATGCCGAGAGTGAATGATTGAGAGAGTTCACGTTACGAGTCTTGGTGGAACGGTGTACTGTACTGGACGATGCTGCGTCCAACGATATCAGTTGCAACTGGTTTGGTTTTGGCTGTTTCGAGCACTTTCGCGGCAGAGGCCGTTGACGTGGACCGAGGCCGCGCGACGCTGGCCATCATTGAGCAGCGGTTTTACCTGCCGGAGCGCGGCGTCTATCTGGAAGTGCAAGGCGATGGCACGGCAAAGGAGGCGCAAACGGCCTATAACTGGTCGATGGGCATTCAGTTGTCTGCATTGACGGCAGCAGCAAAAGTAGACGGGGTGCGGTATCTAGCACCGATGAAAGCCTGCGTCAGCCTGCTCGACAAATACTGGATTGTGGCGGATGGGATCGGGGGCTATTCGGCTTCGTATCGGGCGAAGGCTGCTGACCGCTATTACGACGACAATGCGTGGGTCGTGCTCGGACTCATTGAGGCGTACGAACTCACAAAGGACGCGGCCTACTTACAGCGGGCCGAGAGTGCAGAAGACTTTGTGCTTTCTGGCGAAGACAAGCAGCTGGGCGGCGGCCTTTACTGGCGGGAGAGCGAGAAGTCGTCGAAAAATACTTGTGCCAACGCTCCGGCCATTGTCGGGGCTCTACGGCTGTTTCAGTTGACAGATAAGCAGTCCTATCGCCATACCGGCGTGCGGCTATACGAGTGGACGGTCAACCATTTGCAAGACCCGGCAGACGGCCTTTTTTACGATCACATCGGGCTTGACGGAGCGGTCGATAAGACGAAGTTCTCCTACAATTCTGCGCTGATGATTCGAGCCAATCTGCTGATGGGGGCGGTCACAGGCGAGGCAAAATACGCGGCCGAAGCACGCCATATCGGTGAATCAGCCGCGGCTCGGTGGTTCAAGCCTGACGGCAAAGTGGCTGACGAAGCCTGTTTCGCGCATCTGCTTGCAGAGGCTTTGCTGGAACTTGGCCGGGAAGAACATGATGCGAAGTGGGAACAAATGGTTCGGAAGGCAGGCGACTTTGTCTGGAATCAAAACCGCGATGCAGGCGGCCGTCACCCCAAGCGGTGGGATGACGCTGTTTCAGCCGGCGCGAAGTTGCGAGCCGCCGAGTTGAAGGCACAGGCCAGTGCTGCCCGGCTATTTTTCAGGCTTGCAGCAAACGACATTTTGCCGGATCGGTGACTTACGAAGCGGCTGCAATGGTCAGCGCCCGGTCAATCCGGGCCAGTACGGATGGCTTGCCGATGAACTCCATGCATTCAAAAATCGGAGGCGAGACGGCCGTCCCGCACACGGCCACCCGGATGGGCTGGGCAACCTTGCCGAGGCCAAGTTGCTTCTCCTCGCAATAGCTCTTGACGGCAGCTTCCAGAGCATGCCCTGTAAAGTCAGTGGCGCTTGCAAGCAGACCACGCACTCCGGCCAGCGCCTTCGTGCCTTCGCCGTCATTTTTCAAGAGTATTTTCGCCACGGCATCGGGGGCGTAGCGAATTTCAGCATCCGGTATCAGCAGAAAGCGGGCCTTTTCGTCCATGTCGCGCAGCGTATGGAACCCATGGCCAACGCGCAGGATGGTCGCAAGCTGCTCATCCGTACCCCGGTTCAGCGAGCTTTCGGGGTTGACGCGCAGATAATCGCGAAGGGCCGACAGCAGACGTTCCGGCGAAGCCGCAGCGAAGAAGTCCGTCGAAAAGGAACGCAGCTTTTCGCGGTTGAACTTCGGGTTGGAAGCATTGATCCGGTCAACGGTGAATCGCTTGATCAGCTCAGGAATGGTGAACTTTTCATCGTCTCCGCCGGCGCTCCATCCCTGCAGGGCCAGAAAGTTGAGAAGCACCTCAGGCGTATAGCCGTTGCGGCGGAAGTCGTGGATCATGATCTCAGGCAGGTCACCCTCAGTAAGGCCCACGACGGCCATGACTTTGGGTTGTTCAGTCAGATCCAACTGGACCGTCTCCGTGGCCAGCCAGTGTTCAAAACGCGGCAGTTCCATTTGGGCTGCGGCGGCAATGTCCGGGGCAGGACGCTTGGTCGACCGCATGACTTCCTGCACGCGTTTACGAATGCGCCTGTCCCGATCGCGCTTGGACAGCTTTTCACCGGTCTCAGGATTCAACATGACTGACAAATGGGCGTAGGTCGGCCGGCGGTAGCCCAGTGCTTCCTGAAGTGCGATGTGGTTGAAGGTGTTCTTGAGGTGCTCCAGTCCGCGCAAGACATGGGTCACTCCCATTTCCTCGTCATCGATGACCACGCCGAAGTGATAAGTCGGCATGCCGTCGGACTTGCGGATGACAAAATCCTGGGACTCGTTGGCAGGTTGAGTGATGTCTTTGTCGAGGACCACGTCACGAAACGAGTATTCCTTTACCGGCATGACGAACCGGACCACGCTCTTTCGACCTTCGGCCTTGAACTGGGCCAGTTGATCGGCGGTGTAGTTCGTCCGCTTGTAAAGGAACGGCCGACGAGCGCGCTCTGCGCTTTTGCGGAGGGCTTCCATCTCCGTCTGCGTTTCCCATGCCTCGTACGCGAGACCGCGGGACATCAGACCATCGATGATTTTGTTGTAGATGTCGAGCCGTCTGGATTGATAGACCAGCTCGGCATTATCCCACTCGAGACCCAGCCATTTCAAATCATCGACCAGTTGCCGGGTGGCGTCCTCCGTCGAGCGAGCGATGTCCGTGTCTTCGATGCGAAGAAGGAACCGCCCGCCGGTGTTCCGCGCGAGTAGCCAATTGAACAACGCCGTCCGGGCACCTCCGACATGCAGGTAGCCGGTGGGCGAAGGGGCGAAGCGAGTGACAATCTGGGACGGGTCGATCTGAGACATAGGGGGTGGGATGTTAGCCTAAGTTGACTTCGGGGTACGCAGGACCCGTGCCCGGAGTGCACTGATCGGACCCGACGCGACGAAGAGCCCTGTCCCAATGGCCAGCGTGAACTGGTGATGAGTCACCATTAGCAGCACCACCGCCAGAACGCCGATCAGCCGTGCGAGCGACCGGCTACCCCGTAAATACCGGTTCACCAGGTGCGGGTAGCGAATGGTCGAGACCATCAGCAGCCCAGCGGAGGCAACAATAAAGGGCAGAAGCAAGATCAGGATTCGGGCCAGCGATTCTTGAAAGCCCTCCGCAGCCTGCGAGGGGGCAAACGGCAGCGCCGGCAGTGTGTGAGAAAGAGTTTGATGGGCCAGTACAAACGCTGCGATTAGTGCCCCGGCGCCGGGACTCGGCAATCCGAGAAACGAAAAGTGATGTTGCTCTCCGTGCTCGTTGCTCACATTAAAACGGGCGAGACGGATCGCTGCGCACGATACGTACAAGGCACCCGTCGCCCAGATCAGCCGCGAAACTTCCAGTGGCACGGCCGGGCCAGAGTGCTTGAAAAGCTGGATGGCCAGAAATGCCGGTGCTGCCCCGAAGGAGAGTACGTCCGCCATGCTGTCGAGCTGTCCGCCGAAATCCGTGGTATGCCGTGTCAGGCGGGCCAAACGCCCGTCGAGGGCATCAAATATCATCGCAGCGAAAATCAGATACGCGGCGGCAGAGAATCGATGGTCAGCAAAGTAGACAGCCACTGGGTCGCTACCGGCCTCCGCCGCCGATAGAGCCGTCACGTAGATCGCAGCAAACCCGCAAATCACATTGCCAAGGGTTGCCATTGACGGCAGCAGGTGCACCGACCGGATGTAGGCCCTGCGCGATCTACGCCGCAGCCGCTGGCGGCGCTTCTGGCGGCGTAGATGCCGCTCCTCGCGAGTGAGCTGCTTGATCTTTTGCGGGGGCAGGGGGCTCACGGGTGGTGTGGCTCCGCCTGAGCGTCCGGAGTCGATGCAGGAGAGTGCCCCGCAGCCCCATTGGTCGCTCCCTCGCCAAGTCGCACTAATACATCGCGGCCGCCGACCACTTTCTGCCCGACCCGAACCAAAGCAGTTGGCGCGAGCCGAAGCGGAACATAGAGCTCCGTCCGCGAACCAAACTTAATCAGGCCAACCCGTTCGCCCTGCGTCACGGTATCGCCGGGACGGACGGTGCAGATGATCCGCCGGGCGATCAGCCCGACAATCTGTTTCATGGCGACTTTCGGCCGGGCATCCACAGTGCCGCCTGCCGATGAGGCTTCATCGACCAATACGATGGTGTTGGACTCGTTATCTGAAGACGCGCCGGAGTGATCCATGGCGTTGAGGAACTTGCCCTTTTTGTAGATCACGCGTGCCACTTTTCCGGCACACGGTGATCGGTTGACGTGTACGTTGAACACGTTCAGAAATATTCCGATCCGTAGAGCAGGTTCATCCACCGGCGAGTCCGTTGTGATCTCCATCACATCACTAACAAGCCCGTCGGCCGGGCTGACCATGTGGTGCGCACTGAGGGGGATGTTCCGGTCCGGATCGCGGAAAAATGCTATCAGCCACAACCAGATCGCAGCCGGTATCGCTGCCAGCGGCCACCACAGCCAGGCGAGCCCAGCCCCGCAGAGGGCCAGCAGCACCGTGCCAATGAGTATTTCCCAAAAACCATGCTTTGAAAGGCGGAACATTTGGACCGCACAGGGTACGCCCGGCTAGGAAAACCGGCAATCGCACCGCGTTGGCCTTGGGGCCGCAAGTGCCCCGCTGCTGGTATAACAACGCTCATGGAATCTGCGGCGAAGGCGGTTGAAGTTGATATGGGGGTCACGCTGGGCGGCCTAAGGGTGGCCCACCCGACACTGACGTGCAGTGGAACCTGCGGCTATGCGACGGAATACGCCGACTGGCTCGACTTCGGCAAGCTCGGTGCATTCGTCACCAAGAGCATTACCCTCAAAGAACGTCTGGGGAATGCGCCGACCCGTATCGTCGAAACGCGGGCGGGGATGCTCAATGCCATTGGCTTGGCCAATGTAGGCCTTGAGCGCTTTTTAGCGGAAAAGCTGCCGCTCATCGCCGGGATGGTCTGTCCGGTCATCGTCAACGTCGCCGGGCACAGCACCGACGATTACGTTGAAACGGCCGGCCGGGTCGCACAGCAGCGCGACGTCAAGGGTGTTGAACTGAATGTGAGTTGCCCGAATGTGAAAGACGGCCTGACGTTTGGTACTGATGCGGTGCGCCTCAAGGAACTCGTCCGAGTGGTCAAAGCCGCGGTCGGGGCGAAGCCACTGATGGTCAAACTTAGCCCCAACGTTGAAGACATCGTCTTGACGGCGGCCGCAGCCATCGACGGCGGGGCCGACGTTTTGACGCTCGTCAACACCTTCACAGCCATGAGCATTGATGTCCGCACCCGCAAACCCCGTCTGGCCAACGTCACCGGAGGCCTCAGTGGGCCAGCCATCCGCCCTATTGCCGTGCACCTGGTCAGCCGTGTTTACCGTGGAGTGGCCAAGGCGGCAGGGGTGCCGATCGTCGGCATGGGTGGTGTCCAGACTTGGGAAGACGCGGCCGAGTTCGTTCTGGCCGGGGCCAGCGCGGTCAGCATCGGGACGGCATTGTTTGTCGACCCTTCTACGCCGGTAAAGGTTGAAGCGGGATTGAAAGATTACTGCGTGCGAATGGGAGTATCTCGGCTGGCCGACTTGGTTGGCACGCTGGAGTTGCCCGGCGACTCAGTTGGATCTAAGCCGGCCCCGCCGAAATCTGTGTACGTCTGAGGGGCATAGACTCTTGTTGTCCGATTCTTTTTTTGGGAGTGACGAATCATGGCGAATGAAGCAGGTCTTTCACGGCGGGATATTCTGGCTGCTGCGGGTATGGCGGGTGCCGTCGGCGTGCTTCCGGGCGTGCTAGGAATGGCCGCCCCTGATTCGGCCATGGCCACCCCCCCGGCGGGATTTGTTCTCCCACCGTTGCCCTACGTCCTAGATGCGCTGGAACCTGCCATTGATAAGATGACAATGGAGATCCACCACGGGAAGCACCACAAGGCATATGTGGACAATGCCAACAAGGCGTTGGCGGGTACGCCGCTGGCGGGTATGAAAGAGCCAAGTGCCTTGGAAGTATTCAGGCGATTTGGTGAAATTCCGGTTGAAAAACGCATGACTGTTCGGAACAACGTGGGTGGCCTTTTGAACCACTCGCAATTTTGGACGTGGATGGCACCGGCGGGCACGGGAGGAGAACCAGCCAGCGTGCTGGCGGGAGAGATCGGCAAAACTTTCGGATCAATGAAGGGGTTGCAGGAGAAATTCGCTGCGGCCGCCATGAGTCGATTTGGCAGCGGCTGGGCATGGCTGATGGTCGGTGAGACCGGCGCCTTGAGTGTCGTTTCAACGGCCAACCAGGACAGCCCTTGGATGGGTGCCGAGATTTCGGGTGTGAGCGGTAAGCCGATTCTGGGAGTGGACGTCTGGGAACACGCCTACTATCTGAAGTATCAGAACAAGCGGGCGGATTATCTTTCGGCCTGGTGGAGCATCGTGAACTGGGTCGAAGTGAATAATCTGTACGCCCGGGCGACGGCCGACAGATAATCCAACCGAGCGACAAAAGTGTGCCCACGCCGTCTTTACTAGCCGATATCCGCGATGTTCCGCTGGTCTTTCTTGACGTCGAGACCACCGGGAGCGACCCCATGCGGGGCGACCGCATTACAGAGCTCGGACTGTTCCGCATCGAACCATCTGGCGAGATCACGGAATACAGCCAGCTTTTTCAGCCCGGCGTCCGGCTTTCGCCTGCGATCGTCGCGCTCACCGGCATCACCGATGAGATGCTCGCCGATCAGCCGGCGTTTACCGACTGTATCGATGCCTGGAAGCCGCTCGTGCAGGGCGCGGTAATCATCGGTCACAACGTTCGCTTCGACCTTCAGTTTCTCTTCGCTGAATGTTTTCGCGCCGGGCAGGACATGGAGCAGGTCTTTGGCAAGACGATTGTCTTGGACACGGTCCAGCTCGCCCGCAGGGTCTTCGGTCAGGGTGGGAATGCTCTGCAAAAGCTATCGGCCCGCCTGGGTATCGCGGTGACCGGGGCCCATCGGGCGCTCGCCGATTGTCAGACGACCTGGGGCGTACTGACGCACCTGCTGGCCGCACTCCGGCAGACCCGCGAGCCGGCGGCACTCACACTACTGGATGTAATTCAGGCTCAGGGCGGCGCCGTCGCACTTGTCAGCGAAAACTGGCGTGGCCGGGCGACGACTCTGGCCTTGTCCACAGCAGCGCTGCGGGGCGAGCTGATCCGCCTCATTTATCAGGACGGACGAAGCAGCTCACTGCCATCCGAGAGGGTGGTCCGCCCTCTGTCGATCCGGCGTGGGGGGCAGACCGGCGGCGGTGTAGGGCAGGTGCTACTGGCCCATTGCCATCTTCGTAACGAAACCCGGGCCTTTCGCCTCGATCGAATTGTCTCGTTTGCCGTTGTCTCGGAAAGCGCGTCGTTTGAGCCCGATGTTTCGCAACTACCTCCGTCTGACTAATATTCCTCGCCCGTCGCTCTTCTGGCGGAGTTTGGCAAGGATTCATCTATGGCAGCAAAACTAAAACCAGGTCTGACCCAGTTGGGGGCAAAGTCCATCCTGACACCCGCACAGGTCGCCAACCCTCGGACCATCCTCGAAGCATTCCCCAACCCGTGTCCCGGGCGGGACTACACCATCCAGTTTGTTTTCCCCGAGTTCACCAGCGTCTGTCCGGTGACCGGACAGCCCGACTTTGCCACCATCACGCTGACTTACGTCCCCGATAAGTTGAATGTGGAAATGAAAAGCCTCAAGCTTTATTACCTCGCGTTCCGTAATCAGGGGATGTTTTACGAAAAAGTCACCAACACAATTGCCGACGATCTGATCGCCGTGCTGGCCCCGCGCAAGCTGAGGGTCGAGGGAAATTTCGCCGTGCGTGGCGGTACTGCCGGTGTTATCACGGTCGAGTACGCCGGAAAGAAACGTCGTGGCAACTGAACGCACATTGGCGGGCCGTACCGCTGTCATCACCGGGTCGGGCCGTGGCATTGGGCTGGCCATCGCAGAAACGCTGGCAGCAGCCGGGGCGCACGTGGCCATTCAGGATATTGACGCAGCCGTCGCGGAGGGCGAAGCATCCCGCCTGCGGGCTGCGGGGTCGAATGTGATCGCCTTCGACGGAGACCTGACCGACCTTGATGCCGTCACGTCCTTCGGACTCAAGGTCCAAAAAGCCCTCGGCCACGTCGACATTCTGATCAATAATGTGGGCGTTCAAGAAGCCGTCCCGTGGCTCTCGGCGCAGCCGGATGCAATGCTGCGCCAATACCGGTGCAACGTTGTTGGGCCAATCATGCTGGCCCAGATGATGGTGCCGGGGATGATCGAGCGTCGCTGGGGGCGGATCATCAACATCGGATCTATTCAGCAACTCGGTGGTAACCCCAACATGATGGCATACGGTGCAACCAAAGCGGCCCTCGCCAATGTGACCGTCGCGTGGGCTCGCGACCTCGCCAAGCACAATATTTTGGTGAATACCATCGCACCAGGATGGTTCGAAACGTTGCGAAACCATGGCCAGTTTGGCAGCGAGCAGCGCCGGGATGAGGTCGTCCGCCATGCCGTTCCGCTCGCGCGGCTCGGGCAGCCCGCCGACTGCAGCGGCATCGCGTTGCTTCTGTGCACCGAAGCAAGCAGCTACATCACTGGGCAGACGCTGCACGTTGACGGTGGGATGAGCCTTTGAACGTCCCGAACGCCAGCCTGTCTCCGTTCGTTCTGCTGGCCGACCCACAGCATTACGTCGCGTGCAACTGGGATCTGGGGGCGGATGAGCCGTCGCGCGTTCACTGGGTCGGCTTTTTCAAAACGCACTTTCAAATGATGTTAAAGCTGGCCCTGACTGAGTTGCAGTCCGAAGGGCTCTCGGCGGAAACGGCCACGCGGAACTGCCTTGCCGCCGCGAACGAACTGGACGGCGTCTTGACTGCCTATGCGGAAGACCCCCGTTCAACCCGCTGGGGTGGCCGCGTAACGATTCTGACCCTCGATCGCTGGCGTGATGCGATTCTTCGGAGGTACGGAATTCGTGATGCATTCGCATCGCTGAAGCGGCGGGAAAACGAAGGTGCGCTCCCGGAACTGGCCTGGGTCATTTTCATGCATGAGGCTCTTCCCACTGGCATCGAGCGCTGTCAATCACTGATTCGCGGTGTCTTTGCGGGCAACATCTTCGACATGGGTGCCGAAGCGACCTCAGGTCGGTTCCTCAACGGCTCCGTCTCCTTTTCATCCCTTTTGGGCGAAATCAAGCCTCGGCCATGGCTCATCGATGACTTCGATCTGCTCACTCAGAGATGGCTGTCGACGGAGGCCAACCGTTGGCAAAAAATCGTGTATTTCATTGACAACGCCGGCGGCGACTTCCTGCTGGGTGCCTTGCCGCTGATTCGTCAGTGGGCACTCGAGGGCCGGGAGGTTGTGATCGCCGCCAATGAGCGGCCGAGCCTGAATGACATGACGGTTCACGACGTTTTCGATCTGTGGCCCAGAATCATCGCGATTGCCCCGGAACTTTCGGCCGTAAAGATCGTTTCCACCGGGACCGGCGAACCGTTGATCGACCTCGGGTCCGTTTCAGACGACCTCAATGTGGCCGCTGCCCACGCCGATCTTGTCGTGCTGGAGGGCATGGGCAGGGGTGTCGAGAGCAATCTCGATGCGGCCTTCCATTGCGACGTGCTGAACATCGCCATTTTGAAGGATCACATCATAGCTCGTCGGCACGGTGGGACACTTTACGACTGCGTGTGCCAGTTCAAGCCTGCACGGGCCAACGTCCGATAACCGGGCAGGTGCCAACGGCCACGGGTTCAACATTTGATGACAAGTGCGGCGTTCTGACAGCCGATACTCCGATTGATTGGGCGTCCTTGCAGGCGTAGCATCGTCGTGAAAGTTCAGACGTTTACCCGGCCGTTGAATCATGGAAGGCACAGGAGCGACAACTTGAAAACTGGGAATCTTGAAACGGGCAGACTCGATCCGCGGCTTGTGGCCCGCGCGGCCGATATTCTTGCAAAGACCAACGGCTCGCTGGCCAGCGACGTTGCCAACGGCCGCGAAGTTTCAATGGGTGCTGTAGGCGGCCTGTTGGGCGGCTTCGGCGGCATGGCCCCCATGGTTCCGTTGAACATGCCCCACGCCCCCGGTCCCGGCGGTTACAGCCGTTATCGCGAGATGACGCTGGAAGAGATGCTGCTGGAAAATCGCGTCGTCTTCCTTGTCGGGGAAATCAACCACGTCTCGGCCAGCCGCGTCATCATGCAGATGCTGTATCTGCAAAGCGTGAAGCGCGACGGCGACATCAACTTCTACATCAACTCTCCCGGCGGCGTCGTCGACGACACGTTGGCCATGTATGACATCATGAAGTTCCTGAACTGCCCGGTCGCGACCTACTGCCTCGGTCGGGCTGAGAGCGGCGGCGCACTGGTTTTCATGGCAGGCACCAAGGGAAAGCGTTACATCCTTCCCCACGCCAAGGTCATGATTCACCAGCCCTTCGGCGGCGTGACTGGTCAGGCATCGGATATTCAGATTCAGGCCGAGGAAATCCTGAAGACCAAGGAAACGCTCGTGCAGATCATGGCAGATTGCACTGGCCAGACGACCGATCGCATCCGCGATGATTCCGAACGCGACCGGTACTTCCTCGCCAAAGAAGCCGTCGCTTACGGCCTTTGCGATGAAGTCATCGGCCTGTCGGATGCCAAGAGCGACAAGAAGTAGTCCGCCGGAACATCGAACCTCAGTCCACACCAAGAAATCAAAGGTTATGCAAAACACCCTCGTGCCAGTCGTCGTGGAAAAGTCCGGTCGCGGTGAGCGGGCTTACGACATCTATTCCCGTCTTCTGAAGGATCGAATCATCCTTCTCGGCGGGCCTGTGACCGACGATACCGCCAACCTCATCATCGCCCAGCTGCTCTTCCTGTCGAATGATGACCCCAAAAGCGATATCCACTTCTACATCAACTCTCCGGGCGGTTCAGTTTCAGCCGGACTTGGCATCATCGACACGATGAAGTTCCTGCGCTGCGATGTGTCGACCACCTGCATCGGTATGGCGGCCAGCATGGGCGCCTGTCTGCTCGCTGCCGGGACGCCGGGCAAGCGATACGTTCTCACCAACAGCCAGGTCATGCTTCACCAGCCACTGATCGGCGGGATGATGCAGGGCCCAGCAACAGATCTGGGTATCGAAGCCCAGCACATGCTTCGCCTGCGCGACCGGCTCTACAAGCTGATGGCCTCCTACACGGGCAAGACCATGGAAGCAATCCACAAGGACTTTGACCGCAACAAGTGGCTGTTCGCTGATGAAGCGGTGGCCTATGGCTGCGCCGATAAAATTCTCGAGCGCGCCCCGGAAGTCACCGCCAAGCCCACGCCCCCGGAAGATAAGATCGCTTAGGATGCGATTGTGAAGCCTGCCGTCACGTCACCACTCTTCCTAGCTGCCGTGCTACTGACGACTGCGCTCGGCGGTTGTGGGTCGCCACAGAAGGCCAATATCGAACTCCGTCGGCAGAACGCCGACCTTCAAGTGGAAGTAACGCGACTCAGGGCTCTTGTTGGCAATGATGAGGCCTCCCCCATCGCCACGACCGGAACGCCGACGAGGCCCCAGTTGTACGTTCCCTCAGCCATTCGGCTGGGACGCCTGACGGGTATTTCCGATGGCACCCTTCATGTCTATGCCTGCCCGGTTGACGCCGCCGGAGACGCCTTGAAGTGGCCGGGCGACTTTACGATCACGGCGTTCAACCTGAGCCAGCCCACAGCTGGGCCGATCGGTAGTTGGCGCTTTACGGGTCCGGCTGCCGCCAACGCATGGCGCTCAGGTGGGCTGATTTTTGAATATGTTCTGGACTGCCCACTGGCTACCAATCCAGCCACCGGTGCCCAGATCACCGTCCGGGTCGACTTCCAAGAGCCCTATCTGCAACAAACGCTGACCGCCCAGACAGTGGTCAAGCCGTAACTGGACCGAAGCCCGGCAGCCAGTGATAGAGCATCCAGTAGACCACCACTCCGCTGATGGAGACATAAAACCAGATACCCCACGTCGGCTTGGCGATCTTTCGATGCAGGTCCCATTGCCGCTTGTAAGCCCGGAACAGGGCGATGCCGATCAGGGGCAACATACCCACCGCAGCAAGCACATGGGGCAGCAGCACAGCCAGATAGGTATATTTGGCCCACTGCGGAGCAAACGGCATTGTCTTCGTACTTTTGTCCCCAAAGACAAAATAGCTGGTTAAGTAGCAGACGAGAAAGACTGCGCTTGTCACCAGCGCGCTGACCATCAGCGTGGCATGAGCCTTCCAGTTCTTCCGCCTGATCATGATCAGGGCCGATATCAAAAGCAGTGTCGAGGTTCCGTTCAGCGATGCGTTGACGGCCGCGAGAATCTCTTTTGTCACGAGTTCCCGCCCTTAAGCAGAATCGCCGCATCGTTCACCAGCCGCTGCATCGCCTCGTTGTCCTGCGTGCTGTAAATCCCGCGGACGCGTCCCTTGCCGTCAACAAGAAACAGTTGATCGCTGTGCAGAATCTCGCCGGCGTTGTTATTCACCTTGACCCGAAAAGCGGTGCTGATGGCATCGATCTCCGGCTGTGTACCCGTCAGAAACCGCCACCGCGCGGTGTCGGCTTCGTATTTGGCAGCGTAGTTCGCCAGGACCACAGGGTTGTCACGAGTGGGATCAACGCTGAAGCTGATGAACTTCACCTCGGGGTCAATCTTCTTCTGCAGCACGGACATCCTTGCCGACACAATCGGGCAGGTACTCGCGCAGTGAGTGAAAATAAACGCCGAAATAAATGGCTTACCCGCCAGCGTGTTGGAGGCGAAGGATTTACCGTCCTCTGCCGTCAATGCAAAGGCCGGCGCATCGAAGAGGACCTCCATCCCCGTGCCGTCCGGCGACTGCTTCCCCGCCAGCATCAGCCGTGCGCCAACCACTCCCGCGGCCAAGGCCGCAGCAATCCAAGCCGCCCCGACCACATATTTGAACTTCTGAAGGGTCATCGAACCGCCTTTCCCATAACAGAATAGGCGATCCGCCAGCTCGCGACCTTACGGAGCCTGCGACTTTTGATCGCGGGGTGGCTTAACCGCCTGTCAACGTCAATTCTCAGGCCTTTGGCGGCTCTTTCGCATTCAGCCATGGCATCAGCTTCCGCAGCCGCCGGCCGGTGACTTCCACGGGGTGGTTGTTGTCCGCCTCGTACAACCGCTTGAAGTTCTTAAACCCGCCTTCGTATTCTGCTCGGAAGTCCTTCGCGAACTTCCCGGACTGGATTTCAGCCAGCACCTTTTTCATCTCTGCCTTGGTGGCATCGGTGATGATGCGGGGGCCCGTCACAAGATCGCCCCACTCGGCGGTGTTACTGATGCTGTAACGCATATAGTCCAGCCCGCCGACATAAATCAGGTCGACGATCAGCTTCACTTCGTGCACGCACTCGAAGTAAGCCATTTCCGGCGGATAGCCAGCCTCCACCAGAGTTTCAAAACCTGCCTTGATCAGCGCCGACAGGCCGCCACAAAGAACAGCCTGTTCGCCGAACAAGTCCGTCTCGCACTCGTCCTTGAAGTTCGTTTCGATGATGCCTGATCGGGCACCGCCCACGCCTGCAGCCCAGGCCAACGCTGTCGATCGCGCCTGTCCGCTCGCATTCTGATGCACAGCCAGGAGGCACGGGACGCCGCCGCCCTTTTCAAACTCACTCCGCACCAGATGCCCCGGCCCCTTCGGGGCGACCATGATCACGTCCACGCTTGCCGGCGGCGAGATGGTCTTGAAATGAATATTGAAACCGTGCGTGAAGCCCAGCGTCTTGCCAGCGGTGAGGTTCTTCTCGATGGACTTGAAATAGACCTCCGGCTGCTTCTCATCCGGCAGTGTCACGATGCTGAGGTCGGCCTGCTTCACCGCGTCTTCAACGCTGAAAAGCTTAAACCCCTTTTCCAGTGCGAGTCGACCGTTGGCCGAGTCTGCACGGTTGGCAACAATCACGTTGATTCCGCTCTCGCGCATGTTCTGGGCATGGGCATGGCCTTGACTGCCGAATCCGAGGATTGCAACCGTCTTGCCACGGAGTCCATCAAGGGGGGCGTCGGCGGCATAGAGCATTTTCAGGGGCTGGGACATAGAGCAAATCTCCGATGACTGGTTTGGGCGGTGCACCTTAGCGGCTGGCTGCGACGCTGGAAAGGGGCAGCCGTTTAGAGGCCGCGGAACGGTTTGCCCAAAACCCCTCAGCCACGTAAATCCCGATTCCAGCCCAAATTATAGGGAAAGCCACTTGGTGTGCATGGGTGAACTGTTCACCAAAGAACAGTACTGCCACAAGAAACTGCACCGTCGGGCCAATGAACTGCAGCAGTCCCAGAACACTGAGCGGCAGGGCTTTGGCGGCCGACGAAAAGCAAAGCAATGGGACGGTCGTCAATACACCAGTCAATGCCAGATACGCTGCCCAGCCGAGTTCTGGCCTCGCTCCGGCCAAGCCGACGGGGTTGGCGGCGGCGGCCCATATCAGCCCGATCGAGGCTGGTATGGCCAGAATGGCCGTTTCAATCGTCAGCGCGGGAATCGATTCGACGTGAAGCCGCTTGCGCACCAGACCGTAGCTGCCCCACGTACCAGCCAGTGCCAGCGCCAGCGTCGGCACGGCATGCAGGCCAACAGACAGATAGATCACACCAATCCCCGCAAGTACAAACGCAGCGATTTGCCCCACCCTCAGCTGCTCGCCGAGCACCCATACACCCAGGACGGCAAGGAGTAGCGGTGTTATGAAATAACCAAGGCTGGCCTGGATGTTCATCCCGCGGGTCGATGCATAAATAAACAGGTACCAGTTCGTCGCCAATAGCGTGGTGGTCAACGTCAACCAACCCAGCATTCCGGGCTTCCGCGCAAGGGCAAACACCCGCTGCCATCCGCCAATGACCGTGAGCATGATCGCCAACGTCACCACCGACCATACAACCCGCTGCCCCAGCACAATCAACGGGTGAATGTGACCCGACAGGGGGTGGAGGTAAACCGGAAGCAATCCCCACAGGCTGAAAGCGGTGATTCCTAGAGTTAGGCCGCGCCGCAACTTGTGCGCAGCAAGATCAGGGACCGCTGATTCTGTGGCGATCCCTTCTGCAACACGTTCCGGTGGAAGGCTCATGGTTGCGTGGCCGGGGCATCCGGGACGGACGGAGGGACCACCATCGAAGGTTCGATCGTGGCCGGCTGGCCGTTAGCCCCAGCCAGATCGGTGTAATCCTGACCGGTGTCGCTATCCAGTCGGCGGACCAGAACAAAATCATCTTTGAAGTTCACCGTTTCAAACTTTGTCTGACCCGACGGACCGAACTCGCGAGAAAGGGAGCTTTTTGCCCACTGGAAAGACAGCAGAGCAGCTTTGATCTTCCCAGCCAATTCCGGCCTTAGCAGGCACGAAACGCCGATGGTCGCAGACGGGAACGGACCCATATCCCCGACTACACGGTAAGACCCCTTTTTGATCACACCCCGGTCTTCTGCGCGGGCAAGATAGTCGCTGGCCACCGCCACAGCCTGATACCGGCCGCCTGTGAAGCCCACCAGCGAGTTTTCCTGTCCTCCGCTGAAACGCAGTTGGAAATCCCGCTCCGGCAAAAGTCCGGCGTCTTTCAGCATCACGATGGGTGCGCGGAACCCGGAGTTACTCCCTGTGTCGGTAACGGTCAGTTCTTCGCCCTTAAGGTCTTTGAGTGACTTAATGCCACTGCCCGCAGGCACGATGATCAATGACTTATGTACTTTGTCGCCACTTTCGCTTGCAAGCATTGTCAGCGGCACAAAGCCGGCGACGGACACCGCCTTGGCCACATTCCCCGTGTTCAGCCCGGCAATGTGAAGCGTGCCTTTCCGGAGTGCGGCGACCTCCTCATTGCCCGAGTTGTAAAGTTCGTACCGGACTTCGCGACCAAGCTCCTTGCTCAGATGGGCCGTGAGGTCTTTGAAAACTGCCTTGTAAATCTGGGGCTCGTCTGTCGCCACGTAGCTGAAGACCAGTGTCTGCGGGTCGATAACATCGCCCGGGTCTGTCGGACCATTGGCGACCAGATCGCCGTCGGTGTCAGCGAATTTCGGGTCCATTTTGTTCACCACGGCGCTCGTAAGGCCGCTCATGTGCGCGACCATCTCTTGATTCTGTCGGGCCGCCTGATCCGACGGTGCCTTCACCAACGCCACATAGAGCGCCATCGCTGCAAGTACCACGGCCATGATCGGCAGGCCGATGAGTAGGACCCATGGCGTGCGCAGTGAGCCTGAGGAAGAGGTGGACATGGCCGAGAATCATATCGGCCCGCACCCGCTCCCGTCACCTCCTAGGCCGTGCTGACGGAATCAGATTGTAAATTAGGAACCGGCCGTACACGGTCGGCTCATCACCAGATCTCGTTAGTGTTTTGTGAAGGCCGTCCAGCTTTTCGCGATAGGAAGCCGGCATAACCAGCGCCACCGGTGCCTTGCTCCATGCCTGCGAAAAGTTGTAGACAAGGTCGGCGGTGGCATCGAATCGCCGGCGGACGAAAGTCTCGCTGTCCCAAACCGCGACCTTGATTGGCCGGTCGGCGTAGTACCAGAGTTGCGGCTCATCGTCCCATTCGGCGACCAAAACGCACTCGTCGGGCGGTGCAGCCTTGCGAATGGCATCTCCCAGATCGTGCAGCAGGTAGTCGTCGAAGCCGCCACTGATCCAGCCCGGCGATTGCCACCTTCGAATCTCTGCCACAGCCCCCCAGCCGCCGATGACAGCCAATGTGACTACTGCAAACGCCAGACCGCGACTTGCAGAAGAGAACGCGGCGACACCGAATCGCCGACAGATCCCGGCGACCCCAAGCCCCGTCGTCATCGCCAGGCCCGGCGTCAGTGGCCACCACCACCAATCATGATTCAGACATCCTTGGCGACCGACAACCACATGAACCGCGCCCCATCCCAGCAATAACGCCGCAGCCCGATCTGACTCGGTTCGAAGAGCCCACCGTCGCGTCCATGCCCACAACAGCGGGCCCGCCAGCAAGGGTCCATGAAGAATGCGATTGAAACTCCATGCCCCGGCCAGCCACGCCCCCAACCCGAATGTCTTGCCTTCATCTGTTGCCGCACCCATCGTCCGTCGCAGCGCCGCCTTCACCAGAAGTTCGATGCCGCCAGCTGCCGCTGCCAGATCGATGACCAGCAGCCCGATCCAAACCGTGCAGCTTGCCATCAACACCACCGCGAACACCCGTCCCCGTTTTCCACCCCAAGCCGCAGCATGTAAGGCCAGAACGGCCGCCAGAATCGCCATCGGCCAGTCGACGCATAGGCCAATCAGCATCGTGCCGATAACGGCCGCCGCGCGACCCGACGAGGGCGATCGGACGTATCGCTGGTAAGCCCAGATCGCGATAAGACCCGCCAGCACCAGTGGGCTTCCCACCACATCGGGCATCCCGCCGAATCGGACAGCCATGACAGACGTGGCGAAAGCCAATCCGACGCACATCGCAGCACCGAATCCTGCAGGCATGGCAAGTATGACCAGCATCGCTCCAGCCCCAAGCGTACAGCCCGACGGCACAAGCCTTGTCTGCCATTCACCGTCTCCCAGCAGCAGATATACCGCCGCCATCGACAGCGCAAGCCCCGGCGGATGGTGCGAATAAACCGTGGGCGCATCTGCTTGGTTCACCCCCACCGAAATCATCGGCGCAAGCCCCGTCCTCCAGACGCCATGACGCAGGTAGTTACGCGCCATCACCCCATACCACGAGCCCGTGCCCTCGCCGTTGCGGCCGAAAGGTGTGTCGATGATCGGTAGCCGTACCAGAAGCCCCAACGCGATGATCAGCGCCACCTCAAGCAATCCCATGGGCCACCTGCCGCCACCATGCAACGTTGCGAGGGGCAGGGAGTCTGGCAGTTGGGTCGGTTCAGCTACGTTTGACAATTAGGTGTCACCCTAACCCAGCAGGCGGGTCAGGTCATTGAAAGTCACGAATAGGAATATGCACCCGATCAATGCCAGCCCTGTCATCTGAACCGCGCCCATGGCCCTGTCGCTGAGCGGCTTGCCCCGTGCTTTTTCCAGGCACAGCAACACAAAGTGCCCACCATCTAGAATCGGCAGCGGGAGAAAATTCACCACCGCAAGGTTGGCCGAAATCATGCAGATGAACCACAAAATCCAGTCTGGTGGCTTGCTCCAGGCGATCAAGCCCCCCGTATGAACGATACCGATCGGCCCCTGCAGGTTAGTCGGACTAAGACTTCGCTGGGTCATCCGCAAAACGGTCACATACGATTGGAGTACGAAATCTCTGGTCGCTGCCAGTCCCCACTCCGCTGCTGTCGCAATCGAGTCCGTCTTTCGTACTTCCATCGCGACTTCCAGATTGATAGGCAGATCAGCGCGAATGGCGGCCATGGCCGAGTCTTCCCGGTCAAGTGTCAGCACCAGTTCCCGTGTCGCCACGTCCGCCACCGCAGATGCGGAGGTTGAGGCGGCGGGCGGGGGGGGGGAAAGCGTGATTTTCAGCGTCTTACTTCCACCGACACCGCTCGGGCTGTTGCGGACAATTCTGCCCACTTCCAGCCAGTGCTGCACTGGCTGACCGTTCACTGCCACAAGCCGCCAGCCCGCCTCGATTCCGGCCCGCGCGGCTGCCGAGTTGTCTGCCACGCCGCCGATGGTCATGTCCCCGAGGTCCCAGCCGAAGCCGATGCCAAGGCGGTAACTCGACTGGCTCCCGGTCTTCTTGCTGACCGGCAACATCGGCTGGGTACGTTCTGTCACCCCTTTACGCAGCAGCTCCACAACGACCGGTTTGCCCTGTTGGCCAGCGCTGTCGACGAATTTCTTCAGCATGTCCAAAGTGGTGGCCGGTGTGTGGTCATATGGCGGCACCGCCAGCGTGGCACCCAAAATCACGTCACCCGGAAATATCTGTCCGTCAGCCGGTGCCGCCAGCGGTTTGGCTTTATCCGGTCCCCGTCCGTCCACGCTCTCCACTCTGTACCTTGGCCTCAGCCCACCCACCGACCATTCGACGGCCCCAAACTGCCCCATGATGCCGGGTTGCACAACGGTCGTCCGTTCCAGTCCTTCCCCGGTCACGGGCTTTACCGTCACCTCAATGGGCTGTCCCGTGTTGTTGTCCAGAATCCGTTGCAGCGTCAGGAAGTCGCCGGGCATGACTGGCTGTCCATTAATCCGCGTAACCACTTCATGCGGCCTAACGGCGCTGGCCGTCGGAGAAGTCAGTCGGGCTATGGCCGCTTCGTCCGGCAGACCTCGTTCGTCGAGCATCGCGTCCGTCAGGTGTTGTCCTCGGCCTGACGGTCCGGCCAGCGCAAACATCGGGCCAATACCCACCGACACAAATGCCGATCCTTCCGCGACCGGCTTACGGGGTGTAACTGTAATGGTCGTCTGAAGTGGCTTGCCATCCTTGCCCAGCCGTTCGATGACAAACGGAATCGGTTCCCGGTCTTTTGAAAGTGCCACGCTGGTGGCGAGTCCGTTGAAGTCAAAAATCTTGCGCCCGTTGACCGACAAAACGCGGTCTCCCGGCACGATCCCCGCCACGTCCGCCGGTCCATTTTGGCCCACCTGCCCGACCACCGGAGGCGTCACATTAAACCCGAGTCGAAACAGGCACATGAACCCGAAAATCGCCAGCAGAATGTTCATGACCACGCCGGCTGAAATCACCAGCATCCGCGCTCCGACACTTTTGTTCGGATATGCCCGCGGATCGCTTGTCCCAGCCACCGGACCGGAATCGTCCTGCCCAAGCATCTTCACGTACCCGCCCAGTGGCACCCAGTTCAGCCGGTATTCTGTTTCGCCCAACCCGAGACTTTTGGCCAGCATCATGGCCTGAGCCTGACTGGGTCCACCGGTGACACCATCCGGCGGGGCGGCATCACCAAAAGTCTGTCGCCGCCATTCATCGGTGATCAGTCGCACCACCCGCGGCTCACTGGACCCGAACGTCAGCCCGACCCCTTTTCTCCAGGCCACCAGCGCATTGCCAAACCCGACAGCGAACTGTTCAACCTTGATGCCTACCCACTTGGCGGCCAGAAAATGCCCAAGCTCATGCCAGAAAATGACAAAGCCGAATCCAAAAATCAGCGCGGCCACGGAAGCCACACCCGCCAAAGTATCACTCATGTCGAAATCCTAGCCTGTTTTGTTAGCCTCGTCCTTGAGCAGGCAGTGACAAGTGCTCACTGCTTTGATGCTGATCCTACGCCCCCCGCCAGTATGTCCCCCTTGGCCAGTTCCAGATGTTCCAGAGCAGTATTTCTCTGATTGCCCGGTGGCAGTGCTTCCGCGGCGACCGCCAACCACTGCGCGGCCCGTTGGGGCTGTGCCAGCTCTCGCCGAAGAATGACGCCGAGTATCAGCGTCACCGCCGCCAACTGGTCATGTTTCGGGTATTCCGCCAGCAGCCGCTCATAGGCCTCTGCGGCCTGCGGATATCGCTCCTGCAGCGCAAGTTCATTGGCGACGTCCAGCTGGGCTTGCCTTGAAAGCACCTGACCGGGGCTAAGTTGTTTCAACTGCAGGTAAAGCTCAGCCGCCTGATCATGCTTGCCGTGGGCAATGGACTCGCTGATCTCCGCCCGCAGTTCCATGACGCGCTGCTGGGCGGAATCCGGCTTCGCGATGGCCGCGTCCTTTGCATTCGGGGGTGACCCTCCGAAGCCATAAGGGTTCCAACCCGTCGCGATTGCATCGCGATACTCCCGCCGACGGTTCCAGCGCTTGACGGCCGCCAGAGCATCTGTGGGGCTGCGCGGAATCAGCCCCACGGCCACCAATGTGAATATCACCACAAAGCCAAACACCGAGCCGCCGATGTGGGCGCTGTGCGCCACGTTCCCACCCGCGCCCGGCAGTAGTTGCAGCACCACATCCTGAACAAAGAACACTGCCACCAGTGCCCACCCCGGCACTTCGATCGTGAAGAACGAGAAGATCGCCAAAACGAAAATATGAACCCGTACCTGCGGATAGAGAACCAGAAACGCGCCCGTCACCGCAGCAATCGCACCGCTCGCGCCCAACACAGGGGCATAGACTGCCGCCGCCCCTTCCATCGCGACGGGCGAGCTCGTCCAGATGTAAGTAAAGCCCGCGAACACACCCCCTGCCAGATAAAAAATCAAATAGGGGATGTGCCCGAGCTTATCGTTCACCTTGTTCCCAAAAATATAGAGGAACAACATGTTCGCGGTGATGTGCCAGATATCTCCGTGCATGAACATGCTGGTAAAAAATGTCAGCACGCTGGGTTCACCCGGATCCAGCGTGAAGCGATCCGCCTTCTGCTTGTACGCCATTTGCAGGGCGAACCCCACCACGTTCAGCGCGATCAAAAGCCAGTTCACATAGGGCGTTCGGCGCAGCGGACTGTCAGTTCTGAGCGGAATAAACATTGTGGAACGATTGGGACGTCTGGCGACTTGGGGAGGGCTGGAAGCAACGGGGAACCATCATGTGGGCCCCGGCACCGCCCTACTATAACGCCGTTCATCCCGCGTGGCTGCCGCTCACTTGACGGGCCTTGGTCAGGGTCAATCGCCGACCCGCCTCCGTCCATTTTGCCCGATCGGTGTAAGACTCGATCATCAGAATGCCCCGCCCGCTTGGCTTGAGCAGGTTTTCCTCAAGCGTCGGGTCAGGCACACTTGAACGGTCAAAACCCGGACCCTGGTCCAGAATGGAAACCTCGACCCCAGCCGCGGTTACGGTCGCGTCCACTGTGACCGATTTGCCGGGGTTCAGCTGGTTGCCGTGTTTGATGGCGTTCACCATCGCCTCCTCCATCGCCATCCGCAGCCCGAATATGTCGTCTTCCGGCCAGTTTTTCTCCGCCACCGCGGCAAAAATGCTGTCCTGCACCCGTCGGCTTTGGGCAAAATCTGATGGAATGACAAAGTGCAGACGGATGGGACGGTCGCTGCCAGCACCGTTGACCGGGGCCTTCGGGCGTGATGGCATTTTAGAACCCGGCTGACGCTTAGCCATGTTAACTCACCCTGCCTCTAATCTCGGGGCAAACCAATTCCTTCCCTTCTATACGTCAATTGGTCCCGTCAGGTTTGCGAAAAGCTTGCAACTGCTTCGGCACGGGTTGGCAGGATTTTGAACATTTTGTTCAGCTTCGTGATCACGAAGACTTCCATGATCTCTGGCTTGATTGTGCACAGACGGAGCTTCCCGTTTCGATCTAGGATTTTCCGATTCGCATTGATGAGCATTCCCAACGCGGCGGACGACAGGTGATCGACAGTCGAGAAGTCCAGCAGCATTTTCGGAGCGGCGGTCGTCTCGATCACCGATGCAAGAGCCTGCCCAATTTCGCTGATGAAGGTCTCATCAATGATCTTGTGAACCGTAAACTCAACGATACGGATGTCTTTATCGGTGGACAGTTTGATCGGCGACGTGTGTTCTGACATGGCTTTGGTTCGGCTTTCCGGGTGGGGAGGTTAGTCCCGGGCCTGCTCCTCGACTTGACGGTATGAAAGCACCCCCGAATCGTCAAGAAGTTGCCCCTCATCCAGCGGTCGCCGGGACAAAAACACCGCGTTGGCTAGGGCGTCCGATCCTCATTCCGCTTTTGAAGCGTAAATGTGAATTCTCGGTCAGCTTCCTCCGGAAGAACGGTCACGCCCGCAGGCAGTTCAAATCGCAACTTTCGGCTTCTCACCGTCCCGGCCGGCAGGTCTTCACGACTGAACTCAAGGACGGCCTTGGGGCGAAGCGGCAACTTATCCATTTTCAAGGCGGTAATGACGTCTGGCGGTCCCGTAACCCCCACGTTCTTAACAACGGGCTCAAACACCGCGCGGTACTCGTCCAGAAATGTGCCACTGGAAAGCGCAAAGACGGGCAATGACGGGATGACGTATTTCACTCCGGCCGAGCGGATGGCGAAGCTTGCCTTGACGCTGTCAGGCACGATCGTGATGCCGCCGGTGGCGGTACCCACTCTCCGAAGCGGAACGGTTGCCAGATCGTGCTGGCCCGGTACGAGCAGCGAAGCCATCCCTGCGAACTCTGCCGTGACCTGGTAATGGCCGTCCGAAGTACGCGGCACCAAGTCCTGAATCCGATCTCTCGGACCACGGACCGTCACCGAACGCGGTTCAAAGACGAGGGGTCCGTCAAACGTGGTGATGGTCGAGTCGGGCACCACGACCGCCTCTCGTTCAACAATTTCATCGACGGTGATCTTCACTTCTTGCGGGACGGCGGAAACAACCCTTGCCCCATAAGCGGCAAATAATGGGTTTGCGTTCAGCACTTCAACAGTGCTACGGCGGACTTCGCCCGGCTCCAGGCCGCCGGCCACCGACTGTAAGTCAACGGTGAGGCCATCGCTCCCACTGGCCGCGATCTTTTCTCGCAGGGCTTCCAGACGGCTACGCCGCCCCTCCAACTTGACGACCACCAGGCGGTCGGCGGGTGATGCCAAGGTACCTAACCGCGTCGGATCGCTGGTCCGTACGGAAATCGGCACTGTGACATCGGACAGGCTTGTGACTTGCTCGCGGTCGGCCCAGAGCCAAAGAAGAACCGTCAGCGGGGCCGCCCAGACGAAGGTGCGCAGGAACTCTTTCAACCAAGTGGGTCCGTTGCTAGCCATAATCTCACTTGCCCCTTGATGCCGGGGTGTCAAGGCTCTTCAACTGTCGCTCGACTGCGGCCTGCGTTCGGGCTTCGATACCAGCGGCACCCGGGCCCACCCCGACGATGCCGTTGGCAGTCCCCGCCCCGGTGAATGGCAGCGTGACCGATTTGGGGTTCAGCAATTCGACCAGTAAGTCGCGGGCCACTTCCCAGTCCAATCGCCGATACAGACGCCCCTTGTCCGCGATACTGATGTCACCGCTTTGCTCACTGACTACGAGAATCACCGCATCAAATTCCTGAGACAAGCCCACCGCCGCCCGGTGCCGACTGCCGAGATCGCGGTCCAAATCGCCCACCTCCGCGAGCGGGAACTGCACGTTGGCATAGGCAACACGTCCACCGCTGATCACGACACCTAAATCGTGAAGCGGGGTACCGGGCCAGAAGATTGTGTTGAGCAACTCCGGGGTAATGGCAGCATCAATTTTGGTGCCATTTTCGGCGAGTCCGACAAGCGACGTTTCCCGCTCTATGGCGATCAAGGCGCCGTACCGTCGCTTGGCAAGGAAACGAGCCGAGTCGATGAGAGGCTCAACCTGACCGGCGATCTGTTGGTTGGTATTTCGAAAGAAACGCGTTTCTCCCAGACGCATCAGTCCCCGACGCAACTCCGACGCGAAGGCGACCAAAATCGCGATCGACGCCAGGCCCAAAAACCGCTCATAGAGAAAAAATAGGGGCGCAAAGTCGCTGCGGTTGCTGAGGACCTTCACGACAAGAAACATCGAGATGACGAGAAACGCGACACCCTTCAACATTCTTGCGCCACGCGTCCCCTGCAAAAACCGGAGTGCCGCAAAGACGATGGCCCCGATGATCAGCAGCTGAATCACGATCTGCCACCACGCATAAGAGCGGAGCGACAGCAAGAGATTGTGCAGTTCTTCGATCACCGATTCTCATAATACACCGCTCGCAACCGTTTCGAGAACTTCGGCGTGCATAACATGGTGCAAGGCGTTCAACGGCTTTGTTCAACCGGTCGTCCTTTTTATGGAGAAGTCTCATGGTTAGTCTCGCAATCACATTGTTCCCACTCGCCGCTATTGGCTATTCACTGATCTACTTGCTGTTTGGCGGCGGGCTGTTCGGAGCCGTCGTTATTTTTTTCCTCGCTAAAATGCTGGGGAAGTAAGTCATTCGCGGGTCGCCAGTGCCTTGACGACTTTCACAACGTCAAGCATCGCACCTACATCATGCACTCTCAAAACAAGGGGCGTCTGAGTTCGCACACATTCGGCAGTGCACCACGCTACCGCTCCGGCCGTCCCAAAAATGCGTTCGTATGGCGAGTCTTTGTCCGTCAGTTGTCCGATCATGCCCTTCCGGCTTACTCCCAAAACCAGCGGAAAGAGGCGATTGGCGTGGCGGGACAGGCTCGGCAAAGCGCCCAAAAGTGCGAGATTGTGTGCCAGAGTCTTACCAAAGCCGATGCCCGGGTCGAGCAGAATATTCCCCTCGCCGATGCCCGCTTCCAGAGCAGCCAACACTCTTTCCTGCAGAAAAGCCTTCACCTCCGCCAGGACATCGCCATAAAAAGGAGCCTTTTGCATTGTGGCCGGTCGGCCCTGCATGTGCATCAGCACCACGGGGCAACCGCGGCGGGCAGCTAAATCGAACATCCCGGGATCGAACGTCCCGGCAGAGATGTCGTTGACCACCGAGGCTCCGGCGTCAAGGCATGCCAAAGCAACCTCGGCACTGGTCGTATCTACGGAGAGGGGCAGGCTGAACCTTTCCCCTTCGAGACGTTTCAGAACCGGAACCAGTCGTTGGATCTGTACATCGGCTGGCTCGGGTCGTGCGCCCGGCCGGGTGCTCTCTGCACCTAAATCAATGAGGCCAGCCCCCTGAGAAGTCAACTCCCAAGCCCGGCCAGCGGCAACTCCCGGGTCCAAGAACTGCCCGCCATCAGAAAAGCTGTCCGGCGTCACATTGACCACCCCCAATAGCAGTGGGCAAAGCGGGTCGATCTGGGATGGACTAAAAAAAAGCACAAAAAAATCCTATCCGCCCTCAATAACTGGTCCACATCTGACGATATTGTTAGTGTCGTATTAAGACTGTGAGTTTCACCACACCGCCAGCGAGAGATCGGCGGGCACCTGGTGGAACAGGGAGCCGACCGTGTTTGAGATCCGTGATTACCTGCGATTTGTGCTGTATCCCTCGGTGCTGCTGGGGTTTGCGGCAATGATGTACGGCATCGCATGGGCCGAAAGCACCAACTCTCGGGCAGCCCGTTTGTACTTGCCGGCGAAAGTGCCGGTCCACACGGTAGCGGGGCCGATCGCCTCCGTTGACCGCTAACGTGCGTTCGGATCGAGGCAGGCCCGGCCGGGCCGCCTAGTCCACTAGGTTTTTCTCGAAAACGACCAAATTGTCGGCATGGGTGCTGTCCCAACGCACGCCCACGATGTCGTAACCCACCGCCAGTCCGAAGTGAATGAACTCCCGCTGGTGATTCATTGCTTCGCAGCGGATGTGCTCGTACCCATGATCTTTGGCCCAGGCCTGCTGGGCGTCCTGCAACTGTCGGCCGATCCCAGCCCGCCGGATGTCGCCCGATACGGCACCCATCCAATGGTAAAACATGCCCGGCTTCAGCTCGAAGCCCATCCAGAAGCCGACCGGTTTTTCCTGAATGCGGGCCAGCAATGTCAAGACGTTGTAACGGCCTAGAAACCGGCGGCGGAAGTAGTCCAGTTCCCGTTTGGGCCGGAACATGGAGTTGTACAATTCGACCGCCTGCGGCAGCAGTGCTTCGTCGGCAATAATGATGTCAGCTTGAGCCACTTCGTCTGGGTCTCCTGTAGGGCTTATGGCCTTGCGGTGGAACGCAAGAGCATACCGCATTTTTGCCGCATCCGCCGTGTTTGCCCTGACCGCATCGCCGGTTCCAAGAATCACTTCGAATTCGAAGTCACAGCATGACGGGGCGGGCGTACTATTAAGCAATGCCAGTCGCGGCCGGCCCATCCAAGTTTACTCCTGTTCAGGTGACGGTCCGACCGGTGCCGCTCTCTCGTCCGGACTCCCGGTCTGGCCGCGTTCCGAGGGGGAAGCACTCGGCTGAGACGATGGAGGCAGACCTCAAGCGGTGTCGCTGGCTGGCGACCTGGATGGACTCGCAGTTTCAGATCGGACCGGTCAAGTTTGGACTTGATGCGCTCATCAGCCTGCTGCCGGTGGCGGGGGACACACTGTCCGCGCTTGGTGGCGTCTACCCGATTTATCTCGTCTACAAGCACAAGTTGGGCTGGACGACCGGCCTGAAGATGGCGGGCGTCCTTGGGCTTGAGTGGCTGATCGGCCTGCCCCCGTTGCTCGGCGATGCGGCCGACATTTACTTCAAGGCCAACCTGGTTAACGCAGATATTCTTGAAAAAGCCTTCGCAGCCCGCAAGACGTGATCAGCCATCCTGCACAAATCATCGGGGACTTGGATATTGATCAGCCTTCGCTGATTGTGACGACCTTCAGCGTGTCGCCCTGCTCAATAGCGTTGACGATATCCTGACCGCTGAGCACCTGTCCGAAGACCGTATGCTTGCCATCAAGCCAGTCGGTCTTGATGTGGGTGATGAAGAACTGGCTGCCGTTCGTGTTCGGGCCGGCGTTGGCCATTGAAAGGCTGCCGATCTGGTGCTTCTTGTGACCGGCACCCAGTTCATCCTTGAACTTGTAGCCCGGTCCACCGCGGCCCGTACCCGTGGGGTCCCCGCCCTGAACCATGAAGTTCTCGATGACGCGGTGGAACAGTGTGCCGTTGTAAAAGCCGTCATTGGCAAGGAAGGCAAAGTTGCTGACGGTGTTCGGGGCTTCCTTCGGGAACAGCTCGCAGACGATTTTGCCGCGAGAGGTGTCAAAAGTGGCGGTGTACTTCTTGGAGGTGTCGATCGACATGGCCGGTACGGCGTCGTATTGCTTGCTCATGCTGACAGCGTCGATTGCCCGCCGCGTTCCGTCAAGGACGCTGTCGTCAAATGGGGACCGCGAGGTCTGCCAGTCCGGCACACGGCAGTCAAAATCGTCCTGACGTCTTCCATGATCTCCCCGGCGGCGGCATGGCTCATCAGCGGGTTGCGATAGGTGAACGTGACACCCAGTGACCCTTTACAGGAAGTGCTCGCCAGAACAATGGGCATGGTTGGGCCCACCGGGCTAACACGCAGGTATCGCGACCCCGACGGACACTCCCGTTCCACCCAAGAGCCAGCAAGATTGACATTGCTCAGACCCGCAGCCAGTGGCATCCGCTTGCGATAAAACTCGTACAGCCGCTTTCCCTTATAGAACCGGTTGCCAGCCAGCGCGGCTGCAAGCCTAAACACGCTACCGCCGGCCTGACTGGTCTGGCGCTGGACGAGTGACTGCCGGGCGATGCAACGGACGGCGGAGGCGAAGCTGTCCATGAACGTGGGCCCAAGCAGGCAGCTGGTGTAACCCAGATACAGACCATCCCCCAGCTCTCGGGCGGTCATTGGGCGAAGATCGATGATGCTGCCGAGGGCAAGGTGATCTCGATTGCTGGACCGTTTCATCGGCCCATGTCGTAGCGCGGAGAGGCCCACAGCTGCCAGCAGCAGGTCTGATACCTTGGCATTCATCGCCCGCGCCACCGTCAGGAGATCAGATGTCTCAACGACTGGTCCAAGATGAAGGATGTGCTGTGCTGAACACTCGTAGGGCCCGGTGAGCCGTTGGGCACGGGCCATGTCACCCATGACTCGAGCGGTGTCCAGTAGACCCTTGAGCATTGAGAAGCCCGCGGCACGGTGAAAGGCCGCGTAATACCCGACGGCACGGACGTTGCGATGAGTCTCCGTGACCAATGGATTGCCTGACAGTTCCCGCCACCACCCGTGGATCCATCGCCGCACGGTGACTGAGTCGGCCACGTAATGGCGGTAGGCCAGCCCCATGAGCCAGCCCGTTGGCGTGCTAAACACCAGAGGTACAACCGGTATTTCGCCCTCCATGTATTGCTTGTTGAGCCAGGGACTGAGGCTCTCTACGGCGACCTGTTCGCTGGCGCATTGAGCAAAGGCCGGGTCGTTGGGAATCGCAGTCGAGTCGAGGGACCATTCCTTGTCCGTGTGTGTGGCACCCCCGAGTCCCATGCCGACGAAGGCCCGGTGCCACGCCGCGGTAAGTTGACCGGAGGTGGGCGGCGAGCCGGGAATCGCAAGGAGCTGAACGCCGTTGTACGGATGCAGTTGCTCCCACTGGAGCATGAGGCTCTGGAAGATGTTGAGGTCGCCACCGACCATCGATCTGGACATGTCGTTATGCAGCTTACCGCGCCGTGCGCCGTCAAGCCCCACGCCATAATGCCGGGATGAATCGGCCGGTGGAACGCATGTAGGCGAGGTACGTTTCACCGTGGACCCGAATCAGATTGCCCTCTTCCCGCCGGGCTTCCCATTGAAGAAAGGCCAGGTGGAGCGCCGCTGCAACCATCAGTGGGATGGTCGGAAGCGCGGCCACACTCGCCAGCATGAGCAGGCTGGAGAGGGCGTATATCGGGTGCCGCACACGCGAATAGGGCCCGCTCACGACGAGCTGGGTTTTTTCGCCCGGCAGAATCCCCATTCGCCAGCTCTTACCCATCTTGCGCCAGCAGACCATGGTCAGGCCCAAGGCGATGGCCATCACCCCCAGTGCCGGAAAGCCCAGCCACGGCGAGACGATGAGCGGCTGCATGATTTTGCCACGGGGCACGTGGAGCAGCACACCCCATGCGTGCCAGATCCAGAAGCCAACGACGGGATACCAGATGACCCGCAGTACTCGCCCCAGCGGCTCGGCAGGAACGAACTGAGCACTCTCGCCGTGCTTCTTTTTCTGTTTGAGTACGAGTTTGATCACCCGGGCCCAGTAAAACCCGATGATCAGTCCGCTGATGATGCAGAGAATGGACAGCGGCGTCATTGAAGTGGGTCCTTGGTGCGATTGCGTGGGCGGGAGACCCGGGCAACTTCTTTCATAATTTCGAGGTGTATGTCAGGCTTTTTTTCGATATTGAAGTGATCAAGGTCGGGCGTCAGGAGATCTTTGCGGTCCTTGCGAATGTCTGAGTTGACGAGTGTAAACTTGCCCGGCTCTTCCTGTTCGAGTGGCACGCCGCGAAAGGCAGGAAGCGCGTCCAGCAGGCCATGGGATTGATACAGGTCGACGGTGCGCGTGATGTTGTTCGGAACGAGGGGTGGCTTTACCGGATCGAGGACGACGACAAGATCAACGCGGACGTTGTGATCTTTCAGGTACCGGCTCACGCGGATGCAGTCGTCGGCACCGAGGCTGTGGCCAATGAGGATCAGTGGCTCGCGCATCGTGCCGGGCTTGCCGTATTGCTGGGCAATCGTAGCGGCCACTTCCTCCCACTGGTCGTCTTGATAGACCGTTGCGCGGGTGCCCATCTTCTCAAGTTCACCGCCCAGTTCATCGATACCGGTTGAGAATATTCCGATCCAGCCGCGAAACAGGTACGCATTGCCAAGGCGTCGCTCGGGGCTGGCGGGTTGGATGCGCTTCAGGTCGCCCGGCGCCGTGCTGCTGGTTTTGCAACCCACGGCCGCAACCAGCAGGGCCAGCAACATTGCATAGCGACGAGTCTGCGTGCGGTTCAAAGAATCTCCACGTGGCCAGAGATGATTCTGCGATCGTCCAGACGGAGAAAACCGTCATCATCGATTCCGTGACACGTGCCGATGACTGCCAGCGATTCAGGTGACACGGTGACCCGAAGTCGACGCCCGGTCAGGTGGCAGTGCTGGCGAAACTCTGCGGCCGCAAGGGGCCATGGCAGTGGCGTTTGCAGCAGTCGAACGTGTAGCTCGGTTGCAAGCTGGCTTAGCAGTTCATGCGGTGTGACACGCGCGCCTTCAGCCGCCAATGTCGCGATTCGCCCGCTGATTGAGCTGGCAAAGTCACTTGGCACGGACGAAACGTTGATGCCGATGCCAATCAGATCAACCGGATTCCCTGCAGGCTGGGTCAGCCGTTCGCATAAAATACCGCATACCTTCCTGCCGGCGATGTACACATCATTCGGCCACTTAACCGTGACTGAATCGCCGGTCGGCACTGTCGCCGCGACAACGTTTCTTACTGCCAGACCCGCGTAAAGTGGTATCAGATGGGCTTCTATGGCGGGGTTCACTGGGACCACAAACGTGGCCGTCAACGACCCGGCTGGGCTGACCCATTGGCTGCCTCCACGCCCTCGGCCCGCCGTTTGTGTTTCAGCCCAAAGCACGGCCGGTGCCGAGAGATTGCCAGATTCGCGAAGGCGGCGAGCCTCTGTGTTCGTGCTGTCGATGGACAGGTAAAAGTGCAGCCGCCACGGGCGCAAGATTGCCCGCAGGCTTGCCAAGGGGTCTAAGCGGCTGGTTTTTGAGAGGCGCGCGGCACTCATGCCAGCACCACCAGCAGGTCCTTGGCACCGACGATCTGGCCCGGCTTTACAAGGACCTGGCCGATTTTGCCGTCGGCAGGGCTGTAGACGCTCGATTCCATCTTCATCGCCTCGATGCTCAGCAGGCGCTGCCCGGCTTTAACGGCATCGCCCACTGCGACCGCAACAGCGGACACTTTGCCCGGCATTGGGGCGGGGACGTGTTTGGCATTGTCTGGCTCGGCCTTGGGGTGGCCGGACTTTGCCGCCGGGCCGGTGCCAGCGGCGATGAGTTTGGCCGTCACAACCACTTCGCGGGGCTGGCCGTTGAGCTCGAAGAAGACTATACGTGTTCCGTCTTCGCGAAGTCCGCTGGTCGTCAGGTACTTAACGATGAGCGACTTGCCGGCATCAATGGTGATGGTCGTCTCTTCGCCGGGCTTGAGCCCGAAGAAAAACGCTGACGTGGATAGCACGGCGACGTTGTCGAACTCGTGTCGGGCCTTGTCGAAGTCGACGAAGACCTGTGGATACATGAGGTAACTCTGCAGGTCGTCTTCCGTGGGGGTCCGCTTGATTTTGCCTGTCAGTTCGGCAGTGGCCACCTTGAAGTCGACCTTCTTGGGCTTACCACTGACGACCTTGACGCCAGCGCTTTTCAGCACAATCTGCTGCAGCTTCCGTGGCCAGCCGTCGTCGGGTGTGCCGATCGCCCCCTGCATCATTTCCACCATGCTCTTCGGGAAGTTGATCTGCCGCTTGGTACCAAAAATGTCGTCAACAGTGATGCCACTGGTGACCATGAAAATGGCCATGTCGCCGACGACTTTGCTGCTGGGTGTCACCTTTACAATATCACCCAGCATCTGGTTGACCTGCGCGTAGGCTGTGGCGACTTCTTCCCAGCGGTCTTCCAGCCCAAGGCTCTTGGACTGCTGGCGAAGGTTGGTGAACTGGCCGCCCGGCATCTCGTGTTGATAGACCTCGGCAGTGCCTGAAAGCAGCCCTTCTTCGAACGGGTAGTAAAGCTGGCGGACCTGCTCCCAATAGCGGGCGAGGCGATTGAGATTGGCCAGACTCAGCCCTGTTTCGCGCGGCGTGTGATCGAGTGCCGCCACCAGCGAGTTGAGGTTGGGCTGGCTTGTGGTGCCGCTCAGCGGGGCGAGGGCGGCGTCGACAATATCCACGCCTGCTTCGGCCGCTTTGATCAGCGTGCTCGCGTTGAACCCCGAGGTGTCGTGCGTATGAAAATGGATGGGCAGGCCGGTCTCGGCCTTTATCGCCTTGACCAGCGCCTCGGCAGCAAACGGACGGCACAGCCCGGCCATGTCTTTGATGCCGAGGATGTGGGTCCCCATTTTCTTAAGCGCCTTGGCCTTGGCGACGTAATACTTCAGCGCGTACTTGGTTCGGTGCGGGTTCAGGATGTCGCCCGTGTAGCAGACTGCTGCCTCGCACAGCCCGCTCGTCTCTTCCCGCACCGCATCAATGCTCACGGCCATCGCATCTAGCCGGTTCAGCGAGTCAAACACACGGAACAGGTCGATACCGCTTGAACCGCTGTGCCGGATGAAACGCCGCACAACGTTGTCGGGGTAATGCGTGTAGCCGACCGCGTTACTTGAACGAAGCAGCATCTGAAGGAGGATGTTCGGCACGCGTTCCCGCAACTGGCGAAGCCGCTGCCAGGGGTCTTCCTGCAGGAATCTCATCGCCGTGTCGAAGGTCGCGCCGCCCCAGCACTCGAGGCTGAAAAGGCCGCTGGCGAGGTGGGCCGTGGCGCGGGCTGGCGCGATCAGATCGGTCGTACGGACGCGCGTCGCCAAGAGCGATTGGTGGGCATCGCGCATGGTCGTGTCTGTGATCAGCAGGCGTTTCTGCTTGATGACCCATTGGCAGAACCTCTCGGGGCCAAGTTCCCGCAGTAACTGGCGCGTGCCAGCGGGCGGTGCGTCGGTTTCCGCCTTGCCCGCAACCATCGGCACGGTCGGCGTCGGCAGAACGCGGCGCGGGTCAAGTCGGGCAGCCACTTCGGGTTTGCCGTTGACGATCACTTCCCCGAGGTACTTCAAAAGCTTGGTCGCGCGGTCGCGCTTCTCTTTGAACTTGAACAGTGCCGGCGTGTTGTCAATGAAGTTGGTGGTGGTGTCACCCGATACGAACTGCGGGTGGTGGATCAAGTTTTCCAGAAACGGAATATTCGTCTTGACACCGCGGATGCGGAACTCACGCAGCGCCCTGTCGGTACGCTTGATCGCCTCATCAAATGTCGCGCCAGCCGCCGTAAGCTTGACCAGCAACGAGTCGAAATACGGTGTGATCACCGCACCGCCATAAGCGCTGCCGCCATCAAGCCGGATTCCAAACCCCGCTGGCGACCGGTATGTCGTGAGCCGACCGTAATCCGGCAGGAAATTGTCCGCCGGGTCTTCCGTCGTGATGCGACACTGAATGGCAAACCCGCGAGGTTCAATCAGGTGCTGGGGCGGAATGCCGATGGGCTGCTCGTGCAGGTGGTGGCCCTGGGCGACGAGAATCTGCGACTTGACGATGTCTATCCCGGTGACCACCTCGGTCACGGTGTGTTCCACCTGCACGCGCGGGTTGACTTCGATGAAGTAAAAGTTCTCGCTCTCGGCATCCAGCAAGAACTCGACCGTACCGGCGTTCCGATAGTTGGCCGTCCGCATGAGCTTGACGGCCGATTCGCAAATCGCTTCCCGCAGCCCGCGTGACAGGTTGATGCTCGGGGCGATCTCCACCACTTTCTGGTGCCGCCGCTGAACCGAACAATCCCGTTCCCACAGGTGAACAAGGTTTCCGTGCGCGTCGCCAAGGACCTGCACTTCAATGTGCTTGGCACTGCGGATGTAGCGTTCAAGGAAGACCTCGGGCCTACCAAACGCCGCACCGGCCTCGCGCTGCGCCTCTTCAAGTTTCGGCATCAGTTCTGCCGGCGTGTTGACGACGCGCATCCCCCTTCCACCGCCGCCGAAGCTGGCTTTGATGATCAACGGGAAGCCGATTTTTTCTGACGCCGCTTTAATTTCAGCGGGCTTTACCAGTGCCCGATCCGTGCCCGGCACCGTCGGGACGTTTGCCTTCCGGGCTAGGGCCTTGGCTGCGGTCTTGTCGCCGAAGGCGTCGAGCATGTCGGCAGTAGGTCCGACAAACGTGATGCCCGCTTCGGCGCAAGCCCGTGCGAAGTCGGCGTTCTCACTCAAAAAGCCATAACCCGGGTGAATGGCATCAACGTTGTGGGCCTTGGCCACGGCAATAATGCCCGGAATGTCCAGGTATCCCTTGACGGGCGAGCCGCCTTCAACGGGGCCAATCGGATAGCTCTCGTCCGCCTTAAACCGGTGCAGGGCGAAGCGGTCCTCGTTCGTGTAAACGGCCACCGTCGTCAGGCCGAGTTCCGTCGCGGCGCGGAACACACGGATTGCGATTTCAGAGCGATTGGCGACCAGCAGCTTTTGCATCTTCATGTCTGATCGGATTGCAGGGCATTGCACCGCTATTTTCAAGGGAGCGTGCGGCGATTCACTTCCAGCAACCCCTTCTCTCTCCCGTCGTCGCGGTAGAATGATCGCATGATTCGGCTGACCCCTGAGCAGGCCTCTGCCTTCGCAATCGCCGTTAGAGACGCATCGGTGCCAGCGGCTTGGGCCGAGCTTCGACGGCTTTATGCCGATCTTGATGCTGAGATTCAGCGTGTAGGACCGCGTTGCGACCAGTCAGGCCGGTGCTGTCGGTTTGATGAATATGGCCACCTTCTCTTCGTGACGCCGCTGGAAATGGCTGCATTTATGGTCGGTGCCCCGACCATCCCGAACGGGCCGAACCCGGCTTCTACGAGCCCACTAGGCATCCTGGGTCAACCCGCGGGGTGTCCGTATCAGGCCGACGGGCTCTGCACGGTCCATAAAATACGACCGTTTGGCTGCCGAATTTATTTTTGTGACCCCATGACAACGGTCTGGATGCAAGAGGCCTATGAGCGATTTCACGCCAGCCTGCGGGCCTTGCACACGACTTTTGATCTGAACTACCACTATGTGGAGTGGCGGCAGGCCTTGGCAGCGGTCACTGAGCGCTGAAAATCGTTGCCACGGGTGTTTGACAACTGAGGCGACGTCAGCCACATTTTCACGTCATGCGAACGGCTATCAAACGGGCTCTCGGACGGACACTGACGGTTGCGGCTCTGGCGACCGCCTTCGGCATTGGCGCCGTCGGCTGCGACAGCACTGAGTTGACGGCCCAGGAACGCTCTCAGGCCATCTGGCGGAACTGGAACGTCGAGGGTCGTCAGATCGTGGACGACACCGATCATTTGCTCCTGCTTCGGCCGTCCAGCCAGTTGACCCCATGGCACATCCGCTAACCAGCGGCTCTTGGCCATCCGGGATGGTGACTTGTTAAAAGAAATTGCGGCCGCCCGTTCCCAGAACTGGCGGCCGCACATTTTTGCAATGACGCGGTCGGCGCTCAGGCGGCGCTTCAGGCCGCTCGAACCGGGACCTGAACCCTCGGCGGCAGGTTGATCTGCACACGCTTGCGCTTCTTTTCTTCGAGGTGCGACAGATACTCTGAGAGTGCTGCCTCATCAAACTGGACAAGAAACTCCGGCTTGGCGGTGGTGTTGTGCTGGCGAATGTCATCAATCAGTTGACGCTTGTTCATGGCTTTCCTACCTTGCGCTTGCAGACGTGCACGGGGCGGTTGTGCTCCTTGCTCAAACAGATATCGGAACCTCTTAGCCGATAGCATCACTTGCATATCACAGCCCATTGAAGGCAGGCCCGGCGGATGTCCAATCTCCAAACAGATAACTCACCTCCCGCCTCCGCACCGGCTTCTTCCGGCAGCGGCGGCACCCGTGGCGACACGTTCGACCGCCTTTACCACATGTCAACGACGGCCGGACTGGGGTCCGGCGACTACGTGGCAATCAACAACGTAGCCGTCGTTGCTATTTTGATGGCGGGTCTCAGCTTTCTTGCCATCACTTCAGATTACCTGCTGGTGCTCCCCCTTGTCGGTGTCATTCTGGCTTCAATAGCGATCTGGCAAATTCACGGCAGCAACGGCACGCAGGGCGGAAAGTGGCTGGCGATTCTCGGTCTGCTTGTCAGCCTTGGTTTCGGTGGTGCTGTCGGGGTCCGCTCGTTCGTCGATTCACGGCGACTCGCAGCCGATACGGCCGACATTTCGAAACTCCTCGAGACTTTTAGTACTCAACTGACCAAGCAAGAGTTCAAGTCGCTCTATGGCATGTTCACCGAGCGGTTTCAGACGCGGGTGCCCGAGGCCAGGTTTGACGACACTTTCCGAGCCTTACTGGCGACTGGCGGTAAGGCGGGCATTCTGGAGATGAACTGGAACCAGAAGCTGGAAGTCGTTGACCGTGGTCAAATCGACATCGCCCGCGCGGTGTGGCGGTTCGTGTTCAGTATGGCCCAGCCACCGTTTGGTGCCGAAGTCGTTCTGGTCAAGAGCAACGGAACATGGCGGATTGAAGACATGCCCCAGTTGTTCCAGCCGCCACAGGCCACTGCGGGCGCTGGTGGTGGTGGCGGTGGCGGCCAGGGCGGGCAATAAGATGGTAATCGGACCAGCTTTTCGGGCTCGTATAGCAGTGGAAGTCTCGCACTCGCCGTTTGTGCTTGCATGGATTGTGCTGTGCTCGATCGTCTGGTGCTCAGGGTGCGGCGACCCGCCCGCGCCACGAGCTTATGGGCGTGAAGAAGGCATCTCGTTGCAAGTTGCCAAGGCACCGATCTGGGCGGTGGCACCGGTCGTAAACCTGTCCGGGCAGAGCGGTTTGGATCCGCTACTTGAAGCGGATCTGCTCTACCAGCAACTGCAGCAGGTCAAGGGGATGGTCGTCATACCCGTGGACCGGGTGGTTCAGGTCCAGCAGTCGATGGGACTGCGCGAAATCTCGAATGCTCGTCAGGCCGCAGACATCGCCAAAGCCGTTGGTGCCGACGGCTTGGTCATGGCAACCGTGACGGCCTGGTACCCGTACATGCCGCCGCGTATGGCTGCGTCACTGGAATACATTCCGGCCACCGGCTCTGGCACCCCCAACCGCGAAATGCAGGCCGTGGGCATGTTTGATGCCAACGCCGGTTCGGTGCAAAAGCTTTTGGCCGATTATGCGGTCGGGCGCGTCAATCCCAATGGTCCATACGCCGAGAAAGAGTTTACGGTCAGCATGGATCGATACTCCGGTTTCGTTTACTGGCAGTTGCTGTCACAGTTGATCGCACAACGGTACCAGCCCGCGGCACCCGTTGGGACGGGCACTGCAACCACTATGCCAGCCCTGCAAAATGGCACTGCCCAGCCTGTAGGGTCGGCACCCAGCGGGCCACGCTAGCCCCACAAAAAGTGGCTCCGACGTAGTTTTCTGCAAAAGCATATTCAACCCTGACGGCCGACTGGCCGATAGTTGGCATTGCTGCGAGGCCGGAACAGGCGTCGTCCGGCAAACCGCAGGAAGGGCACTGACCTATGGCGACAAAGACGCTGAGCCTTGTCAAAGGGAAGCAGCAGTTCCGCTTTAAGTACGAGCCGGGCGAAGAGGCTGCCGTGCTGGAAAGCCTTGTGGACCTCGTCAAACGACAGGACGTGCCGTTCGACTGGTTCGATGCGGCGGTGCTCTCGCACCAGCTCGGCCAGAACCTTGCCAAAGAGCTTAAGGGCTACCTCCCAAAAAAAGCCGCATGATTATCGGAACCCCCGGGCGGGGTTTTGCCGATAGTACAAATGTCGGTACGGACCGCCGACAAAAATTCGTGAGGGTTGTGCCCGATTCGCGGTGTGGAGCGCAGCGAGTCGGAAAGTATGCGGGGCGGGGACCGCTTTGCATCGTGACCGACGGTTTCGCAGGCTGGGTTTGTTCCACAGCAGCCGTCGGCGATGTGTAACGGAATGTCTACGCAAGCAAGTGAGTTAGAATGGCGCTCGACCCCACCAATCCCGAATCTCTCTCGACCAGCTCATACGCATCGCCCGCCGCCGTTGGATCGACGGCCATGGGTAACAGTGATGCTTCACTGGCCACAAAGCCGGTGTGTGCTTCGGTCAGGGCCTTCCTTGAATACCTGCAGCTCGAAAAGCATTTCAGCCAGCACACCGTCAAGAGCTATCTGGCCGACCTGGCACAGTTCTGCCAGTACATCGCCGGTGAGATCGGGCGATCAACGCAAGTCGCGCCGCAGAACATCAAAACACTGGAAGAACTCGATAAGCGGCTGACCAGCGTTGAGCCGGCCAACGTCCGCGAGTTCATGGCCTACTTGTTTGGCCAGAACTACACCAAGAGCACCACGGCCCGCAAACTGGCAACGCTGCGTTCGTTCTATAAATACCATGTCCGCCGTGGAACGGTCGTATCGCACCCGCTGAGCACCATCCGCACGCCGAAGCAGGAAAAACGCCTGCCGAAATGCCTCGATCTCGAGCAGGTACAAAAACTTTTGGAGGCGCCGGGTGATGGCGACATTCTGAGCATCCGCGACAAGGCGATGCTGGAAGTTCTCTACAGCAGCGGCATCCGTGTGTCGGAACTGGTTGACATGAACCTCGAAGACATTGACCTGCAGGAAGGTGTTTTGCGGGTCAAGGGCAAAGGTAAGAAAGAGCGTCTGACGCCCATCGGCAGCCAGGCCATTCGAGCGGTTCAGCGGTATCTGGAAGCCCGCGCGTCGCAATCGTCGGATGCCGGCGTCGTGACACCAGCCCCGACCACCGGCCGTGTGTTCCTGAACAAGCACGGCGACTCCCTGAGCACGCGCTCGGTCCGGCGGAAGCTGGATAAATATCTCTCGATGGCCGGCCTCGACCCCGGCATCAGCCCGCACACCCTCCGCCACAGCTTTGCGACGCACCTGCTCAACAACGGCGCCGACCTTCGCAGCGTGCAGGAACTGCTGGGCCACCAGAGCCTCAGCACCACTCAGATCTATACGCACCTCAGCACCCAGCGGACCCGTGACGTGTATGACACGGCCCACCCGCGTGCCGCTGGTCGTCCGGCCAACATGCCGTCCCAGACTACCGGCCCAGTGCCGCCGGGGCAGATGACGCCGAATCAAGCGGGCCGTCCGGCTGCGTTCGTGCCGCGCTTCAAAGCGAGCTAAAGCAATCGCAGGCAGACGGGGTATCGGTAGGGATTGCCCTCTGAAACCTTGATGGCTGCGATGATGGCAAAAACAATTTCGACGAACGGTAAAACGGCATATCCAACCATGCCAATCCCACACGCGAACACGAGCGGGAAGCATAGCAGGTAGCCGATCAGCATCGTCAGGCGAAAGTTAAGAGCCTCGCGGCCCTGACGATCCACGAAGGGGCTTTCGCCTTTTTTCACTGCCCAGATCACGATCGTGGCGATCAGGCCCACCAGCGCCAGCCAGACCAATGCGCCGCAAGCGTGACACGCGGCTGCCCAGAAACGATCGGTCGAATTGTGGATTCCGGAGTCAACAGGTGCGTAGTTGATGGGTTGTTCTGCCATGAACCTATTTTACGCGCAGTCAATCGGTTTTGCCGGGTCGGCTTGTGTCACGCAGGATTCGCCAGACGGGAACCGCTCCAATTGCTCCCAAAACGGGGGCTGTTATGTAAACCCAAAGTGACGAGAAATGGCCTGAAACTAGTGCTGGAGCCAGTGAACGGGCGGGGTTCATTGAAGCCCCGCAGATCGGTCCGGCGAACATCGCCTCCAGCGCGACAACTCCACCAACGGCAATTCCCGCCAGCACGCCGACTTCTTTTGGTCCTGTCGATACGCACAGAACTACCAGCATCAGCAGCCAGGTCAGCACGACTTCCAGCACGAAGGATTGGAAATCACTACCAGCCGGCAGGGTCGCGCCGAGGGAAACCAGATTGCCGAAAAGCAACCGTAACAAAAGACTGGCCAGCACCGCGCCAGTAAGCTGGCTTGCGATATAGGGCAGCACTTTCCGACCAGGAAATCGCCCGGAAACCCAGAAGGCCAGCGTCACGGCCGAGTTAATATGCGCCCCCGACACATCACCCAGCGAATAAATCATGGCCATGACGATCAGGCCGAACGTCAGCGAGACCCCCGCGTGCGTGATAACGCCACCGGAAACGTGGTTGATGACGATCGCCCCGGTCCCGCAGAAGACAAGGGCGAAGGTGCCGACCGTTTCAGCCACGAGTTGACGCTTCATGGTCCTCGTTCCGTGATAGCGCCCGGTAGCCGCTCGATAAACATCTTGATCTCATCCCGCACGCGGCGGTAGTGCCCAAGGGCCTCTTCTTCAGTCGCGGCACTTTTAGCGAGCAAAGGCGGATCGTCGAAACCGACGTGCAGAACTTTCGTCTTGCCCGGAAACATCGGGCAGGTCTCGTGGGCATGGCCGCAGACTGTGACGACGAAATCGAAAGCCAGAGCATTCAATTCATCCAAGTGTTTTGAATGCTGTCCTGAAATGTCCACCCCGGCCTCGGCCATCACCTTCACCGCCCTCGCATTCATTCCGTGCGGCTCGACACCGGCCGAGTAAGCCTCAATCAAATCGGACTTTAGTTTGCGCGCCCATCCCTCAGCCATCTGGCTGCGGCAACTGTTGCCGGTGCAGAGAAAGAGAATCTTAAGTCTGGCCATCAGGTTCCCGCATCAAGCCAGTATTGGACTATATCCGGGTACCACCCTACGCCCCTTTACCAAGTTCAAACGCATCATGAACAATCTGCAGCGCCCGCGGCCCATCGTCCTTGGCGATGATGCAACTAATCTTGATCTCGCTCGTCGTAATGTTCTGGATGTTGATCTCGCCGGTGGCCAGCGCGCTGAACATCCGCTGGGCCACGCCGGTATGGGTCCGCATACCGACGCCGACCACTGATACCTTTGCCAGATCGGCCTGATACGTCGCGGTCGTGTGGCCGCCGAGGTCGGCCGCGAGTTTTTCCACCACCGGCTTGATATCGGCCAGATCCCCGTGCTCCACGGTGAAGCTGATGTAGGCGGTCTTCTCGTCGCTGACGGTCTGGATGATGTCATCGACCACGATGTTGGCCTTGGCGATGGTCGAAAAAATTCGCCCGGCCACGCCCGGTTTGTCCGGCACTTCTTTCAGTGTGACACGTGTGATGTCCCGCTTGAGCGCTGCACCTGATACGACAATGTGTTCCATGTTCGACGTCTCCGAGACGATCCACGTCCCCTCGTTGTTATTCTGGCTGTTGCGGACGTGCAGCGGCACATCGTACTTTTTGGCGAACTCCACCGCCCGCGTCTGTAAGACGCTGGCCCCCAGGCCGGATAGCTCGAGCATCTCCTCGTAGCTGATCCGGTCGATCTTGCGGGCACCCTTCACCAGCCGCGGATCAGCCGTGTAAATGCCGTCCACGTCAGTGTAGTTCTCGCAGACATCCGCCTTGAGCACGGCACCAAGGGCCACCAAAGTGGCATTGCTGCCGCCCCGGCCAAGGGTCGTAAAGTCGCCATCGGCCGTGATCCCCTGGAACCCGGCCACGATGACGATCTTCCCCTTGTCCAACTGCTCCATGATCCGTTGCTTGTTGATGGACTGGATCCGCGCCTTGCTAAAAGCATCATCAGTCACCAGTCCGATCTGCCCGCCGGTGTAGCTGATGGCCTCGTGGCCTTGGGCATGCAGCGCCATGGCCATCAGGGCGATGGTTTGCTGCTCGCCGGTTGCAAGAAGTTGATCCATCTCTCGCTTAGGCGGGTTTTCGCAGACTTGTTTGGCCAGTTCGATCAGGTCGTCGGTGGTGTCACCCATGGCGCTGACGACCACCACCACCTGATTTCCAGATGTCTTGGCCGCGATGGCCTTGCGCGCAGCCGCATGGAGACGGGCCGCATCTGCGACGCTGGAGCCACCGAATTTTTGTACTATCAAGCCCATTGTTGACGGATTCCTATCCCCATCTTCGGCCACCACCGGCACGCAGATGTAGGGGAGCGATCTTGTAGAGTCGGGGGCAACCTTCGGCAAGGGTTGTGCGTATGATTTCAACCAGATGGCTCTCCTTCTAGAAGACATTGCCCCCACGCTGGAAGCCTTGGGGTGTGCCTGCGCGCTGGTTGCACCAGACGGCGAAATCTTGCTGGCGAACTCGGCTTTGGCACTCTTGGTGGGGCGTTCGTCACGGGCACTGGAGCGCCTGCGGCTGCCCGAGCTTTTCGCGGAACCAGCGGACCGACGGTTTGTGGAAGCGCGATTGGCCAGCGCTTTATCCCCCGGCGACACCACCACGCGCGAACATTTCCTACCGCACAGTGATGGCCATCCGATTCACGTGTTGGTGACGGTGAAGGGCGTGGCGATCGGGTCTCAGGTTTATCGCCTCATCACTTGGATTGATATCTCGCCGCTCAAAGAGGCGCAGGCGGCAGCCGAACGGCATCTTGCTTCCGTCACGGAGTTGTCTGACACGGCGATGGAGCAGGCCATTGGCCTGAAGCACTACAGCGAGCAGTTGGAAGACCGTGTGCGTGCCCGGACGTTTGAGGTCATGAGCCAGAATGCCCGTTTACTCGCCCACGCCGAACAGTTGGAGACCGCCCGCGTGCACGCACTGCAAATGCTCGCTGTAGCGTGCGAAGCCAAGGACGAGACGACCGGGGCCCATGTCGTACGAATTGGCCAGGGCACAAGCCGCGTTGCAGAGAAGCTCGGTCTGAAACCGTCGGAGGCGCTGGCCCTTGGGCAGGCGGCCGTTCTGCACGATGTAGGAAAGCTGCACGTCCCGGATTCCATTCTGACAAAGCCCGGCAAGCTGGACGAGGCCGAGTGGATTGAGATGCGCCAGCACACGACGTGGGGAGAGCGAATTCTGGCTGGAGGCGGCGAAGAGTTTGCCTCCGCCGGCGTTATCGCCCGTCACCACCACGAGAATGTCGATGGCACCGGCTACCCCGACCGCCTTGCGGGTGATTCAATCCCCCTCCCGGCCCGAATCGTGCGCGTGGTTGATAGCATCGACGCTCTGGCAAGTGACCGGCCCTACAAAAAAGCTTGGGACTGGCCGCAGATCATCGACCACCTGACAGAGAACCAGGGCAAGGCCTTTGATCGCGAGGTCGTGGCGGCCGCACTTGACCTGATCAATCGTCGTGAATGGCCCAGTCCCACGGGCGAATCCGGGGGCGGGGACGCAACAGAACTTGGGTTGGACAACCCCAGCGCCGGAACGGATGCCCGCGGCTGATCCTTTTCTGGTCTGCCTCTACAGCCTTGCCGCCGCCGGAATATCCAGACCCTTCGGCCCCACAGTCACCACGTCAAACGGCCCCGGTACGTTCGTTGCAAGGAAGTTGTTGATCTGCGTCAAAGTCACGGCATCCAGTGCGGCCACGATTTCTTCGAGCGTGCGCACGCGGCCCAGTGACCAGTAATCGCCCGTGATCGCTGCGGCCCGCGCACCCGTGCTTTCGCCCTGCATGATGATGGATGACTTTAGTCCGACCCTCGCGCGCGATAGCTCGGCTTCGGTCACGCCCTTGCTGAAGAGGATCACCTGTTCCATGAAGCAATCGAGCGTGGCCTGTGCCCGGTCGTTACTCGTGCCGGCGTAGCCCATCATGCTGGCCGTCCCCTTTAGAGCCGTATAACCGGCCCAGACGCTGTAGCAGAGGGCGCGTTTTTCCCGCACTTCTGTGAAGAGCCTTCCCGACATGCCGCCGGAGAGGACTTCGCACGCCAACCGCATCGCGTAGTAATCGGGGTGGTTCTCTTGGATGGCGGGCCAGGCTATGCCGATGTGGGTCTGGCCGCTGTCGGCCAGAATGTGGTGCATTGCGACGGGGCTGGCTGCCGGTGGTGGAGTCGCTGGCTTGACGGGTAGCGGTACGGCCGGGCCGTTCCAGTCACCCAATACCGCCCGCAGTGACTGCTCGAACCCCGCAGGGTCAATCGCGCCCGCCACCGAAATCATCGCCCCGGTCGGTGTGTAGGTTCGCGTAAACTGCGTCTTTGCGCTCGCAGGCGTCAGTGCCTCCAGATCGGCCGGTTCGCCCAAGCGGCTTCTGCCGAGGGGAGCGGGAAAGTGACGCCGGCTCAGTTCGATCAGCACCTTCTGCCGGGGATCATCCTCCAGCCCGTCCAAGGCCTGCAACCCCAGATCGCGGGCGGCCTCGAACCCGTCTTCGGGCAGCTTCGGGCCGCGGAGCATGTCTGCATAGGCCGGCAGACCGGCCACCACCCTTGACGACTCCGCTAGGCAGTTCAGTCTCGCATGATACACCCCCACTGAGTTGCTCCGCTGCAAGCCGAGGCCATCCAGATGATCGGTCAGCGCACGGTTGTCGCGGTCCCCCGCCCCGCGGGTGATCCAGTCATTGACCACCGCAGCCACGCCCAGATTTCCTTCGGCCTCGGTGCTCGTGCCGCCGGGAACCACGATGCTGAGTGCCGCCGAGCGGACGCCTCGCATCGGCTCCATGAGCAGGGTCAATCCGTTGTCGAGTTTGCGAATGATGACGTTGTCGGGCAAGTGGAAGACTCCAATAGTAGAAGCAGGTGCTGAGGGGATGTGAGTGGCTCTCGGACGCGCGGTCTAGTGGTGGGCTTGGGCCGGTGATAGCGGGGCCATGACCATCCCCGTTGCCAGCTTGGGGTAAAAGTAAGTGCTCTTCTGTGGCATGGTTTCGCCCAGGCTGCCCAACTCGGCCAGAGCTTTCAGCGGTGTGGGCCTGATGATGATTCCAAGCTGATATTCAGAACCGTGTAACTGATGCACCAGATCGGCGACGGTGGCCGAGTACCCTCTCGTGAGCCCCGCTTGCCCGAAGGTCGGCTCGATCACCCCGCTGATCAAAAGGTGTTCCAGAACTGCGACGTCCAGCTTGCGATAAGCCTCGGGCCTGCCGGGCTGGATCTTCGCCATGGCCGTGTGCAGATTATCGCCCGGCGTCAGTAACAGGGCTTCTTTCCGCACCCCGTCGTAAATCACAAACACCCCTTCGGGCAATTCGGATGGTACGACCTCCGTGATGTTGATCGACAGCTCTTGCACGGTGAACAGTCCGCTCAGTGTGGCGGCCAGGGTATCGGCGCTGAAAGGCGACATACCTCCCAACAGCCTGTGTGTCGGCCAAATCTTTAGACCGCTGTCTTCAAGCGGGACCAGACAAAACAGACAATAGTTCGCCGGGTGACTGATCGGAATGTCTTTGATTTCCACGCCCAGCTGCTTCGCCACGTCCGCCTGATATTGCAGCGCCGTCGTATACCGATGGTGCCCATCGGCAATGTAGACGGGCTTGTCCCTCAGCAGATCGATGACCTGCTGTTCGATATGGGCATCAATCACACTCCACATCTGGTGCTCGACGGAATGATTGCCTGAACCCAGGTGTCCGTGCTGCTCCGGCCGCCCGACGCCGCTGTAGAGCAGGTTCATCACTTTCCCCTGCGGGTCATGAAACAGGCCGAACACCGGACTGGCCTGCACACCCGTGGCGTGCATCAGCTTCAAACGGTCTTCGATCGGTCCCTTGTGCGTCTTCTCGTGCGGGATCACTCCGCCGATCCCTTCGCCCAGCGCCGTCAACTTCACAAGCACGAACACGCCGCGCCGGTGGTGCACCCTTCCGTGATCCGTGAACACCTGTGTGTACGGATACATCGCCCGCCGTTTGTCCTGCTCCATGACCCCGTGCTGCAACCAGTCGCCCAACAACTCCGCGGCGGCCACGTAGGCCATGTCCGGGCCGACGTCTTTGGCCGGGCAGACGGGCAGGTCGACCGCGACGACATTGTGTTCGTTCCGGCCCAGAAGCTCGGCCTTCGCTGCCGCATCCAGCACGTCGTACGGCGGGGCGATGACCGGGCTGACATCGGCATACAGCCGTCGGTTGAAGCGGATGGCGGCAAAAGGGCGGACTTCGGGCATAGTCCGGCATCGTAGCACCCGCCTTGGCCTCTTTGCACGCCCCGCCCAGACCCGCCTATGATGAACGGACAACGTATGAAGATCATTTTGGCCAACCCCCGTGGATTCTGTGCCGGCGTCAACATGGCCATTGATGTCGTGGATCAGGTCCTGAAACTTCAAGGCCCGCCCGTCTACGTTTTCCACGAAATCGTCCACAACCGGCACGTCGTCGACGACTTCCGCAGCCGCGGCGTCGTCTTCGTCGATACCATCGACCAGGTACCAACAGGCGGCGTCATCGTCTACAGCGCCCACGGCGTCTCCCCGCAGGTCCGCCGCGAGAGTAAGGAACGCCAGTTGCACGAAGTCGATGCCACCTGCCCCCTTGTCACCAAGGTCCACATGGAGGTGTTGCGGTTCGCCAAAGAGGGCTACCACATCGTCTTCATCGGCCACCGCAACCACGACGAAGCCGTCGGCACGATGGGCGAGGCCCCCGATGTCATCACCGTCGTCGAGACCGACGCCGAAGTCGCCGACCTCCCCTTCACCCCCGACGCCAAGCTCGCCTACGTCACCCAGACCACCCTCAGCGTTTCCGATGCCGAGCGGATCATCACCGCCCTCAAAGCGCGCTACCCCAACATCAAAGCCCCCCCCAAAGACGACATCTGCTACGCCACCACCAACCGCCAGCGTGCCGTCAGCGAACTGGCCGAAGACGCCGACCTCGTGCTGGTCATCGGCAGCAAGAACTCCTCCAACAGCCAGCGCCTCGTCGAGACCGCCAGAGACAAAGGCAAAGCCGCCTATCTCATCGACGATGAAAAAGAACTGAACCCGGACTGGTTCACGAACCGCTTCACCGTCTTCGTCACCGCCGGGGCCAGCGCCCCTGAGCACTTGGTGCAGAACCTCGTCAACCGCCTGCAACGCGATTTCTCCGCGAGCGTTTCCACGGTCGGCTCTGAATCCTCCGTCGAAGTCCGCACACTGGTGGAAGAAGACGTCGCCTTCGCCGCGCCCGCGAGCTTGAAGAAACTCACGGTCCTCCGCTGAACCGGAGATCGAGTGCGGGGTTGCGGGGAAGAGTCGGAACCACAGATGAACACAGATGAGGAGCGTTCACGTCTGCTGAACGCGGATGAACGTGGAGAAGCGGCCATTTGTGTGGTGAAGTTTTGATACTCGGCGTTGCCACATCCCACCCCCAAGGCCACCCATTTGGCCAGGCATCGGACAGATTCGGCGCCATCCCCACCACTCCCATCAAAATGAACCGCCCACTGACATGGGCTACTTGCAGGAATCGATGACGATGCCCGTCAGCGATGAGAAGGTGCCGGTGTAGTGTCACGCCTGTATAGACCCAAGGGTGAGGCGCGCTGTAGTCCCGCTGCAACACTAACCCTTCCCACGGCAACGCCAGCAGCGTCAGCACAATCGCCCGCCATGTTCGCGGACACTTAAATATCATTGATCCGCAGTCTACATCACGTCACTCGGCCGACGCCTCTTTTCTCTGTCGCTCTGTATCTCTGTGGTCCGATTCTTCGGCATCTTATCTGTGTTCATCTGTGGTTCCAATCTCTGCCATCGGAACCGTTCCCGACGCATCACGAACAGTTCGGCATGCATCATGAAGAGTTCAAGACGCATCCCGAAGAGTTCATGATGCGTCACGAGGAGTTCATGATGCGTCATGAGGCGTTCGTGATGTACCCCAAAGAGTTCCGTGCGCATGCGTAACGTTGTCCGCCGCGACTGCCTTAGGAGTATCGGCCGCTCTTACAGCGGAAAATGCATGAAATTGTCGGCCATGCGTGATTTCACCCGCCCTGATCAAGTCGGGCCTGCGTCCTGTCGAAAAACAGGAACAGTGCCGTGCGTCTCTGCTCCCTGTCGCCGCCGAAGTTTCCACACCCGCCGCACCGCCAGCACCGTCCCCGCCAACCCGCCGACATACGCCCCCATGTGCTCGCCCCACGCCGCCATGAACGGATAAGGCCGGGCGAACTTGTAGTTGAGCAGGACCAGAAACTCATCGCTCGCCCATGTCAGCCATCCCAAATAACCGGCCGCTGCGCCTACTGCCGAATAAACAACGGTCAGTCCCAGAATCCGTAGCAGTTGCTTTGACAGCGTGAGGTAGGCCAGTCGAGGGAGGACAACGCGAGCGCGGCGCATCGGGTTATTCGCCAGCAAGAGGGCCGCGCCCACAATCAGTCCGGCCGACCATGTGGCTTGAATGCCGATCCATGCCGCCTGCAATCGCAGCGGCATCTCGGCCGGCCGTCCGTCCGGCGTCGGCAGCGGGCCAAGAACATCCACCAGTTCCTTGCCGTAGTAAAAATACTCCCACGAGATAGTCACGCTGACCTGATCATTGACCGCACCATACACGCAGGCCATCGCGACACAGGTCAGCAGGAACGCGTACTCCCGCCAGCGCGTCGCAGCCCGGCCGTTCTTTCGAAGGTCGACCAGCGCTAGGGCCGCAAACACCAGCAGGCCCGCTGCAATGCGGGCGCCCAGATAATGGTTGGCTGACAGCAGCGGCGGAAGTGTCACGGCGTCAAGTCTATTCGATCCGCGTCCAGTGCTTGTGGTTCACGAGCCGTGCACGGGTTTCCGGCGCGGCGAACATGGAGACGTGTCCGCAGTCGCGACAGATCACGACGTCAACGTCCGTCCTGTTGACGAGCTTGAAGAAGGTCGGATCTTCCAGCGACTGAAAGAAATCCGGACTGTGTCCGCGCATGACGGTGGCGTTCGTTCGGGCCGTGTAGGGCCAGCGGCCGCGGCAATGCACACGGGTGCGACCGGATAGCCGGGAGTGACATTTCCATGGCCTGCGTTATCGCGGTCGTCGTCGCCCAAGAAGACGGGCGCGAATCAACGGCCAGTGACAGACCGCGATCAGCAGCACGCTCACGGCGGCCAGAAACGCCGCGCTGTTCTCACTCCATCCCCCCGCCCACACCCACGGTCCACCGCGTAAGGTCGTCACGAGGTCTGCGGTAGCGGTTCCATCCCCCGCGCGGTCTCGGTCGCCCGCCAACTCCGCCAGAACGTAGCTCAGCATCGCCGCACCGCCGCAGATCGCGACCGAGAGTAAAAAAAATCCCCTCGCCGCCGTGACAGACTGCCCTCCCGCCGCCCCGGCCACCCCCGCCGCCGCTCGCCCGGCCGCCAGCCACATCCCCACGGCCACCCACGGCCCATACTGCCGCACCAGAGTCGCCACCGGCACATCCCACGGCGCCGCCGACCCCGCCCAGACCTCCGCACAGCACGCCAGTGCCGCGAGCAGAAGCGCCGAACAGATCCACTGACTCCGGCTTGCCGCAAGCCACGGCCAAAGCAACGTGCCAGCCACCACCATGGCCGTCCGAAGCACGGCCGGTGCCAACACCCTGTCAGGAGGCGAGATTCGCGAGAAGGGAAAGACACCGCACAGCACCAGCGCGGTCGTACCCGTCGCCAGCACAATGAACAGCAGCCAGCCCCGCGTGATGGCAGAGGGCGAAGGAGGGATCAGGGAAGAGACGGCCATCGCCCCCACTGTCGCCTATCGGGCGCTGGTCTGCGAGGCGCGAAGGATCGTGCCCGCCCGCGCCGGGATGTTCGTGCCAGACCCTTCGGCCGTCTGTGTCGTCTGGGGTTCCATGTCTTTGCGGTACAAGACCTTGTCCATCCGGATGTCGACCCACTGCCGCTTGGCGTCGATGCGGCCGTATTCCGCAAACAGCTTGTTGAGCCGGGCCAGCTTGGTTTCGGCGCCAACTTCAAAGTTCGCAGTCGAACCGCTCACTGGGTGGCCCCAGGCCACCGTGGTGTCGTAGCGGGTTTTGAGGACGATCGGCGGCTGTCGTGTGCCCAGCTTTCCTGCATAGCCCTCGACATTGATGATCACCACGTCCTTGGCGCACGGCTGGTTGCTCAGCACCAGGGCCAGCTCCAATCCAGCCCGCAGGTCCTCCCCCTTCCACGGCATGCCGGGGTCGGGCGCTGCATTGGCGACACCCTCAATAATGCGGAAGATCGTCTGGCCGTCCTGCCCGAACACGACGTGGGTCAGGTCCCCTTCGGCGAAGCACTCCGGCAGGACGACGCCCTTGGAATCCACGTACCAGAAGCCCGACCCGTTGCCCGACTGGACCACTGCAACCGGCACACGAAACTTGCAATCCACTTCGATCACGTCGCCGGCTGACTCACGATAGACGCGCCGTACGCCGTGCACCTTTTCAAACCACGGTGCAATTTCCGGCTGACTGATCAGCCCATCATGCACGTCTTTAAGAAGTTGACGGTCATAAACGCTGTGGCTGCCGGAGATGGCGACCAGCTCATTGATCTTGTTCGTCAGACTCACCGGAACCCACGCCGGCTGATTGACCAGTACAATCTTGGGCGCCTTGCCTGCCGTCGCCGCAAGCGTGTCGCGGTCGACGACACGTCGCATCTGAACCACCGCTGCCATCACCAGACCGATGATCGCAACCACCACCAATGCATAGGCCACAGGTTTGCGGTAAGGCGCACCGTCGTGATGGATTGAATCCGGATCGCCCGGCTCATCGACGGTGGGAATCGTATTTTTTGTCCCTCGTGCCATGTGTGCGTCCTTGCCAGCGTTTCACTACGGGTCGCCGTCCATGGCGACATAAAGCTCTCTCATAAGAACCTATCTTGCCGCGGCCCGCTTGACCAGCCTGTCGACCAGCGCGGCGAACGGAACACCTGCATGCGCTGCCGCCTCGGGCAGCAAACTCTTCGGCGTAAAACCCGGCAGCGTGTTGATCTCCAGCAGGTAGGGCTTCAAGCCATCGGCCTGATCCAGCATGACGTCGATCCGTGCCAGGTCTCGCGCACCCACCACGGCGTTCGCTTTTTCCGCAAGCGACTTGCACTGTGCGACGACCGCTTCCGACAGGCCGGTATCGAACCGGTGTTCCGTGTCGTTTCGTTGATACTTCGCCTGATAATCGAAAAACTCAGTCTGCGGCACGATGCGAATCGGTGCCAGCGCCTTCTCTTCCAGCAGACCCACCGTCAACTCTGGGCCGGCGATGAACTTCTCGATCAGAATTTGGTCATTCTTTGCCAGAAGATCTGCGACAGCCGCTGCAACAGATTCAGGTGTCTTGCAAATGAAGACGTCAATGCTCGACCCCGAACGTATGGCCTTGACGACACAGGGAGCGGTGATGGTGCGCACACCACCCCGCGAAAGTATTTGGTAGGGCGGTGTCGGCAGGCCGACCTTTTCCCACGCCTTCTTTGTCAGGACCTTATCCATTCCCAGCCTACTGGCAGCGGAACCCGAACCGACAAACCTCAACCCTCGCCCCTCCAGAATCTCCTGAAGCTCGCCGGATTCACCAAACTCGCCGTGCAGTACCGGGAAGATCACGTCCGCGGCGCGATCCAGCCCCGACAAATCCGTCGGCGACACGTCCGATGCGAAGACCTCATGACCGGCCTCCTCGAGGCCAGCAATAACCGCCTTCCCGCTAACGAGCGAAACTTCCCGCTCCGCAGACGGACCACCGTATAGAACTGTAACTTTCATGCCCACACCTTAGCGGTACGCGCCGCCATCTCAACTCTTTCGATTCGCCCAGATCTTCACTTCCGACTCCAGCCGGACGCCAAATTTCTCAAAAACCGCCCGCCGTACGTCCTCTATCAGATGAAGCACGTCCGAGGCCCGGCAACCCTTATCAGCAACAATGAAGTTGGCATGAACCGTCGAAACCTCGGCCCCACCGAAGCGTGTCCCCTTAAGTCCGGCCTGATCGATCAATGCTCCCGCCCCACGGCCACCACTGACGGCCGCATCAGGGTTTTTGAACACGCACCCGGCACTGGCCGCCTGCAACGGCTGCGATTTCTGCTTGAGCTGCCACAACTCTTTCACCCGTGCACTGACCACCTCTGATGCCGCCGGAGTCAGAGCCAGTTCGGCACCGAGAATCACCGGGTCTGTCAGGCTGCAGTGTCGATAGGAGAAGGTGGACTGATCGACCGAACGGACCTGCAACTCCCCGTGTTCATCCAGCACCGAGACAGCACGGACAGCCGAACCGAAGTCGCCGTAGCGGCCGCCAGCGTTCATCCTGACCGCCCCACCAACCGTGCCCGGTATGCCAGCCATGAACTCCACGCCCGACAACCCCTTGTCGGCAGTCATTTTGGGCAAGCGCAGCAGGTCAAATCCCGCACCGAGCCGCACACCGTCTTCGCGCCATTCGGCCGTGACGAATGCCTTCTGGTCCAGCGTAATCACCAATCCGTCGACCCCGTCGTCACCCACAAGCACGTTTGCCCCACGCCCTAGAACAAGAACGGGCACGCCGGCACGCTTCGCGCTCCGGTAAAGGGCCGCCAGCTGTTCAAGGCTGTCCGGCCTCGCAAAAAAGCGGGCGCTTCCGCCAATGCCGTACCAGGTCTTTGGGGCAAGCGGTACTTCCTCCTGCACGACTGCTGCCAGCTCTCCGCCAGAGAACGGACTCGCGGACCTGCCGATGAAAGGCGCGCTGACCGTCGCCTCTCCGGGAATCTCGCGGGCTAGTTCGCCAATGTTGCCAGCCCCCATCGTCAGAATAAGTTGCCCTGCCACGCCGCTTTGACGAAGCTCAGCCGCCAGAGCCTTCAAATCCGTCACAAAGTGTGCCGCGACCCCACGCTGACGCAGGCTCTCCACCAGCGTGCGACTTGTGACCGTGCGACGGTCTTCCTCCGTGTCGCGCGTGTAGTAGACCTCCGGCAGGTAAACCTCATCTGCCTGACCCAGTGCCTCGATGAACTGGTCGAACAACATCCGTGTCCGGCTGGCCTGATGGGGCTGAAAAATGATCGAGAGCTTCGTCGGCTGATACCGCTGACGCAGCGCCGCCAACGTAGCCTCCACTTCCGTCGGATGGTGGCCGTAATCGTCGACCACCGTCGCGCCGCCTGGCGTCGTACCGACCAGCGTCATGCGACGGTCCACACCCGTAAATGGCTGCAGTGCCTGTCCCAGCAACGCCGGGGCGATCCCTGACCCGGCATGTGCAGCCGCGATGGCCATGGTCGCATTGAACAGGTTGTGCAGTCCTGCCACGCTCAACCGCAGCTCAAAGCTGGGACCCGCACCGGCAGGCGGCGTGACGGTTGCCCGCGGCAGCCCGTCCGCGTCTGGCAGCGGCTGAAGGGTCCATAGCCGGTCCCCGGGACGCGGCATCGGGATGGTCGAGTTCGTAAGGCCGATGTAATCAATCGGTGCAACCACCCCTTCCAAAGACCGTTTCACGGCGTCGCTGTCGGCCAGCGTAATGATCCGTCCACTGGCAGGGACGAGTTTCGCGAAATGGTTGAAGCTTTCGATGATCCCATCCAACGATCCGTAGACGTCCAGATGGTCTGCGTCCACGTTGGTAACAATCGCAATCGCCGGACGCAGATTATGAAACGAGCGGTCGTATTCGCACGCCTCGGCTACAAAGACTTCCCCACCGCCCGAATGGCTTCCGCCACCCAGTTGCGGAACCGTTCCCCCCACCACCCACGACGGGTCAACCCCGAGACGCGTCAAGGCAAAGGCCGTCATGGCGGTGGTCGTGCTTTTCCCATGCGTGCCTGCCACGGCGATTCCCTGCCGCTCGGCCATGACGTCGCCAAGGAGTTCGGCATACTTGACGACCCGCAGCCCCAACTCCGTCGCGCGCCGGTACTCAGGGTTCGTGTCGCCCACGGCCGCCGTGCGGACCACCAGGTGAACTCCGGAATCCAGTAACGCGCCGTCCTGCTGACCAGAGACGGTTGCCCCGAGCGTCTGTAACCCCAGCGTCGTCGGATTCGGCTTGGGTTCGCTCCCGCTTACGAGCGCACCGGCATCCAGCAGCATTTTGGCCAGTCCGGACATCCCTGACCCGCCAATGCCGATGAAGTGGACCCGTTTTCCTGCGAACTTAGAACTGGCCATGGGCAATGCTGCTGCTTGCTTGATCATGAATGTTAGCCGCCTGGACGAAGGGTCGCTTGGGGAGAGGGGGGGGAGTGGTCGTAACTCTGGCGCTACGCCCTGTTTAGACGGCGTTCAAAGGCATTGCGCTTAGCCAGTTTATCGGCTGTTCAACAGTATTTTCGCCACCACTTCGGCCATGGCTTCCGCTGCCCGTGGTTTGCCCTCGGCTTTAGCCGCCGCCGACATCTGCTGCCTCAATTTTGCGTCAAATAGCAACGACTGGAGGATGGGCTTCAATGCCACCGCATTGGTGGCAGCTTCTTTGGCGTCTTCGCACAGAACGGCTGCGCCGGCGGCCACCAGCGCCTCGGCATTCCGCTTCTGGTGCTGATCCTTGTGGTACGGGTAGGGCATCAGAATCGAAGGAACTCCGCAGGCAGTCAGCTCCGCACAACTGCTGGCGCCAGCCCGACTGATGGCAAGGTCTGCCAACGCCCAAACATGCCCCATGTCCGAGGTGAAATCGACCACCGTCGCAGGTAAGGCCGCCGCCCGGTATCCGTCCCGAACCGCCGCAGCGTGTTCACTCCCTGCCAAATGTAAGACCTGCCAGCCTTGCGGCTTCAAATCTACCAGTGCGGCCAGCGCCCCTTCGTTGACCGTGCGCGACCCCAGCGACGCCCCCGTGACAACCACCGTGTGCAGCGTCGGGTCCAGCCCAAACCTCTGGGCAGCCTCCGCTCGGCTCGGCAGCGTCAACAACGACGCCCGAATCGGGCACCCCGTGACCCTGATTTTCCCGTGCTGACTCGCAGGCAGATAGTGCTTCGTCGCCTCAAACTGGCAGCAAACCGCGTGTGCAAACTGAAGCAGGTACTTATTTGCCTTCCCCGGCACGACGTCGGGGTTGATCAACACCGTCGGCACCTTGCGTTTGGCGGCATATTTCACAGCCACCCCTGCCCCATAACCGCCCAGCCCGATGACGCACGCGGGCTTGCGTTCATCCAAAAGCCGGGTGACCAAGTCAGCGGTTTCACGCCACCCACGCCAAAACCGAACCAGCCCACCAATACTTCTTACCGGTGGCACAATTGGCTGCGGTACAAACTCATAACCCGTCGGCCCCAGAATGGTCTGGTCGATGGCTTTCTTCGTGCACAAAAAGATTGGTTTGACCCCCGCGCCCTGAGCATTCAGTGCTTGAACGAGGGCGATCCCGGGGAACAGATGCCCCCCCGTACCGCCACCAGCCAGAAAAATGCATGTGTCTTTAAGCATCCGTGCCAAGGAGCATTATCGCAGGAATACGAAGATTCGCCACTAGGCATTTGTCAGCGGCAGGGCAGGCAAGGCTTGATCGTCCGTTCTGACGGACTGCTCTGTTGGGTTTAACTGTGTCGGCTCTTGGATGCTGGCGGCCTCTGCGGCGATGGCCTGCCGGCAGATTGCATGCAGCAGTCCCACGGCAGCCCCACAACAAATGAGCCCGGTACCACCAAAACTGATGAACGGAAGCGGCAGACCCTTGGTGGGAACCGAAACCGTCGCTACCGCCATGTTGATGGCAGCCTGAACCAAAATCATGGCCGAGATTCCGAAGGTCAGCAAAAACGCAAACCGGACCCCCGGCTGTTCCGCTTCGGGTCCGCGCGCCAAAGCCTTAAGTGTTTGCCATGCGGCAAACATAATGCCAACGAACAGAACGATGGCAAACAATGCCCCGAAAAGGCCGAGTTCCTCGGCGATGATGCTAAAGATGAAATCGGTCGTGTCTTCAGGGAGGTAACCCAACTTTTGCACCCCGTTTCCTAGTCCGCGCCCCACAATCCCGCCCGATGAGAATGACAGGATCGACTGCACCATGTGAAACCCGGCCCCCCTCGGTTCGGCCCACGGGTCGCTAAAAATAGTGATCCGTTTCCAGCGATAGGCCGTGTGACTTACAAACCAGAAACCGGCAGCCAGCACGGGGGGCAGAACGACCGCCAGATGCCACCAACGCACCCGGCCCACCACGAGCATCGCCAGTACACAAGCCCCTATGAGGGCAGCAGTACCAAAGTCCTTGACGACCACCAACAGGCAGATCGCAGCCACCGGGGTCAATGTCGCGACAAAGCCCGTGAACTTCTTATGGTTATTTTCAAAAAAGGCCAGCCGCCAGGCCGTCCAACACACCACGGCCCACTTGGCGATTTCCGACGGTTGGAATCGTACCGGCCCGATTTTCAGCCACCGCTGCGACGCGTTGACTTTGACCCCCAGGCCCGGCACGTAGACCAGCGCCACGAGTACCATCGCCGCGATAAAGAACCAGACCACCGGATTTGTCCCAGCCCTTACACCGGCCAGTCCAAAAGCGGACAGTTTCGTTCTCGAAAACAGCAGCATCAGGCCAATGGACCCGACCGCAAAAATCAGTTGTCGAAGCCCCTCAGGCGTCAAAGTAAACGGCGCATATGTGGCTAAATCTACCGAGGCCGACTGGACCATCAGCACGCCGAACAGCAGCAATGCCACGACGCTGAGCAACAAAATATCGCAGGGGCGCAGCTTGTAGATGGATGACCCCATTTAAACATTATCGGACATTTCACGCCGAAAACTCAAGGCGCCAAGTGCCGGTTAGATTGCCGCACCATGGATAAGCAAACCCTCGACGAACTTCTGGCTGAGTACGACCGCGAAATGAAAGTCACGCGAACCGTCTTGGACCAAGTGCCGGACGAGCATCTTGACTGGGCGCCTCACCCGAAATCCATGAAACTACGGAATCTGGCCAATCATGTTGCGACCATGACGGATTGGCTGCTGGTCACGGTTGATAAGGACGAGCTGGATTTTGCCGACCCGACGCCGCCTCCGACATACGCGAATCGTGCCGAAATGCTGGCTGGTTTTGACCGCGTCGCTGCCCAGACTCGTACGGCAATCATGAAGTTGCCCTTGGAGAAATGGCACGCCACATGGACCTGCCGTCAGGGCCCGCAAGTACTTCACGCCGCCAGCCGGCTTCATATTTATCGAATTTGGTGCCTGAATCACCTTGTCAGTCATCGGGGACAGCTCAACCTGTATTACAGGCTACTGAATCTCCCGGTCGCCACGCTGTATTTCAACTCGGCGGACGAGCCGGAGTTTAGCTTCAGCTGAGTCGCCTGCGGCATGATGTCCACTTCAAACAGGCGAATGAATTGGTTATGCTGGGTTTGGTGAGTGGCCTAGACGCTAATACGACGGCAGTGTTGGAGGAGGGATCACCTGTCGCCGACGGTGCCTTGTCTCCTGAGGTGCACCCGCGCACTCCGGCGGATGAAAGGACTGATTCCAAGGGTCGCCACCTCGTGCGGGCAACCGTTGTCGGCCTGCTTGCCGGTCTGGCAGCGGTCGCATTCCGATGGTCGCTGGCAGTCTCGGAGGCGGCGCGAGAAGGGCTCATTGAGCGGGTCAGGCACCTTCCGCACTCCACTGTTTGGGGATGGTCCGTGCTACCGATGGTCGGCTTGACCGTCGGCTGTCTTGTTGGGTGGCTTGTCGTTCGCTTTGCGCCCGATGCGCCTGGAAGCGGTATTCCGCATGTCAAGGGCGTTCTGCTGCACTTGCGGACGATGCGTTGGAAGGCGCTGCTGCCGGTTAAGTTTATCGGGGGCGCCGTGGGCATCGGTGCGGGTCTTTCATTGGGGCGCGAAGGGCCGACGGTTCAGATGGGCGCAGCCATTGGGCAGGCCGTCGGGGATCTACTGAGAGTGCCATCGCGTTCGCTGCCGCAACTTTTATCTTGTGGGGCAGGCGCCGGCATCGCGGCCGCGTTTAATGCACCGCTGGCGGGATTCTTATTTGTGATCGAAGAGTTGCACCGTGAGCTCTCAACCCGGACATTCGCCGGCGCGCTGGTGGCAGCGATCAGCGCGGACATTGTCGCCCGGGCACTGGCTGGTGATCTTCCATCGTTTGCAATCACTGGGTTTCCCGGCATCCCACTGGCAGCATTGCCGGTGGCGGCGGTGGTGGGGATCGTTGGCGGCGCACTGGGAGTCATGTTTAACCGCTCGTTGCTGTCATCGTCTGCGATGGCGCTGCGCACGACTGCGGTGCCGAAGTGGATGCTGCCCGGCCTAGCGGGCGCGCTATGTGGCTTGGTCGCATGGTGGTTGCCGCAGGCGGTGGGGGGCGGGCATCTGACGGCAGAGCAACTTTTGGGCGGACAATTGGGATGGGGGATCGCGGCCCTGGCGATGCTTCTAGTCGTCAAGTTCGCGCTCACGATTATCTCCTATGCCTCGGGCGCACCGGGTGGTATTTTCGCGCCCATGTTGCTGCTCGGGGCAATCGTCGGTGCCATGGTGGGGCATGGTGTCGCTGGCCTGTTTCCCTCCCTGCAGCCGCACGCGACGGCGTTTGCGATACTCGGTATGGCGGCATGGTTCACCGGATCTGTGCGGGCCCCGTTGACGGGAATTGTGCTGATCGTGGAGATGACGGGAAACTACCAACAACTGCTGCCCCTCGCGGTGACCTGCCTGCTGGCGGACCTGACCGCTAGTGCGCTGGGTGACACTCCCATTTATGAAGCGCTGCTCGAGGCCGACCTTCATCGCAGGCCAGCGAGTCTGGGATCGAGCAGGCTGGCCAGTCCGACTGAAGTCAGTTCGCCGCGATCTGTGTACATCGGTGTTCAGCGGGATTCGCAGATGGAGGGTCAGGCGATCCGCAACTGTGGACTACCCGGGGGTTGCCTGGTGATCGGTATCGAACGGTCAGGACGGGAGATTCTACCGGAGGCGAATTTTGTTCTTCTTCCGGGGGATCACCTTACTGTCGTAGTGCCCGACGATGAGGCCGAGAAGGCCCTGGAGATTGTAAAACTTGCCACCGGCTACTGATGGCCTGCCTTGCCCGCAGCGTGCATCAGGGATTGGGTAGAAGGACGTCATCTTCACCTTCGGAAAAGAATCTCAGGTGCGTATCCAGAGTTGTGGGTGTTACGGCAACGCCGCTCACGACTTCGGCTCCGCCTTCACCGGGGTATTGTCCACTGTCATCGAAGTACTGGTTGTGGTGATAGAGGTTGGGGTCGTGCTGATCCCTTAGTGCCTTGGCGGTCACAAATTCCGCATGCTGGTCTGTCCAAAGCAGGCACATCCCCGCCTTGCCCGGGCTACGGCCCCAGTTGGCCGAAAAACTGCGAGATGCCCCATAGTCCGCACGGTCCCCGACGTAAACCCGTGACTGATTCACAGGCCCTGATCGCTTCCTCTCGTGGTCGTAGGCGAAAGAACAGTGAAAACGCACCCGACCGATGTTGGCCGGATCAATGCGCTGCGGCGTTCCCATCGTGATCGGTACACCGTCAAGGTCAGCAAAACAGGGCCATCCTTCCGGGGTGGTAGCCGTAAAGGCCGTGTCATCCGTCGCCGCGTTGATGAAAAGACGGGCTGGCAGTTTGTAGATGTAAGCCAGTAACTCAAAGCCACCGAATGCCCTTCCATCCTGATCCTCATCTGAAAGGTTGGTCGGCAGTCGCCCCTGGAAATCGGTTTGGTAGCTGGCCATAGCGATACCGATCTGGTGCAACTGGGCCAGCACCGCTGTCTGCTGTGCGGCGCGACGCGCCTTGGCCACGGCGGGAAGCAGTAGTCCAATCAGAACCGCAATTACGGCAATGACGACCAGCAGCTCAACAAGGCTGAAAGCCCTCCGGCCATTTATGAACTTTAGTTGCATATGCATTTTGATAACATAATAGAGTATCGCCCGCTGTCAAGCTTATGCAACTTGGGTGCAAATGGTCAGCCGCTTCGGCGTTGCCTGCAAATAAATAGACATAAAGACGAATATTTGCCATTGTGACACGGCGTGTTCAGGTGGCTCTAGAACATCAGGGGGCCAATCATCCGATTTAATAGGTGGGTTAGCTCGTGCATCCCCCGCTTCTGGAATCGTTCAGCATGTCTGATAACCCCCGCGATCTAGCATTCGGTCTCAATCGCTGCGCCAACTGCGGGAAGCGCTACACGGTTTCCAGAGAAGTCAGTCGCGCCCGGGTCCGCTGTCCGGCGTGTGGTGCCATTCCCGACACGGCCGCCAAGGCGCAAGGACTCAGGTCGGCAGCCATGCTCGGAGCGCTTTGGGCCCTGCGCCTCGGGATTCCGTTGGCCATTTTGCTGAGTGCAGCGGCGCTGATTGCACTGTTCGTGTTTGATACGGATCGCCCGACAAAGTTGACCATGCCCCTTCGCCAGGCGGATACGCGATTCCCTGCCTTGCCGGCCACCTCTGCACCGGCAGAAGAGTCCGACTCAATGTTGCCCGACCCAACAAATACTGCTCCGCCAAGCGGTACGATGGGTTCGACGCAGGATGCAGAGGCTGCCGTGTGTCCTGTCGTCATTCGGACACCCACTGGCTCGTCGGCGGAATCTTACTTCGTTAAATTTGAAGGCTGGGAGACCCGCCGTGCCGTCGCGACCGTATTCATACGACCCGGAGAGGCAGTGTCCGCCCGCCTTCCACCGGGCCTCTATCGTGTGAAATGGTGCAGCGGGACGATTTGGCACGGCACAGCGACGTTCTTCGGCCCACAGGCCAATTACAGTCTTTTGCTTGAGCCCCTTAGCGTGGCGGCCCCATTGAAAGGGGTCGCGACTCCCCTGATTCTCGACCTTCGTGCCAAATCTGCAGCCGGACTAAAATCGTCGCCAACCCAGCCACGCGACTTTTGATACGGACCTCAATCAGCTGGCGAAACGCCTAGGCTGTTTTTTCCGCCAGCCACCGCAAGTGATGCGCGGCGTGAACCATGTGAACCCGCTGCCACTGCGGCTTTGTGAGCTTTCCCAACAGCGGACTAGGCGGCATCGGACGGTCTTCGCGAATCTGTTGGAACAGTTCGGTTTCACGCTTCAGCAGACGCAGGCCGTCGCTGTCGTATCCGACCTCCCCGGGGTCAAGCATGGGCGGCGCAGGCATACCAGACGGCATCCGCCCCAAGGTAAGTACCGCAAAGCGGGCTACTGGCCGCACAAACTTCAGCATCAGCGGGATTTTCATTTCCGGAAAACCACGCCTGCTCATTTCCATTGTGCTGGCCAAATGCCGGCAGATCTGGCCGAGATTCCAACGTAGTCGGGCTTCATACCCGACCTCCAGCAGGTGATCTGCCCAGTCGACTACCGTCGGTGGGTCGATGAACCTTGCGAGCAGGTCAGTACGTGAATGTATCTTGCAGTCGGCGAGACTCATGGTGCCTTGGAAGGTAGGGTGCCAGCGGGGTTGCCGGTCGCGGTTGTGGGCATTTACGGGCCGTGCCTGACGACCGGGGCCACCAGATCGATGGCCGCCCCAAGACAAAGCCCGCTGACGGGTACAGCCTGAATCGTCAGGCATGCCCCGTCCCCCTTGGACGCAGGCAGCAAAACGTGAAACTGCCGCCCAGTATTTGACGCGATGTCCCGGCCATCAATCGTGATCAACTGCTCGCCCGGTCCGACCACATTCCCAGACCGCACCACCAGCCCGATAACTTCTCCGGCGCGCAATTCGCCGCTGAGTTTCACCAAGGCTGAAAGCTCGCCTGCGGCTGTGGCTGCGATGGTCAGGCCGGCCCCGGTTGGCAGACGCATGGCGGGCACCCCTGCGGTCGTTCTGACCATGTGCGGGCGAGCTGCCACACCACCCGGCAGCGCTGCCGCCCTGACTTCTTGTACGTCAAAGCCGATGGTTGCCGAATGGTCGATCCATGCAGGTCCGCCAACGCGCGTCAGGCGCAGGCAATCGGTCGCGGGTATTTCCAACCGCGACCCGGTCAAAGTGGGGAACGTCAACACTGGCGCGCCCGTTGCTGCGGTGGCAAGGCCCGGCAGTGCACACGCCAAAGCGGACCCGTCCGAGGTCTCAATCAGCCAGTCGGCCGCGGCCTTCGAAGTCCCAGCGGGTGCTGTCGACGACGCCGCCGCGGCGAAGGCGATCTGCCTGATCTGCGTCCAGGGCGTCTGGTTCTTTTGTCCGCTGGCCTCAAGCACCACTCCGGCCGTCGTCACTTCTGAAACGGCACCGGTGAGAACTTGGCCGTCGATTGTCAGCACAGTATCGGAGAGCGGTCGCGGTCCGGACTGAATCGCACCAATCGTGCGGCGAAACATGTCGTAGCGAATCGCGCGCACACCATCAGCGGCTTCTGCTCCGCCGGTCGACGCCCCGATCCGGACGATTCCCCGCACGTCAGCCAAAGGTACCTTGGCCGGGCCTGTCCACCGCCCTGACCAGGCGAGATCGTCGCCGGTTATGCCAGCCGGTGAACCGACCCAGACGGCCCCAGACACCAGAACTGCCACCAGTGTTCCATGTGCTTCCGGCGTATCGGCCGTCAGGCGCCATTCGCCCTGCTGCGGATCTGTCGCAGTGATTTCCATCACGGTGGGCGAGACCTTGGCCGCACTGAGGCCCTGCTCAAGCCCTGAAACCTTTTGAACCGCGCCGCTGCTCTCGATCACAATCCACCCCGGCTGGTCAGCCGCCACGGTAGACACAACACCACATGCCACCATCCCCACTAAGCGGACCCATCTGATTACAGGCTTGCTCTGCATCAGTTCCCCGTGCCCTTTCCGGCATAGACCGGCAGATACCTGTTGGGGACCTGCAAGATGATCAGGGCCATAGCCGTGGCGTACTCGTCCGTGAAGTCGCCCTTCCACGAGCCGTCAGGTTGCTGTCGGGCGATCAGTTGGTCGCGGATCATCGGGTAATAACCCCCCCAATAGTCGCCGCCCGCAAGGAACATGGCCTGTACGCCGTAATAGTTGGCATAGTAAAAGTGGCCCTCTTCGTCGGTCTTGCCGCGAGTGGCGATCGCTTTTTTCAGATAGGTGAGCCCCGCATTGATCTCGCTCCCCTGATAAATTCCGGCGTAAAAAAGTGAGGCGATCCCGGCCGAAGTACGTGCGAAGTTGCTGACGCCCAGCCCACCGATATTGGCCGCCCCTCCCCCCGGGACTTGAGCGCCGCCTGACCCGCCGTCGGCCGGACCCGGTGCCCGCGACGCCTGATAGCTGAAACCGCCGTCGGCGTTCTGACAGCGTTTGATGTAGCTGATGGCCCGGTCGATAACGCTCTTGTCAACCTTGATGCCCGCATCTCGAGCGGCACGAAGTGCCATGATCTGGCAGATCGTGACCGAAATGTCAGCCTCATCCGGAACCGGGCGGTATCGCCAGCCGCCGTCCTTGCTGTCGCCATCACGGCACTGGGCCCGTTCGATCAGACGCACGGCACGGGTCAGCTTTTCGCGGACCTCGTCGACGCCCCCACCCCCCCCACCCGTTCCCCCGGCGGTATCGGGTGCCGTACCCATGCCGTAAACCTCTGCCAGAAATAGCGTGGCAAAGCCGTGGCCGTACATGGGGCTGCTGTCGCTGGCGATCAGCCCTGACTCTGTGCATTTGCTCATGACAAACGCGAGTGCCCGCGAAACTTCGGCACCGTAGGGGCCGCGATCGGGAAGGCTGCCGCTTTCCATCATGGCCAGTGCGCCGAGCGCGGTAATGCCAGCATTGGCGGTCTGTCCCGCGACCTCTTTTGAAACCGTGAAAGCACCATTGCCAGCCTGATGCGTGGCCAGCCACTTCAGCCCGCGCTCGACCGCTTTTGCCTGCGCCGCAGTGAGTTCGCGGCCCGTAATCGGATTCTGTGCACGCGATGGGGCCGCCACGTCCCCTGCCTCAACCAACGGTTCGGCCGCGGCTCTACTCACTGGGAATGAAAGGCCAGCCACCGCAAGGGCGACAATCAACTTCCGGCCGTTGAGTTTGTGCCGGGCAATGCTCGCACGAAATAAGGAGGTCACGAAGGTCACGGTCGCGCTCCCGCTGCTGTGCCACCACCCGCCGCAGCCGAATCGCCCAAAGAACGGTAGTAAGCTTCAATCTCCGTTCGATACTTTTCTATCATCTGGTCGCTGGCCCCTTCAATAATTGCCTGACGCTGGCGGGGTGTGATCGTACCCCATTCCTTCATCACCTCAGCCAGTGGCTTGGAAGGGTCGCCGCCACCGCTGTAACTGCCACCCGACGATGACTCCGTCTTTGCACCGCTGCCCGAAGTGCTGCCTGCCATCGGCTGGCCCTGACCTGCCTTCGGCCCTCCCGCTTTGCCGCCGCCCTGCTTGGGCTCAGACTGGCCAGGGTTGGACGGTTGCTTCATTCCAATGTCGTCCTTCCCCTTACCGCCGCCACCACCGTTGGAGGGGTTTTTCCGCGCCTGATCAATGAGGATGTCCAGCTCTGCCAACAGACTCTTTTGAAGCCGCTGCGTCTCTTGCCCGGCGTCTGACTTGATGTCCAGCCGTTGCCGTGACATCGCCATCTTGATCAGCACGGCAGTGGCCACATCATCCACTGCCTCATCGGCGGGTTTGCCATTGAGTAGCTCCTGATCAAGGGCGGCATCGTCAATGGCGCCGGGTCGACCGTCCTCTGCGAACGTGACGTTGGGGTCTGGTTCGGGTGGGGCCTTAAAGCCTTGACGCTTACTGTTCACGAACAGATCGATCAGCGTCTGGCGAAGCTCGGCCTGACGCACCGCAAGCGGTGCGGCCAGCCGCGACTTCTGCTCGCCCGCAGCTTTTGGCGGGTCGATCACAGCCAGTCGTTTTGTCTGCTGATTGACCTGTCGCTGCAGTTCACGCAGCAGCCGGAGCTCGGCCTCTTGCGGCATGGGCTTGGTTTGACCCTCACCACCGCCACCTCCACCTCCACCTCCCGCAGCTTGCTCAGAAAACTCCTTCGGCAGCGGGACAACCTTCAGACTCTGCAGCATCGCGTCGATGAGGCCGATGACCGTGCTCTGATGCGTCTGCACAACTTCGCCGGTGCGCTGGGCGACAAGCTCTGCACTTGCTGCCGCAGACTCTTCGCCTATTTTGGCGTTCAGCCAGAGATAAACCGTCGACTGCAACTCTTTCAGGCGGGTTTCGGTCTCTTTAATCGCGAGCCCGATCTGCCGCTGACGATCAGCCAGCCGTGGAAGGACTTCCACCCGTTCGGCGCGCGACAGGTTCCCGCTGTTCGTCGTTCGATTCTGATCGACCGCAGCCACCCCGGCCATGATCTCCGTCTGCTTCGACTTGAGTTGTTCAAATAACGCACGCAGCTGCTGCCGCTTTTTCTCCTGTTCCTTGTCTTTGTCCTTCTCCAGTTGCTTTGCAATATCGCCGGAGAGCTTGACCAGTTCGGTGAGCGCCTTGGCCTGCGGGGGTTGATAAGCCTCGGCCAGTTGGTCCGTAGCAAGGTACGCCGCCGCCCGCTCCATCGAACTGGCCACTCGCACCAGACGTGACCCCATTTCCGCCATGCCCGGCTTGACGGTCACGGTTCGGGCAAGATCCACTGTGTTCCGATGCGTCTGTTTCTGTTCGCTGGCCAGTTGGCCTTTGTTGATGAGCGGCACGGCCGCGGCAGCAAGATGGGGGAACGTGGCCGCATAATCCGGGCTTTCAGGTATCCAGCGCCCGAGCACCGCCAACGTGCTCGCGTTGTGAAGTGCCTGTCGAAGTACCAGAGCCTCGACTTGCTGCTGCAACTCGGCCAGTTGGCGGCCCAGCTGCTTGGCCAATTCGGCCTGTGCCTTCTGTAACTCATCGACCATCATGGCAAGCGCCTCTGCAGCGCTTTGCTGGCTGGGTACGGCAGAGGAAGGGCTGGACTTTGCCAGCTGTCCGGCGGCCGCACTCGCGTTGCCGAGTAGTTGCTTGTCGCGGGCTGTGTTGACGGCTGCATTCAGCCCGTCCTTCGCGGCTTGCTCGGTCGCGGGCTGTTGCGCCTGTCGGCTCATCGACTGAAGCATGGCCTCGGCCTTGGTCCTTAGGTCGGCCTGGCGCGCCGCAAGTGCCGACGCGGACCGGGTCTGTTCCCCCGACCATTGACCTGGCTGCTTGCCGGCCGTCTCCGAGGCAAGCTTCTGCGATTCTTCCGCAAGCTTTTTCTGAGCATCAGCCAGCGCTTTGGCAGAGGCCACCGCATCAGACAATCCGTCTGCCGAGCCCAGCCGGGCCAGCGCTGCTGACAGGGTACCAGCCGCTGTCCGCGCGTCTTCAGTGGCTGCAGCCGCCTGTTTGCGCTGGGCTTGCGGGACCTCGCTCAAGGCAGACTCGCGTGCCTCCGCCTGAGCCTTTGGCAGCATGTCCGTGCCCGCAGCCGCCAGCAGGGCCGCCGCCTCCGATGCTGAAGCCTTCAAGTCGTCCCTCGGCGAACGGTTCGCCACCAGCCTCCCTGTCAGATTAGACAGCTTCTCGCTCATGCTGCGCGCGGCAGAGGCGGTGGAGGACAACTGGTCGCTCATCCGCGAGAGCTGCTGCTTGTCCGCAGCATCGGCCGGTCTGGAAGCCAGACCATCCGACAGGTCGCTCAGTTGCTCGGTCATCGTCTGGTGTTCAGCCAGAAGCCGGCTCAACGCAGCCGATGTTTGCTTGATCTCCTCACTGACCTGTCCGGCCAGCTGGTCCTGTGAAATGATCGCGAGCCGAACACGGCTGCTCAGGACTTCAGCATGACGTTCCTGATTGCCGTTCTGAACCCGCAGGAAGTTGTCGTGCACGCCCACTGCAATATCGAAGTTGCTACCAGGGGCAGCGACCGTGCCGAGCCATGCCGAGACCGGGCGACGGGCCGCAACGGTAACACGCTGGCCGTCACCTTCGCGTTTTGCTTCGACTTGCACAGCGGCGGACGCGGCACCGTCCTGCCACAGCGGACGGCGAATCGGAGCCGGCACGCTGCTGGAGAAAATAACCGCATCGATCTGGCGCAATCCCATGTCGTCCGCCGCCTCAGACGCCAGTTCCAGATCCGCTTCCGCCGTCAGTTGCAGTGCGGCAATCGGAGATGTGAGTTGCACCGTCGGCGGGGCATCGGGCACCACATTCACTTCCAGCGGTTGTGAAAGTCGGATGGCGAGCCCATCAGAATCAGTGCCGGTCAGGCCGAACTTGAGCGTGGTCGATGCCACCCATGTCGCTGTCAGGTGCGTGCCGTCGGCAGTTCGAAGTGCCGCAACTGGCGGTGATAAAATATCCCCGGCACCGCCCCACACAATGTCACTGCCTGCTGGCTTGGATAACGTCACATCAATTGCCAGAACGCTTCCTTCCACCACGCGAACCGGCCCACGAAGTGCATCGGCCACAGATGCTGTGCGTGTCCCAGCGTACGCCGGGACTTTGCTCTGCACAGTCGCCGAGAGCACCGATGCCCGGGGAACGATCGCCACGTCGGGTGCCGTGGCCGTCGCATCGCCGCTTTGAATCGTCAGCGTCATGCGCGACTTGCCCACGACACCGGTTGTCGGCGGGCGGCCTGTTTCGATCTGTGCCGTGAACGTGCCATCTGTCTGTCGCGCCAGAAGTTGCTCCTGCCTTCCATTGCCTTCCACTTCCACCAGCACTTTGACAAGCCTCGCTTCACCATCGCCCCTGGTCAGGCGGACCGTGAGCGGGAACGTATCGCCCCAGCCCACTTTTGCCGGAAGGGCGCCAACAACTGCAACCTCCGTCGTTTGCGGCCACTTCGCACCCGCAAACGGGCTCAACCAGCGACGTGCGGCAATGCCCCGTGCATCGGGCCCCAACCAGATGCCTCCGACAACGGCCGCCGCAGCGACTCCGGCAACCAACGCTGCGGATCGCAATGCCGGTTGCTTGTTGATGAGCCGTCCAATCGCAGCCTTGTCAAGTACGTTTTCCGCATTTCGCACTGCCTGCCCACGTAGGTTGGCGGCAGAGGCCCCGTCCTGACCGGCTGCAAATCCAATGGCACTGGCGACAGAACCTCGCACCTCGGGCAGGGCCGTCTCAATCGCCTGACCGACCGCTGCAAGTTCCACCCGTTCGGCCACCGCTGCGATGACCCACCTTCGCAAGCCCCAGATCACCCAGGTAATGGCCAGCGCACCAGCCAGCACCCTCGGTATCGGCGGTAGGTCCAGCAAATAGTCGGCCCCCACGGCCAGTATCAGCGCCGCCAATACGGCGGTTACCCACCACCCCGTGGCTTGCAGAACCAGCAGCCGCTTCACGGCCCGGCGCACCGGTTCCACGCGATTGATCAGTGATTGGCCGTCCATAGCACCACCTGAAAGCAGACAAACTTCCTACGACAACTACGCAAGCCCCTTGAGTTTACGGCCTACCCACTCCAAGGTCAGTAAAATAATGAATAACCCCAGCATCAGCGGCGAGCTGAGGATCGGTTGGCGGGTTTCTTGCGGGATTATGCGCTCTCGCGACGGGAGCAGCCGTGGAATCTCTTCGCGTGCCCGACTGAACTCAACAACCTTGCCGCCGCTGCGGGTTGCCTGTTCTGTAGGCCATTGAAGGCTGGGCCGGGGGTCTTCAAGCTCCAACCGCGACCGGATGCCAGTTACAATCGGCCATTCCGGCTCATCACCCGCCTTCGCTTGCGGCCCAAGACCAGCGGTCAGACGCGTCAAGGCTTCATCCACGATGGAAAGCGTTCCGAGGCGATCCACCTTCCAAGTTCCCTGCCAGTTTTCACCGCTGCTGTCTTGTGCGACCAGAGGCACCTTGCCCACCAGCATCCCTGCTTCGTCTTTAATTTCCACATCGGGTGGCGGCCGACCATTGAGCAAACGGCCGTCCAGAACTCGAAGTCGAACTGTGGCGTTCTGTCCGACCTCGACCACTCCCTTTTCCACCGACAGTGCGAACGTACGCTGGCCAAGACGGCGGCTTCTGGCGAGCCAGTGAAGTTGCTGCACCCAATACGTGTTGAAGGCCGATTCGCCGGTGTAGTAGCGCCACCGCCAGGAGTCATCAATCGCCGAAAAAATGGTTCGTCCGGCCCCGTAGCGTCCTGCGACCAGCAGTGGTGCCGGCCGGCCATCAGGTCCGCTGTCCGTCGGGTGCTCGGCATACACCTCGCTCACGCCCGGCTTGGCCGACACGCCCTGGCCGTACCAAAACAATGATGGCAGATCGCTGGCAATGTAAGCCGCGTTTGCCTGTGCATCCGGCAGAAAACGAAAGAAGCCTGACGCAGTCCCAGCCTCGGTCGGACGGATTCTAAACGGCCTCACCGCGCCACCGGGCACCGTGCCCGCCGTCCCGAGTCCGCCAAGTCGAACCGGCAGAACCTTTTCCAGAACCGTCCCGCGATACTGGCCGGGCGTATGCCGCACGCCGGCCACGACCGCCAGCCCGCCGCCTTTCTGACTGACAAACTCTTCAATCAGGCGAAGCTGGGCATCGCTGAAATATCGCGGCGAAACGTCACCCAGGACAATGACGTCGTACGTCGCCAACTCTTCCATCGTCGTCGGGAACCGCGTGATGGGCCGGTCGCCTTCCTGAGCAAACCCGGTATCGGCGCTGGCCAACAAACACGAGACATCGATCAGTTTGTCGCGGATCAGTTCGTTTTTCAGGTATCGATATTCCCAGCGCGGGTCCCCATCGACGAACAGAACTACCACCCGCGCTTCCATGACAGCCATGCGGGCTGCAACGGAATTGTCCTGTGTGTCGATCTCCCCCTGCACTTCGTCCACCACCATTTTCACGTCCAGCGTACCGACGGAGCCCGGCCGGAACGCGACCTCCACAGGAACCTGCACCTGACCGCTCGCGCTCGATCCAGCGGCGTCCGGAGTCACCGTCGTCGTTGCGGGTTTTCCATCAACACCGGCCAGCTGCTCTCCTGTCACACCGTTCACCAGCCTGACTGTGACAGGGTTTCCCGCAGGCATGCCCATCATCGACAATGTCGCCCGTGCCAGTACCAGGTCATTGGCGAACGCCGATTCCTGCACATTCAATCCAGCCAGCGCCAGATTCTTCGGCGGTCGATCAGCACCCAGAACGACCGCCACAACAGGCACATTCTGTCCGGCGAAATGGTCGGCCGCCTGAGTCACGGATGGGTTGGCGCTCGCCGACTGGGGCACTTCACGCCCGTCAGTCAACACCACGACGCCCGCCAGCCGCTGGCCTGCCAGATCTTCCGTGACGCGCTGAAGCGACTTGCTCAGGTTGGTGCGGTCCTCCGTCGGCTTGAGCGCACTCAGGCCGGTCTCGTTGCCTGCTGCCCCGCTGATCAGATGCGCATCGTTCCCAAAAGTGTAAAGCCGCACCTCGTGCTGCTTCGCCAAACCTGCCAGTAGTCCGGGCAATTCGCCCGGCGATGCACTGTCCGTCGCCTTGCCAGCGCTGGAACTGGTGAGCAACCCAACGGCCGCCTGCCACCGAGGTATGGAGACCGGCGTGGCCGGTCCGGTGCTCGGGCCAGCCGCGTGGGCCATCGCCGACTGCATGTCCGCGACGGCCATACTTTGCGACTGATCAATCAGAATAGCAACGACGCTAGGCTGGCGAATCGCGCGCGTAAGGGTGAGCTCAGGTCCGTTGAGTGCTGCCACCAGCAACACGAGTGTGCAAAGTCGCAGTCCGAGCAGGGCCTTTCCCCACCGCGCGGTCAGCTCCGCCCGATAGCACCGCCAGATCCACCACGCGCCGACCCCAAGCAGGCCAAACGTCCAAGCCCACGGTGGCCCCGGCAACACCGGTGTGAATGACAGGCGCGCGACGCCTTCTTGCGACAGGAATCCACTGTCAAGTCCCAGCAGAAGTTCGGTCAGTCTCGCGAGCAACATTCGTTTCAGTTCTTCAATCGTCGTTTACAGAACGGCATTCAGTGAGGGCCATCATTTCTTACAGATCGGGCCTCTGTGCCAGCCACGACTCCATCGCCAGCAGTCCGATGACGAAAAGCAACGCCGCCATGGTCCAGTCACGTCCACCGCTTCCGGCCGTCGCGGCACCATTGCCGACGACTTCCGGCACAGTCGCAGCGTGAAAACGCAGGCTACTTCCTCCGGATGAAGGGCTGCCCACCGCCAGAAGCGTTCGCAGCTCCGGCTCCTCCAAAGCCCGCAAGTCCGCCTCGGGCCACGCCAGAAGGTTCACGGCAACCGTGCGCGCTTCACCCAATCCCGTCAGTTGATACAGACCAGCGACAGGCACCGCGGCAGATCGCACGCCTGCTTGCTCGGTCATCGCAGACCCGCCTTCTTGGGTCGGCTGGGTCGATGCAGCGTCGATCGGCCCAGACTCAAACTCAATCCGATCTGTCTTCGGTAGCGGACCGATCAGCGTCGGCGTTCCGACCATCCGCTCGAGCCTCGATAAAACGACAGATTCGCCAGCCAGAATATTCCACCGGGCCGAGAGATCAGGCAACGCGTTTCTCACCAGTTCCTGAACCAGCGGGACGAACGCCGGACGGGCCTGAAGCGTGGTCCATTCTTCGCCGCCAAGTGGGGCTGTACAGGTGATGATCGCACCGTTCCCGCGCCGCTCAGCCAGCAGCAAAGGGTCTTTGTGCCCATCCTTGTCGGCCAGCAGGTTTAACACCGGTTCGCCCAAGCTCGCGGCAATGCCGGGTCCCGCCGCCGCCGTTCGTTCCACTCTCCAGTACTTGAAGACGGGCGTGCTCTCAAGGCCCGTCCGCTGGACGCCCGCAAATGCTCCAAGAAGCGGGTGAACATTTCCTGTCGGTGAAAAGTCAATCAATCTGCCAGCCGTGACATCACCTGAACTCCCGGCGCCCGCAGCCTGCACCAGCTGCGTCACATTGCCCGGCACCAATGACAAGATCGCATTCCGCCCCTTACCTGCCGGGCCGATGGCCGCTGCCAGATGCTCGCCCAACAGATTGACGACAAGCCCGCCGGCCCTCACGAACCGGTCCAGCCGTGCGACCGTCGTCGCATCCGGAGGCGTCACATCGGCCAGCACGACCACGCCATACTCTTCAAGCCGGGCCGAGGGCAGTGCGATATCGGCCACCGATTCTGTGCGAAACGGGTCGCGGCCGGGCCGCGTCGTGGCAGCACGCGGCGAAAGTGCCAGCGACACAAAACTTCCAGAACTAGGGCGGCTGTCACCACCACGGTCCCCTTCAACAACCAGCACCCGCACTGCGTCCGGTATCTGAACCGTGATCGAGCGACTGCGGTCCAGCGCCAGTGGATCCTCACCCACCAGCGAGGCGGTGATGAGATGCCCGCCGCCACCGCTGGCCGGCGGCAACACGCCGATGGGAACTTCGGCCGTCAGCCGACCATCAGGCGCTGGTTTGAGTGTCGCTAGCCCACTGGCCAGCGGCTTGCCGTCCACCTCAATGTCCACTTCAACCTTGGTCGACAGCCCCCCCGTCCCCCCCGTCCCCCCCGCCCCCGCTGCCCCCGCTGCCCCCGCGCGCGCCGTGACTTCGACTGCCAGCGGCGTGTTCGTGGTGACCATCCCTCGGCCGCCCGCCCAGCCGCCTGCGGCACTTCCCGACGCCTCACCCACGGCAAGCTCTGTCAGCGCGACGTGCCGAGAGCGCAGCGGCGTGGTGCCAATAATGTCGATTCCGGCGTTGCAGGCCGCGGCCGCCGCCGAGACAGCTTGCGACAGCTGATCTCTGCGACCGGCCTCGGCCAATGCCCACGTTCCCGCGGTAAGGTCGCTGGCGACATACATCCTTCGCCGGGCAACGCCCTTCTCACCGGAAGCAATCTGAGTCGCCAAAGCAATCGCGCCGGTCAGATCACCCGGAGTCTGGCGGATCGTAATCGCCTCAATTTGTTGTAATGCCTGTTGCAAGTCGTAGGTCGGTGCCAGGGAAATCTGAACCGGCCGCGCCACTCTGACGATGGCTACCTCGTCCACGCCCGGCCGCATCTTGCCGATCAGGCCCGCCAACAGTTTCTTCATCTCGCCTAGGGCACTGCCATTTTTACCCGTCGCGCCCATGGAGTAGGTGTCATCCACTACCAGCACCTGCAGCGTTGCCGCTTGCCCGCCGATACCTCCCGAGCCACTGCTGTTGCACGAAATCGGCCGCGCCAAGGCAAACCCCATGAGCGCCACCGCCGCAATGCGGGCCGCCAGCAGCAGCCATTCGCGCAACTGTAACCGCCGCCGGTTCTGCCTCACGGCCGCCATCAAAAATTGCATGGCTGCAAAATCGACGACGCGATACCGCCGGCGATTCAACAGATGAATCGCAAGGGGAACGCCCGCCAGCACCGCGCCAGCGATCAGAAAACCGGGAAGGAGGAAACCCATCAGTTACGCGCCCCCTCCGCCAATGCCCGCACGAGACCCATCCGCTGCGGCCATGCGCTCTGCCAGCAAACGGGCGAGTTGCACGTCCACGGCACCGGAGGTGTCCAGCAGCGAATAGTCTCCGCCAAGCCCGCGCAACAGCCGCTTCAGACTCCCCGTGAAGGCCGCCACCTGCTCCAGATACGCCCTCTTGAGGTCCCTCGGCTCGACCAAGACTTTGTCGCCTGTTTCCAGCCCGACAAACTGAGTCGACCGATCAAACGGAAATGTCAACTCTGCCGGGTCCATCACTTGCAGCAGCACCACATCATGTCGCCGGAATCGCAAGTGCCCCAGCGCCCTTTCCACCGCAGCCAGATCATCAAATCCGTCGGAAAGAATCACCACCACACTCCGGCGCGCCAGTGTGTTGGCCAAACCCTCAATGCCAGCCGCCAGCGACGGTGTCGCAACGTCGGACTGCTTCGCGACTGTCGCTTCGAGAACTTCGGCCACCTGTCGCCAGTGCCCCGGCTGTGCCGAGAGTCTAGCAAGTTGCTGAACCGGCCCTGCACCCAACCCTAGGCCCCAGACGCCTGCCGAGTCGCTCTGCATCCCCGAAACGTAGGCCAATGCCACGGCCGCGACCATCGCGTGATCGAGCTTGCTCCACGGCTGGCCGTCTGTCCCCTTAATCGAGCTGAATCGCATCGACCTGCTGAAATCCACCGCAATCTGCAGTTGCAGATTGGTCTCCACCTGATATTGCTTGACGTAGACCTTGTCGCGGCGGGCCATCACTTTCCAGTCGACGTGGCGTATGTCGTCGCCCACCGTATACGGCCGGTGCTGGGCGAACTCGATGCTGGCCCCCTGATAGGGCGAGCGGTGCATGCCGCTCAGCAGGCCCTCCATGACCCGGCGTGCCCTGAGCTCCAGCGAGCCGACGCGCGCAAGGACCCTGCCGTCTACGCCTCGTCTGGTTTCCGGCACATCCGTTGCCATGCGACACTCCGTGTCTTACCGCTTGAACTAGCTGGCTCGAATCAGACGGGCCGCATTTCCAGAAAGCGGGCTGGCACTGGCCGCCACGTGTCCGATGAGTCGCCGGACGATGGTCTCTGGCGTGATTCCTTCCGCCTCAGCATGGAAGTTACAGACCAGCCGGTGCCGCAGCACCGGCGTTGCCACCGATGCCACGTCCGCCTCGGTAACGTGCGTGCCGCCGGACTCGCCAGCGAGCTCTGCAAACTCGCGGTTCTCTTTGGCGACTTTTCCAAGCACGGCTTTGGCCTTGGCTGCCAGCACCAACGACTGGCTGGCCCGTGGTCCCACGCCCCAGCCCACAAACTCCCTAACAAACTCGGGGACCGCTGCAGTGCCGTCCTTGCGTGTCAGACGGGCCAGTTTCAGGGCATAGCTGATCACATGATCCGCAACCGGCATTTGTCGGACTGCATTATTCAACTCTGCAAGTAGCTGCGGTGTAAGAACAGGGTTGATCACAGCGTTGCTGATGCCGGTGGTCCGGCGGACAATTTCAAATTCCTCGGCTTCGCTGGGGTAGTCGACTTTGATGCAAAGCAGGAAGCGGTCGAGCTGGGCTTCCGGGAGCGGGTACGTCCCCTCCTGTTCAATCGGGTTTTGTGTGGCCAGCACGAAGAACGGCGAAGGGAGCCGGTGAATGGTCATCCCGGCGGTGACTTGCTTCTCCTGCATGGCCTCAAGCAGGGCGGCCTGCGTCTTGGGCGGCGTGCGATTGATTTCATCAGCGAGGATGACATTGGCGAAGACCGGGCCGGGCACAAAACGGAGTTTGCGCTGGCCGGACTGGCGATCTTCTTCGATGACCTCGGTCCCCGTGATGTCACTGGGCATCAAATCCGGTGTGAACTGGATCCGGTTGAACGACAGACCAAGCGTCTTGGCGAGGGTGCTGATCAGCAGCGTCTTGGCCAGACCGGGTACGCCGACGAGCAGCGCATGCCCCCCACAAAGCAACGCGATCAACAGCTGGTCGATCACGTCTTCCTGACCGACGATCACCTTGGCCAGTTCAGCTTTCAGAGCGGCCAGCGTATTGCGGTACCGTTGAAGGTCGTCGGGGGTGAGCTGAGCCGTGGGCGAAGGTCCGTCTTCCATATCCCGCGAGACTACGCTTGGGCCATGGCTGGGGGCAAGAATGTGTTCGCGACCGGATGCGATGGCCGTGCTGCAGATTGGAGATTGGCCTACGGTTTGGCGAACTCAAGTCGCATCGCGTGGCCGTGACCAGCACCTGCGGCGGCCGGCAGTTCTTTCCCGTCCAGGGTGAACACTTTGTAGGTCAGTGCGGAGTCGAAGGACTTGCCGTCGGGGGAGAGGGTGATGACTTCGTGCACATCAGCCCGGCCGTTGGGTGGCCAGCCTTGAACCAGCTCGTCCGTTTTTGCAGGGGGTTTAGAGATGTAGAAGGTGGAGTTGCTTTCGAACGTCCGGCCGCCGGTGTGCCGCCATATGCCGTAGGCGGGCGGGCAGGGCGGGAGACTGTCGTAGTTGGAGGATTCCGTCATGGTCCCGCCCTGGTGGAAGGCGTAGAGACACTCGAGGTCGTTGACGGCCGCGTAATCGCCAGACGTGAATTTCTCGTGCGAGCGCCAGGTGCCCGTGAGAGTGGGTGAGGCGCATCCGATGAGGGCGGTGAGACCGGTGAGCAGTGCCGTTCGGAGTGTTAGTTTTTTGACCATCAGGGGAATCTAGTTTGGAAAGATTTGAAAGTTAACCACGAAGGTTCGGTAACACAGAGAAATCCACGGAGAGAGTCGTCAGGGGTTCCCGCGGGATCGGGGGTGAGGCCAAGGCTTGTCCTCGCCGAGTTGGCGGGGTCTATACTCGGTTATGCGAGGCCCTAACAGCGGGGGTATGGGATCGCCGTTGCCAATAAAGAGGCATCGGTGGGCGGTGGCGTACGTCCTCGCACTTTTACCCGGTGCCCTGTTTGTCCTCATGGGCATGGTCGCCCCGTCTGACCCCCCCTCCCTCTTCCCCGCTGTCCCCCCGAGCTCGTCTAACCCGGCTCCGGTCAAGGCGGTGCTGGGCGCTGTGCCTCTGCCCGATCCGGCTCGCGGGCTCAAATACCTGCTGCATGGCGACTACATCGGTGCGGGTATTCCCATCGAGCTTTGGAAGCTCATGAACGCGGTTGCCCCCATGCCCAGCCCAAGGCAATGGCTTCAGCGCGAGGGGGTGGATGCGTCTGTGCCGGATGAGATGAATCAGTATTTCACCCCGAAGGGGGTGGAGGTCGTGTCGGCTGTGAACTGTCTGGGGTGTCATGCTTCGGCGTTCCGGGGAAAGCTGGTGATCGGGCTCGGTAACTCGCTGAGGGACTGGCCGCCGGACGCCACACCGTATGCGCCGCTGCGGGGTCTGGGTTTGATGCGGTACAAGGCCGGGACGCCGGAACGGGAGACGCTGCTTAACTTCCTGCGGGGGGCGGAGACGCTCGCAGGCCGGACCGCACCGCCCACGCGCGGGCTTAACCCTGCGTTCCGCTTTGAAGAGGTCTCGGCGACGCATCGCAACCCGGCCGACCTTTCCTGGACGGAGCAGCCGATTTATGCGGTGCCGGAGGCGGGGGTCTGGTCGGATGTGCCGGCGTGGTGGAATGTTCGTAAGAAGTTGACGCTCTATTACAACGGAATGGGGCAGGGGGACTTCGCGCGGCTGGTGCAACAGATTGGGGTGGTGATGATGGGGGATGCCGAGGACGCGCGGCGCACGTTGCCGCAGATGCGGGATGTTCTGGCTTATATCAACACGCTGCGGGCGCCGGTGTATCCGGGGGTGATTGACGAGGGGTTGCGGGGTCGGGGTGCGGTGCTGTTCTCGGCGCGGTGCTCGGATTGCCACGGGACTTACGGGGAGCGATGGACTTATCCGAACCGGCTGGTGCCGGTGGAGAAGGTGGGGACTGATCCGGTTTATGCTGAGAGGGTCAAGGGGAGCAACATTCACGAGTGGTTTAACAAGAGCTGGTTTGCGGGGAATGGGGCGGCCTATGCGGAGCCGACGCTGGCTTATGTGGCCCCGCCCTTGGATGGGGTCTGGTGTACGGCGCCGTATTTCCACAACGGATCGGTGCCGACGCTGGAGGGGGTTTTGAACAGCCGGGTCCGGCCGAAGGTTTGGCAGCGGTCGTTTAAGGACGACGACTACGACATTGTTTCGCCGGGGTGGCGGTTCAAGGCTGTCTCGCCGGAACCGGGCGGTTCGCGGTCGCGGGACGTGTATGACACTTCGATTCCCGGGTGCGGGAACGGGGGGCATACGTACGGCGACGACTTCAGCGACGACGAACGGCGGGCGCTGATTGAATACCTTAAGACGCTGTGAGCGATCCGGGCGCGGGCGGGGAGGGGAGGGGCGCCGGGGGGGACGGGGGGGTTAGCGGCTGGTCTGACGGCGGCGGGCGAGGAGGAGGAGAGGGGCGGCGAGTGAGAGGAGGGCGGGTTCCGGGATGCTGGTGTTGTAGGTGGTGCCGGATTCGCCGGTGACGGTGACGCCGTCGACGTGGTTGCCGTTGGCGTCTGTGATTTCGATGCCGGCGAAGGTCAGGGTGTTGGAGAAGTTGGAGCTGCCCGAGACGCTGTCGCCATCGGCGAAGTCGGAGCAGGTCATGGTGAACTGGTTGGAGAACTGGACGTTGACGTCTTGCGGCGTGATGCCGTTGACGGGGTAGGACTGGGTCGCCCAGATTTTGTCGAAGCTGCCGCCGTCGAAGGCGAAGAAGCTTTCGTTGTGTCCGGCGATCGTGACGCTGAGGTCGGCTTTGCCGCCGTAGCCGCTGTTGTTGCCGTCGACGTGGAAGAGGTAGCGGGCCATGTAGCCGCTCTGAAGGGCGCCGCCGTACTGCAGGGTGTCATTGAAGCCGGCGAAGCCCAGGCTGTAGAAGCCGTCGGGAGAGCCGGTGGGGTCGAAGACGTTGTTGACGTTGGCGGGCTTGTTGGCCGCGTTGTAGTAGTTGTTGGTGACACTGCCGGAGGCGAAGAGGTGCAACTGGTAGAAGCTGGCGCTGGCGTTGTTGACGGCGCTGTAGCTCATGGTTTGCTGGGCGCCGACGCGGTTCATGCCGGTGAAGGTCTTGTTGGTCAGGCTGCTGGAGATGGGCGCGCCGTTAGAGGAGTAGGCGCTGTCGAGGTCGAGGTTGTAGTAGCCATTCTGGTTGATGCCGACGCCGGAGATGGCGTAGGGGGAGGCGGCGAGGGCCGGGGCTGCGGAGGTGGCGGCCCAGAGCGCGAGCGAGGCGACGGAAAGGACAGAAACGGCGCGAAGAACACGGGTGGCGGGACGTTGTGCGGGACGTTGTGTGGACTGCATGACAGGACCCCTTGAGGGAAAACTGGGACTCTCCGGGCGTCCCAACGGTTGGGGCCACCCCTCCTCCAGAACATATGTCCCCTTATGTATGTGTTTTTTGATAGGGGGTCAATGGAATTATGGGGGCTGATTTCGAGAGATTGTGATTGGTGTGTTAAGTGGGGAAGGGAACTGAGTGAAAAGAGGTGATTGGGGGGATGGGGGGGATGGGTGGCTGGTGGCAAGAAATGATGACGAATTTTGCGTTTGCGGACATTTGGTGACATGAACTGACATTGAGGATGCGTAAAGGGTTGTGGCGATGGGGTTTATAGCGGTTGCCGGAAGATGGGTAAGTTGGGGGGTGTTTGGTTCTTGGGTGGTGGGCGGGTGGTGGTTTGGAGAGGGGGTGGGTGGACGGTGCGGGTCGAGGATTTTGCAGTTTGGGCGCGCATCGGTTGCGGCGTCAAGGATGGTTTTGGGGGTGGTTTGTAAGTGATGGGCTGGGCGGGGGTTATTGAGGTTTTGGTTGCGAAGATGGGTTTGAGGGTGGTGGCGGGGATGCGGCGTGGGGCGGTTTGGACAATGGGCCGCTCGGCAAGCAGTGTGCCTCGCCGCTCGGCCCGTCGATCGTGCCGGTCGGCATCAACGCGGTGATGAACGCCAGCGGCACGGTCAGCGTGAAATGGAAGTCCGCCCCGCCCAGCCCGCAGTATTACCAGTTGCGGCGGCAACTGAACGGCACGGGCGATTACGTCACGCTCGCGTTACAGACCGACAAGACGTTTACCGATGCCACCGTCCCCACCGGCACGGCCAGCGCCCTGTACCGCGTCTTCGGCTACCGCGGCTCGGAGACGCGCACCGACTACGTCACGGTCGGCCTGAACTTCGGCAGCGGAAGCGGCAGCGGCGACCCGGTCACCGTGGTCGTCCCGCAAACCCGGTTGGCGGCCTAACCCCCCTATTCTTCAGAAGCGTTAACCACAGAGCCACGGAGAACACAGAGCAAGACACGGAGAGTCTGGCATAGCTCGCCGTTCGTTTTCCGAAGTGTGGGCCGTGGGTGTGGAAGTCAAAGAGGGCAGGGCGGTTTCGGCCGTCCTGCCCTCTTTATTATGATTTACGAACATTCAAGAACTAGCGGGATTGCTTTGAGCGGCGAAAGCAAACGGCGGTCAACAGCGCCAGCGGCAGGCAGTTTACCGGCTCGGGCACTACTTCCACGATTCCGTAAGCGGTGAAGCTCTCGCCGTTGTTGTCTACATCGTTCCAGTCACCGACGACCAATAGGTTGTACACACGACGGACAATCACCGTGTAGAAGTCATCGTGGCCATTGTTCGGCTCACCAGAACCCCAATGCCTGTATCCAGAGAGTTCGCCGCTCGACCAAACGAAGTCCGCTGGATATGCCTGGGAATCCTTAGGGGTGGGATCCGTTAGCCCGATCCAAAGGCCGTACGTCGACGTGCCATAGCCAGCAAAGGTATTGAGAATCCATGCATTTTCTGTAGCGCTGCGAACAGTCGCAAGATGGCCACCCATGCCAATGGCGTCCGCCTCAGAATTGGTCCATGACTCCGCGCCCAGCATATAGTAATCGTGACCGTTAGCGGGATTCATAAATGGCCCGCCAATCACGGAGGCCTCGGTGCCGGTGGCGAGAAGTAGCAGGGCGACTAAGGCAAATACGAATGATGCACTTTTCATATGTAACTCCAGAAAAGAGAGATGGTGACACGGCGGAACTATCGCGAACTGCGAACTCTGCCGCACCGGCAAAGTTACAACCGATGTCGCTGCGGGCCCATTCAATCGTCACATTTACACGCGTCTGGGATTTCGCCGTTTCATTTGGAAGTGCCTTTGATACGATGCCTTCAATTGTAAAACGCACATTAGCTCGGCAGGCATGTGGTCAATGGCGAAATATGTACAAATTGCGGCGAGGTAATCGCGACGCCCGACAATCCAGCGGTGTGGCTGGATCGGATTGTCTGTGCGCGATGTCACGAATGGTTTTCGGCTAAAGCCGGAGCCATGCTGCCGGACCGCCCCGCGAGTCCATTTTCCCGGCAGTGCCGTAGGGTGGGAGTACTCGCCGTTCGTTTTCCGAAGTGTGGGCCGTGGGTGTGGAAGTCAAAGAGGGCAGGGCGGTTTCTTGAATGAACCGTCCCGCCTTCTTTATTTTTGCGTTGCGATTCGTTGGGTGGGAGTAGTCGCCCACGGTTTGGATGTGCCAACAATGGGGCAGATACGAGGGGAAATATGACCACCGGTTGCGTTGTGGAGGGTTGGTAGAGATGGTGGGCGAGTACGCACCACCCTACGGTAGTGCGCAATATTCAGGTGCGCACCCTATCCGGCTACGATTGTCATAGCATATTGTTGGTCGGTAGGATCATTATCATGCCGATGTATTCCCGGGCGTTCCGGCCGGGTGGGACTTTTTTTCTGACGATTGTCACGGAGCAGCGGGCACCGATTCTGGGATCTGAAGATGCCCTGGTGATGTTGCGGGCGGCGTTTGAGCGGTGTCGCGTGCATCACCCATTCGAGGTGGACGCGATGGTCGTTCTGCGGGATCACCTGCACATGCTCATGAAGTTGCCGGATGGGGAGACGGATTTTTCCGTCCGGGTCACGAATCTGAAATCTCATTTCACCCGTGCATGGCTGGCGGCGGGAGGGGAAGAGCAGGCGCGTTCGGTGTCGCGGGTCCGGCAGCGTTCACGCGGGGTGTGGTTGAAACGGTTTTGGGAACACACGATTCGGGATGACGAGGACCTTCGGCGGCACCGCGATTACATCCATTACAATCCAGTCAAGCATCAATATGCCCGGTGTCCGCGTGAGTGGGCGCCGTCAACGTTTCACCGGTTTGTCAAAGAGGAACGATATGAAGCGGATTGGCATTGCCAATGCGACCGGCCACAAAGACCATTCCCCGCCAGCGATGACATCGCGGGCTCGGCGGGCGAGTGATGAATTGGCGTAGGGTGGTGCGTAATCGCCCACCGTATGGGAGGTGTCCGTCGGGGGTGGAGTGGGCGTCCGAAATACGCCTACGGTTTAGGATGTGGAAGGTTGGTGGAAATGGTGGGCGAGTACGCACCACCCTACAGTGCACAACATTGAGGTGCCCACCCTACCCGGCTACCGCGTCAGGTGCCCATTCTTCCTGGCTAGCTGTTCTACGGTTCTCTGGAGTTTTTCAACGTCGCTACGGCCGCCCGGCATCTGGTGTAGCATCCGATGACAGTTCGAACACACCGTCACCAAATCGTCGAGATTAGTCATGACTTGGCCATTGACCTTACTTAATGCGTCCAAATGATGGGCCTCCGCAAATTCGTCTCCAATCGCACCGTATCGCTCCGAAAACTTTAGCTTGCAGACTTTGCAACGGTAGTCGTCAACTATCTTCCGCCGCTTAGCCAACAATGAGGACCGTTCACGACGTAGGTGCAACTTAACGCTCTGGCGGTTTTCAGCCTGCGGATAAACTTCCCGTTCAACCGTCTTCCTACTCGCGGCAGGGGCGATCACCTCCGCAATGGATTCGTAGAATGCCACGGCGTGGCGTACAAAATCGTCTCGCGCTGAGCGTGTCGGGCCCCGTGTAGGGCTGTACATCCCGAGGAAGAACGTCTTGTCTGCGGGGTACCGCTCTACGATGGGCAGATCAAACTCCTCACGGGTAAGACGCTTCTTCAGCTTGAGGAGCCTGTCGTTCATAGTTGTATCCTCGGGGGAAACGTCGCGGATGGGCGTAAGTTCTCGCGGTATTTGGAGCAAGATCCGATCGATTTCTTCGGGCTTTGCCGCGGCGAAACAAGCGTAAAACTTGCGTTTTGCGTGACCGGAGTATCGGTCAAGCCAAATTTCAAGTCTGGCATTGCGTCCACGGACTGTACCGATTTGAACCGACCAGCCGTCGGTATCGGTCGAGTAGGCCTTGCTCGGTTTTTTTAGCACGAATGGCCCGGTGGGGCACACCCTCATGAGCGCCTCAATCACCTTCTGACCGGTGGTAATCAACTCCGCTTGGTTCTTCACGCTCATTGAGCACTCCCCATTCGTTTGGTGTATCCGCGGACAGGCCGCTTGGCGAAAAATGTTTCCAAAGGCGTGGACTCCGCCCGCTGTGGTTTCAATCCCTCTGCGTCTCCGTGTCTCTGTGGTGAAAAAAGATCACCGGGACGACTTGTAGTAGTTTATCAGCCCGTTCGTGCTCGAGTCGTGGGAGGTGACGGGGGTGACGCCTGCCAGCTCGGGCAGGATGGCCTTGGCCAGTTGTTTGCCGAGTTCCACGCCCCACTGGTCGAAGGAGTTGATGTTCCAGATGACGCCCTGGGTGAAGATCTTGTGCTCGTACATCGCGATCAGGCGGCCGAGGGTGCGGGGGGTGAGCTTCTTGAAGAGGATCGAGTTGGTCGGGCGGTTGCCGGGGAAGACTTTCTGGACGGCTAACTCGGGTTTGATCCCCGGTGTTTCCTTATTGACCTCTTCGAGGGTTTTGCCGCGCATCAGGGCTTCGGTTTGGGCGAAGTAGTTGCTGAGGAGGATGGCGTGGTGTTCGCCGATGGGGTTTTGGCTGATGGCGGGGGCCATGAAATCACACGGGACCATTTTGATGCCTTGGTGGATCAACTGATAGAAGGCGTGCTGGCCGTTGGTGCCGGGTTCGCCCCAGACGATGGGGCCGGTGGAGTACGGGGGGTCGATGGGCTGGCCGTCGCGCTGGACGCGCTTGCCGTTGGATTCCATGTCGCCCTGCTGGAAGTAGGCGGCGAAGCGGTGCATGTATTGGTCGTAGGGGAGGATGGCGAGGGTCTGAGCGCCCGGCTGGAAGAAGTTGTTGTACCAGACGCCGATGAGGGCGAGGATGACGGGGAGATTCTTCTCGTAAGGCATGTTGATGAAGTGCTGATCCATCTCGTAGGCGCCGGTGAGGAGTTCGACGAAGTTGTCGAAGCCAATGAACAAGGCGATCGGGAGACCGATGGCACTCCACAGCGAATAGCGGCCGCCGACCCAATCCCAGAAGCCGAACATATTTTTGGCATCGATGCCGAACTTGGTGACCTCGGCGGTGTTGGTGGAGAGGGCGACGAAGTGCTTGGCGACGTGCTTCACATCGCCGGCGGATTTGAGGAACCACTCTTTGGCGGTGGTGGCGTTGGTGATGGTCTCCTGGGTGGTGAAGGTTTTGGAGGCGACCAGAAAGAGGACGGTTTCGGGGTTCACTTTCTTGAGGGTCTCGACGATGTGGGTGCCGTCGATGTTGGAGACGAAGTGAACGCGGAGGTCGGGGCGGGAGTAAGGCTTTAACGCTTCGGTGGCCATGACCGGGCCGAGGTCGGAGCCGCCGATGCCGATGTTGACGATGTCGGTGATTTGCTTGCCGGTGTAGCCGACGTGCGAGCCGTCGCGGACGGCCGAGCAGAACTCTTTCATGTGGTCGAGGACGGCGTTGACCTCGGGCATGACGTCTTTGCCGTCGACCATGATGGGTTTGTTGGAGCGGTTGCGGAGGGCGATGTGGAGGACGGCGCGGTCTTCGGTGACGTTGATTTTCTCGCCGGAGAACATGCGGCGGGCCATGGCTGCGACATCGACTTGTTTGGCGAGATCGGTGAGGAGGGAGAAGGTTTTATCGGTGATGAGGTTTTTGGAGTAGTCGAGGAGGATGTCGTCGAAGGAGGCGGAGAAGCGGGGGAACCGGCCGGGATCGTGGGCGAATTCGGAGCGCATGTTGAGGGCTGCGGCTTCGGGCTGGTGTGCGACGAGGGCTTTCCATGCGGGGGATTGAGAGATCGAGGCCATGGGGGGTGCTCCTGTAAGAAATGGGGATGCGTAGATCGGGTTGCGGAATCCTGCCCGATGGAGGGATTGGGGGCAAGCGGGAGAAAAGGGTTTAACCTCGGATGAACTCAGATGAACACAGATAAGAGCGGAGAGTGGACTGCTGCTCATCGGAGTTTATCTGAGTTCATCTGAGGTTTCTGTGAATGGGCTTTTTTCTGCGTGCTTTGCGGTTTGGGGGTGATAGGATTTCGGTATGAGCAAAGCGTTTGTGGACCCGGTGGAGTTGAGGCGGTTTGCGCAGGAGTTGGGGCGGTTTAATCATGAGATGCATCAGTTGACGAGTGGGCTGCATGCGAAGATGCGGCAGCTGGAACAGACGTGGCGGGATCAGGAGCAGCGGAAGTTTGCGGAGAGTTTTGAGCAGACGATGCGGGGGGTGCAGCAGTTTTTGGGGCACTCGCAGGAACATGTGTCGGCGTTGACGAAGAAGGCGACGTTGATTGAGGAGTATTTGAAGCAGAGGTAGGGAGCGTGGTTAGAAGTTGAAGGTTGGAGGTTGGAAGCGAAGACTGAAAACACCGACTTGCCCACTTCCAACTACGAACTTTCAACTACCAACTACCCATCCCCATGCAAGCTGAACTGCACGATGAAGAGTCTTTGATCCGGCTGCGGTTGACGCTGATTAAGGCGCGGCAGCAGATTACGTCGGCGTTGTCGGAGGCGGAGAGTGAGGCGCAACGGATGTTTCATTGGGTGAGGTCGGATCGGATGTCGCACTGGGAGAGGGAGCTGCGTCGGCGTCAGGAGGAGGTGCAGCAGGCGCGGGACAAGGTGAATCAGAAGCGGCTGTACAAGGGGGTGGATGGTCGGCCGCAGAGTGCGGTGGATGAGGAGCATGCCTTTAAGAAGGCGCGGGCGGGATTTGAAGAGGCGCAGTTGCGGATGGCGGCGACGAAGAGGTGGGCGGGGTTGTTGCAGCGTGAGATCGATAATTATCGCGGGATTGTGCAGCGGTTGAGCAGCATTGCGCAGGAGGATTTGCGGGCTGCGGTGGCGGAATTGGGGCTGGTGTTGAGGTTGGTGGAGGGGTATTCGGCGGGTCCGGCGGTTAGGGAAGGGGGCCCGACGGAGGCTCCGGTTGTGCCAGAAGGGCAGGGTTAGAGAGATGGGATTACAGGATTCGGCTGGGGCGATTGCGCGGACGCTTAAAGAGGTTGAGATGGCGTGGCTGGATGCGCAGCGGGATTGGAAGGATGGGGTGGCTGAGCGGTTTGAGAGCAAATATATTCAGCCGCTGGCGGGGGATGGGAAGCAGGCGATCAGTGCGATGTCGGCGTTGCAGACGACGATGAATAAGATACGGTCGGATTTGCGGGATTAGTTGGCGGCGGGGCGTATACTTTGGGCTCAACCGCTATGACCGCATCTCAATCGTCCGCCAAGCCAACGTCTCAGGGTCTGACGCCGCCGCAATTGACCGGTGGGGTAGGAGGGGGGAGCGGGGGGAGCGGGGGGAGCGGGGGGAGTGTGCCGGCGGTGGTCAAGCAGTTGCTGGCGGGGGCGCGGGATCTGGTGAAGGAGTGCCAGTCGCAACTGGCGACGGCGGGGGCGTTTGAGGCCAGGGCGATGGCGGAGAATGCGTCGGCGGAGTCGGCACTGGAGACGCAGGTGAGGAAGGCCCGCGGGGAGCTTCACGAGCGGCTGACGGCGGCGACGGTGAAGGTGGTGACGAATCGGGAGGCCCGGGAGGCGGAGGCCCGGGAGCAGTACACGCGGCAGAGTCGTGAGGCGGCACATGCGGCGGCGAGCGCTCAGCAGCAGGTGCATCAGAAATTGCAGGAGGCGACTTGGCTGGCTGACAGCGTGCTGGACAGCATGATCGGGCACATCAAGCAGTTGCAGAAGAAGGCGATGAAGTCGGAGGAGGAGAATCGGGCGGGGCTGCAGTCACTGGAAGCGCAGGCGGCAGGGCAGTTGTCGCTGTATGGGATGACGAGCCTGCTGGCGCGGGGAGGGGCGGGGGAGGGCGGGGCGAAGACGGGGGGCGGGGCCGCCCTGATGGGTGGGGGTGGGGGTGGGGGGGGGGAGGATGTGCCGGAACTGACGGTGGCGATACAGCGGACGGAGGCGGCGCTGGTGGAGCTGCGGGGGCTGGGGATTCCGAATTTGATGGTGGGGCTGCGGCCGTGGGGGTTGGCGCTGGGGCTGGTGATTGTGGGGGGTGCGTTGGGTCAGGCTGTGACGATGTCGACGACGCCGAGTGGATTGGCGATCGGGATTGGTTGCGGGGTGGGGTTGGTGGTTGCGGCGGGGCTGGCGATTGCGGCGCGGGTGGTGGCGTTGCGTCGTGTGGAGGCTTCGTTCAAGCAGCTGACGGATTCGAGCAGGGTGGCGATGAAGGCGATTACGCGTCAGCGGGAGGTGGAGATCGCGGCGCTGCAGGCGACGTTGCGGGATGCGCAGGGGCAGCGCGATGAATCGGTGAATAAGGCGGTGGCGGAGACCCAGCCGCTGACGGACGGGGCGAAGTCGACGCTGGGGCGGCGGATGTCGGCAGCGCAGCAGGAACTGAATGGTCGTCTGGCGGAGATTGAGTCTGTATTCCAGCAGGAAACAGCGAGGCATGAGGCGGAGACGGTGGATGCCGGCGCGCAGCTGCAGCAGCGGATCGAGCAGCAGTCGAGTCGGCTGCGGGCGGATTCTGATCAGCGGTTGGCGGCGGGGCGCAATCTGGGGGATGAGAAGATCGCGGAGTTGACGACGAGGGCGCGGACGCAACTGGAGGGGCTGGCAGATCAGTTGGGATCGATGACGAGTGTAGACCCCGCATCGCCGGCGCCGGTGGTGGAGATTGGGGCGGTGGCGGTGGGGCCGGCGTTGAAGGCGGAAGTGGTGGCGGCGGAGCAGTTGCCGCCGGTGGTACGGGGGGCGATTCAGCAGATTCAGGGGCTCGTGGTGCCCGTGCGGCTGGATTTGGGTCGCGGGCAGGGGTCGGTGATTGTGGAGGGGCAGCAGAGTGATCGGGTGGCGGCGGCGGATGTTGTGACGAGTGTGGTTTTGGGGTGGCTGCGAACCTTGCCGCCGGGAAAGGTGCGGTTCACGCTGGTGGACCCGGTGGGGCTGGGTCAGACGTTTGCGCCGTTGATGCATCTGGCGGATTTTGATGCGGACCTGGTGGGCATGCGTGTGTGGACCGACCCGGAGCAGATTGACCGGAAGCTGGGTGAGTTGACCGAGCACATGGAGACGGTCATTCAGAAGTATCTGCGGAACGTGTTTGCGGATATCGCGCATTACAACCTGGAGGCCGGGGCGCTGGCGGAGCCGTACCGTGTGCTGGTGGTGAATGATTTTCCGGTGGGGTTTTCGCCGGAGTCTTTGAAGAAGGTGGCGAGTATTGCGGCCAGCGGGGCGCGGTGCGGGGTGTATGTGCTGCTGATGCGCGATGTGCGGAAGCCGCTGGCTGCGGACGTGCGGCAGGACCTGTACCGGCATTCGAATGTGTTTCGTCTGATCGAAGGACAAAACGGCACTGGCGGCAAGCGGGAACTGCTCTGGCCGGATGCGGAGTTGGCGGAACTGAAGCTGGCGATTGACGCGCCGCCGCCGGCTGAGACGTTGACGGCGGAGTTGCAGAAGATCGGTAAGGCGGCGAAAGAGGCCAGCCGGATTGAGATTCCGTTTTCGGCCATCGCGCCCAGCGAGGTGTGGGCCGGTTCGACGGCGAACAACGTGGAGATTGCCGTGGGTAGGTGTGGGGTGACGCGGCTACAACAGTTGAAGCTTGGCAGCGGTGTGGCCCAGCATGTTCTGGTGGCCGGCAAAACCGGATCGGGCAAAAGTACGTTGCTGCACACGGTCATCACATCGGGGGCGATGAAGTACTCGCCGCAAGAGCTGGAGTTTTACCTGATCGATTTTAAGAAGGGCGTGGAGTTTAAGCCGTATGCGACGCACCGTCTGGCGCACGCACGGGCGATTGCGATGGAGTCGGACCGGGAGTTTGGGCTGTCGGTGTTGCAGCGGCTGGATGAGGAACTGGTGCGGCGGGGTGATCTGTTCCGTGGGGTGGGCGTGCAGGATGTGGCGGGATACCGGCTCGCTGCGCCGGGAAAGCCGATGCCGCGGACGTTGCTGGTGGTGGACGAATATCAGGAGCTTTTTTCCGAGGACGATCGGCTGTCTCAGGAGGCGGCGTTGTTGCTGGACCGTTTGATTCGACAGGGTCGAGCGTTCGGTGTGCACGTGATTCTGGGTACGCAGACGGTGGCGAGTGCGGGCGGATTGCCGCGGGCGACGCTGGGGCAGATTGGTGTAAGGATAGCGCTGCAGAGCAACGAGACCGATTCGCAGTTGATCTTGGGTGAAAACAATCTGGCGGCACGGCTTCTGGGGCGGCCGGGCGAGGCCATTTACAATGACGCGGGCGGGTTGGTCGAGGGGAACAGTCCGTTTCAAGTGGCGATGCTTCGGGATTCAGACAGAGAGGCTGCGCTGGAATCGCTGGAACGGCTTAATACCGAAGCGATGCGGAAGCCGATTGTTTTTGAAGGCGGCGAGTTGCCTTTGATGACATCGTCGCCGTCGATCGGCGGGTGGCTGGCAGACAAGACTGGGGGGAAGGTGGCGGAGGCCGCGGCGGTGATTTCGCTGGCGTTGGGGCAGGCTGTGCGAATCGGGCCGCCGACGAGTGTGCCGCTACGCGCGCAGGCGGGTGGGAACGCGCTGGTCGTGGGGCAGAATGAAGGGGTGGTGCTGGGGCTGCTGACGTCGATGGCGGTATCGGCCGCGCTGCAGAAGCCGGGTGCGGAGATCATCGTGCTGGATGGCACGCCGGAGGATGCGGCGGGATTTGGGTTGCTGGGGTCAGCGCTGGCGGCCATTGGCGCGAAGCATACGGTCCTCAAGGCCCGGGATGCCGATGGGGCAGTGGTTGAGTTGGTGAAGGAGCTGGCCGGCAAGAGTGTGGAAGAGGCGGCGCGGCCTGCGGAGAAGCTGCTGATTATCGCTTCGCTGCACCGGTTCAGGTCGCTGAGGAAGTCGGAAGATTCATTCGGCTTTGGGGGTGGTGATGAGGCTGAAGCCATGAAGCCGGACAAGGCTCTGGTGACGCTGCTGAAGGACGGACCCGTGGCGGGTATGCACGTGATAGCGGGGATAGACTCGGTGGCTTCACTGGAGCGGACGTTCGATCGCAGTCTGCTTCGTGAGTTGGATCATCGGGTGCTGCTGCAGATGTCGGCGACGGATTCTTCGCATCTTATTGATTCGCCAGCCGCGAATCGGCTGGGTCCGTTCCGGGCGATTTATTACAGCGAAGAACGGGGCGTTACCGAGAAGTTCCTGCCGTATGAGGTTCCGGTGATTCCGCCGCTGCTGGCGTGGTTGGGCAGGAAGTAGCGATGGTTGGGTGGTGTCGGGTGGCGTGCTCCGGCGGCGGTTGGTGGCGTTGGCGGCGGCCGTTGTCGCGCCCTAAGATTCGGGCATGGCAACCATGAAGGCGTTGGTTAAAAAATCGCGCGAGGCGGGGCTGTGGATGGAGAACGTGCCGGTCCCGGAGATCGGCATCAATGATGTGCTCATACGGATAGACCGCACCGGCATCTGCGGGACGGACGTGCACATTTACAACTGGGATGCGTGGGCACAGAAGACGATTCCTGTGCCGATGGTGGTGGGGCACGAGTTTGTTGGCACCATTGTGGCGGTGGGGTCGAACGTGAAGGATTTCCACGAGGGGGAACTGGTCAGTGGCGAAGGGCACGTCGTCTGCGGGCGCTGTCGCAACTGTCTGGCGGGACGACGGCATTTGTGTGCTTACACGCAGGGCGTGGGTGTGAACCGGCCGGGGGCCTTTGCTGAATACATCAGCCTGCCGATGACCAATGTTTGGCACCATGACCCCAAGATCGATCCGGACGTGGCGAGCATTTTCGACCCGCTGGGCAATGCTGTGCACACGGCCCTTAGTTTTGACCTGCTGGGTGAGGACGTGCTGGTGACCGGGGCGGGACCGATTGGCATCATGGCGGCGGCTGTGGCCAAGCACGCCGGGGCGAGGCATGTGGTGATTACGGATGTCAACCCTTACCGGTTGGCCCTGGCGAAGAAGATGGGTGTGACCAGTGCGGTCAACGTGACGGGGCGGAAACTGGCTGATGTCCAGAAAGAGCTGGACATGAAAGAGGGCTTCGACGTGGGCCTTGAGATGAGCGGCAATCCGCACGCATTCCGTGACTTGATCGCCAACATGGCCCACGGCGGCAAGATTGCCATGCTGGGCATCCCCGAAAGCGAGATGGCGATCGACTGGACGACGGTCGTTTTCAACATGCTGACCATCAAGGGTATCTACGGACGGGAGATGTACGAGACGTGGTACAAGATGACGGTGATGATTCAGAGCGGGCTGGATATTTCGCCGGTGATCACGCACCGCATGCCGGCGGAGAAGTTCAAGGAAGGCTTTGAGACGATGCGCAGCGGAAGCAGTGGGAAGATCATCCTCAGCTGGAGGTAGCTGAGTGTGGCTAGGCCACTGCACCGACCAGCCGGCCACCGTCTTCGACCTGATCGAACTTGACAGCCACGCGCTTGCTGACGCCCTGCTCCTGCATGGTGACGCCGTAGAGCACATCCGCCACCTGCATGGTGCGCTTGCTGTGGGTGATGATGATGAACTGACTTTCGGCCAGAAACTCCTGAACGATGAGGTTGAATCGCTGGTTGTTGGCTTCATCCAGGGCGGCATCCACTTCGTCGAGGATGCAGAACGGAGACGGCTTGCTCTTGAAGATGCTGAGCAGGAGCGCCACGCAGGTCATGGTCTTTTCGCCGCCGGAAAGCTGGCTGATGCTGACGGGCTGCTTGCCGGGAGGGCGTGCCATGATTTCGATGCCGGCCTCCAAGGCGTCGATCTTCTTGGTCGTGACGAGTTGCCCGGCCGCGTTGATTTCGCCGTTGATTAGCGGGGTGTTGGGGTCGGTGCCGGCACCGACGGTGACGGGTTCGGTGATTTCGGTCTCGAGGAAAAGTTCGGCCTTGCCGCCGCCGAAGAGCTTGCGGAACATGCCCGCGAAGTGTTCGCGCACGCGATTGAAGGTCTCTTCGAAACGCTGGCTGCACTGGGCGCCAAGCTCATCGATCATCTGGACCAGTTGGCGTTTGCTTTCGGCCAGATCGGCGACTTGCTGGCTGATGAAGGCGTTCTTTTGCTCGAGTTCACTCTGCTCGGCGATGGCTTCCAGATTGACACCGCCCAGACGGCTGAGTTTTTCGCGCAGCTCCCTGATTTCCTGAGCCATGGCGGCGTAGTCGGCTTCCGGCGGCACCCATGCTGCGCCCGGTTCGCCGCCGCTGCCGACGGCGCGGGCTGCTGCGTCGCGGGTGTCAAGTTCCTCGGCGATGTTGATCTGCAACTCTTCCTGCCCGCGGGCGATGACCCCTTCAAACCTCAGGTGCAGTTCGTTGACGGCCAGTTCGGCCTTGTGCAGAACACTACCGGCTGCTTCGTATTGCTTGCGGCTCTGGTCGATCTGCTGACGGAAGCCGGACATTTCTGTTTCTGCCGCACTGAGGGCCTGAGCGGCCTCGGTGATGACTTCCTGTAATTGTTCACAGTCGGTTGCGGCCCGTTCTTCGCGTTCGCGTGCGGAGGATTGTTCGATGGCCAGTTCGCCGATGCGCTGTCGGGCGGCTTCCTGCTGGCGGTGCTGCCGTTCCAACTGCTGGATGACCTCGGTGACGGTGGAGGCGAGCCGCTGGTAGGTCTGGCGGGCTGCGATCTCCTGCTGTTGGTAGCGGGCGACCTCGACACGGGCTGCGGCCAGTGCTTCGCTGCTGGCTTTGAGCGTACACTGAAGGGCGTCGAGGCCGGTGCGGGCGTCGTCGGCGGCCTTCTGAAGTTCTGCCTGCTTTATCTCGGCCTCGGCCTGCTGGGCGGCGACCTTTTCTTTCTCGGCGGCGATGCTGCCAGCGAACTGTGCGAGCTGCGCGAGTTCGCGCTCAATGGAGGGGGTCTCGCGGCTGAGGCGCGACAGTCGATCAGCGAGCTGGGCGCGGGTGCTGCTGGCCTGCACGCGTTCGTCTTTGGAAGCGCCCAATGCCTGCCGATGCCGGCTGAGCGACTGCTCGAGTTCGCGGGCTGTGACGTCGGCCTCGGACATGGAGGCGACGAGCTGATCGATCTGGGCAGTTGCTGCGGTGATCTGCTGTGCCAGACTTTCAAGTTCGCTGCGGCGGGAGAGTGTCCCGGTTCCGGCGGATTTGCCGCCGACGGTTGCACGTACCGCCCCGGAAGCGCTGGCTACGACTTCGCCGGATTTGGTGATCAGTCTGAACCCGGGGGGAAGTTGTTGGGCCAGCGTGACAGCTTCTTCGAGGGTATCCACGGCAGCGGCGTCGCCGGCGATCGCGTCGATGAGCCATGCGTCGGCCGGTTCGTGCCGGATGAGGTCGGCGAGCAGGCGTACACGGGTTGAATGCTGGTTCCAGTCGTAGGCGCGTGCGGTGGCGACGCCAGTCGGTGCCATGGATGTCTGGGCGACGAAGGAGACTCGTCCTGTCAGGCCCATGGATGGCACGGCGGCCAGTGTGCTGGCATCACAAACGAGCCACTGGTCGCGGCCTTCCAGCGCGGCTTCGACCACGACTGCGTGTTCCAGGTCGACACGAAGCAGGTCGGCGACGAGGCCGCGAATGCCGTTGAGGGCGGAAGTGTCGGCTGTGTTGCGTTGTTTGGCATCGAGCAGTTTGCGCACCGCATCGCCCACGCCTTCGCGGCGGCTTTCCAGATCGGCCAGGGTACGGCGGCGGCTTTCGAGCCCGCTGCGGTGGACCTTGGCGCTTGTGACGCTTTCGGCGAGCGACTTCTGGTGCTGAGTCAGGCTTTCAGCTTCGGTGCGGGTCTGTGCCAGCTCGGCATCGATATTCTGGATGATCTTGTCGGCCTCTACGACGCGGCTTTCTGCAGCGGTGATGCCGGACTGAACTTCGGTTGATTCCTTTTCAATCTCTTCGCGCCGGGAGGCCTGGCGGGCCGCCTGTTGGGCGTTATTTCGCAGTTCGATTTCGATGCCGCTGAGGCGATTGGTACACTGGCCGACCCGCCGCATCTGTTCCAGTGCGGCCGACCGGTGCTGGTCGATCGCACGTTGGAGTTCGTTGGCCCGCATCTGCTCGGCGGCAAAGGCTTTGGCGAGCACGTCAATGTGGGTCTGACGGTTGGCTACTTCGGCCGAGACTTCGGCCAGGCGTGTTTCTTCGGCCGCGAGTTGCTCCTTCACCGCAGCCAGCCGGGCGTCGTCGCGGGCTGTTTCGTGTTTGCTGTCTTCGAGTTGTGCGGCGAGTTGTTCACTTTGTCGCTGGGCGTAGACGGCTTTCTGGGCTGCCTGATCGCGCTGGGCGATGGCCTGCTGACGCGACATTTTTGCGTCTTCCAGTTGGCTGCGACAGGCGGCGACGCGCTCTTCGGTTTCCGTGGCGCTGGCGACTGCGGTTTGCATGGCGGCGGTCGCCTCGTCCAGAGTGAATCTGGCGTCATCGAGCGAGCGGTCAGCGGTCAGCTTTTCCTGACGCAGTTTGTGGACCTCTGCCAGTGCGTATGAGAGCCGAAGTTCTTGCAGCCGCGTCTGGTACTCGTTGTATGTGCGTGCTTTGCCAGCCTGGATCTTCACGCCTCGCAATCTGCGTTCCACTTCAGCCAGTGTGTCGCCCACGCGCAGGAGATTCTGGTCGACTGCGTCGAGCTTGCGTTGGGCTTCCTTACGGCGCTGTTTGAACTTGCTGATCCCGGCGGCCTCTTCGAAAATCTGGCGGCGTTCGGCCGGGTTGGCCTCGAGCATGGCCGCGACCTTGCCCTGTTCGATGACGCTATAGGCGTCAACGCCGACGCCCGTATCCATGAAGAGTTCGCGAACGTCTTTCAGGCGGCTGACGTTGCTGTTAAGGGTGTACTGGCTCTGACCATCGCGGAAGAGCCGCCGGCCGACGGCGACCTCATCGGTTTCCAGGGCCAGTGCCCGCGTGCCGTCATCCCGAAGGGGGTTTGTGAAGACGAGGGTCACTTCCGCCATCGTGCCGGGTTTACGAGTGCCGGAGCCATTGAAGATGACGTCTGCCATCGCGTCGCCGCGAAGGCTCTTGGCTGATTGCTCACCGAGTACCCACTTGAAGGCATCGACCACGTTGCTCTTGCCGCAACCATTGGGGCCTACGATGGCAGTGATGGGAGAATTGAACGAAAACTCCGTGCGGTCTGCGAAGGATTTGAAGCCCTGAACAATGAGTTTGGTGAGTCGCATGCGTGTCCTCCGTGACTGTCTGTCTCACGCGGCATCTTGCTGAGTGTCCGTGAGCGGCGAGCGGTTCAACCCCTCGCACTGGAAAAGAAAATGTACTGCTAGAGAAGAAACAAAACTGCTTCCGGATGCCCTTGGTGGCGATTGAGCATCAAGGTCTCCCTGATGGCCGACCATCGGGCTTGGGTGGCGTTTCCGGTGAAGGCGCGGTCGGCAGGGTCGTCGGAAGGTGGCTGCCCAGCTGGGGGATGGTGTCGCCGGTCGGGCGGCCCTGACCCGGCAGCGGTGGGGCATTCTCGACCTCGTCGCGGACGGTGCGTACGTCTTGCAGAACGAAGGGCACTTTCTGCCCGTCGGGCCCAATGAGCAGGCCCTTGTCACTGAGCGATTGCATGATCGCGACGATTTCGCTGTAGGTGAGGGCCATTCCGCTGGTGTCGTCGCCGAGTACCCCGCCAAGGATCAGGGCCAGTTCTGCGGCACGTGGGCGGACCTGAATACTTACGACGCTGCGGGCGTTGCGGCCGCGGTAGTAAAGGTCAATCGGCAGCCCTGCGGCCTGACACGACAAGGAAAGTTCCTGATCCAGACCGGTGAAGGTGAGGGGGGTGGAGATGCCGACATCGCCAAAGATCGCCAGCCGTGGTCGCCCGCTTCGCGTGGCGTAAATCAGCGGCCGACCGGCCGGAACGGCATCCAAAAAGAAGCGATCGCCGACTGTGCGGCTGATGACGGCTCTGGAGCCACGGTCGGCCAGTACCCGATACGCTTCCACTCGGGCGACGGTGTTTCCCACGCGACCTGCCGCATCTTGAGAGGCTGTGGCCACGGGTTGATACGAGCCGGGCTCGGCGCCGTAGGCGACTTTCGTCAGGGCGTTGGAAGCCATGCCGCTGTTGATGGAGAGTTGGCCGAGCGTGCGGATGGCATCCACCTGAAACTGGTGATTTGGCGCCTGAGCCATTTGAATGAGTGCTTCGATGGCACCGGAATCGCCGATAAAGGCGCCGGCCCGGGCGGCGGCGAAGCAGATGTCCTGTGGGTATTTCGGTGAAAGCAGGGGCGTCAGAGCTGGCAGGGCGGCGGTGCCCATGGATTCCCAAGCGTAGCTGATATTCAGCAGCGGAGCGTCCGGCTTGAGAGCCTCCTCGGCGAGCTGCTTGGATTTGCTCGCGACCAGATCGGGCGAGCGGCTCATGTAGGTATTCATGCAGACACCCAGAAAGTGTTCCCAATCGCCGTTGAAACTTTCGGGGACTGTCAATTCAATCAGGCCCTCGTCCTTCGCCGCAGCCACGGCGCTGGGCTCGGTTTGGAAACGCTCGTTCAACCTGACCTGAATTGACCGTGACACACTTCGTTGCGGCGACCGCAAGCGGAGGATGATCGGTCGATCAACGGTGGAGACGCCGCCATCCAGAATCAGGCCCTGTCGTCGACTGAGCCGGGAGAGCTGCGGATCATCCACAACCGTTCGCGGGTTCAGTGCAACCGACGGATTGGAAAATATAAATCCCTGTGCGACGCCAAGCTCTTGGATGTGGGCTTGGGGGGCCCGGGGATCGGCCCCTTCGATTTTCAGCCCTGTGGGGTAAAGGCGGCCACCCGATAGATTCAAAACGGTGCTGTCCGGCAGTGCGGAAACGACCACGTCATAACGCTGATGCCGGCGAATGCCCGGCGGGACGATCGCGTCGACCCGGACGATGGCGACTTTTTTGCCCGGGTTGTTGTTGATCACCTCATCCGGTGACAGCATGGCTGCGGCGTTGTCATAGCCTGATGAGGCGGCTCCCGACCTGCCGAAACCGTGGCGGGCCATGTCTTTCAGCAGGTACTCTCGGACAGGTTGAGGGGCGGTTGTGTCGCCGGTGCCCGGGAGGTTCACCACAAGGCCATAGGCGCTGATGGGGCTGCCGTCTGTGCCTTGGGCATCCACGATGGCCAGAATTGTCCCCTTCAAGACTTGCGGAACCTCCTTGGGAGGGAGGGTTTCATATCGGGCTGCGGCCACCGCTGGGGGCTTTTCAGTGGGCTCACATCCGCCAAGCAGGGTCACGAGGCAGAGGCAGACGGCGGCTGCCGCTCGCTGGAGAGCCAGATGTTGAGGCCCTTGATTCGTGAAACGAAAAATACTCATCGGTGGGATTCCCCGGGTGTCAGCTCGGTGCGCGGTGTCAGTCGGGCAGGGCGGGGTGCCGATCGCGGCGCTCGTCGCTCTGATGGGCTGGTGGCGGCCGAGCCGTTCTGATTCGCAGCGGCACGAGCCTGCTCTTCCAGAAATAGGCGGCCCTGTCCCGGATCCTCAAATCTTTTGGCGTCCAGCACGGCTTTGGCCTCTTCGACAAGCTCGTCGAGCGTCTTGAACTGTTTGTAGACGCTGGCAAATCGCACATACGCGACTGAATCGATGGCCCGAAGGCGATCGGCGACAAGCTGGCCCACTTCATTGGTGGGTACTTCCCGATCGAACACTTGAAAGATCCGCTCTTCCACGTCGTCGGTCAGCCGCATCAAAGTCTCTTCGGGAACGGGACGTTTGAAGCATGCGCGTTCCAAGCCGGTGAGGATTTTTTGCCGATCCCATGGCACCCGCCGGCCGTCCTTTTTGATGACCATCAGCTTGGTCGTCTCTTCGACGCGTTCATAGGTCGTGAACCGGCGCTCGCACTTCAGACATTCGCGTCTGCGACGAATCGCCCGGCCACCCTCGCATGTGCGGGAGTCGATGACCTTTAGCGAGTCTTTATCGGCTTGGCAGTACGGGCATTGCATTCGGTCCGATAATGTATGGCCACACGGCCCGGCCGCAAAGGATTGTGGGTCGCACGGAACAGGACACCACCCGTGGACAAGTGAAAGGCAGAATATTGCCAGATGCAACGTTGCTCGTGTGCTGGCCGGCCACGTTACATCGCGTAGCGCATTCTACTGACGGACCATTGGACAAAGCGGTCGACCCAATGCCTGTTGCGCCATGTTTCGGGGTCAATTTCCTTGGCGAAAAGTACGTCGTTGTCGAAGAGTCCGACCATTTGCAGGCCGAACGCCTGGGATCGAATCAGGGCTGACAGCTCAAGATTGTATTCGATGCTCCGATAGTCGAGGTTTGTCGAACCGACTAAGGACAGGCGTTGGTCGACCACCATCGTTTTGGCGTGGAGCACCACCTGCTGCCGCTCGTAAATGCGGACGCCGGCATCCATGAGATTGGCGTAGAAACTCCGGGCTGCGGTGATGACGAAGGCCACATCGGACTTGCCCGGCAGCATCAATCGGACTTTTACGTTCCGCCGGGCCGCGCGACACAGGGCTTCCACGAGAGGGTCGTCCGGAACGAAGTAGGCCATGGTCAAGTCGATTGAGTGTGCGGCGGAGTCGAAAAGTTGATGCAGTCGGGGCCGGAGCGGAGAGTTCATGGTCGGGGCGGATGCCAGGACGCCAAGATCGCCGTGCCGGTTAGACGCTGTGTATTCCGTCCGTCGGATTCGGCCGCCCCGTATGGTGTAGGTCCATGCCGCGTTGAAGGCTTGCCGGAAAATGTGGACCGACGGTCCGAGAATCCCGATGGCTGTGTCGCGCCACCAGCCGCTGGGCGGGCGGGGTTGATTCGGGTCGATCCAGACGCCCGCGTACTCGGCGGCAATATTCAGGCCGCCCAGCCATGCGTACTTGCCGTCGATTACCAGCAGTTTGCGGTGATCACGGTTGAATGGACGCCACGAATACTGAGATTTCCATGGGATCACCGGGGAAAAAATACGGACCCTGCCACCAGCCCTTCGGATGGGGAGGAAGAATTTGTCGGGAGTTTCAAGAGATCCGAAGCTGTCGTAGAGCAAATAGACCCTAACGCCCTCGGCAGCTTTTTTCGCCAGCAGGTCAACAAACTTTTGTCCAGTTTCATCGCTGGCGAAGATGTAAACCTCTAACAGGATTTCGCTTTGTGCCTGCTCGATCGCCGCATAGGCCGCAGCCAGAGCTTCGCCGTCCTTGTATAGTTGGACTTCCGTTCCATCGACCAGAGACGCCGGTGGCGGAGTCATCCAATGGTCGTCGGTCAGTCCGGCACTGAGATTGACCCCGCCATCGCCGGGCGGGTCGTCCGAGGCAGCGGCGGCGTCGGTATTGGCTGCAGCGGTCTGATGTTCCACAGTCGTGTCGGGGGTATCCACGCAAGTAATGGTATCGTCTGGTAACGATCCTAGAATGACCCGCACCCTCTTAAACCCCCTTTGCTCAAGTTGGAGACCCATCGAATGCCCCTGACCCGTGAACTGCTGCTGGATTCCTTGCGAAACATCGTCGACCCCGAGCTTAATAAAGATGTGGTCTCGCTGGACATGATCAAGAAGGCGGAAGTGACTGGCGACACGGCCCGAGTCACGGTGCAGTTGCACAACCTCGCCAGCCCGCTGCGGCAGAGCATTCGCCAGCAGATTGATGAAGCGGCCCGGCGTGCGGGTGCGGCCGTTGTGGAAGTCGAGATTTTGGGTGCGGCTGTTGCTGCACCCGGCCGGCCGGCGGGCGCACCCGGCGGCCCGCCCGCGACGTCTGCCTTGCCGCACGTTCGGCATGTGGTGGCTGTTGGCGCAGGCAAGGGCGGCGTCGGCAAGAGCACGATCGCGTTGAATCTGGCTGTGGGCCTTGCCCGACAGGGTCTACGCGTCGGCCTGATGGATGGCGATATTTATGGGCCAAGCATGCCCACACTGCTGGGTGTCAAGGGCCAGCAGCCGACAGTGGACGGCGGCAAGATTGTCCCCTTTTTCGTTCACGGCATTCACGCGATCACCATCGGCTCGCTGGTGGAACAGGAAAAGCCTTTGATCTGGCGTGGCCCGATGGCACACGGCGCTTTCAAGCAACTGCTTCTGGATAACACGATCTGGCCCGCGCTGGATTATCTGGTCGTTGATCTGCCCCCCGGTACGGGTGACGTACCGCTGACCCTCTGCCAGTTGTTGCCGCTGAGTGGCGCGGTGGTTGTCGCAACGCCGCAGCAGGTGGCTCTGGATGACGCCGTGCGTGCGGTGCGGATGTTCCAGCAACTTGGCGCGCCCATTCTCGGGCTGGTCGAAAATATGAGCTACCTCAACGGGCCGGGCGGCGTGGAGATTGACCTGTTCGGCAAAGGCGGCACGGAAAAAGCGGCTGCGGCCATGGGCCTGCCGTTCCTTGGTGCACTCGCCATGTATCCGGAACTGCGCATCAACAGCGACAAGGGCACGCCGCACGGCAACTTTGCGGTTGATTCGGCCAGCCGACCGCAATTGGAAGCGTTGGTTGAAAAACTCATCACCGCAGTCAGCAGCAAACGGGCTGCGCCGACGCTTAGTATTTCCTAGCGGCCGTCAAACCAGTCAGCCAGTTCGTCGGCAACACCAGCCACGCCTTTATACACCCGCGATTCCGGCGTCATCGTCCGGATTGCCGCTGCCAGTTTCGCTGCCGCTTCCGGCTCGCGGTCTGGCAGCGTTAGTACATCCTCAAAGTAGGTGCGGATGAAAAACAGACTTGCGTTGAGGTCGGGCTGCCCCCAGATGACTTGGCGCTCGTAGCGCACGAATGCCGCGAATGGCGGCAGCGTCCAGTCGCGGCCCGGCGGCTGGCTCGGGTGATGGTTCAGCGTGTCATCGGTCGCCAGGCCCCATGCAAACCGCACCAATGGTTCGGTTGCGTTCACCATCAACTTCACGATTTGCGGAGCGGCCTTGTTTACTGACTCAATGCCCGCGACGGGGGCGTGCACGGCCGTAAAAGGCCTGCCAACTTTTTCCACTGGGTCCCAGTGATTTGGGGAACAAAGATGGAGGAACGTTGTGGCCTCCAAGCCGTCGGGCTGTAACTGCACGACGGCGACATCCTCCTGCATGTGGCCGACCAAGGCGTCCCATGTGGTGGGCGATCCGTCTAAACGGTGGGCTTGCCCTTCGGCCGTTTTCAAAGTGGAGCCGTCCATTGAAAACCGCAACGGATATTCATGTGCCGCCTGAGCGGCCAGCCGCCGCTGGACCTCGGTATTGATCCCTGCGAACTGCGGGTCAATACACACATAGAACGGCCGTTCCAAAGGGGCCAGCGTTCGAAGTTTGGCCGCGCGATAGGCTGGAAACTGTGTGTCAAGCTGAATTAGTCGCCGGTCGGCGTTGCCATTGCCGAGTTCGCGGGTGATCGGGCCGAGCCCCGGCTTGACGTCATATTTGCCGCCGAGCCAAGGCCGGTAGACCGCGGGCTTCGGCAGCTCGCTTTGGAGATGGGGTGGCGACTGGAACACAGTCATTGCCGGCCCGTCCGCGCTGCGACAAGCTCGGCCAATCGGCGCGACCGGTCGGTTGGAGTTACGACAATTGCGCCGGCCGGGGCACTCGTGGCATCCGCGCCAATCCAGACCAGCCGCCCTTCGGCCGACAGCGACAAAAGTGCTGACCAGGTTTCCGCGCTTGCAGCTGTTGCCGTGGCGGGACCCGCCAAGAGCAGTGTCACGGCATCAAACCCCTTGATGTCGGTCGGCAGGTGGCGGGGTAAGACCTTGATGGTCACCGGAGTCGCATCCGTTTCATCGCGGGTTGTGGGTGAGGTCCGGACGTCCGTCGACGATGGGGACGGCGAAAGGTCCTGCGTTGCGTCTATCACCAGTCCCTGCTTTGAAGCCAGATAAGCCAGCGATGACATTGACTGGGCCGCCGGTGCCACGGCCATAATTCTGCTACCCGACTCGACGACAACCCGGGTCTTGGAGGCTTCAAAATCCAGCGGTACTGAAATTACCCATTCGGAGGTGCCACCTGTAACCGTGATGGGTTGGTCGACGACCTGATAATCCTTACGCCGGGGGAACAGCACCTTCAGTCGAGCCGCGACAGCCGGGGTGCCGGGCAATGCGGTGACGCTCACCCGCATGGGGACGTATTTGCCATAGGCCAGGGTCCCATCCCACCCCGGATGAACTGCGATCAAAATGGCAGTGGATTCGCCGGTAGCGGCAGACAGAATCGCCCACCGGCCGAGGATTGCCAGAAGCAACAGGAACAGTGCAGCGGACAGGCGGGACATGGGGGTTAAGATAACGACATCGTGGCAAATACGGCCTTATCGGACTATTGCCGCAATGCACTGGCCGGAACTGTCCGATGTGTGCTATAGTCAAAACGAATCGTGCAACAAATGCGTCTACTTGTTCTGGTAATGATGACTCTGGCCGTGGCAGGCCAGAGCCCGACGCTTTGCGCGGCAGCGCTGTGGATTGCTGCACACGAACAGGCCAATCTGGCCACCGCCGAGGCCCGTAATGATCGCGGCCCGGGTACCGCCGATGCGGCGGCCGCTGTGGAAAATCGAACGGCCCTGAATCCGAGACGGATTACCGTAGGTCGGGTGGGTAAACCCGGGATTTCCCTTGAAGCTGAGCCCGAACTTTTGCCGCCCCACGGGGCATGGGCTTTTCACTTCTCGCTGCCGCCGCCCGTCCTGTGAAGAGCAGCGGTTACGCGCTTGGCGCGTTGTTACCGGAGGGCTTCGGCCCGGCCGGTTCGAGAAAGTCATAGTGGAATCACTTTTAAGTCTGGCACCCCCGTCGCCGACCTGCATTCGGCACGGTTTGCCAGAGACGGAACATCACCATGTGGGCACAGAAGGCATTAACAAAAGTTTTCGGTTCGCGGAACGAACGGTTGCTGAAGCGGTATCGCAAGATCGTGGCGCAGGTCAATGCGATGGAGCCGAAGATTCAGCTACTGGGCGACGCGCAGCTTAAAGCGCGGGCGCTGGAGATTCGCAGCGGGGCCATCGCGGGCACGATCAAGTCGGCGGACATCATGGCAGAAGGGTTTGCCATCGTTCGCGAGTCGATGGACCGCAACATTGGCATACGGCAGATTTTCAACCCGGACGAAAATTTCGACCCGGATCAGTTGGATGACGCCATGCTGGAGGCTTATGACTCCGTGCAGCGGCAGATGATTTCCACCGGCGTGCCGTGGCAGAAGGTGGCTATTCCGCAGGAGATTTACGCCGCCGTCCGCAAGCTTTACCCCGAAAGCCGCCCGCCTTTCCGTGCCCGCTGCTTTGATGTGCAGTTGATCGGCGGACTGGTGCTGTACGAGAGCCGCATCGCTGAGATGGCAACGGGTGAGGGAAAGACCTTCGTTGCCCCGCTGGCCTGTTTCATGCGTGTGCTGGAAGGCAGCCATTGCCATGTCGTCACGGTGAACGACTACCTTGTGCGTCGCGACGCCAGCTGGATCCGCCCTGCGTTTGAGGCCTTAGGTTTCAGCGTCGGTTACATCCAGCATGACATGGAGCCCGGCGGCGACACACGCCGCAAGATGTATCAGTGCGACGTGACCTACGGGACCAACAGCGAATTCGGCTTTGACTACCTGCGCGACAACATGAAGGAGCGGCTGGACCTGCAGGTGCAGGGGCCGCTGGACTTCGCCATTGTCGACGAAATCGACAGTATCCTGATTGACGAGGCGCGGACGCCGCTGATCATCAGCGGTCCGGCCCACGATGAGCCGGAAAAGTATCGCAAGGCTGATGCCGTGGTGCGCAAGATCATCGATTTGAACCGTCCGTATGACGCCATCGATAAGGAAGTGGACGCGGCCCGCCGTCAGATCAAGTCGGCCGAAGGTGACGAGGACAAGGCGAAGAACTTCCGCGATAAGGTGGCGATCGAAGCCGCCCGGCAGCGGAAGGCGGATGCGACCAAACTGCTGGCCGAGACGGAGGCAAAGAAGTCGGGCCTGACACAATATTATGAAGTGGAGCCCGATAAGAAGTCGGCCCATTTGACGCATATCGGTATCGCCAAGGCGCAAGAGGCGGCCGGTGTCGGGTCGTTCTATGTTGGTAACAACATCGACTGGCCCCACCTGCTCGAACAGAGCCTGCGTGCGCATGCGGTGTACGAGCGCGACCGCGATTACGTGGTTGAACGTGGCCAGCGCGGCACGATGGAAGTGGTCATTGTTGACGAGTACACCGGCCGAAAAATGCCGGGGCGGCAGTGGTCCGATGGATTGCATCAGGCGTGTGAAGCCAAGGAGCGAGTGCCGATTAAGGAAGAGACGCAGACGATGGCGACCATCACGCTGCAGAACTTCTTCAAGATGTATAAGAGCCTTTCGGGCATGACCGGTACGGCCATGACCGAAAGCGAAGAGTTCATGAAGATCTATCAGTTGGAGGTCGTCGGAATCCCCACCAACCGCAAGCGAATCCGTGACGACAGCGAAGACCGCATTTATCGCACCGAACGCGAAAAGTGGGATGCGATCATTGAAGAGATCCGCGAAGTGTCTCTAAGGGGCCGACCGGTGCTGGTCGGCACCACCAGCGTTGACAAGAGCGAAATGCTCTCGCAGATGCTGCACAAGAAGTACGGTATTGAGCACGATGTTCTGAACGCCAAGAACCACGAGCGTGAGGCTTCCATCGTTGCGGGGGCCGGCCAGCAGGCTCAGAACAAGCATTCGGAAACTGTCGGGGTCGTCACCATTGCGACGAACATGGCCGGCCGCGGCACGGACATCAAGCTTGCCAAAGGCGCGCTCGAAGCCGGCGGCCTGCACGTCATCGGTACCGAGCGCCACACCGCCCGGCGCGTGGATAATCAGCTTCGCGGCCGATCTGGCCGCCAGGGTGATCCGGGTTCCAGCCGGTTCTTCGTCAGCCTGCAAGACGACCTGATGAAGATGTTCGCCGGCGAATGGACCATCAAGGTCCTCAGCTTTCTGGGTATGCAGGAAGGCGAACCGATCGAAGACAAGCGCATCAGCAAGGGCATCGAGCGGGCGCAGCGCAAGGTCGAGGAGCGAAATTATCTTGCCCGCAAGAATCTTCTGGAATACGACGAGGTCATGGAGCGCCAGCGCAGCACCTTCTACGGCATGCGCCAGCGAGTGCTACGCGGACAGGAAGTCGATGGGGTGATCTGGGAGATGATCGGCCAGTCGATCCATGACGCCGTGGACCGGTTCATCGAGAAGGATTACGTCGCCCATGTTGTGGCCGAGTGGACACGCACAAACTACGAGATCCAGATCGACGCCGAAGAAGTCCGGGGCATGCACGAAATCCGGCCAATCGAGGACTACATCAAAGAGCAGGCCCGCAATGACCTGGAGACACAGCTCAGCAGTACGCTGGGTGAGTTCTTCGGCGATGACCAGACCGACCAGAGCCTCTGGGATGTGCAGGGTCTGGCGCAGTGGGCACGGAACCGCTACAACGTGAACGTCTCGCCGGCCGAGCTTCGGCGGCTCACACCGGACCAGATCGAGGACCAGATCCGCCGCGCGGCCGTGGTTGAAATTGAAGCCCGTGACGTCTCTCCGCTGATCAAGTACCTCGAGCCGCTCTACGCTCAGCACGAGCTTTCCAACTGGGCAAGGGAGAAGTTCGGCATCACCGTCGATGCGGCTGAGATGATTGAAGACAAGCGTGACAACCGCACGAAGGAACCGGCCGCGATCGCGCGGCTTATTGAAGACCGGGCCCGGGCTGCGTACTCCCGCCGTGAGGTGGAATACCCTGTGGAACACGTACTGGGGCTTGTCTTTGGCGGCGAAAACGGCAACACCGATGACCCTTACGGGGCAGAGACGCTGCGTCAGTGGCTGGGCGGGAAGTATGGCGTTGATATGTCTGCTGATCACATCCGCACGCGCAACGTGCGCCAGTTGCGGGATGAGTTGATCGGCCTGCAAGGCAAGGTACTGGAGCCGGCTGAGCTTAAGGCCAGCCTCGATACCATTGCCCCTGCCGCACAGACCCCTGCCGAGTTTGCCAAGGCATTCACCGACCGGTTCGGGCTGAAATTTCAGGCCTCCGCCTTCGTGCCGCCAACGGGTAAACAACGCACCACCCGCGAGCAGGCGATTGTTGTGCTTCGCGGCCTGATGCGTCGTGAACTGACTGATCTTGAACAGGCCGTGCTGATTCAGATCCTCGACCAGAGTTGGAAGGATCACCTCTATGCAATGGATATGCTCAAGAGCGGTATCGGTCTGCAGTCCTTCGCCGAGAAGGACCCGCGCATCCTCTACAAGAAGGAAGGCTTCCGGTTCTTCCAGGAGATGATGGTCGGCGTACGCGACAAGGTGACCGACCTGATCTTCAAGGCACGGCTTTCCACCGAGCGGCAGGCGCCGCCGCCACCCATGCCCGCTCTTATCTGACGAATGCCGATACCGGCGATTAAATGTAAGCGGGACGGGCCGATGCCTGTCCCGCTTACGTTCATTTGCGATGTCTGTTTGGTTACGTCATTCAGGCGGGCTGCCATGCAACTGGGCGGGCATCGCCCCAGAGGCTGTCAAGGTCGTAGTACTCGCGGCTGTCCTGTGTGAACAGGTGGAGCACGACATCTACAAAGTCGGCCAGCATCCACAGCTCGCCGCTGGTTCCGCTGACGCAGTTGGCGGGGTAGCCAAGGGCCTCGCCGTTCTCGACCGCATCATCAACGGTCGACCGCATCTGCCGGGAACTGGTGCCGGTGCCGAGTACCAGAAAGTCGCAAACAGGCGACAGGCCTGTCACATCCAGAACGACCACTTGGTGGCACTTGCTGCCGCTGGCGGTGCGGGCGATCTCAATCGCCAGTTCGCGCGACTTGATGGCACGGTCCTGCTGGTTGGAGCCCGGCGAAATTGAAGGGGCCGCCTTGCTGGAAGTCACCAGTACCGGAGCCACCTCGACAGGCTGCTCCGGCCGGGCCTGCTTCTTTTGACGCGGCGGTTGAACAGTCTTTTCAATGGGCGCTGACGAGCGCGAGGCACTCTTTCCGCCCGGCCCCTTACGCAGAGATGCTTTGCCACCGGTCCCTTTGCCCAACGGACCCTTGCGCATGGGTGCCTTGCCGGAAGAGGGCTTTGCGGCCGCGGCCTTGCCGAAGCCCGGCCTGACAGCTTTCGAGGACTTGGGCTTGGTGGCAGGACGGCGCAACTTACCCGCTGGGCTGGGCGATGAGGACTTGCGGGGTTTACCGGATGTTGGGCGTTTGGCTGCGATGGCTGAAATCTCCGTAAATCTTAAAAAACAGGGGGACGGGTCGGAGTTTAGCCGACCCGTCCCTAAAGTCTACGCCGAAAGGTGCGTGTTACCAACCACGCCTACGACCGGGACTTGATCCGCATGCCATAGAACGAGCGGTAGATGAAGAACATCATGAGGACAAGGAACACCGCGGCAATCCCGTGAATCATCTCGGCCGAGGTCCCTTCCTTCTTCAGTTCCACCGCCAGCTCGACGGCAAGAAGGCCGAACAACGTGGTGAACTTGATGATCGGGTTCAATGCCACGGAACTGGTGTCCTTGAACGGATCGCCCACGGTGTCGCCGACGACAGTGGCAGCGTGAAGCGGGGTGTTTTTCTGCCTCAGCTCGACCTCGACGATCTTCTTGGCGTTATCCCAGGCACCGCCAGCATTCGCCATGAAGATGGCCTGGAACAGCCCGAAGATAGCGACGGCAACGAGGTAACCAATGAACAGAAACGGGTCGAGGAAGGCAAACCCGAGCGTGGCAAAGAACACCGTGAGGAAGATGTTGAAGGCGCCGGCCTGTGCATACTTCGTGCAGATTGCGACGACCTTTTTGCTGTCTTCCATGCTGGCCTTGGCCGCGCCGTCGAGTTTCATATTCTTCTTGATGAACTCGACCGCCCGGTACGCGCCGGTAACCACCGCCTGCATACTGGCCCCGCTGAACCAGTAGATGATCGCTCCGCCCATGATCATGCCCAGCAGGAACGGGGCATGCAGGATGGAGAGCTTGGAGATGGATGCCTGATCGTGCAGACCGTCGGTCAGGACCATGACGATCGAGAAGATCAGTGTGGTCACGCCGACCACGGCCGTGCCGATCAGCACCGGCTTGGCCGTCGCTTTGAACGTGTTGCCCGCACCATCGTTTTCTTCCAGCAGGTGCTTGGCCCGTTCAAAGTCGGGCTTGATTCCGAAGTCTCGCTGCAACTCGGATTCAATGTTCGGAATCGTTTCAATCAGCGACAGCTCATAAACGCTCTGTGCGTTGTCGGTCACGGGGCCGTAGCTGTCCACGGCAATGGTCACCGGGCCCATGCCCAGGAATCCGAACGCGACGAGGCCGAAGGCGAAAATCGCGGCGCCAAATCCTTTGGCGTCCTGTAGTAGTAACTGATCCACACCCAGGATGCTGACGCCGTAGGCGACAGCCATCAGGCCGGTAATAACGACGCCTCCCAGCCAGAAGGCCGAGAAGTTGCCGGCCGTCAGGCCCGACAGCACGTTCAGGCTGGCGCCACCTTCTTCGCTGCACTGGACGATCTCACGCACGTGCCGCGAATGGACGGACGTGAAGGCCTTGGTGATCTCGGGAATCAACGCGCCAGCTGCGGTGCCGCACGTGATGATGGTGCTCAGCTTCCACCACAAACCGCCCGGCAGGTCGGCCAGCATGCCGTAGCTGATCGCGTAGGTCGTCAGCATTGCCAGAGCGCTGCTGAGGAACACGAGGCTGGTCAGCGGGGCCTCGAAGTTCATTACGTTCGCTTTGGCGTACTTGGCCTTCGCGAACGTTTCATTGATGAGGTAAGCAGCGCCACTGGTGACGACCATGAGCAGCCGCATGACGAAAATCCAGACCAGTAGCGTCACCTGATACTCCGCCGGGACCGCCAGCAGAATGAAGGTGATCAACGCTACGCCTGTGACGCCATAGGTTTCGAAACCGTCCGCTGTCGGGCCGACGCTGTCGCCCGCGTTGTCACCCGTGCAGTCGGCAATGACGCCGGGGTTGCGGGCATCGTCTTCCTTCACGTTGAAAACGATTTTCATCAAGTCCGCGCCGATGTCGGCGATCTTGGTGAAAATGCCGCCTGCAACACGCAGGGCGGCCGCACCGAGGCTCTCACCCACGGCGAATCCGATAAAGCACGGACCGGCATAGCTCGGGGCCATGAAAAGCAGAATGCAAAGCATGATCAGCAGCTCGAGGCTGATCAGCACCATCCCGATGCTCATGCCCGCCTTCAGCGGTATCGCGTAGACCGGGTAGGGTTTGCCAGCGAGGCTTGCCAGTGCGGCACGACTGTTGGCATAGGTGTTCACGCGAATGCCGAACCAGGCCACAAGGCAGCTGCCGGCAATGCCCACGAGACTGAACAGTAGAATGGTCGCAACCTTCAACGCCCCGAGCGGTGCGCCGACTTTGTCTTTTGCGAAAAATCCGAAGTACACAATCAGGATCGCCCCGATGAAGATTTCCAGAATCAGGATGAACTTCAGTTGGGTCTTCAAATAGGTCTTGCAGGTCTCGTAAATCGTCTCGCTGACCTCGAGCATCGAGCTGTGGACCGGCAGGTTCTTCAACTGATTTTGGATGATCAACCCGAACACCAGACCCAGTGCACAGACGCCCAGCCCGATCATCAGCAGCGTGTGCCCGCCGACGCCGAAAAACATCTTGTCATTCAGGTTCGGCATGATCAGCTGGGCTTCGCCCGCCCATGCAGGCCCGCCCATGCCCCCCATGACCAGAATTGCAGCCACGGCCGCTAGCCACGGCAATCTTGAACTCGCCGACGTAGTCAGCCGGTCTAGAAATGAACTCTTCGGCCGCGCATTGCGCTGGTGCGACATCACAAACCTCCCAGGTCAGTTGGACATCAAGCGACAGTGGCCGACGGACACCTGTCGGCGGCCGGGCACACTGCATCGGCGGAAACCACCCGCGCCAGGCGCACCCATGTGCGACCTTCTGCCGGGGGCATTCCGCCTCGCCGGTGGCATGATGGCGGATCGCGTGCATTTACGCAAACGGTTGACCGCTTCAATAATGAACTATTTACCCGGGCTTGCTCTCGCAGGGTTCCGTTATTTGGAATGCTTGAGAATCGCCAGTCGGGTTTCCGAACGCCCCATGTAGGCGTCGTATTCCTGCCGATCTTCTGCCATCGCGTCCGCTTGTAAGCCATGCTGGGCTGCTGCCACCATGGTTGCGCGGCGCAGGGCCGGCAACTGCTCGATCGGAATCTGGTCAAGGCCCGCCCGGCCCACACCACCCGGAAGAACCTGCTTTAACAAGGCATCGTCAAAGTAAAACTTCAGCGTGATGAGCGCGTATTTCTCCATCGCAAGCGTGTAAGACTTGATGGCGTCCGCCTTGTCGGCCGCAGCGTCCGTGGACCTGCCGCTGCACCACCGCAGGTAGGCCGCATCGGCCGCACCCAGGGGTATGTGGGCCTGCATCTCATCGAGGTGCAGCCGGTAGGTGGAGACATTGCCGCGGTACACCGTCAGGTGCCGCTGATATTCAATGTAAGAGGCCGCCGCCAGATCGGCCGAACGTTTCAAGCTGAAGATCGCTTCGTCCAGCGCCTTGTCGTCCACTACTTTCGACCCCGGGCCGATTCCCGCCGAAGCGGGTTCCATGTCCAGTCGCTCGGCCGGCACTTCCAGCCCGAAAGCTGCCAGTTCCCGGCGGCGAGCGAGTTCCCACTCTTCTTCCGACCAAAGTTTCAAAGTCAGGGGCGGCCGTGAATCGATCACCTGATCGGACAACTGGGCGTGCCTCTGGTTGTAGACGGACTGGAGTAACTGGGCACGCTTGTAAAGGTTGAACGCGATCGCAAATGGCGACAGGCCGTGCGGATACGGCTCAAATTGCCGCAGGAAGCCCATTGGCGCACCATCGTCAAAATTCGTGGGGCCTTCGTCGATCTTCGGCGTGACAGGCTTTTCCCGTGTGGCCTTGACGAGTTCCGGTAGGAGCATTCCTTGGTCGTCCAGCATTGGGTCCAGTTCAACCCGCCGCCAGGCCGGGTCGCCCTTGGGTACGCTCATGCGGAGTTTGTGCGGCGACGTTTCAGCCCGAACGCGAGGCCGATAGTAGAACTTCTCCGCCGCTGAACCCAGCTTGTCTGACCAGACCTGAGCCTCGGCTACGATGATGTTGATGTTGTCCGGCCGTTCGGCAGACATGCGCTCTGCATAGTCAATCGCGTCCAGAATGGTCACGTATTTGTTCGACAACGATGCCATCTGCACGGAAACGTTGTAAGCCTTGTTCCAGATCTGGAAGATGTGTACGGAGTCAAACTCCGGCTGCAAAAGGCGGATCCATTCGACTTTGGTATCGAAGTCTTCGAGGTTGCGGCTGGCTTTCTGGCTCTCGCTGGTCGTCCACAACATCATGACCAGCGGCCCGCGGAATCCGCCGAGCAGCAGTCCCAGCGCGTAGCTGTTCAATCGGCTGAGGCTCGATCCCTTGCTCGTCGTTCGGGCGGTTGAAGGGGCGTTACGGACGGAGAGTTGCCACTGCGTTGCTGCCACTGAACCGGCCAGTGCGATGATCATCACGGCTACCAGACCTGTACGGCCCCGGCGTCCGCCGTCGCGCGATTTGTGCTGACCCTCGCTCATGGCGCCACCTCTTTTTTCCGGAATATCAGATACGCCAGTGCCGTCAGCGGCAGCCCGAAGATTCCCAGCACGATCATCGCGCCAAATATTGTTTCAGTCTCCATCACGGCCCCACGTTCCACGGCCCCGGTGGCTTCAAACTGGCTGACGTCCGGCAGGAACGAAGCCGTCGTCTTCAATAGCGAGGCCAGCCCCTCCACACTCTTGCTCATGACAAGAGCCACGCGTGGGTCATTCACGCCCGCGCTGGTGACAATCGTCCTTCCCACGCCGGGCTCCAGTGCATCGCCCAGCTGCACCACTCCCCACCGGCCCAGAAGGATGACGATGGTCAGTACCACTGCAATGGGCCAGCTCAAGAACGTGCTGCAGAACACTGCAATGGCAATCACCAGCACGGTCAGCAGCCAAAGCACGAGCAGACTTCTCAAAAGGTTGTAGACAAACGGCTGTCGCTCGGTCACCACCTGTAACTCGCCCGGATTGGCCGTCACCCAGTGACCGTCGGATAAAACGGTCAGCCGCACGTCAAAATCGCCGCCTTCGACGACATCTCTCGGTACTTCCAGAAACAGTTGTCGCCGGGTCTCGGGGTTGGCGTGGAGCTCAAAGGTCTTACCGGTTTTGATGTTGACGAACTCGAAGCGGGTGTCCGTAACCGTATCGGTTTCTGAGTCTGCCCCCGATCGCTCAACGGTCGTGATAAACTCCAGCGGTACGAGGGGGTCCGTGGCCGATGTCAGGAGGTTGACATGCCGGAAGCTGTACACCGCCACTGGGCCTTTGCCATCCGGTTGGCCGCGGACCTGCTGGCCGCCGCGTCCGTCTCGACCGCGGAAGACCATGTAGCTTCTCGTCGGGCTGCCCGGTTCTCGCCCGGGCTTGAGGTCGACGAACACACTCTGCCGGTCCGCCGCCAGCACAGCCAGATGCACGGGGTCATCGCCGACGCCATATTGCCATTCGGGGTTGACCCCACTGACCGAAACAAGGACTCGACCCCTCTTCGCGATTTCTCCGGCGTACTGTGGCGCTAACACGACGATGACCGGTTTGGGTGTGCCATCAGGGCTCAACTGAATGGTCCCACCGCCAAAGGCCTTGGCTTCGACGATGAGACTGTTGAGCTCGTCCAGTACTTGAACCTGCACTGCTGGTGGCTTCTTGGCCTGTCCACCCAGAAGGGGCGACACCTCTTTTACCGGCTTGAATGTCGGGGACGGCCGGGCCGAAATATTCAGAGTCAAAACCATGCCCGCCGGGGCATAACCCGGAGAGCCCTCGACGTTGAATACCGTCGATTCTGGATCGAACTGGAACGGAATACCCATGTCGCCGTCCTGACCGGTGGCGATCCATCGCACCGTGTCATCGGGCGCTGAAACCTCGGATAGCACCGCGACCCGGGCCGCGTTGGCCGTTCGTGACGCCGTCAAAAGTCCGACGCGCCGATAATGCTCCAGTGCCATACGAGCGGTGGGGTCGGCTTTGTTGTCGTCCAGTGTCGCCGCGATTCCACGCTCCAGCTGGGTGGCCCGGACTTCCAGATAACCCCAGGTGAATAATCCCATCAGGATCAGCACCGTCGCTGAGACGCCGGTAAACCCAAGGATCTTGCCCAGGATGATTTCGAGCCGGCTGGTGGGTTTGGTTACGATCGTGAAGATCACACGGTTTTCAATTTCGCGCGGCAGGTTGCTGCACGCCAGAATGATCACGGCGAGCACTGAGACTAGCCCGGCCGCAAACAGACAGAAACGCATGGTCTGCCGGATCGCGTCCTGCTCATCGGCCGGATGCTGCAACTGCGACACGACCACCACGCCCAGCATGGCCACCGGCGTCACCAGCAGCACACGCCGACGAATAGATTCAGCAAAGCAGACCGAAGCGATTGCCCGCACGCGATAGAGGCTGAAGCGCAACACATCGCGAAACCCAATCAGCGAGGCCAGTAAGACCACGGCTGCCGGCACCGCAATGACGACCCACTCCTGCCAATAGAAATTATTCAGCGACAGATTGAGTGGCATCGTGATCTAAACCTGTGAGTATCTCGACAGCATCCCTGAAACCTTTGCAGCTTCCACGAGAACCGGGTGCTTACGCATCGCTTGACGTGTACGACTGACCCGCCGCCGTATTGTCCCGGACAATGCGAACGAACAAGTCTTCCAGAGTGGTGGTCGGATGGGTCACATCCACAGAGCCCGCGCCCATTCTGGCAATGAACTGACGCAACTCGTCAACCTGAACGGCTGACAACCCCTTGGCCGACAACTGCGTGATGTCCCGAACCTGAAGCAAGTCCTTCACCGGCCCGAGCGTCTGCATCCGGCCACGGAACAAAATTGTGATCCGGTCGCAAACGTCTTGAACATCGCCCAGCAAGTGGCTGCAGAGCAGGACGGTCTTCCCTTGCGCCTTCAGCGACAGAATCAGATCCTTCATCTCGCGGCTACCGATGGGGTCCAGACCCGTCGTCGGTTCATCCAGCAGAATCAGGTCCGGGTCGTTGATCAGTGCCTGAGCCAGACCGATGCGCCGGGCCATGCCCTTGGAATACTCGCGCAGCTTGCGCTTCCGGCTTTTGGCGTCCAAGCCGACAGCGTCGAGCAGGGCTGGGACACGGCGCTTCAGTTCGCGGCCGGGAATCTTGAAAAGACGCCCGTAAAACTTCAGCGTTTCTTCGCCATTGAGGAATCTGTACAGGTACGATTCTTCGGGCAAAAAGCCGATTTTTTCGTTGATCTGAGTCGAGCCGGCCGGGTGGCCCAGCACGCTGGCGCGACCACCGGTCGGGAAGATCAGTCCCAGCAGAAGCTTGATCGTCGTGCTCTTGCCCGAGCCATTCGGCCCAAGCAGCCCGAAGACCTCACCACGGTGAATCGTGAGGTCCAGGTTTTCCAGTGCACGCACCTTCGGCCGGCCCCAGAAATCGGTGTAGACCTTCGACAGGCCAACGGTCTCTACGGCTTCGGAAGAAGCTTTATCGCTCATTCTTGACCCCTGCCGGATCCTCATCCAGCAAACGGAAACAGACAGCGTTTAGGATATGGCACACTGCAGCGGCCGCAAAAGCGGCCGTTGGCTTACCGTCCGCCGGAAGTCTTGCTGCCACCCATCATGCGGAGCGGCGGCTTGCTACGGCTCTTGCGACGACGCTTCTCCGAGGGCTTTTCGTAATAAGCCACGCGCTTGATATCCTTGGTGAGGCCTTCTTTTTCGCACATCTTCTTGAACCGACGCAGCATCTGCTCCGCCGTCTCGTTACCCCGTGACTTCACCTTGATCATGAAACGCCAGCCCTTCGTATCATCTTGAACAAAACTTCACCCGAACCGCAGCACGTCGCCGTCAGACGGGCCATGCAGTGTAGCCAAGCCCCCACCAATCTCAAGTAACCGTAATCGCCCCGCCGAACAATACTTAGGCTCAAAATGACCAGCCCAATGACCCCGCCCTCAGGCGTTCTTACTTTCCGCGTCCGTTATCCGGAGGTGGACGCCATGAGCTACGTCCATCACAGCAGGTATTTGCAATACTTCGAAATGGGGCGTGTCGAGCCGCTTCGTGAACTTGGCGTTGCATACGTCGACCTCGAGCGGCAGGGGGTCTTTTTCGTCGTTGTAAAAGCCGAGATCCGGTACCGCGCTCCGGCCCGGTACGATGACGAACTACGGCTGACAACCACGGTTATCAAGCAAACGCACGTTCGTTACGACCACTTGTACCGCCTTGAACGTGGGACTGACTTATTAGCAGAAGGCACGACCACGATCGCCTGCGTCAACCGGGCAGGCGAGGTCATCGCCATTCCCCCACCGCTTGCGGCTCCATAATTCGGCCCAAAAAAAAGAGGGCGGGCCACCCCTATGAAGGGCGGCCCGCCGCTTAGCCCTTCCCCTCCGAAAGGGATAAGGCAGTTTCGTGATCCAGATTACGGACCTCGAAGAACTTATCACGCCCAGGCCTGTAGGCAATGGGAATTTTGATCCTTAATCCCCACTTTTTTTTGTTTGCCAAAAAGCCGTAGATTCCCTGCATGAACCGTTCTTTATGTCTTGCTTGGTCTGCGGTGTTGGTCGTCGCAAGTGCCAACAGCACTGTTGGGCAAGCAGCGGCCGCAATTGACCCTGTCGCGCTGCAAAAGGCTGTGGCTGCCATCGAGGCACTCGACGCCGACAGCCTGCCCAGCCTGCTGCGAAGTAATGAAGGGCTGGCTGCGGGCAAGTTACCTGACGGCAGGTCGTTGATGCATGTGCTGGCGAGCCAGCCTTGTGCCGCGGGCAGTCGCCAGGAAAGTTCCGTCCTGACCATGCTGGGTCAGTTGTCCACTGGCGGTGCCGATGCTGCAGCCAGTGATACCAAGGGCCTGACGCCTTTGCATTACGCGGCCAAGACCGGGAATCCGAACATCGTGCGATCGCTGGGTGTCACGCTTGACGCTGCTGCGATCAATGCGGCCGACAAGGGTGGTGTCACGCCGCTTCTTTCTGCGTGTACGGCCGGGAATCTGGAAGCGGTCAAAGTGCTGATCGAACTGGGCGCGAACCCGAAAGTGCGGACGATCGACGGCGGCAGCGCGCTGCACGCTGCGGCAGCGACCCGCCCTCCTTCGATGGCAACCGTCGCCAGAGTATTCGACCGGCTGACGATCCGAGACGGCAACGGAGAACCGCCAGCAGGCACGATTGACTGGCTGAAAGTGATCGCTGAGAGCACCGACGCTAAAGGCCAGCCGATCCAGATCAGTCCGGCCGAATTGCAGGCGCGCGAGGACCTTTTACGTTTGCTGATCGACAAGGGCGTTGACGTGGACGCGAAAAATAAAAATGGCGCGACAGCGATGCACGTCGCGGCATCGGCGCCGGTGCCGGCACTTTGCCAGCAGCTTGTTCTGCGCGGCAGCAAGGCCATCGATCTGGCGGACGGGAACGGGACCACCCCGCTTCTGAATGCTGCGCTGACCTGCCAGACCGCTACGGCCGAATATCTGATCGCGCAGGGTGCGGCCGTGGATGCCGCCAATGAAGGCGGATGGACGCCGCTGATGGCAGCGGGCGTGGTGGGGGATGAGAAGACCCTCAAACTGCTGCTGGACAAGGGCGCGAAGATTGGGGCGACGGATGTCAGCGGCCAGACCCCCATGCACTTTGCCGCGCTCGGTGGAAAGTTACCGGCACTGGAACTGCTGCTGAAGGCGGGGCTGGATGTCGACACGCCTTCGAAAATTGGTGTGACGCCGCTGAGACTTGCCGCCGCGCAGGGGCACCTTGAGGCGGTGAAGTGGTTCATTGCCCACAAGGCTTCGCTGACCAGCCTGTCCAAGGACCAACTGACACCCTTGCATGCGGCCTGTGTCACCGGCACACCGGAGGTGTGTGAAGCTCTGCTGGCGGCGGGGGCTGAACTGACTGCCAAGGACTCGCGTGGGTACTTCCCGCAGCATGTGGCGGCTGAGGCGGGTAATACCGCTGTTCTGGCGCTGTTGGAGAGTAAGGGATTGGACGTGAACGGAGTGGCGGCTTCGGGCGTTGTAGCGCTGCACCTTGCGGCGGAAACGGGTCGGGCAGAGACGGTCAAGTGGCTGCTGGCCCACAAGGCTGATCCGAATGTGGTTGGGGGCGGCCGGCAGATTACGCCGCTGCACTCGGGCGCCTATGGCGGGAGTGTGGAAGTGGTGCAGGCGCTGCTTGCGGCAGGGGCCAAAGTGAACGTTAAGTCGGGTGACGGCAGCACGCCGTTGATGGTTGCGACTTTGCAGAAACGGAAGGCGCTGTACGCGTTGCTGATCGCGGCGGGGGCAGACCCGAGCATTACCAATGACACGGGCAAATCACCTTTGAGTACTGCGCTTAACGCGGGCGACTGGGACACGCTTAAGATTCTTACCCCGAAGAAGTGACCCGCCAGTGGCGGGACGGCGGCGCGGGGCGGCAGGCTCAGCGGTGGCAACCACAGGAACCATAGGCATAGCTGCCTGATCGAGAAGTTCCTGCGCCTGGGCGAGGGTGGTGGCCGTCACGGTTTTGCCGCCGGTCATTTCGGCCAGTTCGCGGAGGCGGGAATCCCCTTCCAGCGGAATGACCGTGGAAAGGGTCGTGTCGCCTTCGGAGTGTTTGCGCACGGTGAGGTGGCGGCCGGCGTGGGCGGCGATCTGGGGGAGATGCGTGATGCAGAGCACTTGGTGCGAGTTGGCGAGCTTTTGAAGTTTCCGGCCGATGACCGAGCCGAGCCGGCCGCCGACATTGGAATCGACTTCGTCGAAGACCAGAACTGAGACCCGCCCGGCGGCCTCTGATTCGCGCCCCCCGATGTCCCCTTTACTGGCGATGATGCCTTTGATGGCGAGCATGATCCGGCTGAGCTCGCCGCCGCTGGCGATCTTGCGGAGTGGGGCAAAGCCCATGCCGGGATTGGTCTGAATCGCGAATTCGATGTACTCGGGGCCAGAGGGCGCGGGCGACTCCAGCGGCGTAAAATCGAGGCGGAAGCGTGCGTTTTCCATCCCTAGTTCGGCCAGTGCTGCCTCGACCAGCGGGACGAGGCGGTCGGTTGCGGCACGCCGGGCGGTATTCAGCGATTTGCCCTGTTGTGTGAGTCTGGCGCAAAGGTCTGTGATGCGATGGTCGAGGGCCTCAGCCGATTCTTCGGAGCCACAGAGCGTGGCGACTTGCTGGCGCAACTGGTCCTGAAGTTGGAGCAATGCTTCAGTCGTTCCACCTGCGCCGCCGTATTTGCGGAGGATGCGGTTGAGGGTGTTGAGGCGATCATTGACTTGGTCGAGTTCGGCGGGGTCGATATCGAGGCGGTCGAGGTAGCGGCTGAGGTCGTAGGCGCAGTCGTGGAGCGCGAGCGTGGCGTCTTTGATGGTGGTGGCCGTGGGGGTGAGGCGGGCGTCGAGCGTGGCCAGTTCGGAGAGGATGCCGGCGACCATGTTAAGCCGCTGGAGAATGGAATTGTCGGCGTCGTAGAGCGATTCGTGGGCCGCGCCGGCGTCTTGTTTCAGTTTGGCGGTGTTGTTGAGAAGGAGCGAGCGGGTGGTGAGTTCTTCGAACTCGTTGGGGGTGACTTCTGCGGCTTCGATTTCGGCGAGTTGGAACTGGGCGAGCTCGAGTTGCTGGCGACGAAGCTGGCCGCCGGACAGGAGTTCGGATCGACGTTTGCGCAGGTCGGCGACTGCGGCATAGGTCTCGGCGTAGGCGCGGACGAGCGGGGCGAGGTTGCCGTAAGAGTCGATGACGGCCAATTGGTTGGCGGGCTTCAACAGGTACTGGGCATCGTGTTGGCCGTGGATATCGACGAGACGTTCGGCGATGCCGCGGAGCATGGAGAGGGTGATGGGGTGGCCGTTGAGGGTGAAGTGGGATTTTCCACTTGCGGTGATTCTGCGTGTCAAGAGGAGTTCGCCGCCGTCGTCGGCGAGGGAGAGATCGGTAAGGGATTCGATGATCGTGACGACGGACGGAGCGGATGCGAAATCAAACAGGCCGGTGATGCGGGCTTCGGGGCAGCCAGCGCGGAGCATGTCGCCGGGGGGCCGGAAGGCGAGGAGGAGTTCAATGGCGCCGATGACGAGTGACTTGCCCGCGCCGGTGGTGCCGGTAAAGCAGTTCAGGCCGGGCGAGAGATCGATCCGGGCATCGGCGATGACGGCGAGATTGTGGATGTGGAGTTCGCGGAGCATGTTTGAACCTCAGATGAGGAGATTTGGAACCACAGATGGACACAGATGAACACGGATGGGGAGAGGTAAAGTGATGCTGATAAGTGAGGGAGTGATCGTTATGGAAATGTTAGGGTTTATGCGCGTGGTTTTGTTATTGCGGTTTGGAGACTGGTGTTAGCTGACGCGGGAGCCGGGGGCGGCTGGGGCGGAGGGGGAGATGACGATGACCTGGTTGGTGGCCGGGTCGGTGGCGGCAAGGAGCATGCCTTGGGAGACCTGGCCGCGCATCTGGCGGGGGGCGAGGTTGGCGACGACGACAATCTGTTTGCCGACGAGGGATTCGGGGGCAACGAACTGGCGTAGGCCGGCACAGATCTGGCGTTGCTCGGTGCCGAGATCGACTTGTAGGACCAAGAGTTTGTCGGCGTTGGGGTGGGGGATGCAGGAGAGGACGGTGGCTACGCGGAGTTCGAGCTTGGCGAAGTCGTCGAATTGGATTTGGGTGGAAACAGGGCTTGCGGCTGTGGGGGCCGGTGCGGCGGGGGTTGTCGGTGCGGTCGGGGTCGGGGGGGTTGCGGGGGTGTCCATGGAATGCTCCGGGAGAGATTTAGGGACTTTAAAGCTTCACTATAGCGACCTAACATTCACCTGACAAGAGGGATGTGTAAGTTGATAGGTGATGAGGGGTTAGGAGCGATATCGGGGTGTCGATCGTGCGCTTTCGGTGGGATAGATTGGAAAGCTATCTTCTCCCTGAATGCCCATCGCGACAGAAGGGCTTGGCGGAATGGTAGTCACTATTGGGAAGGGCTCGGCCCATAGGTGGACATTGGCGAGGGTGACGGTGTTAGGTGGCCGCGATTATGACAAATAGACAGACTGGGAGCGTACGGCGGTGGGTGGATGTCGCTGCGGCGATATCGGTGGGGCTGTTGTTAGTGACAGGGATTGCGGCGATTGTTGTGTGGAAAGAGTGGGCCGGAAAGGGTTCTGTTTCAGCAGGGCCGCTGGGGAATTGGGCTCTCAGAGAAGATAGGTGGTACGGACCGAAAGTGGTGCTATTTAGTGATGTAGGGGAGGGGCCATGGTTTGGGGGCATTTTGGCCGTGTCAGGAGGGAATGGAAGACCCGGCGGGCCTGGTGCGGTGCTTGGTCATTTTGCCATGCCAGGAATTTATTATTGCCGGATCACGGCAGATGGAGTCAAACGAAGTTGGACGACGGCAGTTAGTCTGGCTTGCCCGGCGCTTGGTTTTGCTGCCATGCCGCTTTATTGGGGGATTACGCGGTTTCGATTGAAGAATGAGCGGAAGGGGTTTGAGGTGACTTAATGGATGCAAACATGCACATCAAGCGGATTGTGCGCACCTGTAGCAAGCATGCAGGTTACGGGCTGTTGTTAGTGGGGCATCCCCCTTTCGTACTGGTGCAGGGTGTAATGCGGCAGTTACTTACGACCCCGATTACGGCTGAATTCCTGAAATCAAATGACGACAGGGGTTATGACAACTCACCTATGCGTACTACCGGCTTGATGGCGGACGAGGGTGGGAAATATCAACTCGCAGCGGCGGGGCAGCCAGCGGTGGCGATGTTTATTACGCCTGTGGTTGAGGCACCATCAGATACGACCGGCGAACTATTTGATGCAAACGCTCCGATCCACGACATGTGGACGATGTTTAGAGCCTGCGAATCGATAAGTGATGCAATGGCTTTTTGCTTATTTCCAGGATGCCCGCCGATTTTGTGGACAAAGAGAGGTGCTTTTCCGCACCGGTCAGTTCTTTTAGGCGAAACGGACATTATTCGCATGGTGCGATGGAAAGAGAATCGGGAGAAATTTGTAGACGGTGGCCATGACGGAAAAGTATGGACTCGATATCGCAAGCCGTCGGGCACTATTTTTTCGATTGAGATCTGGGAACGACCTGTATTTACTGCGATAATCGTGAAGGAAATTGAGCCAATCCCCGCATGAGTGTGATATCCGCAATTCGCTGCGATCACCCTCACCCGGCCTCTCCCTCAAGGGAGAGGAGTCATGGGGCGGAATTTCGGGGTGCGGCGACCAAGAGGACTTCGGCTTCGGATGGGTTGCACTGGGTGAGGACGGTCACGGCTGATTGCGTGGTGAATCGGGTGCGGTTGTTGACCTTGATCCGGCCGACGACGGCGTACAGATGGGTTTCGTCGGTGTTGGGGGATGACAAAGTCACGGTGTAGGGCGGCGGGCCAGAGAGGGGGGTGGAACTGCGATTAATAACGTTCGCGGGGGTATCGGCCATCGAGAGGTCGAGGAGTTCGGCCTCCAAGATGGCACCTTCGGGCGAGGTGACCTTTTCGTGGTAGGTGAAGGTCGCGGTGACGGTGCCGGCGCCGATGTTGTGGTTGTGGCCGATACAGCCGGGAGAAAACAGGAGGGCGAGGAAGGTGAGGGGGAAGAGAACGTTTTTCATGGGATGGGGTTTTTGATTCCGGCCGCGTAGGCGGATGGATCGTGCGGCTTACAACTCGTGCGTGATAAGGCTGGCCAGTTCGGAGCGTTCGGACTTGGCCAGCGTCATGTGGCCGACGAGGGATTTGCCTTTCAACCGTTCGACGAGGAAGGACAGGCCGTTGGAGGAGCTGTCGAGGTAGGGGTTGTCGATCTGGGTGGCGTCGCCGGTGAGGACGAGTTTGGTGCCTTCGCCGACTCGGCTGGCGATGGTTTTGACTTCGTGGGGGGTGAGGTTCTGGGCCTCGTCCACGATCATGAACTGGTTGGGGATGGAGCGGCCGCGGATGTAGGTCAGGGGTTCGAGGACGACCTGGCCGGAATCGACGAGCTGGTTGATGCGTTGTTCGACGGTGGAGGATTTGCCGTTGTGGGCCTGTTCTTCGCCGGAGAGTCGGCTGGAGAGGAGGTAGGCCATGTTGTCGAAGATGGGTTGCATCCAGGCGGTGAGCTTCTGGTCTTTGTCGCCGGGGAGGTAGCCGATGTCGCGGCCCATGGGCATGATGGGTCGGGCGACGAGGAGTTTCTGGTAGGTCTGGTCGGTGAGGGTTTTGCTCATGCCGGCGGCGATGGCGAGGAGGGTTTTGCCGGTACCGGCCGCGCCGATGAGGCTGACAAGTTTGACGGAGTCATCAAGCAGGAGGTCTAGGGCCATCACCTGCTGAAGGTTGCGCGGCGCGATGCCGAATACGGGGTTGCGGCGCTGGCGGACGGGGAGCAGCGCGGCCAGATCGCCACGGTAGCGGGCGAGGGCGGTGTGGGCAGGGTCGGCTTCGTCTTTGAGCAGGACGAACTCATTGGCGATCAGACCGGGGAGGTCGAGGGTGACCTGCTTTTCGCTGAATAGTTTGTCGATGACGCGGCCGGGAACGGAGAGTTCGCGGTAGCCCTGATAGAGGTGTTCGAAGTCGACTTTTTGGGCTTCGAAATCTTCGGCGGGGAGGCCGAGTGCATCGGACTTGATGCGGCAGTTGATGTCTTTGGTGATGAAGACGACGCGCAGGCCCTCTTTCAGCAGTTGCATGGCGCAGCTGATGATGCGGTTGTCGGGCGAGTCGTGGTGAAGACCGTCGGCGAGTTTCAGGTTGCCGTCGTACATGACGCGCACGGTGCCGCCAGTCTCCTTGATGTAGACGCCTTCCATCAGGTTGTACTTGTCGCGCAGGCGGTCGAGGTGACGAATGGCCGCGCGGGCGTTGCGGCCGAGGTCATCGGTGCCGGACTTGAATTTGTCGATCTCCTCAAGCACCTGGAAGGGAACGACGACATGGTTGTCGGCGAACATGAACAGGGCGTTGGAGTTGTGTAGAAGGACATTGGTGTCGAGCACGAATGTCTTGGCGTGGGCCGGGACGAGGTTGAAGTCGGCGTTCATTGCGAGTGAAGACCCTCCATGGTCGTGTGTGCGAAATCGCGTGGCTGTGCTTCGCCACGGGAAGACTATACGCTTTCAGGCAGGGTGTGGAAGTGCAGTGGTCTGGGTGACACAATTAAATACGGAAGAGCAGGAGAGACAGATGAGTGAAGGGATGTATCCGTTGACATTCAAGCCGCGATTGATCGAGAAAATCTGGGGCGGCAGCAAGTTACAAACGGTGCTCGGCAAGGCATTGCCGCCGGGCAAATTGATTGGGGAAAGCTGGGAAATTTTCGACTTCCCGCCGGGTGTGGCTGGGAGCGCGGGGGAGAACGGTCGTGAATGGGTGTCTGCGGAGGTGGTCAATGGCCCGCTGGCTGGAAAGACCTTGCATGAGCTTCTTGTGAAGGACGCGAGAGCGATTTTGGGGGGTGCAAAATTACTGGTGGCGGGAAAGGAGGCGGGCACTGCGGGTCAGTTTCCGCTTCTGGTGAAGTATCTGGATGCGAGAGAAGATCTTTCGGTTCAGGTACACCCGACGGCCGCCTATGCGGCCGCGCATCCGGGTGCACATTTGAAAACCGAATCGTGGTACATCGTGCAGCATGATCCCGCTTCGCGGCTGCTCAAGGGGCTGGTCGATGGCGTGACGCCGGATGTACTGGTCGCGTCCATGACAGAGGGCACCGTCGAAAAGACCATCGCCATGCACTATGTCAAAGATGGCCAGTGCTACTTCCTGCCCAGCGGTACGGTTCATGCCCTTGGTGCGGGGATTCTGGCGGCGGAGGTTCAGACACCGAGTGACACCACATTCCGGCTGTACGACTTCAACCGCATTGAGGCCGCCACCGGGAAGCCACGGAAGTTGCATCTCGAAGAATCGCTGGCCTGTATCGACTTCGAGAAACCGGACGCCCCGGCCCCACAGCCCGCACCGGTTAGTCATGCTCTGGGCCATGCCGAGCGCCTGAACGCGTGCGAGTTCTACACGCTGGACCGTGTGACTCTTGCCGCCGGGACAGACGCGATGCGCGCTGGCGGAACGATGGCCGTGTGGATGGTTACGAGCGGCCAATGCGAAATGGCTTGGAGTGGCGGGCAGCTGTCGTGCGGTCCGGGCCAAACTGTGTTGTGGCCGGCTGCGGTTGGGGATGTTTCCGTTACATCCGCTGGCGGATGCTCTCTCCTCGAAGCCCGGATACCGGCCTGAGGTGTGCAGGGCGGGGAGGTGTATCTTCCACCGCGTCGAATTTGATTTGCAGGGCAGCTGGCGACACCAGCGGCGGTGGGACGTTAGCGATGGTCGTTCACGCCGCGGAACTGTTCGGAACGGGCTGCGTCCGACCGATGGCTTGCAGGAGTTCCACGAGTAATGGGTGCTGCGGAGTCACCGGTTGTCCGGCCTTGAGTACCGTTTCAAGCCTTCCGGCAACCGCAGTGATGGCCGGGAATCCGTAACCCCCCGCGGAGCCCTTGATCTGGTGGGCGACACGTTGCAACTCGGCGTGGTCGCCGTCGGCGGAAAGTCTCGCGACTGTCGCAGCGGTCGTCTGGAGGCTGACCAGGAAGTCGCTGATCAAATCGATCATGTCCGGGTCAGAGGCGTACTCAGAGATGATGCGGTCATGGGCCGAAATGTCATGGGCTGAGTTCAACATGTGGGGCACTCCAAAGTTATTCATTGGATCGGCACACCCATGAGGAAGGAATCGTCGGAACGATGTTATCGGTCCTTCTTACCCCTCTTTTTCGAGGGCTGGCGTTTGGCGGAGTCGTCCATCAGCGCGGCGGCGAGGAGTTCGTCGATGGTCGCTACGGGCACCAACTCTAGTCCGATGAGTGATTCGGTCGGGAGGTCTTCGATGTCGAGGAGGTTTCGGGCGGGTAAGAGCACCCGATTGATACCGGCGCGACGGGCCGCGAGAAGTTTTTCTTTCAGGCCTCCGACTGGAAGTACCTGACCGCGCAGCGTGATTTCGCCCGTCAAGGCCGTGGAGGGTGGGATGGTTCTTCCGGTCAGCAGTGAGACGATGGCGGCGAGCATTGCTACGCCGGCGGAGGGACCGTCTTTGGGGACCGCGCCGGCGGGAACGTGAATGTGGATGTCGGATTCACTGAGAAGAATGGGGTCGATCCCCCATTCGGAGGCGCGGCTGCGAACGATGGAGAAGGCGGCTGTGGCTGATTCTTTCATCACGCTGCCGATCTGGCCCGTCAGCGTGATGCGGCCCTTGCCGGTATAGCGGGCGGCTTCGACAAAGAGGATCTCGCCACCCATGGGGGTGTAAGCCAGTCCGGTGGCTACACCGGGAACGGGTTTCCGATCCGCCAGTTCGGCTTCAAAGCGGTGGTGGCCCAGAGCGGCTCGAACGCGTTGGGGCGTCACCTTTACGGGGCGCTGCTTCGCGTTTCCGCCGACGATATCTGCGGCGATGCTGCGACAGACGGAGCCGATCGATCGCTCCAGCCCGCGAACGCCGGCTTCACGGGTGTAGCCTTCGACCAAGAGTGACAGAATGGGGGCTGAAAAAGTGGCGTCTCTTGCTGTCAGGCCATTGGCGTTGAGTTGGCGCGGGACAAGGTGCTGGCGGCTGATGAGGAGTTTTTCGGCCAGCGTGTAGCCCGAGATTTCCAGTACTTCGAGCCTGTCGCGCAGTGGCCCGGTCATGGCATCAAGGGAGTTGGCGGTGGTGATGAACAACACATCAGAAAGGTTAAACGGGGCGTCGAGGTAGTGGTCGATGAAGGCGTGATTCTGGGCCGGGTCGAGCACCTCGAGGAGCGCGGCGGATGGATCGCCGCGAAGGTCGCTGCCGAGTTTATCGACTTCGTCCAGGACGATGACGGGATTGCGCGTGCCGCACTTGCGAAGTTCGGAAATGATGCGGCCCGGCATGGAGCCGATGTAGGTGCGACGATGGCCGCGGATGTCGGCCTCGTCACGGACGCCGCCGAGGGAGATGCGGATGAACTGCCGCCCCAGCGCCGCCGCGATGGACCGGCCGAGGCTGGTTTTGCCGACGCCGGGCGGCCCGACGAAGCAGAGCACCGCGCCGCGCGAAGACTGGTCGAGCAGAGCGCCGGGCTTCGCGGAGGCCGCTTTTGTCTTCAATGCCTTGAGTTTCCGCACGGCCAGGAACTCGATGATGCGACGTTTGACGAGCGACAGTCCGTGGTGGTCGCGATCCAAAATATGGCCGGCATGGGCAAGGTCGAGGTTATCCTCAGAGAGCTTGTTCCACGGCAACTCGCACAAAATCTGCAGGTAGGTGCGGATGACGCCGTACTCGGGGCTGGCCGGCGGCGTGGATTCAAGCCGGCTGAGTTCGCGGGAGGCTTCTTTCATGACCGCGACGGGCGGTGCCGCCTGTTCAAGACGCGTGCGGATTTCAGTTGCTTCCGCGCTGGCTGTCGGGTCGGATTCGCCGAGCTCGCGGCGGATGGCCTTCAGCTGTTCGGTGAGGAAGTAACGCCGCTGAGATTTGTCGATCGACTCTTTGACGTCGGCTTGAATTTTCTGTTGCAGCTCCAGCACATCAAGTTGGGAAGCAAGTCGGCCGGCGATGACGCGAAGTCGTTCAGTGACTTTCAGCTCCGCCAGCAGTTGCTGCTTCTGGGCCGCGTCGATCTGGAGGTTCGCGGCGAGGAAGTCGGCAAGCGCGCCGGGCGACTGCAGGGTATCGAGTGATTGGGCGGTCTCGTCGGGCGTGTTGGGCGAAAGCTCGGCAACCCGTCTGGCCTGTTGACGGGTGGACGCCATAAGGGCATCCAGCTCGACGCTTGGCTGAATGATGTCGTCCAGAACCTTTATCCGGGCAGTCAGGTAGGGGTCGGTCTGGGTCGCGGTGCCGAGTGAGATCCGGCAGAGGCCGTGGACGATAATGGACTGGTTGCCGTCGGGAAGGCGGAACACTTTCAGGACCGCACAGACTGTCCCGATTTTGTCCAGCTCGGTGATTTGCGGGTCGTCGGAAGTGGCTGAAGTTTGGTGGACCACCGCTATGAGCTTGTCGCCAGAGGCAAGGGTGTCCAGCAGATTTTTGCTCTTGGGTCGGCCAACGTTGAGCGGCACGACCGAGCCCGGAAAGACGACCATGTTGCGCACGGGGAGGATCGGCATGACGGGCGGGATGATCCATCTCGAGCCGTCAGGGCCGGGACGCAGGGTCTGGCCGCCATGCTTGACAGACGCTTGGGTCCGGCCGGTGGTGCCACGGGTGGTTTTCTTTTGACGCATAGTGGTATACCGACGCTGCGGTTGACTCGGGTGCGGACCACAGTTTAGGTAAAATCGCGGTGGGGCGACAGCGGCATTCGATGCTGGGCCCTGAACCGGTTTGACAGCCAGTGCTGGGGCGGGGAGATTGCGGGTGAACTATGCAAAATCAGTCTGATAAAGCGTTTGCAACGATTCGTTGGCCGATTGTCGTCAGCGGAATCTGGCTGGCTGGTCTGGCGGGCTGCGACAAGGGGACGGACCCAGCGGTCGACCGCGCGACGGCGGCGGCGGCGGCAAGCCTTGCCGCAGGTGATGCGGGCAAGGCCGTGTCTGATCTGGGGAGCCAGCTTTCGGCGGCCGGACGGCCGGGCGGGGCGCTGGCGGGTAAGACAGTTCTGGCTGCGGCCAAGTTGCGGTTGGCGACGGAAAAGAATGGCGATTTGAATGTGGTGCTGGGTCAGATCAGCCGGCTAACTGGCCAGATGGCAGAGATTGCGGCGATTGTCTCTAACGGCAATGTCATGGCGAAGGGTTACGAATCCGGCGACCCGAAAGCCGTATTGGCAGAACTTGCCAAGCGTTCAGAGGCGGCGACAGCTGGCGGGACCTGGGTGCAGTCGGAGGGTGTGAAGTTCCCGGCGGTCTCCGAAGCACGGCAGGCGTCGGCGAAGTTACAGACCGATGTCGCGGCGGCACAAGAACACTTGAAGGGCCTTGAGTCACAGCATGCTGAGGCGATCAAGGAAGTTGATGACCTGACGAGCAAGGCAGCGAGCATGACCGGCCATGCGCAGGTGGATGGTTATGCGCTGGCAGCGGCAGCCCGGAAAAAGGCCAGCGATGTTTCCAGCGACATAGACGGCGCGAAGGCGGGTATTACACGACTGACCCAAGACCTCGGGCTGGCAAATACCCAGCAGAAGTCGGCTGAGATTGCAGTGACGGACCTGAAGAATCTCAGTCAGGGCGTGTCGACCGGGTTCCAAGAAGTTCAGAAGATGGTTGAACTCCAGCGGGCTGTGGCGAAGTCGGCGATTGATATGCCCACGCCTGCCGGTGCGCCGGCCGCAAAGGCGGCTGATGGTGCGGAGGTGAAAGTGGTGACGTGGGTGGAGCCCGCCGGCTTGAAGGACAAGGCAAAGCGGTTGGCCGAACTTTCCGAGCAGGCCAAGACGCTGCGTGGCGAAGCCGAAGCGCTTTACACGGAGTCTGCGGTGCAGTTTTCAGCCGCGGCTGCCGAGGCTAACGAGCTTCGCAAGTACGCGACCGAACACACCATCGGTGGCGAGTTCGATAAGGCTGTTTTTGAGAAACTGCAGGAAGCCATCAAGCCCGCTCTGAACAACGTGCAGGAAGCCCACGCCCGGCTGGAATTGGCACACATGCGAACGGCCTATGCCGTGACCCTGCGTGACCGTCAGGCAGTCGGCGAGCAGCTGGCAGCGACACTGAAGGAGGCCGGGGCGTCACTGGACGGCCTGACGGACGCGTCATTGGATGCGGAGGTCAAGCAGGCTGCCGAGGGGGCCGTGACGGAATACAACTCGGCGATATCGTTGATGGAGAATGCCGCTGACGGCGGGTTTACGGCCAGCGACAAGCGTCGTTTCTCCGCCAAGGCCGGTGCGGCGGTGGCGCATTACGGCCTGGCACTGCACGCCCGTCTGTTGGGGGACGCAGCCGCCGCAAAAAGTGAGATGGACAAGGCGCTTGATTGGCGCAAGAAAATCATTGAAGACGGTGCCGCACCGGGCGACGTGCCCTCCCTGCCGTCGGAACTGGCCATTGAAGCGCCCAAGCCGATCGCCCCCGCTGCCAAACCAGCGGAAGCCGCCACCGAACCGGCGCCCGATGCTGCTGCAGCTCCTGCGGCACCCGCCACGCCCGAAGCCCCGAAGTAGTTGGGCAGGATTCTGAAAAATCAGGGGAGATTCGTTGGCAGAGGTGCTTGTCCGGACGTGCAGGAGCCCTAGAGTTTCCGCGTGAGTGATTCTGGCTACCAGCTCGGACAAGCGTGTCCGGATTTCTCTCTGCCGAACCAGACCGGTGCGGACTGGTCTCTCCGTGAGGCCCTTAAGGTTGGGTTGGTCGTGCTGGTTTTCTACAGGGGACATTGGTGCCCCTATTGCCGCCGGTACCTGGGCAAGCTTTCCGGGCAGATGGACCGGCTGACGGCGGAGGGCGCTCAAGTGGTGGCGGTGTCGCCAGACCCTGTTCAATCGAGCCGGGCGTTGGTACAGGAACTGGCGTTGCCGTTCACGGTGCTGAGTGACAGTAACGGCGCGCTGATGGATCGCTTTGAGGTTCGAAATGGGTTCTCGGCTGGGCTGTGGAAGGGTGGGGGCCGCGTGCCGCACCCGGCGGTGATGATCATCACGCCGGACTCGATCATTCGTTTTCGGTCTGTCGACAAGAACTACAAGAAGCGAACCACCATGCGAAGCATTTTGGCGGCTGTCGTCGAAGCCCGGTCGGCGGCGGCCTTCGGCTGATACGGCGGGAAGCGGTCCGGCTACAGTGTGAGGCATGTGGACCCGGCTATTACCGTTATTGATGATTTTGGGCGGCCTGCTGCTGCCCGTGCAGAACGCCGTCAACAGCAAGCTGGCGCGGACGTTGGGCAGCCCGCTGGCGGCCTCCTTTGTCAGTTGCATCGTTTCCCTGATCGCTCTGGGCGCGGCGCTGATTGTTGGCGTGGGGCGATCGGAGCGCCTCAGTGAGTTACGGACGCTGCCCTGGTGGGGATGGACGGGCGGCGTGCTGGGGGCGACGTTCCTGACGTTGATGGCGCTGGGCGCGTCGCAGATGCGGATTCTGGCGGTGGTGGCCTGTGTGCTGACTGGACAGTTGCTGGGCGCGATGGTGCTGGACCAGACGGGCTGGCTGGAGGCGATTCAGCGGCCGCTGGGGGTGCAGCGGCTTTTGGGTGTGGCCTTGCTGGGTGCGGGGGCATGGTTGGTGGTGCGGCAATGAGCGCGAGCGGACGATTGCCGGGCCGGCTGAGGGAGAACGCGCACCTGCGGCGGGCACTGGGCATGGGTTCATGGGAACCACGGCAGGTGGTGGTGCCGGTATTTGTCACACGCGGAAGCGGCAAGACAGAGATTGCCGGGCTGCCGGGGATTTACCGTTACGGCGTGGCAGAGGCACTGGCCTTTTTGAAAGCGCGCGAGCAGGAGGGCTTCGCAAACTTTATCGCCTTTGGCGTGGAGGAGAGCGGAATGAAGACGCCGGATGCGAGTCTGGCGTGGGACGCTTCCGGCCCTGTGTGCGAGTTGATGCGGCGGGCGAAGGCAGAGCGGCTGGCGATGGCTGCGTGGGCGGATGTCTGTTTGTGTCAGTACACGAGCCACGGACATTGCGGTGTTCTGGAGGACTCTGAGGCGTTGAAGTTGGAACCGGCCGGGACGCTGGCGGCTCTGTCGCGTGCGGCCGTCGCCTATGCAGCGGCGGGCGCGGATGTGGTGGCACCCAGTGCGTGTGCGGATGGGCAGGTCGCGGCGATTCGGGCGGGGCTGGACGCGGGCGGGCTGTGGCACACGGCGATTTGTTCCTATAGCGTGAAGTATGCCAGCGGGTTTTATGGCCCGTTTCGCGAGGCCGCGGGGTCGGCGCCGTCGAAGGGCGATCGGCGCGGGTATCAGATGGACCCGGCGCGCGGCGTGGCCGAGGCGCTGGCGGAGGTGCGGCAGGACGAAGCCGAAGGGGCCGACATGGTGATGGTCAAACCGGCCGGGCCCTATCTGGATGTGCTGGCGGCCGTCAAGCGCGAGGCCGGTGTGCCAGTGGTGGCGTATCAAGTCAGCGGGGAATACGCGATGTTGCGGGCGGCGGCGGAAGCGGGGATGTTGGACTTTGACCGCTGTGCGGCGGAGAGCCTGCTGGCGATCAAGCGGGCCGGGGCGGATCTGGTGATCACTTATTTGGCCGAATGGATGGGAGGGTAAGGCGGTGGTGCGGTGGGGGCCGGGGGGTACAGGGTGTGGCTGGGAAAGGGAATCCGGCGCAAAATGCTGCTCCCCGGCCGTGCGTGCTGGTTTACGGAGACTGACCCATGATCGAAAAAGTGTTTAAGGCTTACGACGTCCGCGCGATTTATCCCGAGCCTCTCAATGAGGCCGTGGCGTTCAAGGTGGGCTATGGCAGCGCGAAGTACCTGCTGGCTCAGGACCGCAGCGGCCTGGCCAAGCCCAACACCGTGGTGGTGGGGCGCGACATGCGGCCCAGTTCGCCCAGCCTGAGCAGGGCCTTGTCCGACGGTATCCGGGCGGCCGGGATGGACGTGCTGGACGTCGGGCTGATCGACACCAGCTTCATCTACTTTGCGATCAATGACCTGGGCGCGGCCGGCGGGATTCAGGGGACGGCCAGCCACAACCCCGCGCAGTACAACGGGTTTAAGATCAGCGGGCGGAAGGCCGCGCCGATCGGGAGTGGGTCGGGTCTGGAGAAGATCCGCGAGATCGCGATGGGCGTGGAAGAGACCGGCGCGCGAAAGAACATCACCGGCACTTATGCCGAGATCGATCTGTGGGACGCCTACCGCAAGCACGTGCTGGGGTTCCTGGACCTTAAGCGTCCGCTGACGGTGGTGGTGGATGCCAGCAACGGCATGGCCGGTCTGATGGTGCCCAAGGTGTTTTACAACGTGCCGAACCTGACGATCGTGCCGATGCTCTTTGAGATGCCGGGGACGTTCGTGCACGAGCCGAATCCGCTGGTGGATTCGAACTTGAAGATGCTGAAGGAGAAGATGGGCACCGTGGGAGCGGGGGGGAAGTGCGATCTGGGCGCGTGCTTCGATGGCGATGCCGACCGGTGCTTCTTCATCGATGAAAAGCGGGCGAGTGTCGCCTGCGACATGCTCACGGCCTTGATGGCGAAGGACTTTTTGCAGCGGCCGGAGGGGAAAAATGCGGCGGTGGTCTATGACCTTCGTTGCAGCCACGTCGTGCCCGATGAGATCAAAGCCGCCGGGGGCACGCCCGTGCGCGAGCGTGTGGGCCACGCGTTTATTAAAAAGACGATGGCGGAGAAGAAGGCGGTGTTCGGCGGCGAGTTGTCGGGCCACTTCTACTTCGCGGGCAACTGGTACGCCGACAGCGGGGCCATCGCCTTCGCCCGCGTGCTGAGCATCCTGTCGGCCCAGCCCAAACCCCTGAGCGAGCTGATCAAACCGCTGTCGCGTTATTTCCAGACGGGTGAGATCAACTTCAAGGTCGCGGACAAGGCGGCCGTGCTGGCGGAACTCAAGAAGCGGTATGCCAGCGGGGGGGGTGGGAAGCTGGATGAACTCGATGGTGTGACCATCGACCTCGACGGCTGGTGGTTTAACGTCCGGCCGAGCAATACTGAGCCGCTCTTGCGGCTCAACCTCGAAGCCAAAACGCCGGAGATGCGGAAAGAGAAGCTTGCCGAGTTGCAGACGCTGCTGGGCGAGCCGGCTGAGGGGCATTAAGGGTTGGTGGGTTGGGGCATGGGACGCTTGGGATGCAACCTTCCAGCAAAAGTCATTGAGTCCTGAATAAGATCAAGTGTTTGGGAGAGCATCGGTGTGACGACAAAGCCAAAAAGATTGCCGGCCGGAGCGGCACCGATCCGGGTCATCTCCTGGATCGCGGTGCTGGCAGCAATGCATGCGGGGCAGGAAATCCTTGTGCCGGTGGCTTTGGCGATTTTGATCAGCTTTGTTTTGCGGCCGCTGGTAGTGAGACTAAAGGTCCTGGGTTTATCGAACATACTGGCCGTCATCTCGGCCTGCACGGTGGCGTTCGGGATTCTGATTGTGTTGGGTGTTCTTGTCGGGTGGCAACTGGCTGACCTGACGGCCCATTTGCCCGATTATCGGCAGAACCTCGTGACGAAAATCCGGACGATTCGCAATACCGAAGAGGGACACTTATCGCGGTTAACGGGAACAGTGGATGAGATCAAGAAAGAACTGACAGCCACCACCACACCCTCAACCGCTCCCGCCACGACGACAAGCCGACAGACGAATAGAATGGACGCCCCCTCCGCGGCGCAAAGCGGTGGGGTAGGGAGGGAAGGGGGGGCCGGAGGGAAAGGGGGGGCCGGAGGGAAAGGGGGGGCCGGGGCGGCATCAAGTGAGCCGCCGGTCAAGGTGGAGGTGGTGAAGCAATCGGTGGATCCGTTTGATGCGCTTTCGGGCTGGTTGCAGCTGGCACTCGCCCCTTTCACCGCGTTTGCGGTCGTGGCCCTGCTGGTGGTGTTTATTTTGTTGTACTGGGATGACACGCACCGCCGGATGACGGACATCAGTATGCGTTCCGATTTTCGTAACGCACCTCTCTTCATGGACGAAGTATCAGACAGGCTGAGTAGTTATTTGCGGGCCCAGTTGCTGATTAACTCGTTATACGGATTGGGGATCGGACTGGGGCTTCTGTTTCTGGGCGTTCCGAATCCGATTTTGTGGGGGGTGGTGGCGTGCGTGGCGCGATTTGTGCCGTATGTGGGGCCTTTTCTGGCGGCGGCCTTTCCGATTTTAATTTCGATCGCGGCCATCGAACCGTGGAAGGGGACGTTTATGACGGTGGGGGTTTTCGTGATCGCGGAGTTTGCAATGAGCTTCACCCTGGAGCCGTGGTTTCTGGGTTCCAAGGCCGGGGTGACGGGGCTGGGGATGGTGGTTTCAGCGTTATTCTGGGGGTCGCTGTGGGGGCCGGTCGGTGTTGTACTTTCGGTGCCGATGACGGTGTTCCTGGTGGCGATGGGCCGGCACGTGAGCACGCTGCGGTATGTGACGGAATTGTTCGCGACCGAAAAGCCGGATCGTCCGAAAGACGGGCAGCCTGTCCCCGAGTAGCAGCCTCTCACTGCGCAGTTGTGCATGCGGGCGGAAAATACCGGCACGACATCGGGTCCCAGGAATGTGACCGATCCTGATTCCATCGCTGATCCTTCCGCCGCATCGCTCTCCGCATGAACAGTTTCCGGCGGGCAATAGGCTGTTCATTCGAGGCACTTGGCTCCTGAGTCGCGCGACTTTGTGATTAAGTCGATGGGATTTACTCCTCAGTCGCGCGACTTTGTCGTTAAGTCGATGGGATTTACTCCTCGGTCGCGCGACTTTGTTGTTAAGTCGGTGGGAATTACTCCTCGGTCGCGCGACTTTGTCGTTAAGTCGATGGGATTTATTCCTCAGTCGCGCGACTTTTCTGTTCCGTCATGCGGCGGCGGTGAACAGGAGGGGGGGGGGTTCAGGCGGGAATCGGGTTAATTATCGGCGGTCAGTGAAAACGGTCTGGGAGGTTAAGCCGGTCCGTCGCCGCGCCGATGGTTTGGATGCGGTCATGCTTCATCCGTGGGTCTTTCCTGTTTTGTCATGGCTACACGCCGTGCCGGGACGGATGGCGGATGGTGGCGGAGGGGACCGCCAGCCCCGGCTTAAGTCCGGAGGAGTTTCTCATGGCGTTAGTTCCCAACACGATCGACGGCAAGTTGTCGTTCTATCACACGCACGCGGCCCAGTGGGTCACCAAGGCGGTCGCCATCGGCCTGACCTCATCGCAGGCCACGGCGTTTAAGACGCTCGTGGACGCGGTCGCCGAAGGCAAGAGCGTTGCCGATGCCGCACGCGATCTGTCGAAGCAGCGCACCGCCGAGCAGAACAGCGGTCTGGACGTGATGAGCCAGCAGGGCGCGGCGATCATCGAGCAAATCCGGGCCTATGCCGCGGCCAACAATGATCCGCAGGTGCTGATGGACGCCCAGATCCCGCCGATCAGCCCACCGACCCCGCTCGGCCCGCCCATCGTGCCCACCACCATCAACGCGGTGATGAACGCCAGCGGCGTCGTCAGCGTCAAATGGAAAGCCGCACCGCCCAGCCCGCAGTATTACCAGTTGCAACGCCAGCTCAACGGCACCGGCGACTACGTCATCCTCGCGACACAGAACGGCAAGGAGTATTCCGATGCGGCCCTGCCCACCGGCACGACCAGCGCCATCTACCGCGTGTTCGGCTATCGCGGGGCGGTGCTGAGCAACACCTTCGCCAGCATCGCGATGACGTTCGGACTCGGGATGACCGGGGGGGGGGGGCGGGGCCGACGATGACGATTGTCTCAGGCAGCGAAAGCAGGCTGGCGGCGTAAGGACGCGGCCGGTTCAAAGTAGAAGTCGAAGAGGGCAGGGCGGTCAGACCGTCCTGCCCTCTGATCATTCAGAAGTGGAAGGATTGCAATGAAGGGTCGGATCCTGGGGTGGGTACACCTGAAGTTCCGAACGCTTTCATCGACTGCTTCGCGCCTCTTGCTCTGTGTTCTCCGTAACGCTGTGGCTAAGACCGAATCACAAAAGACTTACTTCTCGTCGATGGTGACCGACGTCATCACGTCGCCCTTTTCGAGTTTCATCAGGGTGGGCATGTCGGCGGCGTCGAGCTGGCCGAAGACGGTGTACTTGACGTCGAGCTGGTGGACGTCGGCGAGGCAGAGATAGAACTGGCTGCCGGCGGAGTCGAGGTCCTGGCTGCGAGCCATGCCGAGGGCTCCGGCGTCGTGGAGGTGGGGGTTGCCCTTGGTCTCCAGCGGGACGTTGTAGCCGGGGCCGCCGCCGCCGGTGCCTTCGGGGTCGCCGCCCTGAATGACGAAGCCGGGGACGTAGCGGTGGAAGATCAGACCGTCATAGAAGTGCTCGCGGGCGAGAAAGACGAAGCTGTTGACGTGCTTGGGTGCCGCTTCGGGGAAGAGCTTGATGTGCAGGTCGCCCCTGGCGGTCTTGATGGTGGCGGTGTAGGTCTTGGCGGGGTCGATCTTCTGATCGACGGGGGCGGCGTATTTCTTGGCCTCACCGGCCCCGCCCCCCGCCCCGCCCTCCGCCCCGCCCCCCGCCCCGCCCCCGCCCCCGCTGGCGGCAAACGCGATACAGGTACCGGCAAACAACGCGACGGCGGCTGTGACAAGGGCGGCCGTGCGACGGTGGGAGGACAGACGGGTGCGGTGGAAGATCATAGTGAAGGTATTAAACCGTGGGTGGGAAGCATTCGCAATGTCGCACTTTCGCGGGGGCGTTTTCGACCCTAATATCGGGCGATATGGCTACGTCCGCACCCTCCGTCCCCGTTACCCCCTCCACTCCCAGCATCACGCAGGAGTCCTTTGTTCAGAAGAAGTTCGCCGAGCGGATTGGCGGGGCGGGCTACGGCAAATCGACCGCGATCTACAAGTTCGAAAAGATCAAGCGGGCCAAGCGGGCGGCGTTGGCGGCACACCCCGATGGGTGGTTGATCGACATGGGCGTGGGGGAGCCGGATGAGCCGGCACCGGCCGCGTGTATTGAGGCGCTCTATGCGGCGGCGAAGAATCCGGAGAACCGGATCTATGCCGACAACGGCGGCGGCGAGTTCAAGGCGGCGGCGGCGCGGTGGATGCAGCGGGTTTGTAATGTCGGGGGAATTGATCCGGCGACGCACATCTGCCACTCGATCGGGTCGAAGGCGGCGTTGAGCATTTTGCCGTACTGCTTCATCAATCCGGGGGATGTGGCGTTGATGACCACGCCGGGGTATCCGGTCTTTGGCACGCACGCGAAGTATCTGGGGGGCGAGGTTTACAACCTGCCGCTGAAGGCCGAGCGGGGCTTCCTGCCGGACTTGAAGGCGATCCCGCCGGAGATTTTGAAGCGGGTCAAGACGCTGGTGCTGAACTATCCGAACAACCCGACCGGGGCGAGCGCGACACCCGCGTTTTTCGCCGAGGTCGTGGAGTGGGCGCTCGCGAATCAGATTCTGGTGATTCATGACTCGGCGTATGCGGCTTTGGTATTCGAGGGGAAGCCTTTATCCATCTTGTCGACGCCGCGGGCTTTGGAGTGTTGTGTTGAGCTGCACTCGATGAGCAAGACGTTTAATATGACCGGCTGGCGGCTGGGGTTTGTGGTCGGCAATGAACTGGCGGTCAAGGCGTATGCCGATGTTAAAGACAACACCGACAGCGGGCAGTTTCTGGCGATTCAGGCGGCGTGTGCCCACGCGCTGGATCACCCGGAATATACCGAGGCGATTTCGGCGAAGTATTCGCGGCGAATGGACGGGCTGGTGGGCGTGTTGAACAAGTACGGCTTCGGCGTGGCCAAGCCGAAGGGGAGTTTCTTCCTGTATGCACGCTGTCCGAAGGCGGCGAGGAACGCCGACGGAAGCCGGGTCACGTTTGCCAAGGCCGAGGATGTGTCGCAGTGGCTGATCACGGAGAAGCTGATCAGTACGGTGCCTTGGGATGATGTGGGGGCGTTCGTGCGGTTCAGCGTGACGTTTGCCGCGCAGGGAATCGAGGCGGAGAACAAGACACTGGCCGAGATTGACAAGCGGTTGGCCTCTGCCGGGTTGGAGTTCTAGAACTGTGGACCACGAGACACGGGCGTTTGTCGCGGTGGGTTCGAATGTCGGGGACCGGCAGGGGTTTATCACGCTGGCGGTGGATCTGCTGATGCGCACGCCGGGGGTGAAACTGGTCGGTCTGTCACAGCTTCGGCGGACGGAGCCGGCCGGGATGGCGGCGGGGGCGGAGGAGTTTCTGAACGGGGCGGTAGAGATACGCACGACGCTGACCGCGCGTGATTTGCTGGATCGGCTGATGGATATCGAGGAGGAACTCGGGCGGCCGGTGGAACGGGAAAAGAACGCAAGCCGCGAGATTGATCTGGATTTACTGCTGTTCGGCGAGACCGTGCTTGACGAGGCAGATTTTATCGTGCCGCATCCGGGGCTTGTCAAGCGGGTTTTTGTTCTGGAGCCGGTGTTGGAACTGGACCCGGAGTTGCGGCACCCCGTGAGCGGGCGTCGGCTGGCGGACGTGTTACAGGAGCTGCGTCTCGGCGAGGGGTAATGGCGGCGGCGTGAGCGGATTGGTTGCGGCGGCTGTGTCTGCGCCCACCCCCCAGTCGGGCAGGGGCGCTGCCGGACCGACCCGCAGGATGGTCATGATTCCATAGGCGGCGACCGCAGCCCAGGCGAGGCTGGCGATGGGCAGCCAGTTTTGCAGGCCTGCCACGTCAGGCCCGATTGTGCCGAACGCTGTGCCGAGTGCAGCCAACAAAGCCATCGGGCTGAGTAGAAGAATGGGCAGCGACGGATCGTCGAAAAAGCCGGCGAGGAAGACGTTGATACCGGCCGGCAGAATACAAAGAGCGACCATGATAAACCACCAGAGGAAGCCGGGTAATCGACGGCGGCGGAAAGAGGTCGCCCATGCGACGCAAACGGTCGTCAGCACGGCCACCATGGCCCCCAGCCATAACGCGTGGAGCAGTTCATGCGAGAGTGACGGCAGGCCTGCCTGACGCGCAGAGCGGGCATAAATACTTGGTGCCATCGACATGGCCGTGACGATCAGGCCCAGTGCGGCAATCGGGAGGAGGTTGCGGAGACGGCCTGTTATTCCGGGCGTGGTCGTTGCTGTAAGTCGCAGCGCGATTCGTGGGACAGTGATCCATGACAGGCCGAAGGCGAGTGCCGCGTTACTGCCAAGAAATATGGCTCGCCAGTCGGTGTTGCGTCGGAAGTTGCCATCGTTGGGGGCGAGCGTCGCTTCGAGTAGAAGGCCGATCCAGGCCGCAGCAGCGAGCCACAGGATGAGGCGGAGCGTGTGGGCGACGCCGACGCCGGGCAGATCTGGGCGGTGAATTCGGTCGGCCAGTGCCCGGATAAACCACCAGATGACCGGCAGGCTGCCAAGGGCCGCAGCGACCGCGGCCGTGGCGTCTTTCTGGCGGTCGAACAAAACGACGCTGCCGGTCCAGACGGGGCTGAAGAAGACCAGACCGGGATTGACCATCCGCCACGCTGCACTGGAAGCGCCGAAGATCAGGCTGCCGATAATGAACAGAGCCGTATAGCCCTTGCCGAATGCCGCGACGCAAGCGGTTCCGGCGTAGGCGAGTAGAGCGCCGGTGATGAGGGGAAGTAGTCCGATGATGGTCAGGGCTGGTGGTACGTCGCTGAGGCCTCTGGCGATGACAAAGAAAATCAACTGGGGAAGAACGAAAGCAGTGGTCACGATTGTCGGGCCGGCCACGTAGCCCAGCGCAATGCCGATGCGGCTGCTCGGGGTCCGGGCAAGAAGTGGGAGGATGCCGGAACCGATATCCTTCGTGACCTGCTGGCCCGCAACGAATACGCCGATGGCGGCCGCGATAAGCATGAAGGCGTACGAGACGCCGGCCCTGTCGGCCCAGCGAGTGCGTTCTCCCATCAGCAGTATGACAACGCCGAGGGTGAGTGTGCTGGCAACGCCGAGCAGAATGACCCTCTGCCAATTGCCCAAGGATTGGACGATGGCTGTGGCGACCGCGCGGGCTGTGGGCCCCCAGCCGACGGTATGCGGTTGTTCGGCGCCGTCGAACATCGCGGCGGGCCCGGCGAGGCTGGGGTGGGGGGTTGGGCTGACGTCGGTTTCCATGGGAGTGTGAGAGTGCTTGGCGGTGTGGGGAGGCGGCGAGGACGGGAGTTAATCGACTTGCTGCGACTGGATCGAGAGGTAGAGCTTTTCCAGGTCGCTGCCCACCGGGCTGCAATGCCAGATGGGCAGGCCTGCGTGGACGAGTTTTTCGAGTAGTTCGGCCATCGCGGCCGGATCGGCACTGTAGGTGATGCCGAGGGTGCCGTTGTCGAGCACGTCGACTTGTGCGCCGTCGAAGTGGGACGTGTGGTGACGGGCCAGTTGCAGGGCTGCGCCCATGCCGCCGGTGTAGCGAATGGTCGCACTGAAACCGATGCTGGAGGCATCCTGCACCAGACCGATGCGGTATTGCAGCGTGTGGGCTTGCGATGCCGACAGTCGGCCGATCTCGTCGAAACGGATGATGCGCCCGGCGGACATCATGCCGACGTGGGTGCAGTACTCGGCTAGGTCGGAAAGGATGTGGCTGGAGACGATGAGGGTCTTGCCCATGTCTTTGAGCTGGCCGAGGAGCTGGCGAAACTGGACGCGGCCAGCGGGGTCGAGCCCGCTTGCCGGTTCGTCGAGAAGGAGGATCTGCGGGTCGGCAATAAGGGCCGCGCCGATACCGACGCGCTGCTTCATGCCGCGGGAGAGGGTGGAAATTTTCTGTCCCGCCTTTTGCGTCATCCAAAGCTTGTCGAGCCAGAATGCGATCTTGTCTTCAAGGCCGGGGCCGGTGTGGCCGTGCAGGGCACCGATAAGGGCGAGAAACTGGCGTGGGGTCAGGCGGTCGAAGACGGGGGCGATATCCGGGACGAAGCCGATATCGGGCTGGGGCTCGCCATCGGTGATGACCCGGCCGGAGATGCTGGCGGTGCCCGCGGTAGGTTGTTGAAGGCCGGCCAGCACACGAAGCAGGGTTGTTTTGCCCGCGCCGTTCGGGCCGATCAGGCCGAGGATCGAGCCTTGGGGTAAAACGAAGCTTGCGCCGCGCAGGGCCCAGAACGTTTTGAATAAAACGGCTACGTTTTCAACGCGGAGGTCGCTGGCCGATGGCCGTACCAGGGCCGCAACCGGCAGGCTTTCCCCGGCGGGCCGGGTATCAGCTATTGCGGGACCATCCACCATAGGGGTGGTTAGTCTAACAACTCTTCGAGTTGTGCGACCAGATGATTGAAGTGGGCCAGCGCGGTGTTGACCGGTTCGGGCGAGCGCATGTCAACGCCGGCATCCGCCAGCAGTTCCAGGGGGAACTTGCTGCACCCGCTGGAAAGGAAAGTGATGTAACGGTCGAGCGCGCCAGCCTCGCCGGAGAGGACTTTGCGGGACAGGGCAATGGCGGCGGACAGCCCCGTGGCGTACTTGTAGACGTAGAAGGCCCTGTAGAAATGGGGGATGCGGAGGCCCTCCAGTTCCAGCACGGGGTCGATGGCGAAGTCGGGGCCGAAGTAGTCGTTCAGCAGGGCGCGGTACGTCTTGCGGACGAGCTCGACTGTCAGCGGTTCGCCGGACTCGGCAATGGCGTGGGTCTTGTGCTCGAACTCGGCGAACATGGTCTGGCGGACAATGGTGGCGCGGACGTCATCGATCAGTCCGTTGATGAGGAAGGCTTTTTCCCGCCGTGTAGTGGCCTTGTTTGCGAGGTGTTCGGCCAGAAGCTGCTCGTTGAAGGTGCTGGCAACCTCTGCGACGAAGATGGTGTAGTCGGCATAAACGTAGGGCTGGGTGTGGTTGGAGTGCCACGAGTGCATGCTGTGGCCGGCTTCGTGGGTGAGCGTGAAGACGGAGCGCAGGACCTTGGGCTCGTAGTTCATCAGGATGAACGGGTTGCTGTCGAAGCATCCGGAGGAATAGGCACCGCTTTGCTTGCCGGCATTGGCGTAGCGGTCGCACCAGCGGTCTTTGGTCAGACCGGCATGAAGGGCGCTGCAATATTTATCGCCGAGTGGAGCGAGCGAATCGACAACAACTTTGACGGCCTGATCCCACGAGTGTTCTTTTTCCACGCCCGAAACCATCGGCGTGTAGGTGTCGTAGAAGTGAAGGTCCTTGAGCTTCATGGCCTTGCGGCGGAGCTTGTAGTAGCGGTGGACCGCCGGCAGATTGCCGCGAACGGCGCTGATGAGATTGTCATAGACGGTCGCGGGGACGTCATCGGCGAAAAGGGCTGCCTCGCGGGCGGTGGCATGGTTGCGGACCCGGGCGTAATAGATGTCTTTCTGGACACTCGCGTTGAAGGCGGCCGCCAGCGTGTTTTTATGACTTTCAAAGACCGAGTAATACTGGTGGAAAGCGGCACTGCGGACGTCGCGCTTGGGGCCTTGCAACATCATGGAGTAGTTGCTGTGGCCCAGCTCGACCGTCCGGCCGTCGTGGCTCTTGGTGGTGCCAAACTTCAGGTCTGCGTCGTTCAACTGCCGGAAGACCGCCGGGGCCGCCTCGGACATCTGTCCCTGTTTTGCAAGCAGGTTTTCTTCGGCGGGGCTGAGGGTGTGAGGGCGGTAGCGGACGATGCGCTCTATGGCCAGTCGCCACCCGGCGAGCACGGGCTCGGCAACGAGATCTGCCAGCCGAGCTGCCGGAATGGCCAGAATCTCCGGCCGCATGTAGGCGGACGCTTCAGAAGCCTGCGTTGCAAGGTGCATGTAGCGGCCCTTGAGGCGCTGGGCGACACTGTCGCCCTGATCTTCGCTTGTACGAAGGCTGGTGTAGGTGCCCAGACGCTCCAGATAACGCGAGACATCAGCATCGTACTGCAGGGCTTCGGCGAGGGTCTGTCCGCCCTCGCCCAGGCGACCGTTGAAGTAGGCGTAGCCGGGAACCATCTCGGTGGCGGCGACGAATGCGTTTTCCCATTCGGCATCCGATGGGAACAGGCTGGTCAGGTTCCAGGTGTCAGCGGCCGCGACTTTTGATCGGGGCTTAAGAAGTACCGGTGATTTTGCAGAGGCCTTTGTCTTGGAGGACGGCGCCAGCGTGACCCGGGAAACAACTTTGGCTGGCCGGGCCTTGGCGATTTTGCGACCAGCCTTTCCAGCTACGGGACGGGGTTTGGTCTTGGATTTGGCCTTTGTCTTCGTGCGTACTGCTTTTGTTCTGCGTGCCTTTGCCATGGACTTGCCTTAAGAGAGAGTTCAGCGTGAAGTCGGGGTGTCGGCTCAGCGGCCAGGACCCTTTTTGATGACCTGCCACAACGCAATGCCAACGAACACGGCGGCCGCGATGATGAGCAGCACCATGCCAACGAGAAGAGTGGGTCCGAGGATTGTCATGGCTGATCTTAGGGCTTTCCGGCGGCAGGGGTACGGGCACGGCCGCTTGTAGAGGCCTGACTGCTTTGCAGCACCTGAATCCGGGCGTCCGGAACGGGCTGGCGGGTGTTCATCATTTCGATGAACTGATCGAAAAGATACGACGCGTCGTGCGGGCCCGGCGACGCCTCCGGGTGATACTGGACGCTGAACATAGGCAAAGTTGCGTGGCGAAAGCCTTCAACGGTGCCATCGTTGAGGTTCACATGCGTCACAATGCCGCCGACGGCCTCCAGACTCTTGCGGTCGACGGAGAACCCGTGGTTCTGGCTGGTGATTTCCACCCGGCCAGTCTGCAGGTTCTTGACCGGCTGATTGCCGCCGCGATGACCGAACTTCAGCTTGAAAGTCTTCGCCCCGAGGGCCCTGCTAAGGAGCTGATGACCGAGACAGATGCCGAACACCGGCAGCTTGTCGTAAAGGTCCTTCAAGGGGTTGACGGCGTAGTCCAGTACGGCCGGGTCGCCGGGGCCGTTACTGACGAACAGACCGTCGGGCTTATGCTTCAGGATGTCGGCGGCGGCTGTCTCCGGCGGGACGACGGTCACCTTCACGCCGCGATCGACCAGATGCCGGAGGATGTTTTGTTTGGCGCCGCAGTCCATGGCAACAATGTGCAGGCCGTCGCCACGAACGGCGGAAGCTTCGCTCCATGTGCCACGCGACTCGTGCCATGCGTAGCCGCACGAAGGCTTGACTGCCTGCACCCAGTCGGCACCGGCCATTTCCGCCGCGGACCTGGCGCGCTGGACAAGCTCGATGTCGCTGAAATTTTCGGCCGACAGAACGCCCCGCATGGCACCCTTGACCCGGATCCGTCGGACCAGTGCCCGGGTATCGATGCCTGCGATTGCCACTATGCGGTGTCGCTTTAGGTAATCGGCCAGAGATCCGCTGGAGCGGTGGTTACTGTGCAGGGGTGGCAGTTCCTTGACGATGAGGCCGGCTACATGGGGCTTGTTGCTTTCGGCGTCTTGAGCATTCACGCCGTAGTTGCCCATGAGGGGGTAGGTCATCGTCACGATCTGGCCGGCGTAGGACGGGTCGGTTAAGACCTCCTGATAACCGGTCATCGCGGTATTGAAAACGACTTCGCCTTCGGCGGTGCCCACATGTCCGACGGATTCGCCGGTAAAAACGGTTCCATCTTCCAGTGCCAGTTTCGCCTGAGTTGCCATCGTTGAACAGGAGTATACGGGCTGCAGCACCCACGTCATCTGCGACCGGTAAGATTGGCGCAAGAAGAACGCCCCGGTGCATTGCTGCACCGGGGCCGATCCATCAGTCTTTGGGTGTGGCCTACTTCATGAACAGCATTTCACGATAGGTCGGCAGCGGCCAGAGGTCGTCGGCCACCAGCGTTTCCAGCTTGTCGCCTGCGGTACGCAGCGTCACCATCGCGGGGATGATGTGCGTCTTGTAGTGCTTGGCATGAGTAAACGGCTCGCCGTCAACATGTTCTCCATGGGCCTTTTCAAGCGACTTAAGGGCACGTTCGAACGTATTGATGGCCGAAACCAAGGTACCAAGCATGTCCAATCCGGCCGGTGAGCTGGCACCGGCAGCCTTTGCGGCCGCAATCGACTCGCCCACTTCCTTCTGGTAGCGAAGTGCGGCCGGAAGCATCTGGCCTCTGGCCATCAGGACCATCGTGTTGGCTTCGATGTTGATGGTTTTGACGTAGGTCTCAGAGAGAATCGTAAACCGACTCTGGAGTTCCTTCTTGGTATAGACCTTGTATTTGCTGAACAGTTCGATCGTATCCTTGCGGGTGATGACCGGCAGCACGTCGATGGTGGTCTTGTGGTTGGGCAGTCCGCGCTTGGCGGCTTCGGCGTGCCACTCTTCGCTGTAGCCGTTGCCGTTGAACAGAACCTTTTTGCTCTCCTTGATGAGGCCGGGCAGAAGGGCGCGGACGGCTTTGGTCAGGTCCTTGCCGCCCTTGGTTGCCTTTTCCAGTTCGGTGGCGATGAAATCGAGCGATTCGGCCACGATGGTGTTCAGAACCGTGTTCGGCCCGGCAATGTTCTGGCTGGACCCGACGGCACGGAACTCGAACTTATTGCCCGTGAAGGCAAACGGGCTGGTGCGGTTGCGGTCGCCAGCCTCGCGGGGCAGCTTGGGCAACGTGGAGAGGATGTCCATGAAGCCACCCTTCTTGCTGCTCTTGGCTTCACCCTTTTCCAGCTGATCGATGACGTCCTGCAACTGGTCGCCCAAGAAGATGCTGATGATGGCTGGCGGGGCCTCATTGGCGCCCAGACGGTGGTCGTTGTGGGCGGAGGCGATCGAGAGCCGGAGGATTTCACTGTACTTCGCCACGGCCCGAATGACCGCGACCGTGAAGACGAGGAACTGAATGTTCTCGTGAGGATTGTCGCTGGGGTTCAGGAGGTTTTCACCCGTATCGGTGGACATGGACCAGTTGTTGTGCTTGCCCGACCCGTTGATGCCAGCGAACGGCTTCTCATGGAAAAGGCAGGCCATGCCGTAGTGATCGGCGGTCTTACGAAGGACTTCCATGAGCAGGTTCTGGTGGTCGGTCGCCAGATTGCTGCTTTCGAAAATGGGGGCGATTTCGTACTGGCTGGGGGCCACTTCGTTGTGGCGTGTCTTGACCGGCACGCCCAGCTTGAACAGTTCGGTTTCGGCCTCTGCCATGCACGCCAGGACACGTTCCGGAATCGTTCCGAAGTACTGATCTTCCAGTTCCTGACCCTTGGGAGGCGGGCAACCGAACAACGTGCGGCCCGAAGCCATCAAGTCGGCACGCAGGCTGAAGAATGCCTTGTCGATGAGGAAGTATTCCTGCTCCGGTCCGACGGTTGTGAAGACCTTCAAGGCGGTGTTGTTGCCGAACACACGGAGGATGCGCAGAGCCTGCGTGCTGAGGGCTTCCATCGAACGGAGCAGCGGTGTTTTCTTGTCCAGCGACTCACCGGTCCAGCTCACGAAGGCGGTCGGAATGACCAACGTCGAGCCGTTCGGACTTTCGACGATGTAGGCCGGGCTGGTCGGGTCCCACGCGGTATAGCCGCGGGCTTCGAAGGTGGCGCGCAGGCCGCCCGACGGGAAGCTGCTGGCATCAGGCTCGCCCTTGCACAGTTCCCTGCCGCTGAAGTCGACGATGGCACGGCCGTCGCCCGAGGGGGCAAGGAACGAGTCGTGCTTCTCTGCGGTAATGCCAGTCAACGGCTGGAAAAGGTGCGTGTAGTGAGTGGCCCCTTTTTCCATGGCCCAGTCCTTCATAGCCGACGCGACAGAGTCGGCTATGGCGGGGTCAAGGGTTTCGCCGAGCTTGATCGTGCGCTGCAGAGCCTTAAAGACCTGCTTGGGCAGACGAACCCGCTGCACTTCCTCAGAAAATACGTTGATTCCGAACAGGTCCTTGATGGGCTTGTTCTTGAAATCGACCCGGTTCAGATTGTGCTTGGCCGCGGCGATCGTCTGGATCGCTGTAAGACGGAGATTCGACATGGTTCCGGACACTCCTAAATAGCCCGATAACGGGCATGATTCCATTAAGGCCCTTGCGCCGGATTCCCTTCGGCGAATAGCCTCACACCACCACTTGAGCGGCGGGTATTGTGGCGGCTGTGCAACAGGCGTCAAGAATAATGGGACCGTAATAGTGTCGGGGGTGGTGACGGCAGCCATTTCGCCGATACACTGCGATGGCAATGTCGACCTTCCCCCAACTCCCATTGACCATCTCCAAGGTGGAAAAATTTACCGTCGTGGAGTTCCGCACGGCCAGCCTCATGGACCCGTTGGAACTTCAGGGCATTTCCGAGGCCCTCTACCGCCTTGTCGATGTTGAGGACAATCGGTTGATCGTGCTCGATTTCGAGAGAGTCGAGTACATAGCCAGTCAAGCCATTGGCATCCTCATCAGCCTGCACAAAAAGCTGGCCGCTTTACCTCACAGCCGCTTCGTGCTTTGCGGCGTCTCGCCGCGGCTGATGGAACTTCTGCGGATCACCCGCCTAGACAAAATGTTGCTAATAAAGCCCACGCAAAAAGAGGCCGTGAAGCAGATCCCGTCTTAGACGGATTTGGCCTCTCTGGAGATTTATCATGAGATTCGGCGGCGGCGCACTCATCCTCAGCGTTCTGATCGGCGTCGCGGTCATGTTGATGCTGCAAGGCAAGAACGCCACTCAGGTCAATAGCGCCCGGAAAATCATCCAGCCAAAGGTAGAGCAAGTGAGTGGAGAGGGTTTTGCCGACAGCTATCGGGCCGAGATGGTGGAGGTCAACGGCAAGCCCCATTCCATCAAGATCGTCAAGCTCGACCCGACCGGTCCTTTGGCAACCTATTACAAGGGGATCAAGATCGGTGACGAGATCATTGAAGTCGGGCCTATGGCCGTCAAAGACAGTGACCCCGAACTGATGCTGTCTCTGCTCAAAGAAGCGGGAAGCCGCAGTTCTGGGCTGAAAATATTGCGTGATGGCCAGTCGGTCGAGTTGACCTGTCGCGGTCCGCTGACCGACCAAAACGCGGCCAAGGGTCTGACTGGTGAAATCCCAAGCGTGAAGTAACGGCCAATGTCACAGAACCTATCGGTGGTGGAGATGCCTTCCGGACGCGTTTGCTCGTCTATTTTGGAACTCATCGGCCATACGCCGCTGGTCGAACTGAATCGCATCAAGACACGCCTCGGGCTTACCGGCCGACTGCTGGCCAAGTGCGAGCATCTGGCTCCGGGCGGCAGCAAGAAAGATCGGATCGCTCTACACATTATTCGCACGGCCACGTCAGACGGCAGGCTCTCGGCGGGGCAGCCGGTGGTCGAAGTGACAAGCGGTAACACAGGGACCGGGCTGGCGATTGTCTGCCGGGCGATGGGCCATCCGTTCATTGCGGTGATGAGTCGGGGAAACTCACGCGAGCGGGCCCAGCAAATGCGGGCACTGGGTGCCGAAGTCATCATGGTGCCTCAGGTCCCGGGGGCGCTCGCGGGGCTGGTCAGTGGTCAGGATCTGGAACTGGTCCGGTGCGAAGCCCGCCGGGTTGTCGCTGAACGCCGGGCGTTCTTTGCCGATCAGTTTGCCACCCCGGACAATGCGGCCGCACATGCGCTCAGCACGGCGCCTGAAATCTGGAATCAGACCGGTGGCAAGGTCGATGTCTTTCTGGATTTTGCCGGTACGGGCGGCAGCTTTGCGGGGTGCATGAAATATTTCCGCTCTGTCAGTCCCACGCTCCGCGGGTATGTGGTTGAACCGGCCGCCGCACCGACACTTGCCACCTGCAGCACAGTCGAAATGCCCCACGCCATTCAAGGCGGCGGGTATGGCATGCCGACCCTCACCCAGATGACTGGGTGTGTCATCGACGGCCACGTCACATGTTCGGACGAGGAGGCCATCGCAGGCGCGAGGCTGCTAGCTTCAGAGGAGGGGATCTTTGCCGGATTCAGCGCGGGGGCACACCTTCACGCGGCTGTCGAACTGCTTTGCGGCCCGGAAAAAGGCCGGACCATCGTATTCCTCATTTGCGATTCGGGCCTGAAGTATCTTTCGACGAACCTTTATCCGTAGTCGATCCTTTGGCCGCCGCCGTGTTTTTTGCCCGCGCGGCCGCCTTGTCCGCAGGCTTGATGCCGGCTTTCGCCTCATCGGCCGTTACTTCGCCAGCGGGCATTTCAAGAGGCAAAAGTGATGGCAGATCGGTGTCCGTCGGGACAAACTCCCGATCCGGTGTGGCTGACCGGATGGCTTTAGCCCGCGCCACCACACCCGGCCAGTCGAATGCCGGACCGGGGTCTGATTTGCGATCGGTCACGTGGAAGTGCCCGAGAAGGCCGTGCCAGTCGCCGAACTCGCGCGCGGTGAGCGTGCGAGCCAGCGGTTGACCATCCGTACCACGGGGGTATTGGATTTTGACATTCGGAAGAACACTGTTGAGCGCTGCGGTCAAGCGGGCCAGCGATTCGTACTGCTGCGGCGTGAAGTCGTACTGGCTGTAAAGCTGACCGTTGATGGGCCCGCGAATAATGCCGTTGCGGGCCGGGGCCATGGGAGAGGGCACCGTACGGAGCGCTCCATCTCCGAATCGGGCTGGCAGGGTCAGGCGGGTGCGGCCGAGCCAGTCCTTGTGATACCACTCGGCAAACGGCTTGAAGTCACCAGCTTGGTAAGCGCCGATCTGGGCGATTTCGATGCCGACGCTGCGGTCATTGGCCACGGTCGCGTGATAGGCCCGCTCGGTCACGTCCAGGGTCTGGTAGATCGTCCCATCGAGGTCGAGCAGGAAGTGAACGGACAGCTTGCGGTCATCGTGTAGCACACGAAAGCAAACCTTGCTCGTACCACAAACGTCATAGTGAATGACAAACTGGTCGACCTGTTGGCCGAGAAGTTCCGGCGTCCAGTGGCCCCCGGCATCCTTCAGCTGCTTTTCAATTTCAGGCGTTCGGGGGCGGCGGCTCCCGTAGGTCAGCTCATCGTCAGGAGCCTTCGGGGTGGGAATGGGAAAAACCGACGGCTGGCTGGCCGACGTGGTCGCCTTGGGCTTTGGATCCGGAAAGCGGGGGCCGACTGCATACGCGTTGTAGTAGGGTGCCTCTGTCCACAGAACGACTGGGGCCCCGGTATGGACCGCGCGCCCCGCCACCATGATGACGTCATTCACCGAAGGGCGATTTTCGGATTGCATTGAGCCACTCTGTCCGGATTGACAGCCCACGAAAGTGAAGCACGCCAGTGGCACGCCGAAAGCCAGCAGCCCGATGGCGGCAAAGAAAACTTTTTTGATCTTCTCCATGTGCGGCATTTTTCCAACCGGTCGCAGTGTACACGTCGACGGCTGGAAAGGCTCTGCAACCGGCCGGACTACTTGCTGAAGAATCGCTTGACGGCGTAAAGCGATGCCTGACGCTGAACAGCCGCGATACTTTCCAGCAGTGGAATTTCCTTGGGGCAGACCTGCACGCAATTGCCGGCCTTGCCGCAATCGGCGACACCGCCCTCTTCCATCAAGACCTCAAGGCGCTCACCCTTAAGCGAGGCCCCGGTCGGGTGATCATTGAACAACCGGGCCTGACTGATAACCGCCGCCCCGACAAACTTGTTGGCAGGCGTGTACTGCGGGCATGCCTCAAGGCAGCACCCACAACTGATGCATCGGCTGAGTGGGTATCGCTCTTCCTGCAGCTGCTGACTGATGGGCGGCCCAGAGCCGAGGTCGTAGGTGCCGTCAATGGGCACCCACGCCTTGATGCGCTTAAGGTCATTGAACAGGCGGCTGCGATCGACCCAAAGATCGCGTACCAGCGGGAACTTGGTCATCGGTTCCAGCGTGATCGCGGAACCGTCGGGCGAAATCGTGTCGATCAGAGCAGAGCAAGATTGCCGAACGCGACCATTGATAATCATGGTGCAGGCACCGCAAACTTCTTCAAGGCATCCGGAATCCCAAACCGGCGGCGTGGTCGGCTGGCCTGCCGTCGTCGTCGGGTGGGCAGCGATCCACTGCAGGGCCGAAATGATGTTCATGTTCGGCCGCTTGGGGACTTCGAACTCCTCCCAGCGAGATGTTTTGCCCGGACCTTCCTGACGCTTGATACGAATGGTAATCGTGGCTTTTCCAGCCCCTGAAGCGGACTTCGAGGCAGCAGGCATTGTCGGGGCAGCTTGGGCGGTCGCAGTTGTCATAGCACTTACAAGTTAGGACTCAATTGGCCTCCAGCCAAAGTTTGGGCCGGGCGATGTTCAACAGTTTTGAAATCTTTGCGACCTTACGACGCATGGCGGTCGCCAGATCACAGCGAAAGTTACGGCCGGCCTCCGCCGGGTGCTCCGGGTCCGCCTTGGCCGGGCATACCGCCGGGACCCCCATAGGGACCACCGGGACCGTAGGGCCCACCCGGGCCGAAAGGACCACCGGGCCCCATTGGCCCGCCGGGGCCATTGGGCCCACCCGGACCGCGAGGCCCGCCAGGCGCTCCCCCCTGTCCCTGACCGTTATTGCCATCGACATTGCCAAGGCCAGCCTGAGCGGCCTTGTCCATTTCGCCGTGCTTTGCACTAAGTTTGTCTTCGCCATAGGTCCGGCGCACGACATTGCCAGCCGGATCAAGCAGGAGCACATAACCTGTCGCCCTGCTTGCCGATATCTGACCGGCTTCCTGACGAATGTCCACAAGGGTGTAACCTGTGACGTAAGTCCCGGCTGCATCGGTTGCACCCACCATGTCGCCGGGGCGGGCCACTGCAGTGGACTTGTGAACTTGTCCGTTCTCGTAACGGAAGACCTCGAACTCCACACTGCTGGCGTTGCCTTTGACTTCCTTGGCGAGGAAGAAGTTGACTCGGAGGTCAACGGCCACGGGCGTTGTCCAATCCGAAGCTTCGCTGACCATGTCATAAACCGTTGCCAGAGCCGGGACGGAAACCAACATCGGCTGCTGGAACACCGGGTTCAACAGCTTGTACACCATTCGGTAGCGGTAAGTTTTGCCCGCGGCTGTGCGCTCATCGTGGACCCAGCAGCTGATATTTTTGCCGACGAAGCTGCCCGGCGTGAACAAGCCGCTGGGAATGTCGCCGGTGACAGGCGCGAGTTCGCGCGTCGGGTCAATCGCAGGGCCGGGCTTATTACCCATGCCCGGCAGGCTGACGCCCGGCTGGTTACCTTGACCGTTGTCGGTGGGGGCTCCGCCATAGGGGCCCCCGAGACCACCGGGCATGTCAGGACGGCCGGAGCCCATCGGGCCGCCGGGACCGAACGGGGGACCACCCGGTGGGCCACCGGGCCCGCGATAGCCAGGTCCGCCCGTGGGCGGCGGGGCCTGAGCCAGAAACAGATCCGGGATGATGTCGCCAGCAACAGAACCCGTCCAAAGGACGTCGGCCGTTCCCTGATTTGGAACTGACGGCAGGGCCGGGTTCGTCGGCAACCATGGGATCAATGGCGGGTTGAGCGGACTGGCATCGCCACGTGGACCGCCGGGGGGGGGACCACCGCCTCCGGGTCCGCCCGGTCCAAACGGCCCGCCGGGTCCAAACGGACCACCGGGCGGCTTCTTCTTTTGCTCATCCGCTTTTTTCTTCTTGGCTTCATCCGCCAGCCGCTTGGTTTCCTTCTCGCGGTAATCCAAAACCTGCTTCCATTCCACGTCGTTCATCCCGGCCGGCCGGGGGCCGGTGGCGAACTGCGAGGGGTCGAAGGCCCCAGCCACCGCCGTCTTTTCCTGCCCGGGCAACGTCCACGGCGAGCCACCGACGACGGGGTAAAAGAGCGGCTGAAGAATGTCCAACTGATGCAACTTGGCCCATTCCGTGTAAGCACCCTGAAACTGGGCGTTGGCAGTCTTGTCGGGATAACTGACCAGAGTGGAGTTAGTGAGCGGGGCAACCAAGACGGGCGAAGACCATTCGCCCGGCCCGATTAGCTCCTCCCGCTCGACAGCCACCCGCAGGAATAGCGTAGGGAAGCGGGCGTCCATACCGACGGCCTGAAAAGCCGCCTGCAACTGGTCCATATCGATCGTGAATGCGGCAGTGACCCAGTCCTTGTCGGCCGTCGAAGTGTTGTTATTCGCATCCGGCCCGATGGTCACTGTGGACAGGCCATGGATCGCCCCAACGGCCTTGCCCGCTGGAAGCGCTGGCAGAGCTGCGACCTTCACCGCCGCCGCAAGATTGTTCAGGTCACTTCCAGTAAGCGGCTTCAGGACATTGCCAAGCGCGCGGCTGTCGAACACTACATTGGTCCACGGCCTGCTGGTCGGCGCGGCTACCAACTGACTGGTCACAGGACCCAACTTGGGCACCGGTACCGTGATGCCGGCACTGCCCTTGCTGACGGTGTTGAACTCGGCGACCGAAGTGTCGACGTAGTGCTTGTCCACTTCGCCGCCCAGCATCGACTTGCCCGCTACGACCACCTCTGCTGGCGGGTTGATGACGTATGCCCAGGCGACCCACCCGACGAACGCTACGCCCGCGCCAAGTGTGAGGTATTGAAAGTTGTTTTCCAGCAGTACCAGTGGTTTCTTTGCCATTTTCAACCTGCACTTTTGTGTTACGACCGAATCCAGCAAACAACAACGCGAACAACCTCAGACAACCAGCCTGTGTAAACCCAAACTATTGGCCCGGCCGGGGCGAAGGTGCGACAACGTGAAAGCCTTCGCGAATCACTTGTGGCATCAGTGGCTTGGTCCAGCGGCGGAAGAAAAGGGCTTCAGCCTGAAGACGAACCTCTACTACCGGTGAAGGGCCATAAACATATCCTTCACGGGCGGCGGCCACAGAATCCACTGAAGAAAGATCCACCGACAGGACGGTAATCAGGCGGTTGTTACTAAGTTGACGCAGGAAATCCGGCACCTTGTCGGCCGTGACTCTTGCCTGCATCTTGAAGTGAAGCACGTCGTAAAATCCGTTCGACCCGTGACCCGTATAGCTAAGCCGCTTATCGACAGTGATCGCAGCCGAGGGGTCTTCGCCGGTGACACCTTTGGCGAGAGGATTGAGGACGAACTGCGGGCTGAAGTCGATCTTCACCAAGTGTTTCACAGGGCTGGTGTAAACCGACTTGGAGCCCTTGTTCATTTCGGCGATGGCGTCAACGATTTCGTTTTGCAGCCAGTAACCGACCTGCGCGTACCAAGCCTCGGGGTAGCTGGGTGCGTCCTGCTTTTCGATAATAGATTCGACCCGGAATGTCACCGGTGACACGTAGATCGAACTCTTTTCGGCGATCCGCTGACGGACGATCATCGGCCGGGTCAGATCTTCCTTGGTCAGCAGCGCGTCAACTTCGGGCTGGTTGGTGATCTGTCCATTGGCACGGACCGTGCGTTCGGCAAGTATTTTCGCCTTTACTGCGGCCAGTTCGTCGGCGATTTCTTGGGGCGAAGGGGCAAAGCCGGCATTCAGCTTTTCATGGACTAAAACGTTGAGGAATGAATCGCGATAGGCATCCCGGAACTCAAACAGGGCGGCCTGATTTGAAGTGTTGTTCTTCGGAGCCGGGGCGCCTTCGGCGGCAAGCAGCGGACCGGGTAGGGCTGCAGCAACGAGCGGCGGCTGCTTGTTAAACTTGATCACTGCATCCAGGAGATCGTTCACGTTTTTGCGAAACTGTTCGACCGCGGCAGTGGCCGACTTGATAATTGCGTCCGACGGAAAAGCCTTGAGCGGCTCCGGGTCCTTCGCCTCAGGGTTGAGTGCCGGCAATGTTCGCGTGGCCTTCAGAAGGGTGTCCAGTGACGCACCCTCACTGGCACGCGAATCCAGGTCGGCCTTGAGTTGCTTGGCCAGCCCGTCGGCGTAAAGGAAGGGCACGGCGATGGCAACCAGCGAAACCGCCAGCGCGCCGATCCCGATTCCGTTCTTTTTCAGAAACCCGAAGATTTTGTCTTTATCGATTGCCATCCAGAACCTCTCATCTCGCTGCCTCTGCAACTCCTCAAGACCGGTCAGGCCCAATGGCCGGCCTCACTATCCACCTGCGATTATGGCGCCGGCGGTGGGGGCGGGGGTGCCGGCGGTGCCTCGGGGGTGGGTGGGCCATCCTCGACGACCAGCAGAACCACAAACTCCCAATCTTCACGCATATCTTCACCCGTCAGCGGGTCGGCGTACGCACGGGCGTCCATCATTCCACCGCCAGCCGTACCACCCATTCCCGGCGGTGCCGAAAGGCCCGGCGGCAGGGGCTGCTGAGTCTTGGCATCCTGATCTTTTTTGGCCTGATCCGGATCCCCGAACATCGTGAGATAGTCCCGCCAGGCGTTTTCCATGGCAGAAATCCGAGTGGAATTCTGCTTGATCTTCGTCACCGACACGGTGACCGCCCTAGAGACGTGATAAAGACTCTTGTCAAAGTGCCCGATCTGCTGGAGTCGCTGTACCACGGCCTGCTCAAGATACGTTCCGCCCTTCGCGTTTGGCGTCACGCCCCGGACCGTGATCAGGAAGCCCGGCTTGATACTGTTGCCCGGCGCGGCCGCGGTGTTGGGATCCGAACCGGGGTCGGCTTGCGTGCCACCCTGATCATCACCGCCACCACCCAGCTCGCTGATCGTCCCACCGGCGATTTCCATCGGCTTGGTCAGTACATTCCGACGGAAGTCGGCATCCGACTGGAACGGAATCGGCCCGAGCTTGTCGCGATAACTGCTGTAAATCGCCTCGATACGAACCTGATTTCGCTCGCCTCGTGGGCCAGCCGCAACCTTGTCGGCGGGAGCCGTCGGAACGGCTGCGTAAATGTCATCCAAGAGGGTTGGCCACCAGTTGCGCCCCGCGGTCAACCCATTAAGGTTGGCTATGAGCGCCTTTTCCGGGCCGCCGGACCCCTGCACCGTTGTCCAGTCGCCATCCAGTTTGGTCGCCTGCGTTTTGGCATCCGCAATCTGTGAGCGGTTCTGAGCCGATTCAGCGCTGTCGTACGCGCTGCGGCCCATATAGACGGCACCGACCGACAGGCCAGCCCCCACGAGGAATGCGGCCGCCGTACCGATGAACCACGGCGTCTTGTCGCGCCAAGCCAGCTCTCGCTTGATATCGCTCGGTAGAAGAGACGTGCCGATCTTGGCCTCGCCCATGACCTGCAGGGCTAGGCCGTAAGCGGCAGTGGCCGAAAGAATATTGTCGCCGTACACGGCTGCAACCTTGGCGTCCGACGGCGAGGTCGCTGTGAAGGCTTCCACCTTTTCAACGTCCAGATTCAGCTTCTGTTGAAGGTAGCGCTGAAGTCCTGAGACCTTTAACGTTCCGCCCACAGCCAGCACCTTCGCAATGCGGCTTTCGCGATGGGTGGAGGCGTAGAAGCCGATGGACCGCTGAATCTCACTGACCAGATCATCAAAGACCGGCCGCATGAGTTTCAAAATCGTCTGCGCGTGCTTGCTGGTGGCGCTGTTGCGCTTTTCCTCTTCCGCCTTGGCGAAGCTGGTCCCCTTGATGCCACGGACGATCGCTTCGGTGAAGCTGTTGCCCCCGATCTGAATGCTGCGCAACCAGACCTTGTCGCCGTCAGCAATGATCAGGTCGGTGTTCTCGGCACCAATGTCGACGATGAGCGTGCAGCCCTCGGCCGTCTTGCCGTCGTGGATCATCGCGTTGTAAACCGCCAACGGCGACATCTGAACGACATTCACGTTCAGCTTGACTGACGTGTACGCCTCCAGCACGCGCTTGACGATGTCGCTTCGCATCGCGAACAGACCGACCTCCACTTCCGGGCTGTCGACGTTCTGGAACAACTGATAGGACCATTCAACTTCGTCGAGCGGAAACGGAATCTGCTGGGCCGCTTCGAACTTCACGATGTCCGGAATCTTATTTTTCTCAACCGGCGGCAGGGCGATGAACCGTGCAAATGACTGCTGCCCGCTGACGGCGATGCCGACAGGGGTGCTCTTGATATTGTGACCCTGTACAAACTGGGCCAGAGCAGTCGCAATCAATGCGTCCCGGTTATCACCTGACTGACTGAGCACCGTCTCGTGCTCGATAATGACGAAATCGTCGACCTTAAACCCGTCGCCATCGCGAACAAGCTTAACGGCCTTTAAGGCACGGTTGCCTACGTCAACGCCCCACGCCGCACGAGCGGTCGCCATAGCCACACTCCAGCAAGAACCTGCTGACTTCGATCAGCCTGATGCCTCTGTCGACTGTAAACGTTGACAGCGGAAGCGTCTATGTCCTGACCGGACTCTTTCCATCGGCCGGATCACGTTATGCTGGGGTCGTGCTAAGAACGTTTCATGTCCAAGCCCTGGGCTGCCGGGTTTCCGGCTACGAAGGGGACGAAATGGCCCGATTTCTAGTCGGCCGGGGCTTGGTGCCCTCGCCGCTGGAATCGGCCGACCTGCGGATTGTTCACACCTGTTCCGTTACACAGGCCGCCGCCGCCGATAGTCGCCGTCTGGCTCGAAAGGCGGTTCGCCTGTCAGTCCTTGGTGCGCCGGTGGCAGATGCGGCGACTCCCCGAACCCCAATGGTGGTCGTCTCTGGTTGCTGGGCCAGCAGCGATACCGCCGCAGCGAAGGCACTTCCCGGCATCGACGCCGTGGTAACGCACCAAGACAACTGGCGGACCCGCCTTCACCAATTGTTGCGAGATCGCGGCGAAGTCGTCTCCATCGCGTTGCCACAGGTGGGCGTCCCGACACCAACTTCCACAGCACCACCCTCCGCCCAGCCCAGCCGTCAGCGGACGTTTTTGAAAATTCAAGATGGCTGCGACGCCCACTGCACGTACTGCATCATCCCGCGCCTTCGGCCGGAACTGGCATCGATGCCCATTGACGATGCGGTGCGCGAAGCCCGCCAGCGGGTGGCCGAAGGGCATGTGGAAATTGTCTTGACAGGCATTTTCCTGGGGGCCTACGGATATGAAACGGCACTGCACCGCCGCCAGACCCGCTCCCCAACTGCTCCGCTAGCCAGATTGGTCGAGGCCCTCTGCACCCGCGTTCCGGGGTTGCTGCGCCTTCGCCTCAGCAGCCTCGAGCCCGGCGACATGGATGCGAGCCTGATCGCCGCGCTGGCGTCGTTCCCCCAAGTCGTCCCGCACTTCCATCTGCCCCTCCAGAGCGGCTCGGACGCGATTCTGCGTCGAATGAACCGGCAATACACGCAGGGGCACTATCTGGACATGGTCGGCCAGCTCAAAGCGACATTCGACCGCCCGGCCATCACCACCGACATCATCACCGGTTTCCCTGGCGAGACCGAAGACGATTTCGCCGCCACAATGGACGTCGCCCGTCAGGTCGGCTTCCTCGATGTCCATGCCTTTCCTTACAGCCCACGTCCGCAGACGGCCGCAGCGCGGTGGACCGAGTCGGCCATCCCTGAAGCGGTTCGGAACCGGAGACTCGCCCGCCTGGTACAGCAGGCCAACGAACATCGCTCGACGTTCATCCGATGCTTCATCGGTGAACAGGCCACGGTCGTTGTCGAACGCAACCGCGACACCGGACCCGCCCACGGCCGCTGTGAACGCTACTTCGACGTACGACTCGACCAACCCGCAGCCCCCGGAGAAATGCTGACGGTGGAGATCACCGGCGAATCCGCTGGCCGGGCCGACGGGCGAGTACTAGCGGCCAATCTCCAACCGGTTGAAGCATGATCGCCGTGGTCCAGCGTGTGACAGAGGCCTCAGTTGACGTCAACGGCGAAACCGTAGGACGTATCGCAGCCGGACTCGCCGTTCTCGTGTCCGTGGAAGTGCACGATACCAACTACGACGCCGAGCGAATGGCCGATCGCCTCCTCGGCCTGCGGATTTTCCCTGCCGGTGAGAAGGCCTACGACCTGACTGTTTCTCAGATCGGCGGGGCGTTGCTGGTCATCAGCAACTTCACCATCGCCGCCGACACAGGGTCTGGTCGTCGGCCCAGCCTTTCTCCGGCTGCCAAGCCAGAGGCCGCCCGGCCCATTTTTGAACATTTGCTAGCCACACTCCGCCTGGGCACCGCGCCCGTAGCCACCGGTCGCTTCGGCGAAGAGATGCGCGTCAGCATTGTCAACGACGGGCCTTGTACATTTATTTTGAAAGTAGGCGCGGGCGCGGGGGCGGGGTCGGGGGGCGGGGGAGGGGATGTGTCGGCATGAAGCTCTCCGTGCTCCCTACCCCGGCAAATGGTCCGGCACCGGCAGATGACGCCTATGCCGCCCTGCGGCGATGGATCATTTCCACCGGCCAGACCACCGACCTTGCTTACGGCACGGCTGTTACGCCGCTCGACCTTCGCGACGACTTCTCGCGGGCACTTCTGGATTGCGAGCCGCCACCCGCTGACTCTGACATGGGCGACATTGGCTGGGCCGTGCCGCGTCGAAGTACGTCCGCCGCCACACCTCCGGCCCCCTTTCAGGCCCGGACCATGGACATACTGATCAAACCTGCCTCGGCGACATCGAGTGCCCCTCATGATCCACCAGAGCGATTTCTGGTGCTGCCCGCGCGAAGTGCCTACGGCAAAGTCGCCGACTGGCTGACCACTGCAAATCGCTTCGATCTCCTGACCCGGTTGGACGATCCGGCGTGGGACGTACTAGCGGCCATTGAAAAGCCGGCCGGGCTTCCAGTCGCTCTCGGCGGGGTCTACGCCAGCGGTGACGTCGGCCTGCTGGCCGGTTTTATGGCCACGACGACCGACGTTTCCCTGCTCACGACACTCTTTGCCCTAGCGGATGCATTGGCCGACAGGGCCGCTTTTCGCCGTACGTTCGTCAAAAGCGACGAGCCCGATTGGGCGATCGCGGCCGCCATCGGCCGTGGATTTCTCCCCTCAACCTCTATTGCCATCTGGCAGCGTGATGTCTCTGGTTGATCCCCTGCCAGCGACAACTACCGCCACCCTGCCGTCGCCCGGGCCCCTTCCAACATCTCCTGCCACGCCGCCCACGCATCCGATGGTGAGCACTGTCGGTATGCATCCGCGCCAGCGCCCTCGGCCAGACGGTGCGCCAAGGCCGAGTCCTGAAGTAACCCCTGAATCTCCTGCCCCAGCAACCGCGGTGCAGCCTTGGCCAGCAGCACGCTGTTGTGTCCGCTGGTAAGCAAGTGACAGTGTGCCACCGTCGCCGTGGCTACGATCGGCTTCCGCGCCGCCATCGCCGTAGCCACCGGGTGGAGATAGTCCTCACCCGGCGCGACCGCGCAGACCAGATCGGCCACGGCCACTGCCTCGTGTGTATGCAATGCCGGCGCGAAGACAGCCAATCTCTCGCTGCCAGTGCCTTCGGCAAAATTTTGCAGGCGTTTTGTCATCCAATCGTTCCCGGTGATGAGCACTCGACATCGCTCATCCAGAATGTGAAGGATGCCCACCGCCCAAAGCACCAGATCGTGAGCACTTTCTGGATGGCTCGGTCCGCAGGCCAGTACGATCTGTTCCTCCGGCGCGATTCCGAGAGACTCCCGGATTGCCGCCCGCTCGCCAGATGCCCTGCCAGAGTGCACCGGTAACACCACTCGCTTCTCCGGCGGCACCCCAAGTCGCCCCAGCTTTGCATCGCTGGAAGCATCGAAGACAACCAGTCTTGACGACGCATTGTCCGGCAACGCCCGCATCCACCGGGCCGCTGTGTGTAACTCGCCGATGGCGGGGACGTGAAAAATAGGAATCGAGGCGGCTCTGCCCATGACCCCTCGGCCCGCCGACAGTGACACCTGCTCCAATGCCCCTTGCCCGAAAGTGATGGCCCCAACACTTGACCGCTCCGCACCCGTCACACTGCCACGCAGCCACCGCTGCCACCGGGCCGCGGGGAATACCCGTCTCACCCGCTGGTTCAATCGCCCAGCGACCCACTCTGCCAACTCGGAAAGGGGCACATCAGCGCCGGAGGTCAGAAAAATATCAGGGGTCTGCGCCATTTCGATCGGCACTATCCCCGCTGGCCGCAAATCTGTCATCTCGCGGCCAGAAGGTGCGGCCGCACAACTCATCTGTTCATGACTATCATCCGGCCCATGCTGCCCGTCATCGAACTATCGACGCCCGCCGGAAAGACAAAACTTGACGCGCTGCTCGGCCGGCTGCGTCTCGATCCTCTTTCGCTGATTGACCCGGCCAGCGAGTTACAGAAAAAGGCAGCGATTGTCGGCGGAATCATCCAGCGGATTGCCCGCGAGGGTGACGCCGGACTGGTGGCCATCACGCGCGAGTTCGATGAGCCGGACTTTCAAGCCGCACAGCTCGTTGTCACGCCGGAAGAAATGGCGGCGGCCCATGCCTCCGTTTCGCCAGTGCTGTTGGCAGCCCTCCGCCGTTCGATCGCCCAGGTCCGTGAGTACCAGCGCTTCATTCTTCCGGCGGTTCTCCCCGAACTGACACGCGCAACAGATTCGGCGGCGGCCGCCGTCAGCCTTGGCCTCCGTTGGACGCCGCTGGATTCTGTCGGCCTCTACATTCCCGGGGGCAAAGCCAGCTATCCCAGTTCACTGATCATGCTTGCGGTTCCGGCCCTTGTCGCCGGCGTACGGCGGATCGCAGTTGTCACTCCGCCGGGTAAATATTTCAGCCCCCTCCTGTTGGCTGCCGCTCATGAACTCGGCATCACCGAGATTTACCGGGCAGGCGGACCGGCGGCCATCGCCGCGCTGGCCGTGGGCACAGCCACCATCCGACCCGTCGACAAGATCCTTGGCCCCGGCAGCACGATGGTGCAGTTGGCCAAGCGGGCACTCGCCGGATCCGTCGGCATCGACGGCTATTTCGGCCCCAGCGAGATCGTCACACTGGCAGACGACTCTGCCGATGCTGCCGCTGTCGCCGCCGACCTCATCGCTCAGGCCGAGCACGACCCCGGTAGCTGCTTCCTCGTGACACCCTCGCGAGCGCTGGCCGACAAGGTGTTGAATGAAATAAAAGCGGTCTTGCCAAAGCGCGAGCGCCGCGCTGCCATCGAGAAAGCACTGACCGAACACAGTGCGATTCTTTTGGCGCCGGATGCCCGGGTCGCCATCGAAACCGTCAACGCGCTGGCCGCCGAACACCTTTCCTTGCAGTTGGCCAATCCCACGGCCGCCCTCGCCCACATTCGCCACGCGGGCGCGATCTTCATCGGACCGTTTTCCCCGGTGGCCGCGGGCGATTACGTTGCCGGCCCGTCGCACGCGCTCCCGACCAACACGACCGCACGTTTCAGTTCCGGCGTCAGTGTTTATGAGTTTCTCAAGCGCACCAGCATCGTTCAGTACACCGCCGCAGGCCTTCACGCTGATGCGCCGCACATCGCCGCGCTCGCCACGTCCGAGCAACTGGACGCGCACGCCGCCAGCGCGACCGCCGGCACGCGCGACAACTCGACCCCGAAGTGATAAGATGCCCGCATGTCGCTGAAGTTTGTCCGAAGTGCCATCTCTGTGATGGAAGGGTACGCCCCCGGTGAGCAGCCGCAGATCGGCGAGCGCATCGTCAAGCTGAACACCAACGAAAATCCCTACCCGCCCAGCCCCAAGGTCCTCGCCGCGATCCGCGCCGTCGAAGGCGAATCCTTGCGACGGTACCCGGACCCCACGGCCACACTCTTCCGTCAGGCGGCTGCAAAACTCTGGGGACTCACCCCCGACCACATCATCTGCGGCAATGGCTCTGACGACATTCTCACCATGGCAACCTGCCTGGCCGTGCCAGCGGGCGGCACGCTCGCCTACCCCGACCCCACCTATTCGCTCTATCCAATTCTCGCCCAGCTTCAGGATGCCAACCCGCTGGCGATTCCGTGGGACGAAGGTTACCGCCTTCCTGCGACCCTGCTGAAGTCGTCCGCCCCGAACGCCGTCTACATCGCCAACCCCAACGCGCCAACAGGCACGGTCGTGGCCCCGGATGTCATCTCCCGCTTCGCTGCAGACTTTCCCGGACTGGTCCTGATCGATGAGGCCTACGCCGACTTCGCCGAGGTCAACTGTGTCTCACTGGTCAAAGAGCACGCCAACGTGATTGTCTCCCGTTCACTCTCCAAGGCCTACAGCCTGGCTGGCCTGCGGTTCGGCTACGCCATCGCGAATCCCAAGCTCATCTATGAGATGAACAAGCTGAAGGACAGTTACAACTGCGACGCGATTTCCGTCGTCGCCGCCACCGCCGCAATCGAAGATCAGGCGTATGCCGAAGAAACCTGGCGCAATGTCCGCAGCGAGCGCGAAAGACTCATCAAAGAACTCGATAAACTCGGCTACGATTCTCTCCCGGCCCACGGCAACTTCGTGTTCACCCGTTGCCCGGCCGATGCCGGACGCCAGACCTACACCCGCCTGAAGCAACAGGGCATTCTCGTCCGCCACTTCGATAAACCCGGCCTCAGCCCGTTTATCCGCATCACCGTGGGCACCAGCAACGAAAACAACGCCCTTTTGGCAGGCTTGGCGGGCCTGTCCACTGGTAACGCGGGCTGATTGCCGATAACAACTAAGCCCATGCCCACCCGTCACGCCCACATCAATCGTCAGACCGCTGAAACAAAGATCTCCGTCGGCCTGAACCTCGATGAGGAGATTCAGACGGCCTTGCCGCCCATCCAAACGGGCATCGGTTTCTTCGATCACATGCTTACCCTGCTCGCCCGTCACAGCCTCTTCGGCCTGACGGTGCAAGCCGAAGGTGATCTCCGCGTCGACATGCACCACACCGTGGAAGACGTCGGCCTCTGCCTTGGCGAAGCTCTGGCCAAAGCCCTTGGCGACAAAAAAGGCATTGCCCGATACGGCTCTATCTCGCTCCCGATGGATGAGGCTCTGGCCAACGTGGCCATCGATCTCTCCGGCCGAAGCGTCCTCGTCTTCAACGCCAACTTCACCGGCCCTTTGATCGGCGACTTCGCCACAGAACTCGTCGCGGAATTCCTGCGTGCCTTTGCCACCGCAGGCAAACTAAACCTGCACGTCACCGTCCCCTACGGCTCGAATAACCATCACATCGCGGAAGCTATTTTCAAAGGTCTGGCCCGCGCCCTGCGCCAGGCCGCCGCACAGGACCCCCGCGAGACCGGAATCCCCAGCAGCAAAGGCGTGATCTAGGCCACGTCCCCGGTTTTCTCTGGTAAGGCCTCCGCCAAGTCCTCCGTCAAGTCCTCCGCTGGCGGCTCGGGCATCAACAGGGCAATCGCCATCCCCGGCAGATAGAGCAGCCCGGTCCACCAGATTGCCCCGTTATATCCACCGGCGTGGTCCACCACCCATCCGCCCGCAAGCACCCCACCGGCCGAGACCAGCCGCCCCACATTGTACGAAAACCCAGCACCCAGCGTCCGCACCAGCGTCGGAAACAACGCCGGCACATACAGCGGGAACATCCCAAACAGTCCCAGCCCGAAGAACGCAATCAGCCCGAATACCAGCGCGGCATTGTCCTTCGTAATCTCTGGCGCCCACGGCAGGTATTGGTGACCGAAGCAGATCACACTGACCACCAGTGCCCCGGCGAACATCCCGCAGAACGCCCACCGGTACCCCACCCACCGTGCCAGATATGTCGCAAAAAAGTTCGCCACAATATTCACGACCATGTAAATGACCGTGATATCGCTGACAAACGCCGTCTGGTCGGCCGGGGCAATACCCGGCAGCTTCCGCAACATCTGCGGGCCGAAGTACAGGAACGACCAGACAGTGGTCATCGCCACGGAAGTGAGCAGTGTCGTCAGCAATGTGATACGCCCGACCCTTCCCACGAAAAGACTCATCACCGGCGGCGGCTTCTGGGTTCCGGCAGCCTTTTCCCAGCTCTCCGACTCCGGCACGGCCCGACGAATCCAAAGCGTCAAAAATGCCGGAAGGACCCCGACCAGAAACACCCATTGCGGCTCCAGCCCGATCTTGCCGTTGTATTCAATCCGTGAAAAAACCTTGGCCGTGAAAACCGCCATAATACAGCCGACCATATACCCACTCTGAAGCGTCGCACTCGCCCACGACCGATGCTTTCTCGGCAGCGTCTCGCCCACCAGTGCCGAACCCGCCGCCCACTCCCCACCAATCCCCAGCGCGGCGATGAATCGGTCGATCAACAGTTGCCACCACGTCGTCGCAAAAAAAGCCAGACCGGTAAACGTCGCATAAGTCAGGATGGTCAGCGTCAACGTTCGCGATCGCCCCAGCCGGTCACCTACCCGCCCAAAAACCGCCCCACCAATCGCCCATCCGATCAGGAAAAAACATTGAATCAATACCGCGCGCGACCCCACCAATCCGGCCGGAATCGCCTCAATCGATCCGTAATCGTTCGCCAGTAACTTCGTAACCAGCGGCACCGCCACGATGATGTACAGGTACCCATCCAGCCCATCAAAACACCAGCCCAGCCAGGCGGCGATGAAACACTTCCACTGTCTTGCGGAAAGAGGCGAGTCGTTCACGCCGATAATCTTACGCGAAAAACACACGTTGGCACGTCTTTGCCACCGTCGCTTGACAAGCGCTCTGGCCCGAGTGCCAATGCACCGGATTGCTTTAGTAAGTCCCGCATCAGTCGGCCCAGCCGACAGAAGGATCTGCCATGTTAAACCTCCGCAACGTTTTGCTCGCCACCGTGCTCACCGCCACCTTCGCGCTCTCCAGCCCCACCTTCGCCGGGGCAAAGAAGTATCAGGTCACCGGAACGGTCCTCGAACTGACCGAAACCACCGTCATCGTGCAAAAGGGTGAAGATAAGTGGGAACTCGATCGTGACCCCAAGACCGTCATCAAAGGCAAGCTCGAGGTCGGCGCCAAGGTGACGATCGAGTACCGCATGACCGCAATCAACGTCGAAGTGAAGCCCGCCAAGGGCGACAAGGCTGACAAGGGCGAAAAGGGCGACAAGTCTGAAAAAGGCGACAAGGCTGAAAAGTCTGGCAAGTAGTGCACGGCGCAGTTAGTCAATCTGTCACACGCTTGTTGCAAGGGGCAGTGCTGCTCTACCGCGTCACCGCCGGGCCTCTGCTCGGCGGCCAGTGCCGCTTTCACCCCACGTGCAGCCAGTACGCCCTCGATGCCCTCGAGAAATACGGGGCATTGCGCGGAACCGCGAAGGCCACATGGAGGCTATGCCGCTGCCACCCGTTCAGTGCTGGCGGCCACGACCCCGCATAGCCAGCCCTAACACGTCCGCCGACGGCTGCGCACACCCAAGGTCACAGCACCCAGCCCCAACAGGAGCGCGGGCCCCGGTTCCGGTACCTGACCGGCCAAAAACCCCCCGAGAACATTCCCGCTGTCGGCGTAATACCGGATGCTGGTGCTCGTCCCGTTGAAGTCGTCGTACATCGACACAACGCCCTGATAGACGTTGATGTACTTCGTGCCCAGATCGGCCGACAGGTCCGGAATCAGGCTATACCCTCCAAAGTGATTGACCGGATCAGCCAGGTAAAACTGAATAAAGTCCGGATCAGAAATCTGCGGCTGTGCGGTGATGAATGACAGAATCGACTTCAACGTCCCCATGCCGCCAATGTCGGAGTACTGGTCGGTGTCCGCAAACCCGCAGTCCGTAATGCCCAGCACTTGTGCACCGTCGCCACTCCGCGCGAACAGGTCCGGCGAAGTCGGCGCTGGCGCGGGTCCCGCCCCGGGCGCTGCCGAGTAGTAGCCTAAAAAGTCAGTGTATCGGCCGCGGTCAGCCGTCTTCGGGTTGGTGACAACATCGCCATTACCCTTCACGAAAATCTTTGCATCTCGCGCGCCCGGCTTGTCTGACCACACCGGCGTGGCCGCCGGGAAGGAGCCGGGCGTTTTGTCATCGTTCAGGCGGTACCAGTGGTAGTCGCACTTCGGTTTCTTGTACGGCACATCCTTGGTCTCAAACCCACCCGCGCCGTCGGGAATCTTCTTTCCGTCCGAGTCCAACTTGTAAACTTTTCTGGTGGCGTCGGTGTAGCCAAGCGTCGGGTCATACACCAAGGCCAACAGCGACTTCCCGTCCGGCGTCGCCGGTGGCGCATCCGGACTGCCGAGCGCCGTCAACCCATCCGCCACAGCCCCATCCATCACATCCTGCGCCGACACACACGGTTTGGTCTGATCAAAAACAAGCTTCCCAATCAGGCCGCTCGGCTGCTGGAACGGCACGGTGACAGAGTTCTGAGAATAGTTGTAGCAGTTGTATCTGGGCGTTTTCCACTTATCGAGTTGCGGACCGGCCGGGTTCGCCGGCGCCGCCAAGGCCCCCGATCCTGCACCCATCACGGCGACAAAAACCGCGCCCAATATCCCCCGGCCGCACGATGCCGACTTACAAGGAAAGCCACCGACCAACTTTGCTGGCGTACGCATCTTCGTTACTCCCGTAAAAAAGCATCCCGGGCGTCTTGAACTCTGCTGGTGTCACCTTAATCATCCCAGCGTTCCGGTGCAATACAAATTTCAATGAGGCATGGCCCCCATCGCACATTCAAGTAAGTCCATGTTGGCGGCGATGCGACCCAACAGCACGACCACCCGGCGTGTATGCTTGCCTCCCAATGATCACGGCCGCCCTGTTGCCGTTTCTCTCCATCGGCCCCGGATCGCTATTGGTCCGGCCCTTGCACCTCCGGCCCGCCGATCGACCCGTGGTCGCCATACTGGTGGGCCTTTTCGCCCAAGCAGCCGCCGTTTTTAGTGCCTTCGTCATGTTCGGCGGCCCGGCCGCCCCGGCCGTTTCTCTGCAGAAAGCCTATGTCGGTATCGCCGTCATCAGCGGCATTCTCACGTGCCTCTGTTTGCCCAGCCTGTTCCGCTCGTCAGAGCATTCAGGAGTCAAAAGCCTTCTACAAACGTACGCCGGGTTCGCCGCCGTTTCTGTCGGACTTCTCCTTTCCCTCCGTAATTTTTCCGGCGGGACGTGGGTCATCGACTGGCACGTCCATTACAGCCAGTCTTGCTACTACCTCGGCTTTCTTACCACCGACAATTATCTGGCCGACTTCCCCTCTCGCCCGCCCATGCAAAACTTGTTGACTGCACTTGGCATGGCCGTCTGGCCGCAGGACAATTCTTCAACTGCTATCACGCTAGCACCGGATTTCGCCTCCTTCCAACTCGCGTCGATCCTGTTGGCCACCGTCGCCTTCCTCCCGTGCGTGCGACTCGCCACCCGTTTTTCTGCGAGGCTGTCCGGCCAAGGCACACAAGTGTCACGAAGGCGATTACCCCTGCTCACCGCAGCCGCACTCTTGGCCACGCCAGCCGTCGTGGCCCACCTGCTTTTCCCATGGCCCAAACTACTCGCAGCCGCCTACGTCCTGATGGCCTGCCACCTTTACCTACGCCACTTAGACGAACCCGAGCCACTCGCGGCCATGTCCACGCATCACGCCAAGCCTGCCTATCTGGTCACCGCTGTAATTCTTCTCAGCATCGGATGTCTGGTTCACTATTCCTGTGCGGTGTATGGCCTTGTGCTTCTCGGCCATGTCATGTGGCGAGCCTTGCGTGGCCGGGCACGTTGGTCATCGGTGGTGACCACGATCACCATACCAGCTCTGTTCTTGGCACCCTGGTTTGGCTGGTCCATCCAGACCTTTGGCCTGCAATCCACCCTTACCTCGCCCTCCTCCATCAATGAATCCCGCGGATTTACGCCAGCGCAGCACGTTGAAAAGCTCCTCGCCAACACGTTACACACCTTCATCCCCCACCCCGTGATCGTCTCGCGATCAACCTTCGATAACGGTCGTCCGGATTCCGGCGGCATCGACGCATTCGGTTTCGCCCAGCCAAGCCCGCTCGGTTATCTGCGGGATTACACATTCACGATTTTCACCTCCACAATACCCTGGTCGTGCGGCACACCCGCCGGTGCGTTGCTGATTGTCTTGGCATGCTCCAACGTGCTAAAGCGGCGATCACACCTGCCCGCAAACCCCAACACCAGTGGTAACTTCTGGCGATGGTTGGTCATCGGGGTCATCCCGATCGGCATCGCCGTCGTCGGCGGTTTCAGTCTCTTTGGCGTGGCCCAACTCACCATGGTTCCGCTAACCCTTGTGGGCCTCACATTGGCCTTCACGCGACTTCCTTCCCTTCCAACATGGGCAAGGCGGCTCTACCTCGCGGGACTCGTGCTCGATCTATTGCTGGCCATCTGGCCGCACCTCATCGCCAGCAATCATGTCTTCCCTCTCGATGCCGCTAGCAAAGTGATTGTCTTGCCCGACACGCTAAGCCGACGCGCGGCCGGTCAATACCAGTGGATGACCTCACTCCATCTGACCACGCTGGCCGGGCAATTCGGTGTTGCCCGTGCGGCGTTACCGCTAGCGCTGCTGATACCGCTGGGTGCCGTAGCCTTTCTAGCCATGCCCCACGGTCGCCGGCGGCAGCCCCTCAGGCCATAAGCCCGATCTTCGACAGATACAACTTTCCCAGCCGTTCCCGGATCTCCGGATGTCCCTCAGCAAATGTATGGGCCTTCAGCGCGATCTCGCGAAACAACCTGACCATGCACGCCCAATCCCCCAGATGCACTGCCTCGGCCGCAAGCATCTTCGCGGCTTTATCCATGTTGTGATAGTTGCGAAGCGGAACACACACCGCACCGCTCACGTACCCCCATGCGTCATAGACCGTCGATTCGCAGGTCCCACCCGGCATCAGCGCCCGCTGCAGTACAAACCCCTTCGTCTTCAACGCGGCTTCTTTGCCACATTCATTCATGAAATAAGTCAGGCCCGAATGGAAAATGCTGGTCTTGTCTCCGCACCTTAGCACCACACCCTGCCCCGCCGGGGCATACGTCTGCTCGGCCGAACACTCGATGGCAATAATGCGGTCCGTTTGCTTGAGCAGTGTCGGCGCATGGACCGCAGCCAGTGCACCCACGAACCCTTCCTCTTCCCCGCGCGTCAGTAGCACACAAACCGGCACTTTTGCCTTCACTGGCTTGTCAACGAGTGCCAGTGCGGCGGCCGCCCCGGCCAGATCATCACACACCCGGCTGTGCAAAAATCCATCCTTCGCCCGTGCCACCTTAACCGGAAACATCCCGGCACTTCCGACCGGAACCTCGCCATCCACCTCCACCACCAACCCAAACGGCACCAGCTTCTTCGGCTCTGCCAGACACTCAATCACCCGCCCGCGAGCTATCGGCTTGTCAACCGCACGGCTGTCACCGGCGGTCGTTCCGAACCACTCCAGTGTTGATCCCCGCAGATAGTCGCAGTACACGCCGCCCCGAAACGCGACGATATGCCTGCCGGCTTTCAGATGCCTCGCCAATGTCGCCGCATTTTGTTTCTTCCAACCGCGCGGGTACGTCGGCTCGGTCCAGACCGCCCCGGGATGATCCATATGGGCCGCAAAAATCCATCGGTTCCCACCGCCCCCTTTCTGAGAAATGAGCAGATTTCCGGCCGCATCACGCTTCAGCCGCAAATGCTTCCGCCCCGCCACAAACTCCTCAACAAACCGGACGACGCGCCCTTCCACAAAAGGCGCAGTCGGAATAGAGCAGACCGTCTTCAGGAGATGCAGTTCAGATGCCGTTGGCCGTAATAGTGCAATGTCTTTCATCGGAACTCCGTTATCCGCCGACAACCCCCGCCAGATTCTTAAACCGTGTCGTATTCCGATCGAACAGCAGCTTCACCGTGTCCGTCGGCCCGTTGCGCTGTTTGGCGATGATGACCTCAGCTTCGTCCGTCGGCTGGAAGTCTGATTGTCCCTGTTTGTAGTAGTCCTCGCGGTGCAGCAGCATGATCACGTCCGCATCCTGTTCAATCGCACCGCTTTCCCTCAGGTCGCTCATCCGCGGCCGGTGTCCGTCACGCTGCTCGGATGACCGGTTCAACTGCGACAGACAAATGACCGGAACCTTCAGCTCGCGCGCCAAAGCCTTGATGCCTCGGCTGATCTCACTGATCTGCTGCTGACGGCTCTCCACGCCGGGGTTATCCATCAGCTGCAGATAATCGATCATCACCAGCCCGATGTCCTGTGTCGTCTTTAACTGCCGAGCCTTGCTCGCCAGCTCAACAATCGTCAGGCCCGATGTGTCGTCAATGAAAATCTTCGTACTCGCCAGTTCACTCACGGCCTTGGCCATCAGCACGTACTCTTCGCTGCTCATCATCCCCTTACGCACACGCTGCCCGTCGATTCCTGTCATGCTGCACAGCAACCGCTGCGTCAACTGGTGCGAGCTCATTTCCAGCGAGAAGACCGCACATGCCTTCCGGTCGGCCGGGTCGGGGTTGCGGGCCACGTTCTCAATGATGTTCATTGCAAACGCGGTCTTGCCCATTGACGGCCGTGCCGCCAGCACGATCATTTCACCCGACTGCAAACCGTTGAGCAGGTTATCCAGATCGTAGAACCCAGTACTGACGCCGCGTCGACCGTTGTCGTGCAGCATCTCATACACTTCGCTGGCGATGCTGCCGACCTCCACCATCTTGCCGCGCCCGCGGCTCTCTGCCACCGCGAACACCCGCTTGGTAGCCCCCAGCAACACATGCTCCGCTTTTTCATGCGGTGCGTACGCTTCGCGAATCGTCTCCTGGCTCGCGCTGATCAATTCCCGCAGCAGCGCCTTCTGATGAACGATCTCGGCGTAGTGGTCCGCATGCGCTGCCGACGGTACAGAGTTCAGCAGTTGGGCCAGATATTCCGTCCCGCCCACCTCAGCCAGCGTCCCCCTCCGTGACAGTTCCTCGCGCAGAAGCACCGCATCAACGGGCTTGTTTTGCAGGTACATCTCGACGAGCACCGCAAAAATAATCTGGTGATCGCCCGAGTAAAACGCCCCGCCCTGCAAAAGGGGCGCGACCCGCCCAATGGCATCCTTGTCCAGCATCATTGACGCAATCAGGCACTGTTCGGCCTGCACATCGTGCGGCGGAAGTCGCTCGTCAATCCGGTATGAGCCTGCCCCATCCATGGCCATTGCCTCATCATACGTCATCACGGCTTTTCGCTACCAAACCGTCCGCCGCGCGCCAGTTATTCCACCGCCCGCCCTCCACCCTCAAACGAACCATCAGGCGCAAAGAAGCACCGACCCGTGAAAGTACGGGTCGGTGCCTTAAAAAAAGTTACTCAACCAAAAACTACTCTGCTGCCGGTTCGGCCTTGCGGGCCGCTTCCATCGCAGCCTTGCTATCCGGGTCCGGCGCGACCCAGACCTTGATGTCGGTCTTCAGGTCGTCGGCAAACTTCACGACGATGTCGTACTTGTCGATCTTGTCCAGCTTGCCCGGAAGCAGAACGTCGTCGGCTTCCACCGGGTGGCCCAGATTGGCCAGAACGCGGGCGATTTCGGTAGCACTGACCGAGCCGAACAGGTGGCCCTGCTCGTTGCAACGCCGTTCCAGCGTGATCTCCACGCCGACCAGTTTCTTGATCGCCACTGCCTGCTTTTCCTTGCGCTCGGCTTCGATCCGTTCGATCTCCTTGCGGCGGGCTTCGATCTTCTTCAGGTTGCCCACCGTCGGCGCGACCGCCAACCCCTGCGGAAGCAGGTAGTTGCGGGCGTGACCCGTGCTGACTTCAACCACGTCACCGACGCGGCCGAGATTCTTGATGCTTTCATTCAAAAGAACTTTTGTGCTGCTACTCTTGCTCATAACTGCCTTTCAATCTTGGGTAAGTCTGTTGTTGCCTTGAGAACTGCTCGTGCCGGATTTAGAAGGGGATGTCCTCGTCCTTGAACTGCTGGCCCTCATCAAACGGGGCGTCATTCTGCGGCCTTGCCGGAGGACGCTGGGCTGGTGCCCTACCCGGTCCACGGGCCGGGGCGCCTGAGGGTTGGCCTTCGCCTTCTCCGCCTTCACTTCCGCCAGATCGTGCACCGCCGGGCCCATCACGTCCGCCCAGCAGTTGGAAGGTTTCGATCACCACGCTCAGCTTGCTGCGTTTGGCCTGAGTCGTCTTGTCTTCCCACGTGTCGTACTTCAGGCGGCCTTCAATAAAGAGCGGCCGGCCCTTGGTGCAATACTGGTTGATGACCTCAGCCTGACGCCCGAAAGCCGTGCAATCGACGAACGTGGTTTCCTCACGCTCTTCGCCCGTGGCCGTTTTAAACTTCCGGCTGCACGCGATGCCGATCTCCACGATGGGCTGATTGCTGGGCAAATACCGCAACTGGGGGTCGCGGGTCAGATTGCCCAACAGCATCACTTTGTTGAAACTGGCCATAACAAGCCTCCTGGTTCCTCAAGGCCCATCCACACGGACGACATCGTGGCTTTAGACGCCGGCCGGTTCGCGACGGCTGTCACGCCCGCCGCCATCACGCCCGCCACCGTCACGGCCACCACCGAAATCGCGGCCGCCGCCACCAAAGTCACGACCGCCGCCACCGAAGCCACCGAAGTCGCCGTACGCCGGGCGCTCTTCCTTGACAATGGGCTGGGGCTCAACGGCTTCCATCTCGGCCTGTGTGAGATGATCCGCCTTGGTCACAAGGATCCGCAGGAAGTCGTCGCCAAGGCGAACGTCACGTTCCAGCGGCGAGACAGCCGAGGGCTGTGCCGAGAAATAACAGATGATGTACGTGCCACGCTTCTGCTTGCCGACTTCATAGGCCAGCTTGCGCTCGTCCCACCGCTTCAGCACCAGAACCGTGCCGCCGTGCTTTTCCACGACCGCCCGCACCAGCTTCTGCTGGGCTTCGGGGTCGGCCACGGCCGGCCCGAGCAGGAACATGCCTTCGTACTTGTTTACTTCGCTGATTTTGGTCTTCTTTGCCATAAGTCTCTTATCTCCAAGCCTGGGTTTGACCGGCCTTGTTCGTCGGGACCAACACTTGGTCCCATCCGCCCTGCCGGCCGCCTGGTCTTTCGTTATTAGTTGTTGCCTACCGACTCTTCTCCATTGAACTTCTGCATCGCCGCCGTCAATCCCTTGTCGGCCCACAGCGCGACCGCATCAGACGCCCGGGTAATCCCCAGCCGAATCTGCGTTTGCTCGTCCTTGCCAAACCTGCCGAGCACAAAATCCTTCTGCGGAATGTTGGCGGGAACCGTACCGTTGCCGATACCGACGCCCAACCGCAACCGCGGATACTTGTTGCCGCCAAGAACCCGCTCAATGTCTTTCAGGCCATTGTGCCCGCCGCTGCTCCCTTCGGCCCGAAGGCGAAGTTTGCCGCACGGCAAGTACACATCGTCCAGAATGACCAGCAGGTCGGCCGACTCTGTCTTATGAAATGCCATCGCGGCCTGCACGGACTTGCCCGACAGATTCATAAACGTAATCGGCTTCACCAGCAGCATTCGCTCGCTTCCGCCGTCGGCCTTTTGCATCTGGCCGTCCAGCGTCAGTGCGTCGAACCGGTGTTTGGCCGTCCGGTTGAAGTCGTCGGACTTGGCCACCCAGCCGAGGCGCACGGCGAACTCATCCACCACGTCGAAGCCGACGTTGTGGCGCGTTCCCGCATACTCCGCACCTGGGTTTCCCAATCCGATCACGATCTTCATCTCCGTAAGACTTTCCGCCGGATCGCCGACTACGTCCTGCCTGATTACTTCTTTGCCGGGGCCGCTGCTTCGGCTTCGCCGTCTTCCTTCTTCTTGCCGATGATTTCCGGCTCCGCGACGACCGGTGCATCGGTCGCAGCCGATTCCACGATGGCCTTGACCGTTGCGACGATGAGGTGCCCGTCGATCAGCGAGCGCACATTCGACGGCAGTTTCAGTTCGTTGACATGCAACGTGCTGTTCAGGGCCATATCCGAAACGTCGTGGCGGATGTACGCCGGGATGTCTGTCACCAGACACTCGACTTCGATGTCGGCGATCAACTGAGCCAGCTTGCCGCCCTGAGCTTCGCCCTTCGGCTTGCCGCGGAGTTCCAGCGGGACAATGACCTTGACCTTCTCATCCAGCGACACGCGGGCGAAATCGACGTGCAATACTTCCAGCCCGAGGTGGTCATACTGCACTTCCTTGACCAGAACTTTTTCGTTCTTGCCGTCCAGGGCCAGATCGAACAGGTGCGTGCCCTTCGTCAGGTAGCTCACCAGTTCCTTCTTCGGCAGGGTCACCGGAATGACGGCTTCCTTGTGGCCATAGACCACACCCGGAAGGCTGCCCGAATCCCGAAGCCGCTTGTTGGCCCGCGAACCCAGTTCGGTCCGCTTCTTTGCCACGATTGTTGCACTTTGTGCCATAGTTCACTGCTCCTCAAAAAGTCCAGACTACGTCTGAAATGTCTCTGTTAGTTCTTATTTCCTTCGCCGCGATTTTTCGAACAATGCACTCACTGACTGGTTGTTATGGATTCGGTTGATTGCCTCACCCAGCAACTCGGCCACACTCAACACCACCAACCTGTCCTTCAACGCCTCCGCCTTGTCACCCAGCGGAATCGTGTCGGTCACTGCAATCTTTGTGAACGGACAATCCGCCAGCCGTTCCAGCGCCGGCGGTGCCATGACCGCGTGCGTCGCAGTCAGATAAATTTCTTTGGCCCCATGCTCGCGAACCATCTTGCAGGCTTCGGTCACCGTGCCGGCGGTGGTGATCATGTCATCCGTCATGAGCACCGTCTTGCCTTCCACGTCACCGATGATGTGCCGGGCTTCGGTCTCGGTTCCGTTCTTGCGGCGCTTGTCGATGATGCAAATCTCGCCGCCCAGCGCGTTGGCATAGACCTGGGCCCGTTTCACATTCCCCACGTCCGGGCTGACGAACACCATGTTCTGCAGCTTCAGATTTTCAATCCACGTACTGAACACCGGCTCGGCGTTGAGGTGGTCCACCGGAATATCAAAGAAACCCTGAACCTGGGCCGCGTGTAAGTCAACACTGACCACACGATTCGCCCCGGCCCGCTCCAGAAGATTGGCAACCAGTTTGGCGGTAATCGGCGTGCGGCCCTCGTCCTTGCGATCCTGGCGGGCGTATCCGAAATACGGAATGACCGCAGTCACCCGCTCAGCGCTGGCACGCTTCAGGCAGTCGATCCAGATCATCAACTCCATGAGGTGGGCATTGACCGGGTGGCAGGTCGGCTGAACCACAAAGCAGTCACGGCCGCGAACGTCCTCTTCCACCTTGACGATCACTTCACCGTCAGGGAACAACTCTGTCCGCCCGCGACCCAGCGGAATCTTCAGGTACTCGCTGACACGCCGGGCCAGCTCGGGATTGGCCCGGCCAGCGAACAGGCGAAGTTCGGACTTGTCCGCCTTTTCATTGACGCGCAGAATTTTGTCGCCCGCAATGACTGGAGGGCTGACGGCGGCCGTGGTCATCTCGTACCTCCAACTGCTGTAGAGTTGAAAGACATCGTTGAACTTCGCGCGACGCTCACACCATGATGCGGGTCCACATCACCGACCACACTTCCAGACTTCACAACACTGCCCCGGCCCAGAACGCTACCGGGCCCGATCACGCACTCTTCACCGATCGCGCTGTCGCGCCCAATAAAGGTGTTGGGGTAAATCACCGTCTCCACACCCACCGAAACACCGCTTTCAACGTAGGTCGTCGGCGGGTTGATGATTGACACCCCCGACTCCATCAACGCCCGCTGAATACGACGCTGCATGATGCCGTCCACGTGGGCCAGCTGCTCACGGGTGTTGACCCCCAGCACATCGTCTTCGCCCACGGCCGGAATCGCCTCAACCTTGTCACCCCGCGCCCGCAAATGGCCGTAGGTGTCGGTCAGGTAAAATTCCTTCTTGGCGTTCTCATTCTTCAACTGTGCCAGCGACCACAGCAACGCCGAACCCTTGAAGCAGTAATAGCTCGGAAAGACTTCCTTGATCAGCTTCTGTTCAGCGGTTGCGTCGGGTTGTTCAATAATCCGAATGAACTCACCGGTCGTATCGCGAAGCACCCGCCCGTACCCGGTTGGGTCGGTCAGCACGGCCGTCGCCATGGAAGCCGTTGCACCCGATTTCCGGTGCGTCTCGATCAGCGTCTGCAAAATCTCCGTGCGAATCAGCGGGCCATCGCCCGCCAGAATAAACACATCATCGTTCGGGTGTTTCTCAAGGTGCGGCACACACATGCGGGCGGCATGCCCGGTGCCCAACTGCTCGGTCTGCTCCACAAAGCTGATCCGCGAATCGCCGCCGAAAGTTTCTTTGACGTCTTCTTTGCCGTGCCCAACCACAAGCAAAATCCGGTCGCACCCGGCGCCGTAGCAGGCTTGCAATATGTAATCCAGCATCGGCCGCCCACACACCTCGTGCAGAGGCTTCGGCTTGGCGCTCTTCATCCGGGTCGATTTCCCGGCGGCGAGGATGATGGCTGTCTGACCCATGGTTTCAAAACGACGACAAACTCAACTGGTAGCTACCCCGCTTGGATTCGAACCAAGACAAAGAGAATCAAAGTCTCTTGTGCTACCGTTACACTACGGGGTAGTAAAACGGGGTACTTCGACTCAGGTCTAAGGGTTTTTAGAAGCGGTGTGCGGCAGACCTCAAGCGGAAACACAACTCGGGGCGACCAGAGGGTCCTGTGCCGTACGTTCGGGCACAGGGTCGGGTGGGCAGCCACTTCTCACGCCGGACATTTACGTCGCCCACCACTACCTTCCCGGACCAACTCCGGGCCTCTCACAGCAGGCACATCCAGCGGGAAAGCAGCATACATGTTGTGGCGAATGGCTGTCAAACTGCCTTCGATCGTCCGGTCGCTAAACCCCTGAAATAGCGGCATTTACCGTCGGCTTCCTTGCCGTCACCTGCAAATGTCCCGCCTTCGCCGCCGACCCCGGCTCCCGCGAGAGCGCCAACTCCGCCCTCAGCAACCGCGGCAGATCGGCCGGGTCTTCCAGCAGTTTCTTGTTGTCCCGCACAGGAATAATTGTCTTGCCGGTCACGGAAAGGACCTCAAACCCGGCCGAAGCAAACAGCCGCCGCGCCCCGTCCGGCGTAAAGGTGTGAAGCTCAAACTGCTCACGAGCATCCCCGGTCAGCCACCGCGTCTTGCCGTCCTCCAGAAACTCCAATAGCGCATCGGCGTTCCCGCGATTGATAAAGTGGTCGATAAACGCCAGCTTGTTGTCCAGCGTCGCCACCACCACGCCGCCCGGCTTGGTGATGCGGGCCATTTCCCGAATCGCCTTGTGCGGGTCAGAACAAATCGACAGCGGATCGCCCATCCCCACGACCAGATCAAACGTATCGGATGGCAGCTCCGGCATGGCCACGATGTCCGCGACCGTCAACGTCGCCCGGCTGGCCCGCGGTCCGTGCGCCCCCAGCTTGCCCCGCACCTGCTCAACCATAGCAGCCGAGTTGTCGGCAAAGGTCACAGCAAACCCGCTCTTCAGCAGCTTGAACCCCCACTTACCCGTACCGCACCCCAGGTCCGCACAGGCCGCCGGCAGATTTTTCGGCAGGTGCGGTTTGAGAAGTTCCCAAGTCACCTCATCATGGAACCGCCAATACGGGTCCTCATACATGGCGTCATACTGCCGTGCGACGCGATCGTGATATCGCCGCGAGCCGTCTTTCGGAGGTTTGCCAGCCTTCATGGCCGGAAGAATATCTGAAACCTTATGGCTTTGGCGGCTCCGCTAAATCGCCTTCACAAATCGCGGATCAAATGGGCGCCCACACTCCGGGCATCGCGCCTCCGGTAGCCCGCGAAGGTCATAGCCACACCCGCCACAAAGCCCCCTATCAATTGGCCGAAGATATCTTCGCGACATGAGCAGTACTATCGCCGGCCCGAACGCCACGGTAGCAGCCAATATTCCGACGTTCAGCCCAACGTGTACTACGTTGAGATAATAACCGCTGACGCGCCAGCGGTCGATGACAGCCATCGATAGCACCACGGCCATTTCAAGCACCGTTCCTGCCATCAACGTGCGATGAATCGCCTTGAATCGGCTTTGTCCGCACCGTGTGATCATCAAGACGATTATGCACCACCAAAGCCATGTCTCCAGGAATTCCATTGGGCCGTAAACGGCAGTGTATGAAGTGAGCGCACAGATTTGGAAAGCGCCTAGTGCCAACCCCGTAAACAGCATATTTATTACCAAGGCGCTACTTACTACCGAAATCCAACCCGACCTTTTTCGAATCGGCCTCCCGCACCGTAACGCAGGTGCTCCGCACAAAAGTCCTATCTGCGCCAACAAGACGGCCGAAAACACTCCCACGACGTCTTGAACAAGGTCCCCCTCAGTTACAAGTTCGAGCCAGCTCCCATTCGGTATGCCAAAGTGAATCATTGGAGGCGCGACCGCCCCTGCAATCGCAAACAGGACCAGCACCGGCGACGCCCGACGCAGCAAAAACCGCCCAAGCCCCATCCGCCGTGGCACATGAAAATCCGGCTTTTTCGCCGACTTCATATCCCTCGCCCCCCATTCCCCAACCCCTGCACCAACCCCCCAAACCTCTGACCCCGTTCTTGAAAGTTGGCAAACTGCCCATAACTCGCACATCCCGGACTCAGCAGCACCACATCCCCCGGCTTACCCACCGCCGCAGCCTCCGCCACCGCCCGCTCCAGCGTCTCCACAAAATACGCCTTCTCCCCGATCTGCTCCGCCAGCCAAGGCCCCATCTGACCGATTGTGAGTACCGTCTTCGCCCGTTCTCTTAGGGCCACCACCATCGGCATGAGGTCCAGCCCCTTGTCAAATCCGCCGACGATCTGAATCACCCGCCCCGGCTCAAACGATCCCAGCGCCACCGCCGCCGCCTGCGCAATCGTGGCGATCGAATCGTTGTAGTACTGAACGCCGGCCACCTCACCCACCAGTTCCAGCCGATGCGGCAACCCCGAGAATTCCGCCAACGTCGCCTCCGCATCGTCCCGCGATACACCCAGCAGTTGCGCCGCCTCCCAGGCCCCCTGCGCGTTGTGCTGGTTGTGCTCCCCCGGCAGTTTCAATGAAAACGGCTTGTAGTCCTCAGCCCGATACCAGACCAGTGTCGCTCCGGTTCTCGCCGGTACCTGCGAGTAACGCTCGGCGCCCAGCCCGGCCCGCGAAACCACCGCAAAGTCACCCGCCTGTTGGTGCGCCAGCAACTCCCCCTTGGCCCGCTCGTACTCTTCTTGACTCCCGTGCCAGTCCAGATGATCGCTCAGGATCACGCCCATCACCCCGATGTGCGGCCGAAACCCTGTCTGCCCCAGCCAGTGCAGCATGAAACTCGACAGCTCCAGCACCACCGCGTCACGCTCCGTGATGTTGTCAAGCTCGGCCAATAAAGACTTGCCGATATTTCCGCCCACAAACGTCCGGCCGTCTTTCAGCCCCGTTTCCAGCATCCGCCCCAGCATGGCAGTGGTCGTACTTTTCCCTTTGGTTCCCGTGAGACCGACCACACGCTTGCTTCGGCAGCGCTCGGCGAAAAGACCGATTTCCGTCGTGATCGGCACGCCAGCGCTTCGGGCGGCGGCCAGATACGCGTCACCCGGTTTGACGGCCGGGTTCGCCACCACCAGATCCACACTCGTAAAGTCAGCCTGATCGTGCCCGCCAAGCCGCCATTGCACTTCCAGCCCGTCGAGCTGCTTCACGCTCTGCGCCAGCTTTTCTGGCGACGCCTGATCCGTTACCAGTACCCTCGCCCCCTGACTCACCAGAAACTTTGTCACAGCCACCCCGCCGCCAAACAGGCCCAGGCCCATGACGGTGACGCGCTTGCCCCGAAGGCTTGAGGCTTCCTCACTCATGGCTGGGTGGCACTTTCCGGGCTATCGATGCGGGCCCACTGACCCGACTCATTACGACCATACAGGCGCGTGCCTTGAAGGCTTTTGAATTCCACGCGGTCGGTCGAAATCCAGCGAAGGCTCCACTTCAACCGTGTCGAGTAGGGCGTTTGCTCTTCATAATACGTCGTCGCGCCATCGACCGATTCCACGTGCACGATGTAGGCCAAGTGCGTCGCCGGATCGTCACGCTTCAGATTGACCGTCAGTCGCACCAGGGTCTTGCCGTCGGGCGAAACCGCAGGTGCCGGCGGCTCGGTGAGCAGCTTCTGCATGCTCAGCCCCATCCAGCCACCCACGACCGCCACGACCACGGCCAGCACTGCACCGCCGAATACTATTTTCTGCCCTGTCCGAAGCGCCATGTCTGCCTTCCACAACTACTGCAAAACCCGGGTGACCTCTTCGATCATCGTCTTCACTGCCTGATCGGTCGCGACCTTCCAATCGCTGATATGAGCGTAGGCCGCATCTTTGTAGGCGTACAAAACGCTGCGCGAAGCCGATACCAGCGCGCCCTGACCGCCGTTGGTGAACGCCTCACGTGTCATCTCCGCTGTCGCCCCTTGCACGCCGTAACCCGGCAGAAGGAAAATGCTCTTGGGCAGTCGCTTGCGCATATCTGCCATGGTCTGCGGCTGGGTCGCACCCACCACCGCGCCGATGCTGCTCCAGCCTTCTTCACCTACATGCTTCTCAGCAACCGGCGCCAGAAGCCCAGCCAAATTCTGGCTGTAGGTGCGGCCATCGGCCAGTACCACATCCTGCAACGCCGCGCTGCCCGGGTTGCTCGTGCGCACCAGTACGAACAAACCCTTCTTCTCTGCTGCGGCCGTCTGCACGAACGGATCAATCGTATCCAGCCCACAAAAGGGATTGACCGTAATCGCATCGGGCGAGGCTTCATCCTCTTCTGCACTGCCTGACAGCGGTCCATCCGTCAGGTGCGCCATCGCATAGGCCGCCGATGTGCTGCCAATGTCCCCCCGCTTGACATCGCCAATCGTCACCAGCCCCAGCGACTTGGCCTCATCCACCAGCGAGTAGTAGGCCTTGACGCCCGGCGCCCGAAAAATCTCAAAATACGCCGATTGAAACTTCACCGCCGCCACACGCCCCGCGACAAGTTTCAGCACGCTGGCACAAAACTCGAAGGTTTTGTCCAGACACTGTGCTGCCGAGGCATCGGCCGGCGGCCGGATGGATGGCGGCAGGTAATCCAAGACCGGATCTATCCCGACACACACCGGCGCGGTCTTGGCGATGGCGGCTACGAGACGGTCAGCAAACTCTCCAGCCATGGTCTCCCTTTGGTTGGTGGGGGGTGGGGGTGGGGGGTGGGGATGCGGGGCGTGAGTGGTGAGTGAATACTAAAAGAAATCGGGCAGCCGCGGCGGATGTCCATCACACCAACCGGGGCTGCCCGTTCTTACGGAATAAAAAGTCCAGTCACAAGCAGAGCTGGCGAAATGAATCAAACCAGTCGACCGGCGAACAGACCGTCATCAGAAAACTACTTCTTACGACGGTCGCGGCGGGCTTTGCGCTTCTTGCTGCCGACCTTACGACGGCGACGCGGCTTGGCCATTCGTGGCTCCTTTCTTGCTCTTCACGGAAGATTGTTGCATTGCAAAAGTTCGGGCCGGGAAAGGTATCGGCGCAGGGGCCGAACGTCCAGCGGTCGTATGGAAAGAGCCTTTCCAGCCCTTTCCGCAGGTGTTTCCACCCGTCGGAACCCGCTCCTTGCCCTGTCAGGCCGGGCCAATTCCCCTGTTCAACTTGTTGCCCCCGCACGCCGATGCTATTGTTTAGGCCCTTTCGTTTTTCCGCCAAGGGGCGGTTGGCCGTCAGGGTTTGGGTTGTAACGCCGAGGTAGCTCAATGGCAGAGCACCGCTTTCGTAAAGCGGATGTTGTGGGTTCAACTCCCATCCTCGGCCTTTGGTAGGATGTGTCTGCCGTGGATTTTCACGGGGCCTTAGCTCAATTGGGAGAGCGCCACGTTTGCAACGTGGATGTTAGCGGTTCGAGCCCGCTAGGCTCCAGTTCGGTGGTTGCAGGGGTAAACGTATGGAGTGTGCCCGGATTCGGGAACGGCCGACGGGGTAGGCTAGCCCGTCGGTGAAGCGCTCACAGGGACTTCAACGCCCCGGCCTTCAAAAGGCATTCCTAGATAGTCCAAGCACACTGCCAGCGGCCAAGCAGCCGTGAACATGGACGGTCGCCGGTTCTATCGCAGCCGTTATGCGATCCCCCAGAGTCGACATAGATACCGGGCAGTTATGCCCGAACGTGATCTGGCGATTGCGGATGGGACGCCGATGCCCGGAGAAAGTTACCCGAAAACAAAACGCTAACCATCACCTGGTCGACGGTGGAGTGTCTCAAGTTCGCTCAAACCTACTACCCGGACCACGACGGGCCTCAGGCCGGGCAATATATGTGCAATGGGTTCGAAGGACTTCGACGCCACCGGAAAAGACGGAGTGTGCCTGCATCGGCCAGCCAATCCGTTTCACGCCGCGATGGCCCATATTGTCGTCAACGGCCGTCGAAATATCCGACCTGACCTCCCCTTGCGCTCAGTACTACGGCGACATGCCGTGAGCCTGTTGGACCACCCCTTTCTCCATCTGCGGAGGTTCTCAGTGAAAGTAGTTCCATCAGTAAACCCGCCCTCACGACGAGGGCTACTGGCGGCCGCTGGTATGACTGCCGCCACAGCCTGGTTGGCTCCACGAAGCCTCCTGCCCGCGGCCGGGAATGCCGGAGATTCTGGCGGCAACAGCGATCGCGGCATTGTGGACGCGATTCGCCATAGCGCTGGAACGGAACCCATCAATATTCAGCAATTACGTGCAGGCATAAGCGTCATTTCGGGCTCAGGCGGAAACATTGCCGTATTTACCGGGCCCGACGGCAAGCTGTTGGTGGACGCGGGTATTCCGGCCTCAAAGGGAAAGATCACTGCGGCCCTCGCCACGCTTGGCTCGGGTGCAATTCGGTATCTGATCAACACGCACTGGCACTTCGACCATACGGATGGCAACGACTGGCTGCATGCCGAGGGAGCGACCATCATCGCTCACGAGAACACACGTGCGCGCTTGTCCAAGCCAACCAGAGTGGCGGGTTGGCGGTTCACCTTCCCCGCCCGGCCAGCGAGCGCCCTTCCAGCAATAGAGTTCAAGTCGCAGATGGCCATGCACTTCAATGGCTCGCCTGTTCGTATGGAATACTACGCCCCAGCCCACACTGACACAGACGTTTCGGTCTATTTCCCAGACGCCGACGTGCTGCACGTCGGAGACACATGGTGGAACGGGTACTACCCGTTTATCGATTACTCCACCGGTGGAACCATCGACGGCACGATCGAGGCTGCCGAGATCAACTTGACCAAGGTTTCCGACAAGACCCTCGTGATCCCCGGCCATGGCCCCGTCGGAAGCAAGAGCGGCCTGGTCGAGTTCCGCGATCTACTCGTCGAAATTCGCGCAAGGGTGTCATCGATCAAGAAGCAAGGTAAGTCACTTGCCGAAGCTATCGCTCAGAAGCCAACGGCTTCCTTCGATGCCAGGTGGGGTGGCTTCGCGATCGATGGGCCAGCGTTCACGGAGCTCGTCTACGCAGGAGTGTAGGGGCCAACGACCAGATCCCACGTTCACCGTTCCTTCTCGACCCCTCGTCTAAGGAGTAAGCCATGTCCACTTCGCTCGAATATTGGTCTCTCGCGGCAGATGCAGTTAAACAACTGGGCGGCTTTACCCTCTCGATCACCCGCAGCTTCCTCGATAAGAAGCTCATCGACTTGATGTGGTTGAGGGTTTCCCAACTCAATGGTTGTGCTTATTGCATTGACTTGCACATTCATGAAGCCCTGCAAGCCGGTGAGTCTCAGACGCGTCTTAACCTCTTAGCAGGTTGGCGGGAGGCTGGCTCAGTGTTTACCCCCGCCAAGCGCGCCGTATTTGCCTGGGCAGAATCGATGACCAGACTCGCCGACTCGTCCATTGCCGATGGTCAGGCGAGAGACCGTGCCTACGACGAAGTCCGCACACACTTCTCGGACGCTGAAACTGTCCATCTAGGTTTGGCCATCGCCAGCATCGATGCATGGAACCGGATCGCCATCGGCTTTCACAACCAGTTCAAACCACATTAACCCCATTTGTGTGTTCGCACCCCGGGCCAAGAACATAGGAGCGGGCAAGTTTCCATCGACGAATCTCGCGAGTGGAAGCAACGCTCTCCTACGGCCAGTAGCGCACAACACGTGAGAAATCGACGTCGCATCTTTTCAATTCGCAGGGCCGACATCAAGTCGGTGTCTCGGCCGGTCTTCACCATTCAGGAGGTCTTCATGAAAGTTCATTCACCCTATTTGACGGGCGGACTGCTGGCATTTTCAACGCTGGCGAGCGTCCTAACCGGCTGTGCTTCGAGGCCAGCGACGCCCGCAGCGACGCCCGCAGCGCCGAACATGTCTTCTGGGACGGCCTCTGGGCAAGACATGGTCGATGCATTGCACGTCGCGTTTGGCGAACACCACGCCCGTGCCGTGCACACCAAGGGCACCATGTTGGAGGGTAGCTTCACCCCGGCGCCGGAGGCGACAGAGTTGACCAAATCCCCGATCTTCGCCGGAGGTAGCCTGCCGCTCATTGCCCGCTTCTCCCTCTTCGCTGGAGTGCCAACGCTGGCCGACACGGATGACGGAGCGTCTCCGGCTGGCTTCGGCTTTAAGATCAAAGGTGTTGAAGAGTTCGATGTCGAGGCCAACCAACACCGCGACTTCATCACGGCCACCAGCGACGAGTTCAGAACATTTCTGCTGGCGCTGGGTGCGGCGGGGAAGGGCGACAAAGCGGCCCTTGATCAATTCCTGGGCTCGCATCCACACGCCCGCGAGTTCCTCGCAACTCGCACTTATCCAGCGTCTTACAGCAAAGCGACCTATTTTGGCGTGAACTCGCTGAAGTTTACGAATCGTCAGGGAAAAGTTTCGTACGGGCGATATCGCTTTGTACCGAGGGCCGGCGAGCAATACCTGTCGGCCGACGATCGGAAGGCTCAGGGGCCGAATTACCTTCAGGAAGAGATTCAGAAACGAGTTGACACCACGCCAGTCGAGTTCGACTGGTTTGTTCAAATCGCAGAAGAGAGCGACAAAATCGAAGACCCGTCCATCGCTTGGCCGGAAACTCGCAAGTTGATCAAGCTAGGCACGATCACATTGACAAGGCAACCGGCTGACCCTGAGAAGGAACAGCGTGGCCTCCTGCTTCTGCCAGGCGAGGTACATGTAGGCGTTGAACCTGCCGACCCAATGCTTCTGGTGCGCAACAAGGCGTATCCAATCTCGTTTCGTCAAAGACAGTAAGCACCCACTTCGAACGTCCGCACGGCAGGTAACTCCTGCGTGGCCAAGCAAACTTGGGAAGGCTTTGCAGCGACAACGAACAAGCAACCGACTGGAGACCGTACCCATGACTCCGAAAACGACCCCAAAAGTGACTGCTGATTGGTCCCTCTCAGACAGGGCCCTGAATCTCGCAGCTGGATCCAGTGGCGTTGGGATCTTTGTGACCCGCTTCGCCTTGGTTGTCGTTCTCGTCTGGATCGGAAGCCTTAAAGCATTCCCATACGAGGCGGAAGGGATCGTTCCATTCGTGGCCAATAGCCCACTGGGGCGCTTCTTTTACACAGCTCCGGCCACTGAATATCGGCATCACATGAATAAGGAAGGGGAATACGTGCCGGCCAACCACGCGTGGCACGAGCAAAACGGGACGTATGCCTTCGCATATGCCCTCGGCGTGATCATCATCGCTTTCGGCGTCATGGTCGGATTGCATCCATGGCTTCCAAAGATCGCAGCATTGGGCAGCTTCCTCGTGATTCTGATGTCGTTTTCGACCCTCTCGTTCCTCCTGACCACCCCGGAGTGTTGGGTGCCATCGCTAGGCGGAGGAGAGCACGGTGTTCCGTATTTGGCCGGCCCGGGCCGATTGGTGCTCAAAGACATCATCATGATGGGTGCGGCCATTACAACGATGGCGAATTCGGCAAAAGTATCAGTCCGTGGAAATCACGTGATACCCAAGCTATTTCATCCCCAGCCGGTCCAGCCGCCGCTCTCAGTTCTCCGCTACCTCGATGCCTACAAGCCCGAGTAGCGAACGCGTGGATAATAACACCAGGCAAACACAAACAAGGAGTACACCATGAAGTCGTCCAGCACACCGCAGCCATTCGCTCACTCGCGCCGCGACATTCTCGCGGTCGGCGCCGGGGCATTCGCTCTGGCAGCAGTTCCCGACGTAATGACACCGTCGATCCATGCGGTACAACCGACTGCATTCAATCGTCAATCGCGGGATGTTCACAGCAATACATTCAAGACAAAGGACGGCACAGAGATCTATTTCAAAGATTGGGGTAGCGGGCAGCCCATCGTGTTCAGTCATGGCTGGCCGCTTACCGCCGACGCCTTCGAAGATCAGATGTTCTTTCTGGCCTCACGTGGTTATCGCTGTATAGCGCACGACCGCCGCGGCCACGGCCGATCGAGTCAACCCTGGAACGGCAACGATATGGACACTTACGCCGACGATCTGGCAGAGCTGGCTCAATTTCTTGGCCTGGAGCATACAGTCCATGTCGGGCACTCCACGGGCGGCGGAGAAGTCACGCGATACATTGGCAGGCATGGCACGAAGCGGGTGGCCAAGGTGGCCTTGATTAGCGCTGTGCCCCCACTAATGCTCAGGACCGTAGCCAACCCTGGTGGTTTGCCAATGGAAGCTTTCGACCAGATTCGCTCGGCGGTGGTGTCAGACCGGTCGCAGTTTTGGAAGGATCTGAGCCTGCCTTTCTATGGTTACAACCGTCCGGGCGCGAAGATCTCGATGGGAGTACGTGATTCGTTTTGGTTGCAGGGCATGATGGCTGGCTTCCCCGCCTCGTACTATTGCATCAAAGCGTTCTCCGAAACAGACCTCACCGAGGACCTCAAGAGGATCGACGTCCCGACGCTGATCCTGCATGGCGATGACGACCAGATCGTGCCCATCGGCGCCTCGGCCGCGCTCTCTGCCAATATCGTTCACAATGCAAAGCTCGTGGTCTACAAGGGTGCGCCACACGGCATGTGTACGACCTTGAAGGACCGGGTGAACGAGGAGCTACTGGCATTTGTCAAGGCGTGATCCATACACCGTGTTCGACAACTTCAACGACCGCATTCTGATCAAGTCGGTGATAAATCCAGTTTCACAGTAGTGCAGACCGTCCGCTGCCATCAGCGCGATTGTGCAGGATCGGCATTTGGTCATGGTTACCCGCCGGCGCACGGATCAGCAAGCAACATTGTCTTCTCAAGAGGATAGTCAAATGAGCAAGTCTTTCGAAAACAAAGTCGTGGTGGTAACCGGCGGCACCAGTGGTATCGGGCTGGCAACCGCCAAGCGGTTTGCAGCCGAAGGCGCACGAGTATTCGTCACGGGTCGGCGTCAACTGGAGCTCGACGCCGCAGTTGATGAAATTGGCCACGGGGCGGTTGGCGTGCGCAGCGACATCTCAAGCCTCGCCGACCTGGATCGACTCTACGAAGTCATCCGGCAGCAGGGCGGACGGATCGACGTACTGTTCGCAAACGCTGGGGGCGGCGAATTTCTTCCGCTCGTAGAGATTACCGAAACGCACGTCGATAAATGGCTCGGCATCAACATCAAGGGAACGCTGTTCACCGTACAAAAGGCGCTGGCGCTCATGCCCGATGGCGCATCGATCGTGCTCAACGGCTCCATCGCAGGCATCAAGGGCCTCCCCGCTTTCAGCGTCTACTCCGCAACCAAGGCTGCCATTCGCTCATTCGCCCGAACATGGTCGGTGGACCTGAAGCAACGGCGGATTCGGGTCAATGTCGTGGCACCCGGCACAGTCATCACGCCGGGTTACAAAACGGAACTCGGGATGACCGACGAACAGATCGCTCAGTTCGCGTCGGAGGCCGCCTCCATGACACCCCTGGGCCGAACGGGATTGCCGAACGAAATCGCAGAGGCGGTCCTATTTCTTGCCTCAGACGCAAGCAGCTACATTACCGGAATAGAACTGTTTGTTGACGGCGGCTCGGCACAAATCTAGCGCCCGGCCCGGAGTGCCAGGCGTACCACGCTATCTGCCCACAGTCTGTCCCCCCACAACGCTCAGGACTTCAGTACATGCAAGCAGATAGGTCTTGGTGACGCCAGAGTCCTGTCATTTGACGGTGAGGCATGAGTCCCAATCGCTGTCATAGGCAGGCCATCTGCTCTAGACGGGACTCGACGTTATCTACTTTCTTGCCCGCGATCAAAGTGGTCGCTCGGTCGCTCTTCACTACCCCTCTTTTTGGAGAAGTCTCATGTCACAACGTCTTCAGTGGGCCGCCCTGCTTGGTCTCTCCGTGGTCGGTCTGGGCTTTACGGCAAGCCAGTATGGCGCACCCGCCCAACCCACCGCCGGACTCGCAAACGTCGCGTCCGACATCCACCACCGTTCGGTCCAGATCGATGGCGTCAACATCTTCTACCGCGAGGCCGGCCCGAAGGACGCGCCGACGGTGCTGTTGCTTCACGGTTTCCCGTCGTCTTCGTTCATGTTTCGTAATCTGATTCCCCACCTCGCGACGCGTTATCATGTCATAGCCCCGGACTATCCGGGGTACGGACAGAGCGATGCCCCGGATCACAAGGCGTTTAGCTACACTTTTGATCATCTGGCAAGCGTCGTCGATCAGCTCACCCAGATCCTAAAGGTAGACACGTTCACACTGTACGTGCACGACTACGGCGCCCCGATTGGGTACCGAATCGCCTCAGCGCACCCGGAACGCATCACGGGCATCGTCGTGCAGAATGGGAACGCATACGTGGAGGGTCTACCGGACGGTTTTTGGGGGCCAATCAAAGCCTATTGGGCCGACCATTCGACCGAAAAGCGTGCCGTGGTGGCTTCGGTAATCACGCCGGAGGGTTACAAGGGGCAATATCTCCACGGGGTCCGAGACCCCGGCGTCATCTCCCCGGACACCTGGACCCTGGACGCCGCCAATCTTGCCCGCCCCGGAAATCTGGACGTTCAGCTCGACCTGATGCTCGATTACGGCTCGAACCCTCCGCTATACCCTCGGTGGCAGGAATACTTCCGCACGTCCCAACCACCGATGCTGATCGCCTGGGGCAAGAACGATCTCATCTTCCCACCAGCCGGCGCCGAGCCTTACAAGCGGGACATCAAGGACCTGGACTTCCACATGCTCGACACCGGCCACTTTGCGCTCGAGGACAGCAGTCGAGAGATCGCTCGCCTGATGCTCAACTTCCTCGACAGCCACGCCGGCAAGGATCGCACAAACGAAACTTCGCGCGACCCAAGCCGGTAGTCCTGCTCAAGTCTTCCGTGTGGCCGCTGGCGAGTGCGCGGCTACCCGGCTTCGTCTCATCTCATTGGCAACTATTCAATCCGCACCCGGAGACTCGCGATGAAAGCAATATCAGACACGGCTCAGGCCGCTGACGGAAAAGCCGTACGGAAGGTGCCAACGGATCTTACCCCAATGGGAGTGTTGGCGATTACCACCGAGCTACGCTGCTTGCTCGCGGACGTCTTTGCCCTGCAAGTTAAGACCAGAAACTTCCACTGGCACATGAGCGGCCGGCACTTCCGCGACAGTCATTTGCTACTTGACGCACACGCCGAGCAGATCGCCGCGATGATCGATAACATCGCCGAGCGAGCTCCAATGATCGGTGGCACGATGATCCGATCAATCGGTGAGATCGCCCGGCACCAGCGGATTAAAGACAACGACGAGATGTTCGTCTCGCCGCACAACATGCTTTCGGAGCTGTTAGACGACAACCAAAAGTTGACGAGTTTCATGCGCGCGGCCCACGCGGTTTGTGAGCAGCACGATGACGTAGCCACTGCCAGCCAGATCGAGATCTGGATCGATCTGGCTGAGTGCCGCTCCTGGTTCCTATTGCAGATCGTCTCCGGCGGTGAGAAGTGACTGCGATGAACTTCGTGGGGCAATGGTCGCGAGGCGTGGCCTGCTTCGTGAGCCTGGTATTGGCGAGGTGCGAGGGCGGAATACAGCGGAAGTCTCAAATGAACGCGTCTATGCCCGCAAACTTCACCGTACCGGCGTCACTAGACTTTGATCCTGCGCCCGTCGTCGCGCTCCCCTCGCAGGTTCCGGCCCGTCTGGTGGTAGATGCCCCGCTTCCCGAGCAGTTGGCCACAGGTTACGTCGTGGTGCGATATCGGGCAGAGAATCTGAGAATCCTGCCGGTGTATGGCCCGGCTGCGTTGGCTATCCTGCCCCGCATCGGGCATCTACACATTACGGTTGACGACTCGCCGTGGCATTGGCTGGACGCCAGCGGTGAGCCGATCAGTATCAAGGGGCTGACTCCGGGGCCGCACAAGCTGCTGATAGAATTGGTCAGCCCAATCCACAAAGTGATCGACAGTGCGACCCTTCACTTTGAGATTCCACGTTGACATGGGAATATTGCTCAAAGCCGTGATGAGTTCCGATCCAGCAGTAGACTGCGACGGACGCTCGTCTCTCGGCCACAATTCCGCCTTGAAATCCCACACTCGCTCTGGGTGCCAGTGTTAGCCCGCAAACCGCTACTGGATCATGCCGGATCGTGATGCCGACTTTTCCGGTGGATCTGCTGCCGTCCTATCGTTTTTCGCGTTGGTTCGATATCGCACGGCCTGCGCCATGCGCCCTGAGGTGGCGGTCGAATGTTTCAGGGCCCGAGTGCCAGGGACACGGATCGCTCTTACGATTCGGCTATTGCTACAGCTTGTAGTTTGGAAAACCACCCGATCCAGGGTCCGCAAGAACCACAGCCTCAACTGGTAAATCATCGGGGAGGCCCAATCTCGACCGCAGTCAGGAGTCAACATGACCACGCCATCCGAAAGCTTCCACGAAGGAGAACTGGCCGTGCAGCGCGCAGCCGGCGAGTCGGAGATAGCTGAACAAAACAGCGTGATGATAAGTAATATCATCGTGCCAGGTGCGAGGGTGTTCCTAAGAACTCAGCAAATCCTGGTTGTCGCCAGCCGTGATCAGGCGGGGCGGCCCTGGGGGTCCGTTGTAGCGGGCCGTAGCGGGTTTGTATCTGCCGCCGATGACGGTCGAGCCGTGACGATTGATCGGTCACTTGTGCTCACCGGCGATGCGAATCACGATTCGCTGGAGCTGACAATCGGCACGCCGCTGGGTTTGCTGGCGATTGACCTGAACACCCGACGCAGGCTGCGACTGAACGGGATTGTTCAACAGCTTAGCCATGGTCGCCTTGTCATGGCAGTTAACGAGGCTTATCCGAACTGTCCCAAGTACATTCAGCGGCGCGAACTGAAGTTGGTGGCCCGGCATGACACAACGCGACTCACGACCGCTAAGGAAGGTCAAGTGCCGGACGACGAGCTCTTGACCGCGTTATCGACTGCCGACACTGCCTTCGTCGCGAGCGGTCATCCCGCTCGCGGGATGGATGCCTCACACCGCGGTGGTCGGCCCGGTTTCATTCAAAGGCTCGCGGATGATCTGTTTCGTATCCCCGACTATGCCGGCAACAGCCTTTTCAATACGTTCGGAAACCTGAAAGTCGATCCACGTTGTGGTCTGACGATTCTAGACTTTGAGCGGGGACGGCTTTACCAAATGACCGGGGAAGCCGGTTTGCGTATGGATTCTCACGGCCCCCCCAAAACACCGTTCGACGAGGGCGATACCGGACGTTCCTGGGATTTCCACGTTCGCTCGTGGCGGTCGGTCAACCTCTCCACGCAGATAGACTGGCGTTTCGTTGATTTCTCACCTTATTTCCCGCCGTTGCCTTCCGCCCCCCCCACGCCCTAAAGCCCAAGATCGCTCAATCCCGCATGCTCATCCGGCCGACGTCCCAGCGGCCAGTGGAACTTCCGTTCCGTTGAACGAATCTGCAGATCATTGATGCTCGCGAATCGACGTCGCATTAGACCATCAGCGCCGAACTCCCACAGTTCGTTTCCGTAAGCTCGCTTCCAGTTGCCAGACTCATCACACGACTCGTAAGCGAAACGGACGGCCATCCGATGCTCCCTGAAGCCCCAAAGCTCCTTGATCAGCCTGTAATCCAATTCACTGGCCCACTTTCGCGTCAGAAACGCGATGATCTCTTGCAGCCCACGGACAAACTCTGCACGGTTTCGCCACTGGCAGTCGAGTGAGTATGCCAGAGCCACTTTTTCAGGATCGCGAGTGTTCCAGCCGTCTTCTGCGAGGCGTACTTTTGCGATCGCGGTTTCAGCGGTAAATGGCGGCAACAGAAGCTGCGTGGTCATAAACAAACTCCTTATCCCAGGTAGTGGCCCGGGCTGTGTGGGTTGAAGATCTGCTGCTCAGGCCGCGAGACGAGCACAATGGGGTGCCTCGAGCCAGCACGGGTGCTTGCGGTGCGTGCCTCAGGATCTGGACCCTCAGGTCCCTTTTGTCCATCGTGTGCTAGGGCGGCGTCAAACATGTTCTGCAGGGAAGCGCTAGCTTGAGCTGACGGATGCCCTTCTTCGGCAATTTGCAGCACATCGGTTTTTTTCGGACGCGTCGTCACGCAAAATGCAGACGTCCCGTCATCAAGTTTCGTCGATTTCTCAACACCATGGGGCTCAAGGCTGGGGCTGGCTACAGTGAGATGCATTACCAACGCAGCAACGGCCCGCTCCTTTGACAACAGATGTCCCGGCCGATCAAGCGTTACATTGTTGATCAACCGCTCAACTGTTGACTTCATGTGATTCAATGACACGTGAAGCCTCTGCGCGATCAACCGTTGAGCTGGGGAAGCCCCAACCACGGGTTGCAGCAAATTCAGTGCAAAACTGGCTGACATCAACTCATTTTGAAGCTTGAGAGTCAGTATTTCGATGCACTGCTCAGCCGTGGCGGCCGGGTTAAACCCGCTGTCGGCTGAGCGGCTGACGGTTTCCATGAGATTTACAGAAGTCATTGGCCCACCAGACTGTAATAAGATTTGATTGCAAAGTTTCACCGGCCCCTTAAGTCAGAGCCGTGACAAACGGCAAGCGATTCTTACACTCTTCTGAGCGTCGCACCGGGACAGTTGCAGAACATTGCAATTTGCCTGAAATAGTGAATCCGCCCGCAATTCACACCGCAAATGTGTGTTTTAGACACTGCGATTGACGCTACACTGCCGAAGGCATGGACGAGCAACGCACTACTGTGGCCGTTCAAAGGTATCTCGATGAGCTGGCAGGAGTACGTGGCGAGATGCCCGCAGAACCCGTTGTCCGCGCGCTGCTGGCCCGATCGGTTGATCGCCTTCATCTGCTGTGCCAATCGCTGCTCTATAAGAGTTATCCCCGCCTGACGCGGGGACCGTTGAATCTGAACGCCGACGAACTCTTGGGAGGAGTGGTGGAACGCCTGATCAAGGCGATGAGGGAGATACGTCCGGGCAACGTTCGCCAATTCTTCGCTTTGGCTAACCAGCACATGCGCTGGGAACTCAATGACCTGGCCCGACGCCTAGATAATCGTGTCGCGATGATGGAACTTCACGATTCGCACGCGGCGCCGGTAGATGTGTCCGTCGGTACGAGGAGCAGTTCGCCGAACAGTGGATCCGTGTCGGATGTCAGCAGCAAAATGAGGTTGATCCTTCAAGCCATCGATGCACTCCCCGAGGAGGAGCGGGAGGTGTTGACACTGGTACGAATGCAGTCCATGACCAAGAGCGAGGCGGCTAATGTCCTTGGCGTATCTGAAAAGACGGTGCAGAGACGACTGCAAAGATGCCTCATCCGTCTTGCGGACCAGATCGCTGACGTCCTTCCGGATTTACCGTCCGAATCCTCCGGTGACAGACCCGACAAGGACGTTGCTGGTCCGCCGGGGCAATGGGCTTGATGACTGACAGAGCTGTGACTGGAGGCCGGTCTCGTGAACGACAAAAACAGACTCATGCAGCTCCTTGAAGAGGTTTTGGACTCGGGCCGGACGCCGGAAGATGTTTGCACCGATTGCCCAGAGATGGTGCTCGCTGTCAGAAGAGGGTGGGAGCGGTACCTAGCCATTGACGCAGAGCTAGAGTCATTATTCCCCGAATCTGGCGAATTCAGGGACCTTTCAAGTCACCATCTGGGCAAACTCCCCGTCAACCTCCCTGACATACCGGGTTACGAGCTGATCTCTGTTCTCGGCCGAGGCGGTATGGGAGTTGTCTACAAGGCCCGCCATATTGCCTTGAACCGCCTCGTCGCGATCAAAATGCTTCTAAATGGCCTTTTCGCCCGGCCCACCGAGCGGGTGAGATTTCAGCGGGAGGCTCATGCCCTCGCGAAACTCACCAATCCACACATTGTTCAGGTTTTCGACGTAGGTGAATGTCAGGGGTCTCCATTTTTTACGATGGAGTATGTGAGTGGGGACAATCTGTCGCGCCGGATGTCAGGAGTTCCCCAGCCCGCGCAAACCGCAGCCGCGTGGCTCATTGACCTGGCCACTGCCGTTGAATCAGCTCATCGGTGTGGCATCCTTCACCGCGACCTGAAGCCGTCGAATGTACTGATCACCGCGGACGGGGTCCTTAAAGTCAGCGATTTTGGGCTTGCCCGCTTTGCCGCGGGCGATGACGACATAACTTTGAGCGGTGCATGCGTCGGTACCCCCAGTTATATGGCCCCTGAGCAGGCGGCTGGCCGGCCTGCAGAAGTCGGCCCAGCCTCTGACGTATACGCCCTAGGGGCTATCCTCTACGAAATGCTGACTGGCCGGCCTCCATTTCGAGGTGTATCGGCGTTCGATACGGAGAACCAGGTCATTAACAGCGAGCCCGTTCCGCCCTCGTTGCTCAACTCGGATGTACCACGGGACTTGGAAACGATCTGCCTCAAGTGTCTGCAAAAAGCGACCGGCCGACGGTATGAGTCCGCCTTAGCCCTGGGTGAAGACGCCGCCCGGTTCCTGAAGGGCGAGCCAATCATGGCTCGCCCCGTCGGACAGATTGAGAGGTCGTGGAAGTGGATGCGACGTCGCCCGGCGGCCACCACGGCAATCTGCGGCGGCGTCACGGTAATGATGATGCTGGCAAGCGGAGGGGCATGGTTCATCTCTGACCAGGCTGCCACGACGCGGGCAGTGGACAGTGAGTTGCAGGAAGCGGTTCGCCATCAACAATCGTCAGAGTGGAAAGATGCTTCACTGTCGATCGACCGGGCTCTGGTCCGGCTCAATAACAGTGGGTCATCGGAGCTCCGCCTCCGCCTCGAACAGGTCCGGCGTGATCAGGATTTAGTCGTTGAACTTGACGCTATTCACCTCGACGGCACCGAAAAAGCCAGCAATGCCAAGGGCAGATACGCCAAGGCCTTCGAAGCAGCTGGCATTGGCAGCCCGTCCGATGAACCGGCGACTGTGGCCGAACGGATCAAGCAGTCAAATGTGCGTGACGCGCTCATTGCCGCGCTGGATGATTGGCTGTGCTTCGCCCACGACGACAGGACCGGCCACTGGATTTTCAGTGTTTGCCGTCTTGCAGACCATGACCCTACGGGCTGGCGCGACCGGCTTCGTGAGCGCCTGAACTGGGACGATCACGGTGAGTTCTTGCGTCTCCTCGCTCAGGCAGACTTTGCAACACAACAAGTCTCGTTCTTGGTCAGTCTTGCCTTACGCCTGCAGATGATCGGTGAGGACCCTGTTCCATTTCTATTGCGAGTACAGCAGTCCCACCCTGACGACCTATGGGTCAATTTGCTGCTGGGTACTTCTCTTATCAAACAAGATAAGCCAGCTGAGGCCATAAGGTACTATCAGGTCGCACAGGCGATCCGGCCAACGAGCTGCCTGATACTCAACAATTTGGGCGTGGCTTACATGAGTGCCCGGCGTCCCAACGATGCCCTCCCGCTATTCCGCCTTTCCCTCACGCGTGGGGACATCGGCGTTGATCTCCAGCGCAACCTGTGCAAAGCCTTATTGGATACCAATCAGCCGCAAGAAGGCATGGCGCTTTTTGAGCGGCTGGTTCGAGAGCATCCGACCGTAGCGGTGAGCCACTTCTGTTATGCCAGGTGCCTTGCCATGGCCGGTCGCCAGAATGAAGCAGTGCAGAGCTTCGGCAATGCGTTAGCCATCGAGCCGGCCATGATCGCCGCGCAACGAGGGATGCGTGAGAGTTTGATCTCCCTCGGACGCTTGGATAACGCCGCGGACCTGTGGGCCCGGTCGATTGTAACATCACCCTCCAAGCATGAAGCGTGGGACGGGTACGCGGAACTACTTCTGTTCTTAGGCAGGACCGAGGACTACCGCACTACATGCCGGGACATGATTTTACGATTCGGTGACAGCGCCGATGCCGCCATCTGCGAGAGGATCGGCAAGAGCTGCCTTGTGGGAACGGCCACCGCCCAAGAACTGGCCGAAGCCTCATTGATCATCGATCGCGCGATCGCAGGCGAGGCCACCCAGTACGCGGAGTTCCATTACTATGCGATGTTCGCGAAAGGTCTTTTAGAGTACCGCGCCGGCCATTTCGAGTCGGCTGCGGCGATCCTGGAAGGTCCCGGTGGCCGAGTGCTCGCGCCAGCACCACAGCTGGTCGATGCGATGATTCAGTTCCGTCTTGGCAAAGTAACTACGGCAAAAGCAAAGCTGGCTGAAGCTGTACTCCGAATGGATTGGAGCCCAGCCCGGGCCACGGACAAGGAGGCGTGGATTTGCCATATACTTCGCCGCGAAGCCGAGCAACTAATCCTGCCCAATCTAATGTCCTTGCTCGATGGCACGTCACAGCCCATGGATAACGACGAGCGACTGACACTCCTGGGTGCGTGCCAGTTCGCACAACTCAACGGCCGACGCGCCCAGCTATGGGCTGACGCAGTGCAGGCAGCACCGGAACTGTCTCGCACTCACTTCGTTGATGCCGCAGCTGCAGCCGCTGTCGCCGGTGCCACGATCGGCGCTGACCAGTCTAGATATTCGGAATCAGACCGAACGCACTGGCGCCGGGCAGCACTTCAATCGCTGTCAGCGAAACTAGATGAGTTCGACGCTAATTCCGCTACAAGGCCGTCGTCGGATAACGCCAAAGTGTCGCGACTATTCGCATCCATCAAGGGGTCCACGGATTTGGCGGTCATGGGCGACCCGGTTCACTTGAGACTCCTGCCAGAATCCGAGCAAAAAGATTGGGCAGCCTTCTGGACACGCTTGGATGCAATCCTGCGTCAAACTCATTCAGTAAAATGACAACCACGCCAGTGTTGGAATACCCCGGACAACCTCTCGGATTTGCGCCAAGCGTTGCGCTGGCTTGCCGACAGCATTTGAATTGTTGAAGGCCGAAGGATGTGACCTCTTTATCTCATCAATGAAAATCCCTTGACGCCTGCAAGACGCCCGGAATCATCGCCGTCCTGTCAAACATCCGCCTTGCCAGCACATGAATCACCTGCCCGTCCCGCTGCACCGTGCCCGTCACCTGTAACAGCGTCGCGTGCCGTGCCACCCGCCGATACCGCTCGTAAATCGCCGCCCACGCGATGATGTTCACCACCCCCGTCTCGTCCTCCAGCGTGATGAACACCACGCCCGATGCCGTCCCCGGCCGCTGCCGCACCAGCACAAGCCCGGCCACACTCACCTTCGCCCCATGAGGAAACCGCCTCGCCTCCTGCAATGCCGCCGCCGTGATAACCTTCTCCCGGCCAAGGTCCTGTCGCGCGAACGACACCGGGTGCCGCTTCAGCGACAGACCAGCCGTTGCATAATCCGCCAGCACCTCATCGGCTGGTGGCATGACTGGCAGTGCAACCTTCGGGCCATCCGGTTCCCCGCGGCCATCCCATAGTGGCAGCGGCTTGTTGGACAGCGCCAACGCCTCCCACGAAGCCGGCCGACGCGAAAGCCCCATCGAAGCAAACGCATCTGCCCGGGCCAGCCGGTCCAGTGTCCCCGTTTCCAGCTGCGCCGACTCCTGCATGTCCGCCAGTGATTCGAACACACCCGCACTGCGCCTCGCCGACACAATCCGCTCGGCATCCGTCTGCCGCATTCCCTTGACCTGCCGGAACCCCAGCCGAAGCGCCGGCCCGCCCACGCCCCACCGCCTCTTTTCCCTGCCCTCCGCCGCCGCACACCCCGTGTCATACTCCAGCGTGCAATCCCATTCGCTGGCGTTCACATCCACCGGTCTGACAGTCACACCGTGTTCGCGTGCGTCCCGCACAAGTTGTGCCGGTGCATAAAACCCCATCGGCTGGCTGTTCAGCAGACACGCCGCGAACGCCGCCGGGTGGTGCCGCTTGATCCAGGCCGATGCGTACACCAGCTTGGCAAAACTGGCCGCATGACTCTCCGGAAATCCGTATTCACCAAAACCCGAAATCTGCTGAAAACACTGCTCGGCAAAGTCCGGCTGATACCCCCTGCCCAGCATGCCGTTTACAAACTTGTCGTGAAACTTCGCCAGCCCGCCGTGTCGCTTCCACGCCGCCATGGCCCGCCGCAGCGCATCGGCTTCTGTCGGCGTGAACCCGGCCGCGACAATCGCCAGCCTCATCGCCTGCTCCTGAAACAGCGGCACGCCCAGCGTCTCTTTCAACACCTCACGCAGTTCATCACTCGGAAAAGGCACCTGATACGAAGGGTCGGCCCGCAGTCGCTGACGACGTTCTAAATACGGGTGCACCATCTTCCCCTGAATCGGCCCGGGCCGGACGATGGCCACTTCAATGACCAGATCATAAAACCGCCGCGGTTGTAGCCGGGGCAGCATCGACATCTGCGCCCGGCTTTCGATCTGAAACACGCCCACCGTGTCGGCATCGCTGGCCATGTCATACACCGCCGGGTCTTCCGCCGGAATCGTGTGGAGTTCCAGCTTCCGACCCTCCGCCCCCGGACTGGCGTTGATATACGCCATGCCCTTGCTGATCGCAGTCAGCATCCCCAGCGCCAGCATGTCCACCTTAAACAGCCCGATCACATCCAGATCGTCCTTGTCCCATTCGATCACCGTCCGGTCTGCCATCGAAGCATTTTCAATCGGCACCAGATCGCACAGCGGCGACCGCGCTATCACCATGCCCCCCACGTGCTGGCTGAGATGCCGTGGAAAACCCAGCACTTCCGCCGTGACCTCCAGAACCCTTCTGATCATCGGGTCCGCCGGATCAACCCCCGCTTCCGCCAGATGCGATGCCGTGAGCGTCCCCTTGTGCCACCAATCCAGTTTGTCCGCCAGTTGATCCAGCAGGTCGCCGCTCAGACCCATCGCTTTACCCACATCGCGCACGGCCGACCGTCCGCGATACGTAATCAGTGATGCCGTCATCCCTGCATGTGTCCGACCGTATCTCGCATAGACATACTGGATGATTTCCTCGCGCCGCTCGTGCTCAAAATCGATGTCAATGTCCGGCGGCTCGCTGCGTGCCTCGCTGGCAAACCGCTCAAAAACCAGCTGAAACTTCTCCGGATCTACGGATGTCACGCCCAGGCAATAACACACCGCCGAGTTCGCCGCCGATCCGCGCCCCTGACACAAAATTCCCCGCGATCGGGCCTCGCGCACCAGATCATGCACCGTCAGAAAATACGACTCATACTTCGACCCGCAGATGAACTTCAACTCCTTTTCCAGCAGCGCCGTCACCTTGGCCGAAACCCCGTCCGGATACCGCTCGCGGGCACCGATATACGTCAGCTCGCGCAAATGGGCCGATGGCAACACCCCCTTCGGTACCGCCTCCGTCGGATACTCATATTTCAAATCTGCAAGCGAAAAACGACACGCCGCCGCCACTTCCAGCCCACGCGCAATCGCCTTCGGATACGCCTCAAACAACCGATGCATCTGCTCCGGCGTTTTCAAATATCGCTCGGCATTGGCGAACAGCCGATACCCAGCTTCATGAATCGTGCACCCGTGCCGCGTGCACGTCAGCACATCCTGCAGCGTCCTTCGCGACGGGTCGTGGTAGTGCACATGATTCGTCGCCAGCAGCGGCACACCCGTCTGCCGCGATAACGCCATCGCCGTCTCAAGTCGGTCGTGGTCGTCTCCCGTCAGCGATAGATTCACCGCCAGCGAAAGTCTCCCGCCAAGTGCCTCGTACAGCGGCCCAATGGCCGGCGCATCCGCTGGCAGGCACAGTCCGGTCCACTGCCCTTCGCTGTATTCCAGAAAATCCTCCAGTGTCAGTTGACACTCCCCCTTCGGCGCCCGTCGTCGCCCCCGTGTCAACAGCCGACACAGCCGCGTGTACGCCTCCCTATCCTCCGGCCACACCAGCAGATCCGGCGTGCCATCCACAAACACCACCCGCGCCCCGACGATCAGCTTGAACCCAGCCACCTTCCTCGCCGCCTCATACGCCCGTACCACCCCCGCCAGCGAGTTGATGTCCGTCAACGCCATCGCCCGGTAACCCAGCACCGCCGCCTGATACACCAGCTCGTCCGGGTGCGAAGCCCCCCGCAAAAACGAATAGTTCGACGTGACATCCAGCTCCGCGTAGCCCGGTTCGCAAGGGGCCACGCTTGTCGGCGGCTCTGCGAGCGCCCCGGTGTACAGTTTTTCATGGGCTGATTCGGGCATGGCTGAACCTGATTACAAAAACATCCCATGCAAAAACCACCGCACAGAAACACTCTCTTCCTGCTGTGTCACCACCCGAAAAAGCCAGAAACGCCGCCCCGTCTCGTCCAGCGCATCGTAGTAATCACGCACCTTGCCGTGCCCACGCCACCATTCTCCCGCCAGCCGCTCCGGCCCCAATACATGCGCCAGCCGATGCACACGCCCCATGTACGTCATCTGCGCCGGTCTGCCCTCCCGGTCGTCCGAAGGCTCCGCCACAACCCGCACTTCCGCCGGTGTTTTTAACAGCACCGTCGGCCGGGCAATGGCAGTGGCAAAGCCCCCTTGCCCCACCCCTTCATTCCGCTCATGAAACCCCGCCCCGCGCCACGCCCGCTCCGGAATGTACGAAGCCACCGCCACCGGACACACCACATTCTCCGCCCCCAGCCGCACCGTCAGCCGGTCCATCAACTGCTCAAAACCGTTCTGGTCAGCCTGTACTTCGCTCTCCAGCAGACACATCTGCTCCGCCGTCATCCGTTCGTGCAGCGGAACCTTCAGCCGTACATCCACAAACCCCTTGCCACAATCCAGTTTCTCCGTCGCACACCGGAGCAGTTCAATCAACCGCCGCCCGTCCCGGCTGGGCCGCGATAACGCCACCGTCCGCACCACCGGCGGCAATCCGTCGGCCGGATCAGATTTGCAAATCAACTCCAGCCGCCGTGCCCCCTCGCACCGCCGCTCCAGGTCTGTGACCACCCGACCCACCAGTTCCTGCAATACCAGCCACAACACCTCCAGCGATTCCACCGCCCCATCCATCTCCAGCCGCGCTTCCACCGGCACCTCATACCCCAGCGGCAACAGCAAATCCGCCCTCGCCCCCAGCACCTCATCCAGCCGCCGCAATAAAGCCTCTCCGAACCGCGAAGGCAGCGTCTCCCGCGGCAGTGCCATCACCTGCCCGATCGTCCTCAGCCCAAGATTCCTCAGCGAAGCCACGATCTCCCCGCACAGCCGCAGCGCCTCCACGGGCAACCCGGCTACCGCCTCCGCAAGTTCATCCGCCCCCACAATTCGACCCGACCGCTTCCCCGACCACGCAAGCGCCCACGCCGCCCCCGGCGTCGGTGCCACCGCCACCCTCGCCGGCAGCCCGAACCGTTTCAACGCCGCCCGTACCTCCCGCACGATGATCTCCATCGACCCGAAAAACCGCTCACACCCCGCCACATTCAGCAGCAGCGGCATCGGCCGATGCAACGTGCCCTTGTCCCCTTTTTCCACCGGCCACCCCGTCGCTACAAAAGGTGTGAACCGAGTCATCCACCGCCCCAGTGCCTCCAGCGCCAGCCGATCTTTTTCCGCCTGCCTCTCCAGCACCAATAGCCCCGGACATATCGCCCGCCCCTCCGCCAGCGACATCCCCGGCCCCACCCCAGCCTTCATCGCCGCCGGCGACCCATCCACCACATCCACCCGTCCCCCACCCCCCCCACCCCCTCCCCCCCCGCGCCGTACCGTCTCCACCACCACCACGGGCTTATCCAGCAACTCCGGCCGACGACGCAAACGCCGTGTAATCGCCCAGTGCGGCAGGTGAACGCACAGGTACCGAGCCGTCGGCACCAAGACCAACGATTTTGAATCCGTCTCCTTCCCCACGATGTGCTGTCCCACGATGAGTTCCCGCACGATCACTCTCCAGTAAATACCGCCTGCCTATCTGCCCTCCATGGCCATGCACAAGTTCCATCTGCCATCGCTGTGTCCGCCGATCGCCACGCGCGGGTTCCACCCGCCACCGTGTCGCCGCCGCATACGTATCCATCCACCTTCCCAAAGGACGCATCAGCACCCCCATGCTGCCCCCCTGCTCCGCCGCCAGTTGCAGCCGCCGCGCCTCCACCCGCGTCAGCCGACCTCCTCTCGGTATCGCCGCCACCACCGCCCCCACACCCCGACACCGCAAACATTCCGCCACCGTCCACACCAGGTCCGCCGGACCCGTCCGCAGCAAATAGGTATCTCCACCTCCCCGCACCCCCGGCGGATACAACCTCGCCCCACCATCTCCCACTCCCTCCTGCGATTCACACCACACCACCGGTCCGCGTTCCTCCTTCAAACACCACACCGCCACCCCCAACGGCTGCCCCCCCAGCCCACCACCCTTACCACCATCAAACAGCAACTCATGCACCGCCCCCTTCACCATCGCCCGCTGCGGCGTCCACTGCCCCACCAAACTCCGACCGCCTCCACTCCGCTCATCAATCTGCAACGACTTATCCTGACACGTGACCCATCGCATATCCCGCCTCCCGGCAGTACGCATGTTAGGGCAATGTTTGGTATTCGCGAACTAAAAAAACCCGCTTACATCAGGCAAACGGGTTTTTTCGTTGAACAACAAATAGAAGAACAAACTTGCTCAGTTTGCCAACCATCAAACCATCACTTCGCCATCACTTCGCCGACGCTACGCCCGCGCCCTTGGCCCCATAGGTCCTAACAACCCCCGACCAGGTCTTTTCAATCTCCCTCACAAGCTTCCCAAACGTCCGAGTCTCCACACGTTTGCGCGCCTCGTCCGCCGCATCGCTATTCGTCCAGGCGCTTGCCAGTTGCGATGTCTGATCCGTTGCTTCTGCCGTGCCGTAGACAAATCCGTTCCGCGTATCCAGAAAAATAGCGCTCGCTGTCGTGCTCACCGTCACCACCTGATTCGGCGAAAGCCCCAGCGAGATCACCGACAGCGGTGCCGCCTTATCGTTCGTCTTGATCGCCGTATCCAGCGTGTACATCAGCAGTACATCCGCCCCCAACATGGCCGCTCCACGCCTGATGTCCTCGTCCGTGTGAATGTTCTGGTTGACAACCATCCGGCTGGTCGGCGCTATCCCCTTGATCTGCTCCAGCTTCTCCAGCCGTTCAATGTCTGCGGCCATCTCCACATCCCGCGTCGTCACAAGCGTGAAAGCCCCCTGCCCATACCCTTGCGTCGTATACGACGAGTATCCGCTGCTCTGAACCCGGGCCACCGCAATCGCCGTCGGAAACTGCGCCAGCGGCTTGCGCGCAAGCAGGTCGGCAATGGAAGTATCCGTCTGCTGTGCCCTCAATCGCTCCAATCCAGCCGGTGTAATGTCGGCACCACGCCCCGGCGCAACATAACTGTTGCACCCGACGCCAGCCCCCACCAATGCCGCCAACACCGCCGCCGCCAAAACGCGCCGAGTCTTCACGATACATCTCCCAAAACACTTGACAGCCATCAACTACCCCACCAACGCCCTCACCGACTTCTCAATCCCCGCCGAGTCCAGCCCCTGATGCGGCATCTGCTGCCACAGCCCGCCGCTCCCCTCGCGGTTCGTCCCGATGTGATCGTACTTCCCCTTAAACCCTGCCTTCAACAAATACGACCCGAACCGGCTCCCCAGCCCCGTCTTCACATTAAACCCTTCCGCCACCAACACAAACGAAGACTCCGCCAGCAGCCGCATGGTCGCCGGGTCCACCACATTCAACGTCGCCTTATTAATCAGCCCAACCTTGATCCCCGCCTCACTCATCCGAATCACCGCATCCAGCGCCCGGTACAGCGTCTCCCCATACGCCACCACATACCCGCCCCCAGCCGGTGCCTTGCGAATCACATCATCCTTCCCCGCATCAAACACATACCCCCCTCCCCCCGCCCCCGGCCCGAAGAACGGCGTCCCGTCCTCCTTCAAAATGTCCGGCACCGCCGACCGCGTCGTAAACACAAACCGCAGCCCGGCCTCATGGAAAATCTTCCGCACGCACGCACCCATCTGGTGCTGATCCGCCGGAAAATACAGCCGCGTCGCATCCTTCCCATCATCCGGCAACCCACCATCCGCAAACATGCTGTTGATGCCGAAGTGGCACGTGTTGTCCGCCATGTCGTCACAGCCGCTATGACTGAAATGCGCCAGCACATTGCTGTTGTTCAGCCGCGCCATCGTGATCTCACTGATGCACATCTCCAGAAACGCGCTGAACGTCCCATAGATCCCCTGCTTCCCCTTCTCATACCCAAACCCCGCCGCCGCCGAGTAGTTCCCCCGCTCCATGATCCCCGCCGACACATACACCTCCGGATACTTCTTATGAATATGGTGCAGCCCGCAGCTCCCCTCAAGGTCATTATCAAACACCTTTACCTTCGCCACCCGTTCCTCCGGCGACATCTTCTCCAGCATCTCATTCACTAACTTGCCAAAGTCATCCCGGTTCTTCCCCGACCCGCTGCTCCCTTTAAACGTCAACGCGCTCTTCTCCGGCTTGACCCCCCTGGCATATTCCGCCGCAGCCTTGTGGCCCCGCTTTTCCAGATACGCAGCCGCCACCGAAGTCTTGATCGCTTCGTGGGCATGACATTCCCCCTCCACACCCGCAATACCCGGCGCCATCAACCGCCGGATCACCACCGCCACCGGCCCCTTGACACTGAACGCGTGCGCCAGTGCCCCATACAGCTTGTCAACATCCTCCCCATCCACCACCAGCGTCTCCAGCCCATGCCCCGCCAGAGTCTTGGCCACGTCATACCCTTTCAGGTACTCGTGCGGATGCCCGGCGATGGTCACATTGTTGTCGTCAATCAACACCTTAATGTTGATCCCCTTCGCCACCGCCAGCCGCGCCGCCTCCGCATCATCCCCTTCCATCTCCGCCCCATCGCTCCCCAGCATGAACACCGCCTTGCCAGGGTTCGCCATCGCCACACCATTCGCATACGCCCACATGTGCCCCAGCCGACCACTGCTGAACGTGACCCCCGGCGTCAATCCCCGCTCCGGATGCCCCGGCAGGTGCGAGTGCGCCTCGCGATAATGCAACAACTTCTCCGCCGGCATGTGCCCGTCCAAGACACTCAACAAATACTGCGTAGCCACCCGATGCCCCGCCTCGTCAAAAAACATCGGCACGATCGGCGCCCCGCCCGCGATGAACCCCCGAATAATCTGCACCTCCGGCGTCGTGTCATACGCCCCGCCCGTGTGCCCGCCCAACCCCTTCCCGTCCGCAATCGACGTGAAAAACACAATCGCATCCCGACACAGCCCAATGTTGTGCATCAACGTCGCCTTGTCCGCCGCATCCAGCGCCGCCTTCGCCGGGCTGAGTTTCAAGGGTTTCAGGGCCGAAAGATCAATCGGGAAAGCGGTGTTTGCCATAGTTCGCAAATGTTCACCGCCCCCGCCCCCATTGGCAACAAACCTCCCTCCCTGTGCCTCCCAGAAAAAAGGGCGAGTGCAGCGTGGGGGTGAGCGGAGGAAACCCCGAGCGGCTAGGCTCTGTCTGACGGATCAAGAAGCCTCAGATATCTCTGCATGATGGCGAGTTTGACGAACGCAAGGAAGTTGAGTGCAAGCTTTTCGAATCGCGTGCCCAGTCGGCGGCACTCCTTGAGCCAGCCGACCGCCTGCTCGATTCGG
>JBBRQG010000002.1:0-341911 GCA_038226785.1 Tepidisphaerales bacterium | reverse complement strand
GACCAGCGCTGCTGGCCTCCTGGGCGTCGCCGCCCTGGCTGCCCGCCGTCGCCGGGCCTAAGTCACTGTGACCCGGGCCTGTCTGGCCGGGTCTTAGTTTCTGCTTGATTTTGAACTGCCCGGACTGGAAACAGTCCGGGCGGTTTCGTTTTAGGAACCACGCTATTTGAGTAACGCGTTTGCGCCCTTACTCATCAGCTCGACTCTCATTTCGGTCGGGCCGGTGAGCTGAACCAAATGGCCTTCAAACGGCCCGGCGGTGACATCACCCACGATGACCTTGGTGTCGGGTGTGACTTCGAGATAAGTGCGGTCGCCGATTTTGCCGACGATCAGCCCGTAGGGTTTGCCTTGGGCGAGGGCGAGATGAAACTCGATTTGGTGGTCCAGAGCAGGACCGTCGAGCGGTGCCTGGCCGGGGCCTTTGCACATGTCATCGACGATTTGCCGCATGGAGGCCGGGGTGCGTTTCTGACCGAAGCCGGGTCCGTAGCCTTGCCCGTAGGCACCGTGACAGCGGGCGCAGTGGGTTTGGAAGTAGGAGATCGGCCCGGGCGAAATGCCGTCAGGCAGGTCGGCAATCTCGGCGATCGCGACTGACGGTGCCGTGGACGGTCTGGCGGAAGGGGCTGTTGCGGGCACCTCCGGCGGCCCGGCGAACAACGCGGCTGACGCCGCCATCAGGGCGAGAACCGGGAAGATGGGATGTGCCAGACGCATGGGGTACAGCGGGTCCGAAAAAACGGGTACCACGCCCGACTTTAGTGGGTCCGTTCCAGCCTGAAGATCCGGCCGGTGGAATCATCGCTGAACAGGATGGCACCATCGGCCAGTTCGACAATATCGCACGGCCGACCCATGACATTGTCGCCGTCGTGGGTTTTGACCAGCGGACGGGTGCCCATGACTTCGCCGGTGGCCGGGTCGAACATGACGTGCTCGATGCAGTAACCGACTTTGTGGCGGCTGTTCCACGACCCATGGAAGGCGACGATGGCATCGCCCGCGTTGTCGACCAGTTTGTTGGTGGTGACGAAATTCCAGCCGTTGGGTGCCCAGTGGGCGCCGAATGACCACGCCGGGGCGGTGTTGGCATCGACCAGTTGCAGGATGTCCGGGCGGTCCTTGAACTCGATACGAGGCATTGCCTTGCCGGTGATGAACGGGTGGCCGTAGAACTTTCCTTCCTGATACTTATTGAACTCGCAGGGGGGATAGGAATCGGTCACCGGGCCGCCGCCCTTTTCACCGAAGGGGCCGCCAAAGTTGTCAGAGCCGTGGTCGCAGCCGAAGAGGTCGGTGGTTCCGGGGCGGAAGCGTAGTTTTTCGGTGTTGCGGATGCCGGTAGACCAGAGGGTTTTACCCGTGCCATCGAGGTTGAATCGCCAGACTTTTTCGCGGTCGTCCTTGGTGTGATCTTCCATGTTGCCGCTGTCACCGATGCTGGTGAACAGGAACTTGTCGGTGACGCAGATAGACCGCCACCAGTGCCCGCCGCCCTTGGGCAGCTTGCCTTCGGGGATCACGGTCACGACTTCCAAGGGCTTTTTCCAGTCGGCTGGGTCGATACGGGCCTTGAGGATCGCCCCGGACTGGGTGAACCAGAGCCAGTCGCCGCTGATGAAGAGGCCGTGGGCTGATTTGTAGCCGGCAAGGAATGGGGTGTTTTCGGTGTAGGTGCCATCCGGACCGGCGCGAAGGGCAAGAACCTGCCCTTTGTCAGGTTGGGACACATAGAGGGTGCCGTGGGAGTCAACCTCCATGAAACGTGTCTGGCCGACTTTTTCGGCGACCAGAGAGACCTTATAGCCGGGGCGCACCCAAAACTGTGGGACGCCGGGCCCACGTTCACCCGTTGCCGGGTCGGCCGCAATGGCGGGGGCGGCCATGGACGTCGAAAGAAGTGCGATGGAGGCAAAAAGCGACGGGAGTCTGTTTTGAAGGAGGGTCATGTTTATCTGAGTGTAGGTGGGTAGGCTATTGTTTGTTGAATGAGCGTCAATGACGAAGTGGCCCGGCTACTGAACAACATGGCGGCGATGATGGACCTGAAGGGCGAGTCGCCGTTCAAGGCGATTGCCTTTTCCAAGGCCGCGCGGGTCGTGGAGGGCTTGCCCGGCGATATTAGAGCGGCCGTGGAGGATGGCTCCATCGCAAAGATTGACGGGATTGGCCCCAGCACGCGGCGGATGATTGAGCAATACGTCAAAGACGGGCACAGCAAGGACTTCGACGAGGTGGCGGCCACGTTGCCCAAGGGATTGCTACCCATGCTGGGGATTCCGGGCCTGGGCCCTAAAACGGTGGCGCTGCTTTGGCGGGAACGAAACGTCGATTCCATCGAGGCGCTCTCGGCGGCCATAGAGGGGGGCCGGCTGGCGGGCATCAAGGGCATCGGTGAGAAGAAAATCGAACAGATCAGGCAGGGGATCGAACTGCGGGAGAGTGCTGGTAAACGGTTGGGGCTGCCGCTGGCGGCGGAGGTGGTGGAAGGGCTGCTGGCTGTGGTTCGCGCGGTGCCGCAGGTCCTGAAGGCCGAGGCGGCCGGAAGTTTCCGGCGTGGTCGGGAGACTGTGGGCGACGTGGACATCGTGGCATGCCTGAAGGATGGTGATGAGGCGGCAGGCGAGGCAGTGACCAAGGCGTTTGCCACTTGGGCCGGTGTCGAAAAAATCCTGGGTCAGGGAGTCACAAAGGCCAGCGTCCTGGTGAAGCGGCCGGACGGCGGGGGGACGGTTCAGGCGGACTTGCGCATCGTCCCGCACGGCAGTTTTGGGTCGGCATTACAGTATTTCACCGGTAGCAAGGACCACAACGTCAAGCTGCGGGGGCTGGCGCAGGACGCGGGTCTGACGCTGAACGAATGGGGCTTGTACCGGCAATCTGAATACGACAGGGCGGAAAAGAAGACCGGCCAGCCGCCGGCAGCCAAGTCTTTGGCGGGGGACTCAGAGGCGGGCGTCTACGAGGCACTCGGCCTGCACTTCATAGAGCCAACGCTTCGCGAGGGTCGCGATGAGGTAGAGCGGGCGTCGAAGACCGGCAAAGGTGCTGCCGGGCTGCCACTGTTGGTGCGGCTTGAAGATTTGAAGTCCGATCTGCACACGCACACGACGGCCAGTGATGGTGTGAACACCATTGAAGAAATGGCCGAGGCGGCGAAGGCGCTCGGCTATCACACCATCGCCATCACCGACCACAGCAAGACGCAGGCGATTGCCAATGGGTTGGATGAGAAGCGATTGCTGAAGCACATTGACGAAGTGCACCGGGTGGCCGCGAAAGTGAAGGGAATAACCATCTGGGCAGGGTCAGAAGTCGATATCTTGTCGGATGGGTCGCTCGACTATTCGGACGAGGTGCTGAGACAGTTGGATTGGGTGGTTGCATCGCCGCACGTCAGCTTGCGGCAGGAGCCAGCGAAGGCGACCGAACGGCTGCTGCGTGCGATAGATAACAAGTATGTGAATGTGATCGGCCATCCGTCGGGGCGGCTGATCGGGTCGCGCGAGGGGCTTAGTCCGGACTGGGCGTCCCTGTTTAGGGCGGCGGCATCGGCCGGGGTGGCGATGGAGATCAATGCAGCGTGGCCGAGGCTGGACTTGGACGATGTTCACGCGCGAGCGGTGATCGCTGCGGGGGGCCTGCTCGCGATTGATACGGATGCACATTCGACGTCGGGATTCGCCGAGCGGCGGTGGGGTCTGTTGGTGGCGCAGCGGGCTGGCGCCACGGCGGCGGACGTGATCAACTGCTGGACGGCGGAGCGGCTTGCAAAGTGGGCGAAAGCCAGGCGGTGATGGGCGGGGTGAGGTCGCCTATGTGCGGCAAAATGTCGGTATGAATCAACCGATTCTGTTGTAGTGATTACAAAAATACAGTTGTCTTTCCAGCGAGAAAGTTGGTTTTACTCCTGTAGCTTGCGGCGGACCGGCCTTTCATGCGGGAAGTTGGTGTTACCAATGGACTTAGGGAGCGTTGAAGGGCACGTTGGGAACTTCTCCTAAAATGATGGAGCCAGTTGACAAGAAAGTGCATTGCGGTTCTGTTATCGGTGCCTTGGGGAAGACCGAGCGGTCTTCGTGGGGTGATGTTCGGTCTTCCAGCGGCGTAAGTTGCGAATCGGGTGCTCACAAAGCACTTAGGAAATATTTAGGAGTTTGTCCATGCAAGTTTCAATGCGTAAGTGGGTTTTGGCGTTGGCGGCGTCTGCGGTTGTTGGCACGATGACCACCGGTTGTGAGTCTTTGCACAATGAGGCCCCCCCGGCCGCACCGGCAAAGGTTGAAGCCAAGCCGATGGAAGCCCCGATGGCTCCGGCCCCGATGGCCAAGCCCATGATGGCTGCCGGCACCGCGATGCTGGTGAACCCGGTCGGCCACAGCGATGTGACCCTGACCAAGATGTTCCCGACGCAGGTCTCGGTCGGTACGGACTTTGAGTACAACTTCGTTCTGAAGAACAACTCGGACCAGAACTACGATGACGTCGTCGTCACCGATGTGGTCAGCCCGACTTACAAGCTCGTCTCTTCGACCCCGACCGCTGCCAGCACCGATGGCAACACCATCGTGTGGCGCATTGCACGGCTCGCCCCGGGCGAGACCATCAACATGAAGCTCGTTGGTCAGGCGACCGATGAGACCACCATCAAGGAATGCTTCACGCTGACCGGCGTGCCGCGTGCCTGTGGCGAAACCGCTGTCGTCAGCCCGAAGCTGCAGCTGGTGAAGACGATGACCCCGGCGGCGTCGGTGTGTGACCCGATCGTGGCCACCCTGACCGTCACCAACCCCGGCACGGGCGTTGCCAAGAACGTCAAGATCATGGACACGCTGCCGGCTGGCCTTGTGCTGACCGATGGCCGTACGAGCTTTGAACAGCTCGTCGGTGATCTGGCTCCGAAGGAAAGCAAGAGCTTCCAGGCCAACATGAAGGCTGCCAAGAGCGGCACCTACACGAACTCCGCAGTCGCCATGGCTGACGGTGGTCTGAAGACCGCTGACGCAACGGCCGCTGTGGTCGTGACCCAGCCGGTGCTTGAAATCACGAAGAACTGCCCGGATGGTCGTCTGTTGTTGGGCCGCCCGGCTGATTACACCATCACCGTCAAGAACGTCGGCGATGGCGTTGCCAAGGGCACGATGCTGAGCGATCCGCTCCCGGCCCACACGAAGTTTGTTTCCGCCAGCGACGGCGGCGTGTACACGGGTTCAGCTGTCGGCTGGAACTTCGGCGACCTGGCCCCGGGTGCAAGCAAGACTGTCAGCCTGAAGCTCGGCCTGGATGGTTCGAGCAAGATCACCAACGTTGCCAACGCGATGGCAACCTGTGCAGCCCCCGTGACGAGCAAGTGTGACGTGACACCGGTCGGCGTCCCCGACATCGGAACCCAGCTCAGCGATGACGTGGGTGTCGTGTTGATCGGCAACGATCACGTGTTCCACTACATCGTCAAGAATCAGGGTCAGCTCGACCTGACCAACGTGAAGATGACTGCCACCTTTGATGATGGGCTGACCTATAAGTCTGCCACCCTCCCCGGCACGGTTGCGGGCCAGGTCGTCACCTTCAACGTCGGCACGCTGCCGATTGGTGCTACCAAGTCGTTTGACTTCACTGTCACCGGCTCCAAGGAAGGCGAACTGGTTGTCCAGGGCGTCACCACGTTCGATCAGGCCAAGACGGCCGTTCGTAACGACGAGCAGGTTTACTACGTCCCGGCCAAGTAATGGCGGGTTGGTAACGGCCTGAATCAGTCAGTAACTGGGCGGGGTCGTGTGACAACATCACACGACCCCGCTTGTTTTTTGAAGATGTGATGTCTGTCCGAAGGTCGGGCAGGCGACGGTAAATCGGTCGTTTATTTGGGAGGCCTGCTATGGGCTTATTTGCAGAGTTCAAAGAGTTCGCACTCAAAGGCAGCGTCCTTGACCTGGCGGTCGGTGTGATCATCGGTGCGGCGTTCGGCAAGATCGTCAACAGCGCGATTGAAGATCTGCTGATGCCGGTGGTCGGTCTGACGGGCAACGTCGATTTCAGCAAGGCGGAGTTTGTGCTCCGCAAGGCTGATCCGCTTGTCGCAGGCAGCAAGGATATTTCCGTCCGCTACGGCAACTTCGTCACGATCGCGATCAACTTCCTGATCCTGGCGTTGTGTATTTTTCTGGTGGTGAAGTTATTCAACACCGCACGGAAGCGGTTTGAATCACAGGCGCCGGTTCCGCCGCCGCCGGGTCCGACCAAGGACCAGTTGCTCCTGACCGACATTCGCGACCTGCTGGCCAAGGGCCGGTAGTCGCGGTGAACGACTGAGTTTGATGTAAACGAAAACCGCCCGGGCCAGAAGCCCGGGCGGTTTTGTCGCGTAGTGCGCAATAAAAAAGCGGGCACAAGGAGGAGCCACCGTCCTCGCACCCGCTTACCGATCATTTACGAATGTACCGTGACAACGCGCTTCGTCAATGCCCGGGCACACGGCGCGACAGGGCCGACTACTTCAGCAACCGCAAAGCCGCGGCCAGTTCAGGGTCGCGCTGGGCCATCTGTACGTTGGCGAGCAACCAGTCTTTGGGGTTGCCAATATCCAGCCGACTGCTGGAGAGCACGCGTCCATATACCGTGCCTGTTTGCAGCAAGGCGGTGATGGCGTCCGTCAACTGCACCTCTGCAAGCGGCGGCGTGTCGTGTGTCAGTGCTTGCAGGGCCGACCAGACGCCGGAGGGCAAAATGTACCGGGCCGCGATGGCCAGCCGGGAGGTTGTCTGACCGGGCAGGGGCTTTTCGATCAGGCGGGTGAGGTGCCACAGGCCGGGGGCGACTTCTGTTCCTTCGACAATCCCATACCGGCTGACGCGGTCTTCCGGCACTTGCTGGAGTCCGAGCACAGCCGAAGTACCGCCCAGACTTGTAAAGTCTGCGGCCAACTGAGCTGCCGGCAGCGGCATGCCCGGCGCATCGGGCAGGAAGATCGTATCGCCGAGAAGGCAGGCAACCGGCGCATCGTCGCCAATGGCTGTTCGGGCTGCCAGCACCGCATGGCCCAGCCCGCGAGGCTGGTCTTGATAGGCGAACTCGATCTGGACGCGGGCCAGAAGGTCGTTGAGGGGCTTGACGAGCGACAGCTTGCCGTTGGCGGTCAGGGCGGCGTCAAGGGCCGCATCGGGGCGGAAGTGCTTTTCGATGGCTGGCTTGGCGTGGGACGAGATGATGACGATGCGGCGAATACCGGCGGCCACGCATTCTTCGACGACATGTTGCAGCACCGGCCTGTCGATGACGGGCAACAGCTCTTTCGGAATCGCCTTGGCAGCCGGGAGCATACGGGTGCCCATGCCGGCCGCGGGAATGACGGCTGTGGTGATGATGCTGGCCATCAGATATCCCAGATCAGTGGCCGGACAGTGGTGCAGCCGATCTTGGCCAGTGCATCGCTCAGACGCTGGTACTGGGGGCCGTCGGTGTAGAGGCCGCTGATGGCCCCGCCGGAACCCGCGAACGCGGCGGAGGCTCCGGCCGCACGGGCTGTCTCGACCATGCGGTGGTTTTCCGGGGCGATGGCCATGATCGTCCGGCGGATTTCGTAGCCGCGGTTGTTCATCGCGGCCAGCGTTTGCAGATCGCCGGAGAGGATCGCCTGCCGGGCGGTGCCGGTGATCTGGCGGAGCTCCTGCATGGCGCTGACGACGCCTGCATCGCCGGAGTCAAACAACTGGCGCAGGTTGCGGTGGGTCACGTCGGAGATTTCGGCCCGGTTGGGGTCGAAGGCGACATAGAGCGGGAGGGGCACCTTGGGAATCAGGGGCTCGTACCGGCCGAAGCCCTTGGTGGTCACTGATTCGCGGTCGAAGTCCATGTAGACCAGCCCTTCGTAGGTCTGGATGACGCGATCTTGCAGGCCGGCAGTGATTTTGAGCTCGTCGCGCTCCACCGAAAGCGCGAGCGTCGGCAGCAGGTGTTTTTCAACCGTGACGCCGTAAAAGCTCATCAGCGACCGGAGTGTGGCAATGACGATCGCGCTACTGCCAGACAGGCCGACAAGGCGCGGGACATCGGATTCGTATTCGATCGTGAAGGTTTTTTTCGGGTCCAGCATTTGCCCGCGTTCCGCCTGATAAGCGAAGAATCGGCGGATGGTCGCCTTGATGAGGCGTATGCCGCCGTAATAGCCGTAGAGGCTGACTTCACGCATCAGGTCGGAGACATTTTCGTAGGATCGGAAGTCGGCGCTTGTTGGGCGAATTTCCAGCCGCGGACTCTCCCATAAACGCACTCGTGTGGAATAGTTACGGATGGCGAAGGAGATTGTCGCGCCGAAATAGCCATCCGACGGATTGCCGACGAGGCCGGCACGGGCGAAAGCATGGCCGTGGTGGATCATTCGCGGGGTAGATTAGCGGCTCGCGGGGCCGCGCGTAAGGTGATAGATGAAATAGACCGGTGTACCGGTGGCATCAGCGACCGGACCATCGGCCGGGATGTTCGGTCGCGATTTCAGGTACTCAAAAGCTGCTGGTGGGCCAACCAGGCCAGCCTCCCAGCCGGAAATCGGCCGGCGGGTCAGAATGTAATCCACACCGTAATAGCCAGCCACGTTCAACAGCGCCGAAGGGTCTCGCCGGTCATAGCGCAGGCCGATGGCCTCCAAAGTGCTTGGGAAAGGCTGTGGAAGGGTATTGAGGTCGTCCAAGCCCAGAACAGCCGAAAGCCGTCGCTTCCATTCAGGCAGCTCGGCACTGAACTGTGGCACGCCCTTGAAGTTGATCAGGACCGAACGCTGTCCGTAGATGCGCTCGGCCTGCTCCTGTGGGGGGACCATGATGAGCGCGTCTTTTGGGGTGTTGTTCCGAATCCATGCGCACGTGGCGTAATACGCTGGTGGGTCTTCCGGGATGATCGCCAGGCCGTTGTATCGGCCCCAGCCGACGATCGCGATCAAACAGACGACCCCGGCCAGTGTCAGCACGATGTTGTTTTCCGAGCGGGCCAGCTTCCAGGCGAACAGCACCAGCGTGAACAACATGGCCAGCACGATCAGCGTTGCAAAGCGTGGCGCGAGAAATGCCCCCGGCCCGGCCGGGAACAGACCCACCCGCGCCAAAACCGCAACGACCGTGATGATCAGTACCAAGGTGCCCAGCAGGCTGCTGATGGTGCTTCGGGTCAGGCCCTTCATGTCCCATAGCCACCACGCAGTGAGGCAACAGTTCATCAGCAGGATGAACGGGCTGAAACGGTAAAGGCTGGCCTGCACGAGGCGTTCGGAGACGAAGAAGATCCCGGCGAAAATCAGGGCCATGAAGACCCCGCCCATGACGACGAGGTAGGTCACACCAATGCTGCGGCGCATGTTGGGCGACAGCCGCGCCGGATAGCTGGCGATCGCGTAGAGAGCCAGCGGCATTGTCCAGAAGAAACTGATCCAGAGGGCCAGCGGCCAGTTCCGTGGGTCCAGGTGATGTGGGTGTCGCAGTTTGACGTAAAGCTGAACAAAGACATCCATCGAAACCACGCCCGTGGCTGGCAGGTGCATCGCGGCTGGAATGGCATTAGGCAGTGTCAGCAAGACAAGCCCAATGCTGCCAATGGCCCATGAACGCGCGTTGAACTTGCCGCTCAGGAATGCCACGACCATGGCCGCAGCCCACAACAGCCACGTGAACGGGCAATAGTTGATGTGAAACAGCGACGCGATGCCGAGTGCAAACCCTGCAGGACCCACCGCCCCGCCGCCGGCCGCCAGCAGAACAATCCCCCACCATGTCGCCACGGCCGCCACATTACTGGGCAGGAACGACCCGTCCTGCAGGATCGAATAAACTCCGAGCCCCGTGCCGCCCGCCGAGACCATGAACAGGACCACGGCAAGAAGGTACGTCTGCCAGTTACCACCAAGAATGGCGATGAAGACACGAATGCCAAGGTGTAACGCGATGACCAGCCCGGCATAGAGCAGGGCGAAGGCAGGTTCGATCAGGTTCCAGCGAAGCAACAACCGCGTCATCCAGCCGTAAACACTGTGGTATTGAAGCGTCTTGGTGGTGTACCAGTCACGGGCGAGCAGCGAAGGATCGACGGCGCGAATCGCATCGGCCAGGTAAACCGTGTGGTTGCTGCGGCCGAATGTGTAACCGATCACGCACAGGGTCAACGCTACGCCAAGAGCCAGCGAGAGTGCCTCTTGTGCGGGATGGATGCGGGTGGCAGTGGGAACGGGAGCGCCGGGCCGGTCGAACATTACACGACATTGTGAGGCAATACGGTATGGAAGTCACCCGACCGGCGCGGGGGGTGTTGTTCCGCCCAGCGAGCGCAGTAGATCGAGGTATTTTCGGGTGACCTCTGGCCAGGCAAACTCCTCGGCCCGTCGGCGGGCTGCGGGACGCATCTGCTCGGCGGAAGTCAGCATCGCAACGATCATCGCGGATAGAAGATGCTTGTTGGAAACAGGCACCAGATAGCCGTTGACGCCCTCTTCGATGACCTCAGCCAGCCCGGTACCAGCGGTGCCGAGAACCGGCTTGCCACAGGCCATCGCTTCGAGGGCGACAATGCCGAAGGATTCCTCCACGCTGGGGGCGGCCATGAAGGCGCAGTTTTGCAGCAGCCAGCGCTTGTCGGCCCCTTGAACCGAACCGACGACGTGGATCCTGCCGGGGTAGTGACCGTTTACCTGAGCGGCCCGAGTTTCAAGGCGATGGCGCTCCGGACCATCACCAGCGATAACCAGGTGTGGGCGGCATCCATCGACCAGGGGAAAAGCCTCGATGAGCTGGTCGAACGCCTTTCGAGAAATCAGTCGGCCAAGTCCGAGGACGAAGGGCTTGCCGGCGAAAGGAGCGCTGGCGAAACGGCTGCTGGAGGCGTCGGCGGTTTGGGCATCCAGATCAATGCCATTGGGAATGATGTGGACCCGGCCCACACAGCGGTCTTTCCCGATAATGTCCGCGACTGTAGCCAGCATGTTTTCGCTTGAGACGATCACTGCATCGGCGGTGTCGAGGGCGGTCCGTAGACGGGCCCAGATGGCGGGCTTGCGGCGCCAGCGGCTGCGGTCGTAGATGTCGCCCCCGTGAACGTGAATGACAGAGCGACCACGCCCGCTCTGCCGGACGTGTTTTACGACGGCCGCGCCACAGGGGTAACTGTGGTGGGCGACGTAGACATTGGCCGGACCACGCAAGCGGTCATTCCGGGCGATGGCCTGTCGCAGCCACCAGGCCGACAGACGGCTGATTTTCATGGGTCGATAGCCTGTCACCGGGTACGGCAGGCTGGCGGGCGGGGGAAAGGGCTTTGGGGCGACCAGCGAACAGTCCGTCCCTTGCTGCTGCATTTCCCGGATCAACGCATCGATCGTGATCTCCAGCCCGCCAAGTTTGGGGAGAAATGTGTCGGTGACGTGACAGACCTTCATGGGACACAAGAGTTTAGCCTGTTGGCCTAGAATGGGGGCATGTCAGGAGCCGAGATTGCCGCGAGCTATAAGAGTGTCATCGCCCCGCTTTACCCCGCCAGCCAGGCGCCGGACGGCGTCGGCGGGGAGACCGAAACGGTCGACTACGCCGGGACGGAGATCGTTCTGACGTTTGGGGCCCCGCAGGCGGAATATGCCGCTATTCGCAAAGCGGCGGGTGTGATGGATCTGCCGCAAAAAGCCGTGCTGGAACTGACCGGCAAAGACCGGAACTCCTTCCTTGATAACTTCCTGACCAATCAGTTGTTCGACAAGGCAGGCAAGAAAGATCTGCCTTCCATGAAGGCGGTGCGGGCATTTTTATTGAATGGCAAGGGTCGGATTGTCGCCGATATGCAGGCCCTGTTGCTGCCGGAGAAGACATGGCTGGTGATGGACCGGCGCGTGGTTTTGCCCGTCAAGACAATTCTGGAGAAGTATCACTTCACCGAAAAGGCGATTTTCGCTTTGCCGGAAGTATGTGTGTTGGCGGTCCATGGGCCGAATGCGGCGATGGTCGTTTCGACTGCGGGGGTGGCGGGGCAAATCGGAGCGTTTGCGGTGGGTGAAGTACTCAATCCAACGGCCATGCCGACCGGCACCGATGCGGCCGCGCCGATCGCCGTCTACCGGCAGGATGTCTGCGGCGTGCCGGGCCTTGAACTGGTCGTGCCTGCCGCCATTGCCCAGTCACTCTGGAAGGCCCTGACAGAGCCTTATGCCAAACAGCAGAACAAACGCGATTCCCGTCCCATCGGCTGGGCGGCGTTCAACACGGCCCGCGTCGAGGCGGGCACGCCGCTTTTCGGCATAGATTTCACAGAGGAAAGTCTGGCCGCAGAGTCGGGTGTTTTTGAATCTGCCGTCAGTGTGACCAAGGGCTGCTACCTGGGCCAAGAGATCGTCGCCCGGATGTATGCGCGGCAGGTGGTGGCGAAAAAGGTGGTAGGGGTCAAGGTGGAGGGCGGGCACCTGCCGATCGAGGGGGCTGCCTTGACCGATCCGGCCACGAGTAACGAGGTGGGGCGTGTGACCAGCAGTACGGTCAGTCCACTACTTTCCGGTGCGGCGGTGGGGCTGGCGGTCGTAAAAAAGCCGTTTTTCGAGGTGGGGACGGTGCTGAGCGTCCCGGCGGAAGGGGCCATGCGGCAGGCGACGGTGGTAGGGACGCCGTTTGTGTAAAATTCCTTTGGTGATCGGCCTTCCCCGCGCCATACTACAAGCATGGCTGATTTCTCTGGCGAGCACTTTCGGGTCCAACCTGGTCAGCGGCTTCATTTGCACAAGGTCGATACGGCCGATACCGGTCCGTTTAAGAAAAAGGAAGATGTTGCCGAACTGATCGCGAAAAATCAGGAACGTCTACGCGAGTTGCAGGGCATCATGTATGCCGAAAATAAGAAGTCGCTGTTGGTGGTGTTTCAGGCCATGGACTGCGGCGGCAAGGACGGCGCGATCGCAGCGATCTTCACGGGCGTGAACCCTCAGGGTTGCCGCGTCTACTCGTTCAAGATTCCCGGTCCGATAGAGGCCAGCCATGACTACCTTTGGCGCATCCACCAGTGCACGCCCGCCAAGGGTCAAATCGCAGTATTTAACCGCAGCCATTACGAAAGCGTGCTGGTGGAGCGCGTAAAGGGCATCGTGCCGAAAGAGATCTGGAAAAAGCGTTACGGCCACATCAACAGCTTTGAGGACTTGCTGGCGGATGAGGGCACGCTGGTCGTGAAGTTCTTCCTTCACATCAGCCGTGCCGAACAAAAGCGCCGGTTGGAATCCCGTCTGGACGACCCGACCAAGCTTTGGAAGTTCAGCGGTAACGACGTGAAGGAGAGAGCGTTCTGGGACCAGTATCAGGAGGCCTACGGCGAACTGCTGGAAAAGTGCAGCACGAAGTATGCGCCGTGGTATGTCGTGCCTGCCGATAAAAAATGGTTCCGCAACTGGTTGATTCTGGACGTGCTCGTAAACACGCTCGAAAACCTGAAGATGAAGTTCCCGCCGGCCGAGCCGGGGATCGAAAAGACGAAGATTCCGAAGTGAGTTTACTTGGGTGATACAAAGCAATCCGACGCCTTCACTGGTGCCGTGATGACCTTGTACTCCTTCAACTGATCAATCAGCGTCTGCCAGCGCGTTTCAGTCATGCTGCCTATGCTATCGGCTTTGGTTTCCTCGGTCTCGATGAGCTTCTTTTGTGCTTCGGCTGATGCGGCGAATGTGGCCGCGTCCATCGAGGGGTTTAGCTTCCGCATGACCTCATTGGTCTTCGTCGCATCGGCGAGATAGCCCTGCCAGCCGGCCCGCACAGCGGCGGTTACGGCCCGGCACAAGTCGGCGTGCTGGCGAAGATATTCACCGCGCACGGCCAGCACAGTGGTGTACGGGTTGTAGCCGCTTTCGGCGATGAGAAAACTACTGACCTTGTGGCCCTGTTTTTCCGCCAGAAGCGGTTCCGAAGTGACGAAGCACTGCTGGGCCACGTTCGTTCCGTTCAGAAAAGGCAGGCCTCCTGTGTACGGAACCTGCTTGAGCTGTGACAGGTTGTAGAGCTTCTTGAAGTGGGCGACATACGGCAGTCCGGCCTCCCATGCGACGGTGCCGGGGGTCTCCAGAAGCTGCTTGAGACTGGTGATGTTTCGGTCTGCCCCGGTGAGCAATCCCTGCGGGCTGGTCTGATAGACGGCGAACAGGGCGACGATATCGCCACCCTTGCTACGAAGGTTCACGAGTTGATCGCCGGAGACGATGCCGAAATCGACCGTACCCGCCGCGAGCATCTGGGGAATCGGCGTGCCCGAGCCGCCGGGAAGAATCGTTGCCTCCAGCCCGGCAATCGCGAAGTCGCCGTTGACCTGAGCGGCGTAAAATCCGCCGAACTCCGGCTCTGGCTTCCAGTCGAGGGCGATCTTGACCGGTGTGAGTGCCTTGGCCGCCGGGGCCGGATCTGCCGCCGGAGCGTGGCTGCAAAACAAGGCGGCGACAAGGAGTCCGATACGGGCAAGAGGGTTGCGCATAGCAGAGCAGTATACGGTCGCCCGCGGGCGGCTTGTAGTCAGTTCGCTCTCGCCCCGGCATCCCAGTGCCGTAGCAGTGCCCACGACAACGCCCCCAACACACAGAACAGTGCGAGGCCCAGCAGGCTGGCCAGAAGTACGGCGGCGAACACCACATCCGTCCGCTGTTGTGTGCGGGCCACGTCCACAATGCTTCCCAAACCGCCCCCGCCGATGAACTCGCCCACAATGGCCCCGATCACCGCGAGTCCACCGGCCACACGCAGGCCGGTAAAGGTCTGCGGCAACGCCGCCGGAACGCGAAGTTTCAAAAGAGACAGCATTTTGCCTCGGAAACCGGTGCCGCCATAAAGACGGAAGAGGTCCACCAGATTCGGGTCGGTGCTGATCAGCCCGGCCAGCGTGTTGGCGACGATGGGGAAAAGACTGGCGATGAAGGCCGAGGCGATCACCGTGCGCAACCCAAAGCCGAACCAGATGACCAATAGCGGCGCGATGGCAATGATCGGCACCGTTTGGAAGAAAATAGCATACGGATACAGCGCTGCCCGCGCCCAGCGACTGCTTGCAAGAAGCGCAGCGAAAATCGTGCCGACGGTGATGCTGAGTCCGAAGCCCGCCAACGCGCCTTGCGTGGTTTCCCCGAGCGCGATCAGCAGATCCTTGCGCTGGTCCAGTGCCTGTTGAAACAACTCCGCATCGTTCTTGAACGCAGCCGGTGTGGGAAACAACACGCTCAGCACTTTGCCCGGTCCCGGCAACAAATACTCGGCCGTGCGCCCCGTCCGGGCGTACAGGTGCCACACCAGAATGAAGACCAGCAGGGTTAGCAACGGCGGCATGACGAACCTGAGAAATCGAGAGGCCCTCACCGGATGACCCCCCCATCCCGAAGACCGTGGGCTGCAAGCACCTCGGCCCCTTGCTGCGTCTCGGCGAGGCTGGCTGACAAGCGGTGGGCAATCTCGGCAAAGCGGGCATCGGTGCGTAGAGCAGGGATACGGGCCTCCGGCAGATCGATGGGCGTATCAAGCACGATGCGGGCGGGCCGCTGACTGAAGACCCACGCCCGCCGGCCAAGGAAGACGGCTTCGGCAACCGAGTGAGTCACAAAGACAACGGTCATCCCGGTACGCGCCCAGATGTCGCGCAGCATGTCATCCAGACGCTGGCGGGTGATCTCGTCCAGCGCGGCGAACGGTTCATCCAGCAGCAGGAGTTTTGGCCGGGTAATCAGTGCGCGGGCGAGGCTGACCCGCATCTTCATTCCGCCGGAAAGCTGAGCCGGATACGCCGCGGCAAAGTCGGATAAACCGACGTCGGCCAGAGCCAGTCTCGCCTGTTCCAGACGTTTCGCCTTCGGCACTCCCATCAGTTCCAGCGGCAGCGCGGCGTTTCTAAGGACGTTTCTCCACGGCAGCAGGTGCGGCTCTTGAAAGACATAGGCGATGTCGCCAGCGACGGCCGACTGCGGCTTGCCACCCCCGCCCGGCGTCAGGGAGATGGTGCCCGTGGTGGGCACATCCAACCCGGCGATCAGTCGCAGCAGCGTGCTTTTTCCGCACCCGCTCGGGCCTAAAAAAATCTGAAACTCCCCCGCGACGATCTCGGCGGTCACCGGCTCGGCTCCGCCGACGGCACGTACGCCGCCGGGGAATACTTTGGTCACCGCGGAAAGCGATATCCCGACACTGGCCGAGAAGGACATAGGCGTTATGGTAGGCAAAGACCGGCCATCGGGCGTTACCATGGAACTTGTGAAAATCGGACCCACCGAACCGCCGGCAGACGAACCCACCCCCGAAAAGCCGAGGGTCACCGGGCAGACCCATCGAACCGCCGCCATTGCCTTCGCGGCAATAGCGGCAGTAATGCTGATCGCGTCGCGGTTCGTTGATCAGTCCAAATCCCCCGTTGCCAGCGGCTTTCTGGTCACGTTGGGGGCGTTTGGTGCGCTCCGGGCGGGCTGGCATTACTTCCGGTGGAAACGATTGAGCGGCCTTTAGGCTGGTACGTTACGGCTTTTCGGGTTGCACCGGCTGCTCAGCCGAAAGGGCTGCGATGATCTGCTCCTGCCGCCGGGTCAGGGCCGTATCCGCCTGAAGCCCTGCCACTTCCAAAAGCAGCTGGTGTGCGGTGACATCAAACAGGCTTTGCTGCACGGCCAGATCTGCTGCCCGCCGTGCCTGAGGCAGGTCGTGAGCATCTATCGCGATCCGCGCGATCCGCTTGGTAAACCGGTTGCTGCTCCGTTCGGTTTCGGCCAGTCGCCACAGTGGTTTGAGTGCATCGGTCGGCCGATTGATGCTTTTATTCAAGAACAGGCCGGCCAGCCGCTGTTGGGGCAACGGGTCCATAGGCCGCCGTTCCATCACTTTGGACCATGTGGTCAGTGCTTCGGCCCATTGTTTTTTTTCAATCTGAGCCTGGCCCTGTTCGCGAAGCCGCTCGTACGCCGCCGTTGTTTCGGGCGTGTACCCCCAGCCCGCCACCTGTCCGTGGCACCAGTTGTTGAACGCTTCGCGCAGGGTCTGCCCGCTCAGGCCGGTGACGCGCTCCAGAGCCTGCTCGGACGTGGCACCTTCGGCCAGCAGATTTACCAGCCGCTTCGGTGTTTCCGTACCACCACGGGCGATTGCGAACAGACACAGCCAGTTGGACTGGGCATAGGCCAGTTGCCGGTCAGCCGGCTCGTCGGGGTGCAGAAACGTCCAGTCCAGTCGCGTGTAGGGAATGAGGCGGTCGTTGGTCACCGCCTCGTTCAGTAGCGGCACCCATTCCCATGGCATCGGCGCCTCTTCCGAGCACACAGCCAGTCCCTCGGTCATCCAGCGGCTGATGTGCTGCTCGCTCGCCGCTAGAGTGAAGGTGTGCGTCATCTCGTGGCGAAGCACCTGTGCCCAGTCGAACGCGCCGCTGGTCTGTCCCGCTACTTTGGGTACGACCATGGCGATGCACGGCCCCGTGCTGGCCCCGACAGTCGGAATGAAGGTTGTGCCGGTAGTACGCACCGCAAACTGCCTGGCCGTCGCGTAGACCTCGACATAGACCTTCCCCGGTGGTGCCGTGCCGTAACGCTGCTCTAATATCTGGTAGACCGACTCGGTGTAATCCACCATCAACTGTGCCAGCAGAGGTGGCATGGCCGACTCGTAACGCAATTCGACGTGCTCAGACTCCACGCGCGGCATCGACTGAATGACCTTCAGGATCGCACGAAAATTGCTGGCGGCTGTGTTGAATGGGTCGAGCTTTATCGCCTTGTCCAGTAACCCTTGCGCCGGTGCATACTGCCCCTGCATGATGTTGCGGGTGGCCTGAGCGGCAAGCCAGTTGGCGGCATTCGGCTCCCGAGCTATCGCCTGATCGAGTGCCCAACCCGCGAGTTCAAACCGCCTGCAATCGACCAGCCAGTGCCCCGCCAGCCCGGCCGCCAACCCGTCATGCGGATGATCGCTCATCCAGCGTTCCAGCAATGCCTTTGCTTCCGCCTCCTTACGGCTCGAGCCGAGGGCGACGGCCAGCAAGGCCGTTTCAGTGGCATTCGCTGACGATGAAGCCGTGAGCAGTCCGGCCGCCTCCAGTGCCGCCGCCGGCTGGCCCAGAATCAACCAGCCCCTTGCCATCAGCAGGCGAGCTTCGCCGTCGGCTGGGTTGGCAGCCAGCAGCATCCCGGCGATTTTCATTGCCTTGTCGGCATCACCCTCTGCCAGAAAAAACGCCGCCGACACCAGTCCACCTTCACGATGGTGGGGTGCTTGTGACAGCACCGCTTTCAAATCTTCCTGTGCCTTTGTGGCGTCATCTCGCGCCAGCGCGAAGCGCGCCGCTTCGATCCGGGCCGATAGGTCGCTGCGCTCGACCGAATCAAACGTCTTGACGAGCCGGGCGTATACCGCCTGCTGTAGTCCTGCCCGGTTGCCATATGCGCCTGTCTGCGTTGCCCAAATGTCGGTTGCCCGGCAGATCGCCGTTGCCCAGGCCGCATCGTCCCACTTCACGCCCGGCTTTGCGGCCTGTTCCGCTTCCACCACCGGTTCACCCGCCGCGTTCAGGCAGACCCCTGCCGCCACGACGGTTGCCTCGTCCGGGCGGCCGAGGGCGATCAGGTAGTCCGCCAACTGCACGGCAGCCTGCGGGCTGATCCTGGCAAGTTCTCGAAGGGTCGCCACGGCGTCGGCTCGACCCTTTTCGTCTGCCCGTCCCCATTGCGACCGGGCCAGCTCGATCACCGCCGCATCGGCCATTGGCGTGCCAGCCAGCAGACCGCCCTCGCGCAGCACGTCGGCCGCACCGGAATAATCTCCCAACCCGTTCAATGCCATCGCTCGGGCCAGTGTGGCACGGCCCTTGTTCGCGGATAAGGCTGTGTCCAGCACCGATAGCGCCGCCCAGTACTCGCCGTCTTCTGCCAGCCTTAGCATGACTTCCGACGCGTCCTCATACGCGGCGGCGGGTCGCGTTGCGGGGCTTCCCATCGGCAAGCCCCGATAGCGCGAGGTCCATCGGTCTTTAAGGCCGACCACGTCCGCACGGGTCGCGGTAGCGGCCGCCAGCCAGCAGGCGACGAGCAATCGAAGGTGTTTCGCCACGCCGATCATCGTATGCGTGCCACTGTGTTACCGTGCAGATGCGCCCATGTGGGCTCGCATCAGGTCAACAATAGACCGCCAGTCCGCCGCTGTATCGACCATTTCGTACGCGACCATGTCATTCAGCAGGACGTAATCGCTGGCTTCCAGCGCGCTCCGTAGTTGTCGAAGTTGCTCACCAAACTTCGTCATGACCACGGGCAACGGTGTGTTGCGGATCAGCATGGAATCCAGATCGATCTTCAGAAGCTCGCCGACCTTTTGCGTGGTTTCACGCGATGACTGCCAGATCGTGAAGCACCCGCCCAGCCGCTGAAGTGCCCCGGTCGTGTCATTCTTCTGGAGCAGCTCGACCGCCTCCTCCTGCAACTTCTGGGCGGTGTCGGTCTCAACGGCCATGGCGTCCAGTGCGTCAGCCGCGAGCTCCGCCTGGGAGGCGGTCTCTATGAAGATCGTCCGTTCACCCAATGGCTGCAATCGGAGGGCTTCCATGGCTGAAAGGTCCGGCGTGTTGCCATCGATCAGTAGTTGCGTCACCAGCCGCTTTTCGCGTGCGATGTGTGAGAGGGCACTCCCCACGGTTGACAGGCCCAGAGCAACCGTATCGATTTCGGCGTCGTCAATGATCAGTGCCATATCTTGCCCAGTATCGGGCAGACCCGCCGCCAGCCGCTACTTACGGGCACCCTAAGCTGGCAACGTTGCAGGCTCGGCCGTCGAACGCGCCGCAGCCGGAGCAGCGGCAGGGGTCGGAGGAACCCACTGTGTGGCAAAGTATTGGAAAACCGTGCGGACGTACGACACCCCTTCGAATGCACCCACCACATGCACGAGGTGCGAAGGCACAGCCGCTTCGATCATGTTCTGCCCGGCGTCTACGACACCGACTACAGCCCCCAAATCATGCAGCCCCGCAACCACGTCGCTCATGGAGTTCCGGTCCGGGTTGTTGGGGTCCATCATGATTGTGACGTCGCAAACCCACATGGCAGTTGTCCTTTTGCAGCCCGCTCGTTCGTCCGGCCACCCGGGGTCTTCCGTCGGCCGTATCTGATCGCGATGACCAGACCGTATGACCAACAACAGGGTCGGTCAATTTGTCGCAGGAGCTGCACCGCGCAGTGAAAACGCCATTTTCCGCTGAATTCTGATGAATCGCCGCTGTCCGTTCCCGCAATCGATTGTCAGTGCAAACGATACGTTCGTGCGCCGGGATAAAAATCTTGCGGACCTATTTCGGGGTAGCAAACGAAACGAAAAACCCACCCGGAAAAAATCCGGGTGGGTCTGAGTCGATGTGGAAGCAGAAAAAGTGGGTTACTTCTTCTTGGCCTTGGTGGCTGTGGCGGCCTTGGTGTCGGCAATCGCCGCCTGTGCAGCGGCCAACCGGGCAATCGGCACACGGAACGGCGAGCAGCTTACATAGCTAAGGCCGAGCTTGTGGCAGAACTTCACCGAATCCGGGTCGCCGCCGTGTTCGCCGCAGATGCCCAGCTTGATGTCGGGGCGGGTCTGGCGGCCCTTTTCAACGGCGATCCGCATCAACATGCCCACGCCGTCCTGATCGATCGTGGCGAACGGGTTCTTCTTCACGATCTCAAGCTCGGCGTAACCCGGCAGGAAGCTGCCCGAGTCGTCGCGGCTCATGCCGAGGGTCGTCTGCGTCAGGTCGTTGGTGCCGAACGAGAAGAACTCGGCCGTGTGGGCGATTTCATCCGCCGTCACCGCACCGCGCGGCACTTCGATCATCGTGCCGACGGAGTACGACAGCTTGACCTTCTTTTCAGCCTGAACCTGCTTGGCGACTTTGTGAACCAGATCGACCTGCAAGTCCAGTTCCTTCTTGAAGCCGACCAGCGGGATCATGATTTCCGGCTTGCACTTGATGCCGGCCTTGGTCACATCGGCTGCCGCCTCGAAGATGGCGCGGGCCTGCATGGCCGTGATTTCCGGATAGCTGATACCCAGACGGCAACCGCGGAAGCCGAGCATCGGGTTGAACTCGTGGAGTTCATTCACGCGCTGGTGAATCCGCTCAGCCGAGATCCCCATCTTGTGGGCCAGTTCTGACTGTGCATCCTTGCCGTGCGGCAGGAATTCGTGCAACGGCGGGTCAAGGAAGCGGATGGTGGCCGGCAGACCCTTCAGCTCCTTGAACATCCCGGCGAAGTCTTCGCGCTGATAAGGCAGAATCTTGGCCAGGGCCTTCTCACGCTCTTGCTTGCTGCCGGCCAGAATCATCTCACGCATCGCATCGATACGGTCGCCTTCGAAGAACATGTGCTCGGTGCGGCACAGGCCGATGCCGACAGCACCGAAGGCCAGTGCGTTTGCCGTCTGCTCGGGGTTGTCCGCGTTGGTGCGGACGGTCATCTTGGTGGCCTTGGCACACCACAGCATCAGCTGTGCGAACAGCTGATAGGTCGCGCTTTCGGTCGGCTTCAGCGTCTTGTCGACGAGCACCTGCACGACTTCGGACGGGGCCGTCTTGATCTGCCCGGCGTAGACGTTGCCGCTGGTGCCGTCGATCGAAAGGAAGTCACCTTCCTTGTAGGTGTGGCCATCGACCGTGACGGTCTTGGCGTGGTAATCAACCACCAGCTTGGCTGCACCGCAGACGCAGACCTTACCCATCTGACGCGCCACCAAGGCTGCGTGCGACGACACACCGCCGCGGGCTGTCAAAATGCCCTCGGCTGCGATCATGCCGCGCAAATCTTCGGGGGATGTTTCGACGCGGCAAAGCAGAACCTTCTCGTTGCGTGCCGCCGCTTCCACGGCCCGATCCGCATTCAGATAGATCTTGCCCGACGCCGCACCGGGACCGGCCGGCAGGCCCGTCGCGATTACGCGTGCATCCTTGAGCGCGGTCCGGTCAAACACCGGTGCCAGCACCTGGTCCAACTGCTCGGCCGGAACACGCATCACGGCCGTCTGCCAGTCGATCAGTTTTTCCTTGACCATTTCGGCGGCGATGCGCACGGCTGCCAGACCCGTCCGCTTGCCGTTGCGGGTCTGCAACATGAACAGCTTGCCGTCCTGAATGGTGAACTCGAAATCCTGCATGTCCTTGAAGTGCGCTTCGAGGGTCTTGCGAACCTTTGCCAGCTCGGCAAAGGCCTTGGGCTGCTTGGGCTGAAGCAGGGCCACTGCGTCCGGCGTTCGAACGCCCGCGACCACGTCTTCACCCTGCGCGTTCATCAGGAACTCGCCATAGAAGACCTTCTCGCCCGTGGCCGGGTCACGCGTGAAGGCCACGCCCGAACCGGAGTTCTCGCCGGTGTTACCGAACACCATCGCCTGCACGTTGACGGCTGTGCCCCACTCGGCCGGGATGTTGTACTTGCGGCGATAAACAATCGCCCGATCGTTCATCCACGAACTGAACACGGCGCCAACGGCACCCTTGAGCTGTTCCCACGGATCGGCCGGGAAGTCGCGCCCTGTGCGTTCCTTCACCAGCTTCTTGAACCGGGCGACCAGTTCCTTCAGGTCGTTGGCCGTCAGCTTGGTGTCTTCCAGATGGCCGTTGTGATACTTCTCGTGCTTGAGCTGTTCGATGGCCACTTCAAACGGCTCGTGGTCTTCGCCCGGTAGTTTCTGCAGACCAAGCACGACGTCGCCGTACATCTGCACGAAGCGGCGGTAACAGTCCCAGGCAAAGCGCTCGTTACCGGTGGCCTTGGCCAGTGCCACAACGGAAGAGTCATTCAGGCCAAGATTTAGAATCGTGTCCATCATGCCCGGCATGGAGTCGCGCGCGCCCGAACGCACGGCCACCAAGAGCGGCATGGCCGTCTTGTCGCCGAACTTCGTCCCCATGATCTTTTCCATGCTCGCAATGGCTGCGCGCATCTGGCCGTCAAGCTGGGAGGGATAGGACTTCTTGTTTGCGTAGTAATAGGTGCAGACGTCGGTGGTGATCGTGAATCCCGGGGGCACCGGCAAACCGATGCGCGTCATCTCCGCGAGGTTCGCACCCTTGCCACCCAACAGCGCCTTCATCGTGCCGTTGCCGTCGGTCTTGGAAGCACCGAAGAAGTAAACGTACTTCGCGCCCTTGGATACTTTGGTTGCCTTCACTGCCTTGGCTGGCTTCTTGCCACCCTTGGACGCCTTCGACTTCGACAACTTCGACACTTTGCCACTTTGCTTCAACATTTGACGCTCACTCCAGTGAGTTGAATTACCAACAGAACAATCTTCGGTCCGTCCACACCACACATTGGCGACACATGTCGCAGCTTCCCCGCCCCAGCGGACCGGCTGGGGAAATCGGGAGGGAGGGGGATCATAGAAACATGCAGAAAAACCGTCAATTACTGGACTGTCGTCAAGACGGATTGAGGTCGCGGCGCCGACGCGACGAAGCTCGCCACGGCCCTCACAGCCACGGCCAGCAGGCTGACCCACGCGACCGACCGCAGCAGGTCGACCGGCATGTCGCTCCCCACCCCTGCCCCCATTTTCAGGGCAATTGCCACGCCAATCCCACTAATCATCCCGCTTGTCAGCCCGATGACCGCTGCCAGTCTGCCCCGGTTTTGGGCAATCAGACAGGTGTTCGTCACCGCAACTCCGGCCCCAACCGTTGAATGGATCAAAACGATCGGCAGGGCACTCAGCGTGGCCGGGTCCACTACCTTCAGCCAGATCGGCAACAGAAACGGGGACGCCAGCCAGACACCTGCCGCCAGCACCCCGACCGCCAGTGTGACCCCGATCACTCCCGAAAGCCGCAACCGCCGATATCGGGCCTCATCGCCGCCCGCTTCATTCCCCCGTACCGCCGCTGCCAGCCGCGGGAACAACGCCTGCCCGATCCCGGCCGCCACCAGCCCCAATCCGCCATCGATCAAAAGCAACGGGGCATAAGCCGCAAGTGCTCGATCCCCTTGACCCTTTTCCAGCAACCAACCGATGAGCAGCGTCGTCAAGGGCGCGAATAACAGAGCCGACATGTTTCCGACCGTCACTGGCACGCCCCTGCGGCGGATGTCCGTCGCCAGTTCGGCGGCACCCCGCCGTACTTCGGCCGTGACTTGCTTCCCAGCCATCAACGCGGCCGAAACACCCGACAACTGCCACCGGCCCGCCATCGAAAGCCCAGCCGCCACCACCATCGGCAGGGCCATATCCAACGGCGACAGTGGAATTCCGCTCTGCAGATTTATTACCAACACCCCTGCCAGTAGAACCCACATCACTTCCCCACCGATTTGCAACAAGTTATCCAGCCAGAGTTTGTTCCACCGTTGAAGGAGCCCACCGCCCACGTCTCCGGCGTTCCGAAACCCCTGCGCCACACAGACCAGCATCACAATGATCCAGTCTGCCCCGACCGACCCGCTTGCGATGAGGCTTAAACCCAGGGCCGTGGCCGAGCCGAAAACCGCCACCTGCCACGCTGTCCACCCAGCCGCCAGTTGCACCGATTTCGCCTGTTCGGCCGTCACGCGCAGCGGCACAATCACCTGCCCGGCCGACAATGCCGAATGGACCGCCACGCTGGCCCATGCCCGCGCCGCCACCAGTAGCGCCAGCCCGCCGGCAGTGCCGTACCGGTTCATCCATGCGACGACCAATCCCCACGTCGCGATGCGCATTCCCGACAGCAGATAGCTTGTGGCAAGGTCGGCCCTGAACCCGCGGGCGGACGTGCGGTTAGCGCTTGAAGTCAAAGCCCCTCGCCGGTGGCGCTCTTTTTCGGATCGATCTGTTCCAGCATCCGCTGCATGTACCGAAGTACGTTCAACTCCACGCGAATCTGCTTCAAAGTGGCCGGGTCGGGGGACATGGCAAACAGATCATTCACCTTCGCAAGCCGCGTCTGTTTCCCGGATTCTGCCTGAGCCCGAAAATCCCGCAGGCGCCCAAGATCGCGGGCATCCTGAGCCTCTTCCAGCTCCTCGCGCATCGCCAGAATGTGTGTCAGGAACCCGTCCGGCAGGGACTTATCCTCCGGCGACGGCCCGCCCACGAGCCCCAGCAAATAGTTCGCCCGAGCCTCGGGGTCGGCCAGCACGCGATAGGCCTCGTTGACCTTGGTTGAAAGCTCAACCGCAGCCATCTGTTCTTCCGCCTCACTGCCGGCGTTGTCCGGGTGGGTCAGGCGCGTCAACTCGCGGTAACGAGCCTCAAATGCCGCCTTGTCGAGCGCAAAAGTTTGCGGCACGCCGAAGATGGCAAAGTGGTCTTTGGCCGCGAGAAGCAGGGCGAGGGGGTTGGCAGTTGCTGACATGTGGGCATGTTACTGAAAGATCGGCCTTCAACCGAAGCGGCCCTCCGCGGAAATCCGCGAAGGGCCAGTTTCATAATGCATCGGGGACCCCAACACCTTCCCCGACGCAAAGTTGTCACAAATAAACTAGGCCGAGAAGCTCGACCCACAACCGCAGGTGCTGGTCGCGTTCGGGTTCTTGAACACAAAGCCCCGGCCCATGACCTCGTCCTTGAAGTCGATCTCGACGCCGTCGAGGTAGATCAGCGACTTCATGTCACAAAGCACTTTCACGCCGGCGATTTCCAACTCTTCGTCCATTTCGCCCTTGGGCTCTTCGGTCAGGTCCAGCATGTAGCTGAAACCCGAGCAGCCGCCGCCCTTCACGCCGACGCGGAGCTTGGTTTCCGCCTCGGGCAGGCCCTGCTGCTTGATGATGGTCTTGATTTCACGGGCCGCTGCTTCGCTGAGAATGATCGACATGGTTCGGTTTCCTTCTGTTCAATAATACGTCGGCAAAAGGCCGGCGGTTTGTTCGTTACAGGTTGCTGCTCAGTTCTTCTGGACGGTCGCCGTCGCCATCTGGCCCCGCAGGGTCTCCATGGCCCGTTCGCTGGTGGCATGTCCGCCGCCCTCACCCAGATTCGGCACGGCCTCGCCGCGCTTGGTCTTGAGGTCGATGATCGCCGTGCGGATGGCGTCTTCCGCCAGAACCGAACAGTGAATCTTCACCGGAGGCAACGCCAGTTCCTTGACGATCTCCGTGTTGCGAATTGCCAGCGCCTCATCCAGCGTCTTGCCCTTGACCCATTCCGTCGCCAGCGACGAACTGGCAATGGCCGAGCCGCAGCCGAAGGTCTTGAACTTGGCATCCACAATCCTGCCCTTGTCATCGACCTTGATCTGCAACTTCATGACGTCGCCGCACTCGGGCGCGCCGACAATGCCGGTGCCCACGTTCGGGTCGTTTTTGTCCATCGAACCGACGTTGCGGGGGTTGTTGTAATGATCGAGAACTTTATCGCTGTATGCCATGATGAAACTCCTGGGTAATGTTGGTTGACTCGGTTAATAGATGCTGATCAGTGGTGCTCGCCGCTGCTCGCGTTCCACTCCACCTTGCTCGGATCAATGCCTTCCAGCGCCATCTCGTAGAGCGGGCTCATCTCACGCAGCCGTGTGATGGACTTCACCATCTTTGCGACGGTGTAATCAATCTCTTCCTGCGTGTTGAACCGCCCCAGCCCGAAGCGAATGCTGCTGTGCGCCAGATCTTCCGTCACCCCCAGCGCCTTGAGCACATAGCTCGGTTCGAGGCTGGCCGAGGTACAGGCCGAACCGCTGCTGACAGCAATGTCATTGATCGCCATGAGCATGCTCTCGCCTTCCACATAGGCAAAGCTCAGGTTCACCACGTGCGGCAGGCGGTAGTCCGGGTGCCCGTTAAGGGTCACGTAATCGATCTGATCCGTGATGCCCTTGTGCAGGCGATCGCGCAGGCCCTTCAGACGCTTGGTCTCTTCTGCCATTTCCTTGCCAGCGATTTCGCACGCTTCGCCCGTGCCAACAATGCCCGGGACGTTCAGCGTGCCCGACCGGAACCCACGCTCGTGACCGCCACCATCAAAAATCGGCGTCAAACGCACACGCGGATTCTTCCGGCGGACATAAAGCGCGCCCACACCCTTGGGGCCGTACAACTTGTGGGCCGTGAAACTGAGCAGATCGATGTGATCGGCTTCCACATCCACCGGAATCTTGCCGACAGCCTGCGTCGCATCGGTGTGCAGTAGAACGCCCTTTTCCTTGCAGAACGCGCCGATCTCGCGGATCGGCTGAATGGTTCCGATCTCATTGTTCGCGTACATGATCGACGCCAGCACCGTGTCCGGACGCACAGCCGCCTTGAACTCGTCCACGTTGACCCGGCCGCTTTTGTCGGGCGAAAGCCACGTCACCTCGCAGCCGTCACGCTGCAACCGCTTGAACGGGTCGATGACGGCCTTGTGTTCGGTCGTCTGCGTGATGTAGTGCTTCCCCTTCTCGCGATACATCTCGGCGACGCCCTTGATGGCAAGGTTGTTGCCTTCAGTCGCGCCGCTCGTCCAGATGATCTCTTTCGGGTCGGCGTTGATCAGCTTGGCTACCTGCTCACGGGCCTTGTCGACGCCCTTTTCCGCTTCCCAGCCGAAGCTGTGGTTGCGGCTGGCCGAGTTGCCAAAGAACTCCAAGAAATACGGCTTCATCGCCTCAAACACCCGCGGGTCCATGGGGGTGGTGGCGTTGTGGTCAAGATAGATGGGCAATTTCACGGACATGGGCAAACACTCCTGAAAACGGCCGCCTGCTTACAAAGGCAGCACAAATGGATAAACATGATCAATGCGACGAACCGCCAATCCCTACAAGCTCCACCGGAACATCAATTTTCCGGCCGGGAATAATAAGGTCCGCCAACGTGATACTTTTCAAAAATTGAACGAACCTATGGTGCACCGCCTTGAGCGGCGCCTGCACTGGACAACTGCCCTCCATGCGGCAGCTTGCCCCAGCCCCCCCGGCCTGACAACCACCAGCGCAATCCACCAACAGCGGCTCTTCGTCCACAATGCAGACCAGCTCATAGAGGCTCGCTGTAGCCGGGTCGCGTCTGAGGCGATAACCGCCACGCACTCCTCGAATCGAATCCAGCCACCCCTGCTGCTGCAAATCTTTGAGCAGATTCATGAGCAGCGCGCATGGCAACCCGTAGGCCTCGGCGATTTCCCGGGCTGGCGCAACCCGCCCGGGCCGCTCGGCCAGATAGGCCAAGGCGATCAGGGCGTAATCAGTTTTCTTCGACAGTGACAGCACGCGCAACCCGTGTAAGAGGAAAACTTCTCCCCTCTTATATAGGACCACTGAGGTGCGGATTCAAGTCTGCCGCTGGTTTGCGGGCAATTACCGCCGCCGACGCGATGTGACGAACCCAATTACCAATGGCAGCAATCCGCCAATTCCCGGTTCCGGCACTGCCGCAGTTTGGAAAAAGCCACTGGTGGCAAGATCAAACGCGGCAAGGGTGACCGCGGAGTCATTTCCAAACAGACCGGTCCCGACAATTCGGTCCGAAAACGTCACGCTGTAAGCATATGCATGATCTGGAAGCAGCACTCCGCCGGGAATGGTTGACGCTGTAAACACACTGGGACTGCCGTTTTCGGTGAAAACCACGTCTCCGCTCGTATTGTCAAAGACCGTGAAAAACGTCACAACCTGATTTGCGAACGTCCCACCGATAAAGCCATCAAAGGTCAGGGTCAGATTGGCCGTGCTGTCCATTCCCTGAAGGCTGGAAAAACTGTTACCCGTCAGATAAGGCACAGTGGCCGAGTATCCCAGTTGTGCACTCTCCGGAAAATCAATCGATCCGGACGACGGGGCCAACGTCCCGGCGGTGGCGGTGAATGTATACGTTCCAGCCGGATACGCGGCATCCAGATCGCCAGCCGAAGCCAGGCCATTTTCGCGATAAAAAAGAAACCGGGGCGTTGAAGACGTAAATGGATAAACGGTCACGCCATCCGGCAAGGTCAGGCTGGCCGCTGTCACATCGTGATCCACATTCGTATCGATGCGCGCGTCCATCCGATAGTTAAACGGCGTCGTCGGCTGGGCGTTGCTCGTTTGTGTGTAGTCCGCCGTTTTGAACAGGTCATATTGAATGACTGCGCCAAAACTTTTGTCAGATATGCACACAGCCAACGCCGCAACAACCACCGCTGCCGATTTCACTCTACGCATGATGTTCCTCTCCCTTTGCATCCTAAAACCGCCAGCTGACCAGATCAGGCAGCTGGAGGGAGCAACAACTCCCGGCCCCAATATATCGCCGCTTGCCGATAAATCAATGCCAATCTTGCGATAAATCTCGGGTTTTCTGATGCAAAAACCTCGATTGCCGCAGGTGGGATGCCCATTACCCCTTCGCTTAGACTACCCAAATGCTCTATCGCACACTCGGCAAATCAAACGTCAAGGTCTCCGAAGTCTCCCTCGGCTGCTGGACCATGGGGGGTCTGAACTGGGTCAATGGCAGCCCAAACGGCTGGGCCAACGTCGACGAAGCCGAAGTGACCGAAGCCATCAAGCTTGCCTTGGATGCCGGGGTCAACCATTTTGACAACGCGGACGTCTACGGCAACGGCAAGGCCGAACGCATGCTTGCCCGCGTCCTGAAGAAACTCGGCATTAAGACCCAGTCCGTCGTCATTGCCACGAAAGTCGGCCACTTCCCCGGCACAGCCAACCACGCGTACGAACCCGCTCACATCCGCCACCAGTGCGAACAATCGCTCATCAACCTTCAGCGGGAATACATCGACCTCTACTACTTCCACCACGGCTGGTTCGGCGAACACCTCCACGAAGCCACCGCGGAAATGGACCGCCTCGTCGCTGAAGGCAAAGTGCGGCTCAAGGGCCAGTCGGCCTACTCTGCCGATGATTTTCTGAAGGCTGTTCCCGTCGTCAAGCCCGCCGTCCTGCAAAGCTGGGCACACGCCCTTGATGACCAGTTCATCAAGACGGGCTCACCTGTCGCCAAACTGATGGATGAGCACGGCATCAACTTCGTCGCCTTCTCGCCGTTGGCGCAGGGCAAACTGCTGGACAAATTTAAAGCCGACTCCATGCCCACCTTCGAACCCGGGGACCACCGCAAAGACAGCAAAGGCTTTGCCCCCGAAGAAATCACCCGCCTTGCCCCCAGGCTCGAAAAGCTAAAAGCCCGCTTCGGCTCCAGCACGGAAGAACTCGCCGCCACGGCCCTCAACTACCTGCTCGCGTTCAAAAACGTAGCCTGTGTCATTCCCGGCTTCCGCAACGCCCGACAGGCCAAGTGCAACCTCTCCGGCGTGGGCAAAACACTGTCTACCTCAGACGTCGATTTCATCCGTGAAACATTGCAAGGTTGACACGCGCTGGGCACTGGCTTGCAGACACTGCCCGGCGACGCGATTGTGGCCAGTGCTGGCACGTGGGTAGACGTTGTGACCGGGCTATCGCCGAAAGACCATCCGGGGAAAGGGCCCCTCAGTCACGGAACCGTGTCTTGCCCAATACGAGCATTCGCTTGGCGGAAATGCTCAGCAATAGCCCGATGGCAACCGAGGCCGCCAGCAGGCTGCTGCCGCCGGAGGAGACCAGCGGGAGGGTGATTCCTGTCACGGGGCACAGTCGCAATACCACCAGCAGATTCAGCAGAGCCGTGGCCGCGATGGCCGCGATCAACCCAGTGGCCGTCAGCCTTGCGAACGGGTCTTTGCTGTCGCCGGCGATATCGATGCCAGCGAGGAAGATCAGCGCGTAGCAGAGCAAAATGGTCGCACACCCTGCCAGCCCAAACTGTTCGCCGACCACGGCCATGATCATGTCATTTTGCGACTCCGGCACACGCGGCGCGACTTCCAGCTGCCCCCATGGCTTACCCAGTAGCCCGCCCGACCCGATCGCCGTCAGCGCGCCGTGCTGTTGATAGCCGAACTCCCGCAGATTCTTCTGATCTTCGCGAAACATCGAATAGACTCGCTGCCGCTGATAGGGCTTGACGATCTCCGGGAGGTGCTCAAACACCGGCGTCCCCTTACTGCCGCAGAGCCAGATGAGGGGCGCAGCGAACAGCCCCAAAATGATCACGAAGACTAGGTGCCTCAGCTTCGCACCTCCGGCAAATAGCATGGCGAAGAGAATGGGCAGGAACGACAACACCATCCCCAGATCCGGCTGCTTCAGAATCAGGATCATGGGGCCCAGAGTCAGCCCAAAGGGCACCAACAGCCCGGTCCCGGTCCGGAAATTCGTCCTAAACCGCAGGTATCGAGCCATTGTTAGGACGTAGGTGATCTTCACCAACTCCGCGGGTTGCATCCGGAAGACGCCCAGGTCGATCCAGCACTTGGCGCCGTTCACTCGCGGCACACCAAACAGCCCCCGTTCCGGAGCGAATGGCATCAGTGTGTAGAGCAGCAGGAGCACCGCCGCACCGTGCAAAATCCAAGAGGCCTTGCCGATCGCCTCATAACCCACGGACTGGACCAGAAGGCAGACCCCGATGCCCATGATCCCCACGACGAGCTGCTTCTTCCAAAGGTCTTCCGTCAGGGGCGAGTACCGACCTGCAGACCAGATGCAGATAATCCCGATCACCCCCAGCCCCAACGCTGACAAGACCAGCAGCCAGTTCGTCCATCGGGCCAATCCTCTGGGAAGGCCAGTCAAGAGCGTCGCGGAAAGGAGGTTCATACCTGCGGCCGAGTCTAAGGGGCTGGCCGGAACAGCGCAAAACAGGCGTCCGCTTCCGCATTACCAAAAAAATTGTTCCCGGCGGGGCTCGAACCTGCAACCTTCGCCTTCGGAGGGCGACGCTCTATCCAATTGAGCTACGGAAACGAATCTGCGTATCTGTGAGGACTGGCCAGACACATCGAAAGGAACGCCAGATGTTACGTGGCCACCGCCCAGCGTCAAACCACCGAACGAGCGGCCAGTTTGACCATTTTCACACATTGTCGAAACCACATTGCATTCCGTTGCCACAAATGGAACGCAATGCATGTAAAATGCAATCGTTCAGAGGGCTGTTTGTGCACTGTGGATTTTCGTCATAACTCGATTTCTATCAGGCACTAAAGACGATAATACGAACAGCTAACCCGAAGGTAACGGCACTGGAAGCGTAGACCAATGCGATTGTTTGCATGTGTCAAATTTCGCGATTATTAGTGCTATTCTATCTCTAGAGAAGTGATACACCTAGCAGCGTGTCTGCACGTCATGCCCGATAGCCACCGGTTCGGCCGAAGCATTTTTACCGAGGACTCATTTGTGAACACCCAAACAAAGACTTCTGCATTACTCGCCGTACTCGTTGCGACGCTCGGTGTCGTTAGTACCGCGCGCGCGGGCGTCCTTTACACGACTGGTTTTGAAGCCCCGGCCATGACTCCCGGCCCCTTGGCCCCGGCCGAGGGCTTCCTCGGCCAGGACAACTGGACCATTTTCGGTGACACCAACATGACCCGCTACAACGTGGTCACTGGCACCGTTGGAGCCGGAACGGTCAAGGCTGGCACTCAGGCCCTGCGCATGGACGCTGGCGCTTCCACGGTGGAAGCCCTGCAACCCCTCAACATTGACCCCGTCGCCCTTGGTTACAGCGCCGTCAGTCTGAGCTACGACATGAAGCTCAGCGTGGCGGCCACGCCAAGCTTCCGCTGGGGTGCTCGCTTCTACGACAACGTCGGCAACCTGCTCACGTTTGGTATGACCTTCGGTGCCGACGGCCTGATCCGGGTCGATAACGGTTTTGGCCCGGTGATCACTTCGACCCCGGTTACGCGCGGTGTCTGGCAGAACGTCCAGATCATTCTGAATTACTCCACGGCCACGTGGGACGCCTACCTCGACGGCAACCTCGTTCAGGGCGGCAACAGCTTCGATACCACCAACGGCCTGGCCGACTTCGACCTTTATCACGCCCACGGCACGACCGGTGCCACCGACTTCATGCTCGTTGATAACTTCACCGTGACAGCCACCGCCGTGCCCGAGCCCGCAGGTTGGGGCATGGTTCTGCCCGTCGCCGTCCTGGCTGGAAGCCGTCGTCGACGCTAACCCTTTCCCCCCTCTTCATCAAAAACCGCTTTTCTTCAATCCCTTGTCCTGCCCTTTATTTAGGAGATCGCATCATGAAGCTCTCATCAGTCGTTTCTCTCGCCGTGATTTGTGCAGCCGCCACTGTCTCTCGGGCCGCCCTGCTCATTGACAACACGGGCGCAACCGACATCGTCACCCAGTGGGGTTCGGGTAACGCATTTGCGGATGACGGTGCCACCGGTTCCCGCGGCATCGGCTTCAACTTTCCGTTTTATGGCGTTAACAAGATCTCGATCTTTCACGGTGCCAACGGCATCACAACTTTCGGCTCCGGATCGACGGCTTTTGCGAACACGGCGCTCGCAAGCTCGCCGACTACAACAATCGCCGTCCTCTGGGACGACCTTCGCCCGCAGTTCGACAACACCCAATCCGCACCGAAGACTCAGGCGTTTGAACAGAAGACGATCGCCAACATCTACGCGTTCAGCGGCGTCAACAACCGCATCCGCATTTCGGGCGGGGGTGATTCGTCGCTGACCGTCAGCTATCAGGTTGCCCTTTTCGGCGCCAATACGACTTACGCCGGCTTCAACTTCCTGCTGGGTGATATCGCACTCAGCTATAACAGCCTTGTCACCCCGACCACCGGCGACTTCACCGTCGGTGTTCATGGCACGACCAGCGCCCTCTTCACGCCGCTGCCCGGTGATTCTGACGGTCTGGTGAACTACAACCCCGGCGTCAGCCTGCTGCCCACCGGCAGCAACTTCATCCTCTTCCGCTACAACTCGACGACGGGACAGTACGTCTCGTCGATTCAGTCGGCATCTGTCCCCGAGCCGACTTCGGCAGGGCTAGTGGCCGGGGCTGTTGCCCTGATGGCTGGCCGCCGTCGCCGCGCCTAAGTCTCCTGACTGATCAGATTTCGAAGCCAAGCCTGCCGGAAGGATTCCTTCCGGCAGGCTTTTTTGTTTGCAATGCAACGGTCGCCCGCTACTGCTTTTGTGGTGTCAACCCACGCCAGGCATCAAAGGCGCGCGGCGCGATCAATGGCAGCATCATGAGCGCCTTGCCCGTGATGTGCTGAATGTGCTGTCCCAGGAGGCGGTGCAGCGGGCCGGTCTGCGCGATGGTCAGCCGCGGGAGCCGGCTTTCCGGCAATGACAGCAACTGGGCGGCCAGCCGGAGTAGCGCTGGCGCGATCATCAGCCGGTCTGGCACAGACTCGGCACACGTGGTGCAAAATACCCCACCCGTTGCGGCAGTAAATGCGGGGGCCGCTCCCAGCACCGTGGTCTGGCAAGCCGAACAGCGGCCCAACTCTGGAAAGTAACCGGCCTCGTTCAGCAGGTGCAGCACATAGGTCAATGCAACGGCTTCATGTGTGGCTGTGTGACCCTCGGCAAGAGCTATCAGGGCTTGCCCGAACCGAGAGAAAGTTTGTGGGAACGGGTCGTGCTCATGCAGTAGTGCCGTCGTGACCTCGGCGGTTCCCTGTGCCAGGTGCAACTGCCGCAGCGTCTTCCGCAGCCCGAGGTGTCCCTCTTTCAGCGACCACTCCGTCAGAGTCCAGAGGTCGGCATTGTTCTCGATGAACACGGCTGTACCGAAATCCAAGAGATCGAGCCCGCCATCAAACTTCCCGTGGCCGGCCTTGGTCCGGCGGTGCGCTCCCTTGGCGATCACTCTTATCAAACCATGCGACTCCGTGAGAAGCTGCAAAATCTGGCTGGTCTCAGAGTAGTCCAGCCGGCGAAGGCAGAAAGCTGGGGCAGTCACAAGGGCCACGGGTCTGATCATACGACCCTGATTGCCCGTGCGTCACGCGAATCCGATTCAGCGGTAATATCTGTTCACCCATGGCAAAAATTACCTTCAGCCGTGAAAAGACCGTCGATTCGGTTGACAGCACAAAGACGCTGCTCGAACTCTCGCTCGAAGGGGGTATCCCGCACATGTGTGTCTGCGGCGGCAACGCCAAGTGCTCCACCTGCCGGGTGCTTGTGGTCGAAGGTGCTGATCGGCTTAGCGAGCCGACAGCCGCAGAGTGGAAGCTCGCCGCCCGAAAGGGCTTTGACCCCGGTATTCGGCTCGCCTGTCAGGCGCGTCCGCTGGGCGATGTAACCGTCCGTCGTCTGGTGATTGACGAACTCGATGCCGATGTCGCCATCTCTGAAGAGACCGCCTCGCAGATGGCAGCCACCACAGGCCGTGAACTGCCCGTTGCGATCCTGTTTACCGACGTCCGCGATTTCACGCCCTTCGTCGATGCCAGCCTGCCCTACGACGTTATTCACCTGCTCGACCGCTTTTTCCGCCTTGCCGGCGAGGCGGTAATCGGACACGACGGCTTCATAGACAAATATATGGGCGACGGCATGATGGCCCTCTTCGGGCTTGATGGCGGGGACCCTCGCACCGTCTGCAACGCCGCGGTGGGGGCAGGCTTGGAAATCACCAAGCGCGTCGCCGAACAGGACGCCTATACCCGCCAGCACTTTAACACTGGCTTCCGGGTGGGCGTCGGCGTGCACTACGGGCCGGCCCTTGTCGGCATTTACGGCCATCCGTCCAAAATGCAGTTTTCTGCCATTGGAGATTCCGTCAATGTTGCTTCGCGTGTGGAAAGCGCGACCAAAGAAGTCAAAGGCACCAGCCTTCTCGTATCGGATGCCGTCTTCGATGCCCTTCAAAACGATGTGCACGTCGCTCGTGTCGTCCGCGTGCCGCTGAAGGGAAAGGCCGGCGACCACGTGCTCTATCAGATCGACGGCCTGCTGACTGTCTCACTGGCAACCATGCCCGAACCGCTGCGGCTGTTGACCATCAAGCGGGCCCTGCGACGTATCGTGACCCGTCGCACAGCGCCGCTCTTCCTCAGGCTGAGTTACCACGATGCTATTACGTTCGACCCGCTCACTGGCGAGGGCGGTGCCGATGGGTCCATTCGTTTCCCAGAGGAACTCGCCCGCGACTCTTCGCGCGGTCTGGATATCGCCATCAAGCTCTTGGGTGAAGCCAAGGAACACTTGCCGGAAGTCTCATGGGCCGATCTTGTCGCCGTGGCCGGTGCAGTGGCCGTTGCCCGCACCGGCGGGCCCGACATCAAAGTCCCCCTCGGCCGCAAAGACGCCACCGCCGCCGTCAAAGATGGCATGATGCCCTCGCGCGACTGGGACGCGCCGACGATACAGGCCTACTTCGCCCGCCTCGGCTTCGATGCCCGGCTGTGGACCGCGCTGTCCGGTGCCCACACTTTGGGCCGTGTGAGCGGTAAAGGCTTCACCGATGACCCCTACACCTTTGATAACTCCTACTACCGCAACCTCGTCCAACGCGGGCTGAAATCGGAAACGATGCTCAAGACCGACATCGCGCTGCTGCAGGTCGATGAATGCATCCCGTGGGTACAGGAATATGCAATGCATCAGGAGAGGTTTTTTGCCGACTTCACCGAGGCGTATCTCAAAATGACGAGCCTTGGCAGCCCGAAATCCGAGTAGAAGCCTTGCCCGCAGGCCAGCTGCTGATATGCTGCTTTCGGCGTTTTCGGAACGCCCCCGGTCCGCGGGAAAGGCTGCGCCTCTCCGAATCAGACGTACGTACATCCTCACGACTTTCTTCGGCCCGAACGCGGACACGGGCGATCTTTTGAAGGAGGTCGTCATGTCTACCGTTAGCGGTGAATCGCCGCGCAATTTGGAACAGCAACGCAAACTCGCCAAGGATCTGCTCAAGGCCGTGCGCGCCTCCGAGGTGGGTGCGTTGGCCCGGCTCGAAGCGGCCCGTGCACCCATCGTCGGCTTCAAACTCGCCGACGCCCAGCGGGTTGTCGCTCGAGAAGGTGGCTTTGATTCCTGGCCGAAACTCGTCAAACACTTTGACGACCAAGAACGTCAGGCGTTCCGCATCGCCGTTCAGAGTGGCGACGCCGCGGCCGTGCAACGCCTCCTCGACGGCTCGCCGACCCTGCGAAAAGCCATTAACTACCCCATCTCCGACTTCGGCGGGAAGCCCGTCAACATCGCAAGCCACAGTCTGCCCGTCATGGACGTTCTGCTGGCCTTCGGTGCCGACATCAATGCCCGCAGCGACTGGAAAGCCGGCCCCTTCGGCGTACTGGACTCCTGCCCGGAAGAGTTCGCCCGCGACCTGATCGCGCGCGGTGCGATCCTCACGCCCCATGCCGCGGCGCGTTTTGGGTGGCTGGACGAACTGGCAAAGCTCATCACAGCGGATCCCGCCAGCGTGTCCGAAAAAGGTGGCGACGGTCAACTCCCGCTGCACTACGCCAAAACCACCGAAGTGATCGATTACCTTCTTGCGCACGGCGCCGACATTGACGCCCGCTGTGTCGATCATCACTCGACCGCTGCCCAATACGCACTAAAGGATCGTCCGGAAATCACCAGGCACCTGCTCGAGCGCGGTGCCACAGCCGACATCTTCATGGCTGCTCGCCTTGGCGATCTTGATCTTGCCCAGAAGCTCATTGGCGTCGACCCCACCTGCCTTTCAGCCCGCACCAACGTGCCCGGCTACGCCCCTGTCCCTGTTTTCGGCATCTACAATTGGGGGCTTGGCTTCTATATGTCGCCGCACGAAGTCGCGACGAAGTTTGGGCATCAAGCCGTCTTCGATACTCTGTGGGCCGCCAGCCCAGCGCCGGTGCGATTGCTCGACGCCGCGATGAGGAATGACGAACCTGCTGCCCGGGCTGCAATCCGCGATGACCCGACTCTGCCCGGCTCGCTCGGCATGATGGGTCATTCCGTCCTGGCGTTTACAGCCCTGCACAACCGCTTGCCCGCGTTCAACCTCATGCTTGATCTCGGCTTTGACCCCATGGCCCGCGGGATGGACGGGGGAACCGTGCTGCACACGGCCGCATGGATGGGCAACACCACCATGATCGAGTCACTGCTGAAACGCGGCGTCGACGTGCATGCAATTGACCCGACCCACGGCGGTACCCCCCTGGGCTGGGCCGCCTACGGCTCGGTTCACCGCCGCGAACCCACCGGGGACTACGCCAAAGTCATCGAGATTCTCTTGAATGCCGGTGCCGATATCAAACAACCCGGCAACAAACACGGCGCCACAATGACCGCGATGGCCGAAGGCAATCCAGCGATCCAAAAGCTGTTACGCTGGCACGGCGCTTCGTAGGCGCGAGGTCGTGCGAGGTTCAACGTTGGCCGATCAAGGCATCGAAATCGTTCCGTACGACCCGCGGTGGCAGGCGGCCTTCGCCGGGCAACAGGCACTGCTTGAGGGGCTGCTGTCGCCGTGGTTGGCCGCCCCGCCGGAACACATTGGCTCCACGGCCGTTCCCGGTCTTGCGGCCAAGCCCATCATCGACATTCTCGCCCCGGTCCAGTCCCTCGCGGATGTCCAGGCCGCAATACCATTGCTCGTCGAAGCGGGCTGGCTGTTCTGGCCGGACGACCCCAATCGCCACTACCGCCTCTGGTTCCTCCGCCCGAACCCCTCTGCCCGCACACACCACCTGCACATCATCGAACAGGCGCATCCGCAGGCGAGCGCCCTGATTGGTTTCCGTGATGCCTTGCGCAGGGATGCAGGCAAGCGCGAGGCCTATGCGATGCTCAAGATCAGCCTCGCTGAGACGTATGCGAGCGACCGCGAGGCCTATACAAATGCCAAGGCAGACTTCGTGGCAGATGTGCTGCGTGCCAGTGGCTTGGAACAGCCGCCGAGCGCCGGACCCTAGAATCGCCAGCAATAAAAAGAGCAGATGCCGGTTGTGCCGACACCTGCCAGACTGAGTTGGGCGGGAGTCGAACCCGCGACCCCATCATTAAAAGTGACGTGCTCTACCAACTGAGCTACCAACTCGTCCGGGCGAACCCGAACGGCGGAAGATAGGGCCGAAATCGCCGAAGGGCAACCCTCGCAAGTGGTTGCTATCACTGAAGGCACGTTCTGCCTGCCCAAACCCTCAGGCCAGCCGGTCCTGCTCTGCAGCCCGCTATTTCCGGCTTGCTATCGTGCCGGAATTGTGGTCGCTGCCGTCCCACCCATCTCCGCCGGCAGGCCCGCACCCGGCAGGTAAAAGAATGCCAGCGCCATGATCACATACAGCGCCAGCAGCATGACGCCCTCCAGCCAGTTGGTTCGTCCGTCCCCACCCACCATGCTGAAAATCATCACCGCCAACAGCACCGACACCACTTCCAGCGGGCTGAACACCAAATCCAGCGGCACCGCCCGACCGATCCCCGCCCATGCCATCCCCGCCGACAAAAATACCACCAGCGGCACCGCGAAGAGCGCGATCTGCAAACTGCTCTGCAGCGTGATCGCCATCGCCGTCTCCATATCGTCGTCCATCGCCATCACCACCGCCGTGCTGTGCTCGGCCGCGTTACCGATGATCGCCAGCAGTATGACGCCCACAAAGACCGGCGACCAACCGAAGCTCTGCGCCATCGTGTCTGCCGATCCCACCAGCAACTCGGCGACAATGCCGATGCCAGCGCTGGCCGCCACCAACACACCCACTGACTTCTTCACTGACCATCCGGCCTGAGCGCGATGAGACGGCGCGACATCGCTCTCGCCGACTCCACCACCCCGTGTGAACACCGCTGCGTGCGTTTTCAGAGTAAAAAGTAATCCCAGCCCGTAGACGAGCATCAACACGACGCTGGTGCCAATGCTGAGCGAGTGTTCACGGGCAGCCAGATGTGCATCCTGCGAGTTTTGCCCCGTGTAATGAAAAATGGCCGGGATCAGTAGTGCGGCCGTGGCGATCAAAAGCAGGCCCGCACCGCTCTCGGCACTGGCCCGGCTGAATTCCTGGGTTTTTCGTTTCAGCCCGCCCGCCACCATGGCCGCCCCGCCCACCAGCAGAAGGTTACCCAAAATGCTGCCCGTCAAACTGGCCTTGACGACTTCATTCAGCCCCTTGCTCAGGGCGATGATGGCGATGATCAGCTCGGCCGCATTACCGAACGTGGCGTTTAGCAGCCCGCCCAGCGTCGGGCCGGTCCGGTCCGCGAGGTGCTCGGTCGCCTGACCCATCAAGTGAGCTAGCGGAATGATTCCGAAGGCCGAAAGGAAGAACGTCAGGCCCGGCTCAGCCGAGTGGCCGTGCAGCCCGAAATGGACTGCGAATGCCGCGACGATAGACAAATAGCCGGTAAGGTTGACCCACTTCATTGAAGTGGGTCAAGCATACGCCAGTTGTCACAAGCCCGCAGGCCTCGGAGAGGGGGCTGGGGGCTACTACCGACGGCGTCGTGCCATCAGCATTGCCGCGGCCGGGGCCAGAAGGCCTGCCAGCGATGTCTCGGGTACGACCGGTTCAACGCTAACCGCGTCGATGTATGGGCCGCCATCTTGGTCAACAAGACTGACGAACTTCAACTCAGCATCGTTCAGATTCGCTGAAGCGTAGAGTGTGTGATGTTCCCAAGGGGTTAGCACGGGGGCATAGGGCGGGATCAGGTTAGTCCACGTGATCAGCCCCAGAGAGGTCCCGCCCCAGAAGACTTCCATGGTCTTGGTAATGGGTCCTTGATCGTCCTGCCCGGCCATGAGGAAGTCGATGCGGTAGAGCTGGTTGGCGACAGTCCCAGCAACCTTCTGGCTGATGTTGCCTGCGGCGAACACGCTCAGCTCCACGGACTGCTTGCCATCAATGGCGGCCGGGTGGCCATAAGTGCCCACCAGAACCACGCCCGCCCCGCCGACATCCCAACCCGCAACAGTGTTTTCGCCGGGCGCGACGATCTGGAATGAACCCGCACCCAAGTCCGTGGTTTCAAAAGACGGGTTAACGATCAGATTGGCGGAGCAAAGCGCCGCTGTTCCGAGAACGGCGGCAGCAGCCGCAAGTGCGAGAGTAACTTTCATCGGGATCTCCTTCTCCAGTTGACAGGCGGAGACATGTACGCATGTATCCAGTCCATCAATGGGTATAACCACATGCCTTTATGCATACAAGGCAATTATTCATACAAAGTGGTGCATGTGTAGGAATATAGTGCCAGTTCCAGTTGGAGTGCATGGCCGGGCTGCGTTGGCCCGGCGATCCGTAGTTTCAATTGTGTATATGGGTAGACTGTAGCGGCCACAATCAATCGTGTGATTGAGGGAGGCGAGCAGACTATCTAGGGCTGCATCCCCGGCCATTCCCCCCGCAGATAAAAACCTTTCGCTGACTCCAAGGCGGGGGAGGGGGAAGGTGGGTAGGGGGGGAGGAAGGTATTGGGCGATACAGGGCTCGAACCTGCGACCCCCAGCGTGTCATGCTGGTGCTCTAGCCAACTGAGCTAATCGCCCGAACGGGTTAAGCAGTCTAACGGCGGCTTGTGATTGGTCAACCGGCTGGCCGGTGGCAGGCGCGAATCGTGGACTTTGGGGCGAATCAGCCTTTCCGTGATAGCAACCACACACCCGCTAGACAGAGCGCCATTCCCGCAGACTTGGACGCAGTCACCTTCTCTGCAAAGCAGACAAAACCCAGGATAAAGAGAATCGACAGCGTGACGGCCTGCGCCACCCCCGGCCCAACCGAAATCGACCAGCCAGCCCGGTAGACCAGCAAATACCCAATCTCAATCAGGATGACCGATAGCCCGATTAGTGCGGCCGGGCCCAGCGTGGCAAGGGTGGGCATCGGTTCGGCCGGGCCGATGAAGCGTCGCCAGAGGGCCGCGGCCGCGACGCACGCGACAGCCGCAAGCCCGTAGACCATCGCCATCAAACCCCAGGGGTTAACATCGCGCGGGGCGGCTTTCATGAAGATCTGATAGGTCGTCAAACCGGCGATGGCCAGCAGCATGGAGAAGTAATACATGGGTTGGGAAGTGTAAACGGGTAAGGCGAAACTTGGGTAAAAATAGACCTGCCGACCACGACGGTTCCCGGTCGCCGACAACATGAACGTTGCAGAAGAGTCGGGGCGAAAGCGATGCGGCTTCCGTTCCCCTCATCTGATCTGATGCGTACCCCCACGGCATAGGTCATAACGGGAGACGTTTTTCGGCGATTGATGGGCGAGTTACCGACAGCCTGTGTCGCTCGTTGACTGGTACATGAAAAGCATGATCGAGCCGGCAATTGTCCGCCCCGTCTTGACCCATGGCTTTCACGCAGCACACACTCGACCCATGGGCGCGGCGCAAGCAGTTTTCATCAGTGTTGTGGAAACAGATACCTTCTGTGAAAGCTGCGGCTTTAACCTCATGACACAGCGCATCTGGCGGGAGGAGACGCTGGGATTATTGGTCTGCCGATGTCCGGAATGTGGCCGGCATCATTCGGCCCAGAGCAGGTCTACAGCCGGCACGGTCTGGATGCATCGGTTGGGCACGTTGGGGCTGATGATCTGGGGGTTGGTCGTTCTGCTTGTCGTAGCGGGCATGTATTTCGGACAAATCGGAATGCAGGCCGTCGCGGAGGAGCGGCTCACGTGGCAAAGGCTTGAGACAAAAGACGGCGTTGAAGTAACCGCGGCGTGGACTACCAAAACTTTCAAGTATTCGCTGGCATCAGACGCGACCCGCGAACTTTCAGTGAACGATGTGCGCTACGTTCGGTATCTTGTGCCGTTCCTGCCGGGCGGCAAAGAGCCACTGCAAAATCAGTACTCGACTGACGGCGGCTTTTCACAGGCGGTGGTGGTGATTGCGATCATGGCGCTGTTGATCTATCTAGGTGCAACGGTTCTGGCCACGGCTACCTGGTTCTGGAGGCCATGGGCCCGGTTGGTCTGGTTGCTCATACCATTGCTCGCCTTGGGAACGGTGGAAGGCTTGCAACGGAGCCAGCGGATTTTTTCAGGGTAGCCGGTGACATCCTTTGATTCCATTGCCCGTTACCGGAATGCGGTCGTGGCTGCGGTGCAGATGGTCGTGGTGTTTGTCGGGCTACTGACAGGCCGCCCATTTGTGCGCCTGCTGATTTCGGGATTCATTCCCCCACGGGCGCGGCAGGTGTTCGCTTTTCTGTGGCTATGCGATGGGAAAGTAATGCCAGCTGCGCAATCGATGCTGCAACGAAGTTGAGCGTGATACGCTGGCTGAATGGGGCGGGTCATGACGGGCGCAGAATGCCCAAAATGTCTGGCGCTGCACAGGCAACAGCCACAAGGGGGATTGGTCATCGCGGTCCATTCGATTTGGTCTTCTCGAGCGCTCTGGCGAGCGACTTCTTGAGCGTCGCTGCTGCGGCATCGATGGCCGAGTAGTAGTCCCCGGCCTGCTCCTCCACGCGCAGCGTGGTTAGGCCGGGCGGCGTCACCACAATCGAGCACTGCTTGTCGACGCCACCCTTTGGGCCATTGAGATCCGAAAGGCGGACCTCGACGATGGCCGCGGTGTGCTTGAGCCGTCCCGCTGCGGCACTCATGCTGGTCATGATATAGTCGTACTGAGCCTCACTGGTTTTGATACTTCCATCGAAAAGTCTGATTTCCGTCTGATTTCTCCTGTTTGTGTTCATGTGGCCCCGAAAGAGAGAGGGGCAGTGAGCAACGGCTTTGGATCGGGACTTGCCAGTAAAAGCCGCATCAACTGCGGTTGTCGATCCGAGCGGAGTCGACGGGGTCGCTCAGCGAGCTCTCTAACCCGGGTTGCGGCCTATCCACTTGTCCGACTTACGTCGGTCGAGCAGGGTGCCAAGGCACCTAGGTCGCCGGTCAATGTTGTCAGTGCTGGGTTGGAGCGTCATCCATGGACTTTGAGTGCGAGTTGGACAAAGCATTGTGACCTCTGTGTGTTGGACCGGATCACCCTAGGTACGGATGCGGCGCGGACTGATTACAAACGGGAGGCGATTTTTGAATGGCACGCAACACTTTCCCGACTATCAGCCGGGTAGGCGGGGTTTAATATCTGATGTGCTGGGATATATGAATCATTGCTTGCGGGGACCATCGAACGGAATAAGCTCGAGCCATGGACGAACTTCTGCTATTTGCCGCCGCCATAACTTCGAACCCCGCCGATCTGAAGATCTGGGCGTATTTCGCGTTCATCGGTCTGGTGATCGTGTTTCTGGCGCTAGACCTCGGCGTCTTCCATCGCGAAGCCCACGAAGTTGCGATGAAGGAAGCGGTCATCTGGTCGGTGATCTGGCTGACGTGCGGCATCGCCTTCAGCGGGTTTGTCTACGCCGCGTACGAGAGCCACTGGCTGGGGCTGGGATTGGAGACCGCCAAGTACAGCACGGCGGCAGCGATCAAGGCGGGCGCACCGCTGATCGTGTCTGGCGAGGTGCAGGGGTTTGAGGCGGCCAAGCAGTATCTGGTCGGGTATGTTGTTGAGAAGTCGCTGGCGATGGACAACATCTTTGTCATCGCGCTGATCTTCAGTTTTTTCGCCGTACCGGCGAAGTACCAGCACCGAGTGCTGTTCTGGGGCATCATTGGCGCGCTGGTCATGCGCGGCGGGATGATCTTTCTGGGCGCGGGATTGATCTTGAAATATCAGTGGATTTTGATCATCTTTGGTGGGTTCCTCATCCTGACGGCGTTGAAGATGGCCCTGATCAAGGGCAGTGACGACGTCTCGAACAACATTGTCGTGCGGCTGTGCAGGAAGTTCTTCCGCGTGACCGAGTTCTATGACGGTCAGAAGTTCTTCACCAAACGGACCCTTGGGCCGACGTACATGAGGGATGCGGCAGGCAAGGAAGTGATGGACGCGCCGCCTGCTGGCTCGCTGAGTACGGCCTGGGCGATCACGCCATTGTTTCTGGCGCTGATGCTGGTTGAAATCACAGACCTGGTGTTTGCGGTCGATTCGATCCCCGCCATTTTTGCGATCACGCCCGACCCGTTTATCGTTTTCACGAGCAACATTTTTGCGATCCTCGGGTTGCGGGCGATGTACTTTTGCCTGGCGGCGTTGATTCAGAAGTTTAGATTCCTGAAACCGGCGCTGATCCTGATTCTGGCTTTCGTCGGCGTGAAGTTGCTGCTGCTGAGCATACCGCCCTATCTGGATGTGATAGGCCTGGCCAAGGCGGACCCTGTAAAGCTCGACACGACAGTGTCACTTCTGGTCGTCGTGGGGACGCTGGCACTGGCAACAGTGCTGAGCGTGACGATGTCGCCGAAGGCCGTGTCGGAGCGAATCGCAGCTGAACAGCATTAGTGAAAACTGTTGGCGGGGGCAGGTCTTCCGGTACCGCAGGACCAATGGCATCCGGATTCGATCGCGACTCGTGGTCAGCACGGCTGGGACTTACACCGTCATGCCGGTGCCTTCGTCGGCGGCTTGCTGGCGGCGTGCTTGTTCCCACTCGGCCAGCGACATGGTCGGCTGACGGGCACCGGCGGTGGCGTTGTTGCTGAGCAGGCCGGTCATGACCATGCGATTGATCAGGATGTCGGCCCGGCCGTAACCGATGCCGAGTTGCCGCTGGAGCAGACTGACGCTCCCCCGCCCGGCTTTCAGCACAATCTTCACGGCGTCCTCCCACAGCTCATCCTTCTCAAAGTCCGCTTTTCCGTCCCCACCCGGCATCGGCAGCTGCATCAGTTCCGGCGAATACGAAGCCTTGGCCGTCTCCTTCACCAGCGTCACCGAGTTCTTGATCTCGTCATCACCGAGGAACGTCCCCTGACAGCGGATCGGCTTATTCATCCCACCGCCGAGGAACAGCATGTCCCCTTTGCCCATGAGCTTTTCTGCCCCCTGGCTGTCCAGAACGATGCGGCTGTCCATGCCGCTGGCGACGCGGAAGGCGATGCGGGTCGGCAGGTTGCTCTTGATGAGGCCGGTAACGACGTTGGCGCTCGGTCGCTGGGTGGCAAGGATCAGGTGGATGCCCACGGCCCGGGCTTTCTGCGCGATACGGACGATGAAGGCTTCGGTCTCTTTACCACTGGTCATCATCAGGTCGGCCAGCTCATCGATGATGATGACGATGTACGGCATCTTCGGCGGGATGCGGGCTGCTTCCTCATCTGTCTTGGCGCCGAAGGCGTCAAGCTGGGCCTGCCGTGTCATGGCGTTGTACGCCGTCAGGTGGCGCAGCTTGATCTCTGCCAGAAACTGGTATCGCTCGTCCATCTTCTGGCAGGCCCACTCCAGCACACTGGCAGCCTTGAGAGGGTCGTTGATGATCGGGCACATGAGGTGGGGAATGTTTTCGTAGTCGGCCATCTCGACCATTTTTGGGTCGACGAGGATGAGCTTCACCATGTCCGGGGCCTGCTTGTACAGGATGGAAAGGATGATGCTATTGATGCAGACGCTCTTGCCGCTGCCGGTGGTCCCGGCGATCAACCCGTGCGGCATGGCCGCCAGATCGACGACGAGGGGTTCGCCGCTGGCGTCCTTCCCGAGGTACAGCGGAATCGCCATGCGGTCGGCCGCATCCGGGGCGCAAGTCATCAGTTCCTTGAAGCGGACTTTTTCCTTGTATTCGTTCGGCACTTCGATGCCGACGGTGTCCTTGCCGGGAATGGGCGCTTCGATGCGGACGGTCATCGCCTTCAGTGACCGGGCAATGTCGTCCTGCAGATTCCGTACCTGCGAGACCTTCACGCCGTCGGCGACGTGCACTTCGAACAGCGTTATGACCGGGCCGGTTTCAATGTTGATGACGCTGGCATCCACGCCAAACTGCCGCAGCGTCTTTTCCAAGATCTTCGCCTTCTCCCGGGCGATGTTGACCTGTTTATCACCGAAGCCGATTTCCGGTTCGGCCAGAAAGTCCCAGTGCGGAAGGATGTATGCTTTCGGCTCGCTGTCTGCGTTTTCATCGTCGGAGCCGTCGTCGGCTTCGGGCATGCCGTCATCGCTGGCGGTTTCGGTGGCGATTTCTTCTTCGCGAATGGTGGGTGCGTCTTCGAAGAGGTTCTGGGAGCGGGATGCAGAGGTGGTGACAGTTTGCGAAGCGGCGGAAGGTTCCAACGTTCCGCCTTCCAACACACCGTTGATGCGGACGGGCTTGACGACGGTGGGGGCGTCAATAACCGCGATCGGAGCGGGAGTGAGTGGGGCGGGAGGAATCTCAATACCCTCGGCCGGGCCGTGGTCTTCGCTCAGGCTCGCGTGGACGTCTGTGGCAACCGGTTCATCGTTGGTGTAGCTGATGTCATCCGCTTCATCCCCCGCCGCCTTTGGCTTGCGCCAGAAAAGTTTCCACTTGGGGATGTCGGCCGTGGCGGTGGTGGCGGTTTCTGCGGCACGAGCCATCGCAGCTGCCGCAGCACCGCCAGCCAATGCCGGAACATGCGGGTGGACGTGGTACGTCCTGGTCCACCATGCGCGGGCCTTATCAAGGAGAGAAGAGCCACCGGGCGTGGGGATGCGATCGGCCACCCCCAAGACCTTGTCAGACATGGCTCTTGCGGCCCCCGGTGTCGCCAACAGGAGGTCATCTGCGGCCAGCAGCAGGCCGACGATGAAAGTGGCAAGCAGGATGAGTCGGGTACCGGTCGGGGCGACGTGGCGTTCAAGGAATGCGCTGCTGGCAATGCCAATCAGGCCGCCAGAGCCTTCCGGCAGACCGTTGGCGCTCGCGGGGTGGAGGTGGTGGATGCCCGTCGAGAAGGCGATGGAGACGAGCAGAATGCCGACGGCCCGCATCCAAAGGTCGCCCACGCGGCCCTTGGCCATGAAAAGAATCAGACAGGCAGCGACAAAAAGGAGAATCGGGTAGATGCCCTGACCCATGACGAACTGGCAGGCATAGGCCACGGCCGCACCGACTTCGCCGCAGAGGTTCTGCGTGGGCGGGTAGGGGTAGACGGTGTGGCTGGGCCAGTCGGTGGCGTGGAAGCTGCCGACGCTGAACATCAGAAAGAGCCAGAAGGCCCATGCAGCGATGAGGATGATCCAGGTTTTTAAGTGTGGGCGGTCCATGATGGTTTGGCTGCTAGTTGCTGGTTGGAGGTTGCTGGTCAGAGGTTACTTGGGTGCGGCGTGGCCTGTAGAGCCGAAGCCGCCGGCGCCCCGGGAGGTGTCGTCGAGGTTGTCGGTTTCAACCCACGTGGTCTTTGGCACGGGGGCGATGAGCAGTTGCGCGATGCGCATGCCGCGTTCGATGGTGAACGGGGCGTGGCCGTGATTGATCAGGGGGACCATCACTTCGCCGCGGTAATCGGCGTCAATCGTGCCGACGCCGTTGATGAGGGTGACACCGAACTTGGTCGCCAGGCCCGATCGCGGCCGAACCTGCCCTTCCCAGCCGGCGGGAATGGCGACGGCGAAGCCGCAGGGAATCAGCTGGATGGCGTGCGGCGGCAGGGTCGTAGGGCCAGCGACGGCGGCGTAGAGGTCCATGCCAGCGGCATCAGGGGATTGACGCGTCGGCAGGGGGAGATCAAGGCCGTGAGGCAGCCGCTTGATCGGGATGCTTAGCAGTGTTGAGGGGCCATCCATGGCCGGGTTCTCCAAGGTTATCGGACGTGAAATTCCCGTCTCATAAGCGCAGTGCTTCCGTAAGGAGGAGATCGGCAAAATCGGCCTTGCTGCGATAGGGGAGCGTCAGCGGGGCGTGGGTCTGGTCGTCCGGCCAGAGCAGGACCGCTTCGATGTCGGGGCTGCCCATGGTGGGCAAGGGGTTGAAGACCACAAGATCAAGCTTTTTGCGATGGAGTTTGCGCCTCGCCGATTCGATGTCGCCGGCTTGCTGAAGAGAAAACCCGACGATCTTCTGGCCCGAATCCGGGCGGCGCATGGCTGACGCGAAGGCGACAATGTCGGCCGTGGGTTCGAGTTGCAGGGTGATCGGGCCGTTTTCGCGGTTCATCTTGCCGGTGTGGGTGGTGAGTGGCCGAAAATCGGCGACTGCGGCGGCCATGATGAGCAGGTCATGGCTGGGCCACTCGGCCGTGACGGCTGCCAGCATGTCGGCGGCGGTCTGGACGGGGACGACCCGGGCGCCTTCCGGCATTTTGGCAGGGCAGGGTCCGAGGATGACGGTGACCGCGAGGTTTTTGGTAAGGCCAGCGGTGGCAAGGGCCGCACCCATCTGGCCGCTGGAGCGATTGCCAAGGTAGCGGACAGCATCGAGGGGTTCTTGTGTGGGTCCGGCGGTTATGAGGAGGCGTTTGACGGTCATAATTTCGTCTTGGAAAGTAACCTGTCGGGTGCTATCCGGCACGGCACAACAGGTTTGGGCACGCCGAGGTCTTTCTGGGCGGAAATGGGAGACATCTGTTGTGCTGCGGCCGCGGTTTGAGACGGCACCGCCTGCCATTGCTATTCTGCGATTCAAGCCTCGTTGTCTTCGCTGTCCATTTGGGATGCTGCGGCGACGTCTCCGCCCACCGCCGGTGGCATGCTGCCGGGGACGGTGAGCATCTCTTTCACGCGTGCGATGATTTTGGCGGGCTCGGTCAGCCGGCCGGGGCCAACATTGCGGCAGGCCAGCCAGCCTTGTTCGGGGCCGATAAAGGTGTAGCCGAGTTGGGACAGCTTAGCGACGTTATCCTGGCAGATCGGGTGGTCCCACATGCGGTGGTTCATGGCGGGGCAGAAAACGACGGGGCAGGCGGCGGCACAAACCATCAGGCTCACAAGGTCATCGCAGAGGCCAGCGGCCACTTTGGCGAGGGTGGTATTGGTGGCCGGGGCGACGAGCATCAGGTCGGCTTTTTCGGTCAGGCTGATGTGCTGGGGGTCATTGGCGGCCGAGAGGTCGAAGGTATTGGTGCGGACGGCCCGGCCGGAGAGGGCTTCGAAGGTGAGCGGGGTGACGAACCTGGCTGCGTCGGGCGTCATGACGACCGTGACGCCCGCGCCAGCCTGAACGAGCTTGGAGACGATGTCGCAGACCTTGTAGACGGCGATACCGCCACACACGGCAACGATGACTTCCTTGCCTTTGAGGGTGGCATCGACGGGGCCTGAGGCGTCAGGGGATGTGAGGGGCATGGTATGTCGAGATTATAGGGCAGCGGCGGCCGTCGTGGCAGGGCTTTTCGGTCGGCCCCCTTGCACCCCCCTCCGCGCCATGCTGTGCTGCCGGTCTCAGGCCAAACGCACGATTGGGGCCCCGTGGTATTGTTGGGCCCATGAGGAGCGAGGGTGCGGATATCGCGATTGTGGGTGGTGGTGCGGCGGGGTTGGCGGCTGCCATCTTTGCCGCGGAGTCTGTGCCCGCTGGGTGCAGCGTGGTCGTGCTGGATGGGGCGCGGTCGCTGGGGGCGAAGATTCTGGTCGCTGGCGGGGGTCGGTGTAACGTCACGCACCACGAAGTGAGCTGTAAAGACTTCAACGGATCGCAACACATTATTCGACATGTTCTGTCGGCCTTCGATGTGTCGGCGGCAATCGGCTGGTTCGCGTCGCTGGGGGTGGAGCTGAAACAAGAGCCGACGGGGAAACTGTTCCCTGTGGCGAACACGGCCAGAGCCGTGCTTCAAGCTCTGCTGGACCGATGCAACGCGCTGAACGTGACTTTATTGACGGACCACCGGGTGACAGAAATCTTGCCACCTGCCGAAGAGGGCGGCGATTTTCAGATCGTGCATGTGGGCGGGGCAGTGGATTGTGGTCGGGTGATTGTCGCAACGGGCGGAAGGTCGCTGCCGCGCAGTGGTAGCGATGGGTTGGGGTGGGAGATGCTTCGGGGGCTGGGGCACACTGTGACGCAGACTTACGCGGCGCTGGTGCCGCTGGTGTTGCAGTCGCAGATGTTTCACGCAGAGCTGGCCGGGCTATCGCAGGAAGTGGAGCTGTCTGTTTTCTTGAATGGGAAGCGGATTGACCATCGAACCGGCAGCCTGCTCTGGACACATTTCGGTGTCAGCGGTCCGGTGGTGATGGATGCGAGCCGGCACTGGACGGCCGCGAACGAGCAGGCTCGCGAATCGGAATCGGCAGGTGCTTATGGGTTGACGTTGCAGTGCAATCTGCTGCCGGGTGAAGGGTTTCAGGAAGTGGAGCAGTGGTTGATTCAGTTGACGACCAAGCGGCCGAAAGCTTCCATGTTGACGCTACTGTCGCAGCGTTTCGCCGAGCGGATGGCGGCGGCGCTATTGCGGTATACGGCGATAGATCCCGGAACTCTGGGTGGGCAGCTGACAAAAGAGGCCCGGCGAACGCTGGTACACAATCTGACCGGGCTGGTGCTGCCGGTGGCACAGCATCGTGGGTGGAACTATGCCGAGGTGACTGCCGGCGGTGTGCCACTGGCCGAGATTGACTTCCGCACCATGCAGTCACGAAAGGTGCCGGGTCTGTATCTGGCTGGCGAAGTGCTGGACTGCGACGGACGGATCGGCGGGTTTAATTTCCAATGGGCGTGGGCGACGGGCTATCTGGCGGGCAGGGCTGCGGCCACTGGTGGCGGGCCACGACCGTAGGAACACGCAGGCCGTGGTAGAGTCCGGCGATGGACGCATTCTTCAATGAGATGGGCCGCACGATACTGAAGCGCTGGAAGCAGGAAAACTTCTCGCTGGGCAAGTTTCCTGCGATCGCCTGCGCGGCACTTGACGAGCGGCCGCCTGCCAAAAAGGTGAACCTTCAGGCCTTCATGCGTGACTTTTTACTCGATGAAGAGCAGCCGTTTCAGACGGATTCGGAATTTGGCGAGCCGGAGTTGGTGGTTTACAGCCACCCGCGGTTTTACATCCAATTGCTCTTCTGGATGGACGGGACCACTGCCATCCACCAGCACGAGTTTTCAGGGGCATTTCATGTGATGCACGGTTCGAGCATCCATGCGGAGTATGCGTTCGACAAGGCCAGGTCGATCACGCCGTATCTGCGAGTTGGCGATGTCCGGGTGGAGAGCATCGAGCTTCTGGAAACCGGCCGCACTGTGCCGATCGTCTCCGGTCAGGGCGCGATTCATTCGCTGTTTCATCTGGATTCGCCATCGGTCACGGTTGTAGTGCGTACGCAACACGATCCGGGCACAGGGCCGCAGTTTAACTACATGCCGCCGCACGTCGCCATCGATCCGCACTTCAGCGACAAACTGACGATGCGTCGCAAGCAGCTGCTCGATGTGCTGGAACGGACCGAAGATGCCGGATACGCGCCATTGGTGATGAAAATGGTTGCCGATCTGGATTTTGAGAGGGGCTTTTCGGTCCTGTATCACACCATGGGCTACCTGCAGCAGTTGGGCGAGTGGAAGGCGGTTCTCGGGGCGTTTAGGCAGAAGCACGGTGCCATCGCGGCGGGTGTTGCGGCGACCCTGCGAGAAGACGCACGGCGGAGTGTCATCAAAGGTTGGCGCGCCGCGATTATCGAGCCGGAGCACCGCTTCTTTCTGGCGCTGCTGATGAACGCGCCGACGCGGGCCGACCTGCTGGGGCTAGTGGCACAGCGGTACCCGAAGGAAAAGCCAGCGGCCGTGGTCATGCGGTGGGTTGAAGAACTGACAGAGGCTTCGGAGGAGGGCCTAAGCATCCTTGACGCTGCCTTTCCGGAGACTATTCGAGTTGACGTTGAGGCCCAGCGCGACGTCTTCCTTGCGGCATTCCAGCACTTTTTGAAGGCAGGCAAAGCGACTTCTCCCGTCCCAACTGTTTTGCGAGGCTTGTCCGGGCCGGACATGAAGAAGTTGCGATCCGCGTTCGCGGCATCAGCACTAAATCTTCTGACCGCGTAGGCAGGGCGGCGTGATCAGGCGTACAGCCGTTGACTCATTGTTACCGGGGCTTCGGTTCGACGCTCTGCGGCAATGGAACCGGCGGCGGAAAGAATGCCTGAGTGATCTTCCTCTTGAACCGAAGCGCGAGCTGGTCGAGGCCGGCATCATTGAAGTGATCGTGGTCAGATCGTCGGAACTCCGGGCCGAGGTCGTCGGTCTGCGGGCCGTCGAATGTGTTGGGGACGCGCTGCAGGACCAACTCTGTACCGCGGTCGATGTTCTCTTTACTGCGTTGTTTCAGCTCAAGGCCCATCTTTGCTGCGACGGCCGGATCGTAGGCGTCGAAGGCGATGAGCCATGGAAGTGTCGGGCAGCCAGCATCGATGCGCGACTGCACGATGATCCGCTCAAGGTCCTCGCTGAAACCTTCGGCCGTGGGCGATCTTGATAGGTCGTTCTCGTTCCCGAACCAGATCACAGCACGCAGTCCCGTTTGCTGGGCGAGGCGTTGGAGGGCCTCGCGGAACTGCGTGTAACCGCGCGAAGGCTGGGTCGTGTCGGCCGCCCCTTTCCGCCACTGCTCGACCGTCAAGCCGCCCTTACCGGTACTGACAAAGAGCACGGGTACGTGAAGGGCACCGACCAGCGCATCTCCGACTTTGGGCCAAGGGGAAGCCCGCCCGCCGTCGCCGGGCAGCAATGGGTCTTCACAGTGGCGAAACGCCAGCGGTACGCCAGCCGACGTGCTCCAATCGTCGGTCGTGGCCACCCGGTCGTCTGTCGCCTTGAGTGGCGCTTCGGCGTTGTAGCCTGAACAGAACGAGTGCCCGGCGGCCACGAATACCTCACCGACGCCAACCTTCTCGATCGTCTGCTGTGCAACTGTTTGCCCTGCGGTGTCCATCGCCCTGACATCCAAGGCGTACCAACCACCCGCCGGAACATCGATCACGCCGGTGAAGTCATCGCGGCAGGGCCCGGCGATGGTGACAAACTCCCCTGATTTGCCGTCCACGCCTTCTTGATACGGCGCCATCAATCGGGCTCTGGCCTGAATGGCGGCGGCCGGTACCGCCAGATGTCCGGTGACCTGCAGCCTGGCAGTGTTTGCCGCTGATCGCTGGAACACCGCATAGCCTGTGGGCGTAGCCAGGGTTATGGACGGCAAAGTCGTCGCAGCCCGCTGTGCATTGGCCGTGGCTGAGGGATCGGCCAGCGTCCGGGTCACAAGACAAGCGGCTAGACACCCGGCGATCAGCACAGTGACGACACGGCTCGTTCTTAGAGTGGGAAGCATCAGAATATCTTTCATCAAACTGTGAGACTATCCGGCTCACCACAGAGTGCCTTTCGCCGGCATCTTCACTCGCCAGCGGTGTCAGCCGCCCGTTGCACATTCCAGAGGAAGACCTGCCCAAGGGCCAACCGCGGCAGCAGGATTGGGAGTTTGAAATTGCTAAACTTGCCGGATTTTGTAAGTGGCGCGGCGGAGATAAGTCGTTGAACGCGACGGTCTGAGGTAGGGGTAGCCAACGCCGCCCTGCCCTCGTGGAGAAATAACCCCATGTTTGGCATCGCAATTTTAATGTGCCCTCCACCCCTTGACGTTAGGTATATGTTTGGTATACCCTGACAACCCATGAGCTGGGATATCGCCCCACCTTCCGCTGGCCCTGAACCCATGGGTCCCCGCCTTCGCCGCCAGCGGCGCAAGCTCGGCCTGACCTTGGATGAATTGGCCGCAAAGTCCGGCATTTCCAAGCCCTACCTCTCTCTTATCGAAACCGGCAAAACGCAGAATCCGCCCTCTGATGGCAAGCTGAAAAAGCTTGAAGAGGTCCTTGGCTTCCCTTCTGGCCAACTCCTTTCGCAAGCCCACTGGACCCGCACCCCCGGCGACGTCAAAGCCATGCTCCAATCCCTGATGAAAGAGCAAGGGCGCGCAGGGGCAGGAGAGTGGCCCGCCATCAGCCTTGACAGCCTCCGGGCCAGCGGCGCACTGGCCGCATGGGCCGATGCCAACGGCGTCGGCAATACCGAGCCGATACCCATCCACTCCGTCCCCGTTATCAACAAAGTCTCGGCCGGATACCCCAAGGATTTCACTGACAAGGATTACCCCGCCCGCATCGCCGATGAATACGTCCCCATGCCGGAAGTCGTTGGCGTCCCAGCTTCCGACAGTTTCGCAGCCCGTGTTAGCGGCGATTCCATGATGCCGCGCTATACCGATGGCGAAATCATTGTCTTTTCCGCCGCACTCGACCCCGCCGATGGTGACGACTGCTTCGTCCGCCTTGAAGACGGCCAGACCACTTTCAAACGCGTCTACTTCGTCACTGCCCCCGACGGCCTGGCGATCGTCGAACTTCGCCCCCGCAACCCCAAATACACCATCAAACGTGTTGCCGCCGAACGCGTCGCGGGCCTCTACCGCGCCATCTCCCGTGTTCAGACCCTCGCCCGTGAAGACTGAGCAAACCTTGAATTGACTGGAGGTTTTTGTAAGATGCCCGGCTGGAAAAGCCACCTTCGCCAGCAATGGCGGCCCAAACGCCGGGAAGCGTATCTCCCGGCGGTGCGATCAGGTGCGGGCGATGTTCGCCCGCAGTCGCGGCCGTAGCTGACGAGCAGGGTGGCTTTTTTTGTTTTTCCGGTTTTATCTTCGTAGTCAGGAGTTTGCTCATGTCCACCGATAAGTCCTTCAACGCCACGCCCCTCAAAGCCACCAAGGCCGAGAACAAAAAGACCTTCCTTTCCTCCGTCGTTCAGCACATCGACATCACCAAGCAGCCCGGCATCGTCCCCACGGTCGAAGCGATGGCCCACATGGCCTTTAGCGCCCGTGATCTGGCCCGCGCCGCTGATATCTACAACCGCATGCTCGGCGACAAAGAGTGCGGCGTGATTCTTTGCCTGGCCGGCTCGCTCATCTCGGCCGGTCTGAAAAAGGTCGTCGTCGACATGGTCCGCAACAACATGGTGGACGCCATCGTTTCCACTGGCGCCAACATCGTCGATCAGGATTTCTTCGAAGCGCTCGGTTTCAAGCACTACATGGCCGATGAAAAGCTCAAGAGCGGCAACTTCGACAGCGAACTCCGCGAGCACGCCATCGATCGCATCTACGACACCCTCATCGACGAAGAAGAGCTGCGGAACTGCGACGAAACCTGTCAGGTCATCGCCGACAGCCTCGACCCCCGCCCCTATTCCAGCCGCGAGTTCATCCGCGAGATGGGCGCCCACCTGGAAAAAGCCGGTGGCCCGAAATGTGCCGACTCCATTGTCTACGAATGCTTCAAGCGTGACATCCCCATCTTCGTCCCCGCCTTCAGCGACTGCTCGGCTGGCTTCGGCATTGTCGCCCATCAGGCCGCACGCGGCGACGGCCCTCGTATGAGCCTTGACAGCGCCAAGGACTTCCATGAACTGACGCAGCTCAAGATGAAGAACCCCGAAACCGGTCTTTTCATGATCGGCGGCGGCGTCCCCAAGAACTTCGCCCAAGACATCGTCGTCTGTGCCGAAGTCCTCGGCATGGATGCCCCGATGCACAAGTACGCCGTGCAGATCACCGTCGCAGACGTTCGCGACGGCGCCCTGAGCAGCAGTACCCTGAAAGAAGCCAGCAGCTGGGGCAAGGTCGATACCGTGTACGAACAGATGGTCTTCTGTGAAGCCACTCTCGCCATGCCCCTCATCGTCGGCTACGCCTATCACAAGGGCGCATGGAAGGTCCGCACCGCCCGCCACTGGAACCGCCTCCTCGAGCCGGCCGCTGCGACTGTCTAACACTTACGCTCTCTCGCAATGCTTCACCGGGCGGCACCCTTTCAGGGTGCCGCCCTTAGTTTTGGAGGCCGTGCAACTTCCTCAGCTTCGTCATCTCATCCCGCAAAAACGCCGCCGACTCTTCCAACCCCAGTCCCTTTGGCACCGCAATCGTCGTCTCCGCAAACGCCACCACGCTGTGCCTGAACACCGCCAGCGGCACCGGCCACACCCACGGGGAAATCATGTTCTGGCTGCGGTGTCGCCCCTCAACTGATGCCAGCAAAATAGGGACAGCAGCACCATCAACCGCCTTCGCCCGCCGCGCCATCAAAGCGGCCCCGGGCAAAAACGGCATCAGTTCTTTTGTCACCGCTTTCTCCTCGTCGGCGATTCGTCCCTCCGGAAAAACGCCCAGCGCGTCTCCGGCTGCGAGTGCTGCCATGCATTCCCGTAACGCCCCAGCGTCCTTCCCCTTGCGGTCCACTGGGATTGTCCCGGCCCAACGGGCGAAGTGACTCCCCGGCCACCAGCTGATGTATTCCCGGGCCGCCATGAACCGCAGCGGCCGCGGGCACGCTGACTGCAACACCAGCGGGTCACACGAGCCGATATGGTTGGCCAGCACCAGCAGGCTTCCGGTCCGGGCGGCCGCCGGAAACGGAGACAACACGCGCACCCCATATCCCCACCGCATCAGCAGGCGATTGATGGGGTACACCGGCCGGGCGGGCCACTTCGGCCTGTAGGGGCAGGGCAGCGTCTTTGCTTCTGATGTTGATTCCAGTGTCGTCACCGTGAATTCCTATCGGGGCCTGCTTGATCAGATGCTAGACCTCTTGGTGGGCTACTGCGGTAACCCGTTGGAAGTCTGCAAAAAAGTCTGGGAATGTCTTACTCACACATTGAGCGTCGCAGATCACGATGTTGTGCCAGCGGGCGGCCGCTACGGCGAAACTCATGGCCATGCGGTGGTCGTCGTACGTTGCGATGCGGGCAGGGTTGTGTTTGCCCTTCGCCGGCGGCGTGATTTCCAACGTGGAGTTGTCGTCGCCAGTCACCTCAACTGCGGCCCCCAGCTTGGTCAGTTCGCTCGCCAGCGCGGCGATTCGGTCTGTCTCCTTGACCCGCAGCGTGTGCAGTCCGCGAAGCACCGTCGTTCCCTCGGCGAAGAGTGCCACCACCGCCAGCGTCTGGGCCATGTCCGGGCAATCGGTCATGTCGGCTTCAATCGCCTGGAGATCGTCCGTCCCCTCAATTGTGGTGTGGGTGCGATCCAAGTGGACCTTTGCCCCCATCTGCCCAAGCAGGTTTACAAACCGCATGTCGCCCTGAATGCTGTCGCGGCCTAGGCCTTCAAGCTGAAGCCGCGATCCCGGCGTGATGGCGGCTGCGGCCGCGAAGTAGCTCGCCCCAGACGCATCGGGCTCGATGTCATAGCCGTCGGCCGGAACGATGTACTTGTCCTGCGGGATGATGATCAGTTGTGGCAGGCCGGTTTCCTCATCCCGCACAAGTTCCGGGGTCACGCCGAAGTCGTGCATGACCCGCATCGTCATCGCGACATAGGGCCAGCTCGTTTGGCCGCCGCCGCCGCGTGTGAGGGGCAGGCCGATGTGCATCTCGTTGCGAGCGAACGGCGCGACCATCAAAATGGCCGAGAGATACTGGCTGGAAATGCGGCTTCCGGCCTGAAGCAGACCGCCGGCGAGTCCGTCGGCCAGAAGGCGTACGGGCGGGAACCCCTCGGCCATCGGATATTCCAGCCGCACGGCGATGTCTTTGAGCATCCGTCCCATGTCGCCCAGCGGACGCTGGCGCATGCGGACCACACCATCGAGCGTATAGGTGCCGTGGCCGCGTGTGAGGGAAGCGAGCAGAAACCGCAGTGTCGTCCCGCTATTGCCGCACTGGATTTCGGCCGACCGGTTGGGGGGCTGGCGGTGCCCGGTGACGGTAAGGGTGGTGCCATCGGCCGAGGCGATGATGTTGTGGCCCAGAGTGCCCAGCCCCTCGATCATCACCCTGGTGTCATCTGCGACCAGTGCCCCACGAAGGATGGTGGTCCCCTCGGTCATGCTGGCCAGCACCAAAGCGCGGTTGGTGATGCTTTTGCTGCCGGGCGCGCGGTACGACGTGTCGAATGGTGCGGCTGGGCCGCGGGAGTCAGGGACGGCCGGTGGTGTCATGAGCAGGTCGGGCACGCCTGATAACGTAACAAATCGGCGGCCATTCTGTTTCCATCGCTTGGTGCGGATTGGCTATCATCCCGCCATGCCTACAGCCGAACCCGCCGCGAAAAAGCCCCGTATTGTCATTCTCGGCGGAGGCTTCGGAGGCGCTTATGCGGCCAAAACACTGGGCCGGAAGATGCGCCGCGGCGAGGCGGAGGTGCTGGTCATCGACCGGCACAACTATTTCGTCTTCTTTCCGCTGTTGGTGGAAGCGGGCACGGGCGCACTGGCGCCGAACCACGCCGTGGTCAGCATCCGCAGCTTTCTGGGTAAGCAGTCCGAGTTCCTCATGGCCAGCGTCGTCGGGGTGGACACCGCCCGGCAGATCGTGCGGGTACGGGTCGACGAAGAGGACGCTGATCGCGAGATTCCGTATGACCACCTTTTGGTGGCGCTGGGCAGTGTGACCAAGTTCCCGCCGATTCCCGGCCTGAAGGATCACGCGTTTGAGGTGAAGAGCATCGTGCAGGCGATCGGCCTGCGTGACCGGGCCGTGTCATTGCTGGAGCGCGCCAACTCCAGCGGCGACGAAGCTTACTGCCGGCGCCTGCTGAACTGGGTCGTCGTCGGCGGCAGTTACACCGGGGTGGAAGTGGCTGGCGAGTTCCACGAATACATGCGTGAAATGGCCCGCCGCTACCCGAAACTTCAGCCGGAATGGGTGACGGTAACCGTGGTCGACCACAACCCGATGGTGCTCAAGAGTCTGGATGAGAAACTGGGCAAGTGGGCCGGCGAGCACATGGAACGGCGCGGCATTCGACTGGCCATGAACGACGGCGTGGCATCGGTGACGGACGATGCCGTCACCCTGACCAGCGGCAAGGTCATACCCTGCTCCACCGTCATTTGGGCAGCGGGCATTGCCCCAAACCCATTCGTCAAGAACTGCGGACTGCCGTTGAATCAAGGCGGCTGGATCGAGTGTGAATCGGACGGCCGGGTGAAAGGCATGACCAACGTCTGGGCTGTGGGTGATATCGCCGCCAACCCTGCGCCCGACGGTAAGGCGTTCCCGGCGACAGCCCAGCACGGCCTGCGCGAGGGGCGATTGGCCGCAAGGAACATCCTTCGCTCGCTGCGCAGCCAGCCGACCAAGCCGATGAAGATCAAAGACCTAGGCGTGCTGGCTTCGTTCGGGCGGTTCGATGCGGTGGCATCGGTCATGGGCATCCGGGTGGCGGGTGTCTTGGCGTGGTTCATGTGGCGCTCGATCTACCTGATGAAGATGCCGGGCTGGTCGAGGAGTTTCAGGATCGCACTCGACTGGACCGCTGATCTTTTGTTCGACCGTGACTACGTGGCCTTCGGCACCAGCCGCATCGTCGCAGCCGCCAAGCTGGAGGCTCACCGCGAGGCGAATCCGTCCAGCGTGCCGCAGACGGCGGGGATCAGCGAAGGGTCACGCTCGCCGTTGCCGCCGAACTCGGGCGAACCGTCGATTTCGCAGGCGGCCGAGGCGACGACAGTTGTTGCCTGATCGGCTCAGACCCCTGCGGTGCGCCAGGCGGCCAGCTTGACGAGTTTTTCGCCGGCGGCGTGCAGCGTTTCATCGCGCTTGGCGAACATGAATCGGACTTTCTGGTGGCCGAGGGATTGCGGTGCGTAAAAGCTGCTGCCGGGGACGGCGGCTACGCCGATCTGCTCGATCATGTCGCGCACGAAGGTGGTGTCATCGGCCTTGCCGTAGCCCGTGATGTCGACGATCACGTAGTACGCCCCATCGGGCGGCCGCACTTCAAAGCCGGCCTGACGCAGATATCCGCACAGGATCTCCCGACGGTTGCGATAGCCGGATTGCAGTTTGGCGTAGTAGGTCTCGGGCAGTTTCATGGCGGTGGCGGCCGCGATTTGCAGTGGGTGGGGTGCGCCGACGGTCAGGAAGTCATGTACGCGGCGGATACCCGTGGTGATCGTCGCCGGGGCGATCGCATAGCCCAGACGCCAGCCGGTCATGCTGAAGGTTTTAGACAGGCCGCTGATGGTGACGGTCCGCTCGGCCATGCCGGGCAGGGAGGCGATGCTGAGATGCTTCTCATCGGTGTACTGAATGTGTTCGTAAATCTCGTCGGTGATCACCAGCACGTTGTGTTTGATCGCCAGTTCCGCGATCAGTTCCAGTTCGCGGCGGTTGAAGACTTTGCCGGTGGGGTTGTGCGGGGTGTTGACGATGATCGCGCGAGTGCGGGGGGTGAAAGCGGCTGCGAGTTCTGCTTCGTCCAGACGCCAGTCGGGCCAGTGGAGGTTGACGTAGACCGGTTTGGCCTGCGAAAGCTTCGCGTCCGGCCCGTAGTTCTCGTAGAACGGCTGGAAGATGATGACCTCATCGTCGGGATTGATGACGGCCAGAACGGTGGCCATCATGGCTTCTGTGCTGCCGCAGCAGACGGTGATGTTGGCGTCGGGGTCGGCAGTGATGCCGTTGAACGATTTAGCCTTCTCGGCGATGGCCTGCCGCAGCACCGGTGCGCCCCAAGTGATGGCGTACTGATTGAACCCGTCGCGGATGGCCTTGATGGCCGCCTCCTTCACTTCCTCGGGTGCGTCGAAGTCGGGCATGCCCTGCGCGAGGTTGATCGCGTTGAATCGCATCGCGTGGCGGGTGGTGCCGCGGATGACAGACTCGGAAAAGTGGCTGACCCGCTCGGCCAGACGCTGGGATAGGTCGCTGGGAAGGCTCATGGCATCGCGGATGATAACCGTGGATCTCTGCGCTGCCGCAAAAACGCTCTCTTTGGGGGCGGCGGCGCTATTTGCTCATCGCAAACGGTTCACAGCGCGTTATAGTAATGCGGCTATGCAGTACCTGATCGCCATTTTGTTGCCGCCGTTGGGGTTGCTGATCGTGGGCCGCTGGTTTCAGGCCTTCGTCTGTCTGTTACTTTTGCTGACCTTGATCGGCTGGCCGCTGGCAGCCCTCTGGGCCATGCTCGTGGTGCACGAACACCGCGTGGACAGGCGCATGTATCGGATGATGACCGCACACCGCTAACCGCCTGCGATGGCGCCCAGAATGATGAACGGCTCGGCCCCCGTGGCGACCTTCTGCGGGACGGGCGCGTCCATCGGTTCGTTCGACCAGTCTTCCCCGCAGGCGAAGAAGCGGACGAGTGCCCGGCGTTTGCGGCTGCCGTGATCGCGCATCGTCCCCTTTAGCAGTGGATACCGTGTCTCCAGGGCGTCGATGATCGCCCCAGCCGAGGCTGGCAGCGCCACCGCGAGGGTAACCTCGCGCTCCGAGCAGGCGAGCACCTGCAGGTGGTAAGGCAGGATGATTCGAAGGGTCTGTGCCGACATCGTTGCCCGTTAAGCCAGTGTCTGCACTTCGACCGAGAGCACCGCTGGCAGGTGCGTGGCGATGGCGTTCCAGTTGTCGCCCCCATCGGGCGAGCAATAAACGTGGCCGCCGGTGGTGCCGAAATAGATGCCGCAGTCGTCGAGTTGGTCGACGGCCATCGCATCGCGCAGCACGTTCACGTAGCAGTCGCTCTGCGGCAATCCCTTCGTCAGCGGTTCCCATTCGTTGCCGCCGGTGCGGCTGCGATAGACGCGGAGCTTTCCTTCGGGCGTATAGTGCTCGCTGTCGCTTTTGATGGGCACGACGTAGATGGTCTCCGGCTCGTGGGCATGAACGTCGATGGGGAAGCCGAAGTCGGTCGGCAGGTTCCCAGAGACTTTGGTCCACGAATCGCCCGCGTTGTCGCTGCGCATGATGTGCCAGTGTTTCTGCATGAACAGGGTGTCCGGCCGCGAGGGGTGCAGGGCGATTCGGTGGACGCAGTGACCCACCTCGGCGGTGGGGTCGGGGATGTAGCTGGAGATGAGGCCCTGATTGATGGCCTTCCAGCTCGCTCCGCCGTCATCCGTGCGGAACGCGCCAGCGGCGGAAATGGCGATGAACATTCGCTTCGGGTTGGTCGGGTGGAGCAGGATGGTGTGCAGGCAGAGGCCGCCGGCGCCGGGCGCCCACTGTGGGCCGGTGCCGTGACCGCGGAGGCCGGAGAGTTCGTGCCATGTCTGACCGGCATCGGTAGAGCGGAACAGGGCGGCGTCTTCGGCCCCTGCATAGACGGTATCGGGATCGGTGAGGGAGGGTTCGAGGTGCCAGACGCGTTTGAACTCCCAGGGGTGGGGTGTGCCGTCGTGCACCTGGTGCGTGCCGGGAATGCCGTCGTATTCGAACTTGTTGCCGATCGGGGCGAAGGTCTTGCCGCCGTCATCGGAGCGCTGCATCTGCTGGCCGAACCAGCCGCTGGACTGGGAGGCATAGATGCGGTTGGGGTCTAAGGGCGAGCCTTTGAGGTGATACATCTCCCAGCCGCCGAAGTGGGGCCCGGCGATGTCCCATTTTTGGCGTTTTGCATCCGATGTGAGGATGAAGGCGCCTTTTTTAGTACCTATGAGGACGCGGACAGAGCTCATGGGCTTGCTCCTTCGGGGAGGGACGGGGTGCGGGTTTCGAGCCTCGACGTCGATGTTGTAAGTCGGAGTCAAGGGGTGGGCAAGGAGCAGTCGTGAGACGCTTGGCCTCTGTCAACCGGGCGTTGAAATGGACTAGCCCCTGTGATCGCACCATACCTGCCGGGCGACTACCAATTGCGGGTCGCTGAAGGCGGGCCGTAAGATGGATGGCATGTTCAATCCCCTGGATTATCCTGAGGCTTTGGTGCTGCCGCGCTACCTGACAGAGGTGACCTCTTGGCAGGGGCATATCCCGTTTGCGATGGTGCTCGTCGCTCTGGCCCGTCCCAAGACCCTTGTGGAACTGGGTGTCTTCAAGGGGGACTCGTATTCCGCGTTTTGTCAGGCGGTCGATGCGATGAAGCTGGAAACGAAGTGTTTTGGCGTCGACACGTGGCAGGGGGACCAGCATTCCGGGCCGCTACCGGAACAGATGTATCAGGCGTTGAAGGGGAACAACGAAGCGGCATATGGCCGGTTCTCGAAGTTGATGAGGATGACGTTTGACGAGGCGTTGCGCTCATTTGAAAGCGGCTCGGTTGATATTCTCCACATAGACGGGCTGCACACGTATGAAGCAGTGAAGCACGACTTTGAGACCTGGCTGCCGAAGATGTCTGAGCGCGGGGTTGTGCTGTTTCACGACACCGCGGTGCGGCACGGGGACTTTGGGGTCTGGAAGTTGTGGGAAGAACTGACCGCGAAGTATGAGGGGTTTGATTTTCAGCATTCAAACGGGCTGGGGGTGTTGCTGGTGGGTAGCGACGTGCCGCCGGCGCTTCGGGGGTTTGTGTCAGATGCCAAAACGTCGCCGGAGGTGGTACGGGCCTATTTCCGGCTGCTGGGCGAGGGGGTTGTGAATCAGCGGCATGCGGGTCTGGGGCGGATTTGTCTGGAGACGTTGGGGCGGCGGATGGACGCGTGGCGCCAGGTGGTGAATCGGCCGGGTCCGCTGGTCTTCGGGCAGATCCCGCCGCAGCAGGTGATCGATCACCCGCATCTGGTGACGCAGAAGATGATTGAAACGATCGACGAGTTGACGAAGGCCTAGCGGCCAGCGCTGGAAGGGTTGCAGGCTATGGTCGTCTCCTCCGAACCACAGGTGGTGTTGCCGTGGCTGCTGCGGCTGCGGTTTCTCGCGGCGGCGGGGCAGGTGGGTGCGGTCTTGGTAGCGGTGTATCTGCTGCACCTTCCGTTGCCGGTGCGGCCAATCTTTCTTGTCATTGCGATCACGTTTGTCAGCAACATGGCGCTGTGGCCTTTTCGGTTGAGTTGGCGTCTGCCAGCGGTGGTGTTGCCGCTCATTGTGGTGCTGGACGTGCTGCTGCTGACTGCGTTGTTGATGCTGAGCGGCGGGGCGGAGAATCCGTTCGCGATCTTGTTTTTGATTCACGTGGCCATGGCAGTGGTGATACTGCCGATGGCATGGGTGTGGGCGATCGCGCTGTTGGCGATGTTGTCCTACGGCCTGTTGTTTGTGGTGGCCGAGCCGCTTGGGGTGCCGGGGGATGTGCCGCTGATCGCTGGACGGTGGATGGCGATGTCGCTGGTGGGGGTTCTGATCGCGTACTTCGTGGGACGGGTGGTGACGAGCCTGCGTGAGCGCGAGCGTGAACTGCTCGCGATTCGGGAGCGTGCGGCGCGGAGTGAGTTGCTGGCCAGCCTGACGACGCTGGCGGCCGGGGCGGCCCACGAGCTCGGCACGCCGTTGGGCACGGTGGCCATCGCGGCACGCGAGATCGAAGTGGCGGCCGGTCGCATCCCGGAAGCAGGTGACATGGCAGAGGACGCCCGTCTGATCCGGCAGGAAGTCAACCGGTGCCGGACCATTCTCGACCGGATGCGCGTGGACGTGGCCGGTGATCTGCGACGCGGGGGCGACGGCCCGGTGCCGGTGGTCGATCTTGTGCGGCAGTTGCGAGAAGACTTTTCGGAGGCAGATTTCGGGAGGGTGGTGGTCAAGACCGTGGGCGAGACGGCCAAGCTGCCGACCCGTGCCTGGCGACAGGCGGCGGTGACGATGCTCCGCAATGCACTGGATGCGACCGTCGAGTCCAGCGGCAAACCCGTGCAACTATTAATTGAGGCCGGCGACGGCAAAACACGTTTCGTCGTGACGGATATGGGCCCGGGAATGGCACTGGAAGTGGCGCGGCGTGCCGGCGAGCCGTTCTACACTACTAAAGAGGTAGGCAAGGGGATGGGCCTGGGGTTATTTCTGGTGCGGCTGGTCGCCGAACAATGCGGCGGAAGATTTGCCCTAGAATCGACGGTTGGGGTTGGAACGACGGTAATACTGGAGTTGCCAGAGAGTTCGGTGCAAACATGACCAATCCTCCACAAAGATCGAAAGTTGCGGGTGACGTAGTGAGCGAAGGAATTGTGCAGAAAGTTCGGATTTTGATTGTGGACGATGACTCGATCTATCGGGATCGGCTGCTCAGGGCGATGGCGAATCGGGGGCTTGAGGCTCATGGGGCGAGCAATCCGGCTGAGGCGATGACGAAAGCACGCGAGGTTCGTCCGGCCATGGCGGTTGTAGACCTGCGGATGCCGGGTGGTAACGGGATTGATCTGGTCAAAGACCTAACAACCCTGAACGCGGCGATGAAAGTAATTTTGCTCACAGGGTACGGCAGCATCGCCTCGGCTGTGGATGCGGTTAAGCATGGGGCGGTGGATTATTTACAAAAGCCGTGCGATGCCGACCAGATCTTGGCCGCCTTCGGAAAAGAGCGGGAACAGGCTGTGGGCTTGGCGGCCGGGACGCCAGCACCGCCAGCCGCGACGGGGACCACGCCCAGCTTGGCTCGTGTGGAATGGGAGCATATTCAGCGGATTTTGGCGGACTGCAACGGGAATATATCGCAGGCTGCCCGAATGTTGGGGATTCATCGTCGGAGTTTGCAACGCAAGTTGTCGAAGCTTCCGCCATTTGAGTGAGCCGGGGGCACTGCTGGCGAGTTTGGCTGGTAGCGTTGCGACGTAATCTCAGGCATCTCAAGAATGGTGCGGATTTTGAAAATGTTGAAGGGCAGCGGTCTGTGCGCTTCTATGCCGCACGACCGGGGGCTTGGCGGTTGGAAACTATTTTGCATAATGTACTTGCATTCAGGCGGCCGTTAGGCGGTTCGTTGCTGGTGCGGTTGCTGTTAGTCCGATAGTTTGAGCAAAGACATGGCTGAAAAGACCAATACTGACGCTGGTGCCAAACGGTTCGCCTTCCCCAGGTGGGCGAACTACTTCCTTCCGCTGGCTGTTTTAGCGGTGCTCGGCGGTGCATTGTACGCGCCGACCTTCGTTTATTTCGGTTTCAGCCCCAAGACGACTTGGGCGAATTACGCGCCGCAGCAACCGGTGCCCTACAGCCATGCATTGCACGCCGGGCAACTGGGGATTGACTGCCGGTATTGCCACTCGACAGTGGAAAAGGCTGCTTATGCGGCCATTCCGCCCACGCAGACCTGCATGAACTGCCACACGAACATCAAGTACGAAAGCCCCAAGCTGGCTGTGGTGCGGGCGAGCTATCAGACGGGCGAGCCGGTGAAGTGGAAGAAGATTCACGCACTGGCTGATTACGCGTACTTCAACCACTCGGCCCATGTGAACAAGGGTGTCGGCTGCTACAGCTGCCATGGTCGGATCGACCAGATGGAAGTTGTTCAGCAGGTCAAGCCGCTGAGCATGGGTTGGTGTCTGGAATGCCATCGCAACCCGGAGTTGAACCTTCGTCCGCTGGACAAGATCACAGTCATGGACTGGAAGTCTGACGATCAGCAAAAGCAGGGACTTGAGTTGAAGAAGCAGTACGGGATCCGTGACGTGGCCTACATGACGAGCTGCTACACATGCCATCGATGAACGACACCAAGAACGAAACAAAGCGTGGGTATTGGCGTTCGCTGGACGAGCTTGCACAGTCGTCGCGGGTTGCCGAGCTGGTGGACCAAGAGTTCCCCGGCTACGACCCTGAACACATGGTGGGCACGAGCCGCCGCGACTTCGTGAAGTTTGCGGGTGCGGGACTGGCACTGGCCGGCCTTGCCACGGTGGGTGGCTGTCGACGGTGGCCTGAAGAAGAAATTGTGCCGTTCACAAGCGCCCCGTCGGAGACAATTCCCGGTAGGGCGTTGTCATATGCGACGGTGTACGAGCTTGGCGGTGTAGGTCACGGTTTGCTGGCGACTGCCTACGACGGCCGGCCGACCAAGGTGGAAGGGAACCCGAACCACCCGTTCGCGGTGACTGTCGCGGGGAAGATTGGTTCCGCTACGCAGTTCGCACAGGCAACCGTTTTAGACATGTACGACCCGGACCGCAGCCGGGTGATCATCAACCGCACGACCGCCAAGCCCGAGGCGGGAACTTGGGCGGAGTTCGTGGAAGTCGCATCGGAAAAGCTGGCCAAGGCGGCTGCGCCGGTGATTCTGTCGGAAGCGATGTCGGGCCCGACGGTGGCTGCTCTGAAGAAGGAACTGCTTGCGGCGTATCCGAAGCTGGAATGGGTGGAATACGAGCCGATCAGCCACGATGCGCAGACGGAAGCGGGCAAACTGCTGACCGGAGCCGCGGTACGCGAGATTTACGACCTGTCGGTTGCGGACGTCGTTGTGCTGCTGGATGCGGACCTGTTTTCTGCTGCTAATCCGGGCCACGTTCGTTATCAGGCTGACTGGGCGGCTCGGCGAAAGGTCGAGGGCAAGGAAGCGGTTGAGCGCGGGATCAGCCGTGTTTACATGGCCGAATCAACTTACTCGGTCACTGGTTCCAACGCGGACGAGCGTTTGCCTATCAAGCCGTCGCGCGTGGATGCGATCGCACGGGGTATCGCGGTCGGCGTGGGCGTGTCGGGTGTTTCTGCACCGGACGGCCTGAGCGCGATGGAAAAAGCTTTTGTTGAAAATGCGGTGGCCGACCTGAAGAAGGCCGGCAAGAACGCCGTGGTTGCGGCTGGCAGCCATTTGAACCCGGCCACCGTGGCCGTGGCGATGGCGATTAACGCCGCTTTGGGCGCGAGTTCGGGCGGGGCAGTGAAGGTTGTGGCCTTGCCGGACGGCGCCCGGCCGAGTCACTCGGCCGCCATTGTGAAGCTGGCTGAGCAGTTGAATGCGGGATCAGTCGACGTACTGCTGATTGTGGGCGGCAACCCGGCGTTCGACGCACCGGTCGATGTGAAGTTCGAAGAAGCGATCAAGAAGGTCGGTTTTTCGGCACACCTGAGCCTTTACGACAACGAGACGTCGGTGGCGTGCAAGTGGCATGTCAACAGGGCCCACTATCTGGAATCGTGGACCGACGCCCGTGCGCTGGATGGGACGGTTTCCATCGGTCAGCCGATCATTCTGCCGCTGTTTGATGGCAAAAGCCCCGCCGAGTTTCTGGCGGCTATGGCCGGTGACAAGCTGGCCAAGGTGACGGGTGAGGCGCTTGTCCGGCAGGCCAACGGGCTTGGGGATGACAAGGCATGGCGTAAGGTTTTGCATGACGGGGTGATTCCCGGTACGGCCTACGCCGCCGCGACTGTGAAGGTTGGCGGCGAGATTCCGCAACCGGCACCGATGGGCACCACCGCTTTCGAGTTGCGGTTTTTGCCGGACTCCAAGATGTATGACGGCCGGTTCGCCAACAACGGCTGGCTGAATGAACTGCCCGATGCGATGACGAAGATCGTCTGGGACAATGCACTGCTTCTGAGCAAGAAGGATTCCGAGACGCTGGGCGTCACGACCGGAAGTGTCGTCAAGGTCACGGTGGGTACCGGCCTTGCGGCTCTGATTCAGGATGTGGCGGTCTATGTCATGCCGGGCCAGCCAAATGGCTCGGCGGCGGTTGCACTGGGTTACGGACGTCGTGTGAGCGGCAAGCTGGGAGTGGGCCAAGGTTTCCCCACGTACAACCTGCGCGGCAGCACGGGCTGGCATGTGGTCGGTGCCGACATCAGGTCGATTGGCGAGAGCTATCAGATTGTCACGACGCAGGAGCATCACCTGATCGACTGGTCGGCCAAGATGGCCATCAGTCAGCGCATCGGTGACAAGGGCGTGACCGGAAAGATCGCCCGTGAAACAACGTTCGTCGACTTCAAGGCGGACGAACATTCGGCCAACAAGAAGAGCCACGGCAAGATGTCGTTGCAGCTGTTCGACCCGCCGAACACCTTCAACACGCCACACGCCTGGGGAATGGCGATCGACATGAACGCCTGCACGGGTTGTATGGCGTGTGTGACGGCCTGTCAGGCTGAGAACAATATTCCGGTTGTCGGCAAGAGCGAAGCTTACAACCACCGCATCATGCAGTGGATCCGTATCGACCGGTACTTCAAGCACGACCCGGTGAACGATGCCGATGTGCAGATGCCGGACACGATTCACATGCCGATGCTGTGTCTGCACTGCGAAAACGCACCGTGCGAGCAGGTCTGTCCGGTGGCGGCCACAGTGCACGACACTGAGGGCCTGAACACGATGATTTACAACCGCTGCATCGGCACGCGGTATTGCAGCAACAACTGTCCTTACAAGGTTCGCCGGTTCAACTATCTGGATTACCAGTCGAAGGATCCGCGCGGGGGCAAGTGGCCGTGGTTGGACCTCCCGGACACGCAGCAAATGGCATCCGTGGACAAGATCAAGCAGATGGTCTTCAACCCGCAGGTGTCGGTGCGAATGCGTGGCGTGATGGAGAAGTGCACGTACTGCGTGCAGCGCATCAAAGCCAAGACCATTCCGGCCCGGAATCACAAGGAAGAAGTGCTGGCGGATGGCACCGTCAAGTGGGGCAACGTGGTGGATGGTGACATCATCACAGCCTGTCAGCAGGTTTGTCCGACGCAGGCGCTGGTGTTCGGTGATTTGAATGATGCTGAGAGTCAGGTCAGCAAGCTTCGCCGGTCGCCGCGGAGTTACGACGTGCTGGAAGAGTTGAACACCCGGCCGCGCAGCAAGCACATGGCGAAGGTCCGGAATCCTGTTGCGGGTGCTGTGGCGGAAGCCAAGGCCCCGACGGCACACGGATAAGGGTTGTCGTGCGACGTTGGTGGTAGGGCGTTGGTTGTAAAGAGTTGTTGAACCGCGAGTGGAAGGCCTGTTATGGCAAGTATTCCGGCTGGTGTTCCCGAGATGGTCAAGCTCGGTGACGACATTGATAACCGCTTCGATGACGCGCGCCAGCGTGCGCCGCTCATCGTGGGGGGCATGACGTTCAATGATGTGACCGAAACGGTCTGCAAGATCCAGGAGCAGGGGACCACCCTGCCGTGGCTCATCGCGATCATGATCACCGGCACGCTGCTCGGCCTGTTCACGTTTACTGTTGGCTATCTGGTGACGACCGGCGTGGGCGTGTGGGGTAACAACCAACCGGTGAGTTGGGCGTTTGATATCGTGAACTTCGTGTTCTGGGTCGGCATCGGTCACGCCGGGACACTCATCAGTGCCATTTTGTTCCTTTTCCGGCAGGACTGGCGTACGAGCATCAACCGCTTCGCCGAAGCGATGACGATTTTCGCAGTCATTTGTGCGGGCATGTACCCCGCGTTGCACGTGGGCCGGCCGTGGCTGGCCTACTGGCTGTTCCCGATTCCCAATCAGATGGCAATGTGGCCGCAGTTCCGCAGCCCGCTGTTGTGGGACGTGTTTGCCGTCAGTACGTACTTCAGCGTTTCGCTGTTGTTCTGGTACACGGGCATGGTTCCTGACTTTGCGACGTTCCGCGACCGGGCCAAGAGCCGGTTTTTCCAGATCGTCTATGGGTTTGCCAGCTTCGGCTGGACGGGTTCGAGCCGTCACTGGCACCGGTTTGAACGGGCCTATTTGTTGCTGGCGGCATTGTGTACGCCGCTGGTGCTGAGTGTGCACTCGGTCGTGTCATTCGACTTCGCGGTGAGTCAGCTGCCGGGCTGGCATACGACGATTTTCCCGCCGTATTTCGTAGCCGGTGCCGTGTTCGGTGGGTTCGCGATGGTGCTGACGCTGGCCATTCCGGCCCGTCAGTTCTACGGACTGAAGAACATTATTACGCTGCGGCATCTGGACAACATGTGCAAGGTGCTGTTGGCGACGGGGCTAATCGTGAGCTACGGCTACACGGTGGAGTTTCTGGCGGCGTGGTACAGCGATTTCCACTACGAGCAGTTCGCCTTCTGGAACCGTGCGTTCGGGCCGCTGGGCTGGGCATTCTGGACGATGTTCGCGTGCAACGTTGTCGCGCCGCAGTTCTTCTGGAGCAAGCGGATCCGGCACAACCTGTTTTGCATCATGTTCATTTCGATGTGCGTGAACATCGGCATGTGGTTCGAGCGGTTCGTGATCATTGTGACTTCGCTTTATCGCGAGTTCCTGCCGAGCAGCTGGGGTCACTACATGCCCACGTGGGTCGATCTGGGGATGTTGGCCGGAAGTTTCGGCTTGTTCCTTACGCTGTTCCTGCTGTTTTGCCGGTTCCTTCCGATCATCGCGATGGCTGAAGTGAAGAGCATCATGCCGCAAGCACATGCCGGGCATGGTGGCGGTCATGGCGGCGTTCATGGTGATGGGCACCGCGAAGGGCACGGGCACTGATTTTTCGAGTCGATTCTGAAGAGACGCTTATGAGCACGATCAGCACAGACCTTCCTTACCGCCCGGCCGGGGCAAGCCTCGAAGAAGAGGCAACGAGCCTGTTCGCCTACACGGCGGAGTTTAAAGAAGTGGATGCGGTTCTGGCCGCGGCCCGCAAGTGCCGCGACTTCGGCTTCAGCAAGTGGGACGTGCATGCGCCCTGCCCGATCCACGGGATGGACGAGGCGATGGGCATCAAGATGACGATTCTGCCGTGGCTGGTGTTGAGCGGCGGGCTGTTCGGCCTCGGTGGCGGCCTGCTGATGCAATGGTGGATGAACGCTTTTGACTACCAGTTCCTGATCAGCGGCAAGCCGCTGTGGAGTCTGCCGGCAAACATCCCAGTGACCTTCGAAACTACGGTCATGGGCGCGGCCTATACAGCGGTGATCAGTATGTTCCTGCTGAATCGCCTGCCCCGACTATATAACCCGCTGTTCAAGAGTGCTCGATTCCGCAAGGCGACCGATGACCGGTTCTTTGTGGTGATTGAGGCCTCTGACCCGAAGTTTGATGAGGTCAAGACGAAGGAATTCCTGGAAAGGCTGCACCCGGAGTCAATCGAACGGGTGGAGGATTAACGATAATGAGTAGCCATTCTACCGGTCCGAAAAAACCGAACGTCGCCATGAAGCTTTTAGGGCTTCCGCCGATTCCGTTCTGGCTGCGCGGCGTACTGATCGTCGCGACGCTGGCATCACTGCTGCCGTTTGCGATCATCGCTCGCGTGCGTTTCGACACATCAGACAAGCCCCGCATTCACATTTTCCAAGACATGGCCCACCAGCCAAAGTATAAGGCGCAGGTGCCGAGCGCCGTGTTTGCTGACGGCCGTGCCAACCGCCAGACCGTGACTGGTACGGTGCCCGTGGGAATGTTGGACGAGGACGACCACTACTACCGTGGCTTCTCACGGGCCATGAAGGCGGACGGCACGTTTGAGGTGAAGTTTTTCGATGGTTTTCCGGAGCAGGTGAAGATCAACCGAGCACTACTGGAACGCGGTCAGGAGCGGTTCACGATTTACTGTTCTGCGTGTCACGGACAGAACGGATCAGGTCAGGGTCTCGTTCACCTCCGGGCCGTGGCCAAGGGCGAATCCAAGTGGGTTCCGCCCAGCAACCTGCTGGAAGGCAACGTTCCGATTCGGCCCAACGGGCATGTTTTCAACACCGTTACCAACGGCATCCGCAACATGGGCGGTTACGCGTCGCAGATTTCAGTGGCCGACCGCTGGGCGATTGTCGCCTACGTGCGGGCATTGGAGCTAAGCCAGAACGCGCCAAAGACGGTGTTGTCGGAAGAGCAGTTGAAGCAGTTGCAGGCCACGGCAGCCCCGTCGGCATCGATTGACAGTGCGAAATAGTTCATCAACCCAAGAGACCAACCAGTGGCACACGCTCAATCACAATCTGGAACAGAACCTCTGATCACCCGTCTGGGTCCCAAGGCATCGGGCATTGGCATTGGGCTCCTTGTGGTGGGTCTGATCGGTGTTGGCGCGGCGTTCGCGATCCAACAGGGTGACCAAGAGTTGGGGATGCGCCGTTTTTATTCGGCGTACCTTTGGGCCTACGTCTTCTTCATGAGCATTTCCACCGGCGGATTGTTCTTCGCCTTGATGCAGCAACTGGTGAGGGCCGGGTGGAGCGTCGCCGTTCGTCGTGTGCCGGAAACCTTCGGCGCGGTATTTCCGCTGTTCCTCGTGCTTTCGATTCCTCTTTTGATCTCTGTGGCGTCCGGCAAGGGCGAGCTGTACCGGTGGGCCCAGCCCCTTGAACACAAGGCTGGCGAAAAGTCCGAGGCGATGGAACCGGAGGTCATGGAGTCCCCAGCCAGTGCCGCAGCCGATGCCGATCGCAGCGGCAAGCACATGCCTGAGACTTTTGTGTACGTTCACCCGAACGCCCACGGCATTGAAAAGCCGGGCCATGAAGTCGAAGTCAAGGCTGTCTATCTGAATATTCCGTTTTTCATCGGCCGCATACTCATCTGTCTGACGATTTTGTCCGGTATCGCATGGATGTACTACGGTGGATCAACCCGTCAGGACGAAACCGGCGATTACCGGATTTCCAACCGCCTAGCCGCAGCAGCGGCACCATTGGTTGTGGTGTTCGCCCTCACGCTGACGTGTCTGATGGTCGACCTGCTGATGACTCTGGACCCCGCATGGTACAGCACCATCTTCGGCGTCTATTACTACGCTGGCGGAATGATCGCGAACTTCGCCCTGACGATTCTCACCTTCCGGTTCTTGCAGAGCCGCGGGCTGGTAACTGGGTCGATCCGCACTGATCACTACCACGATCTGGGCAAGTTTCTGTTCGCATTCGTGTTCTTCTGGGGTTACATCGCATTCAGCCAATACATGTTGCAGTGGTACTCCAGCCAGCCGGAATCCATGGGCTGGTGGACACGCCGCGGATTGAACTTCGGTCACGGGTACCTGAGCAACTGGTCGGCCATCGCGTGTGCGCTGTTGGTGGGCAAGCTGCTGCTGCCCTTCCCCGGCCTGCTGTCTCGGCATATCAAGCGGAACGAGTACACGCTGCCAATCTGGGCCGTCTGGTTGTTGCTGTTTCAGGCTTTGGATCTCTATTGGCTGATCTATCCGGAGATCAACGGCAACGTTTACTTCGGTCTGACAGAAGTTGCGGCATTCGTGGGTATTGGCGGGTTGTTTGCGGGAACAGTCATTCTGCTTCTTGCACGCAAGAGTTTGCTGCCCTTGAAAGATCCACGGCTTATGGAATCGATGAGTTACCACACGATTTAGTTATCCGGTCTTTCAGGCGTGTGGCGGGTGCGGCGGTTTACCTCAGATTTGAATCAATCCTTGTTTGAACGGGCGTACTATGACTTCTAATGATGGCATCAACTTTCGGGTGATAGGGTTGCTCAGTGCGACCGGGATGCTGTTGCTCGTAATCACCGTGATCGGAGCTCAGGCCTTTTATCTCTTTTTCGCGCATCGTGATTTTGAGGGGAAGTGGGGTAACGGTCCGCTTAAGGAAGTTGCTGCGATCAAGGAGAGTCAGAAGGCGTCGGTCGAGCGACTAGCGTGGGTAGATAGGAAAAACGAGGTTGCTGCCATTCCAGTAGAGCAGGCTTTTGAGGTCCTCGAAAAGTCCGGTGGGAAGGTGCCTGCGTCGCGGCCGTCAAATTAAGTTGTGTATTATTGAGTCATGAAGTTCGCCAAGACACAATCTCACAGGAGCACGCCGGTGACCAGATGGGTTACCGCCATGGCTCTTGGTTTGTCTTTGATGGTTTCAGGGGGCACGGTCAGGGGCGACGGTCCCCAGCCTGCTGAGATTCCCTCTGCCAATGCAGAGGGTGGGACGCTGGGTGGGACGCTGAAGGGCGATGTGGTCAACAATCGCATGGAACCCTTGCCCGCTGAAAAGGCCGGAGTTGGCATCGACCAAAAGGTCGGTGCGACACTGCCCCTCGATGCGATGTTTACGGACGAGAAGGGCAATCAGCGTCCGCTGCGATCGTTTTTCGATGGCCGGCGGCCGGTGCTTTTACAGTTGGGCTACTACGGTTGTCCGATGCTTTGCGGTCAGGTGAGCCGTGGTGCGGTCAACGCCTTAAAGGATTTGAAGCTGCGGGCTGGCGAGGACTATCAGGTCATTTTCGCGAGCATCGACCCGACTGAAGGGTCGTCTTTGGCGGCCGACAAGAAGCGGACGTACATCCTTGCGACCAATGGGGGTGCCGGTGCCGAAAGTGGCTGGCACTTCCTGACCGGGCAGAAGTCGGCGATAGAAGAGATCACCCGGGCGGTGGGCTTCAACTACAAGTGGATCGATTCGCTAGGGCAGTATTCGCACCCTGCGGCCCTGATGGTGATTACACCAGAGGGCAAGGTGTCGCGTTATCTGTTTGGTGTGGCATATGACCCGGCCACCGTGCGTCTCAGTCTGATTGAGGCATCTCAGGGGAAGATCGGGTCGGTTGTGGACGAGATTTTGATGGTGTGCCTGCATTTCGATGCTTCCACCGGGAAGTATTCGCCGAAGGCGATGGGCATCATGCGGGTTGCTGGCGTATCGACGGTGGTGCTGTTGGCATCGGCGGTGGGTTTGCTGGCACTGCGTGGTCAGCGGCTGGCACGCCTGAATGCGGCCGCTCAGGCTTCTGTGACGGGTGACGTAAATGGCAAGGTTTCTTAAGGGACGGATGTGGCGATGACTCTCATGACGAACAGCATATTCAGTCTGCTAGGTGAGGGGCGCACTTCGCTTTGGCTGCCGAGCAACGGGTCAAACTTTGCAGGCGACATTGACTGGCTGTTTAACATCATCCTTTGGATCACCGTGTTTTTCACGGTGCTGATTCTCGGGCTGATGGTTTACTTCGTGATTCGTTACCGGCACACGGCCGGGCGTATGCCCGAGCCGAGCACGAGCCACAGCACAACGCTGGAACTGACTTGGACGATCATCCCGACCATCCTGGTGCTGGGGATTTTCTTCTACGGCTTCAGGGGCTTTGTGGACATGATGGGTGCCCCGCCGGACACCTATGACATTCAGGCTCAGGCCCGGACGTGGGGCTGGACGTTTACCTACCCGAACGGGGCGACCGACGAAAACCTGCATGTGGAGGCAAACCGTCCCGTCCGGATCATTCTGCAGAGCAGCGACGTGATTCACGCTCTGTACGTCCCGGCGTTTCGTGTCCAGAAGTACGTGGTGCCCGGTCGTTACAATCGCATGTGGTTCACGCCGAACTTCATCCGCGGTACTGGGGCAACGACTGAGACGCTCGATTTCTATTGCAATCTGTACTGTGGCCAGTTGCACTCGAATATGATTGGCAAGGTCTACGTCCACACCACCGAAGATTACAAGAAGTGGCTGGCAGATGCGGCCGATTGGACGAAGAAGTTCACCCCGCTGCAGGCTGGCGAGAACTTCTACAAGAAGTCGGGATGCATGCAGTGCCATTCCATGGACGGTTCGTTGGGTACTGGACCGACTTGGAAGAACCTCTTCGCCTCGCAGCAGCCGCTGGCGGATGGGTCGTCGGTTCTTGCAGATGAGAACTACATTCGCGAGTCGATTTTGTACCCGGCAGCAAAAATCGTGAAGGGCTACAACAACGTGATGCCGTCGTATCTGGGCCAACTCAAGGACCGGGATATCGACGCGCTCATCACGTACATGAAGTCGATCAGTGAAAACTACAAGGGCAGCCCGGATGACCTGAATCCGAAGATGCCCCCGTCGGTGCCGGTGCAGTTGAATCCGCTGGATCCGATCATCCACTAGGGTTTTGAGGGCTTGGTTCAGGTCGTTGAGATTTGCAGCAGGCAGTTCAGCAGTAGACAGATTATTGGCAGGAGCAAGTTGTTATGTCAGTCACACTTCCAGCAGGTCAGGTTTATGTTCCGGGGGGCGGCGGCGGTAAGCCCGCGCCGGCCGGCGATAACTATTTGAACCATGGGACGAGCATCCTTTCATGGGCGCTGACGCTCGACCACAAGCGCATCGGGCTGATGTACATGGTTGGTGTTCTCTCCGCGTTTTTGCTCGGCGGGACGTTCGCGATCGGCCTTCGCACCGAGCTGTTCGACCCGTCGCCGTTCTTCAACAAGAACTCGTCGCAGGCGTGGGAGTTTTACAACCACATGTTCACGATGCACGGGGCCATCATGGTCTTCCTGTTCATCATCCCGGCGATCCCTGCCATTCTGGGCAACATGGTCCTGCCGCTCATGCTGGGCGCGAAAGACGTGGCGTTTCCCCGGCTGAACCTGCTGAGCTTCTGGATCTGGGTTTTGGGCGCAGTTCTCTTTACGTTCATTCTGCTGGGCGGCGTTGTCCGCGTGTCGGTTCCGGCCGCGACTTGGAATGGCTGGCAAGCAGCGCTTGATGGCTTGCACATCGGCTGGATTCTGCCGGGCGGTTTGGATACGGGCTGGACGTTTTACACCCCCTACAGCACGAGCAAGAGTACGGCTGGCGTCGTTCCGGCCACGATGGGCGCGTTCGTTCTTGGCTTCAGCAGCATCCTGACGGGTGTGAACTTCATCGCCAGCATTCACATGCTTCGGGCACCTGGAATGACGTGGTTCCGCATGCCGCTGTTCTTGTGGGCCATCTATGGCACTGCACTGATCCAGATTCTGGCGACGCCGGTTCTTGCCATCACGCTCATGCTGCTTATGGCCGAGAAGATTCTGGGTGTGGGTATCTTTGACCCCGCACTCGGCGGCGACCCCGTGCTCTATCAGCACTTCTTTTGGTTCTACAGCCACCCGGCCGTGTACATCATGATCCTGCCCGCCATGGGGATCATTTCGGACGTCATCTCCGTTCACAGCCGGAAGCACATCTTCGGCTACACGTTCATTGGCTTCTCGTCCGTGGCCATCGCCCTGCTGGGGTTCCTGGTCTGGGGTCACCACATGTTCGTCAGCGGCCAGAGCCCGATGGCGAATGCCATCTTCTCGCTGTTGACGATGAGTGTGGCTATTCCTTCGGCAATCAAAGTCTTCAACTGGGTCAGCACGCTCTACAAGGGCGACGTCCGCCTGACCACGCCGATGGTCTATGCCCTGTACTTCATCGTGCTGTTTACTTTCGGCGGTTTGACGGGCCTGTTTCTGGGTGCCGTCTCGACTGACGTGCACCTGACCAACACCTACTTCATCGTTGCCCACTTCCATTACGTGATGGTCGGCTCGACCCTGTTCGCATTCCTCGCCGGTGTTTATCACTGGTGGCCGAAGATGTTCGGCAAGATGTACAACGAGAAGGTCGGCGTGATTGCCGCCACCATCGTGTTCATCGGTTTCAACTTGACGTTCTTCGTGCAGTTCATTGCCGGTTCGCTGGGTATGCCCCGTCGGTATGCGACCTACCCGGAACAGTTTCACATCTATCACCAGATCAGCACGATTGGTGCGTACGTGACGGCCTGCGGCCTGATTCTGGTGCTGTGCCACTGGATCAGTTCGCTTCGTTCGGGCAAGAAGGCTGCAGCCAACCCGTGGGGTGGCAACAGTCTGGAGTGGCACATCCCCTCCCCGCCACCGCACGATAACTTTGTGGGCAAGCCCATTGGCAACGACCCGTACGACTTCTCGCAGTGGAAAGAGACCGGCGAGAACGTATGGGAGTTTGATCCGTCCGTCTCACCGACTCCGATTCGTGCCCGCCCGTAAGGTTGGTTCGCCCCGCTCTGCCCGCTTCAGTGTTGTTTGGATGTCTGCTTGATAACTTTTGTTCTTTGGACCCAGTGACCTTATGAGCACGATCTCCCCCACTCACACTGCCACAGACCCGCATGGGGGTCACGGCGACCATGCCGCCCACCCTGCCCATCTGGCCCACCACTTCGACGATGCCGAGCAGCAGTACACGGCCGGCAAGCTGGGCATGTGGGTATTCCTCGGCACCGAACTGCTGATGTTCGGCGGCCTGTTTTGCGCCTATTCGATCTACCGCAGCAACTTCCCCGAGGTGTTCGCCTATGCCCACCAGTTCTTGGACCGCAAATGGGGAGCCATCAACACGATCATTCTGATCGCCAGTTCACTGTCGATGGCGTGGGGTGTGCGTGCAGCCCAGTTGGGTCAACAGTTTCTATTGAGGGTCATGTTGCTTCTGACGATTCTCGGCGGTGCGGGCTTTATGGTCATCAAAACCATCGAGTACACACACAAGTACCACAGCCACCTGTTCCCCGGCCGCGTGAACAAGTTCAGTGCTGCCTACGCGGGTGAGAAGGTTGTTCTTGACAGCTTCATGTCTGAACACGAAGGCTCGGAAGGCGAACCTGCGGCAAAGGGTGAATCGACCGCGGGGATGAAGACCGAGGCTGCCCCGGCGGTGCCCGCTACCCCTGTTCCTGATGCCATCAAGCCGCACCTCACCGTCGTGGGTGACGGCCCGGTTTACATTGACCCGAATGCCGGCCAGGGTGATGCGGCCAAGATTGTTCCGAATTTCAGCCATCCAGCTGGCCTTACGCCAGCGATGCTCCCGGCCAGCGCAGCCGAGGCACACGTTTCGGCCCATAGCGTCATGGTTCATGACAATCTGACCCTCACAGAGCAAAAGCGGGTCTCGACGTTTTTCTCGATTTACTTCCTCATGACAGGCCTTCACGGCGTGCACGTGCTCGTGGGGATGGGTCTGATCGGCTGGGTGTTCCTCAAGAGCCTCGGTGGGACGTTTGGTCCGGAATATTACACCCCGGTGGACCTCGTCGGCCTGTACTGGCACTTGGTCGATTTGATCTGGATCTTCCTGTTCCCACTGCTGTATTTGATCCACTAGAGGCGGGTCGGAGGAAGGCAGTTGTTGGTTGAGAGAGTTTTTTGCAGGACACGCTTATGTCACATTCAGTTACAGCTTCTCCCGCCCAGGCGGAGAATGATCACAAGGGTCATCATGTCACGTCACCTACTCTGTTGCTTGGTGTTTTTGGCGCGCTGATGGTTTTGACGGTGCTGACCGTGTGGGTCACCTCCATTGACTTTGGCAACTACAACATCTTCGTGGCCCTTGGCGTGGCCGTGCTAAAGGCTGGGCTGGTGTTGATGTACTTCATGCACCTTCGCTGGGATAGCCCGTTCAATGCCCTGATCGTGGTGATTTCGCTGGCGTTCATCATGCTGTTTATTGCCTTTTCCTGGATTGATACCCACCAGTACGCCGTGAACTACGACGTACCGGGCGCGATCGCCCCCGCCAGATAGGTCATGGTGGCGTGTGAAACGTCTGGCGTTTCGAATGTGTTGAAATCTTGACCCCGCCGGAGCCCGGCGGGGTTTCCTTTTGGTTCTGCAAACAGGTTGCCGCCTACCATCAGAGTCCATGCCATCTGCAAGTAAACCCGGTTTCCGAGTGCCACCACAGACCGCCACGGTTGGGATGTGGCTGTTTCTGGCGTCGCTGGTGATGTTATTTCTGAGCGGTATGCTCGCGTATGTGCTCATTCGCTTTCAGAGGCGTGACATGGTGCCTTTGGGGGCGATTGGCCTGCCATGGGGGCTCTGGGTCAGCACGGTGGTGGTGATAGCGGCAAGCGTGACGATGCACCGGGCGTTGGTTGCCGTGCGCCTGGAGCGGCTGAAGGTGATGCAAAACTACCTTATCGCCACCCTCGCGCTGGCGGTCTTGTTTTGTCTGGTGCAACTGCCTTGTCTTTTTGTTTTGTGGCGCGATCAGGTCGAGGTGCTGCGACAGGCCAGCACGCTGCCAGCGGCCATGACCGTCGGGCGTCCGGGAAACTTTCTTTTCGGAGCAGTGATCTTTTTGATCTGTGTTCACGCGGCCCACGTGCTGGGTGGAATTGTCGCGTTGGTGATTGTGACGGTCCGAGGTCTGCGTAGTGAGTACGATCACGAGTCGCACGGCGGCATTAAACACGCCGTGATGTACTGGCACTTTCTCGACGTGGTCTGGCTTGTGATGTTCGGCACAATGTTGCTCATCGGCTAACATCGCGACCGAATGCTGACGGCCGCCCTATTTGCAGGATCGACAAGCCTTTTCTGGGCGATCGGTCCGATCTTTTTTGCCTCAGCCGGTCAGCGGGTCGGGTCGTTTCCGGTCAACCTGCTACGAATCATCTTTGCCGTCGTCATCATGAGTTTGATCGTGATAGCGGTTCGAGCGTGTGGTCTGGTCCCCGGGTCGGTGCCCACGCTGGCGCAAGCAGGTTGGTTTGGAGTGTCCGGGTTGCTGGGGATGGCCATTGGCGACCTGATGAACTTCGAGTCGATGGTACTTGTCGGCCCGCGGATGAATGTGCAGATCAACTGCTCCCTTGTGCCTGTCCTGACGGCCGGATTGGCCTGGTGGGTCGGTCAGGGGGTGCCGGGATGGGTGGGAGTCCTAGGGTTTGGGCTGGTATTGATCGCTACAAGCACTGCGGTTGTGGTGGCAGGGAGGATTGGCAGCCGGCCGGGGCTTGACCACAGCCTCGAGCCGAAGGCATCCGTGTGGGGAGTCATGCTCACTATCGGTGCGGCCTGCACCACCGCCGGCAGCATGGTGACGGGTCGACAAGCTACGGAAATCGCTGTCGGGACGGCACATGCACACCCAGATCCACTGTTGGCGACGCTCATTCGGCTATCTGCTGGGTGTGTGGCCCTGTGGGCATGGCCCTTGGCGCGCGGTTCAGGACGACGAATTTTCGCAGTGATGAAAGACAAAACTGTGGCCACCAATATTCTGATTGGCACTGTGGTGGGCCCCGTTGGCGGTGTGCTGTGTCTAATGGTGGCTCTCGGGCTGGGGGACTCAGGCCCTGTCAGCGCCATTGTCAGCACCAGTCCATTGTGGATCTTGCCAGTGTTGCGGTGGCGTTACGGTGTGCGTCTGGGGCCAATGGCCTGGATAGCTGCCGTCGCCGCAGTCATTGGCGTAGCGATGATTACGCTCGACCCCGGGATGCGCCACGGCCGGGCGGCACCGTCAGTCGTGGCACAGCCGTCTAGGTAGGCCGGGTTGCTATTATTCAAACTCAACAGTCAGGCCGATTCGTATTGCTTTGGCGAGTCTGATGGCGTCCCAATTTGCCAGCCGGAAACAGCCGTGGCTGCCCGTTTTGCCGATGTCGGCAGGCCGCGGCGTGCCGTGCATGCCGTAGCCGGGCAGGCTGAGACCGACCCAAGCCATACCAACGGGGTTGCGCGGGCCGGGATTAATGGTTAGTTTGCGGGTGACGTTATGGACATCTGGCCAGACGGCGGGGTCGAACGTGTAGTTGGGGTTGGTGGCCGAGCTGATGACGGTGGCCGAGCCGCTGGGGCGTTTTTCCTTGTCCTTGGCGATTGAGCAGTTGATCAGGCCAATGGTCTTTCCTGACTCGTCCAGCAGGCGAATTTGCTTGTTTTCCAGATTCACCAAGAGCTTGGCCGGGCGCGGAAAGGGGGGCAGTTCGGACACATTGGGTACGACGATGCTGGTGCCGGCCGAGATGTTATCGATGGACACGCCGGGATTGAGGGCGATAAGCGTGTCGACCTTGGTGTGGAATTTCTCGGCGAGCGCGTCCCCAAGGGTGAAGTAACCGAGCCGGGGCAGGCGTGCTTTTTCGTTCCAATCGGTCAGTGGCGGGCCGGTAACGCTCTGCAGGTCGTCGGTGCGAACGATGTAGCGGGTGGTGGGGCCGTCGGGAATATCCAGACCCGGCAATTGTTCAACTGTCAGTCCGTGGGTGGCGGCCGGGTCGATATTGCCGGTGGTGACTGACCATTGCCGTAAAGCGGCGACTGTCTTCGCCCCCGGCTTGCCATCGATGAGGCCGGGGCTGAAGCCTGCCCGCTCCAAAGCGATCTGCAACTCCATGGGGTGGACGACCCGTGCTTCCGGCGGATTGGAGACAACCTCAGCGGCGTGGGCCGCTGGCCGCTTCGCCGGTTCAGTGGACGCCTGGCCGAAGGTGTTGGCCGCGAACAGGCCGGTGAGAAGCATTGCGGTGAGATGAAGTCGCATACGGTGATTATCGGACGTTTGGCCGTCCGACAGATAGACTAGGCGCGCGACGGCCCGTCGGCTTGCGGCCGGGGGACGATGACGCTAGAAGCAATGGCAAAGTGCCCGGAATCGAGTTGATTTTACAGCAATGGGAGAGGTTGCCGCCCGTCGGCCGGACGGCGATCCTGGTCATGGCGGTCGTGTTGCCACTGGCCGGGGGATGGGCGCTGGGGGCTATTTACGTTGAGCGTCGGCTGGCTGCGTTTCTGCAAAGCCGCTTGGGCCCAAATCGGGTTGGACCACACGGACTGCTGCAAAGTCTTGCGGACGGCATCAAGTTGATGGGTAAAGAAGACCTGTGCCCTGCTCAGGCCGATCGGTGGTTGTTTCGCCTGGCCCCTTATCTTGCGTTCGTTCCGGTGTTTGTGGCACTGGGGGCGGTAGTGCCCTTTGCTGGCGGGAGCCTGTTGAGGGCCATGCATACCGGGGCCGTGTGGATCCCGGCGGTACTTGCAGTGGAGGTGATGGGTGTGCTGCTGGCCGGCTGGGGCAGCAACAACAAGTGGTCGGTTTACGGGGCGATGCGTGAGGCTTGTCAGATGATCAGCTACGAACTGCCGCTGGGCCTTAGTGTGCTGGTGGCATTGTTGTGGTTGGGGACGGTCGACCTGACTGAGGCCTCGACGCGGCAATCGGGCGGGCTGTGGAACTGGACGGTTTGTGCCAGCCCGTGGGCGACCGGGGCATTCGCGATGTACTTCGTCGCCAGTCTGGCCAGCAACAAGCGGGCACCGTTTGATCTCCCTGAAGCGGATAGCGAACTGGTGGGTGGCTACCACACGGAGTATTCAGGGATTCGGTTCAGTTTTTTCTACTTCGCTGAATATCTGGGCATGTGGGCTGTATCGGCAGTGATGGTGTCGCTGTTCCTCGGTGGTTGGGATGACCCGTTGGGGCTGGCTTCGCGATTGACGGGCTTGACAGCAGCCATTGCCCAAGTGGGGATTTTTGCTGTCAAGATCATTCTGTTGGTTGTGGTGCAAATGTGGGTGCGATGGTCTTTGCCACGGCCAAGGATCGATCAGGTGCTGTATGTCTGCCTGAAGGTGATGCTGCCGCTTAGCGTTACGCTGCTGGTGTTGCAGGCCGTATGGCAAGCGGTGATTCCGCGTCATGGTTTGGCCCAGCGCGGTGTCGAGGCGGTGTTGTGCGCGGTGTGGCTCTTTGCCGGTGCGATTGTGTTCGGCTGGGTGTGCTGGGCAAAGCTTACAGGGCGGCGAGCTTCGCAGCGGTTGAGCGAGGCCGCAGCGATTAGCGAAGGAGCGGGGGTAGCCTGATGGGAAACCCTTCTGTATTGGTTGCGATCGTGATCACCCTCATAGGCGGCCTTGGCGTGCTGCTGGCCGGGCGACTGGTACGGGCGGCGGTCTGGCTATTCGTGGCGCTGGTGGGAATAGCGGGCTTGCTGCTGGCGACGGGATTGCAGTTCTTGGCGGGTATGCAACTACTGATTTATTCCGGCGGAACACTGGTGCTGGTGGTATTCGGGATCATGCTGACCACACAGGTCAATCCAGCCGTGGGCAAGGTGAAGCGAGTGGGGCCGGTGATTTGGGCTGGTGCGACGGTTTTGGCTCTGGTTGTGGCCGTCGCTTTGATCGCTGGGACGGCCGAACTGAGAGCAGACAACGCGGATGTACCTGCACAGACAGCTACGGAAGTGGATTCTGCGATTTTACCGCTAGGGCAGTGGTTGATGGGGCCAGGCGTGGTGGTGTTTGAATGGACGAGTCTGCTGCTGGTGCTGGCCATGGTGGGTGCCGCCGCGATGGTGCGTCCGCCGGAGTTGGCGATGACTGAGGCGGTGAAGCCATGAGCGCGATCGCTTACTGCATCTTGGGTGGGTGCGTGCTGATGGCTATCGGGCTGGCAGTCACGATGACGCGGCGCACAGTCGTCGGCATGCTGTTGGGCATCGAGCTGATGCTGAGTAGTTCAACAGTGGTGCTGGCAGGGTTTGCCGCCGCACAACCGCCGGGCAGCAGCCAGCGTGCGGCGTTGGAAGCGTTTATCCTGATGATTATCGTGCTGGCGGCAGCGGAGGCGGCGGTGGCACTGGCGCTGTTTCTGTCCTACTACCGTGCCAGCGGAACCGCCGATGCCGACTCGGCCGCCGAACTGTTTGACTAACTTCATCCATGCCAGCACCCCTGAACCTCATTCTGATTGCGATGGCGGTCCTGGCCGGGAGCGGGCTGATCCTGCTGGGTCTCGGCAGAAGGTTTGGAATGCCGCTGGGCGGAACGGTGGCAAGTCTGGCGTGCGCAACGGCGTTCACGCTGTGTCTGGTGGGTCTGATGCGTTGGCTGGGTGGCGGCACGACCGATGGTCGCCCTTGGGGGCCGGACAGCATGCCCATTTCCATGACCGGGACATTCATCTCGCCATCCGGCAGCGGCGGGGGCCTTGAGGCGTCGATGTACTTGGACTCTTTGTCAGTGGCGATGGCTGTTCTGGTGAGTCTGGTGTCGACGTTGGTTCACATTTTTTCAATCGGTTACATCCGCAATCAAATGGCGGCGGAGAGGTCGTACCGCTTCTTTGGTGTACTCAACTTATTCACGGCTGCAATGATCGGCCTACTGATCAGCGGGAGCCTGTGGCAATACATGTTGATGTTCGAACTGATGGGTGTCTGCTCCTACTTCCTGATCAGCTATTGGTACGAGCGAAAGGCGGCGCAGTGGGCCAGCTTTCAAGCGGTAATTCTGAATCGGCTGGGGGATTGCGGCCTGCTGCTGGCGGTGGCGATGGTTTTCTGTCTCTGCGGCACAACCCAGCTGACGGACCTCTGGAAGTCGGGGCTTCCGGCTGGCACGCTCGGCACGGTGATCGGGCTGGCACTGGTCGCTGGGGCGGTGGGTAAGAGTGCACAAATACCCCTCAGTCAGTGGCTGATAGATGCGATGGAAGGGCCGACGCCTGCCAGTGCGCTGCTGCACGCAGCCACGATGGTGGCGGCCGGTGTTTACATGATCGCCCGCTGCTATCCGCTACTGGACGCCACGGTGTTGCAGGTGGTGGCGGTCATTGGCGCCTGTTCATTACTCGTGGGTGGGATCGCTGCTCTGACGCAGACCAACTTGAAGCGGGTACTGGCCTACAGCACTGTTTCACAACTCGGGTTGATGATGCTCGCACTCGGCTCGGGGGCGTGGGCGGGCGGGTTGCTAATGTTGTTCTTGCATGCCTTTGCAAAAGCTGGGCTGTTCTTGGCTGCAGGAGCGGTTATTGCCACTGTCGGGCACCAGCAGGACCTGCGGCACCTTGGCGGTTTGGTGAAGAAGCTGCCAGCGACCGGTGTGTTCGCCGGCCTGGCAGTGTGTGTTCTGGCCGGTGTACCCTGGATCGGTGGCTCGGGCAGCGGGATCAAAGAAGCCATCTTGGACGGAGTGGCGGCACAATGGATCGCGCGCGGTTCGCACGGAATCGGGCTATCGCGATGGTTGTCGCTGGGTGTGACTGCTGCTGGCATCGTGGGGGTCTATCTGACGCCGGCGTATCTGGCGCGAATGTGGTGGCTGGTGTTTGCTGGTAACTACCGGTGGCGCGACGACCCTGCCGCCGAGCCACGTGAGCATTCGACCATGGCCATCCCGCTGGCCATGCTGGCTGTGATGGCGTGGGCAGTCGGGTATTCCAGTGCGCCCGTGCGCGGCCTGATCGAGAGGGGGCAGCAGGAAATGGCCGTCGCACGAGACGGTGGGGCCGCTTTCGAAGCGAGGCGCGTGGCGGATTCTGCTGCGGCCAAGCCTCCCATCTGGCCCGCATTTGACCGAACGTGGCCGTTGCCGGATCGTCCAAACATGCAGACCGCCGATCTGGACGATGTCGACTTGCCTGCTTCAACCCTCGCCCGCCCGGCCAGCGCGTCCAGAACATCGGCCGCGATGGATCGCGGGCACAGTTGGGTGCACAGCAAGACCGCCTACGGCTGGCTGATCGGCTCCCTGGCAGGGGTGATGCTGGCGAAGTACGAACTGCATCGATCGCGGCGCGGCGCAATGACACGGTTGATGTCGTCAGGGCTGAGTATCGGTTCAGCTGTCAGTCAGTTGGGCCGGCAATTCGCCGAGCCCGTTGCTGGCGTGATCGCATGGATCGATCGCGTAGTGGTGGATGGCCTAGCACGGACAGTGGCTGCTGGGTGGGCGTTGGCGGCGACGTTCGTAGCGGCGTTGGATGCGCAGCTGGTCGACGCCGCAGCCGACGAAGTGGCGGCAACCGTATGGCAGGCCGGCAACGGGGTGATGAGCCCGGGCCGCGGGAAAGTACGCCTGTACCTGATGGCCGCAGTGGCGGGCATCATCGTCCTGGCTGGCTTGGTCTTCACTGCATGGTGGTTGGTTAATGGCGGAGGGAGGCACTGATGGCTGCCAATCAGTTGATATTGCCAGCACTTCTCGCTGCACCGTTGGTGGGAAGCGTCGTGCTTGTGATCGCCCCGCTGCCAGCGCGGGCCACCCGCATCGTTGGCATTGCCTTCATGGGACTGGTGCTCGGACTAGCGCTGACCGTCGCCGCCTTGTACGACGCCGACGGTTCCAATGGCACTGGTGCCACGTACCAGCCCGGCGGACTGATTCAGATGACTTATGCCCGGGAGTGGATGACCGGCTGGGGCGTGTGGCTACGGCTCGGCGTTGACGGATTATCGGTGCCGTTGGTGGTGCTCACGGCGTTTCTGTTCACCCTCGCCGGCCTGGCGAGTTGGAAGATCAAGGAGAAAGTACGGGGGTATTGGGCCCTCATGCTGGCGATGGAGGCCGGGCTGCTGGGCACGTTCGTCTCGCTGGACCTGCTGCTGTTTTTCATCTTGTTCGAGGTGTCTCTGGTACCGATGTACCTGCTCATCGGACTTTGGGGCGGCGAAGGTCGGCAAAAGGCGGCGATAAAGTTTTTCATCTACACGCTGCTCGGCTCGGCCGGATTACTGGCGGGACTGGTCTTGATCTACCAGCGCACCGGCAGTTTTGACCTGATTGCGCTGGCCGGACCGGCAGGGGCGGCTTTGCGCGAGTCGGCCGTATCCGGATGGGCTTTGGCGGTGTTTGTGCTCCTCACCGTGGCATTCCTCGTGAAGCTGCCGGCGGTGCCCGTACACACGTGGCTTGCCGACGCTCACACGGAGGCTCCGACGGCAGTCTCGATGCTGCTGGCGGGCGTGGTGTTGAAGACCGGCGGCTACGGCCTGATACGCGTGGCGATGGCGCTGTTTCCGCAGGCTGCGGCGTCGATGTCGTTCTGGCTTGTGGGCATTGGGGCCATTTCTGCCGTGTGGGCGGCAATGTGCGCGTGGGGCCAGCGTGACCTGAAACGGCTTGTGGCCTTCAGCAGCATCAACCACATGGGTTTTGTCCTTATGGGGCTGGGATCGATGACGGTGTGGGGCTGGTCGGGCGCGGTTTTCATGATGATCGCGCACGGCCTGACCAGTGCGGCCATGTTCTTCGTGGCCGGTGTCGTCCAAGACCGCATCGGCCACAGGGAACTTTCGCGACTGGGCGGGATAGCCACGACCATGCCGTTTTTCTTCGGTCTGGGCGCGACGGTGGCCTTTGCAAACATGGGCCTGCCCGGACTCTGTAACTTTGTTGCCGAGTTGATGGTGCTGATCGGGCTGGTAAAAGTGGCGGCTGTCGAGGGTGGGTGGTGGTGGGGTCCGGCCGGGCTTGCCTGTCTCGGCACACTGATAGGCGCGGCCTACACACTGAAGGCGTTGCAGCAGATTTTCTTTGGCACGCCCAAACCCGAGGGCGAAGGCGTACGCGACTTATCTCTGCGCGAGCAGGCGGTTCTGGTGCCGCTGGTGCTCGGGTGCCTCCTACTGGGTGTGGTGCCATCCGTGGCACTGTTGTGGCTGACGGGGCCGACGGTGCAGGCCATTATCAGCCTTGGAAAGGTGGCCGCAATCGGTGCGGGCGGGGCCGGGGCGGGGGGGCATCCGTGAGCGCAGCAGGAACGCTCCTGCCAGTGGGCCTGAACTCGGCGGACTTCGGCGCGCTGGGCGTGGAACTGACTTTGACGGCGGGTGTGGTTGCCTTGCTGGTGGGTGCGACGATGGCGCAATCGCTGCCTCGACGCTGGCCGGCGTGGGTCGTCGCTGTGACCATTTTGATTGCGCTGTGCGTGCTGGCCGCCACGACTTTCCCCACCCCCCACAGCACATTTTGTGGCGGAATGATCCTCAGCGACGGTCTGTCCCGGTTCTGGAAGGCGTCACTGCTGATGTCCGGCCTGGGGTTGGTTGTGATGGAAGCGGCCGCACCACCTCGGCCGATCAGTATTCCCCGGTGGACGCTTTTGCTGGGCGCGATGGCCGGATTCTCTCTCTCGGCTTCCACGGGAAACCTGCTACTGGCGATGCTGGCGCTGGAGACGTCAGCGCTCTCCGGCTATGTGCTGGCGGCGGTGGGGTCGGGCCGTCGAGGTAACGAGGCAGGGCTAAAACTGGCGATCCTTGGCTCAGCCGCGGTAGCGGTGATGGTCCTCGGCTTCGCACTTGCGTCCGGCGCAGCAGGCAGTTTGGAACTGCCGGAGATTGCGCGAAGCTTGTCGGGCACGTGGCACCCCGGCGGAATCGCTGTAACGGCCCTGCTACTGGTCTGCGTCGGGTTCGCATTCAAACTTGCGGCGGTTCCTTTTCACACTTGGGCGCCTGATGTCATGGAAGGCGGCGATGCAAGCGCGGCGGCAATGCTGTCGATGCTGAGCAAAGGAGTGGTGATCGTCCTGGCGGTTCGATGGCTGGGAATCGCTGTCGGACAGATGCCGGGCGGTGTGTCAGCCGAACCTCTGGCGATTGCTCTGGCCGCCGTCAGTGTTGTAACCATGACCTTCGGCAACCTCGGCGCACTGCGGCAGACAAGCCTCCGAAGAATGCTCGGGTATTCGTCTGTGGCCCAATCGGGCTATCTCGTGGCTGGACTAAGTGCGTGGGTGTTGGTTACTCCGGCTCAGCGCCCCGCAGTCGGTGGCGCGGTGCTGGTCATATTGGTGAGCTATCTGCCGGCAGCACTCGCGGCGTTCGCCGTGGCCGCGGCGGTTGAAAGGTCTGGTAGTGGTGGCTTGATTCGCGCTGGACATGCGGGGTCCGGCGTGTCGGGCCTTGCCTCCCGGCATGCATGGGTTGCCGGATCACTGGCCTTGGCCATGGTCAGCCTCATTGGACTACCGCCAGCGGTTGGTGTGGTCGGCAAAACCGTGCTTTTGGTGGCACTAGGCAAAGTCGGCGCGGTTGGGGGTGGAAGAGTCGTCTTCCTGACGATCGTTCAGGGCGCCATCATTCTTAATACGCTTGTCGCGGCCGTGTTTTATCTGAACGTCATCCGGGCGATGTACTTTGAAAACGCTGCCGGTAACGCTGGCGGGCAGACTGGCGAGAACCGCCCGCGCGTTGACCCGATCACTGCGGCACTGGTGGTCGTCTGTGCCGCCGTACTGCTGGCGGGGCTCATCGGTGCAGGGCCGCTGGTCCGCTTGGCCAGTACCGCATTTTGATGGACGTTGTTTTAGTACCGATCACACACCATAAAACTGCTTGGCCTTGGCCGACAAGTGCGTCATCAGCGCATCATGTGACAGCGGCTTGCCCGTGATTCTCTGCACCAGTTCCTTGGCCGTAAACCGCTGGCCGTGGCCGTGAATATTTTTCCGCAGCCACCCCAGCAGCGGCGCGAACTCGCCTCTGGCAAACATCGCATCCAGATCACCGAGGTCCTTCCGCGCTTGCACAAAAAACTGAGCCGCGTAGAGATTGCCGAGGGTGTAAGTCGGGAAGTACCCCATCAGCCCGGCCGACCAGTGCACATCCTGCAGGCAACCGCGGGCATTATCCGGAACCTTCAGGCCAAGATATTTTGCCATGCGGCTGTTCCACTCGCCCGGCAGATCCTTGATGGCCATTTGGCCGGAGAGAATCGCCGTTTCCATCTCAAACCGCAGCAACACGTGCAGGTTGTAGGTCGCCTCATCCGCCTCCACGCGGATGTGACTTGGGCGAACGTCATTGACAGCCCAAAGCCACTGCGCGTCAGAAACGCCCGTCAAGGTGCTGCCAAAAACTTCACGCGCCTTGGGCAGCATGAACTTCCAGAACGATTCGCTTCGTCCCACCAGATTTTCCCACATACGGCTCTGGCTTTCGTGAATTCCCAGCGACACGGCCTCGCCGCAGGGTGTCCCAAAATGCTCGTCCGGCAGCCCCTGGTCGTATAAAGCGTGTCCGCTTTCGTGCAGCGTGCCGAAGAACGCGTCCCCGAAATAGTTGACGTCATAGCGCGTCGTCATCCGCGTATCGCCGGGCCCAACGCCCGAGCAGAACGGGTGAACACTGATATCCAGTCGGCCGGCTTCGAAATCGAACCCAACGGCAGCCGCGGCAATCTTGCAGAAGTTCGTCTGCAACTCGGCAGGGTAGTTCCGTTCCAGAATCTCCAGCGGGGCAACCTTGCCGCTGGAGGTGATGCGCCCGATCAGTTCCACCAGGGGCCCACGGAGCCCCTCAAACACGTTCCGCAGTTCGGCTGCGGTCATACCGGGCTCGTAATCCTCCAGTAGCGCATCGTACGGCTCGGTCGTATAGCCGTAACACTCGATTTCCTGCTTCTTCAAGTCGAGCATGGTGTTGAGGTAGGGAGCGAAGGCCTCAAAGTCATCTGACTTACGTGCCCCGGCCCACGCTGCCTCACCAATCACAATCGCCTTGCTGAGCGCTTCCACAAGCGCCGTTGGTAGTTTGGTGCTCCGGTCGTATCGCTTTTTCAACTGCCTGACGTTGGTTGCTTCGGTGCTGTCGGCGGGTAGTGCCTTGGTCTCTTCCGCCGCTTCCTTCAGCAATTCGCCGACGGCCTTGGTGGTGAACTTCTCATGCACCATCTTCGCGATGAAGGCCGACTGGTTCGACCTGTGCTCCGTCCCCTTGGGCGGGAGAGCAGTCCTTTCGTCGTACCCCAAGACCGCGCCGATGGAGCCGATGAGAGCGATTTCCTTCATTTCCGCGATCAGCTTTGCATACGATTTCATGCCCTTCAGTTTACCGGCCCGCCGGTAAAAGTTCCCCCTCCGGCGTACTCGATTGCCCCCGATGGGAGTTGAACCCACACGACCTTTTGGGTCTGCGGATTTTAAGTCCGCTGCGTCTGCCGTTTCGCCACAGGGGCGTGGCGATCGAAAGCATACCCATATTGCCGGTCTTTGATATAGTGGGCTGCTCACGGGCCGTTAGCTCAATTGGCTAGAGCGCCTCGCTTACACCGAGGAGGTTGGGGGATCGTGCCCCTCACGGCCCAGTTGTTGCAGGAAAAAAATGATGGTTTTCAATCGCTTGTGCCGGTTATAGCTCGTTTTGCCATGGTACTCGGCGCAAACTATCGGAATGCACATGCAAACGGCACAGCGCTTGCGGTTCCACACCGTTGCAGTCCGTCCCCATTCCACCTGGGTTTTGTCGGCCTTAGCTGGCAAGGCAAGTTTTGAGAGTGGAAAGCTGCGTTAAAAGGATTGGTACTTTTGTGGGTCGCGCGATGTGGCGTTGGCTGCCGCCATTGGCAAGGCGTAAATCCGGCAACGCATTGATCTCCTCCCATTTCCTCCACCAGTCGCTACGAGAGTCGGGTCAACTGTGAGCCTGCCCCCATCTTGGTACCAGTCAAAGCGAGAATCTCGCAGTTCGCCGCTGAGGCCAAGGTCCCTTGGCTGCCACGAACGAACTCGCTGGCAGCAAGGTTGCCCAGCGAGCTGTGAGGTCGAACCTAACTGTATTCCATACGCCATGCTTCCAGCTTCTGCCGCGCGTCCCCCAGTGAATCGCCAGGGTGATACCCAATTTCCGATAAATCTCCTCCGGCGGCGTCCCAGACTCCGCCTGCCTGAGCACGAATGCGATCTATTCATCTGAAAATTTCGATTTCCTCATGGCCATCTCCTGCCCGGCTTCGCCGAGCCTTTGTGGCCTGAAAAACTACCGAGGAGTTCCACTTATGGCTGGACCCGAATTCGGCGGGAAGGCCCTTTGCCGAAGGCTCTATGAGCAAGTGACGTCAACATAGGGGTCCGGACAGTAAAGCCGCTGAAGGATTCTGACGGGTTGCCCAGACTTCAACTGCCCACGCGCCGAATGATGCTTTTCGTCTAATGCCGCACCAACGGACGTAGAGCTCATGCGTCGTCGTCCTGATGTATCCCAACGCGATTGTTCATATCGAAGGAGGTGGCGGCCCCGCCGACCGCTACGGGTTGCCTGAATGGGACCGCTGGGCGGGCTCCATTCAGCCGGCTTCGCGAAAATAGACTCATTTTGCGACTCCAACCCGACAGTTGTATTGACTTCGGAGTTCGCAATCGTATGCTCAGCCAGACGTGGCGTGTCCGGCACCGTCTGTAGGGCTGGCCTGCATCAACGTTACCGGCACAAGTGGTAGGCGTATCTGGCTTGTTGACAGCCTCCCCCGGAAGCTCAACGCCCACAGTGGCTTACCAAATGGGTAGAAATGATCGCTGTGCGATGTGCAATGACCTACTCAATGCGTCTCTATTTCGCGCGGCCAACGGTTGAAGCTGATAAGCACGCCAGACGCCCACGATCACGGTCTCCAGTAGGTGCGAGCATTTGACCGCACTCCCACGGACAAGCAGTGCTGGCCTCAACACTCGGTCGGATCAGAGCAACCTGGTCCGTCGTCTCAGACAACTCAGCGAACAACGCCCTGCCGATGTGGCCTTCACACAGATGGTCGACACCCAATCGCTTCAGACCACAGTCACGTATGCACAACTCGATCGCCGCGCACGCGCGATCGCAGCATCACTGCAAGGCATGGGGCTGGTGGGCCAGAGGGTCGTCCTCGCCTTTCCGAGCGGGCTCGAGTTTATCGCCGCGTATTTCGGTGCGCTTTACGCGGGCTGTGTCGTAGTGCCCGTCAGCCAGCCGCGCCGCAGAACGCTCGATCAGTTCCACGCCATCGTGGCCGACGCGGGCGCATCTGTTGCGCTCAGCACGGCCGCCGCAATCTCGCAGTTTAACTCAATGGCTGGCCGCAATGCTGCGCTAAGATGGATGGCCACCGACGAGGTATCGGAAACCTTCGCTGCCGAATGGTGCTGGTATGATCCCACTCCCGACGCACTGGCGATGGTCCAGTACACGTCCGGCTCCACGCGCCAGCCCAAGGGCGTCATGCTCAGCCACGCAAACCTCATGGCAAACACCCGTGCCATCGCCCAAGCCTTTGAGGTTCGGAGCGATTCTGCCAGTGTGTTCTGGCTGCCCGCCTTTCATGACATGGGCCTTATCGGCGGCGTCTTGGTCCCGGTTTTCAGCGGCGTTCCCAGCGTCGTCATGTCGCCCACCCTGTTCCTACAGAATCCTTTCCTGTGGCTTAACGCCATTAGCACGTCCCGTGCAACCATCTCCGGTGGACCCAACTTCGCCTATGACCACTGCGTCCGAAAAATCACCCCCGAACAATGCGCAACGTTGGACCTGTCTGCCTGGTCTTTAGCCTTCGTCGGCGCAGAGCCGGTCCAAGCAGCGACTCTCGCCCGCTTCGCCGCTTATTTCGGTCGTTGCGGTTTCAGCCCCGACTCATTTTATCCGTGCTACGGCCTTGCCGAGGCGACGCTCATGGTGGCCGGGCCCAGGCACCGTGCTGGCGCTGCCGTGCAAGCCTTTCACATCGAGGCCCTGGCGCAGAACCGCGTCGAGCCGATGCCAGACGCTGCGGCTGGCGGGCATCTACCCGCGCACGCACGCCTCCTCGTCGGCTGCGGTGCCCCCGTCGGCTTGCTGCGCGTCGAAATTGTCGATCCAAAAACACTCGCACCGGCCGCGCCAAACCGCGTTGGCGAAGTCTGGGTCGCGGGCGATTCCGTGGCTCAAGGTTACTGGCAAGAGCCCGGCCGCACGGCGGCGACTTTTCGCCAGCGACTTAGCGGGTCCGGCGATTGTCCCTTTCTTCGCACCGGCGACGTCGGCTTTATCCACGACCACCAGCTCTATATAACCGGCAGGCTCGACGACCTTATCATCGTCCGCGGCCTCAATCACCAACCGTCGGACATTGAAGCAACCGCCCGCGCGAGCCACCCGTTGCTCCAGTCAGGCCTCGGCGCCGCATTCGCGGTTCTCGAAAAAGGCATTCAGCACCTCGTTCTCGTCCATGAGGTCGAGCTTGACGGGGGCGCTGCTGGCGACTTGACCACAGTACTGACGTCCGCGCGTGCCGCCGTGCTCGAAACACACGGCCTCGCGCTCGATTCCGTCGTTCTGATTCGCCTCGGCACCATGGCCAGAACCACAAGCGGTAAGGCCCAGCGGCAGTCAACTCAAGCTGCGTTTCTCGCTGATCAGCTCAGGCCACTCGCCCGGCTTCCAGCGCTCGCAAGCACCATCCACCGCGGCAGTGGAACGCCCACTTCGGAGCTGTTCCACACGCAGTCCGCCGCAGTCGCCGCTGTTTTACAACACGCTCGGGCCATCGCGGCAGCCTGCTCGGCGGACCTCTCGCCTGAAGCACCGATCTCCGCACTGGGGCTAGACTCACTCCAGCGTGTCGAGTTGGTTACTGCCCTTGACAAGAGTTTCGGCCGGCACCTGCCAGACGGCGTCTACAACCGGGCGGTCACCCTCGGCGACCTTGCCGAAGCCGTGCAGAAGCACCTGATAGCGCCACCGCCGCCCACGGTGCCACCCTCCGAGACAGAAATCCCCGCCCAATACTTCGACGTTGCACTATTTCCAGAGTATCTCGAACTTAAGCGGCTCAAGGGCCAGCTGCTGGCCGTGGCCGGGACCAATCCGTATTTCCGCGTCGATCAGGGCGACGAATCGCTCGTCGCAGGACCCCGCAGTCTTTCGCACATCGACGGCCGCGTGCTGACCAACTTCTGCATTTACGACTATCTTGGAATGTCACACCACCCGGCCGTCATCGCGGCTACAAAAGCTGCCATCGATCGCTACGGTACCTGTGCCGGGGCGAGCCGGCTGGTATCCGGCGAAATGCAGGTTCATCGTGAACTCGAAAATGCGTTGGCGAGATTTCTCGGCACGCCAGCCTCCCTCGTCCTCGTGTCCGGCCACGCGACAAATGTTACAACGATCGGACACCTGCTCCATCCCGGCGATCTGTTCATCCACGACAACCTCGCCCACAATTCGATCCTGCAGGGCGCAAAGCTCTCTGGCGCCACGGCCCGTAGCTTTCCCCACAACGACTGGCGAGCGCTCGACACACTCCTCTCCGCAATCCGTCACAACTTTCGGCGCGTGCTCGTTGCCATCGAAGGCGTCTACAGCATGGACGGCGACTTCCCCGACCTCGCTGCGTTCGTCGCTGTCAAAAAGAAGCACGGGGCGATGCTCATGGTCGATGAGGCGCATTCTTTGGGGACTATGGGGGTATCGGGCCGCGGCATTGGTGAGCACGCTGGCATTGATCGCGCCGACGTCGAACTATGGATGGGCACGCTTTCCAAGTCCCTTGCCAGTTGCGGTGGTTACATCGCGGGTTCCACCGACCTCATCGACTACCTGAAGTACACCGCACCCGGATTTGTTTATAGCGTTGGCATGTCCCCTCCAAACGCCGCCGCCGCCCTAGCGGCGCTGACGCTCCTGCGAGACGAACCACTGCGGGTGGCCAGGTTACGTGAACTGTCGGCTCTCTTTATCCGGCGCGCGCGTCAGCGCGGCCTCGATACTGGGCTTTCCGGCGGTACTCCAATCATTCCGGTCATCATCGGCAATTCCACCAAGTGTCTGCTGCTCTGCCAAGCCCTGATAAATCGCGGCATCAACATACAGCCCATCCTGCACCCCGCCGTTCCCGAACACGCCACCCGCCTGCGCTTCTTCATCACGAACAACCACACCGAAACGGACATTGAAGTTGCCGTCCATGCCGTCGCCGAAGAGCTGACCCGGCTCAAATAAGCCCGCTTCCTCTTTCATGCCGAATTCACAGCACGCCATCATTGTCGACCACCTCTGCAAGCGCTACGGCGAGTTGCCGGTGGTCAACGACGTCTCCTTTACCGTCAACACCGGAGAAGTGTTCGCGTTCCTTGGTCCGAACGGTGCAGGAAAGACCACGACAGCCGAGATCATCGAAACCATCCGCAGGCCGACGTCGGGCAACGTCACCGTACTGGGAATGGATGTGTCGACGCGCAAGCTCGATATCGTCCGCCGGATCGGTGTGTTGCCGCAGGGGTTCGCCTCGTTCGATAGGCTCACCGTCCGTGAGACCCTACGTTACTTCATGCAGTTATTCGGACTAACCGGACGCCTGGCCGACATCAGTGCGCTCATGGATCTCACCGACCTGAGCAGCAAGGCCGACGCCCAGTTCCAGCACCTTTCCGGAGGTCTGAAGCAGCGCGTCGGCATCGCGACGGCACTCGTCAACAATCCCGATGTGCTGTTTCTGGACGAGCCCACCACCGGCCTTGACCCCCACGCCCGGCGCGAGGTCTGGCACGTCATCAAGGGCTTAAAGCAACGCGGGAAAACCGTCTTCCTCACCACGCACCACATGGAGGAGGCCGAACACCTTGCCGACACCGTGGCGATCATCTCAAAGGGGCGCATCGTAGCCATCGGCTCACCGGCGCACCTCACCGAAGCACACGCCGACCATCTCACGGTGATGCTCCAATCAGGCGACTCTGCCGTACTCGGACTCGTGCAGAACATGGGGTTCACCGCAGTACCCACAACCCAGCAGAGCATCTGTGCGTTGGTTAAATCCCCAGACGATGTTCGTGCGATCCTCGTCGCGATCCATGACGCAGGCCTACCTCTTATCGGCCTTGAGGTGCGCAAGCCCAACCTCGAAGAGGTATTCCTCAATCTGACGAGGGAGGCTCTGGTGCCTGGCCCAAGCCCTGTGAGCGGGGCAGCCCGATGACATCTAAAATCATTATCGCAACGCTCGTCGTTCGGATCATCAACTTCAGCCGGCAACGGTCCACCGTATTCTTTACCCTCGCCTTTCCCGTCATCCTCGTGCTCGTCTTCGGTACGATTTTCACTAGGCCCGAGCACCTGAACTTCGACCTCCCCGTACAGGACAATAGTGCCAGCCCATCATCCGCACGCCTGCTGGCGGCCTTTACTGCGGACCAAGTCTTCAACATCACCGCCGTCCCCAGAGACGTGGATCCCAGCCGGTATGCTAGGGACCACAAGCTAACCCTGCTACTGGTCATCCCCCCGGACTTCGAATCGCTGCAGGACGGGCAGTTCACGGCTCGCGAACGGAGTATTGCCATTCCGCTGATGTACATTCACGATCCGAGCTCAACCTCCGTGAATACCAAGATCCAGCTGATGAATTTGATCGTAGCCGAGGTCAACCAGAGGGCATCAGGCAGGCCGCCCTGGGTCACTCTGGTCCCAGTATCAATCCTGCCAAGCACCTATCGGTTCATCGAGTTTTTCGTGCCAGGGATCGTCGCGATGGCAATCATGACTTCCGCACTATCAAACGTCCTCAACATCAATGCGGAACTACGACAGAAAGGCATTCTCCAAAAGCTCTCTACCACCCCGATCACTCGGGCCGACTGGCTCGCCGCAAGCATTCTTTACCAGTTGATCTTGGCAGTCCTCTCCACTGCAGCAATTCTTATCGTCAGTTACCTCATGTTCGGCGTACGCCTGCACGTCGGGCCGTTGCTTCCGCTCATTGTCATCGTCGAGGTCATCACTTTTGTCGGCATCGGTACGTTGCTCGCCCCATTGGCCAAGGAGGCAGAGAGTGCCTCCGCCGTCGCCAACGCCTTCTTATTCCCAATGATGTTCCTCTCGGGCACTTTCTTTCCGGTGGAGATGATGCCGGCGTTCCTCGGTTCACTTGCCAGGCTGCTGCCGCTGTATTATGTGAATGAAGCCCTCCGCTCGGCGATGGTCTTTTCGGACATGCCCGCCGCACTGCGGGCCACGGCTGTCACTGCATTCTTCGCGGTCATTATATTCTGTACGGCGATGATAAAGAGCCGCATAGGACAAGGGCAGGTCTGACCTTGGCCAAACGCATCCTCTTCATTTGCGGCTCGATGAACCAGACGACTCAGATGCACCAGATCGCCTGTCACCTTACCGGATACGAGCAGGCCTTCACGCCATTCTACTGTGACGGCGTGCTCGAAGTGCTAAGGCGAACAAAGCACCTAGAGTTTACAATCCTCGGCGACAAGCTCGCCCGCCGTACTGCGACTTATTTGCGTGATCACAATCTTACGATCGACTATAGCGGGCAAAACGGGCCATACGACCTCGTGGTCACCTGCTCGGACGTGCTTATCCAGAGCAACATTCGCGCCGCCAGGGTCGTGCTTGTGCAGGAAGGAATCACCGATCCGGAGGACTGGAACTTCCGCCTCGTCCAGAAGCACCGCTGGATGCCGCGCTGGTTTGCGGGCACGGCCGCAACGGGTTTGAGCGATGCCTACGTCGCGTTCTGCGTCGCCAGCCCGGGCTATCGTGACCTGTTCATCCGTAAGGGTGCCGGCCGAGTCGTCGGCACGAAGGTTCTCGTCACGGGTATCCCAAACTTCGACAACTGCGACCGTTATCGCCGCAACACTTTTCCCTACCGCGGCTACGTGCTCGTTTGCACATCGCCCCTGCGGGAGATCTTCCGAGGCGAGGATCGCAAGGCTTTTATTCTTAATGCAGTCAGGATTGCCGACAACCGTCCCATGATCTTCAAGTTCCATCCCAACGAGGACCTGTTGCGCGCCACATCAGAGGTGAACCGCTACGCCCCTGAAGCTCAGGTGTTTACCGCCAGCACCGCAGAGGAGATGATCGCTAACTGCGACGTGCTCATCACCCGGTTTTCATCCACGGCCTTTGTCGGACTGGCTTTGGGCAAGGAGACGCATTCCGATCTCCCCATCGATGAACTGCGCAGACTTTTGCCACTCCAGAACAATGCCGCCGCCGAAAACATCGCCACGGTCTGCCGACGGATACTAGACACGGCAGTGCCCGAATGAGCGACGCAGTGACTGTAAAAGTGGTGAGCTCATGGCGAGATCGCAATCGCTTCCAGCGTCTCGCGTGGAAAATCTACGTTGGCGATCCGAACTGGGTACCGCCCATTCTCTCGCAAGAGCGCGGCCTGCTCGGATGGGCTGACTGGCGGGGACGCCGTCACCCTTTTTTTGACACCGCAGAGATCGTGACGCTGCTCGCCGAACTTCGCGGCCGTGTCGTCGGCCGCCTCGCCGTCCTCGTGAATGCCGTCCACAACGAGAAGTATGCCGAAAAGCTGGGCTTCTTCGGATTTTTTGAATGTACCAACGATCTGGCTGCGGCGCAGGCCCTTTTCGATGCCGGACGGTCATGGCTGCGTGCACGTGGTATGACCGCCTGCCGCGGCCCGGTGAACCCGTCCCTCAACTACACCTGCGGTCTGCTGGTGGATGGGTTCACCACCCCTCCGGCTTTTCTCATGACCTACAACCCGCCCTATTACGCTTCGCTCATCGAAGCATGCGGCTTTTCTAAAGCCCATGACATGTATGCCTACGAAATGGATGTCGCGCTACTTGCCAATCTTGTCACACGCTACAAACCCGCAGTACTGTCGGTCCTCGAAGGACACGGCCTGACCGTACGGCCATTCGATCCCTCGCGGTTCGACGATGAGATCAACACCTATCTCGCCCTCTACAACCGGGCGCTCGACGGCACTTGGGGTTTCACGCCCTTGCAGGCGGCAGAGGCAAGGCACATTGCCGCCGAGTTGAAACAGATCATCGCCCCGGAGTTCGCGGCATTTGCCATGGTCGACGGCAAGGCGATCGGCGCGGTCCTCGCCCTGCTTGATTACAACCAGATCATTCGCACCATTAACGGCCGGCTTTTTCCCTTCGGCCTGCTCAAGATCATTAGGGGCCGCAGGAAAATCAGTGCCGCACGGGCAATGGCCGTCACAATGGTCCCCGGCTATCAGCAGTCGGGGCTGGGCATCGTATTGATCGATCGTCTCGTCGAGGCCGCCAGGCCTTGGGGACTGCAAAAATGGGAGTTTTCATGGGTGCTGGAAAGCAACACGAATTCCCGCGGAACACTCGAGCGTACCGGCACCAGGCGCAGCAAGACCTACCGGCTTTACGATCTCCCACTTTGACCACCCGATTTCATGTCACAGCCATCCACGATCCACGTGCCACTTCGCGATCTCCTGCGGCCGACCGGTTAGCGACATTTTTTGGGGGGGGGGGCGTGCTCAGCTCCACCCCCCAGCCTCTTCAGCTCCTCCATGCGAGATGTCGCACGCACTAGGCAACCCATTGGGTAGCCCCCAGCTACGAGCTGGCGCATCAGGTGCAGACCAATGAACCCGGTCGAGCCGGTTACAGGTACTGATTGTGAAAATGGGGTGTGCGATCCTGCCTGAGACAGAGGTTCGGCGGTAGGCAACCCGTCTGAAACGGACTGTAACTCACGAATTCACTAGAGTAGATCGCTGGCGCAACTTAAGAACTCGGCGAAACAGACGCCCCGCCACGCGCCACCCACTAAATCGGAGCGTGCCCCATGTTTCCAGCAGCGCGTATAGCGGCCTGACCGAGGCCCTCGGCCAGACGCTGCAGTAAATGCTTTCCACTCGTGGTCGAAAACGCGTTTTAAAGTGATAAATGCCCGGCGTATCCAGAATAAAATTTAAGTAGCGATGAGTAATCCGCACGTACGTGTGAATGAACCAACTGTCGCCCGCGCGTCTTCGGGCACATCCAGCCGCTGGCATAAGGCAAAGCGACGCCTCGTCGGCGCCCTCTACGATAAACTGCTGCATCGCCTCACGTATCAAAAACGGCAGAGTGCCCCGCACAGCGTCAGCGCGCGAACGATACATTTCAATACCCCACGCTGCCCCGTCGCGATACGGTGTACACACGACAAATCCCTCCACCCGGCCCGTCCCCTCACCCGCTATCGCCACAAATACCCTTCGTCGGTGCAAGTGATCACGATCAAAACGGCCAACAAAATATCGCATCGTGTGTCCGTGCGGCGAACGGTCAAGAAACTGACATGAAATTGCCTCCAGTTCCAACATGCGTCCGTGCCACGGGTCCGCGCTGGCCGCAGTACCACCACTGATCTCCCGCACCATCTCCTGACAGACCAAGCCCTGTTTTCTACAGTAGTTGGTCTGACGTCTCACCCATTCGTATCCCCTTCCCTGCCAGGTGCAATTGCGCAGCAGAATCAACGCGTCCTCTCCAATCTTGGTCGACTGGAAACCATTCCGATCAAACAACGGAAGGTCGTGCTCCGCCACAAGGCCAAAACACGCCGTCCATCCGCGCTGTCGGCAAAGGTCCATGAACTCTTTCAGGAGTCCCTCCCTGGCCCCGTCGGGTCCGATCAGCCCGCCGATCACCACTGCCTGCGACCGTCGCAAAACAAACCCCAAAACCGCGTCACCACTCGAAGACCAGAAGTAGCTACGGTCCAGATCCATCACCAAGTACGAGTCGTATGACCCGCCGCACCGATACGCCAACGCCTCAAGCCGGGCAACAGATGCAGCGTCCATCGAAGCAAATCCTACCGTCCTATCTGGTATTCCCTGAGCTTTGATATCGCTAGGATACTCGATCCGACCCAACTGGTGCCCAGCTCCCTGCCTGAGCCGCAAGCGCAGCCGCAGTTGGTCCGCCGTGCCAACAAGGCGCGACACCACATTCACTCGCTTTATTCCGCATCCGACACGGCTATCACCACGGAGTTACGCTGGGCCGTTTGGGCGGAATAGTGTCCGCTCCTGCCCCGTGGGTCTCGCCCGCCTGGTCCATTCTGCACACCGCTCGCCTCCACCTCCACCTCCACAACCACCACCACTGCACGCGTTATCGACAATGCAGAGCACGCACGCCGCTCAGCGACCCCATAGCCCTGTTCAGCCCGGACCACCAGGTCCCGCCTAGCGGCGGACGTCAGTACTTTTTTGACAAGGCGGCCTGAAGCACCGAACGGTCCAGCGTCAGGTCCGCAACCAATTGCCTAAGACGCCGGTTCTCACCTTTTCAGCTGCTTGAGCCGACGTATCTCGGGCAGACCCATTGCGCTGTACTTCTGCTTTCAGCGGTAAAACGTCGGCTCCGACACCTGTATCTTCCTCAGGATCTCCGCGACTGACCTCCATGACTGGCGGTCCGTCTCCGCCTGCTGGAACCCGAACCAAATCTGTTGTCCCGAGATAATCGCTCGCTCAAGATTGCTCTTGCAACGTAAAGAAAATCCCATACGTGGGGAGTACTTCGAGTTCTTTGGCGTAAGGATGGCCATAAGCCAATCAAGCGAAGACGTTTACGTAAATTGTGACGTGGAGTGGATCGTGCCCCTCGCGGCCCAGTGAAAGGTGAAAGAATTGGTATTGCACCCTTTACCCGCTGGCAATTGGGTGTCCTTGCTTCGGTTGTGGACTTCGACGGTACAGACTTGTGAAAACTGGCATAAGCGATTGTGCCAGACCCTCCGTGTTGAGGAATTTCACACCAGGCGAATACCTTGGGTTCCATTCGCCTGGAGCGCGCGCTGGGCAAGATCCAACGCGGAGCTAACGGTTCTGGCCGACTTCATTGGCGTCGCGTTCGGTTCGGACCCATGCCTGCTGGCGCTTGCCGGTCAGGAAACGGAAGTAGAGCGGGAGCTTCCAGAGGATGTAGAACGGGATGGAGAGCAGCCGGGCGAGTGATATCCCGGATTGCCGGCCTTCCTTCCACCACGCCACAGCCAGGGCTACCAGAAGCATCAGGAGAGTGATGCCCGACAAAATGGGTGCCAAGCCGTGGCGGGTGATCGGGAAGGCGATGGCAACAATGACGGCTGAGCCGAGCCACAACGCGGCCAGCAAGGCCAGGGGCGGGATCATGAGGTCCAGGGCGGCGAATGCCTGACGTGGGCGGAGACGGAGGACGGATTTGAAGAGGAGTGGGAGGGCCTGCTCGAGGATGACTTTCAGATGGCCGTGTTCCCAGCGGGTTCGCTGGGTGAGGGCGACTTTCGCATCGGTCGGCTGGGCGCTAGTGACGCGGGCACCGGGGGCGGGGCGGACGCGGATGTTGCGGTCGGCAAGTTCGGCGCCGAGCTTCATATCTTCGGCGATGTGGCCGGTGGCCCAGTGCAGGGAGGCGGCGAGTTCGAACGGAAAGGCCATGCCGGAGCCGGTCAGGGGGATGGAGACGCCAAGGTTGGCGAGCCCGGCCGGGCGGAGGATGTTCTTGAGAGCGAACGCGAATGTGGAGAGAACAGCCCGCGGGTCGGCGGTGGCAGGCGCGGCCAGGCGATAGCCCGCCTGAACGGGCTGGCTCGTGGCGACAACGCCAGCAGCCAGAGCATCCAGGGTGCCGGGGCCGATCTGGCAGTCGGCGTCGAGAAGGACGAATACATCAGCCACTCCTGCATGCTGCCCCTGAATCTCGCCCCCCTTCACCTTCTCCATGGCGTACGCGATTGCGTAGCCCTTGCCCCGTGTCGATAGGTCGGCTCGTTCGATGACCGTTGCGCCAGCGTCGCGAGCGACCTTTGCCGTGGAGTCTGAGCAGTTGTCAGCGATAACCAAAAGGGTATCGGCAGCAGTCAGCTGGGCCTTGACGCCAGCGACCGTCTGGCCGATGGCCAGTTCCTCGTTATGAGCGGGGATGAGAACGAGGATGCGGGCACGTAGTTGTTGGGCGGGTGGCAGCATCGGACGCCGAGGGGCGAGTGACGCTATGACCTCGATAAAAAGAACGGCGGACGGCAAGAACACGGCTGCCGCCAAGGGTACGACGAAGAGGTCCAGAATTTTCAGCATTCAATCATCCAGAAACACAGTCGCGAATCAGTAAGACACTTAGTGGCTATCGGGTTGCAATGGCCGAGGAGCGTAGCCGGAGGAGCTATCGTTGCCAGATTTCCCGCAGTGCCAAAGCTGAGTGGCTGACATCGTGCATGGCCAAGACGGCGTCGCGGCCGCGGCTTCCCATCAGTGCAAGGTTGTCCACGGGGGTGGCGAGGCATTGCTTCATCGCGGCGGCAAGGGAGGCGGTATCGCCAGCCGGGACCAGCCAACCGTTTTCGGCATTTCGCACGAGCTCGGGGATGCCAGCGACATAGGTGGTGATGACGGGGCGACTAAGGGCCATGGCTTCCATCAGTACGACGGGGAGGCCTTCGGCAAAGCTTGGCAGCACCATGCAGCGGCAGGAGATGAGGGCCATGCGGATCTGGTCTCCCGTGCGGCGGCCGGCGAAGTCGACGGCGGCAGTGATTTGCAGTTCGGCTGCGAGTTGTTTGAGGCGGTGGCCGAGGGGGCCGTCGCCAATAAGGACGAGCCGGGCGGCTGGGTACGTCTGGAGAAGGTCGGCAAAGGCGCGGAGGAGAATAGCCTGTCCCTTTTGTTCGCAGAGGCGGCCGATGGAGACGAAGGTGGCGGAGTCGGTCACGGCCGGGGCGGGGGCGGTGAACTGCGCATCGACACCGCAGCGAACGATGTGGACATCGGGCCAGCGGGAATCGGGCAAGAGGCGAAGAAGTTGTGACCGGCCGAAACTGGAGATGGCGATGACGGCGACGGCGGCCAAGGATTTCTGTTCCAGCGATAGTGCGCCGGGGGCATCAAATTCCTCGGGGCCGTGGACGGTGAAGGTGAAGGGTGGGCCGCCGAGGTGGCGTGCGAGCATGGCGACTGCGGCCGGGTTGGTGCCAAAGTGCGCGTGGAGGTGGGTGACCCCGTTGGCGCGGCAGAGCTGCACGACGCGGGTAGCTTCGGCGAGGTAGGCGAAGTGGCGGATGAGGCCGCCGCCGCGACGGTACAGACGCCAGGCTGCCAGTTTCGCTTTGACGAGCCGGCCCGGCGAAAAGAGCGACTTCACCATGGCGGTGATCAGCGGAGCGACGCCAGCTTTGTTGAGGAGGACGAGCGTCTTGGTCGCTTCGGAAATATCAGCCGGGTCATCGCTGGGTTTGGGGGGCCGGATGGAGATGCGCAGCACTTCCACGCCTGCCGCTTCAACCGCGAGGATCTCGCGGCGAATGAAGCTGTGGCTGGGGGCCGGGTAGTGATTGACGAGGTAGGCGACTTTCATGATGTGGCAGGGGGGGCGGCCTTGTATTCGATGATTTTCGTTTGCTTTCTGGTGAGACGCGAAAGAAGGAACTTCGACTGGCCCCAGAGCTCTGCGAACTTGGCGATGAGGCAGAAGGCGGAATAGGTCGCGGCGTCGGCGACCGAATCGCCGCGCTTCATGCGGAAGCGGGCTGCACCTACCAAGGGCTTGACGTAGGCGAGGAGGAGCAGAATCGACCACCAGTGCAAGAAGGCCGTGCTGACCATGACGAGGGCGGGCAAAATGATGGTCCAGACCCAGACGCGCATGGCTGGGCGGACCCAGTGGCCGACGCCTGCGTGTCGCCAGGCACCTTCGGCGAATGCGTGGCCGGCCCGGACGGAGCGTTTCCACCACTGGCTGAAGCGGGTCATGCCAGCATCGTGGAGGGTCATCTCGACATCGATGCGATGAATGGCCCAGCCAGCAGTTCGCAGGCGGACGCAGAGGTCGGGCTCTTCGCCAGCGATGATGGCGGGGTTGAAGCCATTGACGGCATTGAACGCGGATGCGCGGTAGAGGGCATCGCCGCCTATTTCGCTGGCGGGGCCGACGGGTGTGTTCCATTCCATATCACAGAGGCGGTTGTAGACGCTGGCGTTGGGATGCCGTTCGCGGCGACGGCCTGCGACGGCGGCGACTTTGGGATTGGAGGTAAGAAAGGTAGTTGCGGCCTCAAGGAAGTTGGGAACCAGTTCGCAATCACCGTCGAGGAAGAGCAAATGTTCGGGGTTCGCGCGGGCTGTGACGAGCGCTGCGCCTTCGTTGCGGGCGCGCCCGGCAGTGAAGGGGCGGTTGAGGTCCAGGGCGAGGAGTGTGAGGCCCTGGGATTCGGCGAGGGATTGGCTGGCATCGGTGGAACCGGAATCGACGTAGACGACGGTTGTTCCTTGCGGGCAGAGTGTTTTGACCGATTCGATACATCGGCGCAGTCGATCGCCTTCGTTGCGGCCGATGAGAATGACGCCGAGCGAACTCAAGGTTTCACCCGGGCAAGGATGATTCGGGCCGGGATTCCGACGGCCGCGGCGTTGCTGGGGACGTCTTGGAGGACGACGGCGTTGGCACCCACTTTGGCGCCATCGCCAAGGGTGATGCGGCCGAGGATCTTGGCGCCGGCGCCAACGTCAACTCCCGTCCCCAATATGGGGGCGTCATAGGGGCGGTCGACGGATTTCACACCAAGTGTCACGCCCTGACGGAGGGTGCACCGGTCGCCGATGGTCGAGAAGCCGTGAATGACGATGGCGGACTGGTGTTCGATGACAACATGGCGGCCGAGGGAAACAGTGTAGGGCAGCTCGATGCCGTAATGGTTACGGACGTAGCGGTAGCACAATCGGGCAAGCCGATTCATTGGCCAGCGGAATGCGGCGAAACGGATGCCCTGACACCAGACGGCGAAGCGGTGGGCAGCAACGGCGCGAAAGCCGGGGAGGGTTGAGTCGCGGCCGTGGGCGGCGAAGTCTTCTTTGAGGACGGCGCGCAAACTGAGTCCGCCCGGAAGTTTGTACCGGTGACGCGATGCGTAAGAGGCAGCGATGGATTCGTTGCTGGGCAGTTGAATGGTATCGCTCATCTGGCTCCCCCGCGTTTGCACATATGGCGAAGGAAGTCGCGCATCATGTGTGGTGGATCGGTGCTGGGCCGGCCGCGAACGAGGCGGAGGACGCGATGAAGGCTCTGGCCGCACAGCCATGCCATGTCGGCGAGGACTGCGTAGATCAGACCGTGGTTTTTGGTGAAATAAAGTTGGCGGGATTCGAACCAGTAGGCCGGGAGACGTCGGGCAGGGCGTTTGGTGTCAGTGACGCCGGAGGACTGGCCGACGAGGTGGATGACGCGGGCAGTGGGGACGGTCCAGATTTCCCAGCCAGCGCGAGCAACGCGGAGGCAGAAGTCGACCTCTTCGTAGTACATGAAGTAATGTTCGTCCATCCGGCCGATTTGTTCGAAGACCTGCCTGCGGATCAGCATGCAGGCACCGACAACCCATTGGCAACGGTGGGGCATGGGTTGCTGTGGTGGTGCGATCATCCAGCGGCTTAGAAGGCGTGTAATAGGGCCGAAGCGGGCGGTGGCCTCCAGTTCGGCAGGGATGCTGGGGAAATTGAACGCGGAGGTTTGAACGGTGCTGTCACCGGCGGGCGGCGCGGGGTCTTCGACGCGCGAGCCGATGATGCCAGCCTTGGGATGGACATCAGCGAAGTTCAGAAGAGTGGTGATGGCGCCCGGAATGACGAGGGTGTCGGGGTTGAGGAGCAGGACGTAGTCAGGCAGGGGGCCGGACGGGGGAAGGGCCTGATTGTTACCGTAGGCGAAGCCGCCGTTGCGGGGTAGGGGGCGAAGTTCGCACCATGCGCCCCATCCGTTTTCGGAGATGGTATTGGCAAGGACCACCAGCGAGTCATCGGGGGAGAGATTGTCGACGACGACGACGTGAACATCGCCTTGAAGCGGCTCAACCTCTGGTAACAGTGAGCGCAGGGCATCGATGGTCAGTGCGGCCGAGCGGTAGTTGACGATGGCGATGAGGAGCTTCACGGGGCGATGGCCTCGAGTGGTTCAGAAGCCTCGGGCGTGGGAGGAGTGGAGGTGGTGAGCGCATGACCCTGTTGGCTGGCAACGATGACGCGGCGCACCACGTTCCCCCAGAGTTCGGGGCTGTCGAAGAATCGCTCCCGGGCGGCGGCGCAGGCGTCGACCATTTGCTGGTAGTGGGCAGGGTCAGTGGCAAGGTGTTCGATCTCGGTTGCCATTGCAGGGACGTCGCCCGGGGCGACGACGCGCGTTGCTTTGCCGAGTACCTCAAACGCCGGAACGACGGTTGTGACGACAGCGGGTCGATAGAGCAAGACCGATTCGATGGCCACGCGGTTGAGACCTTCGGGGAAGCCGCTGGTTGTGGGTACGAGCGTGGCGTGGCAGTTTTGCCAGAGGTCCAGCAGTCTGTCGCGTGTTAGCTGGCCGTGTGGGGTGATGTAGCTCCGTGCGCCACCTGCATCAATGGCTTTTTGCAGGTTTTCGTCCTCGTTGCCGTTGCCGCAGAGGTGCCAGTTGAAGCGGCCGGGGTGGGCGGTGTGCAATCTGCGGGCCGCATCAACCAGATCGTAGATTCCCTTGTTCTGTTCGATCCGGCCCGCGTAGAGGATGTTGAAAGGGGGGGCGGCAGGGGCCGGGCGCACGGTGTCGAAGTCTTCTCGAACGTAGGGTGACAGCGTGAGCAGCAGGTTGCGCGGGGCCCTACGCGCGATGGCCCGGACTTGACGTAGAATTTCTGGAGATATCCCCAGTGTGGCCCAGGCAAAATGTCGGAAGAACAAGCCCCACAGCGCCATGCGAACGCGGGCCCGGAAACCGGTGGGACGGTTTCCCGCCGGCCAGAGGGAACATTGCAGGTCGGCAACAATGCGTATGCCAGCCAGCGCGAAGGGAATCAGGAGAGGCCACTCGATCGTGCCCTCTTGAACGAGCATTAGCTTTGGGCGGTGGCGGATGACATCGCGCAGGATGCGGATGAAGAGGGCGCACTGGGCTGTGAGGTATCCAAGGCCCCGTCCTGCACTAAACGGGCGATGCGTTACATGCAGGTCGCCGGAGTCGATTTGATCGGTCCGTACATTTCGGGCGTAGGCATAGAGCGTGCTGCCTGTATCGCGGATGATGTCGAACACCATGCCGGAATAGGTGAGAGAAGTTTCACGCGGGTCGCGGCGGCCGTCGGCCCAGAAGCGCAGCGTGCCGGCGACGTCGCCCGGTCCGGCGTAATAGAGGATGACTTTGGGCCGGAGGAGGGGCATGGAGCGGAAGGTGGAATGGCGGCTGAAAGAGACGAGACATCAGCCGGGTTGGATGACCCGGGCGGTGTCAAGGAAGTGTTTCATCTGTTTGTCGCGACGGGTCCGAAGTGCTTTGATGAAGAACTTGGGGAAAAATTTACGGAGGTTGGCAGTAGGTTGTTTGCCGTCGAGCCAGCGGGCGAACTCCGGCTGCGCAGTGTGAAGGGCTTTGAGCAGGCGGTCTCGGTGGTGAGGCCAGAGGGAATCGTGGTAGTGGAGAACCGCAGCCTGTCCGAGGCGTTCCGGCGAGTACCACTTATCTTCGGCCCGCGGGAAGACGGAGTAGTTCCATGCTTCGTCCAGTTGCCGCAGCCGGAAATTGAGGCGGTGCATGGCAAAGCCGACCGAGACCATTTCGCAGATACCCAAGCCGAAACCCGGGTGGTTGAGGCGGAAGTGCCCGTCGAGCAAGTGGCCGGTGAGCCGGAGGAACTCGTCGCCAAAGCCGCGCCCGCGGCGGAAGGTAAAGACACCGCTGTTCCAGTAGCAGCGGATGGGGACGTTTTCGCGGATGGCGGTGAACCAGGGCAGCTGATCGAAGGGGATCCCGGCACGCTGTGCCATTTCGGCCCAGAGGGGGTCGAAGGGGTCATCGGGTCCGGCGGAGCCTTGTTCTTTGTCGGAGCAGCAGGCGAGGAAGTCGATGGAGTCATCGAGCAGCAGTCCGGAAGGCTCGCGGGTGAGGAGGATGTCTGCATCCAGCCAGCAAAGGGTGGGAGTGGTGGCCAGCTTTTCAGCCATGGCCACGGCGAGGGGCTTGGGTAGGAATTTGAACCAGCTGTAACGGTGTGCCTGCGGATCTTCGACGAGCGTGACATTCAGACGCTTTAGCTCACGGCGCGTTTCGGAAGAGACGGGTACGCCGGAACGAGGGCGAATGGCCAGTGCCGGGGAGTCTTTGAGGGCGCCGCCGAAGGTGCGGAGGCTGTCGAAGAGACGGACGGCATCGACTTCGAGGTTGCCTGCCTCTGCCACTGTCACGAAGGTGATGGGGGGCGTGTTCATTGGCACATGCCTTGGCCGGTGACCCATTCAAAGGCCTGATCGAGCGTGTCGGGGTCGATGGTGAAGGGCTCGGTTTCGCGAGCCCGGGGCTGGTCAAGTTCGTCAAGGTCGCGGACGACGGCGGAGGTGACCTTACCACGGACGGCGCACCAGCCGGTGCGTGTGGCGGCCGCGAAGTTGCGATAGAGATCGACGATGTAGCCGGGGCCGTGGAGTTCTATGAGGTATCGGTGAGGCTGGGGTTTGCCGTCGGCTGAGGCCCGGAAGATGACGGGCGCCAGGCCCGCGCCGTGAACGCCGACGAGTTCATCAGCGGTAGCCACCAGCTTCCATTGGTCGAGCAGGGGCAGGTCTTCCATAAAGACGCGACTGAAACCCCGACGCGTGAGGTGCGGGAGTAAGGCGTCCTCGTTCAGGACGTGGCGAGAGTTTCGACGGGCGACATAAACCTTGCGCGGTTGAGACGTCAGGTCGCACTTCAATCCTGCGATGAATTCCGGCAGAAGGCCGGCGAAGGAGGTGGTGGGAGAGGTTTTGACCGCAAGTTGCAGACCAGTGACCGGGCGGTCGGTTTCGATGGTTTCATAGCCGAGCAAAGCCCATGCGGTTCGGGCAATGGCAGACGAATCGCCCCGCAGGAGAATGGCCGGACGCTGGCTGGAAAACTCGTGCTGATGCAGCACCCGCGAGGCATAGGCGACACGAAGCCACATCCAGTGCAGAACATGGGCGGGGTTGCTCTGGTGGTCCAAGCGGGTGTCAAAAAACAGTTTGTCGCCAAGGTCGAGTGTTTTGCGGTTGTTGAAACGGCGCCATGCGTGATCCGGCCGCCAGATTGAGGCCGACCGGGTGACTATCACGTGGGCGTTGCTGGAGATGGTGTGGGCGGGCAGAAGTACCGTCTCTGTCTGGGCCGCCCACGAGTCGGCAAGGCGTGTCTTGTGGCAGAAGCGGCGGGCTTCGGACACCAGTAGGTCTGGCAACTCTGCCGCCAGATCGAATACCGTCGTGTGGTCCCTTAGCTCGGCATGGGAAGTGGCAGGTATTGTGGAGGTCATGTGACCACCTGCGGGTTAAAGGGACTTTTGGGGCTTGTCGGGCTGGCTTGCAACTGGCCTGCGGACTGGCGCGTTCGGGGTCTGCGCTGCGCTACGGCAGCGGCATTGAGGCAGCAGCCGCTGACCGCACCGGCTGACAGAACGTACATGGGATTGTACATCCCGTTGAACAGTCCATCGATGACGTGCAGTACACAGACACAGCCGATCGGGATGCCATAGGTACGGATGGGTCCGCGCGACCATGCGGCGCGGGTCATGGTCAGGGAAAGCGGCAACGAGAAATAGGCGATCCACAGGGCGAGGCCCGGCAAGCCGGTGTTGCGGCCCAGAATAAGCCATAGCTGATCCTGGCCGGGGCCCCAGTGTCCCCAACCGGCTAGGGGTCGTTGGTGCATTTCGGCTATGACGACAGCCTCCTGACCGGTGCGTGCCGTGAGGGAGCCCTCACGTCCAGAGTCACCTGTTGCTGCTGCGGCGAACTGTCCAATGACGACGGGATCCCACAGGTCGTAATACCTAAGGAAAATATAGGTCGGCGTGATGGCGATCATCGCGATGAGGGCAAGCTTGGTACGAAAGCGGAATGTGACGATCAATGCCAGACCGCCCAGAATCATCAGTCCGACGGCGCCGGTGGATCGCGTAAAGACTCCAACAACGAGTAGGATAATTGCCACCCGGCCGATGGGCATGGAGGAGACACGGAGCTTTTTCTCAGTCCACCAGAGCCACGTGGCGACCAGTGCGGTCATGCACATCCACATGCCAAGCATCAGGCCGTGCGTCATGAAGACGACAGGCCTGAAGCCATCGAGGCGGACGTTTTCGGCAAAGGAGCTGTTGTAGGTGCCATAGAGCCAGAAGTGGAATTGCGGGCTGTACTTGATCTCAATGGCGCACGGCAGGACGTAGGCCAGGCCGCCGACGACCAGGGCAATGCCGACCTGTCGGACGTGTGCAGGTTCGGTGAAGTAGACCCGGCCGAGGAAAAAGGGAACGGTCCAGACCAGGAAGTGGTTCAAGGCCATGGCGGCGCCGTCATAGAGGCCGAACCCGTTGGCGAGGGAAGGTACAATTTGCCAGAGCGTCCAGGCGAGCGGGAAGATGTCGACCCAGCGCGGGCGGAACTGCAGGAGCAGTTGGGGGTGGAAGAGCAGTGTGCCGACAAGGGCCATGTACGCACCGGCCGAGGCCTTGCCGTACGCCGGGAGGATCGCCATCTTGTAAGAGAAGCAGGGAAGGAAGAGCACCGCGATCAGGAATGTCGCGAGGAGGGCGGTGCGGGCGCGCAGCAGGGCAAAAAGCAGGAGGCTTAGGGGGATGAACCCGAAGAGAGCGACAGGAATCATGGCGCCCATGGGGTTAGCGCGCCGCCGCCGTTAGAGGTGAGGTTCGTGTGTCCGGGCGATCAACCGGTGTGGCGGGGCGGACGTGGGCAGGTGCAGCACGCAGCGTCGCGAACATCCTCGCGATCTTCTTGCGGTTCCGCAGCAGCGCGCTGGCGCTGATGAAGCGTGCGTAATAAACCCGCTTCCATTGGGGCGCTTCGCGCAGCCACTTGGTGCCGCGATAGGGCACGAGGCAAAGAAGAACTTTCTGCAGCCAGATGGCTCCCTCGGCGGCAATCATGCGAAGCGTTGGCAGATATCGGACGTCATTCAGGCCCGGAATCTGCTCCAGCCATGGCAGAGTCTGGTGAGCCGCGATGTCAACGCCCATAACATATTTATCGGTCAGGCGACCGGCTGGTATGAAGTGCCGCATCTCCAGCGCCGGGATGTACCAGCTACGCCACCCCAGTTGATAGGACATCAGGATTTTTTCGTGGTCTTCGCAACTACCCATCCCCTTGCCGACGCGGTCTTCAAGGTAGCTGCCCACATTGGCGTAGAGCCACTGGAGAATGGCAGTCCGGCCAGTCATACCGGCGCCGATAGGGCGTACATCGGGCTTGGACTCGTTGCCATAATCGCGCACGGCCAGGTAAGAGGCGAAGCGTTCTTCAAAGTCAGGGGGCACGACCGCACCAGGGTCGAACGTGGGTAGAATTTTGCCACCGAGCAGGCCGGTATCTGGGTGGGCGTCAAGAAATGGCACTGCCACCTTCAGCCAGCCGGGGCAGAGGTGGTTGTCGTCGTCGACGAGCGTGAAGTACCGGCCGGAAGCTGCTTTGAGGCCTGCCACCAGTGCGTGGGTCTTGCCGGGTGTGGGTTCGTGGAGAATACGGAAAGGGACAGGACTCTCTGCCGCGAACTCTGCGGCAACTTTCGCGGTGTTGTCGGTGCTGGCATTGTCGACGAACACGATTTCCCACGCATGCCCGGCCGGGTTGTGTTGGGCCAGAAGGCAGCGCAGCGTTTCGGGCAAGCGATGTTCGCCGTTGTAGGTGCAGAGAATGAAGCTGAGATCGACGGGGGTCATGGGTGCGAAGTGTTCAGATCATGTCTGGGTCAGGCGTCGCTGGCAAAGTTGGTCAAGGCCGTGGGAGGGTGTGGCCGGTGCTGAGTCGGCACGGGGATAGAACTCGTTAAGCCAGCCTTTGGTCAGTGTCGATTGGAGCAGGCCGGGTCGACCCGTGTCGCCGCGCAGCCAGTCACCTACGTTAAAAAAGCCCTTGCAGACGCGGTAGAGCGTGAGGCCGTCGGGCAGGTGGAGGGCCGCAGTGGGCGGGGCCCATAAGGTGGGGGGCGAAATGGCACACTTGAGGCTCGGTTGCGGCTGCGCGGTGAACAGCACCTTCCGAGGCAAGTCGAGGCGGTCAAAGGCCTGAAGCTCGGCCGTGGTGGGCAGTTGGTAGTCGCAGAACTTGAAGAAGAGATGGTCCCAGTGGATTCGGGCGAGGCGGCGGGCCCACTTGTCGGCGGCCTCGGCCTCGGACTTGTAATGAAGGAAGTGGATTTCGACGTCGCCCAGAAGGGCAATGGGATAGATCCAATTGCGCTGGCGGCGTGCAGATTCCACCTCGCCATAGCCCGACTCGCCTACGAAGCGGAGCGGCTGCTTCAAGTAGCCGCGAAGGTCGCTCAGCAGTTTGAGGTAGCAGGGGGGAAGCACGAAGAGGCCCACGAACGGGGTGGAATACGGCAGCTTGAGTTCGGTGTAGATCTCCGCCCCCCAGCAGTTGTTGCTGACGATGGTGAAGGGGCGGCCGCGCGTGCGGAACTGGGTCCAGCGGTGGCTGGGCGAATAGAGCTGCCAGCACAGGCGATGGCGAAGTTTAGTAAGAGGGCTGGGCACGATGGATGGGTTCAGGCGGATGCGGGCTTGCGAATGAGCTTATTCTTGACGTGACGGGCCACAGCACGCGCGGACTCTGCCGCGTCGAAGACCTGGCCGATGACGGTCGTCAGCCAGACTGGAAAGTGATAGTCGTGGGCGAGACGGATTTTCAGAACCTCGCGGCGGTATTCCGGCCGACGCCAGCCATGCGCCAGGAAGTGGGCCACGGGCGGACGAATTTCATGGTCTGGTGAGATGTAGCGGCAGTAGCCACGGGGCACGTCGATTTCGAGGCGCGGGTCGACCCAGTCGATGGTACCGCCCTGACCGGTGCCGTCGTCGGGCACGGCTGCGATCTTCGCCTCTGCCATGGCGATGGAGAGGGCAGGCTCATCACCGCACTGGTTGTCGTGCGTGCGGATGAGGTCGAAGGACTCGTGATGGTCGAGAATATCTCGGGCGCGGGCGAGAAGGTCATCGACGGGTTGGCCTTTGCGGAGGCAGAAAAGCCCGCTGTTGAATTTGGGCACACCGGCGACGCCCAGCCGCGCGATCAGTGCCGCGATATCGGTGTACCAGAAGCCACTTGAAATGGGCTGGCCGTGGATGGCGAAGTCGCGGTCGTCAACGAGCTTGCGAAGGTGATCGAGCGGGCCAGTGACGAGGCAGTCAGAATCGATGTAGAGGGTGCGTTCGTAGGGCGTGTATTGCTCGACGCTGAGCTTTTGCCTGAAAGGTCCGCCGAGCTCGGGTCGCCGGGAAATGACGTGATTGAAAAAGCGGCCGAGGGTGGGATCCCTGGAATCCGTGACAATGGCAATCGACAGCGCAGGGTTGTGCAGGCGGCAGGAGCGGGCGAGGCTTTTCGCCTGCTCGATGTACTGGGCCTTCCCGGTGGCGATGGTGAGTACGCCCCACATGGTCATATCGTCGGTTGGGGGGCGGGTGAAAGTTCGGGCAGCTCGGCCGTATCGATGGTGACCGCGGCCTTCAGGCAGACCAAGCCGTGCCACTGGCGCGACAACTGACGCGTGCCGTAAACGGGGGCTTCGGCGACTTCGAACTCGAAGGGATTCGGGCACTCCCAACTGATCATCCGGCCATCGTCCTTGGCGACAAGGCGGATGCGGTAGGGGCCGGGCAGCAGGGGCAGTTGATCGATGGCTACGGTGATCGTGACCCTCTCGCCTGCAGAGGTGGAGCGATTCTTCAGCAAGTCGTTTGTATCAATAGCGAAAATCGTGAGGCCGAAGGAGTCTTCGATGAACAGGTGCAGACCCAGTTGGCGACAGGGTTCAGTGGTGGTCAGAGTGACTTGCACTTCAGCGGGATTGGTTGGCAGTGCGGCGGTGCCGTCCGGGGCTGTGACGCCCACCGAGACCAGTGTGAACCCGCGCCCGCTCAGATTGGTGGTAACGCCGGTTCGGTGGCTCTGGCTCATGTAGTGGCGAACGCCCTCGTCGACACCACCCTGAAACTGGACGCTGCCTGCTTTCATCACCACGGCCTTGCGGCAGAGGGTTTGAATGGCGGCCATATTGTGGCTGACGAACAGCACCGTCCGGCCGCTGCCGGTGGATACTTCCTTCATCTTGCCGAGGCACTTGTTCTGGAACTCTGCGTCGCCGACGGCGAGGACCTCGTCAACGATGAGGATTTCCGGCTCCAAGTGTGCGGCCACTGCAAACGCCAGTCGCACGTACATACCGGATGAATAACGCTTGACGGGTGTATCGAGAAAGCGCTCGACTTCTGAAAAGGCCACGATCTCATCGAACTTGCTGCGAATCTCAACGCGTGTCATGCCCAGCATGGCACCGTTGAGGTAGATGTTCTCTCGGCCGGAAAGTTCGGGGTGGAAGCCGGTCCCCACTTCCAGCAGTGAGGCGACGCGACCACGAAGCCGGACGCGGCCCGTGGTCGGCGGTGTGATGCGCGACAAGACCTTGAGCAGCGTCGACTTACCCGCGCCATTGCGGCCGATGATGCCGACAACCTCGCCCGGCTGGACGGTGAAGTTGACGTCTTTGAGTGCCCAGAACTCGGTGTCGCCGCCGCCGCGAGTCATTCGTTGCAGGCGGCGCAGGGGCGCGGTCAGCATGCCGGTCACCGCTTCGCGGAAACTGCCGGCGCGCTCTTCCGAGCCGAGCACGTAGCGCTTGGAGAGTCCTTCAACGATGATGGCTGGGTGGCCGGCAGATGACATGGGTGGTTTTATAAATTCTTCAGAGATCTTACCGTCGCGCAGCCTTGAGCCGCGCATCGCGGTATGCCTGTACTGCCTGTCGGACCAGAGGAACCCGATCGAACCAGCGGTGGTCGGAAATGTCGCTGGGCGAACCGCCTTGCGTGGCCAGCGACCGGTTGGCCAGCAGGGTGACAAGATTCGGATTCTGCCGCCGCAGCGTGTTGAGTGCGCCGTCGGGCAGCATGGGGCCGCCGTCCGGGTGCCCGGGCGGGCGCGATGCAATCGTCTGCAAGCCGTCAGCCAACTGGCCGATCGCGCCGCCTCGGACCGCATAGAAGTGGGCACAGACCAGATCGGGCGTGTACTTCACCCAGCCGCCGAGGTCAGGCATTGCGGGCGTAATCGTGCCGAAGTGGCCAGGGTAGGCAATGTCCCACGAAAGTTGGCGGAGTTTGTTGAACGATGGCGGTGCTGCCGCGGCGAAGTCGACGTTGAAGACGATGTCGTCTTCAAGCACAACCACATCTTGTGCCCCGGCATCGGCAGCTTCGCACAAGACGCCCATGTGACTCAGAAAACACCCACGGGCCCCGATCGACGGGAATCCGGCGGCGTCGGTTGGGCGGATGCCATCAAAAAAATCGAGCTTGCCGGGGACAATTTTAGAGCCAATTCGTTCCAGCTCTGCGGTTACACGCCGACGCCGGTCCTGCCGGGTTGGCAGGCTGATGATGCGGATTCGGCTGAAGTGATCGAGAAGGTTCATCGTTGCAGTGTGGCAGATAGCCTATGTGGCTATCGGCCAAATAACTCCGGCATGTTGTGGCCCCTACGCAGGCTTTGAGGCCGAACGAGACAGGCGTTCAATAAGCCGCTTGCCAAGCTTCTGGCCGGGCAGTTCGATCAGGTGGTAAGTCACAAGGGAGGCGCCGATCGTTAGGCCGATGGCCATGACCCATAACCACAGGAAGTTGAAAAGAAGCGTCGGCTTATCGGACCCTAGCAGGCCGTCGCAAAAGCGGATGACCAGCGCGTGCAACAGATAAATGCCATAGCTGATGCTCCCGAGAAAGACGGTGAACCTGTTTACCCACAGTCGCGAAGGGTGAAAGCGAAGCGCCAACGCCAGGATGACAAACGACAAGCCAAACGAAACATACGAGTCCAGAATCCTCAGTCCGGTGCTTGCACACAGGGCGGCGGTCAGAAGCAGGAAGCAAGCCATGAGGAGGCGGCCGGTACGCCGTCTCGCTTCGGGGAGGGACGACGGTTGGTGGTCAACCCATTGGCTGATGAAATACAACACAATCCCCGCGGCGAAGGCCGGCAACTGGTTGGGCAGCCAGAAGAACAGGAACTGCTGCCAGCGGGGCTCGTCAGGACCGAGGTTCAGCGGGTGAACCAACTGATAGGCCAGACGCGCGGCCAGTACGGTCGCGACAAAGAACCAGCCCGAGGCATTGAGGGTCCGGATCAATAGGAACAGCAACGGAACGGTCAGGTAGAAAGCCATTTCGACCCCCACTGACCAGCCCGGCCCGATGATCGTGCTGATGTAGTTCGGAGAAAAACCGTGCAGGAATAGACCGTGTACCAGCAGGTCGGGCATCGTGGGCCAGGCTTCATGGAAGGCGTAGTGGCTCGTCAGTGTGTAAAGAATCAGCGCGGCAATGAAGAGTGGCGCAATCCGGAACACCCTTCTGATCGCGAAAAACAAGACAGGCCGGGTGTCAACACGACGTCGCGCCGCGTAAGAGTGAAACAGAGTGAAGGCGCTGATCACATAGAAAAGCTGCACACCGCGCGCCAGCGTGTCTAGGAGAGTCACCGCCATTGCCGGCATCGGTCCACCGCGGATGTGGCAGTAAGAGTTACCGATGTGATTTGTGAAGACCGCCACACACGCGATGCCGCGAAGGGCGTCGATGTAGGCAAAGTGGGCTGGTGCAGGCCTTGGTTGACCGGCAGTGACAGGGTCATGGGTTGTCATGGCACCGGCAGTGACGACCGTGGTCACGCGATATCCGCAAATTTTTGTTCGGTTTTACGGAACTGATACGTCCCGATCACGAACAGAATGACGGAAGACGCACACGAGACTGATAGCGTCGTCAGATTCCATGACTTGCCCAGAATGGCCGAACGGAAGGCGTCAATCAGCCCCGCCATAGGGTTGATGGCCAGCGCCCATTGCCATTTTTCGGGCACCAGACTCACCGCGTACACCACCGGCGAAAGGTACATCAGGGCCTGCATGAGGAAGGGGATGACGAAGCGCAAATCGCGAAAGGTAACCGTCAGGGCGGCCAGCAAGAAGCCGAGGCCCAGCGTAGCCAAAGCGACGAAGAATAGCAGGCCCGGTATGAACACGATCTGCCAGCTTGGCATCGTGTGATACCAGGCCAGCAGGGCCGCGCAGATTCCGCAGGCGATTAGGAAGTCGACAAGACTCGTGCCGATGGCGCTGGTAGGGACGAACAGGCGCGGGAAATAGACTTTCGTCAGCAGGTTTTGCTGGCTGACCAGACTGGTGCCAGCCGTGGAAACACCGCTGGAGAAAAAGTTCCAGGGCAGCATGCCCGCGAAGACGAACAGGGCGTAGGGGTAACCTTCCGATGACAGCCCGGCCAGCCGCCCGAAGATCACCGTGAAAATGACCATGTTGAAGGTCGGCTGGATGACTGCCCACGCCGTGCCAAGGATCGTCTGTTTGTAACGCACCTTCAGGTCGCGCCAAACCATGAAATAGAGCAGTTCGCGATAGCGGACCAACTCGGCCCAACCCAGACCGCCCCAGCCATTACTGGCCTCGATGACAAGTTCAGGCAGTTCCTCGTGGGAATTGGTACCGAGCGAAGTTGGTTGGACGACGAGGTTGCTCATGCGGTCAGGGGTTGTAACTGTGGTTGCTGCACGGCACTGGTGACGGCGAAGTGAGGTTTGGGGGCGTGCTTGTCCAAGACCCATTTATACAGCTCAATTACATCGGCCGCTTTAGCGTCCCATGTGAAATGTTTGTGAATTCTGTCGATTGCCGCGGTAGAACGATTGTCAATCTGTGACGGATCGCCCACAAGCGATTCCAGCAGGCTGCGGATCGAGGCTACCAGTTTCGCTCGAGGTGCCATTTCGACCAGAAAGCCCGTCTCCGGAGTCACGAGCTCTCCCGGCCCGCCGTAGTTGACGACCAGCGGGACAAGGCCCACTGCCATCGCTTCGAGCACGACGCCCCCGCCGAACTCGCGGATGCTGGGGAAACCGAAGAGGTCGGCCGCGGCAAACTTATGTTGAAGCTGGCTGTGTTCGACCCAGCCCGGGAGTGTTGCCCCTTCGCTGATTCCCTCGCGTTGAATGATCGCTTCGAGTTCCGGTTTTTGTGGGCCGTCGCCAATGATTTCCAGAGTGATCTGGCCCGCGCGGATCAGGGGCGCGGCGGCCTCCAGCAGCATGTCGCACCCCTTGTACGGAACCAGTCGCCCGGCAAAGAGGATGCGAATGGGGCGCGTCGCGGTGTGCCCGCGGCGGGCGCTGAACTTGGCGGGGTCGATGGCGTTCTCGGGGATGTAGAAACTCTTGGCGTCGTTGCGGCGGGGTTCGAGTTTCAGCGTATCTTTCGAGCCGATGATGATGGCCGAGGCATGCTTGCGCATGGAACTCGCGCCCGGGAGCACTTTGTAGGCCGAGCGGACGTAACTCAGCCACTCGCGCTCGGCCCGGCGGGCGGAATCGAAGGCTCGGGGCCATGGCACGCCGCCGTTGAGCGGGCCGAGAATAAACGGCACGCCTGCGCGTGCACATCTGCGTGCGATGGTTGAAGGGATCGTCGGGCTGAGGGGCGTAATGCGGTGGACCAGATCCCACTCGTGGGCTTTGATGCGGTCACCGAGTTGCTGCCAGAGAAGGCGCTCGAAGTAGTAGTAGCCGAAAGTGATGGCGGCTGACATGGTGGTAAAGCCCTTGCCCGCACCGCCGCGCAGCGCACCGCCGACCTTCCATACGACCTGATCCACTTTCTCCGAATCGATGAGTGTAAAGTCGCGGCCTTCGACCAGACCTTGCTTCAGGAAGGCATCGCGGTTGCGGACCTGACTGACGAGATGGCAGTCCATCCGGCGACGCAGGGCGGCCGCATGGCTCCAGCCGACGAGCGGCACGCTGACCCAGTCGGGATTGCAGGTTTCGGCAAGTAGCAGGGCCTTCATCCGTGATTCCCTGCGATGGTGGAATGTTCGGCCATGATTGGCGCGAGTGCTGAGTCGATCCGGCTGAGCAGCAGGCCGCTGGTTGCGCGGACATCAAATTCGCGCAAGGCCCGCTGTCGGGCGGCACGGGAAATTCGTTCGCGTAAGGCCGGATCGGTGGCCAGGCTGATCAGACGGTCGGCGAGTGTCGCGAAGTCTTCCTGATCGATCAGAAAGCTGTCCACGCCGTCTTCCACCATGTACGGCGTCGAGCCGATGCGTGAGCAGACTACCGGTACGCCGGCGCTCATTGCTTCCATCACGGAGACCGGCCATGCCTCGCCCCAGCCGACGCTGCTCAGCACGAACACATCCGCCTTATGAAGTTGCTCAATGACCTGTGATTCGCTGAGTGAACCGATGAAATCGACCAGATCGGCGACGCCGACATCCATGGCCTGCTGGCGGATCTCTGCTTCATCAGGCCCACTGCCAGCGACCGTGTACCGGACGACGACACCCTGTGCCTTGACGCGGGCCAGTGCTTTGAAAGCGAACAGGTGACCTTTGCAGAGATTCAGCCGGGCGACCGTCAGCACCCGGAGTTCTGGGTGCGGCTCCACGGACGTGGCGGGCGTGATGCGGTCGGTATCCAGACCCATGCACGACGGTACGGTCTTGCCAATGCCCAGACCCGCAGCTGTAAGTTGCGGGACCAGATGCGGCCCGGCTGTCATGATGAAGCTCGCGTGCTCGCATTTGGCTTTATGGTCGCGGCCGTAGATGGCAAGATCGCCATGCAACATGAGGCTGTAGGCGGGTCCGCCCATGGCACGGGCCATTGCCAGCACGTGTGCCGTATCGGCACACGAGTGGCCGTGGACGTGATCGACGCCTTCGGCCTGACAGGAACGGATAAGTCGCTGGGCGCACACAGCCAACGCCGCGATTTTCAGCTTCGCCTTAAGGCTGCTTTCCTTGAGGCCCCGCACGTAGTGGAAAGCCGCTAGAAGGCGGGACGGACTGCCGAGGAGGCTGAGCGCATCTGCCACAGACGGTGGGAAAATGTAGGTGGTCCTGGCCAGGCCTTCAGCCGCGAAGTCGTGGCCACAGGCACCTTCGGTGGGCCGGCGTGTGGAGAACAGTTTGACGCCAACATGCGACCGCTCGATCGCTTGAATTTCGCGCCAGAAAAAGACGTGAGTCTGGCCCGGGAATTCGGGCACGAGGTACCCAATGGTGCGCGTCGGTGATAGCGAGGATGCTGGCGCAGGTGTCATGGGTGGTTCAGGAGGGGACTGTGGCAGTTTCGCGGACTGCAGGCAAGAAATTTCTGGCCGGTACGCCGATGGCCGTTGCATCGTGTGGCACGTCCTTCACGACAACCGCTCCGGCACCAACCTTCGCCCGGTCACCCACGGTTACCGGCCCAAGAACGCACGAATGGCATCCGATGAGCACGTGGTCGCCGATGACGGGGCCACCCGGCTTGCTGCCAGCGCCGATGGTGACGACGTGGTGAATCGAGCAGTCGGCCCCGATGGTTGCCCACGGGAAGACTTGAATCGGGCCGACATGCGGAATGAGCATTCCCGGCCCGATGCTGGCCGAGTGATGCAGATTGATGTGGGTGATAAGGGTCAGCAGCTTTTTCATTCCACCCACGATGACCCTGGGAATGAGCCACAGCAGACGAGGACGGGCAACGCTGAGGAACCGCTGGGCCCGATAAATCGTCAGCGCCCAGAACCCTTCCGAGCCCCAGCCGCTGTATCCGTGGGCTTTGAATCGGGCCAGATCAGCGCGCCATGCCCTGAACTGGCTGTCGCCGGCCCAAACTTTCACGTTATCGCCAGAGTAGGGTCGGGGGTACATGGTGCCGAAGAGCTGCGGTGGGGTGGAGTGGAGGGGGGGACGTCTGGGACAGGGCGGGTGGTTGAAGGTGATCGGTGTGTGCTACTTCGGGACCTTGGCCAGATCAGCTTCCAGTGTGCTCATGCGGGCGCGAAGAGTGGTGCTGGCATTGGTGCCGAGCCCAGACTTGGCGGACATCAGCGTCTGCCGGGCCAGCTCGGTCTGGCCAGCTTTCATCTGCACCTCGGCCAGATGGATCCACCACTGCACGGCAGCCGGATCTAGGTCGATTGCCGTTTTGAGGCTGGTCTGGGCCTGATCCAGTTCGCCGCGGGCCACGCGAACGGAGGCGAGGGTGTCATGGAATGCCGCAACCTGTGGGGCCTTTGCAATGGCTGCTTCTGTCAGAGCGACTGCTTCGTTCAGGTCGCCCTTTTCGCGCACGATCGCCATCGCCAGATTGTTGCGGGTGGCTGGCACGTCACCGCCAGAGATGAGTGCCTTGCGATAAAGGGTTGCAGCCATTTTCGTATCATTGCCCCGCTCGCAGACCATGGCCGCGTCGAGCATGTGGGCCGCATCAGACCCGGCCGCTTCAATCATTGTAGCGCGTGCTGCTGGCGCGTTCGGGTCATTGCGGGTTGAAAGTACCGTTGCGCGGTCACGGGCGATTGTCCAGACTAGCACGGGCGCGCGGGCCTCGGGTGAAGCTTCCGCGCGCAGCAGCCACGCCCAGGTCGTTTCGGCCGGAAGCCTTGCCAGGGAGTAGTCGAGCCAGACAGCCCAAAGTTCCGGCTTGCCGCTGAGGGCTGGGGCCAGCGTGGCCGCAGCGGCTTCGTCGCTATGTTGCAGGCTCTGGGCTTCGGCCATGTGAAAGATGGCCGGAAGACGGGACTGGGGGTCGTCGGCGAAGCCCCCGACGTACGGTTGCAAGACCGCAATTGCTTCTGCATGCCGCCCGAGCTTGATCAGCGAATCGGCTATGGCCAGGTCTGGCGGAAGCGGGTTGGATGCGGCGCGGTTGCGCCAGACTTTGGAATACGAAAGTGCCTGTTCCCAATCGCCGTTCGTGGCAAATGCGTTGGTCGCCAGTGCAGCCGGTTCGATGGCGGTGGGGAAGCTTTGCGTTGCCCGAGCCGCCACGGCGGACGCTTCGGTAACCAGTCCGAATTGCAGGAACCTCCGGACACCAAACATCTGCACCGGCTGTGACAAGGGATACTTTTCCAGCAACTGGCGAACCCGGGTGAGGGCTGCTGCCGGACCACCATCCGTCATCGCGCCGTTGGTGGGCGTCTTGATGAGGTCGACCAGTGCAGGATCATCCGGGTGCTGCAGGACAGCGGGAATCGCCACGCGGACCACTGGATCGGTGGCCGCGCGCCGGACCGCCGGAACCAGCGCCAACTGAGATGCCAGTATGGGCTGATCGGGGATGGCTTTGCCTGCCTTTTCAAGGGTTTGAATCGCACCTTCTGTATCGCCGGTGGCTGCCTGCACCGTCAGCATGGCCTGCCAGGCCTGCAGATTCTTGGGTGCTTTTTCCACCGACTCGTTGGCAGACTTCAGGGCGGACGGAAGGTCCATGAAGCTGAGATAAAACTCTGTCATGGCCATTTCCAGCACGCCAGGATCAAGCTTGAGCGACTGTAGACCCGCCAGCGTCTGGGTAGCTTCCTGCGTCTTACCCTGTGCCCGCAGGATTTCTGCGAGTAGACGGATGGAACTCACATCGGGCGTGCTCACCACGACGGCCCGGGCTTCTGCTTCGGCTTTCACCAGATCATTGCGCTGCCGGTAGAGGCGCGCTTTTAGCAGGTCGGCGCCGCCGCCAGACACCGCACCCGCCGCCGAACCACGGTCCATAAGGTCGATGGCTTTTTCCGGCTCACCCTGTTGTGCCAGCAGTGCCGCTGTCATGCGCCTTTGATTGTCGTCCACGATCCGCCCGCCAGAGGCGCGGTCCAGAATCAGGCCAGCGTCCTGGAAGTTACCGCGCCGCTGGAGTAGTTCTGAAAGCAGGAGCGAGACAGGTGCTGATTCCGGTGCCATCTTGTTGGCCTCGCGCAGCTGCTCGATTGCGGCACCGGTACCGCCCAGCCGGTCGAGACACAATGCCAGCCGGTAGCGCGCTTCGACCGATCCCGGAGACTGACGGATCAGATCGGTGAGCATTTCGGACACATGCGTCAACTCCGTGGAGTCTGCCCGCTTGTCCAGAGCCAAACTGGCCTGGGCCAGTTTCCAACTCGAGGAGTTTTCTCCACCAACGGCCTTCAGGCGTTCGATCGTACGGGCGCGGAACTCGAAGTTTGAGCGGACGGAAGCGCTGGCGATGGCCTCGCGTTGAATGGCCGCATCGTCCGGGAAGGTCTCGGCGGCTTTGATCCAGACATCGGCGACGGAAGGGTCGCCAACGATTTCCAGCAGGTGGGCCTTAGCCAGCCACCATCCCCGGGCGTCCGGACCGGCGAGCTTTCCGTCGACCAGCGTCTTGAACGCGGCAACCGCCTCGGCGGGTTGGCCGCGGCTCATCTGAAGTAGCGTGCGGGTCATGGCCGTTTCTGGCGTCGGCCCCCCGAATGATTCAGCGAGATCAAGCAGCTTTTCCTCGCCACCAAGCCCTGCCGCGGCGGATGCCCCTGCGACTCGCTGCAGAACCGGAACCCACAAGGGGCTGGGCTTCGCCTGCACCTGTTTGACCAGGTTGTCGATGACGCCCCGGGCTTCGGCGGTACGGCCGGCGCGGGCCAGCATGACAATTCGCTGCGGCACCAGTGTCTGATCGCCCGGCAAGACTTGCGTGATGGTCTTCAGGAAACTGTCGAGTTGGGCTTTGTCGTCGCGAATCCCGGCGTCGATGGCCAGTGACCACACCTCACCCAGCGTCACCAGACTGGCCAGATCACGATTGTTGCGCAGCACTGCCGCGCGCGCGGCTTCCATACCCGGTCCGAGTTGCCCCTTGGATGCAAGGATCCGGGCCTTCCGCTGCAAAGGTGTGGCCCACGCCGGTGTACGGCTCTGAAGTCCGTCATAGATCCCCAGCGCACGTTCGATCTCGTTGGTCCTGGCGTAGGCGTCAGCAAGAGTAAGAGACATCCACGGCGAGTTCTCGCCCTCGGCCATGGCCGCCAAGACTGTCTTAATTACTGCTTCCGGGGCACTGGCGCTGCGTCCGAGTATGTTGTCCAGAGCCGCCGACCATGCCAGCGTCGCCTTGCTCGTGCCACCGTGAAGCGCCTTGCTAAGGGTTTCCGACGCATCCTTGTTGCCCGTGGCAAACAGTCCCGCCGCCTTGAGCGCGGCCAGTTCTGGTTGTGCCGAAACCGAGTCCGGACCGATGTCGGTCAGAAGCCTGAGAAGCACATCGTACTTGTCAATCTGAGACAGTAGCCGTGCCGGGATGGTCCGCCCGCCGGGAAGCATCTTTTGTTCGGCCGCCCGACTCATGTACTCAGCGGCTTCCGCCGCCATGCCGACAGCTTCCATCTGCGAAGCCACTGCCGCCACTTCATCCTTCGACTTCATGGGCAGCGCGGCCGCAGCGAGAAGTTCGTTTCGTGTGGTCTTGCCGTCATCCATGAGAGCTGCATACGTGGCGCGGAGCATGGCCTTGCCGACGTCTGAAGTTGTGCGCGATTCGAGATTCGTGGCCAGTTTTCGCAAGTCAGCTGGTGACATCCCGGTCTGCTTGGCCTGTGGAAGCAGCATCAGGCCCGCCCTGAAATCGTCGGGCGCGCCCTCGGCCCATGCCACGGCCGCAGCGTAGGCATCTTTATCGCGATGTACTTTGAACAGCGAAATGGATTTGGCGTGCAGTGATTTGGCATCTGTGGGCTGAGCCAGCAGGACTCTTTCTGCCTGATCCAGTGCGTCGGGGTACTGTCCAAGGTCACAAAGCAGATCGGCCAGGCGCGAGCGATCGGCCACGCGAGAAGGCTCGACATTGATCGCACGGCGCAGCGCCCCTGCTGCATCCAGGTAGTTCCGGCCTCCCGGCGAAGGAACAGCCAGACGCGATGTTGCAAATGCAGACAGCGCATCGGCGTCATCGGGGAAGCGTGTGAAATACTTCTTGAGCTTTTCCAGAGCCGGCTCGTCACGGCCAGCGGCGGCGTCGGCTAGTCCTGCACTGCGCAAGTCCGCGAACTCAGCTCGCAGCGCCATCTTCCTGTAGGCGAACGCGCCCCCGCCCACGGCCAGCAGACCCACCGTTGCAGTAATAAGGATCGTGAGGCGTTGTTTTGCTTTCGGGTGCATTCAGTTACTCCTGCCAAGGCCAAGAATCTGCTTAACGGTCTGCAAGATAATCCACGCATCGAGTCGAAGGTTGGCCGTTTCAGCGTATTCAATGTCGAAACGAATCCACTCTTGAAAGTCGGTCCCCTTTTTCCGGGTCCGCCGGACCTGCCACAGGCCGGTGATGCCGGGCACCATGCTGAGTCGCGCTTCGCGCCAGGCGGGGTTGAACTGGTTTTCCGCATACGGGCTGGGTCGTGGCCCGACGACTGACATCTCACCCACCAGTACGTTGAAAAATTGCGGCAGCTCGTCAATGTGGAACTTCCGGGTGAAGCGGCCCACTCGCGTCAGGCGGGGGTCATTTTCCATGAAGAACTGGGGGCCATCCGCCTGATTCTGGCCAGCAAGTTGCGCCTTGATCTTTTCAGCGTCTTTACGCATCGAACGAAACTTCCAGCACTTGAACCGCCGGCCGCCTTGTGTTTCGCGCTCGTGCCCGAAGAAGAATGGCCGGCCGTCTTCGATCAGGATGGCCAGCATCACCAACGGGAATATCCACATCGTCATCAGGAGCGCCGCGATCGCGAACCCGAGATCGAAGACCCGCTTGACTATGCGGCTGGCGCGCGGGCGATTCCGGCCGGAACCGGCGATCCATTCGCTGGGTTCCAGTGCACGCCAGTCTAGGTCGATGATGGTTGCCGCCACCTTCGGGTCGTCCCACAGCACCGCGGGTCCGACAAGATTCTCACCGCTTTCGCACCCCCGTCCGGCGCCAACCCACACAGGACCAGAGGCCGTAGCCCCCTGACCCACGTCAGCGTTGCGATGGACCCACAATCCCGGCCCTCGCTGCTGCACCAGTGGCACGCTGACCGATGGCGTTGACCATGATTCGATCAGCTTGCGAACGAAGTCCGCCTGCTCTTCCGGCAGATCGCCCTGATAGACCGATCCCTTTACCGAGTTTATCCAGCGTGTCAGACGCGGCACGCGGCGGCGAAGATCGCGCCACGCCTGCACAGGGTCGCGCGTGCGCTGCCACATGGCCGCAAGGTCGCGACTGGTCGTCAACGCGATACGGGCCAGCCGCCGCTCAGGCGAGCCATACACACGGCTGATCCGCAAAAACTTTCCGCCGCTGTCCGTCACGACGCGTTCCGAATATTCGCGCTGCCGTTCTTCGTGTATCCGAACGAACGCCGCCGTCGCGCCGGCCCAAAAGATGTCTTCCAATGGGCGACGAGGTTGGAAAACAGTAAGCAGATTGCTTTCCACCAGCATGTATAGTTCGGCGCGGTCGACAATGTCCGCCGGCTGGCCCTGACGCACCACTTGAATCCCGCGCGACGCCCAGAATCTGTCGTGCAACCCGACCACACTCAGGCCCCACAATTGGTGGACCGGCCTTGCGGCGGGCGGTGGGGTGGTGGCATCGACGATCGTCTGCGGCATGACTGGGTCGGACGTCAGGAGTTGGCTGGTTTTGACTGCTTGGAACGGACGGATGTGACAACTGCCCCTGCGATCGGGCCCATTTTTCCAGGAATGAGGTCCGCCGCAACAGAGCTTGTCGCTTCGCCCGGTTTGATCTTAGGGGCTTCGCCAATAAGGCGCGGCACCGATCGGTAGACTGAACTGCTCATCCGCGACGTGGAATAGCGGCGTAAATCTCCCGGCGTGGCCCGGTTGAACACCAGGCCCGCCAGCGTCGCTCCAGCTTTGGTCAGGTAGTCGCAGCAACTACGTATCGCTGCACGGCTTTCGCCGACAGCAACGGCGACCACGACCCCGTCCGTGCATACCGCAGACGCTCCGGCCTCCAGGCTTCCCGGCGCCGGGCCGGTGTCCACTAGAATGATGTCATAGGCCTGCTTGGCGGCATTGAGCAGCTTTCGCACCTTGTGTGGCGAAACTGTCGCGGCGTCTTCAAGCTCCGCACTTCCAAGAGAAAGTACCCACATCGACTTGACGCCGGTGTCGCGCACGCACTCTTCAAGCGGAGCGCCACCGATCGCCTCAAGCACGCCTTCACTGCGCTCGCCGTGCTCGATGTGCCCCGCAACGGCATCGATCTGTTCCCGCGTGGCATATCCCAGTCGGACGCAGGCTTCCCCGAGGCGACTGCCGGAGTCGACGGCAAGTTTGGTCGCTGTTACCCGCTGCTCATCAGTGATCAGCCCCTCACTCACCAGCTTGCTGCCGAGAATGCCGTGAGACATCGCATCAATGCGGGTCGTCAGGCCGCCGCCGATCAGGTCCAGATCAATCAGCAGTGTGCGCATTCCTGCCGCAGCGAAGGAGACTCCCAGCGACAACGTCAGACTGGTCTTACCCGAGCCGGCAGACGGGCTGGTCACGGTCAGTGTCAGTGGGCTGCGATGGCCCGCCCAGATTTCCAGCATTGTTCGGATGTGGTGCAGGTTGTGCGCGGCTTGAGAGGCAAGGTTCTGGTCGTCTAGGCCCATCGGAATCTCCGGCAGCACCCCCAGCATCGGGGCGACAGCCCGCATTTTCGGGACGTCGTCCAGTCCGCGCACCTGATTGTCGAGAAACCCTCGCAACATGACTGCGCCAAATGACGCCACCAGCGCAAGGAACAGACCCGCCCCCGCGTTCCGCTTGCGAGTGTCGTGCGAAGGCTCAACGGGCATGTCGCCCTCGCTCAGGATCTGAAGTCGTCCCGCCGTGGCAGATTCGAGCATCAGTTCGTCGATACGGGCACGGCACTGCTCAATCTCGTCGCGAAGACGCTTCTCTTCAGTGCGCATGCCATTGACGATCATGGCCTGTTTGCCAAGTGCCATCATCTCTTTCTGTGCCGGCACCAGCATGTCCTCAATCTGCTTGCGGCGCGCTGCCGGATCCATCGTGGCGTCCGGAGCCCGGCTAAGCGAGCCATTCTCTTTCAGTTCCTTGTACTTGGACCTGACCTGATCACTAAGCACAGCCAGATCAGAGATCAGGTGGGCCCTGACTGGGCTCTGCGGGCCCATCCGCCCCGCCAGAAGGCTGTCTTCGATCTGCGTGTCGTCCCGCTTTTTCAGCAGCGACGCCATGACCGGGTCGACGGCAGCGGCCGCGCGAAGTTCCAGTTCCTCTGAAGGAGCGGTAGTCGATGACGGATTCGTTGCGGCGATGTCAGCCTTCAGCTTCAGCATTTCCAGCTCTTCGACCTGCTTGCGCCGCCCGTCGTAGAGGGGTCCGAGTTCTTCCGTGCCATAACGCTCGGCAATCGCCTGGATCTGCTGCCGAATCGTCGCCGCCTCGTTGGTCAGCGTCGTGCGCCGTTGCTGCAGCGTAGACAGCCGCTGCTCGTCTTCCTGGCTGTCCTGCTCGACGAACAGCCGCTTGTAGGCCTGAATCAGCGACGACACGCCGGCTTGGGCCACAGCCGGGTCGATGTTGGTCACTCCAACGGAAACGATTTCGTCTTTCCGGCGCACAGCGATCTGATCAATGAACTGCGAAACGGCCAGTGCCGTGGCCTTCCCGTAGGCCTTTTCCCAGCGCGGGTCCTGAACAGCCATGTCCACAACGCGATGGTTCTTCAAAAGTTCGACCTGAGTGTTAACCAGACTATCGAACATCGGCGGCACGCCTTTTTCCTCACTGGTGAACATGATGCGGGGCAAAACCGGCTTGACGTGTACCGAGGCGTTGGATGTGTAAAGCGTGCTACCCGTCTTCCACCCCACTGCCGCAGCCGCTGGAACCAGCACGGTCAACAAGAGAATGGCCGTCCACTTGTAACGCTTGAGAATGCGCAGAATATTCTTGCGCAGGGCGCTTGAGTCGGGGGTGGTGTCACGCCGCGGATCGAGCGCGAGCTCGTCGTTTTCTTCAGACTGCCAGGGATTGGGATTGGTCAAGGGATCGCCTTCGTTGTTGGATCGCTCGGGGCCGCCTTTTTCGCCGCTCCCCGGACGATCACCTCAAATACTGGCCGGTAGATCGCCAGCAGTTCATCGGTGGCCTTCTGACGTACATCTGCCGTGACGCGCCGGTCAAAAATGACCTGAAACTGTCCGGCACCCATGGCCCGCCGCTCCACGTTACGTGATGCCTGCATGACATCATTCATGTCATGACCCAGGCCGACGCCGGGCAGGAGCATGCCGTCACGGACCAACCGCCCCTCCACCGTCGCGCCGTGATTGGTCACAAATTCATATTCGGGCAGTCGATAGGCTTTGCCGTCAATCTCGGTCGGCCATTCCCCTTTACCCGCCGACTGCCATCCCTGACCGGGGTAGCACACCGGTGGGTAGTGGCCCAGCATGTCGCGCGCGTCGCCACAGTGAACCAGCAATACTTCAACCCACAAGCCTGTTTCCAGATTCGTCCAGCGCCGCTGTAGCAGCACGTTCGGCCGCAGCAGCTTGACTGCGCCTTCCGTGGCCTTGATGTCCATGCTGACCCACACGCCGGACCTTACCGGCAGCTTCGCAACTGCGTTCCGTACATCGGAATGAAATTGCCTGGCACCTTCCTTGTTGGGCAGCGCCGAAGACTGGTAACCCACCAGCGCAACGGTCAACAGCGCCATGGTGACGCTGACACTTTTCCGGCTGATGATTGAGGAGATCACGATTGATTCCGCCTATGACAGAGCAATATTAAATCGACTCACCGGAACCATCGCCCACCGCAGAATGCGGACAATTCCAGATAAAAACAGGAACGCGACAACCAGCATCGCCCACCCCCCGAAATCGTGCATCCTTTCTGCCACCGGCGTGCTGAACTGCCCGAACGCCCACACCGTCGGCACAAGCCGCGAGACGTTCGCTATCACTGCCACGACAGGGCTGGCCAGCAGAATCGCGGCCCGGACGCTGGTACGAAGCGGCTCGGTAAACGTGAACGCGTAACACACCAGCAGAAGCGTGAACACCATCCGCATCCCGTTGCATGCCTCCGCCACCGTTACGTCCGTCCCATTAATCGACAGCAGATTGCCAGACCGGACGACGTTCATATTCAGAACTTCGCACACCTGCTGCGTGACCTTCGCGGTCATCTCCTGCATCGGAATGGCCACCTGCAGCCGCAGCCACGAAGGCACAGGGATGAGGAAGATCAGCGACCCAAACACCGGGATGAACCGCCACACCACCTGCGTGCCGACCCCCACCAGCACTGCCGAGACTGTCAGTATCACCGTCCCAAGGTGGTAAAACGCCTGATGCTGTCCGCTGAATCCGTAATGCCAGAGCCCGTAACCGATCACCAGACCGACAATCGACCACAGCCGGCCGTCCGGACGGCACTGCCTGAGCCGGCCCCGCCTTACGAAGGCCGTCCAGAACGCGACAATCGGTACCAACAAGATGTGGCTGGCTTCCTCGTCATTCCACGCAATCGTGGCCAGGTCAAACCACGCGTCACGCGTCGCCCAGACCATCAGCACACCCAGACCAAATGCCAGAGCAAGGTCAGCAAGCGAAAAGCCCCGCATGCCCGGAATCAGTTTTCTCAAGTAGTTGTTTGTCTCGATGCTTGTCATGCTCCACGCCCCGTCGCCGACTTCCGCCGGATAATGTCTTTCCCAACACGGGCGATCGGCCGCACCCGAGCCTCACCGGACATCAGCCTTTCTACATACCCGGCGCCTGACCGCGCGACCGCACCTTGACCCAGTACGCTTCGAACCACTGTGGCCTGCGCCTCCACAACCGCGCCACGCAAGATCACTGAGTCCATGATCTTCGCCCCCTCGGCTACCGTCGCCCCCTCCTCGATGAGGCAAAACGTACCCGGCCGCCCCGGGTCCAACTCCAGCAGTGGGTCCGTTGCCGTCTCGGATTCCGCAGCCGAACCGGGTGTCGTAAACCTGACCGCCGTGAGGTAATTGCGGTAGGTCCGTACCGGAAGCGACGTCGTTGTCGACGACCGCACCGCTGCCACACGGCCCTGCTTGGCCAGCGCCGGTAGAGCCTGCTCTTTGAAGTCCACGTATCCCACGGTCGGTAAGCCCTTCAGTACCTTGGCCCGCACCAGCATCAAACCCGTCGGGGACTGATCCGGCTCGGTGGAGATCACTACGTCGGCATGCTCCCGTTCGGACGCCTCAAGCATTTCTCTGACGACATCACCCGGCGGCGAAAGGAACACTTGAAACGCCTGAACAACCAGCAGCATCCCGTCCGGATCAATATCGGCTGACGCATCAGCCATGGAACCGCCCGTTCCGCGGAATTCCAGCGGATCCCGCTTAAACCGGACGTTGTCGCTGACCCCAACAGCACAACGAGGCATTTCAGTATCATGCCCAAGAATGATTTTATATTGTGATATTTGCGAACAACTGTCTTTTAGTGACCCGAGCAGTCGTGTTAAAATGAACTTTCCATCGCCAAGCGGTAAATCGAAACGGTGTCGACCCGTCTGAACCTCAAGGTCCGGCCGACGGCTCACGCCAGCCAAAACGATCGCGACCAGTGGCATGGCGGACTTGAAGGATGGGGCGAAAATATCTGAATCTTGGCTCATGGCTGTGATTGTGCATCGGCGAGGCCGTTCGCCACCTATCTGTCGTCGTCCAAATAACAGGCAAGGTCGCGTTGGGCCAACATTTTAACATTTCGAGAGCAGAATCACTCCTTGTTTTCGGCTGGACTGTCTTCTGTGCAACAAGGTCGCCTCGCGTGACGTCAACGAATAAAAATTTTGAAGCGGCCCAGTTCGCCATCTGGGCGCTGACGGACGAGCCAGTACAAAAGTGCATGATAAGGCGACCAGCCAGACACTTTTGGAAAAGCATGGGCCAGAGATGTGGTAGGGCACCATCGCCGACCACCCGCGGCAATGGCATTCGAAAGCCGACCCAGCGACGGTCAAAAGCCGCCGTTTTTGGGCAGGAAATGGAAGGGATTGTTTCCACCGCCACGTTTCTGGGCCAGAAACGCAACGGAGAGGGGGAGATTCGAACTCCCGTAACCTTTCGGTTAACCGGTTTTCGAAACCGGCGCATTCAGCCGCTCTGCCACCTCTCCAGGTGTCGTGATGGAACCTTACAGGCCCGCACGAAGGGGATCGGAAGATTACCGGGGATTGGTCAGCCCTGCCACCCAGCGGCCGGTTATCGGACGTGCAGAAGAAGAGCGACTCATTTGTCTGTAAAGCCGACCCCCGGATGGTCCGATCCTGCACACAGAGGTGCAGCTATGAGCAGAAGCAATTCCCCGGAACCGAAACTCACTCCTGAACAAATCGCCGCCGCTGCGGATATCAACAGCAAGGCTGTCACCGACCGCCGCGCCGGCCTCGATCGGCGGACGGTCCGAGGTGCTGCGGCCCCATACACCGGCCCTGAACGCCGGTCGCCCGCTCAGGCCCATGCGGATGATGACACCGGCCTACACCGCCTCCGCGGCCCCGGGCGGCGTCGGGAAGATGAGCGTCGCTCGGCCGAAGAGGGCGAAATGACCTCCAATCAGTTCGAGTTCGTCATGGCGGTTGAGGCCTATAAAAAGGTCAACCACAAGATGTACCCGACATGGACCGAGATCATGGAAGTCATGACCCAGCTTGGATATCGCAAGATCAAGCATCGGACAATCAACCTGCCCAACGTGCCTGAGGCACCGCTCTATGTCGCGGCCCTCGAACTGCTGGCGGATGAAGAGGCGGACGGCCAAGCAGAGGCCGCGTAGTCGCCGCTGCACTTGGCAGGTAATTGCCGCTGGGGCTTGGGCTGTCTTTCCAGCACCTGCAGATCTTGCGGGCCCGCATAGGGCTCTGTGTAACTCTGATATAAATGACTAACATGCCCCGGCGGTTTTCCGCCGAGGGCATGATCGTTTGTTTTAACCGGTTGCGGTGCGTCGTCCGTACCATCCGGTGCTGTTGAAGCCAGTGGGAGCTCACGTCAATGAAGAACTCTGTTTTTGTCGGATACATGCTACTTTGCCTCGCCGCCGCACCCACGTTTGCGGAAGTGAAGCCATTCGAAGCCCACACGCTGCCGAGCGAGCGGAACAAGCTGGCCTTCGGACAGCCGGGTTTGATTGGAAAAGTGCTGGTCAAAGAGGGAGATCTGGTAACCGTCGGTCAGCCGTTGGTGGTCTTGGATGATCGGCAAGAACGGGCCATTCTAGACGCAATGAACATTGAGGCCAAAAGTAAGCTCAAGGTCGCGGCGGCGCAAGCGGATCTAGAACTCAAGAAGCTGGAGCTGGCCCGAAAGGAAGACATCGTGAAGCGTGGGGCGGGCAGCGAGGCCGAGGTGCAGGAGGCCCGGGTTGCGGTGACGGTCCGTGAGATTCAGGTGCAGCTGGAAGACGAGACCCACCAGACCAAACAGAAAGAAGCCGAGCGTCAGCACATAAAGGTTGAGCAGATGACGATCCTCAGCCCCATTGAAGGGTATGTGGAAAAGCTGGACGTTGATGTGGGTGAGAGCCCTGAGCAGGGCAAGCCTTCCATCACAGTGGTGAAGAACACGCCGCTGTGGGTGAACGTGAATCTGCCCAGTGCGATTGCCGCGACCCTGCAGAAGGATCAGCAGTTGGACGTCCGCTATCGCCTGAGTGGCGAGATGATGAAGGGCAAGGTCATACTGCTTTCCCCCGTGGCCGATGCGGCTAGTGAAACCCGGCTCGTGCGGTTGGAAGTTGAAAACCCTGCGAAGCTGCCGGCCGGGTTGCCGGTGGATGTGCTGGTCGAGGCTGGTGCACTGAAGTCAGGTTCAGGCGGGCAGTCCGTCGGAGCTGCACACTAATGGCAGGCGAACGAGGATCAGTGATGGAAGGATATGTCGAAGACGCCGGCGATTCGCGCGGCCGGGGCTCGCGCCGTGGTCAGTTGGTTGCCCGTCTGACGGCCGCGACGCCGGATTTTCCCGCATTCGTCAATGAGTTGGTGACGAATCAGGCCGTCGTGGTTTCCGGTACCGAGGCGGCCGCGTTCGCGGTGCAAAAGTCGGAGGATGGGGTCTCGCTGACGACCATTGCGCACGTTCGTAATGACAACGCCGATGAGGAGACGCGAAAGCAGGCGTTACAGGCGTTCGCTGAACTGCTGAAACCGTGCGTGCAGCAGGGCAAAGACGGGGCGATTGAAATCGAAGGGACCGGCATTCCGGGTGTTGACGAGGCCCAGTATTGCCTCGTGACGTTGCTGAAGGCTGAGGGTGAAGTGCATGCCATCACCGCGGTCATCGCGCGGGCACCGGACCTGGATCGGGCGCAGCAAAAGTTATTGAGCATGCAGTTGATCGCGGGCTATTTTGAACTTTTCCACCTTCGGCGGGTGACGCAGGAACATCAGTTGGTTGCCGTGACGCACCAGAGCGTGTTGCAGATGGCTGCGGCCAGCAGCCAGTCGGCAAAGTTTCAGACGGCCGCCAACAACCTGTGTAATGAGATGATCACGCGGCTGGGGGCCAGCCGTGTCAGTCTCGGGTGGGTCATCGGCACGCAGATCAAGGTCAAGGCGATCAGCCATACTGAGCAGTTTGATAAGAAGCAGGAAATGGTTGTACAGCTTCAACGGGTCATGGAAGAGTGCGCCGACCAGGAGCAGCCGGTCTATTTTATACCGGGTGAAGAGGGCGGTATTGTCCGCACGCGCGAGGCTCGCACCTTGGTGGCGACACAGCAGGCCGGGTCGGTCTGGAGTGTGCCGCTGCGTTACGATCAGGAAGTGTGCGGCGTACTGACAGTGGAGTTTCCGCCGGGATACATTCCGCCGCCAACCACCGATCGCGTGTTGACGACCGCGGCCGAGCTGATTGGTGGTCAGTTGCATGACCGGTATCAGAACGATCGGTTTCTGGCCACGAAGATGGGCATACATGCCCGGCGTTGGGGCGAGCTTTTGCTTGGCCCCAAGCACATGCTTGCGAAGCTGGCGTGCGGCAGCCTTCTGTTGGCGCTGCTGATCATTACGCTTGTCAAGATTGATTACCGGGTGACGGCGCCGTTCCAGTTCTCGACGGTGGATAAGCGGATTATCTCGGTGCCTTTCGAGGGGTTCCTGGGTTCTATTGCGACCGAAGACGGCACGCCGGCAGGCAAACGGATTCGGGCCGGGTCGGTGGTGACCAAGGGTCAGTTGCTGGCGGCGCTGGATACACGGGAGCTTGTTGCCCGCCGGGCCAAGGCCGAGGGTGAGCGGAACGCGGCTCGCAAACAGGCTGACAAGTCGATGGTGGAAGGCAAGACGGCCGAGTCGCAAATTGCCCGCTACCGGGCTGAGGCTTCCGAGGCCGAGGTCAACCTTCTGGCCGAGCAGATTGCACGAGCTGAAATTCGCAGCCCAATGGATGGTGAAGTTTTGCGGTCGGAAGTCGATGACCGGATTGACAGCCCGGTGCGGGCCGGAGACGTGCTTTTTGAGATCGCGCAGAAGGACAAGCTGCGCGTGGAATTGCATGTCAATGAGCGCGACGTGCAGCGGTTGCTGAAGGACCAGACCGGTTATCTGGCGACCAGCAGTCTGCCGGGTGAGAGGCATGCGTTCCGGGTCGACCGCATCGTGCCGCAGGGTCAGCCCAAAGAGGGTGCCAACACGTTCACTGTTTACGGTGAACTGACGGACATCGCACCGGGTTGGCGGCCGGGGATGGCCGGCGAAGCCAAGATTGATGTGGGTCGCGAGCGTATTGTCTACGTCTGGACCCATCGCTTGATCGACTGGTTGCGGTTGAAGCTCTGGATCTAAAAAAGGTTTTATCAGCGTGCTGCAACTGAGGCCGACATTTTCCGAATCGTGGTACCGCGTCGCCAAGCTGAAGGTGCGGATGCGGCCCAGCGCGCAGATCAGTCGCCAGTACTACCGCGGCGAGCGGTGGTATGTGGTGCGCGATCCGGCCGGGCAGCAGTACCACCGCCTGAGCGACCCGGCATACGCGTTTGTCGGCCTGCTGGATGGCACCCGCACGGTGGAAGAGGCATGGAATGTGGTCGGCGGGCAGCTGGACGATGAGGCCCCCACGCAGCCGGAAGTCATCCAGATTTTGAGCCAGTTGCACGCGGCCAACATGCTGGAGTCGGATGTGACTCCGGACAGTCAAGTGCTGCTGAACCGCTATGGCAGTTTCCAGAAGCGGCGGTTGCAAGGCCGGCTGATGAACCTGCTGTTCCCGCGTATCCCGATCTGGGATCCGGACCGGTTTTTGAAGACCTGGATGCCGGTCTTCGACAAAATCATGAGCCCCATCGGGGCGTTGGTCTGGCTGATCGTGATTATCACCGCCATCGCTCTGGTCGCGCCCCGCTCGGCCGAGCTGACTCAGGCGGCAAAGAACAGCATCGACCCCAGCAACTGGCTTTGGATGTGGGTGGTGTTCGTCGTCATCAAGTTCATTCACGAAATGGGCCACGCCAGCGCTTGCCGAAGGTTCGGCGGCGAGTGTCACGAAATGGGCGTGATGTTCCTGGTCTTTATTCCGACACCGTATGTGGACGCGAGCAGCGCCTGGGCGTTTCCCAGCCGCTGGGCGAGAATTTTCGTCGGTGCAGCGGGAATGATTTTCGAGCTGTTCGTGGCCGCGTTGTGCGCAGTGGTCTGGCTTAACACCAACCCGGCGACGCTGATCAACCAGCTGGCCTACAACGCGATGTTCATCGCGTCGGTGACGACCATTCTGTTCAATGCCAACCCCCTGTTGCGTTATGACGGTTACTACATCCTGTCGGACTTTCTTGAGATTCCCAATCTGCAGAAGCGCAGCAGCGACCACCTGATGGGCTTGATCAAGCGGAATGTTTTCCGCATCAAGAGCAATCAGCCGCACCCGCCGCTGGGCCAGAGGTTGTTGCTACTGGCGTACGGGCTGGTGAGCACGCCGTACCGCATTTTTGTGGGTCTGCTGATTATTGTGGTGGTGGCGTATCAGGTCCCGGTGCTGGGGATCCTGATGAGCATGGGCGGCGTAGTGACGTGGCTGGTGTTGCCCATCTTTAAGACCGTCAAGTATTTGACGATCGATCCGGAAATGCACCGCAAGCGGCTGAAAGGCTGGGCATTCACGCTGTCTCTGGCGGCGGTGGTCGGGCTGCTGATTGGCATGGTGCCTTTCTGGTTCGCCGTGCGATGTGAAGGGATTGTGGAGCCAGCGGTCCGGCAGGTGGTCTACGTGAAGACGCCGGGATTCATAGAAAAGCTTCTTGTGCACGACGGCCAGTTGGTGAAAGCCGGTGATGTGCTGGTGGAATTCCGCGATGAGACGATTGTTGCGCAGGTTGCGCAGATTCGGGCGGAGTTGAAGTCGGCAGAGGTACGGGCCAGGGCGGCCGGGATGGAAGACCCTTCGCAGCAGCAGATCGATCTTGAAGAAGTGGCATCGCTGAAGAAGTCGCTGGCAGAGAAGGAAGTGCGGCGGGCGGAGTTGACGATCAGGGCAACGGTGGATGGCACAGTCGTCGCACCGCAGGCCGAAGAGTTGCCCGGACGTTACATGCAGCGCGGGCAGCAAGTGATGAGTGTGGCTTCGATGGATCAGCTGGAAGTCCGTGCGACCATTGCCCAGACGGAGTACGAACTGTTGGATAACAATCCACAGGCCAAGATTCAGGTGATTCTGGCGGGGCAGGTGGTTCCGTGGGGGCCGAACCTGCCGACGCTGGAAGGGCAGTCGGTAGTGCTGGTGAGTGACGCCCAGCCAAGCCTGCCACACCCCGCGCTGGGCTTTCAAGGCGGCGGCGAAGTGGCGGTGGACCCCAGCGATCCGCACGGTGCAAAACCGACGCAGCCGCAATACGAAATGCGATTCAAGTTGCCGCCGGGCGCAATGGACAAGCTCGCGGGTTCTACCTTGTTGCCGGGCCAGCGCGCGTATGTGCGGGTGTCGCTGCCGGGCCGGTCGATTTATTGGCAACTGGAGCGGAAATTCCTGCAGATGATCCAGAGTCATAACCAGCAAAATTCGACTTCCAAGACGATGTAACGGCCGGCGGAGGCCACAAGACAAGGTTTGGTCATGGCGAGCGCAACGGGCGAACTATTTCACATTTTCAATGCCCGCCGGGTCAAGCATCCTGACTTACAGGGGCTGGATTTTTTGGTGAATGGCATTCTAGGGGCAGTGAAGAACCGCATGCCCGCGCTGGCCAACCTGAAAGAGCGGGCGGCGGCGATTGAAAAGATGGAGCCCGAAGTGCACGGGCTTTCGACGGCGGCATTCAGGGCGCGAGTTGACGAACTGCGCGACATGGCACGCGTTGACCGGTTGGAGGGCGATTCGCTGAATATGGCTTTCGCCATCGCGAGGGAAGCGGCACTACGGACGCTGGGTAAGAGGCCTTATCCGGTGCAGTTGATGGGTGCGATGTGCATGTGCGACAACCAGGTGGCCGAGATGGCCACGGGCGAGGGCAAGACGCTGACGGCCGCACTCTCGGCCAGCATCTGGGGTTGGCACGGCCGACCGGTGCACATCATCACTGTGAATGACTATCTGGTGGCCCGCGACGCCGAGACCATGCGCCCGGTCTATGAAATGCTGGGCCTGACGGTCGGCGCGATTGTTCACGAACTCACGCCGCAGGAACGCATCGATATCTACCGTCGCGGCGTGGTCTACACGACGAGCAAAGAACTGGTCGCAGACCTGCTGCGCGACCAGATCGCGCTGGGCCCGCTGCGCAGCAGCCCGCAGACGGCGTTGCACGGCATGATGTCGAGCGAGGCAGGCGGCGGCGTGCAGCGAAACCTGCTGGTTCCGGGACTGTTCCGGTGCATCGTGGACGAAGTGGACTCACTGCTGATCGACGAGGCTGTGACGCCGCTGATCATTTCCAACAGCCCCGAGGGCAACCCGAATGAAGAGCTTTACCGGGCTGCTCAGGAGCTGGCGTTAAAGCTGGTCCCCAACAAAGACTTTACGATTGACCGGACCGTCAAGACGGTGGATTTGCTGGAGCGCGGGCATGACAGGCTGCAAGAGCTTGCCAAAGGAAGCGGGTTCTGGCGTGGAGCGCGGCGTCGTGAAGAGCTTGTGACGCAGGCGCTGACTGCGCTGCACTGCTTCCAGCGGGACGAGCAGTATCTGGTGGACAGCGAAGGCAAGGTTCAGATCATCGACGAGTTCACGGGTCGCGTGATGGCCGACCGCAGCTGGCGGCATGGGCTGCATCAGGCGATTGAAATCAAGGAAGCCGTGACTGTGACGGCCGATAAGGAAAATCTGGCACATCTGAGCTTCCAGAAGTTTTTTCGGTTGTATCCGTTCTTGGCGGGCATGACAGGTACGGCGCGGGAAGCAGCTTACGAGCTGTGGCAGATTTACAGCCGGCGCGTCGTCAGCATTCCACCGAATAAACCGAACATCCGAAAGCAGCTGCCGACGCAGATGTTCGCCACGATGGCTGAAAAGTGGTCGGCCGTGATCGCCCGTGTTAACGAACTGAACGACCGGGGTGTGCCGTTGCTCATAGGAACGCGCTCAGTGGATGCCAGCAAGGAAGTAAGCCGGCGGTTGACGGAGGCCGGCCGGGTGCACAGCGTCCTGAATGCCGAACAAAACGCAGAGGAAGCGGCGATTGTCGCGGAGGCAGGGCAGCGCGGGCGAATCACGGTCGCGACGAACATGGCCGGCCGCGGGACCGACATTCTGCTGGGTCGTGGGGTGGCCGATCTGGGCGGCTTGCACGTCATCAGCACCGAGCCCAACACCAGCAGCCGGGTGGATCGGCAGCTGTATGGCCGTGCGGCACGTCAGGGCGACCCCGGCGCGGCACAACTCTTCTGCAGCGCCGAAGATGACCTGTTCCAGCGGCATGGCCGGACCGTAGTGTCTGCCTGGCGGATGCTGGGGTCTGACCGGGTGATCAAATTCGCGCAGTCAAATGCCGAGAGGCTGGCCCGGTTCAACCGACGTCAGGTACTTCGCAACGACAGTTGGATGGACCAAAGCCTGCCGTTCTAGACCGACGGCTGTTTGTGGATCGACATCTCGATCATGCGACCCAATACCGGCCAAAGTAACCGGTGCGGATAGGCGACTTCACAGAATGCCTTGCCGCCACCCTCGGGCGTCACTGCGTCGTACTGCAACCGCATGTAAAATGGAGCGAGGTCGATCATGCGCGGGTTGGTGAGGATCAGGCGATTGTCGAAAGCGATGCGGCGCGGGTGCGTAAGCAACAGGGCGGTCTGGGCAGACCAATCGGCTTCTACTTTGTCCACGGCGATGGATTCCAGCGTGGCGCCCTCGCCGCGGAGCAGGTGCGTTTCGGCGGGAAGGGAACGGTCGCGCGGCACGGCGTGGTGGAACGTGTAGACGCAATCCTGCAGGAGAAGCCGGCCCCAAACCCAGCGGGCCAGCCCCGGCCCCAGCGGGCCCGTGCCAAAGTTGTGGTCGTGATAGGCCCGCCCGGAGAGACTCCAGGCTTTGGTTGCAGGCGCCCCCGTCTGTGACAGTTCGGCGGTGAAGGTGCAGTGAGGGTTTGCGATGACCCATTGGTGATCGGCGCCTGTCATGGCCCGGGAGAGAAATTCCCGCTGAACGGGCGGCGCGGTTAGGGTGGGTTGCAGGCGGAGGGTGCCGCCGAGGGTCTCGCCGATCAACGTGCGGGGGCCGCGAGATCCGATCTCCCACGGTGTCCCCGATAGTGTCCAGAGCAGTGAGCCGTCCGGCTGGCGCTCGAACGTGTTCGGCCCCACAGCGGCCTTCGGCTCTGTATCGGATGCAGCAAAACTTCCCGGCGGGAACTGCGACATGAACTGCGCTGCAATTTTGCCGTTCTGGTAAATGACCATATAGGCGCACGGATAATCAGCGGCCAGAGGCGGTGAGTTTTTGGTGGGCCGGCGCGCGAATTGCTTGAAACGCCGGCGGTATTGCGGGTGAAACACGAACCCGTCCAGCAGGATCGCTACGACCTGCGTATCGGTGGTCGCGTCTTCGGCGTCGACGTACCACCACTCGTACCCGCCGGGGGCGATGACGCGGTGGCCCGCGTCGGGGTCAGGCGGCGAGGAATAGAGTGGCAGGTCGGGCATGTGGGTCTATTGCTGGGGTACATCAAACGCGGCGGCGGCACTTACGACATCTCCTCGGCGGCTTAGTCGCAACGCCCGTGGCACGCGGAGCAGCTTGCCCACATTACCGAATGGCACGCGCGCCCGGCGGGCGAAGACGTCATAATTCTGCTGCTCGATGGCTCTAAGAATCCCGGCGTAGACCACAGCCATCGCACAGGCAGTCTGCCGCGACCCGTCAGCTTCCAGTTCGCCAAGGCCCCCGGCCGCCGCAACGTACAGCTGGCGTGTTCGAGCGATCTGGAAGCGCATGAGTGAGACGAAGTTCTCTGTGGCGTGGCCCCCAGCGATGTCGCGTTCGGTGACGTCGTACGCGGCCATTTCGTCGGCGGGCAGATATATCCTGCCGCGTTCAGAGTCCTCTTTGACGTCCCGCAGGATGTTGGTCAGTTGCATCGCGTTGCCCATCTGCACGGCCTGGGCCAGGGCCGCCTGATTCTTCAGGCCGAATACCCGGCACATGATCAGCCCGACCACGCCCGCCACAAGGTAGCAATAGCGTTCCAGCTCGGCCCAGTTCGCGTAGCGATGGACGACGAGGTCAGCCCGGCACCCTTCGGCTAAATCTAGAAAGTACTGTTTGGGTATTTCACAGGTACGCACCGTCCATGCAAAGGCCTCCAGTGCCAGTCGCTGCTCGTCGGTCAGCGAATTGCCGGATTCAGGTGGCTTGCCTGTGTAGATGGCATCCAGCCCGGCGGCGAAGGCTGCGAGTCGTTCGCCCACCGTGGCTGGGTCACCGGTGTCCACGGCATCGTCAATGCCGCGGCAAAAACTGTACACGGCATATGCCTGTCGCCTCTTTTGCTTCGGAAGAAAGATCGACGCGAAGAAGAAGCTCTTGGCGTGGTGTCGGCAGATGGCCCGGCAGGCATCCCATGCCGCTTCCGAAGGTTGGTCGCTGGAAGGGCTGCCGGGGCCGGGCATGGTTACAGGCTCTTCAGTTGTTGTTCCAGATGTTGAACCTGACCCGCGAACTCACGGTCGTTCTGCATCAGTTCCTTCACCTTTCGTTCCGCATGCAGCACAGTGGTGTGATCGCGACCGCCGAAGAAATCGCCGATTTCCTGCAGGCTGTAGTTCGTGTAGAGACGGGCTAGGTGCATGCAAACCTGACGGGGCCGCACGAAGTGCCGCTGCTTGCGTTCACCCTGAACGTCTGCCAGCCGCACCTGATAAAACGAAGTCACCGCGTCCAGAATCTGCTGAATGCTGATTCGCCGGGCCACGATCTGCGGCGCTTCACCCAGTGCGGCGCGAACCATGTCCATGTCGATGAGCCGGCCGTAGACCTGTGCCATGCCAGCCAGCTTGGTGATGGCCCCTTCAAGTTCACGCGTATTGTTTTCGATGCGCTGGGCCACATAGGCCATCACTTCATCCGGAATGGAGATGCCGCGGGCGGCACTCTTCCGCTGGAGGATGGCCACGCGTGTTTCGTAGCAGGGCTTGTCGATCTGCGCGACCAGTCCCCAATTGAACCGGCTGATGAGGCGTTCTTCCAGTTCGGGAATTTCTTTCGGCGGGCAGTCGGCCGAGAGAATAATCTGCTTTTGCTGCTGATGGAGCGTGTTGAAGGTGTGGAAGAATTCCTCCTGCGTGCTGGTCTTGCCCTGCAGGAAATGGATGTCGTCGATCACGATCACGTCCACATTGCGGAAGCGGTTTCGGAAGTCGCGCATCTGGCCGCTACCGACCATCTGGATGAACTGATTCACGAACGAATCGCACGACATGTAGACGATCCGCTCGTCGGGGCGCTGGTCCAGCATGCGCTGGCAGATGGCCTGCAAAAGGTGGGTCTTACCAAGGCCCACGCCGCCATGGATGAACAGCGGGTTGTAGACCTTGCCCGGCCGGTCGGCCACGGCCATCGCGGCCGCGTGTGAAAGACGATTACAGGGACCGGTAACAAACTCTTCAAACGTGTTGTCGGGGCTGATGGGCAGCGGGCCGTCAGTATCGCCGTAAACGCCGCCGCTAAAGGTGCGGTCGGCCACGAAGCTGACGGTGACGAGATTCCCCGTCACCATCTGTGCCGCTTGCGTGAACGGTTGGGTGCAGCGCTGCTGGAAAAAATAGAGGTGTGCGGGACTGGCTACGGCCACGGTGCAGACGCCGCCGGCCATTGTTTGCGGCTTGAGGTCGGCCAACCATGGCCTCTGAAGTTGAGGGTTATTCGATTGAACGTGGGCCAGAACCTCGCGCCACACCGACGAATCGATCCGGGTGGCTGCGGCGGTGGCCCGTCGTGAGGCGTTATCTGCGGAAGGGGACCCCGTCTTTGGGGTGATATCGATCAAGACAGGCAGGGGCGATGAAGCGATTGCTGCGGGGGTTTCAGTCGGCTGGGCTGCTTCTGTTATCTCCGGCCCTGCCTGTGCTTGAGCGGGGTTACCGAAGACAGAAGCTGATGTTTCACTGGCCATGATTTCGAGCGACTAGCAGGAGGGATCAGAACGGTCGCACCCACCCCCACTGCGGCTGACTAGTGTCAGCGACTTCGGTGAATGCGGCCCCGGAACGTACCAAAGTCTTCACCTGCCGCAAAGCCAATCGGCGCGTGTGAAACGGAAATCTTTTTTCACCGTTTGCTGTGCACAGACTTGACATCGAACGGGCGCATAGTTTCTCCGGCAACAGGTCAAGTTCAATGCACGATGGACTGATTTGTTGCTCGCCGCGCGTTACATTCCCAGCGGTGTCCCGCTTCAACTTACACGCGCGTGCAGAGCAAGCCGCAGGTCTCCGTTATCTGCTGGCGCCAGCGTCTACATCAGTTGTTGTGCAGCCCCTGGTTGCCCAAACAGTTGTATCAAGCCCGACTCTGCAACCACCCGCGCCGCAAGTGGCGAGCCCCCTTGATCCTGAACCCCCTGCCCCTGAAACCACAGACCTTTTCATGCACTCCGGCCCAGATATCGTTCCCTCATTTTCCACCGAACAAAAACTCGCGATTCTCGGTCAGATGGATCAGGCCGAAATCCGGCCTTGCAAGAAGTGCGGACTGTGTAAGCAGCGCAACAACACCGTTTTCGGCGAAGGCGATGTTGACGCCCGAATCCTGTTCATCGGCGAGGGCCCCGGCGAGAACGAAGACCAGACGGGCCGGCCCTTCGTCGGCCGGGCTGGCGAGCTGCTCGATAAAATGATTGTCGCCATCGGCCTCCAGCGGTCGCAGGTTTATATCGCCAACATCGTCAAGTGCCGTCCACCTGACAACCGCACCCCCACCCCTGACGAGGCGGCCACGTGCGGGCCGTACCTGGTCCGGCAAATCGAAACCATTGCCCCCAAAGTGATCGTCACCCTCGGCCTGCCAGCCATCCGGTTTATTCTCGCCCGCAACATCACCATGGGCGGCGTTCGAGGAACGTGGCACAGCTTTCGAGGCATCGACGTCATGCCGACCTACCATCCGGCTTACGTCTTGCGCTCCTACACCGCCGAAGTCCGTGGCAAGGTCTGGAGCGACCTGAAAATGGCCAAGGAAAGAGCCGGCTAGCTATTCTGCCTGCAACAGCTCGGTGGCCGTCTTAAACACTCTATCCGCCCCGATTCCGGTCATACACCTATGATCCAGCGGACACGTCTTCAACTGGCATGGCCCGCAATCGACTTTGATATCCAGTTGCCGTTCGTCCTTGAAGTAGATCTCCGTCCATTCGCGGTGGGTCGGGCCGAAAATCGTGACGACGGGGGTTTGGAACGCGGCCGCGATGTGGCGTGGGCCGGTGTCGTTGGTCACCATCAAATCGCAGCGGCGCACGACTTCTTTCAGTGCCCCCAGCGACATACCCAGGTCCGACAGGTCAATGATCGGGCATTTGGCCGCGGCCTTGACCTCGTCCAGAATCCGCCGCTCTTTCGGCGTGCCGCTGAGCAGGATGGTCGCCCCGCGCTCGCGGTGCAGTTCATCGCCGACGGCCGCGAATCGGTCCGGCATCCAGCACTTGGCCGCACCGTATTGAGCGCCGGGATTTAATAGCACCAGCGGCCCCTGCCCGTTTCGCCCCGGCCGATCGATGTCCGATGGCAATCCGGCGCGTTCCAGGACAACCTTGGACTCCGCAGCTTCTTCCGCTGTAACGAACAGCTTCAACGAAAGGTCCCGATGTGTGCTGCCCAGAAACTGAGCGAGCGCGAGGTAATATTTCACAATGGGAGAAGGGACAAACTTGCCGCCCTCACGCGGTGGGATCAGCCGGTCAGTCAGCAGAAACCCTCGGCCGTCACGGTCGTAACCCACGCGCCGTTTGATGCCGGCGGTCTTGCACACCAAGGCACTGCGAAAGCTGTTGGGCAAAAGCACCGCGACGTCGTACTTCCGCTTGCGCAAACTAAGGGACTGCGCGACCAGCCCCTCTTTCAGGCCCTTGCTTTGGTAGGTGATGAGTTCATCCACCCACGGCATGCCGGTGTAAATGGGCTTGACGTACTTTTTCAGCAGATAGGAAATGTGCGCAGTCGGATAAAGCTCGCGCAGCGCCGCGAGTGTCGGCGTGGCCATGACGGCATCGCCCACCCAACTGGGCTGGATTACCAAAACTCGTTCGACCTTGCTCAATGGCCTTTATCCGGGGCCTTACTTGTTCTTCTTGTAGTCAAAGTCCAGGCCACCCCGCAGGCCGCCGCGATCCTTCTTGGGGGCGACCACGCCACCACGCGAGGACATGGCCGCGGCTGCAATCCCGCCACCTTCGATGACGCGCTTGAGCGACAGCCCGATTCGCCGGCCTTCCTTGTCGATCTCGGTCACGCGGACTTTGACGTCCTGCCCGGGCTGAACCACTTCGCTGGCGCTGCGAACGCGGTGCTCTGCCACTTCGCTGACGTGGACGAGGCCTTCCAGCCCCGGCTCCAACTCAACGAACGCGCCGAAGTCGACGATCCGGGTCACTTTGCCGGGGTAGGTACCCTCGGTGTAGTACCGCTCGTGGACGCTCTTCCAGGGGTCGGGGCCGGCCTGCTTGAGTGAAAAGCTCATCCGGCGGGTAATTGCGTCCATCGAAAGCACAACCAGCTTAAGTGTGTCGCCTTCCTTGCAGACATCGGCCGCGCTCTTCACGCGGGTATAGCTCATCTCGCTGATCGGCAGCAGCCCTTCCACGCCCTCTTCCACTTCGATGAATGCACCGAACGCCTCAACCTTGGTTACACGGCCTGTAACGGGTGTACCGACGCCGTAACGGGTGCCTGCCTCGGCCCAAGGGTCGGTGCCGCGTGCCTGCTTCAGGCTGAGTGACAGCTTGCCGGTGTCCCGGTCGATCTTGAGCACCTTCACATCAAGGACGTCGCCATCTTTGACGAATTCGGACGCCTTGCGGCCGCGTTTAAAGCTCATCTCGCTGACGTGCAGCAGGCCATCAATGCCGCCCAGATCGACGAACGCGCCGAAGTCCATGACCGTGCGTACGGTGCCACGACGGATCTGGCCCTCAGCCAGTTCTTCCAGCATCTTCTTCTTCGATTCTTCCTTTTCGCGCTCCAGAATGTTCCGGCGACTCAGCACCAGATTCCGTGCCTCGCGTTCGGCCTTGGTCACTTCACACGTCAGCTTTTTGCCGATGTAGTCTTTGAAGTCCGGGACGTGGAACAGCTCCACCTGCCCGGCTGGCATGAAGGCCCGCATCCCCTTCACTTCACATTCCAGCCCGCCCTTGTTCACCCCGGTGACAATCGCCTCGACGGTCTGGCCGATTTCCAGATTTTCCCAGTTGACGTTGGTCGCCATCGCCCCCTTGAGGCTCAACACCAACACGCCTTCGGTCTGGTCGTACCGCGTGACGTTGAAGTCGATCTCCTGCCCGACGACGGGCGGTTCGACAAACTGCAGCACCGAGCACACTCCCTGGCTCTTGCCGCCAAAGTCCACGAAGACGTCATCGCGTCCGATGGAGACGATCTTGCCGCGGCGGATGCTCTTGTCGGCGCCCGGCTGGGTCTGCGGCTGGGCCGGTCCTTGTCGGTCGGCCGAGAGGAGGGAGTCGATTTCCATGCCAGCCAAAGCTGCATCTAGTTCGGCGTCGAGCGCCGGGTCGGAATCTTTACGGAACTTCTCGCGATTGGGGTCGGTAGCCTTGGCCATAGGAGGGGCCACTATAATCATAAATCGCCGTTCCCTCTAAGCCTTTGTTGGCGGCGGCCGGTCGAGAGGTGTTGCCATCAACGCTATCGCTTACGCTGCCAGTAGTTACATGCTTGAATGGGAATCTGCCCAACGCTGGCCGCTGGCCCTTCTCCTGCCTGCACTTCTGGTGCCAGTGGCGGTTTGGGCCTATCACCAATCGCACCGACCCATCAGGTATCGCAGTTTGTTGCTTGGCCTTCGGGTCGTTGTGATTCTGCTCCTATCGCTTTTGTGGATGGAGCCCGCCTTGCGGTTGCCGGTGCCGCCCGGCAACGGACTGGCTTTCGTGATTGACACTTCGCGGTCGATGTCGGTGATTGATACTCAGCGTTCGACGTCCGACCTTATTCACATTCTTGGCCTGCAAGCGGAAGCCGCTATCGACCCCGCCATTGCAGCCGCGCTTAGTCCCGTGTGGCGGGAGATGAGATTGCGAAGCGAGCTGTTGGCAGCGCTGGATGTGGTTCAACTGGATCGGGAGGGCGTTGCGGCGGCACGCGGTGATGGCAAGGTGGTCCCGTCTAGCCGTCAGCCAACAGCGGCGACGAGGCCGCGCGGGCGATCGCCCACCGAGCGCCTTGCTTCCGACATCGGTCATACCCGGCAACTACTGGCGGCAAGTCCGTGGGCGACCGATACGGCCGTGACACGGCCGATCGGGGCATGGCTGGACCTTCCTTCAGATGCGGTTGATGCACCGATGCCCCAGTTGCCCATGCCGACGAGCCAGCAAGCGCTGGGTGCAGATGTCGTGCAGCGGCTGTCGGCCGTGGGTTCATTGTCTCGTCGACAAATCATCGAGTCGCTGCTGACAAAAACATCAGGGAGTGTCCTGACGCGATTACTCGGCGCTTTGCCAGCCGGCACACGGCTGACGGCCGCCGCTGGCGGAAGCACCCTTAGCGATGTGGGCGACATAGCCACCGGAGCCGGTCCAGGCGCATCCGACGGGTGGCGGCTTCAATCGGCTGCGGCAGAAAATCAAACCGACCTTGGTGCGCTCTTGACGCAAGCCGGACGTCGACTGGCCGATTGGGGCGCTGGCGCGGTGGTGCTGGTGTCGGACGGAAAGACCCGCGACCCGGCGGGCGCTTTGCAGGCCGCACGCCGTCTGGGAGTTCCAGTGATTTGTGTGAGCGCTGCTGCCGCTGGCCAGACCTCCGATCTGGCAGTGCAACTGGACCCCATTCCAGCCCGTGGGGCGGCGGGCGAAACGGTTACCGTTTCCGGCCACGTCAATTGGGTGGGGCCGGAACAGTCGGCCGAAGTCCGACTTCAGTTTCCCGGCCAGACGCAGGTCCAGCCGGTTGTCCACAATGAAAACGAGCCAGCGTTGTTTTCTTTCCCACTGCGACTGACAGCACCCGGTCTGCTGGAGGGGACAGTCTCGGTGAGGCTGACCGGTCCTCGTGATGCCGGTGGCAAAGAGGCCACGCTGGAAAACAATCAGGCCACAGTGATGGTCCGGGTGGTGGCTTCACCGGCTGTCATTGCTGTGCTGACCAGTGGTGCACTACGCGATGTTCTGAACCTGCGTCAACTTGCATCAACCACGGGAGGGTATCGCCTAATCACGGTGGACGAAGTCGCGTCGGCAGTAGCCGCCTCTGACGCGGTGGTAGTGGCACATCCGAATGCCTCGTTGCCCGATTCAGCGTGGAGCAGCCTTTCTACCGCCGTTGCCGAGCGGGGGATTCCGCTCATCATTCTTGCCGGACCAGATACTGCCGGCATCGCTGCTCCGCATGCAGAATCGCTCATGCCGTGGAAGATGAGGGCGGCCACTCTTCCGACGTGGCACACCGATCCGGGGGACGACCCGGGCATGTCACCCGTATCCGTCGACGGCAGCCTGAGGTTCTCCCCTGATCAGGGCGTGTTCCGCGTGTTGGACATAGGCAAGCTTGCGGACCCATGGCGGCTCGTCGCCACGGCCGATAGCGGTCGGTTCACTCTGCCGTTGGTAGTCGAGCGCGACCTCGGGCATGGTCGGATTATCGTCGCCCTGACCGATCAGTTCTGGCGATTCGGTTCGTGGTCTGGTGCCATCGCCAAGGCCCTTTCACCCTCAGCCACGACTGCGTCGGAACAGGCTTTGTGGGGCCAACTTATTCGAAGAGCGGGCGTATCTCAGCCCGCCGTTGTCGCGGAATCGTGGCAGTTGGACGTTTCACCCGAGCCGGCAATCGTCGGCAGCCCCGTGACTCTCACCGCTGCATGGACCGGAAAGGGATCGCCCCCACGTGGACTGCGGGCGTCCATTTCTCAGGCCGATCACGCCGATCACGCCGATCACGCCGAGCAGCCGATCGCCCTGACCGCCCGTGATGAGTTGCACTGGTCGGCCGAGATTCGTCCGAAGGTTGCTGGCACATGGGCCGTGCGGCTGTCCGACCCCATCGCACCAACGCTATTCATTGAAGTATTGCCGGAGCCGTTGGCGGCCGCAGAACTTCAGGATGTGCAGGCCGACCCCTCGCTGCTGCAGGCCATCGCGGCGGCTACTGGTGGGCGATTCATCCCACTGGAACAGATTGACCGCCTGCCCGATCTTGCGCCAGCAGTTCTGGAATCTGCCGCGCCCCTACCTGCGCATTCGCGGCGAGTCCGCCTCTGGGATTCTCCGTTGATGCTAGTGATGATTGCGGCCCTCCTCTGCACCGAGTGGGCGACCCGCAAAGAAGTGGGCCTGCCATGACCACCGACACTGTGACGCCAAGTACGGCGCTAGCCCAGTTTCTGGAGAGCCTCTGGTTTCGGCGAAAGGTCTGGGCCGCCCGGGCTGCTGGCGCGCGCTGGTGCCTTGCATCGGCCGCATTCGTGACAACGCTGATTCTGGCAGACCACTATGTTGACGTGAATCCGGCGATCCGGGGTGGTGTCGTTTTATTGGCGGTCGCCGCCGGTGTTTGGGGAGCCGCCTGCATTCTGGGCGCCGCTGCGTGGTATCGCGATCAACCGGTCGAGTTTGCGGCATTACCCACCATGTTGTTTTCGAGTGGGCCCGTATGGGCCGCGCAGTCCCAAAGTCGTCCGCCCCTGGCAGAAGGTCTTCCCACCGCCATTGCTGCGATGGTGGAAGGGTCCGAGTTACCATCGGTACCGCTGCTGGACGAACTTTTCATCGTCGTACTCCGCGACCTCCGGACAATCAGCCCCAATGTGCTCTATGGCAGAGCTGCCGCCAAACTGTGGATTTCCGGCTGTTTGCTAATCGCACTAATGCTGCCTGCGCTGGCACTCAAGCTGAGCCCCGCTCCCCTGACCTCTCTGGAGCGAGTGGCCTTTCCATGGTCCGCGACGCCGCGTCCGACGCGCATCGTATTGACTGTAACACCGGGCGATGCTTCGCTGGCCCAGCGGTCTGATCTGAGGGTGACTGCCGCCACGATCGGCCGTCTCAGCGCGTCACCCACCCTTCTGTGGCACAACTTTTCGGCAATCGACGGCAGCCAATTCCGGGGCTGGCACACAGTCCGGATGCAAAAGGTTACCGGCACCACGTCGGCCGTGGGTGCCGATCAATGGGAAGCGACTATTCCGTCGATTACGACGGATATTGTTTATCAAGTTCGGGCCGACGATGCCGTGACCCCACCGTTTCGCATCGACGTTCTGGTGATGCCGCGACCGACCCAGTGGCAGCTCACGGAGCTTGACACGGGACGTGTACTGGCCGATTCGTCGTCAGGCGTCGCCATCGTGGACTTTGCCACGCCTACAACCGTCGATGTCGGCACCCGCCTGAGATTTCAGGCGAGACTCAATGTGCATGTTGATCGCGCCGTTTTGCAAAAGACAACGGTCTCGGTCGGCGGCACCACCATTGACGCACCGTTTGAGGCGTCTGACAGCGGCCTGCTGGAGCTCACGCTTGTCGGACCCCGCGCCGTTACTTCCCACACCTCGCTCAACGTGGTTGTGGTTCCCGCCGGTGGCACCGCTGATTCCCAATCGCCCGTCTCGCGCCGGGCCGCTGCCGAGACCGCCTCCGTGCCGACCAATATCGACTCGCCATATGCCACTGCCGCCCGCGTGACCGCTTATCGCCGTGTGCTGGGGCAGGCCGATGCACGCCTCCGCGAGTTCGCCACAGCAGCAGCAGCGACCTCCACACAGCCGGCCAACGCGGTCGGCTCGTTGGGCCAGTCCGCTAGAACCCGGGCGTTCCAAAGGTCCATCGCCGCACTCGCTGTTGCCTCGCAGCTTGCACCCGATGCCACGCACGAGTTGCTGCTTGTTCGGCTGGCCGACGAGTTGGCTCTGGCCTTCATCCGCCGAACGAGTTTGTCTGCCCCAGCCAGTGATCTCGTCACACAACTGGCGCGTGCCGCCGCGGAACTCGAAGCCGAGCAACCCGCCCGCCCTGCGGCGGAGGGTTCACGGGCCATATTGCCGGACATCGTTCCGCGATGGCTACCCGCAGACCAGCCGGCCATGTCTTGGCTCTTGACAGGTCCCAGCGTGGCCGAGCGATACGACCTGGCATGGCGATTTGAGGCACTCCGCCGCTCGGGCCGGCCCGATGTCGCCGCCGACCTTCTGCTGCTCTCTCGGGCGGCCACGACGGCGCAGGCCACCGACCCCGCCTCTCTGGATGCATTCCATCACGAAGCCACCGTACTTCATGTCTCGTGGATAGATCAGGTCAGTGATCGACCCGTCCCACCACGCGCCCTTCAAGCCCTCACGGCGAATCCGGCTCTTGTTCAGGAAGCGAAAGCAAAGTTGGTATTGCTGGCCGGACCTGTCGACCCCGATCGCGCAGCGATGGACGAGATCCTGACGATTCTCAGTCAGGCCGCTGGACCCGTCGAGTCAGATCTATCGCAAGCGCAGACGCTTCGGGCCGCCTCCCGCGCCTTACGGCAACTGATTGACCAATCCGCCGAGCGTGGCACCGATGCCACAGCCGTGCCGTCGCGCATCACTGCGCTCATCAAGTCCTATCCGCTGTTGAATCGGGAACCCTCACCCGACTTCGCAGACGCGACGCCCACCGACCCCACGCCAGCGGTCAACGCCGCACGCGAAATAGCGCGGACAGATCTCATCATGGTCCAGCAAGTTCGACGGCTGGTTTCCTTACTTCAACAGCCGATGCCTTCTGACCAACTGAGCACGGCCGTCGTCCGGGCCGTCACCGCCATCGAGCAATCCGCCAGAGCGCGATACCAGCCGCTGGTCCTCGGCCGATTGAATCAACTCACCAGCATGAAGGCCGCCTTCGCCTCGAATCCCCTGCGATTTCTTGATACCCCCCAGTCCGTTCCAGACTCCGGCGACCTAGATCGCTTTGCTCGCGATGTCCGCCCAACTATTTCCGCCTACCTCAAAGCCATTGCAGCCCGCCCTTGAGTTCCACATGCATTCGCCTCGACTCATTACCGCCATACTGGTCTGTGCCCTGTCGTCTGACACTGCGGCCGCCGGCACCGCACCAGCCAGCGGTCCATCCTCAGCCGTCCGTCCTACGCCAGATGCCATTGCCCGCTGCGTCCGCCGCGCGACCGACTTCCTCGCCGCGACCCAGCGTCCCGACGGTGCATTTCGCGCTGACGGCGGTGGCACGGCTGACGGGCATCTGGCTGAGATTGCCCTCGTTGCTCAGGGCCTCTTCGCCGCAGGCGTCACACCGTCCGAGGGGACCAGCGGCCTTTTGCTCCGGCGGTGCATGGATACCCTGATGGCGGCCGCCCGCCGCGACCCCGATGTCGGGCAAGTGGACGGCTCCGGGCTGCCCGGCGAGTGCGCCATCGCTGGTGCCCTTGCCGAAGCCCTCACGCTTGAGCCGGAAGGTGCATCGGGCGGCGGCCGACGCGCCGAGATTAAGGCGGTGCTCGCTGCCATGGTCCAAATCATCAGCCGGGAGCTTCCCATGCGCTCGACGCCCTCGACCGCCCCCAACCTCCCGTCCGCCACATCGGACCTTGCGATAGCTGCCCGGAGTGCCAGCACACTCCTCGCAGCCGACCGCGCCGGTGTGACCGCGGATGCTCAACTGCTGGCCGACACCACTGATTTCATCAGGCGCTGCCGCACACAGAATCCGCCAGGGTTTGCGGCGTATCCGGCTGTGCCCGGACCGGGTCGGTCAGCCCCAGCCACGCGGTCAGGACCCGTCTCTGTCTCAACCATGGCACAGGCTGCAATCGCCCTTTCACGCGACGAGAGTCCGCTCGCCCCGGACTCCTCAGCCATTCTTCAGGTCATCCTTGCTGTCCCGCCGCCCGCAGACGCCAGCGACATGCCCCACTGGCACTATCAGCGCGTCCATGCGGCATTGCTCATCGACCCGGATACCCTGCCCCCTGTGTACGAGATGGCAGCCCGATACTTCATTTCCATCCAACGCTCGGATGGTGCGTTCGCCCTACCCAATGAGCGCCACCCTGCGACGTCCACTGCTTACGGACTCCTAACGCTGTCCGCCCCCGCCAGCCTAACCCTTGAAACCCGCCGCTGAAGGTTACTTGCCGGCGATACCCAGCGACTCGGCCACTAACTCAATGGGATGTGCGACCCGCACCGCTGCGCCTTGAGCGACCGCACGGGCCCGAAGGTGCATCAGACACCCAACGTTCCCAACCGCCAGCACACCATCGCTGCCGCGCAGCGCTGCTAACTTGCGATCCCCCAAGGCATTTGCCTCCGCCGCGTGAGACAGGTTGTAGGTTCCAGCCGCACCACAGCAAAGCTCAGCCTCGCCAGCCTCCGCCCCAAGCACCCGCACGGCCCGTCCGGAGGCCCGCAGCATGTCCAGCGGCGGCGCATTGACCCGCTGTCCGTGGGCGAGATGACATGCCCCGTGATAGGCAACGGTTTCATCACCCCTGACAGCCCACCGATGATCATCCGTCAGTGCGGGTTGGACCACTTCGCTGATATCGCGAACCCGGCTGCTGAAACGCCTAGCCCGTTCCGGCCAGTCTGTCCCTGTTTCGCTCTCCAACAGCTCGGCATATTGCCGCAGCATCGCCCCGCAACCCGCCACTGTGCAGGCGATCGGCCCGGTGCCGCCGGCCTCGGTCTCGGCGATCTCAATGTTTCGCCGGGCCAGTTCCAGCGCCTGTTCCGGCCGGCCGTTGTGGTGGTCAATGGCGCCGCAACAGCCCATGGCCGATACACCAGCCCGCAGACCCAGTTTCGACATGACTGCCAATGCGGCCTCGTCCACCTCCGGCATCATCACGCCGCCGATGCACGTAACGACTAGCGCAATGTCGGCACTCTTCGCCGGATGGCCCGCCCTACTGACCCCCGGCCACAACCCAATCTTGCTGCCATCGCCCGCCATCGCTGCCAACTTTGTCACGGTCGAAGGAAGCAGCTTCATCATCCCAAGGCGTCCAGCGACCTTCCAGAGTCCGGTCTTCTGGGCAACCCTCATTGGCAGTAGGGCCAGCTTCAGACGCCACGGCTCGGTCATCACGTGTCGCACCAGCCATCCGGCCAGCTCGCCGAGCGCCCACGACTGGCCCTCCAACCGTGGCCATTTTTCATGGGCCTGCTCAATCAGGCGGTGATAAACCACACCGGAAGGGCACGCAGTCTCACAGGCTCTGCAATCCAGACAATTCGCCAGATGCCGGGTGGTCGTTTCATCCGCTGGCAACACACCATCGTCCACCGCTTTGATCAACTCAATTCGCCCGCGCGGCGATTCCGCCTCATCACCGGTCATGATGTACGTCGGGCAGGTCGCAAGGCACAACCCGCAATGCACGCAGGCATCTGCCAGTTGACGTGTCGTGTCATCCAAAACTCGCAGCCTATTTTCCATCACGGTCATCTGATCACCTCAACATCCAGCGAGTTTAAGCACCCGTCAGGATCGAAACGGGCCTTAAGCCGCCGCAGCACCGCAGCCTCACCGGCCGACAGTCGATACGGCCGCCCTTCCACATGAAAATTGAAACCCAGATCCTGTGTCACCGCCGCCAGTCGCCCGGCATCACTTGGCTGGCAACACCCACGTATCAGACCCGTTGGCGCATCCGCCCACCAATGTCCGACACGCGCCTGTCGCATCAGGCCACTCACTACCGATGGTGCCGCCCAAATCGTAAACGCCACTTCACCTTCGCCGGGTTGCCATCGCGTCAGTCGTGCACGTAGCAACTCATCGTCCGCAGCCGTCTGCCGGACCGTCCCCTTGGCATTCGCCCCTTCCAGCGAACGCGCCACAGCCTCAACGGATAATTCCGTCCCGAGGTACCCGACCCATAAAGCGGACTCATCGAGGACCGACCACGATGGCCGCTGCGGCAGAGCCAGCAGCCAGTTGAGCTGTGAAACATCCGCCGCCAACTTCACCACCAGCGCCGCTTCAGGTCTCCGATAGGTTCTCAACATCAGGCACCCGATCTGCCCGAAGACGCCGCGCTGTCCGATGATGAATTTCGTCAGGTCATAACCCGCGACGTTCTTGATGGCCCTGCCACCCGCGGTGATCAGTCGGTTCCGCCCGTCCAAAAACTGCACCCCCAGCAGCTGATCCCGCCAACCCCCAAACCCCAGCCGCAGCGGACCCGTCATGTCCGCGCCAGCCAGCACACCCAACGCCGCATTCACCGGTCCGTCCAACGACAGCCACTGGTCATCAGCCGCCAGCCGCCGGTTCGCTTCGGCCAGCGATACATCGGCCGCCACCGCCACCGTCATGTCGCTGGGCCAGCGCGCCATTCCGCCGGGCTCGCACCACGGCGTTACAGGCGCGCGGCATGGCGGCCGTGTACTGGTGTCAATTTCATTCCGATCAGTGCGCAAGGTGTGGATCCCACTTTTCGTCAGCAGCGTGTCCTACTTTGCTACGATACTGCCGCTGCCTGTCACTGACTTTTTCACATCCGCGGGCGACCCGTAATACGCCAACCGGCCTGAGCCGCTGATTGTTGCATCCAGACTAACCTTCGACCGCACCTCCACGTCACCCGACCCACTGACCTCAGCTGTCACCTTATCCGCCACCAGCGGCTCGGCCTTGACGTAGCCGGAGCCCGTCAGGGAAACCGTCAGTACCTTGGCTGAACCACGGGCCTTGATCATCCCGCTGCCAGTGAGTTCCAGCTTGAGCGAGTCCACGTTGATATCTTTCAGTTCGATCTCGCCTGAACCCGCCAGCTCCACGGCGTCCAGGTTGGACAACGTGATCTGCACGACCACACCCTCGCGGCTCGTGTAAGACCCCTTCGCTGCGATCACCAGCCTGTCGCCCTGAACTTCCGTACTGATCAACTCTTCCAAATTGTCGTCCGACTTGACGACCAGACTGGCTGTCGGCCCCTGTCGAATCTCGACCCGGGCTGAAGTCTCTAGCTTCACGCCACGAACTTCCTTGCCTGCCAACACGCCTGACCTGTCAACGATCTTGGGAATTCCCGACCCCACCTTGCCCTCTGTCATCAGGTCATTGCTCTGGCATCCCAAAGCCATTGAACCAGCCGTGACCAAGCCGAAAATAATCAGTCCCGTCAGAAGTCTTTGCGTAGTTGCCATGTGGCGGGAGCCTGTCGCGCCTGACCTTCTGCCGCAAGGCGCATTACGCTGCCCCATGTGATTGCACCACCCGTCATTCCGTTGGACCTCATCGATTCGCAAGTTCTGGCTCTGCCGGTCGACTTGCCCGTAATCGTTGTGGGATGTCCCGCCCTTGTTACCGGCAACCCGCAGACGCTCCGACGGGCTGAAGCCCTCGATAAAATCCTGACAACCGCCGGCCGGTCGACTCGAATCGCCATCGAGCTGACCGGCCCCGGCATTACCCCGACCCGTCTCTGGAATCTCATCGAACGCCTGAACGCCCAGCGTTTCGCCGCCTGCTGGAGGTTTACTTCGGGCGATGCGTGTTTCAGCCCGTCGGCTGTAATACCCCCATTGGCAGGCAAGCTGCTGGTTGTGTTCATTGAATCGGGTGTCGCCCCTAGTGTGCGGCTGGAAATTGAGCAGCGTCTGGCCGGAGTGGGTCGGTCGTCCGCCGTGGTTCAATCCGTGATCCAAGCCACGCAATCTTAAAAAAATCACCCGCCCCATTTTCATGGGGCGGGAGAAGTGTAAATCGCTGACGGCTTCCTTCCCCGATTTCTTTGGAGAATTCTTAGGTCCGGGCAGCAGCCGGGGCAGGAGCGGCAACCCGACGGACTTTCGTCGCCTTCGCGCCCTTGGGGCCGTCCTCGGCCTCAAACTCCACCTGTTCGCCGTCCGTCAAGCTCCGAAAGCCTTCGCCTTCGATGACAGAATGGTGAACAAACACGTCGCGGCCATCCTTTTCAGCCTGGATGAATCCGAAACCCTTAGCATCGTTGAACCACTTAACTTTACCGGTGGCCATGTAAGCCACTCCTTTCAACACACTGGAAACTTGCGTTCCCCGAACGCCTGAAAAATCACGGCCCCCGGGCACACCCCTGAAAGGCCGTCGCCCCGGCGTTCGGCGGGGCGAGGGGGGCGAAGAATACGGATCACTCAGCAAAACACAACCTTAGCAACCGGCAATCTTTCCCATCTCCGCCGTTGTCCGCTTCCTTTCGTCTCCACCGCCAAGCCAACCGCCACCATGATCTGCAAGCGAATAAACGCCTCACACCATGTTGTCCACATTTGGTGAAGAAACAGATCAGTGGCCGTTGGAAGTCTGACGGCTTCGTGCAATTTGGGGGTCTTGAACAACGACCCCCAAATTAAGGTGTGCATGAGTGTTGTGTTAGGATGTAACTGCCTTCCCACAAGTGGTTTACAAGCGAATTAATCAAACCCAAGCGCTCATAGGCACAATTCTGTAATTAATTTTACAAGTCATTTTTTACTCCTAGGCCCGGGTACGCATGGTGAGCCGATCAACTGACCGAAGTTCTCCACACGTTGCCCACATCTTTCCGGCCGCACGGAGCTTCGGCTTGATTTATCGCCGACGCCCGCGACGATCCCTGACCCGTGAACCTGCTGGAAGTCACCAAACTGACCAAAACCTACTCTCAACGGAGAGTCGTCAACGAGGTCTCGTTCGTTATCCGACAGCAAGAAATCGTAGGCCTTTTGGGTCGCAACGGGGCAGGGAAAACCACGACTTTCCGGATGATTCTCGGGATGATCAAGCCCGAGGGTGGGGCCGTCGCCTTCGATGCCCGGGACGTGACACACCTGCCGATGTATCAGCGGGCGCTGCTCGGAATGGGCTACCTGTCCCAAGAGCGCTCGGACTTCCGCCGACTTACCGTCTGGCAAAATCTGATTGGCATTCTGGAAACCCGTGACCTCACACGGACCGAGCGCAATGCCCGGGCTGAAAAGCTGTTGGAGCAGTTTGGCCTGACCCGCCAGCGCGATCAGATGGCGAATCTTCTTTCTGGTGGTGAACGCCGGAAAATGGAGATCGCCCGGGCATTGGTCACCGAGCCCAAGCTGATCCTGCTGGACGAACCGTTTAGCGCAGTCGACCCGATCGCGGTGGAAGACCTACAAAAAGAAGTCCTTCGCCTGCGGGATGAGTTTGGCAAGAGTGTGTTGATTACCGACCACAACGTGGCTCAGACTCTGAAAGTTTGCGATCGGGCGCTGATCATCGATGAGGGACGCGTGCTCAAGGAAGGTCGGCCCAAGGACATTATCAATGACCCCGTTGTGCGGCGGGCCTATCTGGGTAGCACATTCCGCGGCGACGAGTTCGATTGATGCTGCAAGCCGCGACCCGTGCGTAGAATGGCCCGGTTCTTCACTCAGGGGTTTGCCATGTATCGACGTCAGACTGCCAGCCTTATGGTCCTGAACCTGGCTTCTGCGGCCATGTGTGCCCAGCCCGCACTCTCCGACGCGGCTCGTAGAGCGCTCGATGGCATGTGCGAGGCCCACCACAATCTTGGTGCTATGACGGCAACCGGGACTATTTGCGGCAACTTCAATGTCGCGGGCGTAGCCCGGAACGAAGTGCGCCCGTTCACGACATCGTTTCTCGCGCCGGGAAGATTCCTGCACGATGTGAAAGATGAGTTGCTCGTGGGGAGCGATGGGAAACAGGTCTACGCACTGAACAAGCCAGCCCGGCAATACGTTCTGGGAGATGTTCCCCCCACCGGGCTGAGTTTCGCGGAGATGCCCGCCAATATCCGCCAGATAGTCTCCAGTCAGGACCCGTCGCTGGCGCTGGCATTGTCCCGCGACCCGATGGCTGAGCTGATGCAGAATGTTTCCAGTGCGGACGTCACGTCCGATCAGGACATTGAGGGCCGCACGTATCCCGCAGTACTCCTGACGCTGTTGGACAACCGCGGCACGGTCTTGTTCGCCATGGACCCGCAGTCGCGGCTGCCGCGGCGTGTGACATTTGACGTGGCGCCGCTGATCGCGCGGCAGGGTGTGGGAACGGTGACCAAGGCGACCATCACGGTGGACTATGCCAACCGCGATACGGCTGCCACCATCGCGCCTGCGACGTTCGTATTTGAACCACCCGCTGGAGCACGACTCGTTACATCTGACGCGCCGCCGAGCGCCGAAGTAGTTGGAACGGCCAAAGAGGGCCAAGCCGCGCCGGACTTTGAACTGGCCGGTCCCGACGGCGCGGTTGTGAAGCTTTCCTCGCTGAAGGGAAGTGTGGTTCTACTCGACTTCTGGGCCACCTGGTGTGGTCCGTGTGTGGCCAGCCTGCCCGACCTGCAGGCTATGCACGATGAGTTGGGCAAAGCCGGTGTGAAGTTCTATGCCGTCAATGAGCAGGAAGAAGCTGGCAAGGTCAAAGCTTTTCTGGCCAAGCGAAAAATCATGGTGCCGGTGCTGATGGACACCGAAGGAAAGGTCGGCGCCGCCTATGGTGCCAGCGCGATCCCCTATAAGGTTCTGATCGACAAGCAGGGCGTCGTCAGGCTGATCAAAGTCGGCTTTGAAGACGGCGAAAAAGAGGGCCTGCTGAAAAAGATTCAGGAACTGATCGGCAAATAGCCTCTTTCGTTCTGATGTTATCGGACTGGGCCAGAAACATCCGACTCCTACGGTCTGAGGGCAAAGTCAGGCGAATCCGTTGTCGATAGATTTCGACAGTAGCCCATTCGGGCGCAAGCCGGATTGGATTTGCCGTATGACTCCAGAGCTGACCCAAAAAATTCTCGGATGCAAGACGCTGCCGACGCTCCCCGCAGTGGCGGTGCGCATCCTCGATCTGGCTGCCAACCCTTCGAGCAGTGCCAAGCAAGTAGCGGAGTGCATTGAATCAGACCCGGCCGTTGCAGCCCGCGTGCTTAAGACCGTCAATAGTTCGTTTTATGCCCGCCGAGTGCCGGTCTCGACGATCAATCAGGCGGTGGTAATCCTCGGCTTGCAGACGGTGAAGACTCTGGTCTTGGGGTTCTGCCTCGTCGGTTCGATGTCGGGGCTGAAGGTCAAGGGCTTTGATGTCGCGAAGTTCTGGCGGCGCACCATCCACACATCGACCGCGGCCCGCTTACTGGCCCAGCGGCTTGGTGAGCCGAACCCGGAAGAGTGGGCACTGACGGCGCTGCTCGCCGACATCGGCATGCTGGTGCTGGATATGGTCGACCGGCCGACTTACACAAAAGCCACACAGCAGGCCGAAACGCACATGGATCTTCCGGCGCAGGAGGCCGCCGCCGGGCTGGCGACACATGCCGAGGTGGGCTACCTCATTGCCGAACAGTGGCATCTGCCGCCCCTCCTGACCCTGCCCATCCGCTGGCACCACGAGCCCGAACAGTGCCCGGAGCCAGAGCAGGTGCGCTCCTGTCGGGCTATTCAGTGGGCCGGGCTGTGCGGCGACATTGTGGTGGACGCGGCACCCGAAAAGCCTCTGCTCATGCTGCGGGCTGTCAGCGAAAAACTTGGTATCAGCCACGAAGATGCCGATGCGATCGTCACCACAGCCACGCAGAAGGCAGGCGAAGTTGCCCGTCTGTTTGATCTGAAAATTGGCACCGCTGCCAACATTACGTTGCTGCTACAGAAGGCAAATCTGGCTCTCACAGAGATCGCCCTGAATAACGAACAAATAGCTCAACAGGAGAGCATGCGGGCTGCCGAACTCGAAAGGCAGAACTCCGATCTGGAACATAGGAACCGTGAGCTTCAGCAGTTGGCATTGACCGATCCGTTGACCGGACTGGCCAACCGCGCCGGCTCTGACCGCTATATGGACGCCGAGTTCGCCCAGGCGACGCGGACCGGTAAGCCGATGGCCCTGATGGTCATCGACCTCGACGATTTCAAGCACCTCAACGACACCTATGGTCATGCTGCAGGTGATCAGATTCTTCGCCATGTAGCGAACTGCCTGAAGAGCGCCACGCGCGACAAGGGTCTCGCTGGACGCTTTGGCGGAGACGAAATGGTGGTCATCCTGCCGGGCGTTACGCTGGCGAATGCCAGCGCCATCGCGGGCGTTTTGTGTCGGGCCATTGCCGACAAGGCAGTCATGCACGAAGGCAAGTGGCTGAAGATCACGGTCAGCATCGGTGTGGTTTCCATGGAACCGGGCCAGCCGATGGCGACCATCGGCCACCTGTTTACCGCCGCCGACCGGGCCGTCTACAAGGCGAAGGTTGCCGGCCGGAATTGCGTGCACGCTGCCAGCAGCCGCGCTGCCGCTTGAAAAAGTGACACTTCACGCGGCTTGACGGTATACTACGGACCTAAACCGGAGGCACCCGCATGGCCCGTTTCAGCATCGCTTCTCCCTCGTTCGGTCGCTTCGTTCGATCTACCGCGTTCACCATTCCACTGGCCTGCATCATCGGCCTGGCGACCGCAAAGGTGCGGCCCGGTGACGAGCTCGCCACCACGCCCATGCACGTGGCCAAGATGGCGGCCATGCGATTCATGTATTCCGAATCGAAGATGACCTTTGCCAAAATGCAGGGTCCGGAACTTGCCCAGATGATTGACAAGGCTCGCACAGCAGCCGCCGGAAACATCAGTGGAAACCTTTGCTTTTCGTATGTCGGTGCCTCGGGCGACATGACCAAGGAGTTCACACTGAAGGTCGGCTACCCGGTCAAGCCCGGCACGGTCGCCCCGGACGGATTCACGGTGGTGGATGTCCCCGAATACAAGTGTGCCACACTCGTGATGTTTGGCCCGATGTCCAACATGGGCAAGGCCTACGAAACACTCTATTCAGAGTTGTTGCAGAACGGTCTGGTCCCCAGCGGCGACAGCCGCGAGTACTACCTTTACTGGGAAGGCCCGCAGTCGGAGAACGACGTCACTCTCCTGCAAGTGGGTGTGAAGTAGGGGGTCGCGCCTGACCTAGGCGGGCAGGTGTTCGCCGAAAAAGCGCAGCCAGTTGCCGCGCATGATCCGGGCGGTTGCTGCATCGTCGTAGCCCGCGTTACGGAGAGCATCGCCCACCTTGGGCAGGTCGGCTGCGGTGGTGATCTCCTGCGGAATCTCGTTACGGCCCAGCCCGCCGTCCATGTCCGTGCCGATGGCCACGTGCTTGTCGCTGCCGGTAATCTGGCAGATGTGGTCCATGTGCCGCACGACATCGCCCAGGTTAGCCCGGCGTTTCCCGTGGAACTCCGGCGCGATCAGGAACTTGTAAAAAAAGTTGATACCGATCACACCGCCGCGCCGGGCAATCGCCCGGATCATGTCGTCTGAAATCTGACGATCGGTATCCACAAATTCCCGGCAGTTGCTGTGGCTGGCCATGACCGGACCACCAGACAGGTCCATCAGGTCCCAGAACGATTCTTCGGCCAGATGAGATGCATCGTGGATGAACCCCAGTCTGTCGAGGACGGGCACCAGTTTCCTGCCGGCCTCTGTGAGCGGGCCGGGGCAAAACGTTCCCCCCGCATAGGCGGTCTGCCGCCATGCCAGACCGACGGCCCGCACACCCAGATTCCACCATGTAATTGCTTCGTCTGGGGAGAGGATGGGGTCGGCCCCTTCCATCAGCACGATGGCGGGAACGGGAGACGACTCCGTGAGCTGGAAATCTTCGGCGGGTAGCTCATTGCTACTGGTCACCAGGTCGAGTTGCCGCTCTTTGAAAAGTTGCAGGTAGTACTGCATCTGATTCCACGCGATGACCTGCGCCTCCTCCTGAGTCTTGTAGCCTTGGGGGTAATGCTCGTTGTAGGGGTCGGCAAAAATCGTTGCGCAAACCAGCCCCACCTGACCCCGACGGAGGTCCGGCAGCCCGACCGTTGCGATGTCGGTGCCGTCGGCTGGCAACTGTGCGGCCGGCAGACGAATGTCGCGCCCGCGGGCTGCGTTGTAGGCAAGGTCCAGATGTGCATCGATGGCGATCATGGCGCGCAATCTACCGCACTACTTTGTCCGTTGCTGGCTTGACATGCGTCAGCCGTCCCAGCCCCGCGAATCGCCTGTCAATGCCAGAACATGCCGCACGATACTTCTGGCTGTCCATTTGATGTCGTACCCGCCTTCCAGCATGCTGATCATCCGGCCGCCGCAGTGCCGATCGGCCGCACCGGCCAGCAGTCGTGTCATCTGCCCGAAGCCGAACTCGCTGACACACATACCGGCAAGTGGGTCGCGGTCGTGGGCATCAAACCCGGCGGAAACAAGCAGTAACTCAGGCCTGAATGCATCAAGGACGGGCAACACTTGCCCGTAAAACTCGGCCAGATATTCCGAGTCGCCCGACCCCGGCGGCAATGGAATATTGAGCGTTGTGCCCTCGGCCTCGCCCACCCCCTTTTCCCATGCGTGCCCCGTCCCCGGATAGCACGTGCGCGGGTCTTGATGCAGCGAAACAAAGAGGATGCTCGGGTCGGTTTCGGTGCAGGCCTGGGTTCCGTTCCCGTGGTGGACATCGAAATCGACGATGGCGACCTTGCCCACGCCGTACGTGCGCTGGGCGTGTCTGGCGGCAATGACAATGCTCGACAGCAGACAAAACCCCATGGCACGCGTCGGCTCGGCATGGTGTCCCGGCGGCCGGCCTGCGGCGAATGCCCTGAGTGTCTTTCCCGTCATCACCGCATCGACTGCTGCGATACCGCAGCCGGCCGACAGCCTTGCCATCTCCAGCGCCCGGGGGCCGATCGGCGTATCGCCCTGACTGTCGAGTGTCCCGCGCTGGGCCGCCTTGCAGGCTGCTTCCAGACCATCGATGTGTGACTGCGGGTGGGCCGCGAGTATGTGCGCGTTGGTGGCGGGCAGGGGCGCTGGTTCCAGTAGTGGCTCGTGAGCCCTTGGCAAAAGTCCCAGATCGATTTCAAAGTCGGGAAACGGATCGGGAGAGGTAATCAGCTGGCTGACCCGCATCGCGCGGTGGATCGCCATGAGCCGCTCCGGCCGCTCGGGGTGGTGGGGGCCGGTGGTGTGTTTTACCAGTTCAGGCGATGAGATGAAGGCGACTGGGTGAGGCATGGGTCAGCGGTTGGCATAGCGAATGTGAATCATCGCACGCCAGTAAGCCCAGAAGAAGTAGCCCGCGCCGATGACGACAATCGTACAGAGTGTGTAAAGGTAGGCCGTGGCATGAGCGGTCATTCCCGGCTCGATGGCCACCGCTACTCGATAGCCAATGCACGTCACGGCAGCCAGGGCGAACACGGGCCAATACACCGCCGTATGGAACAACATCGCCCGCCGAACCGCAGCAAACGGCAGCCGCATGCCGTGGTAGGCACCCTCCATGCTGCTGAGCCAACTGGCGAGCCGATGGATGCCGAGCATCAGGAGGTAGATCGGCACAGCGGCTGCAATGCCCAGAGCCAGCAACGTGATCAGATGCCCCGGCGGCAGGCGGTAGTTGGCGGCGAATACAAACGACCCATGGAACGCGGCCGCCAGCCCGGCGAGCAAGGCGCAGATCGCCCAGTGAGCCCGTGCGAACCGGACCGACTGGTGCGTGTAGTGTCGCGTCAGAAGTGTGCGATAGAACGTATCGGTTCGGAACAGCACTGCCGAGGAAGTTTGCAAGAAACTGGTCAGCGCAGGATTCAGCTCAAAAGGTGCCAGGACCCGTCCATCGGCTTCAGTACTTTCGGCTATGGGCTCGCCGCATTCCGGGCAAAGCCCCTCGGGCGGCAGTCCTGAAAGGCCGTATCCGCAATGCTCGCAAAGTGTTTCGCCCTCGCGCGGGGCGCGTTCTGCAAGTTTGACCACGGTGTTATGGTAGGAGGGATGGATCATCGGCGTGTACTGGTTTACGGAGTGGGGCTGCTGGCCGGATGGTGGCTCGCGACGGCTACCGGCTGCGATAAGGCCGAAGCGCCGGCTGCGTCCACTGCGGGTGGTGCGGCCAGCACGCCGTCAGCTGTGCCCGCGACGATGCCCGCCGACCTGGCGGCAGGTGGCACACTCGTGGTGAATGGGACTGCCATCGGCTTTCCTGCTGTTCAGTTGATCGAATCCGCTGATAACCAGATTTCTCTGCAAAGCGCCGATGTGGCCACGCCCCCCAACGCCATTGTTCTCTCTGGCAGTATGGTGACGGATGGTGAGACCCCCTGGCGCACGGCCACTGTCGATATTGAACTTCCCCTTACCGACATCGGCGGCGAAGTCACGATGGGCCTTTTCGTCGGCGGCATTGAACACCAGCTTCGACCGGTCAAGGTGAGAATCGAGTTGACGCGCGACGACCACAATGGGCCGCGGGGTGCCTTGTCGATTTCGGGAACCCTTGCCGCTCGGGACCCAGCAAGTCAGCAGTGGATCACTTTGCCGGTGTTGGGGACTCTGCCGTGGTGGGCCAAGGCCGCAGGGTCGGCTGCGCGGCCGTGAAGTGTTCGATGGTGAAGGGCAGGGCAGCGGGGGCGTTGGGAAGGGGAGCGGTCGAGGCCAGTTCCAGTGCCGGTGGGCCGTATTGGGGCGTCAGGTTGATCAGCCAGCCGGTGGGTCGAATCGGGCCGCGATAAGAGCCGTCCAGTAGAAGATACTCGCGCCCGCCACCTTCACCGTAGTGTGACAGGCCAAGGAGAGAGCCGCCCAGCAGGTAGCGGTTATCCGGCAGTAGCGACCACAAGATGATCGGTTCCCTGGCACCGCCTTGGGCCTCGGCTGCTTCGATGGCGACCATGAAGCCCTTCCAGTCGGGCTTGAATACGCCGTAGGGCCCATGGCTCGGGCTGGCGACAATGGCGGCTGTGACTGCGGCGCCGACCCATCCCGGCCACCGGGTCAGCCGCGCCAGCAAAGCGAGCACGACAAAGATGGCAGGCGCGACGACCAACTGATATCGCATCATCGCCACCGCTCCGCCGCCGCCGATGGCGATAATGACCCACCCTGCGTTTGCCCATAGCACGACCGCCAGAACGGCCATTTGTCGCGTCCGCCAGACCAGTAACACGGATGCCAAAATAAAAATCAGGCCCGCGGAAACATCCGCCCACGGAACGCTGGCAGCCCTGCCCCAGGGGGCGGCGCCCCAAAGTTGGGTCAACCAGACTGTGGCCCCGGCGAAGATCGCCAGATTCGGATTCGCAGCCTCGCCCCGTGCGGCTACAGCCCGGTTAATCTCCAAAGCTGCCCGCTGGGCCATGAGCGCATCTCCCCATGCGAACCAGTAGATCGCCGCGCCGACGATGATGGCAGCAGGCACGCCCCAACGCAGGTGTCTTCGCGTGGCCATCACGCCGAGCATGATTCCCAACGTGAGCGCCGCCGCGTAATGCGTGAACATCGCCACCAAGCCAGCGCCCGTGAACAGGGCCATGTCATCGTGCCACTCGTGGCGGTGTCGGAGGGCTCGCACGGCCATCGCTGCGGCAGATGCTGTCACCAGCGGCAAAGCGGCGTACATACGAAGCTCTTGGGCAAAATAAATCTGTGGCGTGCTCACGGCGGCCAGTAACGCCGCCACCACCGGCAGAGAGATGGATGCCGGCGGTGCTGGGCCCGGCCCGCCGGCGACCTGCGATCGCAAGGACAGCTCCACTTCCCACGCCAGCCATCCGACCGCCCCGATGCCTGCCGTCGATAGCAGCACGGTCAAGAGGCGTAGTGCCCATGTTCCCTCGCCAGCGACCTGCCGCCACAGACGCAGCGCCATGTAAAATCCGGGTGGGTGACTGTCGGCCGCAAGGTTCCGCCCGACGTCTGCGATGGTCGTTTCAGGATCGATGCGAGTCAGGGCAGCGGGTGTGATCCACTGTCCAGTCGGCAGTGCCTGATCTGTCTGCCCCCGTGCCGCCGAGGCCTCCAGGCTGAGCAATTCGTCCAGCCAGAGCGATTGGCGATCCAGATGCACAAGGCGCAGCGCAAGGCCTAACAACATGGCCAGTGCCACGCCAACGAGCATGCTGGTGCGCCGGGATGTCACGGCCGGAGTATGACGGCCTCCTCACACCGGCGGCAAGTGTGACCCGCTATCAGACGGTTGCCGGAACCGGATTCGGCTTGCTGTCCTTCTTGCCGTATGTCCGCGCCCGCGGCGGAATCAGGCTGGTGTCCACTTCCTTGTAAGAAATCTCGGAAGTGTTGTGCGCTGCATCAAAGGAGGCAACGGTGGTCTTGAGGAAGTTTTCATCATCGCGTTCAGGGAATTCCGGCTTGAAGTGCGCGCCGCGGCTCTCGTTGCGGGCAAGAGCGGCCTTGAGGGTGGCCTCGCTCAGCAGGATCATGTCGCGGAGGGCTCGCGTGAACGAAAGGTTCTGGTTCGTCCACATGCCCGTGTCCGACAGCTTGATACGCGTGTAACGCTCCTTCCACTGTTGGCAGCGTTCCAGTGTCTGGTTCAGGCGGTCGTTGTACCGCACCACCGTGCAGTTCAGAGTCATATCGCGGCCCATTTCCTGCCAGAGTTCGTAGGGGTTTTCCGTGCCGTTGGAACTGGTCAGCTTCGTCATCCGGTTGGTCTCTTGAGCGATGACGCCGTCATAGACCGACTGGGGCACGTCGGCCGCGGCAACTGCCGCGACTTCCTGCGTGTAATTGACGATTCCCGGGCCGCCGAACAGCCCGTCGAAAATGCAACTGAGCAGCGAGTTCGCACCCAGACGGTTTGCCCCGTGATAGGCAAAACTCACTTCGCCCATGGCGTACAGACCCGGAACGCTGGTCTGCATGTTTCTCGCATCGCCGGGCTTCAGGCCGCCACTCTTGGGGTCCTTGGTGAACGTCGTCCAGAGCCCGCCCATGCTGTAATGCACGGCCGGGAAAATCTTCATCGGTTCGTCCAGCGGGTCAGTACCGACGAACTTTTCGTAAATCTCAAGGATCCCCTCCAGCTTACCGAGCACCTTGTCGCGCCCGATCTGACGCGTAATGTCGCCCAGATCCAGATAGACCATGTTGCCGCCGCCGACACCGTACCCGTCAAGGCACGCCTGAAACAGTTCGCGGGTCGCGATGTCGCGTGGCACAAGGTTTCCGTACTTGGGGTATTTTTCTTCCAAGAAGTACCACCGTTCTGCCTCCGGAATACTATTGGGATGGCGTGCATCCTGCTTCATTCTGGGCACCCAGACGCGCCCACCCTCACCCCGCGCGCTCTCGCTGATCAGCCGGCACTTGTCCTCGCCCGGAATTGCCGTCGGGTGAACCTGAATCATCTCAGGGTTGCCGTACAAGGCACCAGCCTGCCAGCACCGCGAGGCTGCCCCGCCCGTGCAGATCACCGACATCGTGCTCTTGCCGAACATCAGACCGTTCCCGCCGGTGGCCATGACCACGGCATCGCCCCGGAACGCCTTAATCTGCATCGTCCGCATGTCCTGCGCGACGATGCCCACGCACTGCGGGCCGGTCGGCCCGTCATGCATCACCGGCCAGAGGAACTCCCAGAACTCAAACTTGTTGATCTTGCCTTCCGATTCCCATCGCCGGGTCTGTTCATCAAGTGCGTACAGCAACTGCTGCCCGGTGGTCGCGCCGGCGTAGAACGTCCGCTTGTAGAGGCTGCCGCCGAAGAGGCGTAGCGCCCGCTGGCCTTCCGCCGTCCGGTTGAACGGCACCCCCATGCGGTCCAGAAGGTCGATGATTTTCGGCGCCCAGTTGGCCATCTCCAGTACCGGCGGCTGGTCGCCCAGAAAGTCGCCGCCCAGCACCGTCTCATCGAAGTGCTGCCACTCGCTGTAGCCCTGTTGCCGGGCGATATCGTTGCACGCGTTGATGCCGCCCTGAGCGCAAACGGAGTGCGACCGCTTGACCGGGACCATCGAGAACAGGTCCACGGCCATGCCGCTTTCCGCGAGCTTGATGGCACACGAAAGCCCGGCCAATCCGCCCCCAACGACGATCACACGCTTTTTACTTGGTGCTGCCATGATTATTCCTCGATCCGAAGTTTACGTTTGCCCGGCCCTGCCGCTGTTGTCCTCGCGAGTTTTGAAAGCCGCCGCACTCGGCATGCGACTGTCATCCCGGAGCGACCATCGCCCTTTTTTTGTTCAAGTGCTCGATATGGTTGTCAAAGTGCCGGATGGCCCGCTCCAGAATGGTTTGCACCGTCTGGTCACCCAGATCGGCGTGAACCCCTTTTTTCGCTAAAGCCGCGTCACCCAAGCCCGCCAAAATTTCGACAATTTGCAACCTTGTCGATTGCAACAACATCGCCGCCCGCAGAGCGTCCCGGTGCGATACCGCGAGATTTGCCATCCAAAGGTTTTCTTCAAACGGTGCCAGCCGGGCATTGTCATCCGCGAGACATCGCTTGATCCGGTGGGCAAAAACCTGCTCGCAGTCTGAGAGGTGAATCGCGATCTGCCGGATCGACCACGTCCCAGGGATGGGCGTCGCGTCCAGTTGGGCAGCGGTCAGTCCCGCGACCGCTCCGATCAGCTTCACGGGCTGCTCGGCGTATGAGCGAACGAGTGCGCTCATCGCCCTACCCCGTCGATCATCGCCGACGGCGACGTAATCTTGGTCGCCACCGTCTCATGCCGCAGCGTCGCGATCAGCGCGGTCATTCCGGCACCAAACGTGAAGAGGAAGAGTCCGACGCTCACCACGCCCCAGCGCATCTGTGCCTTGCTGCTCACCGTCAGGCCCCATGTCACCGCCGCAGCCCATACGCCATTGGCCAGATGAAAGGTCGCAGCGAGAATCCCCAGCGGGTAGACCAGCCAGCCGACCCACCACGCCGCCTGCATGTGCATCACGACGGTGTCCGTCGCACGTTCCACCGGCTCAAACTTCAGGGCCTTCAAGAGTTGGCTGCTGTCCACACCGGGAATCCAGCCCTTCATTGTCATTACATGAAACGCGATGAAGAAAACCAAAACCACCGCGCTAATGCGCTGCAGCAAATAAGCCCAGTTCTTGCCATACGAATACCCGCCAACGTTCGGGCGGCCTGCCCACACAATCAGGATCCCGTAAAAAGCGTGATACAGAAGCGGCAGGAAAATCAGCGACCACTCCACGGCCACCAAAAACGGCAGCGAGTGAATCTTGTCGACCTGTTGTTGGAAAATGCTCCTGCCGCCGTCACCCCGCACCCCCTCTGCCAGTGTCGCGTTGATCAGCAAGTGCACGCAGATGTACCCACCGAACAACAATCCTGTCAGGGAGTGCAGCCGCTTCAGAAAAAAATAGGTCTGTGGCGAGATCTTGGATTCATTCACAGGTGCAGAGACAGCCAGAGTCGACACAGAAATCCTCCGAGAGCAAAAAAGTCGAAAACAGCCGGGTCAGGACAGGGCAATATAGGCGATATCCTCGATGTTCTAAACTGCCCGCAGGCCGAGCCCCCGCTCAGGCAACTCAAATCCCGTGAAAGTCGGAAACTGGCCGCAGGGTCCCGCCAATTCCGTTCGCCGCGAGCAGTTCGGGCGTCACGGCCTTTTCCACCCGTAACGGCCCCACCCGTGTCCGTCGGAGGTCGACCAGATACCCCCAATTTCCGACCGCAGCCGCCAAATCGCGTGCCAGGCTGCGGATGTAGGTCCCCCGCCCGCAATCCACCGTCAAATGGACCAAATCTCCCGACAGGTCATGGATCTCAAGCCGGTCAATCCGTACCAGCCGTGGTTCCGGTTCCACCGCTTGCCCTTTGCGGGCCAGGTCGTAGGCACGACGGCCCCCGATTTTCATGGCCGAGTACACCGGGGGCCGCTGAAGAATGCTCCCACTGAATGTCGTGGCCGCTTGTCGCAACTGGTCCAGCGTCACGGTTGGTGCGTCGGGTTGCAGCCTGACCTCCGATTCCGGGTCCAGCGTTTCTGTGGTCGCACCCAGTTTCAGAGTCGCCGTGTACTGCTTCGGCTGGTGCATGAACCACTCGCTCAGCTTGGTTCCCTTGCCGATCAGCGTGACTAGAACGCCTGTTGCAAACGGGTCCAGTGTCCCGGCGTGCCCGATCTTGGTCCCCTTGGGCAACAGCCGCTTGATCCGATTCAAAACGGCGGCCGAGCTAACCCCGGCTGGCTTGTCTAGGTTGATTACACCTGAGAGCAATAGGGGGGGCGACGGGGCTGTGTCGGGTGTGGGGGGGGTGAAGGGATCTGGTGTCGTGTCGTCGGGCGTCACGCGGGTTGAGGTTATCACATCTCCGGCTTATCACATCGTGGCGTTGCGATGGAGCAAACAAATCATCACGAGGGCGATCGTTCGTCGACAACGTATCGGGCGATCCCTCGCCTACGCTGCGGCCCGTCGTCACGATTCCAAACTCGTCTCGGCCTCGCAGTTTCACTTCGGAAGCTGGCGAGCCGCCGTTACGGCCGCCGGTTTCGATTACGACCAGTGCCGGCTCAAGCCCCACTGGACCCGGCCGGAAGTCATTCGCGTCATCAAACGCGCCTATCGCGCGGGACGCAATCTCCGGTGGTCGTCTGTTTGTAAGCGGCGCGACCGCCTCGGCAGGGCCGCCCGGGCGGCGATCAATCCACGCCTCTTTGGCTCGTGGCCACGTTCCCTTGCCGCCGCGGGGCTCGATGCCGACATGATCAGTGCCTACTACCGCTGGACGAAAGTCTTGGTGGTCAGTGAACTCCGCCAGCGTGTCGCCGATGAAGCTGGCCTGTCAGCCAAAGAAGTCTCGGCCGAGGAGCCGCGGCTTTTCGCAGCCGGTCAACGGCTATTCGGTAGTTGGGCTGGTGCATTGGCCAAGACCGGCTTGAACCCACATACGGCCGCCCTACGCCGGGTCTGGACCGATCAGCAGGTTCTGGCACAGCTGACCAAGCTGGCCCGGCAATACACCGTGACCGATCGATGGCTACGGCGAAAAGACCTCCGTCTGTGGGGCGCGGTCATCCGTCGATACGGCACGGTGCGGGCCGCGCTCGCGAAGTCGCACTAAGTGCAGCGGGCAAAAATGCGATACGTGGATTCGTCGACCATTTTTGCGATTTACTCCGGTCGACAATCTCGCGCGATATGCTCTTGAGCCATGGGTGGTCAGTCACGACGGATTTTCGCCAATCAACGGTGCTGTAGGTCGACCCTTATCACCGCGGTTCTGGCAGTGGCCGCCACGCTGGCAACAGCCAATACCGACGAGCCTTTACTGGTTCGCCAAGATGTTCTGGTGGCGGGACCGGCTTTCCCGCTCCCGATGCCCGGCATGTCGGTCATGCCCACAACCCAGCCCGAAGTCGAAGCCGTCTTCGTGCGTGATGCCGCGTCGATCTCATCACGAATCGCGCAGGCCCGGCAACTGGCGGCCGCCGGTGATTGGGCTCGCGCCTCCGACGAGTTTCAGGAACTACTTGAGAAATATGCCGACCGCCTCGTGCTCCGGCCGGATGCCGAGGCCAATGGCATGCGGCGATACGAGCGGCTCACAGCGGTTCTGGGCCGTGAGATGTCGGCCTGGCCGTTAGCGGGCGTACAGGCATACACCGAGCGCTTCGAGCCGGCCGCCAAACTCGCAGTCGATCAGGCATTGGCCAATCTGCGCGATTGCGACGGCGCCGACCGCATCGAACCCCTTGCCCGCCTGTCGGCACTGATCGAGCGGTATCCCATTTCGGCCGCCACTGCTCAGGCCGCATGCGTCGTAGCCGATGAACTTTGGTCCAACGGCGAGGCTTCCTCCGCAGCGCACTTGGCGGAGTCGATCGCGGTTTCACACCCGGCCCCCGGTCCTGCCGGGCAGATGGCCGCCCTGCGTTGGGCGGCGATGTCGCGACAGTTGGGCGACACCGCCGCGTCCGCCCGGGCCATGGCCCGCCTGGCCGAAATCGCCACCCCTGACTTCAAGTGGTCTGTCGGCAATGAAGACCTCACGCCGGCTGTGGCCATCGAAAGGCTCTTTCCGGCGAAGTCCTTCCCGGCAGCCGGTGGCGCCGATTCCGAGACGCCGGCCGATATGACTGGCGGCGACTCGCCAACAATCCCGACCGCACGGGTTTCGGTCTTTCCGTTGGGCGAAGCCCGACTGGCCCGCGCAAGTGCCGCGGTTCGAAGCGCCGCCCAGCGACAACAAAATGCTGCCGCTGGTCAGAATGCTGGCGCGGGTGTGACGGGAAAACAGACGATACCGGCTAAGGTCTCACGCCCGTGGGCTGGCATTCCCGTGACCAAGGGCAGCACAACCTTTGTCAACATTGGCACGGAGGTGTTGGCCCTGCAGGCTGATTCCGGCCAACCCTTGGCTGGTTGGGGTGCTGCGGTGTCGCCCGCGCAGAGGCCGCAGGGGCGGCAGATGGACCGCTCGACGCCACTCGGGCGATCGGTGCTAATCTCGGGCGGTCGGCTGCTATCGGTTGTCGGCCCGACAGGGCAGTGGCAACTGGGTGTCACTGGAAATAGCCCGGCGATGTCATCCATCGTCTGTCAGTCGCCGCAAGACGGGCGGGTCCTCTGGTCTTTCTCCACGGCGAAACTTGCTCCCGCGCCCGAGGCTCAGGTCGAGCTTACCGGCACGCCGGTGGTCGTCGGCAATCTTGTCATCACAGCGGGCATTGCCCTGCGCGGCGGCGAGTTTTACGACTGCCACCTGACGGCTGTCGATCTGGCCACGGGCAAGCATCGCTGGACGCATTTCGTCTGCTCCGCGGCTGCGGGCATGTCGCAGTGGTCCAGTGAACTGACGGATGTCCCCGTTCCGACGCTTGCTGCGGTCGGGCAATCCGTGATTTTTCAGACCAACCTCGGCGCTGTGGCCTGTGTTGACTCCAACACCGGCGACGTCCGCTGGCTCACGGCCTACCCGCGCCGGACACAAATCGGTTCGGGCGGCGGCAACGGCCCGGTACGGGTACGGGTGATAAACGGCTTGCGTCCGGTGGTCGCCGCGGGGCTATCCAACGGTTCTACACAGCGTCCCATATGGGCGGTCAACAACCCGCTGGTCTGGGGCGATGTGGTCGGCGTACTGCCAGATGATGCGGTTGATCTGGCAATACTGAGCGTGGAAGACGGCTCACCAGTGCGAAGGTTGCCCCGCGCAACCCTCGGCAACCCCGACACACTTCTTAGCCTCAGCGGGGCCAGACTGGTCACCGCCAGCCGCACCGAAATCCGGGCCACCGACGTGAAACTGCGACGCGAAGGCGTGGCCGCCCAGCCGTCTCTATTGTGGTCGGCAGCCACCAACGGGCAGCTCGACGGCCGCCCCGCGGTCGACGGTCACTTCGCCTACCTCCCGTGCTCAGGTCGTCTGACAATCATCGACATCGTCTCCGGTCTGGTTCAGGCGATTTTTCCGGCCGGTCCGAACCGTTGGCCCGAGGGTGAAGGTGGTGGCAATGTCGCTGTGGGTGGCGGCGGCTCCGGAACTGTCACCATCGCCTCAGGCGACCGGCTGACGGTCTTGGGTGATCTGGCGAACGCGCTGGGTATTGTCACCCGTCAGATTCAGGCCGACCCCGGCAACGCAGCTCTCCGCGGGCGGATGTTCAGCCTCCTCTGGACTGCCGACCGCCCTGACGAGGCCATCAAAGCTCTGACCGAAGTCATGGCTCAGGCCGTACCGGGGACGCCCCTCGCCGATCAACTTTTCGCCGAGTCCCTCATCGCCTGCAAGCAGACCCTAAACCCGTCGGCCATCGACACTTCCCCGCAAGCCACGGCCGCAGATGCCGCACAAAAGTTGCTGGCCGGTGCCGAACATCTGATTGCAAACGACACCATGCGCCTGCGGTGGCTGGCTATGGCGGTTACGGCTGCCACCACACGACAAGACGCCGTCGGCCAACTCGCGCGGCTGCAGGACTTGCTTGAAGTTCTGCTCCGCACCCCCGCACCACCTGACGGCCTCAACCGGGTTGATGTCGCGGCCCGTATCCGCGCCGCGGTCCAGTCGGCCGGGCCAGACGCATACGCCCCCTACGCTGACCGTGCCCGGCAGGAAGTCGCAGCAAAGCCTGATGATGCCCTCGCTGTTCTGGCCGCCATGCGAAAATACCCTGCATGGCATGAGGGGCCGCTACAGGTCGTTGCCGCCATCGAAAGTCGTCCCGAGACCGACCGCGCTGTTCTTGTCGATGCGCTTGACGAGCTAGACCGGGTTTATCGCGAATCAGCGGTGGTCGACGCACCGGTTCTACTCGGCCGGCTGCAGCTCGCGGCGAGGATTCCGGCGCGTGAGTCGCTCGCAACACACATCGCCAACGAGCTTGCGATCCGCTTTCCCAGTGGCGCTACCACCACGCCTCTGCGGTTGAGCGAGGGCGGCACCCTTGCGCCTCAGCGGCACGCGCAAATTGCCGCTGCCCTCGGCGCTCGGTCCGATGCCCTTCTCGCCCGCCTCCCGCATCTGGGCCTACCCGATTCGCAGCAGATCAAGGCGATTCAGGCCGCCAGCGGCCGCCGTCCGGAACCGTTTACATCAGGCTGGCATTCCCAGGGTTTTATCAACGTCATCAACACGAAGTCCCCCAACGGGGGCCAGCCAGACCCTCTCTTGTGCACCGGTCTGGTGCCGCGACGTCTGGTCCCGAACGCGGCCCAGCCCAACGGCGGTAATCCCAACCAGCCGGGCGTCGTCGCCATCGACCCTGCCACCGGCAAGACGCTTTGGACCTACCCCATGCTCACCCAGCAGGCGCTGATGACCGAGCAGGCCGGCGCGCGGGGTGGTGGTGGTGGTGGGGCGACAGGGGGTGTCGTACTACTTGGGAACAATCTGGTCATGCTGGACCGCGAAGGCCATCACCGCTGGACCGTCTCTCCTACCGAAGTCCGCGCTGCCATGCCGCCGGGCTCTGCGATCGATGCCATCGGGCAGACAAATATTTTCACATCGCTCGTCTCAGCCTGTCTGGTCGACGACGTCATCATTTGTTCGGAAAATCAGTCGGTCTTCGCCGTCGACTCAGCGACCGGAAAGGTCCTGTGGGCCAGCCCCTATTCGCAGGGGGCCAACAATGCCGGCCATACGCTCTATGGCATGGACGGATTGGCAGTCGTGATCACGCCCGAGCAGCGTGGAAGCCCCGCCTTCGGTCAAAGCCTTGCCTGGACTGCGGCCGTTTTCTCCCCGCGTCAGGGCAGGCTATATCAGTTTGAGCTGCCCGTGCAGCCCGGTGATGCGTTCCGCTTCATGGGCACCACACGCGGCGGTCTGATTTCGTGGGTCGGCCTGACCAGTGTCTCCGTGATCGATGTCCACCGGCCGCGCCAGATCGCCCGTTGGAATGATGAAGTCAACGGTTTGGGCTTCGCATCCACGCTGCAACAGTTCCTCCTCGACCGTGACACCGCGACCATCGTGGCAGACACCGGCCGCAGTGTTCGTGTGATCGATCTGAAGGGCCTGTGGCTTCCCGTCACCGATCAGGTCAACGCGGCTGTGGCCGCCGCCGCTGCGGATGCTCCGGGCGAAGACGGCGCTGAAGAAGTCGTCAACCCGCAGGTAGTGGTCAATGGTGCCGTTGTGGTGGCGGGGGTTGCCGGTTTGGGTAACGCGGGCTTGCCGGGTGGGGTGTGGGGGGGTGGGGGACAGGGGGCTGGCGGAGGAATTTCGATTTCGCAGATCCCTACCACGCTCAGCACCAAGTCCATTTCCGTCGGCGCGAACCCCACCCGTCAGGTACGCCTTTATCCTGCCGGCGCGTCAACCATTGCCGCCACCGCTCAGGGAATTGTCTGCTTCGAGCGTCACGGCGATCGAATCCACTTCACTCAGGACTTCTCCGCCCGCAGCTATGAAGTGGTGGATTGCTGTGTCACCGACGACACGCTCGTCATCCTCGCCAGCAAAGGGATTAACGGCCGTATCAACCGTCCCGGCGGTATCGGGGGCGCATTCGCCGGCACGAACCTTTTGCTGCTCGACCGACATCAGGTGTCTGGCAAAACCCCGGCGACAGAATCCGGTAACTGGGTCTTCGATTGGCCCCTGCCGGCGGGAATGGCCATGGGCGGTCAGGCCAACTCACCCGGTTCCCGAATCATGCCACGCGACAACGGCCTGATCCTGCAATCCAACAATCAATTTCATTGGATGCAGTCGTTGCAACCCTCCCCTGCCGCCGGAACCGATACCCCGGCCCCAAAATAGCGCCAAAGACGCGGTGCGCGCTGCAGTTGTGGCCTCGTCGCCTCGCCGGGCATACACTTCCTATTCCTTCTCATGAGCACCTCCCCCCCACCCACCGCACAAACTGCCCCGACGTTGCGGGCGAAAGTCCAGACCGTGCTGGATCAGATCCGCCCTGCCATTCAGGCCGACGGTGGAGATATCGAGCTGGTCGATGTCAAACCTGACGGGATCGTGGAAATCCGTTTTCATGGTGCCTGCCACGGCTGCCCCAGTTCCACGATGACCCTGCAATCTGGAATCGAACGCAATCTTCGCGACCGCGTCCCTGAAGTCTCAGCGGTCATTCCGGTGGCCTGAACCGTGTTCGATGACGATCACTGGATGACGCTGGCCCTGAGTGAGGCGAAACTCGCGGCCGAGGCTGGCGAAGTCCCGGTCGGTTGCGTCATCATGGACCCCGCCTCCGGACAGGTGATAGCGACCGGGCAAAACCGACGTGAACGCGACGCCGACCCCACGGCCCACGCCGAGGTGGTCGCCATCCGGACCGCCGCCGCAGCCCGCAACAGTTGGCGGCTGGACGGACTGACCCTGTTTGTCACCCTTGAGCCCTGCCCCATGTGCGCCGGGGCCATCATAAACAGCCGTATTCCCCGGGTCGTTTTCGGGGCAACTGACCCAAAGGCGGGCGCTGCGGGAACCCTGATGAACCTTTGCCATGATCCGCGCCTCAACCACCGCGCCTGTGTCGACAGCGGCGTTCTTGCCGATGAATGCGGTAGCTTGCTAACACGATTTTTTGCCGCCCGGCGGGCGGAAGGTAAGAAATAACGAGTGACGGTATGCTATTTGCCAATGTCGCCGGTGCTCGCTTCCGAACCGCAACCGCTTGTTCCCTTCGCGCCGCTAGCGGCGCCACCCCCAGATTGGCGACTACCCGATCGCCCGCGACCCGCCCGCTTTAAGCCCGCCCAGCCGAAACGTTCGGCCACCGGTACAACCCGGCAAGACCTGCCCACCAGAATCCGCCGCGTGGGTGAGCGTCGGCCCATTTATGCCCTGCGTGCCCTCGGCTCGTCTGATCTGCCTGCGGCCATCCGCATCACCGGTGTCGTCTATAAAAAGGCACGCACGATCAAGCACGACTTTTTTGCGGCCACGGGTTTCTACGAATCGCCAAGTGGTGAGATCGTCGTGCTCAAGGTCGGGCGAACGGGTGAATTCTGGGGCGTCCCACTTCTGTGGCTGGGCCGATGGCTCTGCAACCGTGAAGTCGGGTTTTATCGCCTGCTGGCAGATCTGCCGCAGGTTCCGCAGTTGATCGGCCGCGTCGGGCAGACGGGCTTCGTCCACGCCTTCGCGCCCGGGCACCCGCTGGAGCGCGGCATGGTCGTGCCGGATACGTTCTTCCCGGAACTCGCCGCGCTCGTGCAGGAGCTTTACCGCCGCGATGTTGCGTACGTCGATACCAACAAGTCGCACAATATTCTTCTCGGCGAGGACGGCCGGCCGCACCTCATCGATTTTCAGATCTCCTTCGCGCCCGGCGTACTCCGAAAAGTGCCCTTGTTCGGTTGGCTCGCTGCGATGCTTCTTCGCCGGCTGCATGAGGCCGACGTTTACCACATTCACAAACACTGGCGTCGGCTGCGGCCCGATCAGCTGACTGCCCAACAGGTCGAAGAATCCCGCAAGGGCGGCTGGATGATCCGGTTGCACCGTTTCTTCTCCAAGCCGTACTTCCTGCTCCGCCGCCGCACTTTCAGCCGCCTGAAACAAAGCGGTCGTGTCCTGCCTGAAGGCAGCAAGTAAGGCGTTTTTCGCTAAACTCTGTGGCATGAACGTTCTTGTCGCAGGCGGCGCTGGCTACATCGGTTCCCATACCGTCAAGCTTCTCAAGGCAGCGGGGCACAACCCCGTCATCTACGACAACGGCGTCCGGGGCCATAAAGTCGTCGCCGACATCCTTGGCGTTACAGCCATCTGGGCAGACCTCGCCGACACCCAGACCCTTGCAGCAGCCCTGACCGGCCACAAAATCGACGTCGTCATGCACTTTGCCGCCTACGCCTACGTCGGCGAGAGCGTCGACAAGCCCCTGATGTATTACCGGAACAACACTGCCGTCACCCTCGGCCTGCTGGAAGCGATGAAGGCCGCCGGCGTCAACAAGTTCGTCTTCTCCAGCACGTGCGCCACCTACGGCGACCCGGACTCCGTTCCCATCACAGAAGGCCAGGCCCAGCGGCCAGTCAGTCCCTACGGACGCAGCAAACTCATGGTCGAGCATGTTCTGAAAGACCACGCTCACGCCGAAAAGTCATTCTCGTTCGCCGCTCTCAGATACTTCAACGCCTGCGGCTGCGCCGCAGATGGCACGCTCGGCGAACAGCACGACCCGGAAACGCACCTGATCCCCGTCATCCTGCAAGTCGCCCTCGGCCAGAAGCCCAAACTGGTTGTCTTCGGCGAGGACTACCCCACGCCCGATGGCACCAACGTCCGCGACTACATCCACGTCGATGACCTCGGCTCGGCCCACATCCTTGCGATGGAAAAACTCAGCGCCGGATCGCATATTTTTGCCAACCTTGGCACCGGCCACGGCTTCTCAGTTAAGGAAATCATCGAGGCCGCCCGCAAAGTCACCGGCCACCCCATCCCGGTGGAGTTCGGCCCCCGCCGTCCCGGCGACGCCATCGCCCTCTACGCCGACCCCTCCTACGCCCTCAAAACGCTGGGGTGGAAGGCGAAATACCAAGACCCTACCTCCATCATCCAGACCGCCTGGAAGTGGTTTAAGGCCCACCCGAACGGCTACTAAAGCCTCCGGGCCGACGACTTTTTTTACGCGACAAGTCGGTGTAAGCCCTCCGGTTGCGGCGTAACTCCGACCATCTTTGAGAGATGACTTGCCACGCCCCCTTCCGCTGTGCATACTTGCCCGGCTCGCCTCCCGGCCCGCTGTTCACCCCGGAAACGCGAGAGACATGCGGGCGAGTACCGAAGTGGACAAACGGGGCAGACTGTAAATCTGCTGGCTTACGCCTTCGGGGGTTCGAATCCCTCCTCGCCCAATCCCGGAGTTTTTCGATCTCCGGCTCAGAGGCTGCTCGCAATCGCATATTTGGTTTTCCGATTGCCGTGAGTCCTTTTTTGCTGCTGGTTCTCTTGGATATTGTTGAATTGCACCAACCGCTCGTGGTGAGTAGAGTTCTTTCCTAGGTTATTGACTGAAAACGACTTATGAGTGCTAATCCCCAACTGCCGTGAGGTTTCTAGGGACCGGTCGGCGTACGCAACGAAATATTGCTGAAAATATTCGTTGTTATACTGAGTTCAGCGGCGGCTATCACTTAACATAGAAGTTTGTGGGCGAAGGCGGTTGGCCGTCAGAGTGGCCCCGCAGTGCGCTGGGTAAGGAGACGTCTCATGAACATGATACAGGCGTTGGAATCGCGTCGGTTGATGGCGATCGACTTCAGTCTGACGGGGCTGTCGGCGACCAACTTTCCCACCAGGGTCGAACAGACCAAGACCGGTGATATCTACTCAACCATCAAGGTCAGCTTGAACAACAAGGGTTTGTCGACCGTGTTCACGACGACCCCGGCCGTGGGTGTGACCTTCACGCTGCACCCCACGACTGGAAGCGATGTGACAATCGGCACGATCTCGGCGAAGAACTACAACGGTTTGAAAGGCGGGGCGACACGGGCGTTGTCCCTGTCGGTTCGGTTGCCGGTGACCGGGGTGCCCGTTGCCGACTACACGCTGGTAGCCACATTGACCGGTGAATCAGCTATTGCAGGAAGCAACCCGGGTAACAACACCGCGACGGGCAACAAGCTGACCGTTATCAACTCCGGAGCGCAGCTGTTTGCAGCTTATGGGTTCTCCGACCGTGTAAAGTTCACGAAGGTGACTTCCAGCACCGTCAGCGGCATGCTGACGGAGGAGGGAACTTTCGTAGACGCCAACCATGTGACCGGGACTTACAGCTACAAGATTGCCCCGCCCCAACAGCAAAGTTACGCCTACACCCTCAGCATGACTGCGACAGGCAAGGCGAAGTACACGATCAGCTACACCACGGTTTCCAAGAGCCCCATATCGCTGGACGGCAGAACAGGGTCATTCAACAAGAACACGAATGGCGGCGTGAAGGCCACTGGCAGCCGGCATTCTTTCGGAACCACTGTCTATTTCCTTACAAGCTTGGTTTGAGACGGTTTGCGGGCAGGCCGTGACAGGTAGACGCGCGGCAAGCCTGCTGCCAAGATGCACTGACGCATGGCGGGAACGGCACTGGCGGCATCATTGGTATCAGCGGGATCGGTGGGGGTGGCCTGCGCGGTTTTATCGCCGCTGGTGGTCAACAAGCGGTGGGCTTTCATTGGCGAAGGTATTGCACACGCCGGGTTCGCCGGGGCGGGAACAGCATGGATGGCAGCATTGCTGTTTCCGGCGGCTGCAGCTTGGCTCGCGAGTGATGTAACGGTCTACATAGCGGCAGTGGGCAGTTGTGCGGTGGTGGCGGGGTTGATTACGTGGTTGACGCTGGTGCGGAAGGCCGGCGTGCATGCCGATACGGCCATCGGGATTTTCATGGTGGCGAGCTTGGCTTGGGGTTTTTTATCGTACGCGGTTTATTCGCACGTGACGCACACAGCGCCAGCGCAGTTCGCACAATATCTCGGATTCGAGCCGCTGCGGGCGGCGGGGTGGCGGTTCGTATCACTGGCGGCCGTGACGGCGGCGTGCGTGGCCGGTGTGGTCTGGATGCTGCGCGGGCCGCTGCTGTATTGGGCCTTTGACGCCGAGAGCGCAGCGACCAGCGGCGTGCCGGTTCAGGCGATGCAGGTATTGGTAGTGGGGCTGCTGACGCTGGTGATCGTGGTCGGAATGCGTCTGACGGGAACAGTTCTGGTGGTGGCGATGCTGGTGCTGCCGGGGGCGACGGCGATGCAGGTGGCCAGAACGACAAGGGGCCTGTGGCTGACCAGCGCCTTGGTGGGGGTGGGGGGTGCGGTGGCCGGCCCATTGGCCAGCGATTGCTGGCCGGTCCTTCCGGAGGGCCCTGCGATTGTGCTGGCGATGTTTTTGATGTTTATGCTGGCACTGGCGCTAAATAGACTGGTGCTGAATCGCCCGACGACGGCGGCGCGGCTAGGCTCTGGCACGGTATGAGCGAGATGGCACAGACAGCAACAGTGGACGGAGAGATCGGGCCGGGGGGATTGACCGCGCAGGAATCCAAGCGGGCCATCGGGATTTTGTTCCTGATCGTGTGCGTCGATCTGATCGGGTTCGGCATCATTATTCCACAGTTGCCGTTTCTGGCGGAAAAGTTTGGGGCGAGCGATTTCAACGTGTCGGTGCTGTTCGCGATCTTCAGCGCCTGTGCCATGTTGAGCGGCCCGGTGCTGGGGAAACTGAGTGACAAGATAGGCCGACGGCCGGTACTGGCGTTTTCGCAGATCGGGTCGGCGGCAGGGTTTGTACTGCTGGCACTCGCTTGCGGCGGCGTGTTCGGTATGGGAACAATGGGCTTCGCGATGTTGTATGTGTCGCGTATTGTCGACGGGTTGACGGCGGGAAATGCCTCAGCCGCGTTCGCGTACGTCGCCGACATCACGACCAAGGAGAAGCGGGCCGGGGTGATGGGGGTCTTGGGGGCGGCATTCGGAATAGGCTTCAGCGTGGGTCCCGCATTGGGCGGGCTGTTGAGCAGCAATCCCGACCTGCCATGGCTTCCAGCGGCTGGTGCGGCGTTTATGGCCACGCTGGCAGCCGTGCTGACCTGGAGCCTGCTGAAAGAGCCCAAGCACGCGACCGGTGAGCGGGCCAAGGTGTCGGTGCGTGAGGCGGTTGCCGGCCGGCCGTTGGTTGTGATGCTGCTGAGTATCGGCTTCATTACGATGTGGGCGCTGGTGATGCACGAGACGACTTTCGGGTTGTTCGTGAAGGAGAAGCACACGTTCGGGCTGGATCAGCAGCACACAGGCTATCTGTTCGGGCTGGCAGGGCTGACGATTATTGTCGTACAGGGGGGCCTGATTAAGCCTATCACCCGAAGGTTCGGGAACTGGATGCCAGCCATGGCCGGGTATGTGCTTGTGGTGTCCGCCATGGTGCTGTTTACCCTGGCCGGGGCCGAGGCGAGCATGACCCTCCTGCTGGCGGGGGTCATGTGCAACGCGACCGGCCGCAGTCTTGCAGGGCCGACGACGAGCGCGATCTTGAGTGGTGCCGCAGACCCACGGGCACAAGGCCTTTTGTTCGGATTGAGTCAGGGGAGCCAGTCATTCGCACGGGTAATCGGGCCGCTGGTGGGCGGATTGGCGTTTCACTATCACAACACGGGACAGTTCATGCTCGCCGCGGGCTTCATGGCGGTGTGTGGTGTGTGGCTGTTCTGGCTGTACGGAATCTACGGCAGGGTGATGGCAAAGCCGGTCGAGACGGCGATGGAACCGGCGACGGCAGAGGCTTCGGCCTGAACATCAAGTGAGTTCAAGCAGGTTCGAGAACGACGGCCGTGCCATAGGCCATGACCTCTACTGCACCGGCAGCAACTTCTGAGCCTTCATAAGAGACGCTGATCACAGCGTTGGCACCTATTTCGATGGCGTGATCAATGAGCTGTTCATACGCCTGACGCCGGGCTTGCTCGCACATGTCGGTGTAGGCACCGATGCGGCCGCCGATCACGCTCTTCAGACCGCCCATGATGCCCTGCGAGATCGTCGGCGCCCGAACAATGATGCCGCGGACGATGCCGAGATAGCGTGCGACCCGGTAGCCGTCCACGGTCATGGTGGTCGTCATGATCACAGGAGGCGGGCCGCCTTTGGAGTGGTAATCGAGGGGGGAGGACATGGCTCGGAAGTCTAACCGCCGAGATAGGCTTCGCGCACGGCCGGGCTGGCGAGCAGCGCGGCGGCCGTATCGGCCAGGGCGACCCTGCCGGTTTCAAGCACGTAGCCGCGTTTGGCGACACCCAGAGCCATGTTGGCGTTCTGCTCGACGAGGAAGATGGTCGTTCCGGCAGCCGCGATTTCGCGGATGATTTCGAAGATTTTCTTGACGACTAACGGGGCGAGGCCGAGCGACGGCTCATCGAGCAGGAGCAGGCGCGGGCGGGCCATCAGTGCCCGGCCCATAGCCAGCATTTGTTGCTCGCCCCCACTGAGTGTCCCGGATTTCTGCGACTGGCGTTCCTTCAACACCGGAAAGAGGGCGAAGCACTTGTCCATATCGGCCCCGATGTCAGCATCGTGGCGCTGATAGGCGCCGAGTATCAGGTTCTCGCGGATGGTGAGCTGGGCAAACACCTGACGGCCTTCGGGTGAGTGGCTGACGCCTTTGCGGACGATCTCGTAGGCGGGCAACTTGGTGAGGTCGGTGGTCTCATCCAGCAGGATGGAACCCGAGGCGGGTTTTAGCAGCCCACTGATTGTGCGGAGCAAGGTTGTTTTGCCGGCGCCGTTGCTGCCGATGAGCGTGACGACTTCGCCTTGATCAACGGCGATGTTCACGCCGTGCAGGGCTTCGATCATGCCGTACGAGACGTGCAGGTCTTTGATGGCGAGGAGAGGGGTGCGGGGGCCGGGGGGCGCGGGGGGTGGTGAGGGGGGCATGGTTAGTGGACCGCCCCTTCGCCTAGATAGGCTTCGATGACTTTGGGGTTCTGCTGGATCTCTTTTGGTGTTCCGGTCGCGATGATCTGCCCATGGTCCAGCACTGTGAGGCGCTGGCAGAGGTTCATGACCAGCTTCATATCATGCTCGATGAGCCAGATAGCGACGTCGAACTTTTCACGTATCCCCCGGATCAGCTCCGTGAGCGCCATTTTCTCCTGCGGATTCATTCCCGCCGCCGGTTCATCGAGGCAGAGAACGCGGGGCTTGGTGGCCAGTGCTCGTGCGATTTCAAGGCGGCGCTGGTCGCCGTACGGAAGGCTGGCGGCGGGGCGTCTGGCGTGGTGGGCGAGGTTGAGCGTCTCCAGCAAGTGCATGGCGCGGTCGACGGTCTGACTGCGGGCGGAGAAGAAACCTGTCGTGCGGGCGACAGAGCGAATCAGGCAGCGGGCGTGGCGGAACGGGCCGTCGGAATCGCAGCGTTCGATACTGACAGCGACGTTATCCAGCACACTCATGGGGCCGAAAAGTCGGATGTTTTGGAACGTGCGGGCGATGCCAAGGCGGTTGATGGCGGCCATGCCCAGGCCGCCGATTTCTTCGCCAGCCAGGCGGATGGTCCCCTCGTTGGGGCTGTAGACGCCGGTGACGAGGTTGAAGGCGGTTGTCTTGCCAGCGCCGTTGGGGCCGATCAGTCCGACGAGGTCGCCGGGTTCCAGCTTAAAACTGAAATCGCCCAGCGCCCGCAGGCCGCCGAACCGGATGGAGATGTTGTCAACGTCGAGGAGGGACATGCGTGGTTACGTGGTCCCCGCCAGAGTGGCCTGCCCGCGCGATCGGAAGTTCAGCCAGCCACGTGAACGAGCGAGCATCGCCAGAATCAGCAGCATCGCATAGATGACCAGACGATATTGGTTGGCGAACGAAGTGATGGAAAGCGTCCAGTGTGGCATCCAGTGGGGCATCCACTGTTCCGAGGTTTGCAAGGTGGGCTGAAGGAGGGTCAGCAGGAGGCAGGCGATGATCGTGCCCGGTACCGACCCCAGCCCGCCGAGCGTGACCATAACCACCAGCTCAATGGACCGCTGCATATCAAACTGCTTGGGGTTCATGTAGCCGTCGTAGTGGGCGAACAGCGAGCCGCCCAGTCCGGCCAGAAATGCGCCGATAACGAAAGCCATCACCTTGTGCCCGGTCACGTCAATGCCCACGGCACTGGAGGCGATTTCGTCCTCGCGCAGGCACTGCAACGCTCGTCCCTTGGGCGAATGCTGAATGCGCCAGACGATCAGGATGGTCAGCAGTGCCACGCCGTAAACCCAGGGGAAGTAGTAGGTGGCGAGCGTGCCATCGCTGGCGTCGGCCTCCACGGCGAAAGTCGAGACGCTGAAGCCGGTCGCCCGGCCGAGGGGTTCGGAGTTGGTGATGGCCGTGCGGATCAGTTCCGACACGCCGAGGGTGGCGATGGCGAGGTAATCGCCGCGGAGACGGAGTGTGGGCAGGCCGACGACAAAGCCGATGATCGCTGCCGCCGTGCCGCCGCCGAGCAGCGAGACAATGAGCGTGGAGGGCTTGCGGAGGGAGGCGGGGATGCTGTTGGTGAGCAAGGCCGCAAGCGGGGAACTGTGATCAAGGAGAAACGTGAAGCTAGCGCCGATGGTTTTGATGGTCAGGCCGAGCAGATTGATCGCACCCAACGGGTTGGAAGCAGGCCCTCCCCCCACTCCGCCTACTCCCTTTGTCTTAAGCATGACGTCCAGCGCCAGCCACGCGAGGAGAAGCCACATGAAGGCAACCGGACCCTTCGGGTGCAGGCGGGCAAGAAGGCGGACGGCACGGTAAAGGCCGTACGCGATCAGTCCGCTGACGGCGGTCACAAGCAGGACGGCCAACACGAAGAGCAGTGCGCCGCCGGGGTTCATCCAGGGCACCGCGTCACCATCAGTTGGCGCGGCGGCCCCGTGGGCTGTCACGGCGTAGCCGCCCATGTAGGCGCCGACGGCCATGAAACCCGCGTGACCGAGCGAGAACTGTCCGGCGATACCATTGATGAGTTGCAGCGAAACGGCCAGCGTCAGGTTGATACCGATGAGCATCGTGATGCGTGCCCAGAACTTATCCCAGTGGACGCCGGCGTAGGGGGTGCCGCCTTCGATCCAGGGGGCGAGGAGGATGAGCAGGCCGATGGCGACCGGAATCCACCAGTTGGCCCAGAGGGGGGCGAAGCGGCTGGGGCGCGTCAACAGTGGCAGGACATCTGAAGAAGGGGTGGACATCTACACCTTCTCCACGGTCTTGCCGCCGAGCAGGCCGGAGGGTTTTAAGAGAAGGATGGCCACCAGGATGGCGAAGGCCACACCATCGCGCCATTGCGAGCCGCCGTCGATGTAGGTGACGACGAGGGCTTCGGTGATGCCCAGCAGGATCGCGCCCAGAACCGCGCCGGCGATGTTACCGATGCCGCCCAGCACGGCCGCGACGAAGGCTTTTAAACCCATCATCAGGCCCATGAGGGGGTTGACGCTGGGGTACATCAGGGCGATCAGCACGCCGGCGGCCGCGGCCAGAACGCTGCCGAGGACGAAGGTGAAGCTGATGATGCGGTCGATGTTGATGCCCATCAGGGCGGCGGTATCGAACCGGAAACTCACGGCCCGCAGGGCCATGCCGGTGCGGGTGTTCAAGACGATGTGCCGCAGCGTCAGCATCAGCGTGAACGTGACGCCGATGATGAGGGCGTCGATCTTGCCGATCGAAATGCCGCCGGCCTTGAACAGGAACGGGTCGGCCATGATCGGTGCGGGGAAGGAACGGGGTGTGGCGCCAAAGACGGCCTGACCGCCGTACATCAGGAGCATCGAGACGCCGATGGCGGTGATGAGGGAGTTGATGCGCGGGGACTTGCGCAAGGGGCGGTAGGCCAGCAACTCGATGATGAAGCCGAGCGAGCCGCAGATCACCATGGCCGCGATGAGGGCGACACCGATCTTTGCCCACGGGGTGATGCCGCTGACGGTCAGCAATTTGGACATCAGGCCGCCAAAGATCATCGCGGCCGCGCCGATGAGCAGGGCGCGGACGACTTCGATCAGGACGGCCGGGGCCTTGGCGGCCTTTAAACCGAAAAATGCCAGCGTCAGACCGACGGCGATGATCAGCAGGACCGATGCGTACCACGGCGAGGCGAAGACATTGAACTGCGACGTGCCGACGAAGTAGGCCGTCATCGCCCCGACCATGTAGACGTCGCCGTGGGCGAAGTTGATCAGGCGCAGCACGCCGTAGACCATCGTGTAGCCGACGGCGATGAGCGCGTAGATCGCCCCGGTGGAGAGCCCGAGAATCAGAGTCTGGATAAGGTTCTGAAGCCAGTCGGGCATGTTGGGCAGTCAGCGGCGGGCGTGTGTCAAGGGGGATGTGAGAGCGACGCGATATTTCTCAGCGGTCTACGGGGTGACGGTCTCTACGTACTGGAACTTCTGCTCGAAGTTGTCGCCCACCTTCTTGGCGACCACCCGCAGCACGACGATCGGCTTCTGGGCGTTGCGGTCTTTGTCGATGGTGATGTTGCCCGCCGCCCCGGCGAAGTCTTTTGTCTTGGCCAGTGCGTCGCGGACGGCCTTGCCATCGGTGTTGCCCGCACGCTTGATCGCATCGGCCATCAGCAGCATCGAGTCATAGCCCAGAATCGCCATGGCATCGGGCAGCTTGCCGTTGTACTTGGCCTTGTAGGTGCTGATGAACTTCTGCACGGCCGGAGACTTGTCGTCCGAGGCGTAGTGGTTCGAGAAGAAACACCCGTCGATCCCGCCCGCCGAGCTCTTTGCCAGACTGTCGGCGTCCCAGCCGTCGCCGCCCAGAAGCGGGACGGTGATGCCGAGCTGCCGGGCCTGCCCCGCGATCAGTGCGACTTCCTGATAGTACCCCGGCACCCAGATGGCATCGGGATTCGTCGCCTTGATCTTGTTGAGCTGGGCACGGAAATCGACGTCGCCTTCGCCGAACGATTCATCGGCCACGATCTCGCCGCCCAGTTCTTTGACGCGGGCGATGAAGACCTCGCGCAAACCCAGCGAGTAATCGTTCTTGACGTCATAGAAGACCGCCAGCTTCCTGGCGTGCGGGCCGTTGACGGATTTCATCGCGAAGTCGGCCATGACCGGACCCTGAAACGTGTCGATGAAGCAGGCCCGGAAGATGTAGTTGCCGACCTTGGTCACCTTGGGGTTGGTGCTGGCCGGGGAGAGCATGGGGATCTTGGCCTTCTGGCAGATCGGGGCCGCGGCCAGCGAACGGTTCGAGGCGATCTCGCCCAGCATCGCGACGACCTTGTCCTGATTGATCAGCTTCTGCACGGCCGTCACGGCCTCTTCCGGCTTGGACTGCGTGTCCTCGGTGACCAGCTTGATCTTCCGGCCCAGAACGCCGCCGGAGCCATTAAGCTCGTCCACCGCCAGCCGGGCCCCTTCATCGGCCGAGATGCCGAACACGGCGGTCGAACCGGTTAAGGAGGCATAGTGCCCAATGACAATATCCCCCCCCCCCCCCCCCTTCATCCGCCTTGCCAAAGGTCGGAGCGACGAAGGCGGCAACGGCGGAGATTCCGCAGACAACGGCAACCGAGAGGGATTTCACCAAACCCATGGCATAACTCCTGAAATGTGTGGACCGTATTTGAACCCGGGGAAGATAACGGCGCGCGAGGGAAAGCCCAAAAGACCGGGACGCACCGGGCGTGCAAATGTGATGCAATCATTTGGACACGGGGAGGGGGGCGTTGGATAGGGCCGCGGGGCCTTCGCTCAAAGAGGACAAGCAGGGGGAGGGTATCTACAATCGGCCGGGCCGGGCCCACTGTGGCTTGGCGGACAGACGCAGAAGTTCAAACGGAGTGTTTTATGAATCGCAAGACTTTCATCGCGGTGTGTGCAGCAGCCCTGTGCGGCGTAGGTATCGCCCTGGCAGGCGACATGAGGGCCGCCCCCGCCGCCCCCGCCGCCCCCGCCGCCCCCGCCGCCCCCGCCGCCCCCGCGACACCGGCCACCCCTGCAACTCCGGTCGTGGCCCCGGCCGCGCCCATCCGTGCCACCGATGTGGGTAACACCCGCTGCGCCATCAGCCGCGAAGAGATCGGCGATTCCAAACTGACCGAAGTCTTCGACGGCAAGGTCTATCACCTCTGCTGCCCCGACTGCAACAAGGCGTTCGAAAAGGATCCGGCCAAAGTCGTCGCCGCCATCGCGGCCGATCCGGCCAAGTACGGCATCAAGTAGGCGAACTTTGACTCGTTCGCTTGCACGCATCACCGGCCCAGCGTGGCATTAGATCGCCCGCCCCAAGCCCCGGCCGCCGGAGGTTATCGGCCCATCGATTCGGACGTGGTTTGGGGTCACAAGCCGGTCGCAAACGCCCGACCGCCGTGGTTTTTGCGTCCCACATTTGTGGTTCCGGGGTTGAAGGGAACTCTTCCCGTCACGACGGGAATCATTCTCTTCACGAAGAGAACTCTAAACTTCACGACAGGAACCCTTTTCTTCACGTAGAGAACTCTTCCCGTCATCAAGAAAACTCTTCACTTCACCATGGGAATCATTTTTTACATGAAGAGAATCATTCCCGGCACGTAAAAAACTGTTCCGTTTCGATCAAGAATCGTTCCCTGCACAGCAAGAATGGCTTAAATCGGGCCCGGCGCTCTGGAATCGAGGGTGCGGATGATCACCCCGGTCGCAAAACCGGCAGACTTGACGCCGGGAAGCAAGGCGATGCAGCCACGTCCCGTAACCCAAGCCGTGTGTCCGGCTGTCTTCGTGCAAGCGATGCAAGGCGGTCTGCTTTACGGGCCAGATCAGGCCTCATGCTCCGGCAACCGGGTACGGTGGTCCGATTCCGCCCATGATCCCAGCGTCCCGCTCGGGCAAAACGGCGGGTGACCGACGCACCACCCGACCCGTCCGGTCCGATGCTCCGTGCAACGCCACCAAACCTGCCTGTCGGCCCTGAAACGTGGTGTTTCCCACGGGAAATATGCAGTTTGAGCGGTTGCTGGCGTTGCAAGCCTGCAGACTCTTGCCTTAATTATTTCGTAATATTCGTATCCGTCTATTGCGATACCGTGGTAAGGTGCGGTGATACATCGATGTGCGGCCATATGTCCGATGGCACACGCCCATCGGACACCGTGCTCAAAACCGTCTGAAACAAGAGGTGATGTGATGCTCAAATCTCGCCGCGTCTGGTTGTCGGTTCTCGTCCCGGCGGTCGTCTGCCTCCCCGCCGCCCTTTCGTCCGCCGCCATCCGCACTTTGGCCATCGGGTATGCAGGGAGCACCAAGCTTCAGGACCTTGTCACCAGTGACACCAGCCAGCATTTCTACAGAGAGGTCTTCCTCGGCACGGGCGAGCACGGTCTGGGTCTGACGAACATGGAGTTCGCCAACGGCATCTTCTCCGGCCGTGATCACTCCTGTGTCGGCCCCATCCTCACCGGCCAGCGCCACGGGGCCCAGGGTTCCAGCTTTGTCGAGGCCGAGAAACAACTCTTCACCGTTCGCGCCCCCGGCCTGCCGACCGGCACACAGGTCCCCATCACGATGTGTTACAGCTTCACCTGCAACCTTTCCGGCAGCGCCTTGGAATCCCAGTTGCTCGACACATCGACCGCCTTCACCGATTTTAACCTCACCATCAACAACATGAGTGGCACCACGTTCCAAGCCTCCGGCAGTCAGGCGCTGGACGTCAAGACGGGGGTGAGGCAAGCCCTGGGAGATTTCGCCGGCCAGACGGGCGATACCGCCGAGATCCACGGCGAGTTCAGCTTCTACGGATTCGTCGGCAAAACGATCAGCGTCGACGTCGACCTTCATTCAGCCACCCGGGCGGAAGCCCGTGGTTCCACCGGCCTGTATCCCCTCTCATCCTGCACCGGCGGCTATGCCGGTCTCATCGGCGTGCATTCCATCGGCGCCGGCGCCTACCTCGAGTGGGACGGGCAGGCATGGACGGGAACCTGCGGCGATTCAGGACCGTACGTCCCCGACAACCCGGCCGAACCGATGCCCGAACCGGCGACCCCGATGGCCCTGGGTCTGGCCGCCGCCGCGATCTTGCGTCGTCGCGCCCCCCATCCCCCCCACACCGCCCGCTAAAGCCTCTACCCCGTCAGCCCCCCTCCGTCCTCTGCCCCCACGCACCACCCCCTCTCCCGGCCACTGCCGGATCCATCGAGCCCAAGGCAGGCTTACGCTACCGCCGCGACAACCTGATGCCGCCGACGGAAAGTAATCGGCCCATTGCAACGGACGTGATTCCGGGCGGCTAGTCTGTTGAATTGTCTTCTCACCGCGCTCCGGACGCGTGCCATGTGGAGTCAAACGGCGATGCTTACTGACGCCCACTTCCGGACTCGACGCGGATCAGTTGACCGGCTTTGAGGCGTTCAGAAAGTTCCCAAAGGGCCACCTTGTTGGATTCCCAATGCAGCAACTCGTGGATGTGCTCGTAAGTTCCCCATTCGCAGGCAACGTGTTCAACGGAAAGACGCACTTGCGATCTATTGCACTGGACCGCGAAGGCGTGTTCGGGGATCACGTACAGATCGGTCGGCCAGCTCGCCCGACCTGCGAAGTATTCCCGTGGAATACTCGCGGTGGCCTGGAGACGGTACAAAGGCGAAGTGGTCTCGAGCCCGAACTCCTCAATTGCTTCCCGCAGAGCGGTCTGGGCGGGGCTCTCGCCTGCTTCGCCACCCCCTGCAATGGCCTGCCACTTTCCGTCGTCGGCCCGCTTCAAGGCAGCGAACTCCGCTCCGTGCAATCCGATCGAGAAAGGAATAACCAACACTTGGTAGGGTGCTCTCACTTCACACCTCTCTCGGCTGGTCCGCCGGTTATGCCGTAAAACAGTGTTACATGGCCCACCGTTCGGCGGTCCTTTTCCCAACAGGGCGGGGGGGGCGACATTCTCACCACCCTATAAAAGAGGTCGAAACTGCCCGGGACTCCTCAAGGCCACCTGTCGGACTTGAACCGACGACCTGCGGTTTACAAAACCGCTGCTCTACCAACTGAGCTAAGGTGGCGTGTACAGCTCGGTTACTTCAACGACCTAGTCGAGCAGTTCCAGAATCTTAAACTCCATCGTGCCTCTCGGTGCTTTGACTTTCACTTTGTCGCCGACCCGGGCTTTCATCAGAGCCTCGCCCATGGGGCTGGTGGCACTGACGGGCAGGACGTCGCTGTCGGCGCTGGGCGGCACGGCCTCGCCCACGATCTTGACGAGCTGTTCGCTGTCGTCGTCCAGATCCAGCAGTTTGACGGTCTTGCCCAGAAAGACCATGTCATCGGGGACGTTTTCGGTGTCGACCACGGCGGTATTCTTGATTTTTGCTTCCAGCTCGGCCAGTTCCCGCTGGATACTGCGGTTCTCTTCCTTGGCGAAGTGGTATTCCGCATTTTCAGACAAATCACCCAACGAGGCCGCCTTGCGGATGCGGTCCTCGACATCGATCTTCATCTTAAACAACTCTTCGCGGTGGGCTTCCATCGCTGCCCGCTCCGCGGCCGATACCATTTGCATAATCCGTACTCCTCAATCAACGCAAAGAACCGCACCCGTTCGAGCGCGGCTCTCACCACTGCCAAGCAGGCCAGTATATCTCCCCAGCCCCAACCAGCAACTATCCCCCCCCCCTCCCCGGTTGGGAGGCAGAACGGGATGGCGGGCGGCGGGCGGCGGGTGGGGGGAGGGGAGGGGGGGGGGTGGGGGGGTCGCTTGGACTGCGGGGCCGATCGCCCTACGATGCTCGGCCCATGAGTTTTCAATGCACCATCGTCACCCCCGAAGCCCAGACCTTTGATGCGACCGTGACCAGCGTGGTGCTGCCCGCCCACGACGGGATGATCGGCATCCTGTCCGGCCACTCGCCCCTGCTCATTCAACTCGGCGTCGGATCGTTCGAGGTCGAGACGTCGGCTGGCAAGGGCGGCCGGTCACGTTTCGTGGTCGATGGCGGCGTCGCACAGATGAAAGACAACCGGCTGACCGTCCTGACCAACTACGCCGCCTCCGCCGACGCCATTGATGTCCCGGCCGTCAAGGCCGAACTGGCCGCGGCCGAAGCCCGCAACCCGACCGATGCCGCCGGCAAGATTCGCACGACCTCCGAGATCGCCCGGGCCAAGGCAAAGCTGCACGCGGCTGGTGTCTAGGTGAGGAAGGAATGTGGTTGTTACGCGAGTGGCAACCCGGTTAAGCCAAGCGATTACCAAGATGTGTGGCGGCCCAAGGCTTGCCACTGAACCTCTTCCACGGGCCGACTGATGAACGAGATCGCAACCAAGGTTGAACGGGTGCGTGGGTATCTGGCGCGGCACGATCTGGGCGGCGTGGTCTTCAGTTCGCGGGCGGGATTTTCTTGGTTAAGCGGCGGCCGGTGCAATCGCATTGCCAACAGCAGCCCGACGGGGGTGGCGGCGTTGTTCGCCTCTGCTCAGGGAAAGGTTGTTTGTCTGTGCGATCAGATCGAGTCGCCGCGATTTGCGACCGAAGAGCTGATCGGAACGGGAATCGAAGTCGTGTCGTATCCGTGGTACGACAAACTCGCGGCCGCTGCGGTCGTGCGGCAGGTGCTGGGGGATCATGCAGGTGGGAAGATTGTGGTGGGGGATTTTCCCGGTGGATGGGGCGGCGTGAACCTGCCCGTGGCAGACGGCCTCGATTCGCTGCGGTTCAGCCTCTTGGATGCGGAAGTGGCCCGTTATCGGCAGGGTGGGGCCTTGGCGACAGCCGCGATGGAAAAGGCCTGCCGACGCGTCAAACCCGGGATGACCGAGCATCAGGCACTGGCGATTCTGGCGGAAGAGACGCACGCGACCGGGTTGAACGCCGTGGTGCTGTTGATCGCGTCTGATGAGCGGATCGAGAAGTACCGGCACCCGATCGCCACCGATAAAAAGATCGAAAAGCGCGTGATGCTGGTGCTCTGTGCCGAGTGGGGCGGGCTGATCAGTAATCTGACGCGTTTCGTCTCGTTCGGTCCGGAGAGCGCCGAGCACGCCAGACGGCAGGCGGCGGTCGTGGCTGTCGATGTAGCGGTCAACAAGGCGACGGAGCCTGGTAAAACACTGGGGGCGATTTTTGGTGAGTTGGAATCGGCGTACGCCAAGGCGGGGTTCGCAGATGAGTGGAAGTTGCACCATCAGGGCGGCACCACCGGCTACAGCGGCCGCGATCACTTTGCGTACCCCGGCCACCCTTTTGTGGTGGTGTCGAATCAGGCCTTCGCCTGGAACCCGAGCATTACAGGCGTCAAGAGCGAAGACACGATGGTGCTGGTCAGCGGCAAGCCGGAGTTTGTCACGCAGCCGGGTAAAGATTGGCCAGCCCTGGAAGTCGATGGGATTCGCAGGCCGGATGTGTTGGTGGTGAAATAGGGGCGTGAAAAGACCGTCACCGATCGCCCGGACTTTGATAGTGCGAATGATGATCGGCTTGGCGGGTGTGGGGTTGGGGTCGGCGGTGGTGGGGTTTTTGTGTGCGGCGTTTTTGTCGGCGGAGCGGTGGGCGCAGTATGCGCACCGCGGGCACGCATGGCTGCTCTACGGGCTGCCGCTGATCGGTGTCGCGGTTTTGTGGCTCTATCGGACGGTTGGGGAATCGAGTGCAGGGGGAAACCGGCTGCTCATGGCGCAGCTGCAAACGGGCCGGATTCGCATCCCGCTTCTGATGGGGCCGTTGATCTTGTTCAGCACGGTCGCCACGCACTTCTTTGGCGGCCCGGTGGGGCGAGAGGGTGCGGCCGTGCAGATGGGTGGCGGCTTGTGTGGCGGGATGGCTACCGCACTACGGGTGGGGGCAATCACTCGACGGATCTGGCTTCTGGCGGGGATGAGCGCGGGCTTCGCCGGCATTTTTGGCACGCCGGTGGGTGGGGCGTTTTTCACGCTGGAGATATTGGGATATTCGCGATTGCTCTCATGGGAGTTGCCCGTGTCCATCGCAGCGGGCTTTGTGGGCGACAGAGCGTGCCACTTCGCGGCGGACTACCTGCCGGGGGCACATCACGCGATGTACAACGTGGATTTGGCGGCCGCCTTCGCGTTCCGGCCGGGGGAGTCGCGGCCTTGGCAGGTGCTGACCATTTTGCTGGTGGTCGTGGCGGCCGGGGCGGGTGTGGGGTGGGTGGTGCGCGGGTTTCTGCTGGTGAACCAAGCCGTTCGACACACGTTGAATCAGCATTTCACCCGGTGGTGGCTGCGTCCGGTGATTGCGGCGGCCGCGGTGATCCTCCTTTCGCTGGTGTCGGGGCCGGATTATCTGGGGCTGGGAGCCACCAGCTCGGACCCGCAGGACATCACCGTGACCAGCTCGTTCTCATTGGCCAGCCGCGTGGCACATGGCGAGTGGTATGCGTTCGCGTGGAAGGCGCTGTTGACCGCCATCATCCTTGGTGGCGGATTCAAAGGGGGTGAGGTGACGCCGCTGTTTTTCATGGGCGCGACGTTCGGCTGTGCGGTAGCCGCGGGGTTAAGCCGTATGGGTTTGGCGGTCGGCAGCCACGTGGATGTGCTGGCGGGTGCTGGAATGATCGCGGCGCTGGCAGGGGCTGCCAAGGCGCCCGTTGCGTGTGCGATCATGGGGTGTGAGATGTTTGGGCCGTTTGGCGGCGGGACGGGTGCATCCGGCAATCCGGGGTTGTGGGTGCTGGGAGTGGGGATTTGGTTTATCGCCTGCCTCGCCGCGAGGTTTACCAGCGGGCGACATGGAATTTACACGCATTAATAATCCCACTCGCGTGTGGAACTTTCTGCAGGCTGGGGTGTCTAATAGTACAGCCATGAAAAATCCCCACGCCAGAACATCGTCTTCGCGCACCGCTTTTCTTCTTTCCGTTGCCGCTGCGGTGGCGCTGACGGGTCTGCTGGACCCCGCACGATCGGCCCTGGCGCAAGAGGCGGTTTCGGTGGCGATGCCTGCCGCGGCCGCAGGACCGGCGGCGGTCGTTCCGATTAATAAAGTTGTGCTCTATACCGCCGGTGTGGGTTACTTTCAGCACGAGGGGAAGGTGACCGGGGATTCCACGCTGGCCTTGCCGTTCAAGACCGAACAGTTGAACGATGTGCTGAAAAGTCTGCTGGTGCAGGATTCGGGTGGCGGGACAATTTCCGCCGCGAGCTACCCGAGCCAAAACCCGCTCAACATGCAGTTGGGCTCGTTTCGTATCAACCTGTCGGGCAACCCCGGCATGTCCGGGCTCGTGTCGCAGATGCGCGGGCAGGAGGTTGTGGTAGAGGCCGTGGGGCAGAGCGTGACCGGCACGGTGGTTGGGGTGGAGACGCGCGAACTGGTGACCGACAAGGGTAAGCAGGCGACGGGGGTGATGACGCTGCTGGCTGGCGGTGTGTTGCGTCAGATCGAGTTGCCGGCGATCACGGGTTTACGCCTGACCGACGCCAAGTTGCAGGATGATTTCGCACGGGCGCTGGCAGTACTGGCGACGGCCAGCAGTACCGATTCCAAGCCGGTGACGCTCTCGTTGAGCGGTAAGGGCGAGCGGTCGGTGCGGGTGGGCTATGTGGTGAGCGCGCCGGTCTGGAAGGTGAGTTACCGATTGGTGCTGGCGGATAAAGGCCCCGCAACCATGATCGGCTGGGCGATTGTGGATAATCAGACGCAGAGCGACTGGAAGGATGTGTCGCTCTCGTTGGTGAGTGGGCGGCCGCTCAGTTTCGTGCAGGAGTTGTATTCGCCGCAGTATGTGAACCGGCCGGTGGTGGAGAATGACTTCGGGCCGGTGGTGACGGCGCCGATGGCGGAGAGTGGGGCGGTCATGAACCTAGCAGTGGCGGCGGCACCGATGCCGACGCTTCGGAAATCCGAAGCGCGAAGCATGCAGAATGCCCAGTTGGGTTCCGGCATGGCAAGGGATCGACTTGACTCCGCAATGGCGCCTGCGGAGGAGGATAAGGCCAAGAACTTCGTCGGCTCGATTGCGCCGACAGCGGACGCAAAGAACCTTGGCGAGTTGTTCGAATATACCGTCCCCACTGTCAGCATCGCCCGCCAGAGCAGCGCAATGATCCCGATTCTCTCCGAGCCCTTGGAGGCGATGAAGATCAGTTTTTACAACACCAGTAACTTTGATAAAAACCCGCTGAACGGGGTTTACCTGGTGAACAAGGGGACAAAATTCCTCCCGGCCGGCCCCGTCACCGTGCTGGAAGGCGGCGGCGGATTCGCCGGTGATGCCCGGTTCGACAATCTGCCGCCGGGTCAGGACCGGCTGCTGGGCTATGGGATCGACCTCGACGTTTTGATGACCACGCCGGGGACGAAAAACGAGAGCAACTTGACGAGCATCAAAGTCAGCAAGGGCGTCGTAACGCGTCAATACGTGATGTCAGTCAAACAGACCTACAAAGCCGTCAGCAAGGCCAAGGCAGACAAGGTGCTGGTGATCGAACAGCCGAAACTGACGCCGGAATGGGAACTGGTCGAAAGCGACAAGCCCTGGCAGACGAGCCCCAACTTTCTGCGATTTAAGATGGACCTAAAGGCCGGCGAGACGAAGGAATTCATCACAACGCACCGGCGAACCAGCAATGCGGTCCAAGCGGTCGGAGTGGACAACTATCGCGATCTGCTGGCAGTGAGCAGTGACAGCCCGCTGTCGGAAAAGGTGAAAGGTGCGCTGGCCAAGGCGGCGGAGATTGAAGGGCGGCTGCATGAGGCACAGAACCTCGAACAGACCCTGACGCAACAGATTGCCGAGTTCGCGCCCGAACAACAGCGCATCCGCGAGAACATGCGGACGGTGAACAACAACTCCGAGCTGTACGGTCGACTGATGAAAAAGCTGAACGAGCAGGAGACGCAGATCGAAAATCTTCAGGAGGCAAAGAAGAAGGCGATGGCGACGGAACAGGCCACGCGGCAGGAATTGGCCGAGTATTTGCAGGGGTTGATTATCGACTAGGGGCAGGAATCACGGTGGCACGCCCATCTGGTTGTGCTGCACTGTCTAGGCGGACACAATCCCCCCCCCGCCCCCCCCCGCCTCACCGCCTGCCCTTCCCACATCATGGCCAGAAAATTCTTCCGACGCTGGATGCCCAAACGTGATCATGTCACCTCGGGTCAGTCTTCGCGCTGGCTGCGACCGATTCTGAACAAGCCATACTTATGGCATCTGAACCGGCGGTCGGTGGCAAAGGGCCTGAGCATGGGTCTTTTCTGGTCGATGCTGCCGGTCTTCGGGCAGAGCGTGCCAGCCGCGATTTTGACCTGGAAGTGGCGGGGGAATGTGCCGCTCAGCATTGTGGGCTGTTGGATCAGTAACCCGTTCACCCTGATCCCACACTGGTGGGCTGGCTACAGCATCGGACGGTTTGTGCTGCAGCAACCCCGGCCAGACATCCAGTTCAACTGGGAGTTTTGGAAGGACAAGTGGAACGACTGGCACTGGCTTTGGGCGCACTTCTGGAGTTTCTACGTGCCGTTGTTCGCCGGTTGCATCGTTCTGGGGCTGATCTTGGGCCTCATCAGCTATTTTGGCATCCTGATCTGGTGGAAGTGGCACGCTGGGAATAAGTGGCGGGCTAGACACGCGGCTGCGGCGTAGCCAGCATGATGGCTATGCTCCTCATGCGCAAAACCGCCGGCGGCTTTTTTCTGGCTCACAATGCGACGGTCACCGGGGACGTCCAGATCGGCACAGACTCCAGCTTCTGGTTCAGCGCAGTCGTCCGTGGTGACGTAGCCAGGGTCACGATCGGCAACCGGGTGAACGTGCAGGACTGCGCGGTCGTCCATTGCGATACCGGCGTTGAAAACATCATCGAGGATGATGTCGTCATCGGGCACAACGCCACCGTCCACGGGCGGCGGGTGGGGGCGGGCAGTCTGATCGGCATGGGGGCAACCGTTCTGGGCGAAACGGATATTGGCCGTGGCTGTCTGATAGCGGCCGGTGCGGTCGTGCCGCCGGGACTGGTGGTACCCGATGGCATGGCGGTCATGGGTGTGCCGGGAAAGATCGTCCGGCCGGTTAAGCCAGAGGAAGTGAAATACATGCAGAGGCTGGCAAGGCATTACGTCACGCAGGCCGAGCGCTACGTACGGGGCGACTTCAAGGCGGTCGAGTAAGCGCTCGATTGCGGTTATAACTTACCAATTGATGCCCACTTTTGCGGCCGGTTTGTTCCTGGGGTTTGGCGCCTCGCTCATAGCAGCGGGTGGGGCTGCGTATTACCTCAATCGACGGCTTCTGAGTGCCGAACGTAGAGCCCAGCGCGCCGAGCGGCTTGCCGAACTCGGCACGCTGACGAGCGGTCTGGCCCACGAGATCAAGAATCCGCTGTCGACCGTCCAGCTGAACTTGCAGTTACTGGGTGAGGATCTCGACCCGGCGGCCGCAAACTATCCACGGCTCAGTAACCGCCTGAAGACCGTCACCCGTGAAACCGGCCGCCTGCGCGACATCCTAGATTCGTTCCTGCGTTTCGCCGGGAAGCTGGAACTGGAACCCCAGCCGACCGACCTGAACCATATGCTCGAAGAACTGGTCGATTTTTTCGCGCCGCAGGCCAGCCAGCAAAAAGTGCAGGTGCGTTTTACCCACGATGGGCCGATTGTGGCTGCGGTCGACCCGCGTCTGATTCGGCAGGTGCTATTAAACCTGATGCTGAACGCCGTGCAGGCAATGCCCAAGGGGGGTGACCTGTTGCTGTCGGCAAAAGGCGACGCCGCCGGCACGAATGCCATCCTGCACGTCATCGATACTGGTACAGGCATGACGCAAGAGGTCGCGGCCAAGGTGTTCGAGGCCTACTACAGCAACAAACGCGGCGGGACCGGTTTGGGGCTTGCGATGGCAAAACGCATCATCGCGGAGCACAACGGGAGCATCAGCGTGACCAGTGAGCCCGGCAAGGGCAGCGACTTCTGCATTCGGCTGCCGATCAAGTTGCCGCCGGGTAAGGGGTTACGACCGGCGGCTGCCAAATCGACAGGCGGGCGTCAGAGCGCGTAAACTGCCTGATCCATGTCAGAAGCCAGCACGACGCCTCCGCAACGGAAAATTGTTGTCCTTGTCATCGATGACGAACGTGACCACGCCGAGGTCATGGCCGAGGGGCTTTCGAGGCAGGGCTACGTCGTCGATGTCGCGTACGACCTGGGAGACGCCCGCGCGCGACTGACCAAGAAGACTTACGACGTGGTGGTGACGGACTTGATGATGGAAGGCCGGCGAGATGGGTTGGAAGTTCTGGAGCTTTCGAAAAAACAGGAGCCGCCGCCGCCGGTGATTCTGGTCACGGCCGTCAATGATGTGCCCACGAGCAAAGAGGCGATGGCGAGCGGGGCCTATGACTACATCGTCAAGCCGCTGGACCTTGACACGTTCCGCGCACAGGTCGCCCGGGCCGCTGAGAAAAACCATCTCGTCCGCCAGACCATGGCGCTGCAGGCGCAGTTGATGGAGGGCAGCGGTTTCGAAGGCATCATCGGCCGCTCGGCCATCATGCAGAAGGTGATCAATACTGCCCGTCAGGTGGCTTCCAGTGATATCCCGGTGCTGATCACCGGTGAAAGCGGCACCGGCAAGGAGCTCATCAGCAAGGCCATTCACAACTCCAGCCGCCGGCGGAAACAACGCATGGTCGCGCTGAATTGTGCCGGCCTGAGCGAGAGTATTTTGGAAGATGAGTTGTTCGGCCACGTCAAGGGGGCCTTCACCGGGGCTCAGACGGAACGCGAAGGGCGGTTTGAACACGCGGACAATGGCACGCTGTTCATGGACGAAATCGGCGATATGCCCAGCAGCATGCAGGCGAAGCTGCTCCGCGTGCTTGAAAACGGGGAGGTCGTCCGACTGGGAAGCAACGACCCCATCCGCGTCAACGTCCGGCTGATCAGCGCGACCAACCGCAACCTCGAAGAGATGGTGGCCGACCGGAAGTTCCGTGAAGATCTTTATTTCCGAATCAAGGGTGTGACGATTCATCTGCCCGCCCTGCGAGAAAGGCGGGACGACATCCCACTGTTAGTGCACTATTTCGTGCAGCAGTTTGCGCAAAAATACAACAAGCCGATTCGTGGCGTGGACGCAGAGGTGCAGCAGGCGCTCATGGCCTATGGCTGGCCGGGGAACGTCCGGCAGTTACGCAACGCGATCGAAAACATGGTGGTCATGGCGGGCGATGCCCCGAACCTCCCGTCGGATGTACTGCCCAATGAAATTCGTCCCCTTGCGCCTCGTGGCTCCGCCGTGGCAACCGGCGCTGGCGCGTCAGCGTCCCCATCGGTGCCGGTTTCGGACGACGTCAGCGGCGGTCTGGTGGGCATCAGCCTCGAACAGGCCGAGCGGGAACTGATTCGCAACACCCTGAAAATGACCAACGGTAACCGCGAGCAGGCGGCCGAGATGTTGGGCATCGGCGAGCGTACGCTGTACCGCAAAATCAAAGAGTACGACCTCTAGGCCCAAACCTATGGCAGACCTCCGTCCCTATTCCATCGGCTTCGGTTACGACTTGCACCGGCTCGAGGTGCGGCCCGGCGGCCGTCTGATGATCGGCGGCGTCCTTGTGGGCGAAGGGGTTGCTCCGGTCGCACATTCCGATGGTGACGTTCTACTCCACGCCGTCGTCGACGCGCTTCTGGGGGCCGCCGGTCTGGGCGACATCGGGGAGCACTTCCAGAACACCGACCCCCGCTGGGCCGGTGCGGCCAGTCGCGTGTTTGTGGAACAGGCCATGAAGCTGGTCGCGCGGGCCGGATGGTCGGTTGGGAATCTGGATTCGCTGGTGATCCTCGAGAAGCCGAAATTGATGCCGCATAAAAATGCAATGCGGGAAACGATGGCACGGCTGCTCGGGGTCTCAAGAGAGCAGGTAAATGTAAAGGCCGGCACGAACGAGGGCGTCGACGTCTTGGGACAAGGGCTGGCCGTCGCCGCCCATGCGTCTGTGCTTCTGGTCAGATAGTACGAGGACCCGATCCGGCGTAAACGGACGGCCTTTGCGGCGGTAGAAACCATTGTTGGGAAAGGGTGTCGCCAAGGCCTAAGATGGCCACCCCGACAAAAACAATGGCTCGATCTAACAAAAAAATCCTCGTGGTTGCTGGCGCTGTCGCAGTCGTTGCGATGGCAGCGTTCCTGCTCACCCGCAGTGGCAGCACCGACTCATCCGTTGTGACCCGCCAGTTTTACACCGTCGTCCAGATGCCTCTGGATGTGAAGATCGTGAAGGACGGCGAACTTCAGGCCGTCAACAATATTGACATTTATTCCTCGGTCGAGGGAAGCAACACGATTCAAACGCTGGTTCCCGAAGGCTCTACGGTCAAGAAGGATGATGTCCTCATCCAGTTGGATGACTCACAGATAAAACAGAAGATCGAGGACACCACGCTTGACGTACAAAAGGCCGAATCAGACCTGATCGCCGCACGCGAACTGCTGGATATCCAGACGGGCCAGAACAAGGCGAATCTGGAATCGGCACGGGTGACACTTCAGTTGGCCCAGCTGGATTTACGGCAGTACGCCGAGGGTGATTACCCGCAGGCCCTTGCCACCGCCAAGACCGGGCTGGAAATGGCCCAGATCAACCTCAAAAACCTCGAGGACGATTTTCGCCAGGTGCAGAAGCTGGCGTCTAACGGTTACCTCACCAAAACCGATCTGAAAAAGCGTGAGCTGGACCTGCTGAACGCTCGCAACACGCTGGCGGATGCACAGACTACGTTGTCTGTTCTGGGCGAGTACAAGCACCAGCATGATGAGGCCGCCAAGCACAGTGCCGTGGCTCAGGCCGAAAAGGCATTGGTTCGGACCGAGCGTGAAAATGCTGCAAACTCGGCCCAGAAGTTGGCCGATATGCAGGCCAAGGAGCAGGCCCTTGCCATTCAGAAGCGCCGGCTCGATCGCTACAAAGAGCAGTTCGCTGCCTGCCGCATCAAAGCGCCGACCGACGGGCTGGTGATCTACGCATCAAGTCAGGATCGCAATGCCCAGCAGCCCATTCAGGAAGGGGCCAGCGTCCGCGAGCGTCAAAACCTTCTCCGTTTGCCGGATACCAGCAGCATGAAGGCAGTCGTTCGAATTCAGGAGGCTCAGGTCGCCCGATTGCGTGAGGGTCAGCGGGCCGAGGTGAAGATCGTCGGGCTTCCAAAGACAGTTGGAGCGACCTTGACGAAGATTTCAGTGCTGGCCGACAACAGTCAGCGCTGGTGGAATCCCGACCTGAAGGAATATCCGGTCGACATCGTGCTGGATACGACCCCGCCGGAGCTTAAGCCGGGCGTGGGTTGCACCGTTGAACTCTACATCGCGCGCGTGGACGCGACGCTGGCCGTGCCGGTCGGGTCGATCTATTCCAGTGGTGCCCAACCCTACGTCTTCGTGAAGTCTGGTGAAAAAGACATCCGTCCGGTGCCGATCACGATCGGACTCACTTCTGAAACGCACGCACAGACTCTTTCAGGGCTTTCCGGCGGCGAGCAAGTGTTGTTACTGCAGGCCGGGCAAGGGCGCGAGTTGCTGGCCGCCGCCGGCATCAAGGAAGAGCCGGCGACCCGTCCCGGTGGCGATAAACGCCGGCGTGGAGGTGCCACACCGGGCGCCATGGAGCAGGCATCGCCGATCGGCAAGCAAGCACCGGCCGCAGCCCAGCCCCTGCTGGCCGCGCCTGCACAAGGAATGAAGTCGGCCGAGCCGACGACGCGGCCGGCCATCGGCTGACGTCCGATAAGTCAATTTTCTCATGCGTTGTGCCGCCGCAGGGAGCGATGGCCGCATTCGGCTGGGAGTGCCCAAAAAGGGGGTCCAGTCTTCGTCCGTGAAGGACCGATACTTATCGGAACGTGAGTGACCCAACAGACCAGATGGCCGCCCTGCAGGCCGAAATCGATTCGCTGAAGCAGCAATTGCTTGTGGCTTCGCGATTGGCGACGTTGGGAACCATGGCGGCCTCCGTGGCGCACGAGTTCAACAACATTCTGGTGCCGGTAATTGGCTATGCACAGATGGCTCAACAATCGCTGAAGTCGGCCAAGCCGGACATGGCCCTCATCGAAAAGGCCATTTCCAAGGCGGCGGCTGGCGGAGAAAAGGCCGGGCGGATCTGTTCGGCCATGCTGGGGTTCGCCCGAACGTCAGATGGTGCTTTCAGCGCCGAACAAAACCGGGCCGATCTGGCGGCCGTTGCCGAGGAGGCGTTGGCAGTGCTCGCGCGCGACCCGGCCAAGGACGGGCTGCGCATCAATGTCGACGTGCCAACGGGACTGACGGCCCGTATGGACCCGATCCACGCCGAGCAGGTTCTGATCAATCTGCTGCTGAATGCCCGGCAGGCCATGTCGGGGCCGGAAGGGACGCGGATGGATCGCGCTGTTGGTCGGGCGATTTCGATTACGGGCCGCCGCGTCGGTTCGCGGATCGAGTTGACTGTTACGGACAATGGGCCGGGCATCCCGATGGAGCTGCAGGCGAAAGTGTTCGAGCCATTTTTCAGTACAAAGCGAATGGCTGGCGGCACGGGGTTGGGCCTGGCGATTTGCCGCCAGATTGTTGAGGCCGCTGGCGGCGAAATTACGCTCAACAGCGCCCCCGGCTTGGGGTGTCAGTTCCGACTGTCGCTGCATTCCGCGGAAGTCGCTGGCGTACGCGCCGCTTAGGGCAGTGGGTGAGAATGAGCGAATGGAAACATTCGCATTGCTCGCTATTACCTGCCCAAAACAATCGTCAAGTTATATAACACATTCGCATCAATAAATGTGTTGGGATCGTTGTGTGCATCTTGTTAAGGTAACTGATGCCGGTTTTGCGGCGGCCGTCGCCGTGAGAGTTGGTGTTGTTGAGGAAGTCACAGATTCCGGGAGAAGATGCGATGAGCAAGAGAAAATTTGCGGCAGTTGTTGCCGCTGCTTTGGGCGCAATGTCAACGGTCGACGCATCGGGCGTCATGCTGGTGGTGCAGAGCGGAGTGCCGCGCGGGGCCGGTAGTTACGACTCATTCTCGGGCGCACTGATTTCCAACTCTTATCTGACCACGCCGGGCACGACCAACACCACCCCGAAGTCCATCGCCAGCGACGGGACATTTCTTTATGTGGCTGATCAGCTGCAAAGTCAGGTGTACAAGTACACGCTGGGTGGCTCGTTTGTGAGCACGCTTCTCTCAACGACACAGGTCAATGGACCGCGCGGCATTGCTGTGTCGGGTGGCCGTCTGTACGTGACCTGCGGCGGTGCGATCAACGGGAACAGCGGCGCCAATGTTCAGAGTTTTGCCCTGGATGGCACCAACCAGCAGACGTTCATCCCCACACTTTCAAGCACTAACGCAACGCCCTGGAGCCCGTTCGACATTGTCATCCGCGGTAACGATGTACTGGTCAGCAATTTTGCCAATGCCAAAAGTACCAATCCGACGGTCGCTGACATCCTGAGCTTTCCGCTGACCGGCGGAGCTACGGCCACCTCTTTCGTGCAAGACCCTGTGGGACTCTCGTCATCCGAGCAGATTCTGGTGCGATCGAATGGCAATATCATGGTGTGCGGCTTCAACACGGCGTTCGGCGTCGTTGGCACGTCCGGCCTGTACGAGTACACCTCGACCGGCAGTTTCGTCCGCTTCCTGGCAGTGCCAACTGGCCCTCGCGGCGTGGCCGAGCTGGGTAACGGAAACTTCCTCTACACCGATGCGGGGGGCGTCGAGGAACTGAATCCGACGACCGGTGTGGTCACCAACATCAGCACGGTTTCAAGTCAATACATCATCAGTATTCCGGAGCCGTCAGGACTACTCGCGATGATGCCGGCCATCGCCCTGATCGCCCGTCGTAAAAGGTAAGCGGCGAGCTGCCGTGAAGCGCCGAACGACCGCTACGAGGGCAAAACTGTCAGCCTGCGGCGAAGTTGGCCGCAGGCTGCATCGGCATCGTCGCCGCGCGTGATGCGACGACGCGTGACTACGCCGCCTGCCAATAAAATCTCGGTGAAGGCCCGGATTTCCGCCTCCTCAGGGCGGCGGTACTGGCGGCCGGAAAGCCCCGTGCCGAACTCACCTGCACTCGTCGGGTTGTAGGGGATGACGTTCACCAGACACTTGAACCCGGCAAGCAGCTCCACCAGAGCATGGGCTTGCGCGGCCGAATCATTGACTCCCTGGATCAGCGTGTACTGCAACATCACATAGCGGCCGGACTGCCTGTAGAACCGTTTGGCCGCTCCCACGACTTCTGCCACAGGCCACCGGCGATTCGGTGGGATAAGCATCTGGCGTGTCACATCGTCCGGGGCGTGCAGACTCAGTGCCAGATTGATGTTCAGGTCCATCGCCGCCAGCGCGTCCATCTGCGGTACCAGTCCCACCGTGCTGACCGTCACCTGTCGCCAGCCAAGGTTGCCAAGGTTCGGGTCGGCGATGCATTTCACGGCCGCAGCGACATTGGCCAGATTAGCCAGTGGCTCGCCCATTCCCATGAACACAACCGTCCGCAGCCGCCGGCCCTGACCCGTGGCCAGTTCCCGCAGGTGCAGGAACTGCTCGACGATCTCATGGCTTTGCAGGCTGCGGACCAGCCCGCCCACGGTGCTGGCGCAGAAGTCGCAACCCATCGCGCAGCCAACTTGGCTGGAAATACACGCGGCGGCATCGCCCGGCCGGACGCTGGGCATCAGGACACATTCCACCGTCTGACCATCGGCCATGGCGACCAACAGCTTGGCCGTGCCATCGGCAGCGGTCTGAGAATGACTGACACGGCTGGAAGAATGCTGGAGGGTCGAGACAAACTCCTCGACGCGCCAACCCATGTTCGGTGGAGGAAAGTTTCGCAGCGCCTCAGCGGTCTCCGTGCGCCCCCCGACACCCGTGAGGGGGTCTGTTCTACGGTAGAAGGACCGCAGGATCGGCACCGCATGCGCGGGGTTCAGGCCGTGTTCGCGCAGCAAGCTACCCAAAGACTCCGCCGAGTGTTGAGTGAGGAGATGGGCCGGGCCTGGGACCGGAGGTGGGCGCGGTGGTGGTGCGGGGGTGGTCATAAAAAATCCCCCCTACCTTAGCAGGCAGGGGGGACAGTTGGTATTCGCTCACTGGACCGACCGTGTTACGGGTCGAACTAGTTGTTGAACTTCTGCACGCCGGGGTAATAGCTGCTGTTGATCTGCAGATACCGCCGGAGGAAGTCGTGCTTGGCCACTGCGTAAGCACCCTTGTAGAAGTAGGCGGTCGACGTGTAGTCAAAGTTCAGAACACGGACCGAACCGTCGGCAAACGCGACGTTCGACTTGGTTCCGCCACCGTGACGGAAGCGAACGCCACCGATCTGCGGGTCGTAGATGTAGTTGGTGCCCGGGCCCCAGACCAAATCGCTGACCTGCGGGTGTTTGCCGCTGGAAGCTGCTTCGTCCTGGTCCTTATTGAACAGGACGATCGGCATCGACGAACCCCAATCGCGATCGATGGTGACGGGATTGGGCTTGCCCTGACGGTAACGGCGCCAGGCATACTGCGAGCTGGCCATACGGCCGGCATCAATCAAGCTGAAGGTAAAGCCGCCACCAAACTGAATGCCGCTGATGTCGCCCGGACCCTGGCCCGGCTTGTTCGCGTCGACAAAGCTTTCCCAAAAGAGGGCTGTGTCACTGGGAACCTGACTCTCGCGAGCCGACGCCCAGGTTGCACCCGGCGTACCGGCGAGACCTGAAGAGCCGTTGATCCCGCGTTGAACGTAGAAGTAGACGCTGCCGCCTGATTCGTCCTTCGGCTTATTGATGAAGACGTTGGTGTTGCAGGCATACGAATTGAGCAGCGGAGTGTCCTGACCATTTTCCGGGCAGATAAACTCTTTACCAAGCGACGGGTTGCCATAGCTGGGCGGCACATTGGCATAGGCGGTAGCGTAGTTCAGCCCGTCAACCGGGATCTGCCCGCCAGCACTGAGCTTGTCCTTATTACCCATCTTCGAGGCGAGCACTGCCGACCAGACGAAGGCTGGCGTGCCATAGCCCGAGTCGGCGTAACCAACCGGAGCGCCGGTGCTGGGGTTGAAGCCATGCACCCAGTAAAAACCGTAGGGATACGATCCCTTGTTTTCCGCACAGTAAAGTTTGGCAGTCTGGGCCATAGACCGCATGCCTGCGGCACACTTGACCAAGTTTGCCTGCTGTCGAACCTTATTGAGCGAAGGAAGGAGGATCGAAATCAGTACAGCGATGATTCCGATGACGACCAACAACTCAACCAGTGTAAACGCTGTGCGGCTTTGGTTAGCCACCAAGCAACGCGGAGACCGTTCAGTGGTCATGATAGAGACACTCCCAGTAGGTCGAGCAAGTCACTTCAAACCGGTACTTGAGTGCGCCGATGTTCGGCTGTAACACCCAAGCCAACACTGAGTTTACCCCATGTTAGCAAGAGGTCAATGCGATTTTGCTCTTCAAAGTGCAGATGTGTGCAAATCGCAAGGGTTTGGTTTGCACGGAAAACTGTCGGATAGTTGCACAATCGTAGCGGATTTCACGGGGAAGACCCCATGATTCCGTTCTCTTGGATCCCGAGATTTTTTTGGCCCAGCAGGCTGAAGCGGACATGTCTTGCACATTCCGCCAGAGTCTCGCCCTGAAAAATATTGTTTTTTTCTCCGAGGTGACTAGGCTCATCAGGGCTTTCGGTCGCGTTGACGACCTCGTCAACGGTCAAAGCCCTGAGTTTCAGGTCCATGCACGGTTCATTTTTAGACGGAGATTTCATCATGTCACTGTCAGGTAAGTCACGTTCTCGGTTGTTTGGCAGCGTCGCAGCGTTTTGCGGTGCGGCCCTTCTTGCCATGAGTTCGGCCGATGCCGGTGATCAGCCGGTGGGATTTGGCGTGCTAAAGGTCACCGTGAAAGACACGGCCGGCACCGCCGTGACCGGTGCCGTTATTCAGTTGATTCAGTATGAGTACGTCAAGGCGGGCGGCGGCGGCGGTATGGGCCACCGCACTGTCAAGCCCGGCAACGGCGGAGCCATCACGATGGCTCCCGATATCAACGAAGTCGAAGATCGTGACGAAGACCGCGAAAAGGTCCGCCAGACCAAGAAGACCGGCAGTGATGGCATTGCGACCTTCGACAAGGTTGCCAGCGGAGCATACCGCGTGGCCTTGCTGCACAACGGCAAGATCCACCAGAGCCAGCGGGGCAAGATTGAACAGAACAAGACCACAGATCTTGCTTTCGAGCAGCAGGCAGTCGATCCGAACGCCAAGAGGTAATCAAAACCCGGTCGATTCAGGCCGGAAGTTGTAATAGAAGACGCCCACACATTGACTGTGTGGGCGTCTTTATTTTCGGTTTTACTGTTTACCGGAGGCTGGTAGTCAGGCCCTGACCATCAAGGTTCGGGGCCAAGGAGGTCGTCCACATATCCGCTGGCGAGTCGGCGCTGTGTCAGTGGCCCATCGGGCAGGCCGAAGATGAACTGGTGGACCAGTGGGTCGGCCGAGTCTTTCATTTCCTGAACGGTGCCGCTGGCGATGAACTTGCCGCGGTCGAGCAGGACCATGCGGTCTGCGATTCGGAATGCAGAGTCCATTTCGTGGGTGACGACGACGCTGGTCACACCGAGTTTTTTATTCATGTCCATCATGAGCAGGTCGATTTCGGCACTCGTCACGGGGTCCAGACCAGCCGACGGTTCGTCGTAGAAAAGAATCTGAGGGTCCATCGCCAGAGCGCGTGCCAGACCGGCTCGCTTTTTCATTCCGCCCGACAGTTCGCTGGGCAGCTTATCTGAGTGCTGACGAAGGCCGACGAGCTCGAGCTTTATCTTCACAATGATGTCGATCGTATCTTCGTCGAGGGTCGTATGTTCCCTGAGGGGCAACGCGACGTTTTCGGCCACAGTCATGCTGTTGAACAACGCCCCGCTCTGGAAGAGAACCCCGACCGACTTGCGATAAGTCGACAGATCGTCGACGGACATGTCGGACATGTTCTTGCCCAGGCCGATGAGATTGCCGCCTTCAAACGGGATCAGGCCAGCCATCAGGCGCAGGAGCGTGCTCTTACCCGACCCCGATCCGCCCAGAATGACAAGCAGTTCACCCTTAAAGACGCTAAGGCTGATCTTGTCGAGGATCGTGCGCGTGCCGTAAATCTTGGTCACGGCTTCAACGGCGATGGCCACCTCCCTGCCGTCCACTATGGGGAGGTTGCCGGGCGTGGCGGCGGTTGCCGGAATTGGCAGTGCGAGGTTTTCAACTGAGGTCGGGGAGTGGGTCACAGCTTGAGGAAGTAAAAGACGCCGGTGAACAAGAGGTCGACAATGATAAGAGCGACGATAGTCAACACGACCGTGCGGGTGGTGGCTGTCCCGACGCCGAGTGCGCCGCCCCGGACTGTCAAACCGAGATGGCAGGCCATGCCGGAAATAATGGCCCCGAAAACGCCGGCTTTGGCCAGCCCGGTGACGAAATCCCTGACTTTCAGGATGTCGAACGAGTGTTGAATATAGACGTTGGGGTCAATCTTCAGCACCACCCAGCTGAGGCTCATACCACCCAGTGCGCCGGCCAAGTCACCAATGGCAGCGAGGTACACCATCATGATAGTCGTGGCCAAGATTCGGGGCACCACCAGAAACCGGATGGGGTCGATGGCGTGGCTCTCCAGCGCTTCGACTTCTTCGCTGACGACCATCGTGCCCATTTCGGCCGCGATGGACGCTCCGGCGAAACCTGTCAGCACGATGGCGGTTACAAGCGGCCCCAGTTCGCGGGCGACGGCGATGGCGATGATGTCGGCCACACGCGACACCTGACCAAAATCCGCAAGCACAGGAGCCATCTGCAGCGCAAGAATCGCTCCGATACAGCTCATCACGAGGCAGATGATTGCGATCGATCGCACGCCGACACGATCCATCTGTGCCCAAAGATTGCGCCAGCCCAGCCTCCGGCCTTGGGCGCTCATCAGGGCCCTCGGCGCAAGTCGAGCGGTCTGCGAAAGCAATTGGCTCACGCCGCCGATCATTCCAAGAATATCGAGGATGGGGCTGAGGACGAGGTTCAAGTTTTGAATCCGGAGAGGACGAGTTCCTAAAAGGCGGCCAGTGACGAACTCTGCGGCTACTTGACCAATGCTTCAGCCTGAGTCGCTGCAATGGTAAAAACGGAGTCGAGACGGACGATATCCAGCAAACCCTTCACGCGTGGCTGCAGGCCACAAAGGCAGATCTTGCCGCCGTTCTTGCGGATCGGTTTCAGCAACTCAACCAGAACGGCGATTGCCGAAGAATCCATGTAGGGCACGCCGGAGAGATCCAGCACCAATCGCGGCGGCTTGCGACCGTCAAGCAACCGAAGAATCTCCTTGCGGAGTTCCGGGCTGTTGTGCAGGTCAATATTCCCCACGATGGAGGCGACGAGGTTCTCCCCGTCCATGCGGGCGGAGGGAACTACAGGGGAGTTGGTGGGAAGTTGGCTCATGAGAAGTGTTACTTTTTCTACTGTGCAGGAGGCTCGTACAGGACTCAGGCTTTGATTTGAGTCGCGGAATTATAACGCATGTTTCTGTGGATTACGTTCTGGGCGGGGTTTAAATCAGATTCTTCTGTTGTTCATCAACTTCCGCCTCCCATGGGGCGATGACTGAGCATCCGGTGCATTTTGAGGAGCATGCCGGGGTTTTGCCTTTCAAACGCTACACGATCCATCATCCTGCGGAGGCAAATCAGGCCCAAGCCCCCGGGCACCAGCGGATCTTTGGGGGATACCGGCAGCAGCGACGGATCGACTCCGTTACCCCAGTCGCGAATTTCAACCGTCAGCCCGCCCTGCTCCGCCCGGACGGCATATTCAATCGGGCGTGTGTGGTCGTTGCCGTAGGCGTGCCGGATGACATTGGCGAGCGCCTCGTTCACGACCAGACCTATTTCACCAACCGAAGCATCATCAAAACCGGCTGCCGCGGCCACCGCCTCGGTCTTCAGGCGGATTTCCTGCAGGAGGGCCGGGTCCGAGAGAATGTTCAGCGTGAGGCCCTTGTTCATGGCACGCGCCCGAGAGAGTTCCTTAGGCCAAGCTCGGCCACGGGAAATACCGACTGTGTCGATGGCGGGCTGGCGGGCTGACCGGAGGGCTGACTGGCGGGCTGAGTCGCTGGAGCCGGATGCAGGTCAGTCGCTGCTGATCTGGCGTTGGCGGTTCCAGCCAGCGGCGTCAGACCCTGTTCGCTCAACCACGCGTTCCATTTTTGTACCGCTTGCTGACGCGTCTGAAAGTCATCAAAGTAGCGATAGCCGAAAGTTTTGCCTGTACGGGCCTCCAGGGAGTGGGAGGTCAGCATGCGGATGCCGGGGTCCTCGTCCGAAAGTCCGGCCACCAAGGCTGGCAGACTATCCTTTCCCCGGCCGCGTTCCGCCGACTTGATGGCCGGCACGAGCAGAGCAGGATCTTCGGCCGTCAGGCTGGGCTTGCCGCGCGAGACGGCACACCCTCCGACACCGCCGAGCATCCAGACCCCCAAAAGGGTCGCAGCGATCGACCATCCGTTGACCAAGAGTTCCCAGCGTATGCGCCGGGTGCCGGCCTTGGCTTCACGATGGACGTAATCAAGGACGCGATCTCCCGCGGTGTCGCACTGCGGGGCATAAGGTCCAGAGGTTTCTGCGGGAGGTCTGAGATTCATAGGTCAATCACCATGTCACTTCGCGCCAACTCGACCCACGCCGAGGTGCGCTGCAACAGCAGGGCCAGCGACTGTTGCTGGGAAGGTTCGGTCCAGTCGCGTTCAGGGTCATGATGTCCGATGAGTGTACGCCCAATGCGGCATTTCTCCGCGCGATCGATGCAGTCTTCGATCGTCCCGTGGCCCCAGCCCAGACGACCGGCCGCTGGTGACAAGCCGATCCCGGTAAGTCCGTTGTACTCAGGCTGGAAGAATTGTCCGTCGAAATAGGCCAGATCGGCGGACGCACACATCTCGCGAAGTTTGGCTTCCGCAGCAGCGGACCGGATCTGGCGGTCGTCGGTCGGTCCGTCACCACGACGGACTTCGTGATCCGTACAGAAGACAAAAGTCTTGTTGTCGCGGCGGATCTGATAGGCCACGCAAGGGGTCGCGCCGTGATAGACGGGAAATGGCGTGATGCATGTCTTCCCGACTTCAATGGTCGGGGCCGTGTACTGGACCCACCCGTGGCGGTCACCCGGTTCGCCCAACACCGCGCCCATGAGCTCAAACCCTCGAAAAGCGGCCGACATCATGCGGAAGTCCAGCGGGTCGTCCATGTGAGCGTGCTCGCTCAATTTTCGGCTGAAAACACCCAGATTGACGTCCAATGCCCGCAGGAAGCCATACGGTCCATAAACGTCGATCGCGAATGGGGGCGCCGCGAAACAAATGGGCGAAAACTGAAGACCCCAGCGGTGGTCAAGGTGCTCGTGCGTTCCGAGAAGGGTGACCTTTCGGTTGGCCCGGGATGCCCAACGCGAAAGTAGGTCTCGGCTGCCGTGCCGCAGGCCGCTACCGGCATCGACGAAAATGACGTTGCCGTCTGCATCTTCCACTTCGACGCAGGTTGTTTCGCCGCCATAGATGGGCAGGTCCGGCATCGGCACCATGTCTTGCAGCGCCCGCACCGATCGGTCATGAATCGCCCCGCCGAAGATGTCTGCAATGGGCCGGCCGGCAATGACTTCTGCCCGAATTCTTTCCCACAAGCCCTTGACAGTGTGGAAAGCGACGCGGTCTGCATAGTCATTGACCTGCCGCCGACGGGGCGAAATGGGGAACGAACCCTGCACGCCCCAAAACGTCACGCGCAGATTTGTCACCGGACCATTGAAGTCGCGTGTCTGTGCGTAGTTCAGGGCGTCCATGGTCACGGGCTTCGTCCGGTTCAGTTGGCCTTGTTCGACCCGCTTCTGCCGTCATTCTACACACAAGTCCCGCTGCAGAGGTCAGGGTTTAACCGACTTGTACAGCTTACCTTCCACGTCCTGAAAGTGGGAAAATGATTCATCCAGTTTTCTCATCAGTTCTTGGATGCGCTGCGGCTCGGCCGTCCCACTGGCCATCGCCTGCTTCAGGGCGGTAGCCGCATCATTCAGCTCGGTTGCGCCGTTGGCAAACTCGCGAGATGCTTCATAAACCTGAATGTTGGACGTTGTTTTGTCGTCGTCCCGCCAGATAATCCGACTCGGCCGATGGCGGATTTCTGCACTGAGGTCCTTAATGTTCGCCGTCGTGTCATTGACGTTGGCAATGATGCGATCGATCCTCGGACGGTTATCACTGATGAGGGTGCGGACATCACCACTTACGCTGCGGGCGGCGGCCATCGTCTGCTCAAGGTCGTTGAATGTGGCCTTCAGCGCATCAAGACGATTGTTGAGACGATCCAGCAACTGGCTGGCCTTGCTGGTCAAGTCCGGAATGGCCTTTTCCACGCTCTCGGCACTGTGTCGTAACGACGCGATCGTCGCCTTGCCATCCGGATTGTTGTCACCCAGGAGGTCGCCCATGTTCCGTGCCGCGCGTGATGCCTGTGTGGTGGCGGTGTGCGCCTCAGCTAGAACGGAATCGACCTTTTGATTGATTGGGTCAATCCGCGCGTGGGCGTCCTTGAGAATCGCCGTTGCTTCCCGGCTGGTTTCTTCAAAGCTTTGAACTGCAGTGCTGACTTTGGGGACGACCTCGGTCTGAAACGCGGCCACCGCTGTCGCCAGATTACCCATCAGTCCGGGTGCGCCGATGACCGGTTCTCCGTTGGTCAAAGGACGTTCGGTGCCAACCGAATCGATGTTGAGAAACACCGTGCCGATCAGGCCGCCCACAGTGACCCTCGCACCCTTCATCAATACGTACCGTGCAGGAATATCGAAAATGACCTGAACGTACGTGTTGGAATTCAATGCAGACTTGGCGATTGGCCCGCTGGTCGCGGCCGGCGCTATGGACGTTGTCGAGACTGTCGCGGTGGCGGCCGGGTCGGCGATCACCAACTCCACGCTGGTCACCGCCCCGACTTTGAACCCGCCTATGCGGACGTCGTCCCCGGCACGCAAGCCACCGATATCGTCCGACAGAAGGAACTTGGCTGTGTAATGACGCTGCGTCTCCCACCGTGACAGGCCAGCGATGCCCAGTATACCCCCCACAATCAAGCAGGTTGCCACGACGATGACGATCCCTGCTCTCACCGCATTTTTGTCACTGGCCATCCAGGCATGATAAACCGCAACGGGGTTGTGTGTGCAAGGACCGGCAATCAATCGGGGCTGGCTGACGCCGTCCCGCCTTTCCTACCGAAATTGCGCTACAGGTCAAATCGAATCCCCTGGGCCAACGGCAGGGCATCGCCGTAGTTGATGGTGTTGGTCGTCCGACGCATGTAAGCCCGCCAGCTGTCGCTACCGCTTTCCCGGCCGCCTCCCGTTTCCTTTTCACCACCAAAGGCCCCACCAATCTCGGCCCCACTGGTCCCGATATTGACGTTGGCGATCCCGCAATCGCTGCCGGCCGCCGACAAAAATTGTTCGGCCTGACGGATATCGCCTGTAAAAATCGCACTGCTCAGGCCCTGCGGCACGTCGTTATTAAGGGCGATGGCCTGCTCCAGCGTCTCGTAGATCAGGACGTAAAGGATTGGCGCAAAAGTCTCGTGTTGAACCACGGCCGATTGCCGGGGCATTTCCACGATCGCAGGCCGCACATAAAAGCCCCCAGCCACCGGGGCGACCTGCTCACCGCCGAAGACCATGCCCCCTTCAGCCTTGGCTTGGGCAAGCGATTTTTGCATGCCTTCAAACGAGGCCTTGTCGATGAGCGGGCCGACCAGCGTCCCTGCGGCCGACGGATCGCCGATGGGAAGTTTGGAATAGGCCTCTTTGAGGCGGGCCACGAACGAACCTGCAAGCGACTTATGAATGATCAGCCGTCGAAGCGTTGTGCACCGCTGGCCGGCCGTCCCGACCGCACTGAACACAACCGCACGGATTGCCAGATCAAGATCGGCCGTGGGTGTAAGGATCATGGCGTTGTTGCCGCCGAGTTCGAGCAGGCTCTTACCCAGCCGTCCGCCGACCACCGCGCCGACTTTCTTGCCCATGGCAACACTTCCAGTTGCGCTGACCAGAGGCACGCGGCCGTCGGCGGCCAACGCCTGGCCCACTTCCGCACCCCCAATAACTACGCTGGACAGGGCCAGCCCCTTCGCCGCTGGCGCGCGATTCACAGCCTCCTGAAACGCCGCCTGCGTCGCCAGCGCGCACAGGGGGGCCTTTTCACTCGGCTTCCAGACCACCGTATCGCCGCAGACCAGACCCAGCATCGCGTTCCATGCCCACACGGCGACCGGGAAGTTAAACGCACTGATCACTCCGATGACCCCGAGCGGGTGCCACTGTTCCATCATCCGGTGGCCCGGCCGTTCGGTTGCGATAGTCAGGCCATGTAGTTGCCGCGAAAGGCCGACGGCGAAGTCGCAGATGTCGATCCACTCCTGCACTTCGCCCAGAGCCTCCGCCGTGATCTTGCCGACCTCCGCCGTAATGACCGCTGCGATTGCGGCCTTGCGTTCTCGCACCACCTGCCCGACTTCGTAGACCAACTGGCCGCGAACGGGCGCGGGGACCGATCGCCATGTCAAGAATGCTTCGTGCGCGGCGGTGATCGCCTGAACGGTCTGTTCAGGAGTCACCTGCTGGATTTTCGACAGCGGCGAGCCGTCAATGGGTGAGTGTACGAATAGCTCCTGCCCGTTCCCCTTTTGCGGCTGGTCGCCGATGTGCAGGGCGTGTGCTGGGTCAATGTGCGCGGCGGTAAGGTCGAGTCGGCTCATGCGGCCAATGTTATCGCATCAATGCTTTGTGAACATCGTGTGAAGTCTGCGTATTACGGCGTCATTGCATTCAGCCGCCTGTTGCGAACGGGGTGCTCTAGAGGCGATATCTGGGCCAGAACGATGGTTCAGGCGGCCCATCGCGGCGACAAGACTCTGTGGCACTGCTACATCGTTGGCGCTATGATTTGTGAATGAAGCGAACCAAGGGCATTGCAACGGTATTGGCGGCGGTACTCATTTTGTCCCATGCCTCAGCGGTGTTCGCCTGGAACGACACTGGCCACCAGATCATCTCACTCATGGCCTACCGGCAGCTGGAGCCCAAAGTGAAGGTCGAAATCGACCGGTTGCTCAAGAGCCACCCACGCTATTACGACGACCTCTTGGGCGGCATGAAAGTCGACCCGGCCGCGGAGGCACAGATCGCCTTCGATAAGTCCAGCACTTGGCCCGACATCGTCCGCGACCTGAAAAACCCGGCCCACTACGTCCATCACAAAGGCCCATGGCACTACATCGATCGGCCGTACCGCCCTCAAGGCGAGGTGAGTCCCTCCACCCAGCCCGTGCTCGGCCCCGAACCCAAGCCGGGCGAACCTGCCAACAGTGTCGAAGCTTTCAACTACAACCTGAAGCGATTGGCCGACCCCGATGTTTCGGATGCCGACCGAGCCGTCGCCCTGTGTTGGGTGCTCCACCTCGGCGGCGATATCCACCAGCCGCTGCACAACTGCACGATGTACAACGTGACCTTTCCGGTGGGCGACAAGGGTGGCAATGCCCAGTTTGTCAGCCTCAACGGTAAGGCCCTAAACCTCCACGCCGTCTGGGACGGCTGGCTGGGCCGGGATTCGTCGCTGACCAACATCAGCGACCAAGCTGACAAGATCACCGCCGCCTACGGCAAAGACGGAACTGCTGCGGTAGCCGGTCTCGACCCGGAGGTCTGGAGCAGTCAGGGGCACGAGCTGGCCGTGGAATATGCCTACTCGCATGGCAAACTTCAGACGGTTTCCGACAGCATCTACAAGGCCAACCCGGAGGTTGAGGTGCCCGCACTTGATGCCGGTTACGTCGCGGCCGCGAAGGATGTTTCACAGAAGCAAGCAGCCATTGCCGCAGCCCGCACAGCGGCCGCCATCAATCAGGCATTCTCGGCTGCAAAAAATGGCGGGATCAATCCCAGCCCGCAGCCTCCCCTGATGCCCCCACCGCAGACGTCTATGCCGCTGTCCGTGCCGGACGCGCCGAAATAACGTAGGCCAGCCCGCCAACCCACGTCCCGAGCAGGGACATCAGACCAGCCAGCCCGATGCGCCAGCGAAGCAATCGGTCGGTGTAGAAACCGTCCGGCTTGCCATAGGCGAAAGTGCCACCCTCCACCGGCAGATAGACCGCGCGGTAATGCGCGTATCGGCTGTCAGGCGCAGCGGCTGGAGTGTCCCAGTTAATCTTGTTGCCTGCCAACGGGGGTTCGGTTGTCGGGATTTTCCACGGTGGGGCGTCCGGGGCGGTGGTGGTCGCGCGGCCTGCGGAATCGAAAAGCAGACTGCCCGCGACGCCGAGATTGCTGACAAAACCGTGACTGACCACCGAGGCTTCCGCAGCCAGTGCCGCATCTGCCTGATATCGCAAAGCGCCCGACACCAGACTCTGCAAAATGAGCCAGCCACAGGCGCAGAACAAAACGCCTATAGCAGTCCCGAAGATGGCGGCCCGGCTTGGCATGATGGTCTAGCCCAGCTTCAAGCCAAAAGCTCCCGCGAACGTCCGGGCCAGCAAGTAGTGCCCTGTGGCATTGGGGTGAACGCGGTCCCAGGCAATGGTGGCCGGGTAGATGTGTCTGAGCAGTTCATTGAAGGCCGCCTGCGTATCAACGAAAACCGCGCCGGTTTCCCTGGCGATTTTACCCACGATATGGCCGTATTCATCCATCCGTTTTCGCATCGCATCGGCCGGATTCGGCTCGATGTAAAACGGGGTGGCAAGGAGCAGCTTCTTCACTGTGGGCAAAGTCTTGACCGCGAGCTCACGCAGCGTCTTTTCATACTCGGCCGGACCCACTCCGGCATTTTCGATCAGCGGCATGTCGAACTGACGCCACACGTCGTTCGTGCCAATCATGATCGAAACGTAGTCTGGCTTCTGATCAAAGACATCCGTCTGCCATCGCGCCGCCAGATCGCGGACGGTGTTTCCGCTGCTGCCAACATTGACCACGCGGATGCCCTTCTCCGGAAAATGGGTCTGAAAGATCGCGTCCAGCATCCACACATACCCCCCTTTGCCGAGGGCATCGAAAAGCCCCTCGCCAATGGGCCGCGTGCGGCCGCAATCGGTGATGGAATCTCCAATGAACAAAAGTTTGCTGCGAGGTTCTAGCCACATGATGCTGGCAATGTAGCGTCTAAGGGTCCAACCGCTTAATGTCCGGTCCGCGTGAAATTGCCGCTCCTAACTTCGCAGTCTGACGCCGCCCCGTGGTACGGCGGCGGGCTCAGCTTTTCCTGCACCCAGTGCGGTAACTGCTGCACTGGCGGACCGGGATATGTCTGGATCACCAAGGTGGAAATCGAACGACTCGCCCAGCACCTTGGCCTCGATGTGGCTACAACGGTGAAGAAATACTGCCACAAGCCAGTCGGCGGTGGCGGCCGCATCAGCCTGAAAGAAACCCGCACGGAAGGCGGTTTGTACGACTGCGTTTTCCTGACCAAAGACGAGCGTGGAAAACGCGGGTGCAGTGTTTACCCGGTCCGGCCGCTGCAGTGTCGGACCTGGCCGTTTTGGGACGGGTTGCTCGCCTCACCGCATGCGTGGGACAAGGCCGGTGCGAAGTGTCCGGGCATGGATACCGGTCGGGAATATTCTCTGGAAGAAATCGAGTCCCGGCGGACGGCCACCGAGTGGCCCACGGAGTGACGCGCTAGGGCTGCGTGGTGGCGGGTACGGCAGGGTGCTCTTTGCGGTGGGCCTCCACGACGGGCCAGAGGTCCGGATTCTCGCGGATGCTCTCCAACTCATCTTTCAGGCGATCGCCAAGGCGCGTGCCTTTGAACACGACGCTGAGCGGTTCGAGCCAGTCAACCGAGCTGCCAACCCGGCCGTCAGCGATATCTTTTTCAAGAGACTTCAGCACGGATTCGCCGCGATCGGCCAGCGGCGCGCTGAGCGATGCCAAAGGCCGCGTCAACCGACTGTCGGTGGCGGCCTTGGGGGCAAGCGTGGCAAGGTCGCGGGCTGCCGACAGAAGATCGCCTGCCGTGAGGTGCCCGGAAGCAGACTCGACGATCTGGCTGGCCGCGGCGTACTCGGCTTTCGAAAGCACAAAGGGCGGCGTCTTTGCGATAGCGATTTCGAGTGCCTTGGCGGCCTCGGCCAGTGGGCCGGTCCACACTACCTGGCCCGCAGTATCGAACAACGCGGCCGAGGTTGTAGCCGCGGAAAACTGCGCGGCGGCCGGTAACGACTTCCACTGGTTGCCGACGCAGAGCGGATACGGCAGAGGTGTGGCTTTTAGAACTGCCTTGGTTTTGGCGTCCAATATTGGAGTGATGGCAAGGATCACGACACCCTGACCGGTGCCGTAGCGGTCTTGCAGCGACTGGCGGCTGGCTTGCTGATCCGCCGGGCTGTCCGGGAGCCAAAGATCGAGCAGCAGCAGTTGGCCTTCGAAGTCCGTCGAGCGGTAGGTCTTGCCTTTCAGGTCGGCGAGATGCCACGCCGGGGTTGACGGCTTGGACGTGGGTCTGGTGGTCGGCGCGGCCTGAGCCGTGACCGCAACAAGAAAGGCCGTGCCTGCGAGTGTGCAGGCACGGCCGATATTGGCACGCTGAATACGCAAAGGGCTACTTCGCCGGCGTGGATGGCTGGGTGGCCGGGCCGGCCGACTTGGCGGGCAGTTTGCTGGCAGCTTCTTCCAGATGGGAATCAAGTTCCGCAGGGTGACCGCGCCACACGACCTGACCGTCCCCGTCGATCACGAAGGTCTGCGGGATGGAGTTCACACCCCACTCGACAGCGATGGCGTTCTTCCAGTCTTTGCCGTCGAACTCCTGCGGCCAGGCAAAGCCTTTTTCCTTGGCGACCTTGATCATCTTGGCCTTGTCCTTGTCGAGGCTGATGCCCACGAACTGGACGCCCTTGTCGGCATATTTCTTGTGAAGCTCGACCATGTGGTCGGCCTCAGCCATGCACGGGCCGCACCATGTGGCCCAGAAGTCGACAACGACGACCTTGCCTTTGAAGTCGGCCAGCGAGATTTTCTTGCCGCTGCCAGCATCCGGGAAGGTCAGTTTGGGCTTGTCGCCCTCATTGACAGCGCCAAGGCAAAGCAGGCTGGTGGCGGCGGCGAACAAGACGACCGAGCGTTTGATCAATGCATTCATGGCAGCTCCCGAAAAAAGACTTCTGGGTGATCCCGACACGTCGCGGGGGTAGTAACAGTATAGTAACAACAACGGCAACTGACCGCATGTCTGAGAAAAGCCCCCCCCGAATCTATATCACTCTGGCAGAGCACTCGGCCGATGTGCTGGCTGGGCATCTGGTTACGGCATTGCGGGAGCGGCTGCCTGCTGCGTCCGTTCGCGGCATAGGTGGGCCGTTGCTGGCCGGGGCAGGGGCGGAAATTGATCAGAATTCCGTACGTGGTGCTGCGATGGGGCTGGCGGCCGCTGGCCGGGTCTTTGAAGTAGGGCGTTACTTGAAGCTTGTCGAGGCGATCTATTCCGACACCTCGACCCGCCCGGACCTGCACATTTGCATCGACAGCTGGAGCATGAACAAGCACTTTGCGGCTCTGGCGAAGCGCCATGGTGTTCCGGTTTTGTATTACGTCGCGCCGCAGGCATGGGCCAGCCGGGCGGGGCGGGCAAAGAAGCTGGGTGCGTTGGCGGACAAGGTGGCCTGCATATTGCCCTTCGAGCCGGCGTGGTTCGCATCCCACGGGTGCGGGCAGGCAGTTTTTGTGGGGCATCCGTTGTTCGATGAACTGCCGGCCGAACAGCAGCGGTCTCCAGCTGTACTGCGGGAAGGCAGACCGCCAACAATTGCGGTCTTGCCGGGCAGTCGCGTGGGAGTGATCCGGGCGAACTGGGTGCCGTTGATGGCGGTCGCACGGGAACTGTCGGCGAAGTTTCCGGGCGCACGGTTTGTCGTGCCGCTAGCGACCACGGCATTGCCCGATGATGCACTCTTGCCTGCCGATATTCAGAATCTGACGTTTCTGGCGCCGCCACATGGGGTTCATGAGGCTTTACGTCAGGCTGACGTCGTGGTGTGTGTTTCCGGCACAGCCGCATTGCATGTCGCGGCCTACAGGGTTCCACTGGTGGTCGTTTACCGGGGCAGTGCGTTGCTGTGGAACCTCGTGGGGCGGTGGATTGTGAAGAGCCGCACGTATTCGCTGGTCAACCTGCTGGCCGGTGCCAAGTTGCCCCCGGCAGGGGTCAAGAGCACCCCGGTGGCAAAGGAGTTTATTCCATGGAATGGGCACACCGGCGGAGTGGTGGCGGAGGTGACGCGGCTGCTGACCGAGCCGGCGGCCCACGCTACCGCCTTAGCCGCTTTGGACCGCATGATTTCGCCGCTGGACCGGCCGGGGGCCAGTGCAGCAGCGGCTGATTTGGCGGTCGCGTTGCTTGCGGGTCGAAACGTGTAATATCCGGCCGTGCCGAATATTGGTCCCATTTCGATTGACGCCCCCATCTGTCAGGCCGGACTGGCGGGCTACAGCGACCGTGCCATGCGCATGGTCGCCCGACGCCGGGGGTGTCCGTACGCCGTGACCGAGGCGTTGCTGGACGTCATTTTGCTCAATGGGGGCGAAGGGCTTCGAAAGAGCATCGACATCAGCGATGAAGATCACCCGGTGGCCGGGCAGATCATGGGCAGCGAGCCGGAGAACATGGCACGCGCGGCCACGATCATTGCCGGTGCGGGGTACGACGTGGTCGATCTGAACTTTGCCTGCCCCGTGAAAAAAATCAAAAACAAGAGTCGTGGCGGACACATGCTGCGCGATGTGCCCAGAGGCGTCGAGATCATGCAGCGTGTGCGGGATGCCGTGCCGAATTCGGTGACCACGGTCTCGCTCCGGCGGGCCTTCGGCGAGGGAAGCGAGAGCGATGATGAGTTGTTCGCACTGGCCGATGCGGCGTTTGGGATGGGTTACTCGGCCACACGCGTGCACGGACGCACCGTGGAGCAGCGGTATCTGGGCAGGGCCGACTGGAGCGTGTTGACACGTCTGAAGCAGCGCTACCCGGATCGGACGATCATCGGATCGGGTGATGTGTTCACGGCGGAGGATGCCGTGCGGATGTATCGGGAGACGGGTGTGGACATCGTCTGGGTGGCGCGCGGGGCGATCGGGAACCCTTGGATTTTCGCGCACATCCGGCAACTTTTAGCCGGCGCGACCGTACTCACGCCGCCGACCATCGGTGAGCAGCGGGAGGCGCTGGCCGAGCATTTTGAGCTGGCACGGGCGCTGCATGGTGAATCGCTGGCTGGCAGACGGATGCGCAAGATGGGCATCAAGTACGCGCGGTTTCATCCGCAGGCGGTTGAAGTGAAAAGGGCATTCATTGAGGTGAGTTCGCTCAGGGAGTGGACGGCCACGCTGGACCAGTTTTACGGAGCGGATGGCCAAGGCGTCTGGCCGCTCGCGGCTGCGGCGGATGAGGTGAATGAGGCGGCAGGGGCGGAAGGATGCGAACCGGCCGCGAGTCCGGGTTAGGATCGGGTCATGGGTAAGATCAGTGTGCATTCGAAGACTCCGCCGAGAAATCGGCTGGCGAAGGTGCTTCCGGAGGAATGGCGGGATTTCCTCGTGGAGCGCGGGTGTCCCCGTAGAAAATATACGGCGGTGTTGAAGGTTACGATGGTCGGCGGGCGGATCATTGAAGACATGATTGTCGAGCAGGGATGGATTGTCGCGCTGAGTCGAGAGGGGCTGGTCGGTGAGGCGGAGCGGCGGATTGACATCGACCCACGGCAGATCACGGGGATTGAAATCATCCAAGTGGTGTGACACGGGCGGGCCTGACGAGTGGGGGAGAGGGGGGACAGAGGGAGGTCGAAGGTTGCGAGGACCTCTCTTAACCGCGACCTACTTGTCGTCGTCAGACTCGGTGCTATGGGTCGGGTCGATCGGACCCTGGGGCGTGGAGGGCATGATGCTGCTGGTGCCCTTGACGCTGGCCCAGATGATGCGGTTCAGAGCATCGGCCGGAGCTTTGTCTTCCACGGCGAAGTTCATTTGTTCGGACTCTCGGATGAGTCTGGCTTCGGGGCTGGGTTTTTCTTTTGGGAGGGGTTTGGGGTTCTTTTCAGCGATGAGGTTGGCGTCGGGGAGGAGGGCGGTGAAGGGGTCGGCGTTCACGCCGGATTTGGACCAGAACTGCATCGGAACTGCGGATGCGTCGTAACCGTTCATGGGGGGGAGGCCCAGCAGAAGCTCCATCGTTCGGATGCAACTGACGGTGTTGTGGAAGGTATGGTCGACCGTGTGCGGGATGACGTGCGCGCTGATGACGTAGCAGGCGGAGCGGTGAGCGTCGATATGGTCGGGGCCGTTCTGGGCATCGTCTTCGATGATAAAGATGGCGGTGTCGGGCCAGATGGCGGAGTGGCTTATGGTTTCTACAATCTGGCCGACGGCGTAGTCGTTGTCGGCGACCATGGACTTTGGCGTGTGTTTGCCGCCGGACATGCCTACGGTGTGGTCGGCCGGGAAACGGACGAACATGACAGCTGGAACGGCCTTGCCGGTGCGGTCGTTGGCGAGCATCTGGTCGAACTCGGTTTTCCACTCGGTGAAGCGGCTGGGTGCGAGGTGTTTGCCGTAGGTGCGGGTGTCGCGGAGGAAGCGGGGGTCGTGGGTGGCGTTGTAGTAGTTCTCTGGGGCATCGGAATCGGCGTAGTCCATGTCGAAGCGGCGGAAGTCGACATCGGTCAGGCCAGCGAGGTCGTGGCTGGCTGGGAGTAGGCCGGGTGTGGACGGGTAGTTGTCGGGGGTGATGCGAACGTTGCCGGACTTGGCGGGGGAATCGACGAAGAAGCCGTAGTTGCGGAAAGAGAGGTTGTGTTTTGTGCATAGGTCCCAGATGTGGCCGCCGGGGGAGACTCCGGCGTCGGCGATGGGCTGGCCGCCGTCTTTCAGCAGTGGGTGCTGGCTGGAGGGCTGGCCATTGGCATCAAGGGCGGGGAAGCCGCCGGTGGGGTAGTCGTTGTTGTTGGCTTCGGAGTCGTACTGGCGGCCGCGGCCGGAATAATTGTACGGGACGTTGAGGACGGTGAACTGTGTGGCCATGGCCTCGGTGGACCAGACCCAGCCGTCGCCCGAGACTTCGCCGGAATCATAGAAGTTATCGAGGAGCACAAATCGCTCGGCCAGGGCGTGCTGGTTGGGGGTGACGTCGCCGCCGAAAAGCGTGTAGGTGGGATCGCCGTTGCCCTGCGGGAGGTCGCCGAGGACCTGATCGTAGGTCCGGTTTTCTTTGATGACGTAGACGACATGCTTGATGCCGAGGTCCTTAAGCGGGTTGCCGGCGTGGAGGTAGCGGGGCGTGAGGTGTGCGAGATCGAGGACATCACGGGTGGAGGCGGCGAGGGCGGCGTGATCGTGGTGCGAAGGGGCGGGTGCGGTAAAGACGTTGCCTTCGATCAGGTTGTTGGGGGACTGGCGGTTTTTGCCATGTTCACCCTGTGGGTTGGGGTAGCGGACGCGAGTACCTTTGGCATTAACGGTGAGCAGTTGACGGCCGTCGGTCGCGACGGCGGTAGGGTACCAACCGGCCGGGAGATAGCCTTCGAGTTCGTGGTCTTTGGTGTCGATCACGGCGACGGCGTTAAGGTCGGCGCATGCGGCGTAGAGGGTGCGTTCATCGGGGGAGAGGGCGAGGCCGAGCGGGGACACACCGGGGAGGCCGCGTGCGATTTCAGGGCGCAGGAGAATGGTGGCTGTGATGCGACTGGTGGCGACGTCAATCACAGAGAGGGTATCGGAGTCGGCATTGGCAACGTAAAGGCGTTTTTCATCTTTGGTGAGCAGGAGCGAGACGGGGTTGGCACCGGTGGCGATTTTGCCGGTGACTTTCATGGCGGCGGGGTGGGTGGCATCGATGGTGTAGATGCAGGCATCGCGTTGACTGGAGACGAAGAGTTTGGAGCCATCGGCGAGGGCGACGATGGCGAGGGGGAAGTTGGTGGTTTTCAGGTAAGAATCGAACTCGACGCGGCCGGCTTCTTTGTTGGTGTGGGTGTCGAATGCGATGACCGCGCCGGGAGAGTTGAGCGGCGTATCGGAGGAGGTGGGTTCGTTGCTGGTCGTGAAAAGTAGGCCGCGCGAGTCGAGCGCGAGGCCGGAGGGGAAGTCTCCAACTTGGCCGGAGAGTTTGCCGGTTTCGGTGAGGGTGCCATCGGGGGAGAGTTTGAGGATGGCGATGGATTCGGCTGCGCCCATGGCGGCGTAGACCGTGTTGTCGGGTGTGATGAGAAGGCCGTAATAGAGGCCGTGGGAAGGGGCTTTTTTGGAGGTCTCAAAGCGGACCTCTGAGACTTTCCTGCCCGTGGAAACGTCGATGACGGTGAGGGCCTGACGGTAGCCCTGATCGAGGGTAATGGCGAAGCGGCGGTCCGCGGAGAGGGCGATGTTGACGGGCAGGCTGCCAACGTCTTGTTGTGTCGCGGGGAATGTTGCCGCGATGTAGTGTCCCGTGACCAGTCGGGCCGAGGGGAGGGTGGTGGGTGAGTCGCGATGACACCCGGCGAGACAGGCCGCGAGGGTCAGGACCGCCATGCGCTGGGCGAGTGTGTTCATGCGGCGCATCATGCCAGCGGAACGTGAAGGTTGTAAGAGCAGGAAGCCCGGCAGAAATCTGCCGGGCTTTCCTTGCGTGTCCGTAACGTTCTCGTGGGGGGGGAGGGGGGGCGATCAGCCCATGTGCTTGATCATCTCATCGGCGAATTCGCCGCACTTGACCTTCTTAGCATCGGCGTGGCCTTCGGAGGCCATGAGACGGTGGAAGTCGTAAGTGACGGTCTTGGCTTTGATGGCGCCTTCGAGTCCTTTGAGGATGAGGTCCGCGACTGGCTGCCAGCCCATGTATTCGAACATCATCACACCGGACAGGATGACGGAGCCGGGGTTGACCACGTCCTGATTGGCGTACTTGGGGGCTGTGCCGTGGGTGGCCTCGAAGATGGCGTGGCCGGTGACGTAGTTGGCATTGCCGCCGGGGGCGATGCCGATGCCGCCGACCTGTGCAGCGAGGGCATCAGACAGGTAATCGCCATTAAGGTTCAGGGTGGCGATGACGTCGAAATCTTCCGGGCGGGTGAGGACCTGCTGAAGGGTGATGTCGGCGATCGCGTCTTTGATGACGATGCCGGCACCGGGCTTGCCCTCGGCGATTTTGCACCACGGGCCGCCGTCAATTTCGACTGCGCCGAAATGTTCCTTGGCGACGCGGTAGGCCCAGTCACGGAAGGCGCCTTCCGTGTACTTCATGATGTTGCCCTTGTGGACGATGGTGACGCTTTTTCGTTTGTGGGTGATGGCGTATTCGATGGCGCTGCGGACGAGCCGCTCGGTGCCGAGGCAGCTGACGGGCTTGATGCCAATGCCAACCTCGACGCCCACTTCGCGACGCGGCATGCCGACGGACTCAAGCTGTTTCTGCCAGCCCTGAGCCGCGGATGAGGTGCCGAAACGGATCTTGGTGAAGTCCTTTGGGAACTCCTTGGCGATGAAGTCGAGGATTTTCTGAGACTCCGGGGTGCCGCCGGCGAACTCGATGCCGGCGTAGATGTCTTCGGTGTTCTCGCGGAAGATCACCATGTCGACTTTTTCGGGGTGCTTCACCGGCGACGGGACGCCCTTGAAATAGCGCACGGGGCGCAGGCAGACATAAAGATCCAGCAGTTGGCGCAGGGCCACATTCAACGACCGGATGCCGCCACCGACCGGGGTCGTCAGGGGGCCCTTGATGCCGACCAAGTATTCCTGAAACACGGGGACCGTGTCTTCGTGCAGCCAGCTTCCATAGCGGTTGAAGCTCTTTTCTCCGGCGAAGACTTCCAGCCAGTGGATTTTCTTTTTGCCACCGAAGGCCTTGGCGACGGCCGCATCGAAGACGCGGACGCTGGCCCTCCAGATGTCGGGGCCGGTGCCGTCACCTTCAATGAACGGAAGGATGGGCTGGTCGGGGACGGTCAGCTTGCCGTGAGAGATGGTGATCTTTTGTCCGCCTGCGGGCGGTTTGATTTCCTTGAAAGTGGCCATGGTCATCCTTTGGCGGCTGGTGAGCCGAAAATTGAAGAGTCTTGTGATCTACCCAACCCACCGTTGGGATCGCCATCGTATGCGCAGTGAGACGGCGTGCAATCGAACCAAAGTAGTGCGAGTGCGGGGTGCTCCGCATGGACGGATATTCGCGTGTTTTCGTGAGGATTTGTACATAAAATAATGTGACCACAATTCTGATTGAAGATGTGTTTTCGTCCATCCGTCTGCGTTTAGCCGATGTATTGTCTGGAGATGGTGACTGTGTGTTGCAGGCCTACGAGGGTTTGGACGCCAGTGTTTCTGAGGAGTGGTTTCTGTGTTGTTTGATCCGAATACTCAAACTAAATCCCGCCCGGCTCTGATCAGCCCGGGTGACCCGTTGGGCCGTCGCATTGTTCCGTGCGTGGACTCCGCCAATACAAGCCGGATCATCGCTCACATTGAGCGGACGCTGGGTCCTGTAGCCGGCAGTTTCCACGAGCAGAATGGTTCGCATGTGGATGTTTCCGTTCATGTCGTGAGGCCGTCGCTGGAGTTGCCGGTGCACGTTCTGGTAACCAGTGGCATGAGCCACCGCCCGATGAATGTGCCGAGCGGGCAGGAGGCCGGGGCCTATTTTGAACTGGTAGCCACGTTGCCGCCGGACTTTCCGATGCCGCATCCTGAGGACCCTCAGGCCGAGTTTGATCTGATGAGTGAAGCGGTTTACTGGCCGATGCGCTGGTTGCGGTCGATGGCGCGGTTTCCCCATGAGTTTGATACGTGGCTGGGCTTGGGACACACCGTCGAGGCCGGGACCGCTTCCCCGGTGGGTTTCACTGGGGCGCTTGTTTTGCCGCCACTCAGTTTGCCGCAGGCGTTCTGGAACATGGCCCGCCCGGACGGCGCGACGACACACTTCATGGCCTTGTGGCCGCTGCATCCCGATGAGTTGCAGCAGAAGATCACCCACGGGCTGGACCCGCTGATCAACGCGTTTCATGAGCATGGCGTGGGGGATGTGATTCAGCCGGACAGGCCGTCGGTGTTTGGTGACAGTGGCCGCGAGCACGGGTCGATGATGATTGGGCCGGAGAAATAGGCTGCTCAGTAGGCTGGGACGGCAAAAGCGGGCTAGGATGTTGGAAAGGTATGCCCGTCTCCGCCCCCACCTCTCCGACACATGTCATTCTGTTTGACGGCGATTGTGGCCTGTGTCATCACACGGTGCAGTTTCTAATGCGCCATGACCGCGACGGGCGGTTCGGATATGTGCCGCAGCAGTCGCCGGAGGGGCAAAAAGTGCTGGCCCGGGTCGGCTTTCCCGCTGAACCGTCGAGCGTGATCGTGATCAACAGCGAGCGGGTATTCACACATTCTGCGGCAGTGATTGAGATCTATCGGACGCTGGGCGGGTGGTATGCGGTCATCGCCCGTTTGCTGGCACTTGTGCCGCGACCGATCAGGGACTTTGGATACCGAGTGGTGGCGCGGTGGCGTTACAACATTTTCGGGCGTGCACAGAGTTGTCGGCTGCCTTCTGTGGATGGGCGAGTATGACCGTGGCAGGGCCTAGCCCGCTCGGTCTGATCGCTGGCGAGGGGGCGTTTCCTTTCCTCGTAGCGGAGGGGGCGAAGGCTGCGGGGCGGCCGGTGGTTTGTGCGGGGTTGAGTGGATTTGTAGACCCGGGGCTTGCTGCCTTGGTGGAGGTGTTTCAGCCGGTGGGGTTATTGCAGATCGGGCGGTGGTCTCGGCTCATGCGACGGCATGGGGTGACGGAGGCGATCATGGTGGGGCGGGTGGGGAAGAGCGGGCTGTATCGGCGGTGGCGGTGGTTGCAGTATGTGCCCGATGCGCGGACGCTTGGGGTTTATTGGCGGCGGCTGCGGCATGACAAGCGCGACCATGCCGTGCTGCTGGCGATTGTGGACGAACTGGCGAAGGACGGGATCAAGTTGATCGACTCGACGACTTATTCGGGTGCACATCTGGCCACGGCGGGCGTGATGACGCGTACTCAGCCGACGGCCAAACAGCAGGCGGATATTGAGTTCGGCTACCCCCTTTGCAAGATGATCAGTGGGCAGGACATCGGGCAGGCTATGGCGGTGCTGGACAAAGATGTGCTGGCGGTCGAGGCGATCGAGGGTACGGACCGGATGATCGAGCGGGCGGGACAGTTTTGTAAGAACGGTAGTTGGACGCTGATAAAGGTGGCGAACATCAATCAGGACATGCGGGTGGATGTGCCCAGCGTGGGCGTGGCGACGATTGAAAAGCTAAAGTCGGCGGGGTGCGGCTGTCTGGTGTTGCAGGCGGGGAAGACAATGATGCTGGAGAAGCCGAAAGTGGTCGGATTGGCAGACCAGTATGGGATAGCGGTTGTGGGGGTGGAGTGAGTGTCCGAAGAACATGGAAAACCGATGACGGTGACTGTGCGATTGTTCGCCGTGCTGCGTGACTTGGCACAGACGGACAGCCAAGTCTTGGATGTGCCCAACGGTTCGACCGTGGGAGCGGCGGCGGCGATATTGGCTGAAAGGCATCCAGCGCTGGGGGCATGGATGGGTCGTGTGGTGTATGCCGTGAATCTGGAATACGTCCTGGCAGGTCGCGTGTTAGTCGACGGGGATGAGTTGGCGTTGATTCCTCCGGTATCCGGCGGGTAAACGGCGGCCACGTTCCGCGATACGATGAGGCAATGGGCGCGGCCATTTCGACCGGACTATTTTCTAACGCTTTAGATATCGCGGCATTGACGGCCCGACTCTCTGACCCACGTGCCGGTGGCATTCTCACATTCGCCGGGACAACCCGGGCCGAGACCCATCCTGCGGGGCAAACCCTGCTCGCGCTGGATTATGAGGCCTACGCCGACATGGCCGCACGGCAGTTGGAAGATTTGGCTGAATCGGCGGCGGGAAAGTGGGGGGCTCTGGCGGTTGTGGTCCATCACCGGTTGGGTCGTGTAGAGGTCGGCGAGCCTTCAGTCTTTATCGGCGTAGCGACTGCCCACAGGGCCGCGGCCTTTGAGGCTGGACGCTTCTTGATTGATACGCTGAAAGCGAGTGCGGCGATTTGGAAGAAGGAAGTCTGGGCGGATGGCGCAGCGACATGGGTGCATCCGGTGTCGGGTCTTGACGTGCAGAAGTCGGGTGAAGCGTGAAGTTGGCCGTCAACTATTCGCTGGCGCTGGCGGAGTTGGTTGCGGCAGGCCGTGTGCGGGCGGACCTGATCAAGTCGGCGGACTTTCCGGAGATGGTCTCGGCCGCCATGGAGATCGGGCCCACTTGCGTCCATTTTGGGCTGGAGGCGGGAAGTGGGGCGACCGCGGATCTTGATGCTGTGGAGGCGCTGGCAGCGCAAACGGGTACGCAGGCCATCAATACACACTTGGTTTGCCGTGGCCGATCCAGTCCGATGATCGGACGATCGGATGTGTCGGCTGCCACGGTCGCGGCCGTGGTTGAGCGGACACTGAGAGATGTGGCACCCGTGGTGGGCCGATTCGGACCGGGCAGAGTGATGATTGAGAACCTGATTTATCACGGGCCCGGGGTAGGGGCGGAGGACTGGTGCCTGGCGGGCGTTTTCCCAGCAGTATTTTCGAGTGTGACAGCGGCGGCCGACGTGGGTCTGTTGCTGGATGTGTCGCACGCCCGGATTGCGTGCCACTACGCGGGTTGGGACGTCTGGGATTATCTGGACGCGATGCCGACAGGGCGACTGCGAGAGCTGCACATCACCGGGCTGGCGATGCATAACGGGCTGCTGACCGACCACATGCCGATGACCGATGCGGATTGGGAGTTTGCCAGCCAGATCATCCAGCGGATTCGCCGGGGGGACTGGCAGCGGCCCGATGTCGTGGCCTTGGAGTACGGGGGCACCGGGCTGCCGTTTGCGTGGCGTACGGACCCGGCGGTTCTGGCGGCCGATGTGCCGCGGTTGGCGGAGCTTCTGGCCGGGATTTAGCGGATGGCCGCGGTGCGCCTACCATCCAGACCCTATGGTGACGCCGCTGGTCTTGGCCTGTTTCTGGATTGCTCTTTCGGTGTGGCTGGGGGGCGTTCTGTTCATCGCCATGGCGACCCCGATCATTCACATGACCTGTTCGGAAGCAGACCCGACAATCGCCAACATTCGTAGTGTGAACCTGGAAGAACAGCACGGCACGCTGCTGGCCGGGACGATCATGGGGCGGCTGTTGAAGCAATTGGGAACGGTGCAGTTGATTTGTGCGGGCATTTGTTTGATCAGTTTGATGGCACTGGCCGCGGCTGGGAATCTGAACGATCGCGTAACGGACGCTTTGCGGGCACTGCTCCTGCTGGCCGCGACGGGGCTGGCTTTGTGGGAACGGTTTACGCTGTCGCCCCGGCTGATGGCGGCGCGGGATGAGTTCGTCCTCTATGCCGATGAGCCGGAACTAGCGAACCCTGCGAAGGATCGGATGGACCGGCTGCAGGAAGGGTCGGCGAGGCTACTGATGATCAGTGCGGCGCTTCTCGTGGGGGCTGTGGTTTTTTCATCAACCGGGCGGACTGTCACGGCGTTCAACATCACGACGAGTACGACCCGGCCATGAGAAAGCCCACGCTGAAGAAAGTGCCCGCGGTGGTGCAGAAGCGGATAGATCGCGTGAATGCGATTCTGCCGATTCTGCGGCGGCTATACCCGGAGGCGAAGTGCTCATTGGACTTCACCACCCCGCTGGAGCTGCTGGTGGCGACGATTCTATCGGCCCAGTGTACGGATGTCCGGGTGAACATTGTCACCAAGACTCTGTTCAAGAAATACCGGACCGCTTCGGTCTATGCACGGGTGCCGCAGGAAGACCTTGAGAGGGACATTCAGTCCACCGGCTTTTACCGGAACAAGGCGAAGAGCATCCGGGCGATGGCCCAATCACTGATCGACCTGCACGGGGGTGAAGTGCCCCGGACGATGGAAGAGTTGTCGGCATTGGCCGGTGTGGGTCGCAAGACGGCGAACGTGGTGCTGGGAAATGCGTTCGACACGAATGTGGGCGTCACGGTGGACACGCACGTAACGCGCCTTGCCAATCGGCTGGGGCTGACGAAGCACCCGACTGATGCGGTGAAGATAGAACAAGACTTGATTCAGGTGGTTCCGCCCGCCGACTGGACGATGTTTTCGCACCTGCTGATTCATCACGGTCGGGCCGTGTGCGATGCTCGGAACCCGAAGTGCGGGCAGTGCCAGTTGTTCATGCACTGCCCCAGCGGGCCGAAGTTGCTGGCGGCGCAGGAAGCGAAGTTGGCAAAGAAATCAGTTCGAAAGGCTGTGAAGCGTGGCAATTAATCTGCTGAGTCGGAAAGTTTTGTGGATTCCAGGGCTGGGTGCGCTGGCAGTGATCGTGGTCGGCGCGGTGGCGCTGCTGTTCATCAAGATTCCCGAGCGGACGCCAGCCGAGCAGGCCCGAACGCTTGTGGAAGTGGCGCGACCGAGTGAGCAGGACCTCAGTCAGGCCATCGCGCTGGATCCCACGTTCACGACCGCGTGGGTCAAGCGGGCAGAACTGCGGCTGGCGGCCGGGCGGATGGATGAGGCGCTTGAGGACGCGAACGCAGCCATCAAACTCGTGCCGGAGTTGCAGAGTGCTTTGCAGCTCCGGGCAAAAATTTCAGCGGCACGGGGTGGGGCAACGACGCGGTAAGCAGAGGAGGGCTAACCCCCCAAGCGTCACCTGCCGTGGTCCCACAGGTAGTAAAACCCGGTGGGGAGAGATTCGCCCAGCTGGGGCACCGACAGAGCCAGGGTCTGCTGGTCGCCCGCGCGAGTGTTGGCGTAAATACTGCCGCTATAGCCGTAAGGGCGGCGGTAGGCAACGGCGGGGGCGCCTTTGATGTGACCGAGGTCGCGCGCGATGTCGATGGCCTGAGCGAGGCTGGCTGTCTGGTCGATCAGACCCGCCTTCTGCGCCTGCTCGCCAGTAAAGACACGCCCATCCGCCAGCGCGCCGAGTGTCGCATCGTCCAGCCCGGTTTTGGTCTTAACCACGCCGCGGAATCGGGCATAGTTCTCGTCGATCATTCCCTGAAGAATGGTGCGTTCACCGTCGGTCATGGGTTTGAAGGGCGAGGCGATGTCTTTGTTCAGGCCGCTCTTCACCACTTCAGACTTGACCCCGATTTTCCCCATTGCCCCGCTAAGGTCGAATGTTTCGAAGATGACGCCGATGCTGCCGACGATGGCGGTCGGTTCGGCCACTATTTTGTCGGAGCCGCAGGCGACGTAATAAGCGCCGCTGGCGCCGATGTCACCGATGGCAGCGACGACGGGCTTGCCGGTCTTTCGTTTGAACTCGAGAAGGTCGCCGTACATGCGGTCGGAAGCGGTCACGCCGCCACCGGGGCTGTTGATACGCAGGACGACCGCTTTGACCGACCCATCGTCGGCGGCCTTCTGAAGTTCCTCGGCAAAGAGGCTGACTTTATTCTCGGTCGGCTGGAGGAAGCCACCCTCGCGAACGTTAAGCAGCAGACCCTCGACTGCGATCACGGCGACCTTGCTACTGCTGAAAATCCTGCCGTCGCCTTTGTCGACCTTGATTTCCTCCAGTTCGCGTGTGCCGCTCACGGGCGTCAGTAGTAGGCTGGGCGTGCCGCAGCCGATGGAGACGCAGGACGTGCAAGCCAGAAGGACGGTGAGAACAGTTCGCTTCGCTTTGTTCATGCGGTCTAGGATACGTTGCGGCGGCTTCGGTTTGGGCCGGGGAAAATATGCCTTATCAAATTTCACGAGCAGACTTCGAGCGACTATTGGCGCAGGCGGTGGCAAAGCTGCCCGCCCCCTTCCAGCACGAGCTGGCGACAATTGTTGTCGAGGTCGTGGATCAACCGTCCGTGCAGCAGCTTCGTGATGCCGGGTTGGAGGACGATGAGCTACTGCTCGGCCTGTACGTCGGTCGGCCCCTCACCGAGCGGACCCATGCCGATACCGGTGCACTGCCGGATCGGATTTTCATCTTTCAGGATGATGTACAACAGGTGTGCGATTCGAAAGAGCAGTTGGTTGACGAAATCCGCGTGACGATGCTGCATGAGCTCGGTCACCACTTTGGGCTGGATGAAGACCAGCTGGACTCACTGGGTTACGGCTGAGGGGCAGGGAGTTGTATCTCGTCCTGGCCGCCGCTCCAGCCGATGGCCTGGCCCGGCGTGTGCCACGTCAGTTTGAGCGTGTGGGTCGCGGGCGGGACGGAGATGTCGGCAAACAGGACCCTCTCCGGCGGTAGCACAAAGCCGACGTCTTGAAGGTCGTGGCGGACATCTTTGGGGACGGGGACGAGTTCGGCTTTAAGGACAGTTCCGCTGTCAGGATGAAGATTCTCGGCCGTGGCGCGGTCATCCCAGATGGCAATGCAGACGTGCGTGGCGTCCGATGAAATGAGTTGGAACCAGCGGCGATTGCTCATGACGGGTTCGGGGCGGTCGCTGGCCGTCCAGCCGGACGGGCTGGCGACGCCGAAGACCCGTTGAGTTTCGCCCGCGAACCACGCTGCGCTCTTGGCAGGGATGATTCGTTTCAAGCTTTCGGGCGGAATGGGGTCACACCACGCCGTGGAGCTGATGACCGGGTCGGGCATATACATGCGTCGGCTGGTCGGCTCAAGCTTTTTGCGGAACAGAATCACGGCACCGGGTGCCATGATCGCCAGAACGAGCGAGAGAACGATGAGATTATTTCGGGTTTCTTTGGTCACTGGAAAGGTTGAACCGCAGGGGCAAAGGCATCGGGAGCAACTAGGAAGACAAGGATCTTCTTCATCTTCCGTGCCTCTGTGTCTCTGCGATCTTTACGTGTGATAGTCCGCGTTAATGGTGACGTATTCCTTGCTGAAGTCACAGGTCCAGATGGTATGCGTGTGGCTACCGGCCCGGCAGTCGAGTTCAGCCACCAGTTGGTCTTGGCCGATGATGGAGGCCATCTTTTTGCTGAGGGCGCCAGGATTGAAAGTTGCGGGGCGGCCGGACTTGTAGACGGTGACGCCAGCGAGTTTCAAAGTCGCCTTTGCAGGATCAAAGGGAACTTCGGCATAGCCGGCAGCAGAAACGATCCGGCCCCAGTTGGGGTCGCTGCCGTGAATGGCGCATTTAACCAGAGGGCTGCCAGCGATGGATTTGGCCATCGCCACCGCTGCTGCCTTGGTGGCTGCGTTTTTCACGGTCACTGTGAACACTTTGGTGGCGCCTTCGCCATCCGCCGCGATCTGCTGGGCGAGGCTTTTACAAACCTCGGCCACGGCCGCTTCGAATCGGGATTTGTCGAGGGCCGATTTAATCATGCCGTTGCTCGCGCCAGAGGCGAGAAGGACTGCAGTATCGTTGGTGCTCATGTGCCCATCGATGGTCACGGCGTTAAAGCTCACATCCGCAGACGCTGCCAGCACGCTGCGAAGGTAGGCGGGGGTGGCTCCAGCGTCAGTGGTGAGGTAGGCGAGCATCGTGGCCTGTTTGGCCCGCGGAGGTCCGGCCAACGTCATGTGCGGGCCGATCATGCCCGCGCCTTTGCAGATGCCGGCGATGGTGACGGTCTGGCCGGCGATTTTCACGCGGGCTCCAGCCACTTTCTTGCGGGTGTCGGTGGTGAGGATGGCTTGAGTGAACGCGTCGGCATGTTCGGCCGAGGTGCCAAGTACTGCTTGGGCAGCAGCAATCCCCGTGCGGACTTTGTCCATCGGAAGCATGTGGCCAATGATGCCGGTGCTGCTGGGTAAGACTTCATTGGATTCGCAGCCAAGTAGATTGGCGGTCTGGACGCACATGGCCAAGGCGTCACGTTCACCCTGCTGGCCGGTACACGCGTTGGCGTTGCCGCTGTTAAGGACAATGGCCTTCAGCTTCCCACCCCGGATGTGCTGACGGCCGATTTCAACCGGGGCGGCATAGACCCGGTTCGTGGTGAAGACGGCCGCCGCCGAGACAGCGTCATCAGCCACGAGCAGCCCAACGTCGGTCTTGCCGCTTGCCTTAACGCCAGCCTTCACGCCAGCGGCAGAAAAGCCCTTCGGGGAGAGAATGTGCAGGTCCATGGGCCGGATCATACGGAATCAGCGCCGGCCCGATCGGTCGATGGGAAAAGGCCCGATAATCGGCTCCGTTATTGGGACCTAAGCCCTGAATGGTAAATTGGGTAGTTTTGGTAATATGGGTAAAGAAAAAGAAGGCGAGCGGGCGATATCTAAAGGGCACCGATGTTACCCAGATTAACACCCGTCAGGATGATGGGTTTTGGCTGAGCCCCGCAGCGGTGCAACTTGGGAAGTACGGAAGAACGCTGGTTGCAAGGACGCAGCCGGGAAACAACTGCCTGACCAAACCGCATGGAAGCGGGCTGAGTCTGGGAAGAAGGATCTCGTCATGTCTCTCGCACCCGTTCGCCTGATGGAAACCCCGCTCGCTTCGACCTATCGCCAGTACCTCTTGGCCGGGGACCGGAAGGCCGCCCGCGATTCGATGGAAAAGGCCATGGCCCTTGGGGTCACAGCGGCTTCGCTGCTGGCCGACCTGATCTGGCCGACCATGGAATATGTCCAGAACCTGAACCGTCAGGACCGGATCAACGTCGGCGTGCTCAACGTCGCCACACGGCTGAACAGGTCGGTCGCTGAACTGGTGGCGAGCCGGCTGGTGTGCAAGCCTTCGGCCGGGAAGAAGGCGTTGGTTCTCTGTGGTGAGGCCGAGCCGGAGGAACTGGGTGGCCAGATCGTGGCGGACCTGTTTGCCGCCGAGGGTTGGGAAGTGAAGTTTGCCGGCGGTGGGGTGCCGAACGATGAAGTGATGCTATTGATCGGAGAAGTGCGTCCGGACGTGACAGTCCTTTTTGGGACGCTGCCGAGCGGTGTTCCGCATGTGCGTCAGTTGATCGACTACGTCCGCGAAATGAACGTCTGCCCCGACATGCAGTTCTGCTGCTGTGGCGGGATTTACAAGCGGGCTGAAGGGCTGGCCGAAGAGATCGGTGCCGATTTGTACGCACCCGATGCGGCAACCGCCGTGAAGTTGAGCACCGAGTGGGGCCATGAACGTGCCACGCCCGACCAGCGCACGGTCGGCCGGGGTCGTAAGGCCTGGAAGGCGGCTGCACCGCTGGCGAAGGCGGCACCGGCCAAACGTGCGACAACGGCTGTCGGTCGGATTTCGCCGACGGACAAGTCCGGTGGCAACGGCCGGTCGCTGGCGGCTTAGAGCCATTCAAACGAGCAAATGAACGCGGGCTGTCGGGGAGAGTCGTCCCGACGGCCCGCGGTTGCTTTTTAATTCGGTTCGATTCTCAGGACGGTCGCTGAATGGAGTCTTCCAATACTTTGAGCTTATCGCGAAGCTCCGCGGCTTTTTCGTAGTTCTCAGCCGCGATGGCCTTCTTCAGATCGGTCTGGAGCTGCAGCAGCGGATCGATGGGAAGGCTGTCGCGGATGTCGCGGGCGATCCGCCGGAGGATTTTGCCTTCGGTGCTGGATTTGTAGGCTTCCGGGTGGCCGTGATATTCGTAGTAACGGCGGAGGACACCAAGGGCGCGCTTGACGGCCTTGAGAGCGCCGACGTCGTTGTCTTCTGATTGCAGAAGTTTGGCCTTGGCGCGGGCGTTCATCATGACGATGTACGGGCGGTAGACCTCGAGCATGAGGCGATCGGCTTCGGCCATCGCAAAGCGGTGGCAGAGGTCCAGGACGCGAAGGTTCCGTTCGGTGTCGCGGATGACGCCGGGATATTCTTCCAGCACAAACAGCGACAGGTACCGCTGGTAGTACATGGTGGCTTCTTCGCGCAGTTTTCGGCACTGGTCGCGGGTGAGGTGGAAGCCCAGATCGGTGCCGTTGGTATCGGTGTGCTTGGCCAGTTCGCTTTCGAAGAATTCCAGCAGGCTTTCGTGGCCTTCCGGCTTGGCACCATCGGGGCGGCCATTGAGTTCCATCTGGTACAGCCCGAGGTCAAGACGCATCTGCAGCTTGGGCTGTCCGTCGGTGCCAAGAATCTTGCGGACCTTGATGGCACCGGGCTCATATTCCCATTCGGTCAGCACGTGCGAGATGTCTTTGCCGGGCAGCTTGCCCTCTTCCTTGGGGCCCTTGGACGGCGGTGGGGATGATTCGCTCATGGACTGTGGTTTCTCCAACGGGATGTCTACCCGGTAGTGTAGGCAATGTGACGCCCGCTACCAATGCTGAATCTACGCCGTGGAAGGTGAAACCCAACGCCGCCGTGGTGTTGAAATGGGCAAGCTTGGCTATTTTTTCGCTTGCCCTGCTGTTGCGGGTGATGGCGCTGGTGTTGACGCCGACCGGACCGGATGGGCTTGCGCGAAGTGAGCAGTTTCCTGATCAGCGCGAGTACTTGGCGCTCGGGCGATCCGTCTACCAGAGTCACGCGCTGACTTTTGTCGACCCCCGGTTTAATCAGCCCACGGTGGCATTCAGGATGCCGGTATACCCGGCGATGATCGCGGCCTTGCAGGGGAAGGCACGTGCAGTGCAGTGGATGCAGGCGGTTTTTGGGGCGCTGACGGTTTTTGGAGTGATGGCGCTCGCGAAGCGTGTGGGCGGTCATCGTCTGGTGCCGGTGATTGCCGGGGTGCTTGCAGCGATCAATCCACTTTCAATCGCGGCCGGAGTGCTGATCCTGACGGAAACGCTGACAGCGTTCGTGTTGGTGTGGGTGCTCGTCGGCCTGACATCACAGGGCACTAAGGCGCGCTGGGCGGCGGTTTTTACGGCCTCGGGCCTGGCATTGGTATCGCCCCAGTGGGCCGCGTTCGGCTTTGTAGCAACGGTGCTGGCGGCGCGCCTATGGCCTGTGCGGCCTCGTGTCCGGCTGGCGGCGGTGGCCGTGAGTCTATTGACAACTGTGATGGTGCTCGTGCCTTGGGCGGCGCGAAATCGAATATTGCTGGGCGAGTGGCTGCCCTTGACGACGGCCGGCGGGCAGACGCTCCTCGATGGATTTGGGCCGCAGGCGGATGGATCAAGCAACCTTGGCCCGGTCATCGATGCGATGCCGCAACTGGGTGCGCTGGGCGAGCTGGAACGCCACCACCTCCTGACGGCAGAGGCGGTGGACGAGATCCGGGCACACCCGCTGCGCTTGCCGCTGCTGGCGGCGGCGAAAGTGGCAAGGACGTTCAGCCCGCTACCGCTCTCAGCGGGCACCCGTGGGGCGGCGACGGATGGCAAGCTAAACCTTGCTTCGCTGGCAATGGGCGTCATCTGCGGGACGACACTTTTTCTTGCCGGTACGACGGTTTTGACTGGCGGCGTCAGTCAAAAGGCCGGGTTGGTGGTTGTGGCGGCTCTTTATGTGGCATTGGTGGCCGCTGTGAGTGTCGGCTCCATGCGGTATCGTGCCGCTATCGAACCGGCCTTGGCTGTTCCTGCAGGATTGGCCGTGTTGAGACTAATACCTCGCCGAGTGACCTGACCGCCCTAAACTTTCTGCCTGACCATGCCGCGACGCCCTCTTTCAACCACCGCCACTGGCCGCGTGATCTACCCCCTGCGGATCGGGCGAGCACGCCGGGTGATTGCGTGGGTCAGTTTGCTGGGTCTGGTCGGCATCATGGGCGGGTATTGGTATTTGACTGACAGCCAGCGTGTGAAGGCGATTGCGCAGGCGTACCTCCAGCGGGTGCTGAAATCACCCGTGACGATCAAGTCTGCGGACCTTTCCTTGTTCAGGGGGTTGACCCTTCGCGGGATTGAAGTGCTGGCTCCGGAGCGCCCGGCGATTGATGAGATGCCCAGTTACCCCGCCCCGCCGGAATCCAGGGTGCTGTTTACGGCTGCCGCGTTTGATGTTCGGTTTGACTTGTTTTCATTGATTCGGGGGGATCTGTCGGCAGGCAGCATTCTGGCGATTGATCCGCACCTCCGGCTGATTGTCGACCTCGATCGACAGGACTGGAACTTTCAACCCCTGCTGGAAAGCCGTGACGGTTCACGCGGTCCGGCCACCACTCAGGCTGCCAAGAGTGCACCCCAGATCAAGGCCACAACCGCCGCTCAACCAGCGCGAGAGTCCCTCGGATTGCCGGAGATGCTGCTCCGAAACGGCCGTGTGGATTATGGCGAGATTGAACACGGAAAGTACAGGGCAGTGGGTTCGGTGCTTGTCAATGGAAAAATGTTGCCAGCGGGTTCCGGGCGGTACGCCTTCGAACTTCAAGCCCGCGGCAACGCGCGAAATGTGAACGGGGTCACGCTGGCCGACGAGGCCGGCCCGTCGTTGAGCGGACAGGTGCAGTTGGCAACGGGGCGCATCAGCGGCCAAGTCAAGAATTTTGAACTGGGGCCCGATGTACGTGCGATGTTGCCAGTGGCAGTGCGACAGTGGTGGCAGCGGCACGAGTTGTCTGGGCGGATTGATGTTCCGGAGTTTTCCTTTGTGCCGGCGCGAAAAGGTGCCGAGCCGACGTTCCGGATCGTGACGGTGCTGGATGGCGCGCAGATCACGCTGCACCCCGATGAGTTACGCAGCACGGCCGAGAACAAGAACATCGACTTGTGGCACCATCTGGCGACAGCTGCGGGAATCCGGTCGGGTGGTGGCGTTTTGGCGCGGCTGGGGCGGGGCAGCGACCACGCTTTTACCTGTAGGGATTTGACGGGAACTTTCACCTTCAGCGATCGGGCAATCGAGTTTGATACGCGTGCAAGTCTGGACAACATCCGGATTACAGCCAAGGGACGGCTGGAGGGTTACAACTCAGACGTCCCGTTCGAGGCGACGCTCGCCAGCGACGAGGCGCATCCTCTGGAGCTGACCGGCACGCCGGGTTTTGTGCCTATCTTGCCGCCGGAAATTCGAGAGGTTTACGACCGCTTCGCACCCAGTGGTCTGGGTAGCTTCAAATTTAACGTCAAACGGACGGAGGTCGGCGGCCGGAATTTGATTGACGGACAGTTACGGATCGAAGACGGCCGGTTCTCTTTTGAAGAAATGCCGTATCCGCTGGTGGGGGGAAATGGGGTGATCGCGATCACGCCGGACAAGCGCGGCGGTACGCGGCTGGAGATCCAGAACGTAACGGGTCATGGGCCGCTCGGCTCGGCCAATACCAATGCCAACATCAGCGTCAATGGCACGATGTGGCCGTTGGAAGGCGGGGCCGGGGTGGACATCCTCATCAAGGGCGAAGGCCTTGTCGCCGACAAGCAACTCAAGGCCGCGCTGCCTCCGGAGGTCCGGGAGGTGCTGAAAGAGTTTGACCCGGTTGGAGATGGAGTACTGCCACAGTTCCAGGGCGGATTTACGTCGAGCGTGCACCGCGACCTGGGTCCGGTCTCCCACTGGACCATTGATGTCGACATTGATTTCCACGACGGTGCCGGGCGCTTTGCGAGCTTTCCGTATCCGCTGGCGGACTTGTCCGGAAAGGTACTGGTGCGCCGAAACCGGGTGGAGATTCGGGATGTCGCAATGAAGCGTCATGGGCCCGATGGTGGCGGACACATGGCCCTGAACGGGGAGATCAACTGGCGTCAACGCCCCAAGGGCGATACCGCTCCGCTGCATATGAACTACGACCTGAGCATCAATGCCAGCGCCGTGCCGATCGACACGGATCTCTTGCATGCTTTGCCGTCTGAAACACAGGAAGGAATGAAGTGGCTGGGCGCCACCGGGCTGGTGGATGTGAAGGGGAAGGTGACGGGAACCGTGCCAGACCTGCACTTTGATCTGGCGTTGTCCAACGGGACGATCACGCCGGATGGCGGGCCATGGTCGCTGTCGGGTGTTTCTGCGGACCTGACGTTGGCCGGGCACCGGCTGGCGATTCATTCGCTGACAGGCAATCACAATGGCAGCCCGGTGAAAATTTCGGGCGAAGTGCTGGAGCCGGTTCATGCGGGTGTGAACGTGTCGGGCCAGCCCGCGACGGGTTCGCGCACGCCTTTGCCATCAACGGCGCCAGCGCCCTTTGACCTGCCGCCGATGCGGTTGCAGGTGGATGCCCCAAATCTGGAGTTTGATCCGGCTCTGCGGCGGATTCTGCCCACCGAGGCACAAACGGCCTGGGATGAAGTTCAGCCATTGGGAACCGCCGACCTCAAGGTCAGTTATTCGTTTGACGGGCCATTGGACCTTGTGCTGGCACCCCGCACGCTGTCGCTCAAGCCGCGTGCATTGCCGATCCGGTGGAACGACGTAAAGGGCGGAATTCATGTTCACGGGACGGCAGTTACCCTGAGCGACCTGACGGGAAGTCGCGTCTTTCCGCCGAATCGGGCAGAAGGGTCCCAGTCTGAAAAAACTAAGAAGACGGCGGGGCCAGAGGTCGAAGTTCAGAAGAGCGGGCAGGCGCAGGCACTACTGAGTACTGCTTCTGAAGTGCGAATTTCTGGCACCGGGAATCTGGCTTCGCCCAGCCGGTGGCAACTGAACGTGGGTGTCACCGATTTGCCGCTGAATGCCGAAGTGAAGGCGGCACTGCCGGAGATGCTGAAATCCACGGTGGATTCGATCGGGCTGGGCGGGCTGGTAAACCTGCGATTGCCGGATTTGCAGTTGGTGTCCAACCCGACGGCAGCGGCTCCGGACGCCTTGGACCTTTCTTTCGCGATGGGTATGACGTTGCGTGACGGTTCGCTGAGCGTGCAGATGCCGGTGACGGAGGCGCAGGGTGGCCTGACCTTGGCGGGGGTTGTGCGGCAGGGGCGGCTGGTGAGTCTCGATGGGAACTTGTCGCTGGAGCGAGCGAACGTCGCCGGAAGGGAGCTGACGGGCGCAAGCGCACACCTCAGGCGACCGTCGGACCTGTCGGGGCTGGTGATCGAGGATATTCGCGGGCGGATGTCGGACGGCGACATTGACGGCACCCTGGTGCTGGCGTTTCCAGACGACAATTCGACCCGCTACACGTTGAACATTCTGCTGCGCGACGCGGACGCAGCGTTGGTGTCCGGGCTGGCGGACAGCGGCATGGTCGGACGCTTCAGTGGGTCGCTCGGCCTTGAAGGAACCGCCGGCCAGCCAGTGACCCAGCGCGGGCGGGGCGATGTCCGCGTCAGCGGGACCAGTCTGGTGAAGATTCCGCTGGTGCTCGGCTTTGTGCAGGTGGCGAACCTGACACTGCCCGATGCGACACCGTTTAACGAAGCGACGATGCGGTATGTGGTGGAGGGGCGGAAAATCAGAATCGAGGCCCTCTCGCTTACCAGCCCGTCGCTGGAAATGAAGGGGAAGGGGCTTATTGATCTGGGGGCGGGCAAGGTACTGATCAGCCTGACACCGACGAATACGCACGGGTGGTCCGTTCCAGTCCTGTCGGACTTGATCGACCCGGCGCGGCGCGAGTTGCTGACGATCGTCATCCGCGGCAGCGTCGAGCACCCCAAAGTGAGTGCCCGTTCATTTGGCACCCTGACGACCACCATCGATCAGATCACGCGGCCTACGGGCGGGGTGTCGCCGGACGGGAAGTAGCACCTTGCAGCCGGGATAGCTCCTGCTGATACAACGCGTAGCCGGGCTGTAAGTCGGCGGCCTTCTTGACAAGTTTGATCGCCATGCCGACGTCGCCCCGACGAGCGTAGATCTTGCCGAGAGCGAAGTAGGGGCGGGCATCGTTGGGGTCCAGGCCGATGGCCACGGTTTCGGCCTCAGCGGCCTCTTCCAATCGCCCTTCGTTGGCGAGCGCGACGCCGCCGTTCCACTGGACCTCGCTGATGCCGGGGGCGACGTCACGGGCCAGCAGCAGGAGGCGGAGGGCTTCGCGTTCGTGCTGACGGATCTCCAGCGGACTGAGACCGGGCCGCTGCGACTCGCGCTGGTGCGCCTGTGCGAGGTTCAGGTGGGCCACCCACGCGGTGGGATTGCGGTTCAGCACGTCGGCCCAGAGCGTCCACACGGAATCAAAAACCGGCATGTAACGCCAGCAGAACGTTGCAAGCACGAGGGCGATGAAAGAGCCAATCCAGCGGGACTTGTTGGTCTGTGCGATCAGCCAGCCCGTCAGTGCGGCCAGCGCGGCGGTGGCGTGGTAGGCGAAGTGGTCTGCGACGAAGGAGTAGCGGTGCGGATAGATGTTTACCAGCCCAAGGCTGGGTCCGATGATCAGCCCGAACGCGAGGGCTGCGACCAGTAGGCCGGTACCAAGGCGTTTGCGAACAGACCACAACACCGCCACCGTGATTGCAATCGCCCCGATAGCGATGCAGCCCGCCGTCACACCGGGGATTGCGCGTGGATAGACGAAAATCAAACCCTGCGGCCAGACCCACGTGCGAAGGTAGTGCCAGATGCCGCTGGCGGCGATGTACAGGCGGTCTTCGGCTTCAATGTTCCACTCCGGCCCGGTCGCGCCAACGTGGGTCGCTTCCAGCCACGCGGTGATCAGGGCCATGCCGTAACCGAGCAACGCCATGGCGATGAGGAGTCCAATTGGCTTCCAGCGCCGCAGCCCCGCTGGCGTCCGCCACCAGACGAGTAGCAGCAGCACCAGAGGCAACGCGCAGGCGACCGTCTTGCTCAACAGTGCAGCGAGGAAGACCGCTGCGCCCATGAGCACGCGCCACATTTGTGTCTGCTTCCCCACCAACCACGGCCAAAGGAGATTGGCCGAAGCCATCGCCAGCGCCATCGAGAGGACATTTTTCCGTTCGGTTACCCACGCCACGGCTTCCACCTGCATCGGATGCACCGCCCAGATCACGGCGGCCCAGAACGCCGCGCGGTCCGCCAGTTGCCCCCGATCGTCATCGCCGCCAGCAAACACCTTCCGCAAAAACGCCCACAACTCTGCCGCCGCCAGTGCGTGCAAGATCACGTTCACGGCGTGATACAGCCGCGGATCCGCGCCAACGGTCTGATACTCCAGCCAGAAAGTTGTGTGCACCAGCGGGTAGTACTGCGGCAGGGATTCGGGGCGGAACCACGTGTCGTAGAGGCCCGTAACCGTTCGCAGGTTGGCGTTGTTCAGGACGTAGTCGTCGTCGTCCCAGATCCAGCCGCACTGGGTCGCCCGCAGGTGGGCGATCACCGCGACCCCGAAGACCAGAAGCGCAACGTGCCACCATGGCCGAGGGGTTCGGGCGGGTTTCAGGCTTACGCTTTCTGGCTGGGCGTCAGTCAACGGTGGCAAAGTACCCGCTGGCGAGCTGTTTCAGGAGGGCGCGAAGCGCTGCCGACAACCGCGACCCGAGTGTTCCCTCATCTGCCGCGGCCGCAGCCGAGGTGGCCAGCAGTCCGTCGATGATCCGGCGGGTCTGGGCGTAGCCGGGGCCCGTCAACACCTGCTCGCGCAACGATTCGGCGGCGACCAGCCGATCCGCCAGCGGGCACTGGGCGTCTGCTGCGATGCCTGCCAGCCTGTCAAAGGCCCTCGTGTCGCCACACTGCTTGCGGTGTGCGGCCAGGGTCAAAGTGCGCTTCCCCTGTACCAGATCACACCCGGCATCGGCAGGCTGTGCCAGATCCAGCAGATCATTGTGGACCTGATAGGCCTGCCCGAGCGACATCGCGAACTCGCGGAGCCGCATCAATCCCGCGTCACACAAACCCGCCAGCATCGCCCCGCTGCGCATCGGCCCGTCAAACGTATAGGCGGCCGTCTTCCAGTGATATTCCCGCAGAAGAACCTGCTCATCCACCGCGTCCCATGCCAGATGCCCCTGCGCGATGTCGATCGCCTGCCCCAGCCCCGTGAGACAAGCCACGTCGCTGAACAGCCGCATGAGCGGCAGCAACTCCGCAGGCGGCACGGCCAGCTCATGCAGCACGCGCAACGAGCCGCTGAACAGCAGATCGCCCGCCACGATCGCCAGATTCGAGCCGAAAATCTTTGCCCCATTGCCGCCTTCCAGCTCCGCCAGCCGGCAGTGCAGCGCCGGCAACCCGCGCCGCAGGTCGGATTCGTCGATCAAGTCATCGTGCACCAGCAGGAAGGCGTGGAACAACTCCCACACGCAGGCCATGTCCAGCACACCCCGCGGCAACGGCTGCGTCGGATTCAAAACGCGCCAGACCCAGACCACCAGTTGCGGCCGGACACGCTTTCCGCTTTGCATCACGTACGTCGTGATGACCCGCCGCATGGCGTCCATACCATCCCCCCCCCCCTGCCCCTCGCCCTGCGCCGGGGCGCCTTCGCCGTAGGCCCGGGCCTCCAGCGCACGCAGCAGCACCGTGGGCAGGTGCGACTCGACGGCGGCCTGATCTCCCTTCGAGAGCAGTTGCAAAGCGGGGATCTCCTTCGGGCCGAATATTGACTGTGTGGAACCGGAAACGCAACGAAGTTCAAAATTGGCCAGCGACGCCTGAAACTTGCCGCCTGGCCGGGGCGGAAGGGCGGAAGGGGGGGCGGGGCGGGGGGTCAGAACGGTTCCAGCCCGCGTTGGATCTTCGGCCAGATGGCCACGCTGGCCAGCCGGTGGCCCATCCGGTCGCTGATCGGCACGGTGCCCACCTGCCGGAAGCCCGCCAATACCCCTTTTAGTACCAGCACATCCTCCATGGCCTGCAGGTCGCGGTCGAGCACTTCGCGACTCTGATTGAACACCACCATCGCCAGCGCCGCGTGACAAATGCCTGTTTCAGACTCCATCTTTTGCAGATCCGCCACCAACGCCTGCCGCCACTGCGAACCGTAGCCACCGTGCACCACCTCCAGACTGCGAAACTGGCGGGCGATTTTCACCTCCAGCCAAAGAGCCTTGTCGGCCGGTGTCTCGTCATCAGAAGTACCACTCACCGCAGGTGAAAAAAGACCCGGTGGCTCATCACTCGGCACGTGCAGCGGCTTCCCTTTCGGCGTCAACACCAGATCACACCGCTGCCGACTCGCCTTGTTCTTCTTCGCCGCGTTGGTCGGGTAAAGCACCTCCCGCGCCACCGAAAAATGCCCGACCAGCCCATCCGCCAGCACCGTCTGCAACGCGATCTCGTCCAAATAGTCCAACCCATAAACCGCCTGCTCCAGCGCGAGCTCGGCCTCGCGCCGCGCCAAAAGGCCGGCCATGAGTTCTGCCAAGGTGTGAATGTCCCACATTATGCACTCCTTCCACGAATCCAACGGCTGAAAGGAATAACCACGGACATGCGCGCGGGCAAACAAGTTGGCGAAAGAAAAGCTGAAACCGCCGACAGCCGTCGTTCACCCCTTCTACGCCCCTGCTCTGCGATGCCGTCTGGCAGTGGACTAACTAACCATCCACCACGTCAACTGGCTTACCGCCAGACCGAGGGCGATTCCAGCTAAGACATCGCTGGGCCAGTGGGCATCGAGGATGTACCGCAGGCAGGCGGTGGTCATGGCTAAAGCCCAGAAGACGGCGGAGGCGTGCGGGTAGGCGAGGCTGAGGATGCCGCTCAGGGCGACGGCGCACGCAGAGTGGGAGGAGGGGAAGCTTTCGCGGTAGTTGGCGTGGCGGAAGGTGGGGCCAAGGAAAGCCCCGGCTTGTTCGCGGCCCGGCCGTACCCGGCCGACGGACCGCTTGACGATCAGGGCGATCAGACTGGCGGCGGTAACAGCCGCAGCCGCAGCGATGCAAGTGCGGGAGGGTTTGGGGTCGAGGCAGTAGATCAGGGCGACGGCGATGACGGTGCAGATCGACTGGCCGTACTGGGCAAGAAAGCGCGTTTCACGCTTGACATCCCCCTTGAAGTCGAGCCGCAGGGTCACCGGGAGGCCCAATCGCTCCAGGATGAGCAGGGCCACACAGGCCAGACAGAGCAACGCGAGAATGAGGCCGATGGAGCCAGTCAAAGTCTGGATAGCCTAGTGATCCGGGGGGGATGGGCAACAAAAGGGGTGTCCGGAGGGACGAAATGACCAGGCGAGTTGGGGATTGGAGGGGGAGTGGGGTGGCGGGGGGGAGCCGGGGGGAGCGGGGAAACCGGGGGGTGGTATGGTGTTGTGTGTGCGTATTTTCGGCGGCGGTCTTTTTGTGTGGGTGGCCATCGGTTTGATGGCCGTGGCCGGTTGTGGGAATGACGGAAAGGACGCGGCCGTGACGGCGAACACCAACGGACCGAGTTATCTGGCGCTGGGGGATTCCTACACCATCGGGGAATCGGTGGAGGAGGCCGAGCGGTTCCCCAATCAATTGGCGGGTTTGGCGAAGTGGGCCAAGCCGCTGATCATCGCGCGAACCGGCTGGACGACCAGTGAGCTTTCAGCGGGCATTGATGCCGCACAGCAGGCGGGCGAACTGAGGGCGGACGGGTATGACCGCGTCACGCTGCTGATCGGTGTCAACAACCAGTATCGGGGCGGTCCGACGGCGGTGGATCTGGCGAAATCGGTGGAGGTGTTCCGGCCGGAACTCAAGGCGCTGGTGAAGCGGGCGGTGGGGTTTGCCAGAGGCGATCAGCGGCACGTGGTGATTGTCTCGATCCCGGATTGGGGGGTGATGCCTTTCGGCAAGGCGTCCGGGCGTCCGGATATTTCGGCACAGATCGACGCGTTCAATGAGGTCTGCCATGCGGAGGCGAGGGCGGCTGGCGTCGGGTTTGTGGATGTCACGGCGATCTCGCGGAAGGCGCTGGATCAGCCGGAACTGGTGGCAGGGGACGGTCTGCATCCGTCGGGTGAGCAGTATCGGCTGTGGGCAGAAGCGCTTGTTCACAGTGACGCTGCCATGCCCACGGCAGCGACCCAGCCGGGCAAGTAGCGATTTACAGGCTGCGCTTGCCGCGGCTAGGCTGCGGCGATGGAGTTGCCAGCAAATCTGACGGAATACCGCCCCGCCAAGACGCGGTCAGGCAGGCCGCTGTCGGCCGTTATTGTCTGCCCCGGCGGCGGGTACGCCGTTCATGCTGAACACGAAGGCGTGCCCATCGCGTTGTGGCTCAACAGTCTGGGGATAGCGGCCTACATTTTGAACTATCGCCTGACGGCCGCCAATCCGCATCCCGCCCCGCTGGACGATGCACTGGGGGCGATTCGGTTTTTGAAAGGCAATGCCGCCGCGTTGGGTCTGGAGCCAGACAAAGTGGGGATCTTGGGCTTTTCGGCCGGCGGGCACCTGACAGCTTCGGCTGCGGTGCACGGGGCGAAGGCGGCAGACCCGCTGTGCCGGCCGGACCTTGCCGTTCTGGTCTATCCAGTGATCAGTATGCAGTTGGGCGTCACCCACCTTGGCAGCCGCGAGAACCTGCTGGGCAAGAACCCGTCGCCGGAGCTGGTGGAGTTGATGAGCTGCGAAAAGCAGGTGACAACCGCAACGCCGCCCTGCTTTCTGTTCCACACCGCCGACGATGAGGCGGTGCCCGTACAGAACTCACTGGCGATGGCCGCTGCCCTGGCGGAAAACCGCGTGCCCTTCGAACTGTTGGTTCTGCAAACCGGGCATCACGGAGTGGGGCTTGCCACGGGCGATCCGGTGCTCAGCCAGTGGACGGGCGTTTGCGCCAAGTGGCTGACAGGGCAGAGTTTTGGCGGATGACACTCAAGGCTGCACAGTGGGCGTGATCGGCGATACATTTCCCGCATGGTCTACCGCGTTGAAGTTCTTCCGGAATCCGACGTGTCTCAGGTCGACGCGGCGTTGTCGGCGGCTGTCGGGAAGGACGTGCGGGCGGTCGCGACGCAGGTCTACCTGATCGATGCCAGTGAGCCGCTGGAGGTTGCCCGCCCTATCTTACAACGGGTGCTGGTGGATGCAGTTGTACAGCGAGCGGAGATATCAGCGGCGTCGCCCAAAAGTAAAACGCCCTTCCAGCAGGTGGAAGTGCATTTAAAACCGGGTGTGATGGACCCGGTGGCGACAACGGCGGAGGCGGCTCTGCGCGAGAATGGTCTGGCCGTGAAGCAGGTCCGTACGGGGCGGGGTTGGCGGCTGGCGACGGCGCTCACGCCGGCGGAGTGGGCGAAGGCGGCTGCGGCGGTGGCGAATCCAGTCATTGAGCTGACGTTTGATGGGCCGTATCACCCGGCGGCCTTTGCCGCGGCCCCGGCGCGGGATAGCGATCTGCGGCACGTCGTCCTGACGCCGCTGGATGACGCGGGTTTGCAAAAACTGAGCCGCGAAGGGCATCTGTTTTTGAATCTGGCGGAGATGCAGGCGGTACAGAAGCACTACAGGACGCTGGGTAGAGAGCCGACCGATGTGGAGTTGGAGACGGTCGCCCAGACGTGGAGCGAGCACTGCGTCCACAAGACGCTGAAGAGTGCCGTGGAGCTGACGATCAAGGACGAGAGCGGGAAGACGGTCGAGGTCCGGTCGTTCGGTAATCTGATCAAGGAGACGATTTTTGGTGCCACGCAGGAACTGATCACCTCCGGGCGGGCCGCGTGGTGCCTCAGCGTGTTCAAGGATAACGCTGGGGTGATTGCCTTCGACGAAACGCACGGTGTGGCGTTCAAGGTGGAGACGCACAACCGGCCCAGCGCCATTGACCCCTACGGCGGCAGTGCCACCGGCATCGGTGGGTGCATCCGCGATGTGCTGGGCACGGGGCTTGGGGCCAGGCCGATCGCCAATACGGATACGTTCTGTGTCGCCTACGCGGATCATTGGGAGAACGGTCAGGCCGGCGGTGGTGAGGGGAGCAGAAAAGTCTTGCCACCGGGCGTGATTCACCCGAAGCGCGTCCTGCGCCAGGTGGTGGGAGGTGTGCGCGATTACGGGAACCGGATGGGCATACCGACGCTTTCGGGCGGGGTGTATTTTGATGATCGGTATGTGGCCAATCCGCTGGTCTTCGCAGGCTGTGTCGGACTGATTGCTAGGGAAGATATTGAAAAGGCCGCCCAGCCGGGTGATGCGATCGTTCTGCTGGGCGGACGCACGGGGCGCGACGGGATTCACGGGGCGACGTTCAGCAGTGCCGAGCTTTCCAGCGGGCACGCCGATGAGTTCAGCCACGCCGTGCAGATCGGCAACGCGATCACGGAAAAGGCGATGGCCGATTTGTTGCTGCTGGCGACAGAGCGCGGGCTGCTGAATGCGGTCACCGACTGTGGGGCGGGCGGCCTGAGCAGTGCCGTCGGCGAGATGGGAGAGAAACTGGGCGCGACGGTTGAACTGGACCGGGTGCCCCTCAAGTATGACGGCCTGCGTTATGACGAAATCTGGATCAGTGAAGCGCAGGAGCGGATGGTGTTGGCGGCCGGGGCAGACCAGGCGACCGAGATCCTTGCACTCGCCTCGCAGTATGGTGTGGAGGCAACCCTTATCGGGACTTTCGGCCGCGATGATAAAGACCTTGTGCTTAACCACCATGGCAAAGAAGTCGGCAGGCTTTCAGTCGCCCTGATGCACGATGCACTACCGATGCCCCGACGCACGGCGGTCTACCAGATGATGCCGATGACGGGCCGCAGCGTGGATGTGCCCGCCACCGACACGCGTGAACGGTTGCTGCAGACGCTTGCCCACCCCAATGTCGCCAGCAGGCACGAGATCATTCGGCAATACGACCATGAGGTGCAGGGTGGGAGCGTGGTCAAACCGTTCGCCGGGCCGCTGCAGATCGGTCCGAGTGATGCAGCCGTCATCCTGCCGAAGCCCGGCACGCGTGGGGTCGCCATTGCCAGTGGCATGGCACCGTGGGTGGCCGACCCCTATGAGATGGGGCTTTGGTCGATTGACGAGGCGATTCGAAATGTGATCTGTGTCGGCGCATCTTTTGATCGCATCAGCCTACTGGACAACTTCTGCTGGCCGAGCACGGATACGCCGGAGGGTCTGGGTTCGCTGGCCGCGACCGCTGTTGCATGCAGGGACGCCGCGCTGATCTACGGCACGCCGTTCATCAGTGGGAAGGATTCGCTGCATAACCAGTTCACCAACAAGCAGACGGGCGAAGTGACGCGAATTCCGAACACGTTGCTGGTGAGCAGCATGGCCATCGTCCACGACGTGCGTAAGTGTGTGACGATGGACCTCAAGACGCCGGGAAATCAGCTGGTCCTCTTGACACCGCCGGGCACCACCGGCACGACCGCGACGCGTCAAGGGGATTTGCAGCAGTTGGCCACCGTGCATCAGGCAGTGGCCGAACTGATCGCTGGCGGGCAGGTCCGCAGTGCCCATGACGTCAGCGACGGCGGCTGGCTGACCGCGGCCGCAGAAATGACCATCGCCGGACGGCTTGGCCTGATGCTGAAATATTCGGAACAACTCTGGACCGACCGCCGGGCGTCGTACCTGCTGGAACTGACACCGGCCGTTGCCGCCAGCCTGTCGAAGTGGCTGGGGGACCGGGCGACGGTGATTCCGGTCGGTGTTGTGGTGGGCGCGCCGGAGGTAACGATCGTGCGTGAGGCGAAGTGGTCTCTGGACGAACTGACGGCGGCTTTCCGTGGCGGTCTTAAACTATAACTTTCTGAAAGGGACAAACGAGTCATGATCAATCTTGCACTGGTCGGTTGCGGCGGCATGGCACACAGCCACGCACAAAGTCTGCTCGGTATGAAGGACGACGTGAATGTCGTCGCACTGGTCGACGTACTTCCTGATCGCACCAAGGCCTACAAAGAGAAGTACTTTCCCAAAGCAACAGAGTTCGACAGCTATGAGAAGCTGATGGCCGCGCCGCCTGCGGGGCTGACCGGCGTGGTGCTGGTAACGCCGCACTATCTGCACTACGGCCAGAGCAAAGCCGCGCTGGAGAAGGGCCTGCATGTGCTGTGCGAAAAGCCGCTCGTCACCAACAGCAAAGACGCCTACGACCTGTGGGCGACGGTGAAGAAAACCGGCAAGCTGCTGGCCATCGGCTTTCAGGCTTCGTACACCGCCGAATATCAGGCCATCAAGGCGTATCGCGATAATGGGAAGCTCGGCCGGGTACAGATCATCAGCGGCTGGCTGGCGCAGGGCTGGCTGAAGAACACAGCCAACTCCTGGCGACAGGATCCCAAACAGTCCGGCGGCGGCCAGATGTACGACAGCGGCAGCCACGTACTGAACGGCATGATGTGGCTGATGAACGAACCGGTGGTCGAGGTCAGTTGCATGTACGACACGATGGGCTCGCCTGTGGATATCAATGGCGTGGCCATCCTGCGTTTTGAAGGCGGGGCACTGGGTAGCGTTGCCATTGGCGGCAACTCGGCCGGGTGGGATGTCGCCATCAATATCCAGACCGATATCGGTCAGGTTCGCACCGGCCCGCACGGGGGCTTCCTGGAGATGAAACAGCACGGCCGGACCATTTACCCGGCCGTCTCGTTTGACGATACGCCCGGCGCGTTCACCGTCCATCGAAACTTCATCCGCGCCATCCAGGGCAAAGAAGCGCTGGAAGCCCCGGTGCGGTATGGGGTCTTGCTAAGCTCGCTGATGGACGCGATGTACGAATCGGCAGCGAAACAAGCTCCGGTGAAGGTCAAGCCGGTGCCGAAAGAGATTTAAGCGCTCTGTTCGTCGCCGATAAAATTCGTTGGTTTGAGTTGCTCATGATGTACCTGATGTTCCGCGTCAGCCTAAACTGGGTCTCATGTCCGGAGCACTAACTTCCTTCGCATTGAGACTGGCCGCGCTCGGTGGCGACTTGCGCGGGGCCGTCACTGCGGCCGCCCGGCTGGGATATTCGGCCGTGGCGTTGGACGTGGTGACACGGGAGCTGGACCTCACCATGCTCTCTGTCAGTGCCCTTCGCGAGGTTCAGGCCATCGCGGCCCGGCATGCGGTGGGTGTGAGCGCGCTTTGGCTTGATCTTCCGGCCACTTATCTGGGTCCCAAGTGCGATCTGGATCAGTTACTGGCCCGAGTGCGTGCTGCTGCGGAGACGGCACGGGGGTTGAATGCGTCCGCCGTCGTGGTTCAGTTGGGCTTGGTGCAGGCACAGGCGCAACCCTCTGCCGGGGTTACGGACGGTGCGCGGGGCGAGATGGATAAGGCATTGGCTGCGGCGGGAGTCGGACTGGGTGGGTTCGGTTTGATTCTTCCGACGCCTGAGGAGGTCGCGCGACTGGTGCAGCGGCCGCGTGCTACCGGTGCGGCGGCAAGTCCGCCCGCAGCGAGCAGCGCTGAAGTCGCGAGTCTGGGTCCGGTGGCAATGCGGGAGCTCGCGGCCATTGCCGATCATTACCGTCTTACCGTGGCGGTCGCGGCCGCTCAGAGTCCGTGTCTGGATCTGGCGGCGGCCGTGTCAGCCGCGAAGTGCAAGTGGCTGGTCGCCGCGGCCGATACGCTGGCGGTGACGGCAGACGGCGTCACGCCCGAGGCGTTTCTGGTCAAGGCCTCTTCGGGCAGCGGTGAGGGTGGGGCGGTGGTGGTGGCGCGTGACGGCATGGTCGGTCCGGGCGGCCGGGTGCAGGAAGTGTTTGTTGGGGAAGGGCACGTGGCGTGGACGGAGTGGGCGGAAGCCCTGCGCGGACTGTCCAAGGGTGGGAGCGCGGTGGGTGTCTACGACCCAACGGGGCTGGCCGACAGGCTGGCGGCCTCGCGGGTGGCGCTGGCCCGCATGCGCGAGGGCGGTTGGCTGGGGCAATAGCAGTGCCGTGCCGTCGCATGCTGTTACAAGGCCTATACAAAAATGGCACTGCACGGGGCGGTTGAGTTGGATAGACTCCCCCGCGTGATTATGCAGAACGTCAGTAGCGCGCGGGTGACCAGTGTCATGGAGACGGTTGCGGGGGGGGCGGGTGGTGGTGGTGGCGGGGCTATTCCCGTTCGCGAAGGATGGTTGAAGCGTTCTCTCTGGGGGCTGGTCGCGCTGGCCGTGCTGGCGGGGTTCGCGTATCTGCTTTGGACTTTTTCCGCACCCGGCCCGTGCAAGCCGGGGATCGATGAAAACGCCTATGTGATGAGCGGTCGATTGCTGGCCCAGACTGGCTCGATCGGGTTTAAGCCCGCCGATCCGTATCAGTATGTGGGGCTGATGTGGGTCAAGGGGAACGACGGCTGGTACTACCCGAAGTATCCGGCGGGCGTGGCGACGTTGGTGGCTGCGGCGTGGAAGCTGGCTCCGGCCGGAAAAGAGGCGACGTGGATCTACATGGTCTCGCCGTTCTGCATCCTCGTCGGGCTGTGGGGAAGTTTTCGCCTCGGGCAGATGCTGGCCGGTGGCTTTTACGGCGTGATGACGATGATCGCGGTGGGCTGTTCTCAGGCGGTCCTGTCGCTTTCCATTTGGCCCTCGAGCCACGCGCCAGATCTGGCCGTCGCGGTCTGGGCGGCCGTCTGGATGGTGCGGCTGGCGACGACCGGTGGCATTGGGGCGGGCATTCTGTCCGGCACGCTGTGCGGGGCGGCCATCTGGATGCGCTACAGCGAGGGACTGTTGATCATCCCGCTTCTGGTGGCGGCGATCTTTGGAATTGTGGCGCGCGTTAAGGTGAGCGGGTGGGCCTGGGTGTCCGCTCCGGCCCGATTGCTCTTGCCGCTGGTCTGCTGGGGTCTCGTCGGCGGCGGACTTGCGCTGTTGAACTGGCAGACCACCGGGCATCTGACGGGTTATGACGGCACGCACGAATCCACGGGATTCCTGTGGGAGACCGTTCTGAAGAAGTGGGATTTCACGCTCGAACAACTGGACCTTTACGGGTTATTCCTGATCTTCCCGCTGGGCGTTGCGGGCTTGTTCGGCCTGATGGGTCGCCGCCCGGCGGTCGGACTGGTGCTCGCGCTGGCGGTTGCCCCGCAGACCCTGCTTTATATGGCGTATTACTGGGGCCAGCAGGCGCCGGGCGTGGCCTATTTGCGGTTTTTCGTGGCGATGTATCCGGTCGTTTGCGCGGCCGCTGTCTGGATGATCGCGCAGGGTGCGGCCGGTGGCAAAGCCATGGCACGTATTGGCGCGGCGTTGGGCGCCGTGACCATTGTCGGGGCGACCAGTGCGATCTCTGTGTGGGCCACAATGCCCACTCTGGCAAAACAATCGCGTGGAAATCTAAATCTGGTCTATACGGGCGAGCACGTACGGGATGTGCTGGCCAAAGATCCGCACTCGGCCACCACGCGTCCGTCGTCCCGGCCAACCACCACAATCGCAACAACGCTCCCCACGACCCTCGCATCGACGACAGAAGCCAGTTCGATCTTCGCCAGTAGCACCCGGCCGATCATCCTGATCGACATGGGCCTCTTTCCACAGCACCTGATGTACCTCCAGTGCATCATCGATGCGGACTTTTACGCCGCAGACACCTTCGAACCGAAAGCGGGCGGCGGATTCGGTTTCCTTGGCCGCCCAGCCGGTGGTGGTGGTGGTGGGGGAGGGCGCTCGCGCGGCGGACCCGGAGGGCAGGGGGGGGCGGGGGGCGGCGGAGGTTTCGGGTCTAGAGGGGGCAGTAATCAGTCCACTGACGACATGCCGGTTCTCATCGATCCCGCCCGCACGGCAGAGGCCGTCAAACTCTATGAAAACAAATCCGCGACCGAACTCGCCAGCCTCGGCCGCGAGAAGATGACCGCGGCGATCAGAGCCGGGCGGCATGTCTATCTCACGTTCACCCCGTCAGAGTCGGTACGGGTCCGCAAACAGTGGGCCGGCAAGGATTCGCCGTTTGAACTTGAAGTGCTGAGCAAGTGGAAGGAACAAGTCTCGACAGATGTCGAATCTGTTTCCACTCCACTAGCCCCCCGATCGATGGACATGGGGCCGTGGATGGCATCAGCCCCCAAGCAGTGGGAGATGTACCGCCTGAAATTGCGGCCGTGAACCGGTAGGTGCCAGGCATTTGACGGTGCGTAGGAATCGAGTCGATCTGTGTGAAGTGCCGGAAATGGGCCCCGGCTGCCTAACAAAAAAGGAAGCGGGCCCACTTCATAAGGTGGGCCCGCTGTTTTGCGTCAGTCATTCGCCTTGAAATCGCTTAGGCCCGGCGGCGGCGGATTCCAGCGATGGCAGCCAAGCCCAAGACCCCGACAAAAGTCGGTTCCGGCAGCTGGGCAACCGTAACGGCGGTATTCGGAGTCGTTTCCACACCCCAGCCCAGAATGTCAACCACAGCCGACTGACCGGGCAGCGGGGTCACGCGAAGATCGACATAGGCGTAGTTGACGAGGGCGTTGCCACCACCATCAAAGCCGTTGGCATATGCCAGACCGAAGAATCCTTCGACGGGCTGGGTGCCGTTGAACCACTGGCCCTGCCCGTAATGCTCATCAGCAAACATGGGGTTGAAGTTGGCGGTGCCAAACGTGGCCGGGCCGACGGTGTCACCGATGGCCAGCTTCTTGGCGAAGGCGTAGCCGGTGGTGCTGAAACCACCGGTGGTCATGATTTTACCCGGGAAAAAATTCACGTAGGCCGTGACAAAGGCATTTCCAAACGTGAAGTTCGTGAAGTTGTCGATGTAGAGGTCAGTCGAATTATAAGAGCCCGCCAGAATCTGCAGCGGCTGAGCAAAACCCTGAGTCAGCGGTGAAATTACCGGGAACACCGTGACCACATCAGCAGAGGCCGAGGCGCAGGCAGCAGCCACAACCGCGATAGCGACGAACTTTTTCATAGGCATTTCTCCTTCGGGACCTAGAATTTCTCTCATCCTCACAGTGCACCAGATTACACAGTGCGCTGCCATGGACAAAACGCATCAAATTGGGTCGATGGGTCGATGTGAGGATTCCATGATTTGCCGCTGCCCCAAGTCGACAGCGACGCTCATGCCAGACTGCCGCATGGGTGCCAGCCATTTGGCGGTGCTTGGGAATCAAGTCGATCTTTGTGAAGTGCGTTGCACTCACTTCGGCCGTCTGACCTCGAACTTTCGAGGCGAAGCGAGCATCCGACAGCACCAGATACAAGACGAGAGCTTTTTTTCAGATAGTCACCGCGGCCGCTTCAGGTGACGTTAGAATGAGGCCGAGTTTTCGATACTTCTAAAAACCGGAGGCGCAATGGCACTACTTTTGAGAGCTGTGTGCGTGGAGGGGTTGGAGTCGCGGGTTTTGCTCAGCGGCGTCCCGCAGGCCGTCATGGTCAGCCGGGCCCCGGCCGTCCTTCAGGATTTCGACCGCACGACCGGCGCGCTGAGTAATCCGCGCGTGCTCGCCATCGATGGGGTCATGGATGTGGAGTACGACGGTGACGGAAACCTCTACGTCGTGACGGATTCCAGAGCTTCCAAGGGTCAGAAGAACTCCCTCTACAAGATCAATCCGGTGACGGCTGAAACAACGCTGGTCGGGTCGTTGGGTGCGGGCGATTTATATGAGGGGGATCTCGCTTGGGACAAGCAGCACAAGAAGATGACCGTAGTCACCGATCGCCTCAATGGTGGCGCGACGTCCTTCACCGTCAACCTGACGACTGGCGCGGCGTCAGATTCGCTGCGGCTGGGGGTCGATGGGCAACAGCCGTTCGACAGCAATGGCGCAAGTTATAACCCCGCTACGGGAAACCTCGACCTCGTCGACGGCGGGTACAACGGTCCGCTGTATGGATACTCGTATCAGATTCCCTCGGCATCACTGAGCAATCAGGTCGCCGGCACCTTGGTCATGGGCACGACTGGCGCTTTGGCCTATGACACGGTCAACAACCGGTTCATCCTTGGCAGTGGCGGAACAGATTTCGGGTTCGGGAAGAAGGGGTCGTATATCTATGAGCCGGCCACTGGCAAAACCACAGCACTAAGCGGAGACGGCGATTATTCCGGGCTGGCGTTCGGCTATCCGGCCGACGAGGCGCCGCCATCGATCAGCATCTCCGATGCGGCTGTCGCCGAAGGCGATCCCGGGAACGATCACACTCTGGAATTTAAACTGACGCTCAGCCGGGCATCCACGGTACCGGTCACCGTGATCGTGACCACGCGCAGCACGCCTTCAACCAACGGTGTGGCGGCGACGAGCGGCACCGACTATGTGGCAATATCGCGCCTTATCACCTTTGAGCCGGGAACTGTGGATGCCGTGTTCAGTGTGCGGACCATCGGCGATAACGACGCCGAAGAGAACGAAGTCTTCGATGTGGATTTGACCAAGCCAACGGGTGCCACGATTTCCAGGGCGAGTGCGATAGGAACCATCTTAAACGACGACGGCGTCGGCAAAGGGAAGCTGAAGATCATTTCCGTCAAGTTGGAAAAATCCAAGTCGGCGGCCAATGAGTTCATTGCCAGTGTCACGGTCAAGAACACCAGTCTCGGCCCGATCAGTGACAAGCTGCTCCTGACGAGCTTCGCGTCCATGGACACACTGCTCGATCTCGATAAGGACGCGAAGCTCAACGACAGTACGACCAACGTCGCTCTTCGCAGGGCGCAAACAGCGCTAATCGTCATGCCAGTGGATGTGCCGCCAGCGTATTTTCACGGCGGCGGGTACCTGCTCGTTCAGGCTGTCTTACTGAAATCGAAAGAGAAGGAAGTCGCTGCGAGCGGCTCTGTTTTGCCGGCCGTGACAACCTTCGGTGGCGGATCAACCCTTCGGATTCCTGACCCGGCCGACTCCAAGACTCCGCTGGCGATTTTTAAGACCAGTACGGGTACTGCCAGCGTGGAGGTGGACGATAAAGGCAGCATTACGCTTAAACTCAACAAGGGTGCCGATGCCGAGATCGCTGTAAAGAAGGGAAAGACGTATTCCATCAAAGGCGTCGAGGCAGAGAAGGTAGTCAAGGGGCTGAAAGCCCTTGGTGTGGATATAGAAAAAGATATCAGGCTCGCCGGTGGCGCCAGCAGCGTTCAGGTCGGGTCGTTACGCGATGGACACACGCTGACACTTGGTGGCTCTTCCAAAAGCCCAGTCACGCTCTCTCTCGGCCGTGTGGCCGAAACCGTGATCAATTCCACCCAGCCGATCAAGTCCCTGGCGGTCACCGATTGGGTCGACGCCGACGGTACGCCGGACGTCATCACCGCCCCTTCCATCGGCGCGATTGCGTCCACAGGTGACAAGAAGGCAAAAATCGCCGGCGATTTCGCAGCCAGCATTCGGACATCGGGTGCGATCGCTTCCCTGGATGTGGCGGGGCAACTGGGTAGTGGCATCGCTGGCAACCGTCGGGAGATTCGGGCTGGCGGTGCAATCGGCACTGTCAAGGCGGCAAAGTTCGTCGGCGTGAACATACTCTCGGGCCTGGTCTCGGATGCGGCCATCACGGAAATGCCCTCATCAGCGGCCGTGTTTGTGACCGGTAAGAAGGCCGGGGGTTCCGCCATCGAGTCGATCATCGCGACCGGAAAAGGGAAGTCAGGGCTGTTTGCCGCCAGTCTGATCGCGGCCGCGCGAATAGGCACAGTTTCGCTGGCAGGTGTCGATACGGCCTCGGCCGTGCCACTGGGTGTGGCTGGCCGCCGCATCGATGCCTATACCCGTGATGGAAAGAAGAAATCCACCAAGTCGCCGGGCGATGTAGAGACAGACGGCAACTACGTCGTCCGCGTGCTCGGGCTCGCATAGCGGCTACCGGAAAGATCTGGGCTTGACAGCGCAGATCCTCCAGCTGGCAATATTCGATGCCACGGAGGCTTGCTGACTTTTCCCGTCATGATCCCGTTTTTCGGAGCGTCGCTCCATCCGCATGCGGTGATGGAGGTCATCGCCTATTCCGGCGGGTTTCAAGCCTACCGCGTGGCCCATCGGCGGGAAAAGCGGCTGTCCGGCGACCTTACGAAAATCGCCACCGCGACCCAGTTGTGGGTGATTGCCGGCGCAATAGTTGGTGCGGCACTCGGGGCCAAACTGCTGGCCTTGGCCGAGTCGTTCGATGTCTATTGGCCCTTGCGCCACGAGCCTGAAAGGTGGCTGGGTGCCAAGACGATCGTCGGTGGGGTTCTGGGTGGATGGGGCGGGGCGGAGGTCGCAAAGAGGTGGCTGGGTGTAAAGGAGAGCACGGGCGATGCGTATGTGGCAGGGCTGGTTTTCGGAATCGCGGTGGGCAGGCTCGGCTACTTTCTCACTGGGCTTGATGATCACACCTACGGCACGCCGACGAGCGGGGGGGTGCCGTGGGGTGTCGATTTTGGCGATGGTGTGACGCGACACCCGACGCAACTGTATGAGAGCACGGCCGTGGTGGCCTTGGGGTTATGTCTCTGGATCCGGGCGCAGTGGCAGTCTGTGCGGGGTGAGCTGTTTCGTCTGTTTTTGGCCGGGTACCTGATCTTCCGGTTCGGCGTGGAGTTTATTAAACCGGTGTCGCGGCCAATCGTCGGATTGAGCGTGATTCAGGTTGCGTCGGTTGTCGGCGCTGTTCTGGCCTTGCGGGGTGTGATGAAGGGCCGCAGGGTCCGGTCGCAGGTAGTCTCGAAATCGGCATGTGATAGCGCACGATGATGCTGGCGCCACGCGCCCCGGCGGTTGAGGTGTACGTCCGCTGGTGATTTGTTTCCGGTGCACGCACACGCGACGTATCCTCCTCTCAGGAGCCAGCGATGCCCGACCGCCCTTATCTGTTTTACGAACTCACCAACTCCCTTTGCGCCACCTGCCTGCGCAAGGTGGAGGCCAAGGTCGTCATTCAAGATGACAAGGTCTACCTGCACAAATGGTGCCCGGAACACAGGTTCCAGAAGGTGTTGATCAGTACCGACGCGGAGTATTACAAACTCTCGCGGCAGACCATCAAGGCCGGGCAGATGCCCTTGAAATTCAACACGCCGATCAAGTACGGCTGCCCTTACGACTGCGGCCTCTGCCCCGACCACGAGCAACATTCCTGCCTGACGATTATCGAGATTACCGACCAGTGCAACCTGACCTGTCCCATTTGCTATAGCGAATCGGGTCCGCACAGGCCGACCCACCGGACGCTGGAGCATGTCGAACGGATGCTGGATGCCGTGGTCCGCAACGAGGGCGAACCAGATGTCGTGCAGATCAGCGGAGGCGAGCCGACGATTCATCCGCAGTTCTTTGAGATTCTGGACGCCGCCAAAGCCCGGCCGATCAAGCACCTGATGGTCAACACCAATGGCATCAAAATCGCTGCCGACCCTGCCTTCGCCAAGCGCTTGGCCGGCTATATGCCGGGGTTCGAGCTTTATCTTCAATTCGATTCGTTCAGGGAAAACGCACTGGTCGAGCTGCGCGGACAGGACCTGCGCGAAGTCCGCCGCAAAGCCATGGACCGCCTGAACGAACACAACATCAGCACAACACTTGTGGTGACCCTGAAAAAGGGCCTGAACGATGACGAGATGGGCGAGATCATCGATTACGCCCTCAAGCAGCGGTGCGTGCGGGGCGTGACGTTCCAGCCGATCCAGTCCGCCGGGCGGCTGGAACACTTCGACCCCGCCACCGACCGCCTGACACTGGGCGAAGTCCGGCAGCAGATACTGAAACAATCGCCGGTTTTCCAGCCGAACGATGTCGTCCCCGTGCCATGCCACCCCGATTGCCTGTCCATGGCCTACGCCTTCAAAACCGGCGAGACCGTGGTGCCGCTGACGGGCCTGATAGACCCGAAAGTTCTGTTACACGGTGAAGGGAACACCATCGTCTACGAGCGCGATCCGCGCCTGCGGGCGGAGCTGTTCAAACTCTTCTCGACCGCCGCCTCCCCCAGTAGCAGCGCCACCAGCCTGAAACAGCTTCTCTGCTGCCTGCCAATGGCGGAGGTGCCGGATGGCATCGGCTACGACAACATCTTCCGCATCATCATCATGCAGTTTCTGGACGCCCATAACTTCGACGTACGCAGCGTGAAAAAATCCTGTGTGCACATTGTCCACCCCGACCTGCGGATCATCCCGTTTGATACCTTCAACATGTTTTATCGCGATGAAAAAGAGCAGACCCTCCGGACGATTCGCGGCGACCGTGGTCTGGCGGGCGTCGTACCGCTGACCGTGGCCGGACTGCCATCCTGATCCATCCCACCCTGCACCAAGCTCATCCCTGAATGCGAGGACTCGAACAGCACGCACCTGGATAGGCGGAAATTGTTCTCTTCCTGTGGCACAATGAACTCATGACTGAGGATCGCGACGATCAGGCAGAGCCAGCCGTGCCAGAGACGCTGGACTATCGTCGGAACATCATCGACCCCAGTCTGCCCACGCCCGGCAAGCAAATGGCTGCAGGCTTTGGCTTTTGGATGCTCGGAATCGCAGCGTGTGTCGCGCTGATCCCACTTCTGGCATCGGCCCGGGTGGAATCTCCGGTGGTCATCATCAGCATTCCCGTATTGGCGATCGGTGCACAGATTGCCCTTGGCATTCATTACGTACGCCGGAAGCGCTGGAAGTCATTCCCGTCCGGGCAACTCATGGGCATGGGCCTGACCTGCCTCCTACCGATTGGAATTCTGGCCGTGGTCTGTGGCTGGCGATAGGCCCGACTGCGAAGCCAGTTCCATTACACCGGCAACCGCCCCCACGTTCCAAACGCATATACTGGTACGTCCGATAATGAATAACCTCTATTAAACAGGCTGATATCGCCTAAACAAAGCCCTGCCTGATGCCACTCATTGGCGCGTGCGGCATGTGCCTCACGTAAACAGTCAGATTCGTATTGGAGTTTCGTCATGTTGAAGTCTTGGATTGTTCTTGCGGCGGTGGGAGTAATGGGTATTGGTGCGGCAGGGCTGGCCCACGCGGGCGACGGCGGCGGATGCGGGTCGTCTACGGCAGTGACCTCACAGAAGGGCGCAAAGTCCATCACGCAGATCGCTGCGGCTGATGCGAACCTGTCCACGCTGGTGTCGTTACTCTCGGCCACCGGGCTCGACAAGGTTCTCGCCAATCATGATGCCGAGTTCACCGTTTTTGCTCCTACAAATACCGCGTTCGCCAAACTGCCGAAAGAAACGCTGGAGTCGCTGGCCCGGCCGGAAAACGCCGACCAGCTGAAGCAGATCCTCACATATCACGTGGTCAAGGGCACCGTCACCAGTGACCAGCTGAGTGATGGCGAAAAGGTGAAAACCGTCTCGGGCAAGAAGATCGTCTTCAAGGTCGATGGCGGCAGCATTCTGGTGAACAACAGTGGCGTGACCAAGGCCGACATCAAGGCTGGCAACGGCGTCATCCACGTCATTGATACCGTCCTGATGCCGCACAGCTAGGCAGCAGTCCAAAAGACTATTCAGTGCTTCGAGAGGGGGGCCGCAGTCGGCTCCCCTCTCATTAGTTTCTGCTACGAATAACCCACCATTATGCCGGCTGACTGCCGAGCCAACCTCGCACCTCGGCGGCCAACGGCATCGACGGTGCGGCACCCGGTTTTGTCACCGATAATGCGGCCGCCGCGTTGGCATATTGCAACGCCTCGCGCCATTGGCACTTGTCTGCCAGTCGGGCCGCCAGTCCCCCAGCAAAGCAGTCGCCAGCACCGGTGGTATCGACTGCCTCGACGGAAAATCCTGGGACGATCAGTGCCTCCGTCTCGGACCTCACAACCATGGCACCTCGCTTGCCCAGTGTCACCACCCACGCCTGATCGGGCGTGGCACACAGCCCGGCGGCGGACTTCGCCAACTCAGCGATACTGCCGCCAGCCGAAGAACCCAACGCGTACGCAACCAGTTCATCTTCATTAACAATCACCACGTCGGCACGTCGAAGAATCTCGATCGCTGACGGCATCGCTGGCGATGCATTAACGATTGTCAGCGTGCCCGTCGCCTTGGCTGCGGCCAGAGCCGCTGCAACCGTTGGAATGGGTGTCTCGAACTGAAGAAGCAGCACATCGGCCGCGGTACCGCGCCATAGTGATGGGGCAAGATCAACTGGCATCAGCTCATGATTGGCGCCGGGTATGACCACAATGTGGTTCTCGCCGTTGCACTTCTGCGCGACGGTAATGATCGCTGTGCCCGTCGCTGCCGTGTTGCTCTGGCCAACATGACTGACGTCGATTCCTTCGGCGGCGGCGAAATGCCGCAATTCGCGGCCGAAAGCATCGTTTCCCAGGCATCCATAAAACGCCACGTGTGCCCCAGCCCTGCTTGCCGCCACTGCCTGATTCAATCCCTTGCCGCCGGGCAGCGTGGCCAGTGAATTGCCAATCAACGTCTGACCCGGCGCGGGAAACGCATCCACGCTCGCGATCAGATCCATATTCATGCTGCCAGCGACGAATACGGTTGGCATGGGAAACATGTGCTCGCCCTACGCGTGAATGGCCCGGCCTGCAACGGCCATCGCCGCTTCTTTGATTGCCTCGGGTAACGTCGGGTGGGCGTGAACGCTGCGGGCCAGGTCTTCGGCGCTGGCTCCGAACTCAATAGCCACTGCCCCTTCCGTGATGATGTCGCTGGCACGGGGGCCGAGGATGTGCATGCCAAGCAGCCGGTCGGTGGCGGCGTCGGCAAGAATCTTGACCAGCCCCTCTGTGCTGTCCATCGCTTTCGCCCGCCCGTTGGCTGCGAACGGAAACTTGCCCACCTTGTACTGCACCCCGGCCGCCTTCAGTTCCTCTTCGGTCTTGCCCACGCTGGCGAGTTCAGGGTCGGTGTAGATCACGCCCGGCACGGCGTTGTAGTTCACGTGCCCGGCATGCCCGGCCAGCAGTTCTGCCAGCGCGACCCCTTCGTCTTCGGCTTTGTGTGCCAGCATCAGGCCACCAATGACGTCGCCAATGGCATATATTCCCGGCACATTCGTCTGATAGTGGGCGTCCACCTCAACAAACCCGCGCGGCGAAAGCTTCACGCCAGCCTTCTCCAGCCCAAGCCCTGTTGTGAACGGCCGACGGCCCACGGCCACCAGTACGACGTCTGCCTTGATCTGGCCGGTCTTGTCGCCCTGTTTGAAGTCGATCGTGACTTCATTGTCGGTCACCTTTGCACTCGTTGCTGCGGTGGTGAACTGGAACTTCAGTCCCAGTTTCTCCAGACTGCGCTGCAACAGGCTGGTCATCTCCCGGTCCATCGCGGGTGCGATGCGGTCCAGAAACTCCAGCACAGTCACTTCCGACCCCAGCCGCCGCCAGACGCTGCCCAGCTCCAGCCCGATGACGCCAGCCCCAATGATCACCAGCCTTTTCGGCACTGCCGGGAGCGCGATGGCCTCCGTGCTGGTGATGATGTTCTTTCCGTCGAATGCGAATCCGGGAATCTGAACCGACGCCGAACCCGTGGCGATGACAATGTTCTTGGTGGTCAAGCTCGATTTCGATCCGTCCGGCGCGGTGACAGAAACCTGCCCGACAGCCGTGATCTCACCGGTACCCCGGATGCTGGCGATTTTATTTTTCTTGAACAAGAAGGCCACGCCCTTGGTCAGTCCGCTGACCACCTCGTCCTTCCGCTTCATCATCGTCGGCAAGTCCAGCTCCACCCCGGCCACTTTGATGCCGTGGTGGGCGAACCGTGTCTTGGCCAGATGGAAATGTTCCGACGAATCCAGAAGCGTCTTGCTGGGAATGCAGCCCCAGTTCAGGCACGTGCCGCCAAGGGTCGGGTCTTTCTCCACACAGGCAACTTTCATGCCCAGTTGTGCCGCCCGGATGGCCATGACATATCCGCCCGGGCCGGAGCCGATGATGATGAGGTCGTAAGAAGTATCGCTCGCATTTTCAGCCATAGGGGTCCTTCGAAGGGAACGAGATTATATGCATTTGCCGGCAGCGTGGGCGTCTGAGCAGCGGGGGGTCGGCACTAGGCGCTGGCAGGCAGTTCAAGGCCCAGTGGTAGCCAGTCTGGTGGGCTGGCAATGGCCCGTGGCGTCTCCAGCGCGGCCAGAAATCCCGTATTCGTTGGCATACCGTCTTTTCGCCGGGCGACCTGAATACGGTCTAACCACAGAATTTGGCTGATTTCGCGCGGATGCATTCGCGGTGTCTGCTTTCCTTCCAACTCACAGAAAAATCCCCAAAGCACCAGGGGCTTGTCGGGGAAAACGTGGTGCCAGCAGAGCCGTCTCGGGATTACGATCAGGTTCAGCTCTTCCACCAGCTCCCGCTTTAGGGCCGCCGCCAGTGTCTCGCCTTCTTCAACAGTTCCACCCGGAAAACAGACCTTTCCGGGGTAACTGACCCGGGGGCCGCGACGGATGAGAAGCCACTTCCCCTCGCCATAAATTCCGGCGACAACGCCGTGCACATGATCATCAGGCTGGCGTGTTTTTCGGGCCACTGACGACCGAGTCTACACGATACGCCAATGCACGGCACCGCTGGATTTACAGGTCCAGCAGCAGACGAGACGGGTCTTCCAGCAGTTCCTTGACCTTGACAAGGAACGACACCGAGTCTTTGCCATCTACCAGCCGATGGTCGTAGCTCAGTGCCGTATACATCATCGATCGAATCACAATCTGATCGTTCACCACCACCGGACGCTTCTGAATCGTGTGCATGCCCAAAATCCCCGACTGCGGCGGGTTGATGATGGGTGTCGAAAGCAATGAACCAAACACCCCGCCATTGGTAATGGTGAAGGTGCCACCGGACATCTCATCCATGCCCAGCTTGCCGTCGCGGGCGGCGATTGCCAGCCGCTTGATCTCCAACTCAATCTGGGCAAACGAAAGGGCATGTGCATTTTTCAACACCGGCACGACCAGCCCACGTTCGGTACTGACCGCGATGCCCAAATGCACGTGGTTGAAGTAGACAACGTTGTCGCCGTCGATCTGCCCGTTCACCCGCGGGAATGTCTTCAGGGCCGCCACCGTCGCCTTGGCAAAAAACGACATGAACCCAAGCCCGATGCCATGTGACTTTTCAAAACGATCCTTGTGCTTGGCCCTGAGTACCATCACCTCTGTCAGGTCCACTTCGTTGAACGTCGTCAAAATCGCTGCTGTGTGCTGGGCTGAAACCAGTCGCTCGGCGATCTTCTTGCGAATCTTGCTCATCGGCACCCGCTTGCTGCCGTTGGCGTCAAACGGCAGATCGTCGCCGGTTGCAGTACCAAGGCCAGCGTGACTGGCCGGAACCTGCGGCTTGATCGGGGCCGCCGGAGCCGGCATTTTCGCGGCCGGTGCCGGGGCTGCCACGGGTGCGGCCGCAACGGCAGCAGCGCTCGCCGCATCCTGCTTTGTCACGTTCCCACGCGGACCCGTTGCCGGAATGGCTGAAGGGGCAAGACCGGCCTCAGCCGCAATGCGGCGCGGTGCCGGTGCCAGATCATTCAGCGTCTTCTCGGCCACAGCGGTCGCTCCCGCAGATGCCACCTTTGCACCGCTGCTGGCACCGTTCGCGGCCGAACTGACAGCAGACCCCGCAGCCGACGCTACCGCTGCCGCTGGTGCCGCACCCTTGGCCAATTCGTCAACGCTGGCGATCGTCTGACCGATCTTTACGGTCGTGCCTTCTTTGACTCCACGCTTAAACACACCCGCCACAGGGCTGGGCAGGTCGACGTTGGCCTTGTCGGTTTCAAGCTCGGCAAGCGGCTCGGCCGCCGCGACGGTATCTCCATCATTCTTAAGCCACTTGATGAGAACGGCTTCTGACACTGAATCGCCGAGGGCGGGAATATTGACGTTGGTAGGCATAGGGGTCTTTGGATTTTATGTGAAATTCGATGTGACAAACAGCCAACCTGCCTGACGGACGGTAACTAACCCGCCGTTGCCGGGCCGTGCCCACCCGGCGGGTTGACCGACCGCTATCCCGACTAATCGCTGACCGCGCCGCCCCGCGCGGTCGCCGGCTCGGCTTTGGCCGTCTGTTTAACCTCCGGCGTGCGGGCCGGCACCGACAGGGCAGCCGACAACAATTCCTGCTCCTCGTGCGAGTGGACCTTTTCGCTGCCCACCGCCGGGCTCGCCGCCTCTTCGCGACCGAAGTACCCGAGCGTGATGCCGTTTGGCAAAAGCCCACGGATCTTGCGATCAATATAGCCGTACGCACCACGATTGGCCGGCTCTTCCTGAACCCAGGCTACATCTTTCACGTTGGGGTACTTCGCCAACGCCTGTTGAATGGACTTGGCTGGCAGCGGATAGAGCTGCTCAATACGAACGATGGCCACGTTGCTCTGGCTGGTCTTGTCACGGGCCGCTGCCAGTGAGTAGTAGACCTTGCCCGTACACAACAGCACACGAGAAACCTTGCTCCGGTCAGCCACGCCGGTGTCGTCAATCACGTACTCAAAACCGGCATCCGCCAGGTCTTCAATCCGGCTGAACGTCTGCGGCAGCCGCAGCAGGCTCTTGGGCTGGAACAACACGAGCGGCTTGCGGAACTTCCGATGCATCTGACGGCGCAACGCATGGAAAACCTGTGCCGGCGTCGTCGGTACCACCACCTGAATGTTGTCCTCGGCACACAGCGAAAGGAATCGCTCCATGTACGCGTTGCTATGCTCCGGCCCCGCGCCTTCGTAGCCGTGCGGCAGCATCAGCACCAACCCATTGCTCTGCTGCCACTTGCTTTCAGCACTGGTCAGAAACTGATCGATGATCGGCTGTGCACCGTTCACGAAGTCGCCGAACTGGGCTTCCCAAACCACCAGCGACCTCGGCTCGGCGGCGGCATAGCCCCACTCGAAGCCGAGCACCGCAACTTCCGACAGCATGCTGTTGATGATCGTGAGTTGGCCCGGCTTCTTGCCACCGACGGCGGGTAACGCGTTCAGCGGCGTCAGCGTTTCGTCCGTCTTGGCATCGTGCAGCACGGCGTGGCGGTGGCCGAACGTACCGCGTTCCACATCCTGGCCGGTGAACCGGACATCAAAGCCTTCCAGCATCAACGACCCAAGGCCCAGCATTTCGCCGTTGCCCCAGTCAATTCCCTTGCCCGTCTGCACAGCGTCGCGACGCGACTGCTGATACAGGCGCTGCACTTTCGCATTCGGCGTGAACCCAGACGGAACCTTTGCATAGGCATCAGCAACGGCCCGCAGGGTTTCCGGATTGACACTCGTCTTAGCGTGCCATTCGGCCTCGCCAAACGTCGGGCCTTTGCTCAGACCCGTCCAGACACCGCCATAGCTCGGCAGGCGAGTCTTGGGACGGGTTTCCTTGGCCAGTTTGTGCGCCTTTTCCAGCCGGCCCACGACCTCAGCCCGCATTTGCGCGTCGGCTTCCCCAGTAATGACGCCAGCCTCGATCAACTTCTTCGCGTACAGCCCGCGCGTGGTCAGCTTGGAGTTGATCACATCGTACATTTTGGGCTGCGTAAACTCCGGCGCATCGGTCTCATTGTGGCCGTAGCGGCGGTAGCACCACATGTCGATAATCGCGTCCATCTTAAACCGCTCGCGGAAGGCGATCGCCAGTTTGGCGATGTAGACCACCGCCTCAGGATCGTCCCCATTGACGTGGAAGATGGGCGCCTGAATGTTCTTGGCCACGTCCGTCGGATACGGCGTGAAGCGGCCTTGCTTCGGCGAAGTGGTAAAGCCAATCTGATTATTGACCAGAAGATGCACCGTGCCACCGGTGCGGAATCCGACAAGTTCCGACAAGTTCAGCGTCTCGTGCACCACGCCCTGGCCCACAAACGCAGCGTCGCCGTGGATCAACACCGGCACCACGCGCGTGCGCTCCGTGTCGCCCAGATAAGTCTGTTTCGCCCTGACGATTCCCTCGACCACCGGGTTCACCAGTTCAAGGTGTGACGGGTTCGGCTGAAGGCTGATCTTGACACTCGTACCCTGCTTTTCCGGGCGAAGGCAGCTGTACCCAAGGTGGTACTTCACGTCCCCGTCGCCTTCCACATCTGTGGCGTAGGTGCCTTCAAACTCCGCGAGAATCGCTTCGTACGGCTTGTTCAAAACGTGTGCCAAAACGTTCAGGCGCCCGCGATGTGCCATCCCCAGCACGAAGTTCTCCACACCGATCGGATGCCCCTCATCAATGATCGTGTTGACCATCGGAATCAGCGATTCCGCCCCCTCGAGACTGAACCGCTTCTTGCCAACAAATCGCGTGTGCAGATAATTCTCAAACTCCTCAGCGGCCGTCAGTTGGAAGAGGATCGACAACTGCTCTTCCTTCGTCAGATTCGGCTGGTTCAGCCGGGGCTCCATCTGCTCGGTCAGCCAGTCTCTCTGTGTCTTGTCGTGGATACCAATGAACTCGACGCCGATCGAGCCGCAATAGGTGGTCCTCAATTTGCCCAGCAAATCGCGCAGCGTGCCATCGGTGCTACCCATGAAGCTGCCGTTCCCCACCACCCTGTCCATGTCGGCATCCGACATACCGAACTCGCTCAGGGCGAGCAGCGGTTGGGCCGGCCGCACAGCGTCAAGCGGGTCCAGATTCGCTTCGCAGTGCCCCAGTTCACGGTAGGTGTGGACGAGGTCAAACGTGCCAATGGTGACGGTGTTCGACTCACCCGCCGCGCCTACCAGAGTCGCACCCTTCCCCAATGCCAGATCAAATCCGGCAAAGAAAGCCCGCCACTCTGCCGGGACGGATCCCGGGTCCTTTTGGTACAGGGCAAAAAGCTGATCGATGTATTCTGAGTTGGCCTGTGTATAGAAGTCAGATGGCATAAAAATTCGGGGTAGAGTCTGCCGCTGCACGTGTGCGGAATCCATTCCGCCAGCTGCACGGTGCTACGCTGGTGCTGCAGGGCCGAGACCGGCATCATAGTCTGATCCAAGAGTTCGACGGGTTCCAGACTGTCATCGGCAAGGGCGTAGAGTTTTAACAAACCTTCAACATCATTTTATTGCTACAAGGAAGATTGTTATGGTCGAATGTAACGTGACCTACGAGGGTGACCTCCGATGCTCGGCTGTCCACGGCCCGTCGGGCAGCAAAATATTGACGGACGCCCCCACGGATAACCACGGCAAGGGCGAAGCATTTTCTCCAACAGATCTAGTAGGTACCGCCTTGGCGACCTGCATGCTGACCATCATGGGAATTCAGGCAAAGCGCCACGGCATCGACCTGAAGGGGAGCACCGTAAAAGTCGGCAAGGAAATGGCGCAGGCGCCATTGCGAAAGATTGCCAAGTTGGACGTGGTCTTTACCCTTCCAGCGGCCGTGACTCCCGAGCAGCGGACACTGCTGGAAAACGCTGCAAAGACGTGTCCCGTTCACGCCAGCCTTCATCCCGATGTGAAAACGCCCATTACTTTTAGTTGGACTGCGTAAAACCTAAGCCGCACGTCTCGCTGGCGCCTCGGCAGACAGAGGCAATTGCGCGGCCAGCGTCGCCAACTCTTCGGCAGCATCCGCATGGGCGTCTCGAATGCGGACGATCTCAGCTTCGCACTGCAGGAAAGCCGTGATCACGTCCGGGTCGAAGTGACGCGCTGACCCGGCGATCAGCATCTGGCGCGCGGTTTCATGTGGGAAAGCCGCCTTATAGACCCGTTCGGTCGTAAGGGCATCGTAGACGTCAGCCACGGCAACGATCCGACCGCACGCCGGAATGGCCGTACCCACCAGCCCACGCGGGTAGCCGGAACCGTCCCACTTTTCATGGTGCGTGGACGCGATATCCCTCGCCATGGTGAGGAAACTGGCGTTGGCATGCGAACTCATGGCCGCGTCCAGCGTTTCGGCCCCGATGGCCGCATGGGACTTCATGATCGCGTACTCGTCATCCGTAAGCTTGCCCCGCTTGAGCAGGACCGCATCGGGGATGGCCACCTTGCCAATGTCGTGCAGCGGGCTGGTCTGGTAGATCGTCCGGACAAAAGACTCATCAACACCCGGAAAGTTCGGATGGCCGATGAGTGCCTCGGCCAGAACCTGGCTGTAACACCGGACCCGTTCCAGATGGGCACCAGTGTCTTGATCGCGGCTCTCAGCGAGCTTCGCCAGGGCGAAAATCGTCAGGTCGCGGCTTTCCAGCGAAAGGATGCGCTCGCCGGTTCGGACCCGCTGCAGCACTTCAGTTGGGTTAAAAGGCTTGGACACAAAGTCATCTGCGCCGGCCTGAAGGCCGCGAATGGCATCTTCGGTGCTGCCCCTGCCAGTGAGCAGGATGATATAGACGTAGCCGGAGATGGTGGCAGCGCGGACGCGTTCGCAAAGTTCGAGGCCGCTCACGTGCGGCATTTCCCAGTCTGAAATCACCAGCTGAATGTCATGCCGACTGATCTCGCGAAGTGCCTCCTGGCCGTCAGTAGCCCGGACCACTTCGTAGCCGTTTCGGGTCAAGGACCGATCGAGCAGTTGCAGTGTTACGGGATCGTCGTCGGCGATGAGCACTTTCACACCTGTTTTATCGGGTAACCAGCCTGAATGGTTGACACCAGCCTCATCCCCCGTATTTCACGGGTTGGATCAGGGGCCGCCCTCTGTTACCGTTTAAATCAATGGGACACGTCCGAAAGCTGATTCAAGGTGGGCCGCTGCTGGGTTTGTTGTTTCTTACCACGGTGGCTGGAACCGGCTGTGTTCGTCGGGAACTGACCGTGACAAGCGAACCGCCCGGAGCGCTGGTCTTCTTGAACGATCAGGAAGTCGGGCGCACGCCACTCACGCGGCAGTTCACTTTTTATGGGACGTACGATGTCCGCCTTCGCAAAGAGGGTTATCGGACACTTAAAGCCCAGTCGCTGGTGCTGGCCCCCTGGTGGCAATGGGTGCCGTTCGATCTGGCTGCCGAGCTTTTTCCTCTGACCGACCGTCAAACGAAGAACTTCATCCTCGAGGTTGACCCCGAATCCGAGGTGGCTGGCTCCACCACAAGGCCCTCCGGCCCCGCAGAGTCAGCTGATGCCATGTTGCTCCGTGCGCTGTCGTTGAAGGCAAGGCTCTCACCGTTGTCGACAACAGAGCCGGCCGCGGCTCCGGCGGCCAAACCTGCGTCAACTTCCGCTCCCACGGCACCGGCGCCGGTCCAATCTCAACCCGCTCCTGAGGTGGCCCCGGCCCAGCCACCGGCGCCATTGCCGCCTGCCAATCCCCCTACCCCTCCCGTGCAGCCGGGGATCATTGAAGTACCCAATCCGAAATAATTCCCGCCTCACGGACCATTTCAAGTTGCCAGAACCGGCAGGCTCAGCGCCCGTGGCCCATACCCGGGCTTGCTGTTCGAAATTACAACAGTCTGCCAGAGATCGATTCGTTCAAGTTTAAAGCGGTAGTCGAGTTCCACACCGGTCTGTTTCAAGAGGTCGGTCAGGGATAGGTCGCTGCGCCAGCCGATCTTGCTGCAAATCGGACTGAGTAGTTTTTCGGCCCGGGCGATCAGCGGGTTGGACGACAAAAAGTGATTGACAATAACGATGCGGGCAAACGGCTTGGCGACACGCTGGGCCTCCCGCAGCAGACCTACAGGGTCGCTCACCACTGAGATAACGTGGCTGATAAAGATACGGTCAAACGTCGAGTCGCCGAACGGCAGCCGTAGGGCATCGCCTTGCAATATGGAGATGTTGCTCAGCCCCCGCTCTTCGATCTTCCGGCGGCACTTGGCAAGCATCCCGCGGGAGAGGTCGATGCCATAAACCTGTGTTTCCGCCGGATAGTGGTGCAGCGAGTTACCCGTACCGATGCCCAGATCCAGAACTCGATGCCCGGCCCGCAGGGCCATGTGTGACTCCACCGCCTTGCCAATGCGCGACCTCACCATCGGGGCGAAGAGCCTGTCATAAACGGACGAATGGAGGTCGTAGATTTTTCGGGTGCTGGTTTCCTGCATGGGGGCGGGAACTCTCGAAAAAGACCTACCAGACACTTCGCCAGACAACGAGAACCGCAACGATTGCGGCGACGACTGGCTTCTCTGCGGCCCTAAATGTAAACGCCTCTGACCGACCTTGGCAATCTCTGGATCGCCCTGCGAGCTTGGCAGTCTTCGGCTACTCGGTCGCGTCCATGCCCGCAGCCGCAGCATCAAGCAGGAAGGTCAGTTTGCCGCTGGCGGGCTGAATCAGTTGCGATGGCAGCCGCTCCGGATCGCGCGGGCCTTCCAGCACTTGAGCCAGGCGCGTGGTTTTCGAGGCGCCGGCAATCAGAAATACACAGTGGGCCGCACGATTTACAAAAGGTGCCGTCATCGTGACGCGCCAGGATTTACCAGTGCTGCTATTTTCCGCGAAGTACCCGATCACACGATGCTCCGCCTCGCGCGTCGCCACCGTGTTCGGAAAAATACTGAGCGTGTGGCCGTCATCGCCCATGCCCAGCAGGACAAGGTCGATGCCGCCAGTACCGTCCGGCCCACCGTAACGGGCTTTCAACATCAAGCCATATTCCTTGGCGGCTTCTTCCGCCGGGACTTCGCCTTTCATGCGGAACAGCCGCGCCGGGTCGGCCGGGACATGATCCAGAAGCGATGTGCGGGCCATCAGCCAGTTGCTTTGCTCGTGCTCCGGCGGCACACAGCGTTCATCGCCGAAGAGGAAGTCGATCTTGTCCCACTTGACTCGGTCAATCAGCGGCTTGCTGGCCAGCAGCTTGTACATGGCCTTTGGCGTCGATCCCCCCGCCAGCGCCACCGAGAATGATCCCTTGGCAATAATCGCGGCGGTGGCCTCCGTCACGAAAAGCTCTGCCGCTGCAGCGGCCAGCGTCGCGGGGTCGGGCATGACACGGATGTACGGGATGATCATGGCGAACATTGTGCCCAAGTATGAGCAAATGTCCTAGAGGGCATGAGCTGGCTTCGGCAAATCTGCACTGATGGCCTGCTGCTTGTGTTGCTCGCCGGTAAAGGTCATCAGCACCATCCCGTCGTCAATCTGGGCCTGCAAGTGCACCGGTCGCTGCCAGAGCTTCCAGACGTTTCGCAACGTCTCGCGGGCGAACTTGATGTCGATGTCCAGACCGGCGTGTCGGTGGGCCAGATAAAGCTCCCCACGATTGGCATAGTTGCCGTCTAGGACATAAATGAACGGCCGGCCTAGGTTGGTCAGCTGGTACAGCATCGTCTGTCGGACCACCTTCGGGTCTCGGCTGACAACCTTGACCTGCCCCGTGTGCGGGTCCCGGCCGTACTGGTAAAATCGCTTCCGCTCGATGAAGTCATCGGTCATAAACTCATCAATGAAGCTGACATCGTTGTAAATCCGTCGGACTTCAAAAATCTTCGCCCGTCCCTGACCCTGACCGGTGTCCCAGTTTGCCTTCTGACCCAACGTCGCCGCCTCGTCGTACTCTTTGCCAAACCGCCCCCGGTTCCACCGGTCTTCAATATCCCGGAAGATCTCCAACCCGATCTTGTAAGGGTTGAAACTTCCCGGCGGCATGTGAACGGTGCCGGAATGGTGGTCGGCATAGTCGATGACCTCCTTGGCCTCCAGAAAGTGCCGCGTCATTAGCGTGCTGTGCCAGTAGCTGGCCCAGCCTTCGTTCATGACTTTGGTCATCCCCTGCGGCGCGAAGTAGTACGCCTCTTCCCGCACCATCGAAAGGCAATCGGCCTGCCAGTCCTGAAGGTTGGCATGCTGGAGAAGGTATTGCAGCACATCCCGCGTGGGCCGCGCCGGAGTGGCCGCCTTCTGCACCACCTGCTCGGCCTGCCTCGGCGGAGTTCGCCTCGGACCGTTGATCCAGCGGTCCAGATAGTCCTTGGTCTTAAAGCGTGCAGGCTCCGGCTCAGGCGCAGCAGGGGCTTGTGTGGTGGCATCAATCGGCCCGCGATTGAGGTAGACACCGTGCGTGTCAATCAAGTCTTCCAAACTGAGACAGATGTCGAGGAACCGCTCCACCGCATCCTCGCCGTGGCGTTCAATGTGCCGACGGACGTGCGTGGCATGGTTGGCCATTTCGTCCATCATTTTCCGGTTGGTGTGTCCGAACCAGAGATTGTTCTTGAAAAAGTCGCAGTGACCATACACGTGCGCGATGACCAGCTTCTGATCCACCAGCGCATTGCTTTCCTGCAAGTAGGCATAGCACGGGTCATTGTTGATGACCATCTCGTAGATGCGCCCCAGCCCGTAGTGGTGCTGCTTGCGAAGCCGCTCATATTCCATCCCAAAGCGCCAGTGCGGATACCGCTGCGGAAAGCCGCCGTATGCTGCGATCTGGTTCATCTGCTCATACGTGCACATCTCGAAGATGGTCGGATAAAAATCCAAACCATAACTCGCCGCCATCTGGCGGATTTCCTTCTTGGCCGACAGGAGTTCCGGCGGGAACGGGATGAGCGCTTGACTGGACATGGCAAACCTCCGGCAGCGTGACGGATCAGGCGATGTGGTCGTAGATCTGGACGCGTGACCAATGCTCCTTGTTACGGGCGATGAACTGCTGATGCAGCGGGTGCGGCTGATACACATCGTGCCCGGCCGGATCATTGAAGATGACAGTCAGACCGATCGAATAGGAATTGTCCACAACATCCCGCGGCGTGCCCGCCGGCGGCCCGGCGAACAGATGAGCCACGCCGGGAATCTTGCCAAGCAGGCTGTAGCAGTCGGCCTGCAGCTGATCGCACGCAGCCGGTGCGGTGCCGGGTTTCTGCCAGAAGTAGACGGTGTGGATGAACATGCTGTTTAGTGCCCCTGCCCAAAAAAGGTCTTGATGCTGTCGTAAATGTCGTCTTTGCTGTTGACGCGGCTGGTCACCAGCTTCGGCTGTGCCTTGAGTTGTTCGTGCAGCACGTTGATAAAGTTCCCGCTGCCGTAGGCGCTGGCCACCTGGCAATAGCCGAACTGGTTCACCTTCGGCAGCAACTGGTCCTTCAGCATCGCAACGCATTCCCTGCTGTCGGCCTCGGAGCTGTTGTCACCATCCGAGAAGTGGAACAGGTAGATGTTCCACTCGGCCGGGTTGTAGTGCTTGTCGATAAGCGACTTGGCCGTGCGATAGGCCGATGAGATTTTCGTCCCGCCGTCTTCGCGCAGGTGGTAAAACGTCTGCTTGTCCACTTCTTTGGCATTGACGTCGTGCACGACATACCGCGTTTCTATGCCGTCGTAGTTGCTCCGCAGCCACGTGTCGATCCAGAAACACTCCAGCCGGACCAGTTCCTTCTGCTCTTCCCCCATCGACCCGCTGACATCCATCATCAGGATGATGGCCGCGTTTGATTGCGGGCTTTTGACTTCCTTCCACGACCTGTACCTGATGTCGCGCCGCTGCGGCACGATGATCGGGTTTTCCGGGTCGTACGTGCCCAGCGCGATCGATCGCTTCAGCGCCTCGCGGTAGGTCCGCTTGAAATGTCGCAGCGATTCCGGCCCGACCTTTCGCAGGCTGGAGTATTTCTCGCGCACCGTCGTGATCCGATGCCGCCCCTTGGGTTCGATTCTCGGCAGCTGAAGTTCTTCCGACAAAATCTCTGCCAGGTCGCTCAGCGTCAGATCCACTTCCAGCATGTGCTGCCCGACTTCAGTGCCCCCCTGCCCCTTTCCCTTGCCCGGCTGGCCGACCGATTGGCCCTCGTCTCCATCTCCGCTGCCGACGCCACCAGAGTTGTCGCCGAACTTGAAGTGCGGCAACTCCACACCGGGTATGGGGATCGAGATCAGGTGCTTCCCCTCTTTGCCGATGAGTTCCCCCTTGGTGAGAAACTTCCGCAAATCCTCACGAATCCGACCACGAACAATCTGCCGGAAACGTTGGTGATCTTTTTCGATCTTGAGGACCATGGCTTTTGCTTTCCGCCCGTTCCCTCAGCCAGTTGCCACTGCAGTGACCACCCACACTCATGCCCTTGGCCGGGTCAACAAAAACAATCCTACTCCCATCAGCACCACTGAACCCACAATACCCACAAGCGTCCCGATGATTCCTTGATGCAGCGCATCCACCGCATTATCGGAAAAACCGCGGTGCCAGACGCCGAACCTCGGGTCGGTCGCAACGAAGAAGAGCAGTGTCGCCACACAGGCCAGCACCAGCGAAAATACCGGCCGACGAATGTTGTGGACGGTGGAAGTGAGCTTTCGGTTCGACATGACAAACACACCAAAAAAGTTACGGCCCACCGTTACCTTGCCCACAGGCTTACGCCGACTGCCTCGGCCGCCCGGCAACCCTCTTCTCAAGTAATACGGACTAACTCTACCTTTCGCATGAGATTCAGCCGACTACTTTCCCAGCTCAACCACATAATCCTGATTAGACTGCCAGCGTCCGTTCGATCCAGCAAATTGTCGCAAACCTTGCGGGGCTGAGCCAAGCCAAAGGCGGAGTTGACAGGTCGCACGAAGCAGCAGGCTGTGTTGCTGGCTGGTTGGGCGGCAGATACATTCCGCGCGAGTTTCCCTTCTAACGCCGCACTTTTTTGATCTGGTCGAATCGAACACTAAATGAAGAACAGCCTCCTCAAAAACGCTCTAAAACTGCTGCAGGAACCCACCATGGTTCCGTCATACGCGCTTTGGTGCCTCAACCGGACTTTCAATCTTCGTGGCCCGAAGGTCTCCACAGCCACCGGCGGTCAGCTTTCGATCTGGGAGGACTTTTCCGACTTCTGGTGGGGTAGGCAGTTGGCCCAGCTTGATGCGGGGGAGACCACCCTGATGAAGACGCTGGTAGCCGACGGATCTCGACTGGGTAGGCCGGTGGTCGGCGTCGATATTGGTGCCCATGTCGGCATGTTTTCGATTGATATGGCCCGCAGTGGTTTCACCTCCGTCCACGGGTTTGAGGCCAATCCGCGAACCTACGTGCGGGCATTGAACCACATCCGCTTGAACGGTATCAACAACGTCAACCTCGTCTGCGCCGCCATGGGCGCAGGGCACGGGCTGGTCAGCTTCGTCATCGAAGGCGGCACCGGCGTGAACCACGTTGACACCAAGGACACCGAAACCAACGTTCAACGGATTCAGGTACCGACTGTCAGCCTCGATCTCTACTGCAAGGAAAAGAAGATCGACCGCGTGGACCTCGTCAAGATTGACGTCGAAGGCTACGAGCCATGGGTACTTGGCGGGATGAAGGGCCTGCTGATGGAGGGCCGCATCGGCACGCTCATTATCGAAATCTGTCCTGCCAATCTGGACCGTACAGGCACCACCGTCGCCGACATAGCCCGCCCGCTGAACGAGGCCGGCTATGACCTTTGCGAGATTCTCGATAGCGGCAAGCCCGGCAAGACCATGTCGTTGGAAGAACTGGAGGCCGTCCGACAGCTTCCACTGCCGTTCATCAACGTTTTCTGCGTCAAAAAGACCGTCGCCTAAGCCTGCACCCTAGTCGTCCTGCTTGCTGTCACCGCGGGCAAAGATGCTGGCAACGTAGTTCAGCACGTCGGCCGCACTGGTGGCGTTGTAGCCGAAGTACTTGATCAACCGCTGCTTCACCACATCGATTTTCTGCTGTGTCTCATCGTCCACCACCGTCGAGACAAGGTTTTTCAGCTTGATCGTGTCGCGCTGGTCTTCGAAGAGCTTCAGTTCCAGCGCCTTGAGCAGCCGGGCGTTCGTGTTGTATTCAAACCGCTTGCCATCCAGCGCAAGCGAGCCGATGTAGTTCATGATCTCCTGACGGAAATCGTCTTTGCGGCTGTCCGGGATGTCGATCTTTTCCTCGATCGAACGCATTAGCCTTTCATCCGGGTCCTCATCCCGGCCGGTATAGCGATTCCGAACCCGCTCGTGCTGGGTATAGGCCCGTACGTTTTCGATGTAGTTCGCGGCCAGCCGTTTAATGGCATCCTCGTCGGCACTGATCGCCCGCTGCACTTCACCCTTGAGAATGTCCTCATATTCTTCGCGCACAACCGCCAGCAGTTCCTTGTAAGTCTTTTTCAGCTCCGCATCGGTGATCAGGCTGTGGTGGCTGAGGCCCTCCTCCAGTTCGTTCATCACCATGAACGGATTGATGGCCTTCTCCAGCTGCGCCTGCTGGCTGACCAGGGCATTGCTGACTTTGTCCTGAATATACCTCGGGCTGATGCCAGCCATTCCCTCTGCCGGTGCCTCCTCCCGTAACTCCTTGATCGAATCTTCGGTGAACCCCGGGATGGACTTGCCGTTGTAAAGTTTCAACTTTTGCAGCCGCGATATGCCAGCCTTCTTCGGGTCGGCCAGCCTCGTCAGCACCGCCCACATGGCCGCGACTTCCAGCGTGTGCGGCGCAATATGCATGCCCGCCACTTTCTGCCCCGAAAAATCCTTCTGGTAGATTCGGATCTCATCGTCCAGCCGCGTGTTATAAGGCACATCGATCTTGATGGTCCGGTCGCGGAACGCCTCCATCATCTCGTTGCCCTGCAGCCGCTTGTATTCCGGCTCGTTCGTGTGGCCCAGAATGACTTCATCGATGTAAGTCTGTGCAAATTTCTTCGGCTTGATCGCATGTTCCTGGCTGGCCCCGAGCAAGTCATACAAAAACGCCACATCCAGCTTGAGCACTTCCACGAACTCGCAAATACCCCGGTTGGCTACGTTAAGCTCACCGTCAAAGTTGAACGCACGGGGGTCGGAATCGCTGCCGTATTCCGCGATCTTCCGGTAGTTGATATCGCCCGTGAGTTCCGTGCTGTCCTGATTCTTTTCGTCTTTTGGCTGGAACGTGCCGATCCCGCGCCGGTCCTTCTCGCTGAGCACCAGCCGGCGCACACGGACGTGCTCCATGACCTTTTTCCAGTCCCCGCCATACTCGTCCATCAGGTCGCCCATGACCTTGCGGCACAGCGGGCAGGGCTCGCCATAGAGGCGAATCTTCCGCCCATCCGGCAACTTTTCGTTCAGCGCACTGACAACTTCTGCCCGCGCATCTTTCGGAATCAGCAGCAGCGGTTCTTCGTTCATCGGGCAATCCATCCACGTGTCCGCCTCGCCATCCTTGCCCGCGACTCGCCAGCTGTAGCTGTAGCACTTGCCCCCATCGCTTTTGCTGTAGCCCTCCAGCCCCTTTTTCAGCAACCTGGCGATGGTGCTCTTACTGCTACCGACTGGGCCGTGCAGCAGCAGTATTCGTTTCTCCGTGCCGTACCCCGCAGCGGCCGATTTGAAGAAATCGACCAACTGCATCAATGGCCGTTCAAGGCCAAAAATCGCGTCCGCACCACCATCAATCGGGTCGGAAAAGAACCGGTAACGCGTGTATTCCTGCTTGAAAAGCGTGAAAGACTCCGACCCATACGACAAAATCATGTCGTAGACCCGCTGGAACGCGTTCCGCACCACTGCCGGGTTTTGCCACGCCAGCTCAAGATATTCACCGACTGTCCCCTCCCAGTGCTGGAGCTTGAACGTCTGCGTATCAAGCTTCTTGTCGATCAGGGCGGAAAGTGGGGAGGAAACCGAAGCACCGGAAGAATTCGCCATGAAGGAACTCCTTTCCAAGGGTGGATATCACGGGCGGTCCGTCTGCCCGCAGCACTCACCTGTAATAGTCTACGGCAGTCATCGGCCTACTCAATCAACAATTCCTACGACTTTTTTTCTAACCGGCGCGATAGAAAACAGAGCGTGAAAAATAGTTGACAGCCGCCAGTGCAGCCGATCGGCCCGCCGTAGGTCAATGGTTACGGGACCTGACGGTCGATCCACTGGCAAAGCGCGTGATAAAGGAAGGAGTGCCCCTCCTGCGTCCGGTGAGAGGTGGTCGCCGGCACGATCAACTCGTGGTCGCACGCACCCTTGAGCGTCCCGCCCCCTTTGCCCAGAAAGGCCACCGTCACCAGTTTGTGAGCCTTCGCCTCTCTAACCGCCGCGATCATGTTCGGAGAGTTCCCGCTGGTCGTCATCACCACCAGAACATCCCCCGGCCTACCCAGCGCCTCAATTTGCCTCGAAAAGACCCGCTCAAACCCGAAGTCATTCCCCGCGCAAGTCAGGACTGTCGGGTCACACAGCGCCAGCGCGGCCAGTGCCTTGCGATCCCGCTCAAACCGCACGGAAAGTTCCTCAGCCAGATGCATCGCGTCCGCTGATGATCCACCATTCCCACACGTCATAACCTTGCCGCCAAGACGCCAGCAGTGCAGGAACGCCTCACCGATCGCCTGTAGCCTCGGCCCCATGGCTGCCAAGTGCGGGGCAAGTACAAGCCACTCTTCGCGGGCCGTGGCCAGAAGCTGCTCAAGTGAAGGCGGAGGGGGTTGCACGCTCATTTTGGTAGGTATACCCAGATTACCGGGTATTGCGACCGTATCGGCGCGATCCACTTCAAAAGTTCTGCGTGGGTCAACGTCGGCGGTGCGAAGATAAACAGTGGCCGGCGGTCGTCCGGGTCGGCTGGCTTCAGCGGACCGGCCACGGCCGCTGCAATATCCCCCGGCGTGGCCACGGTCTGCTCTGTGATCTTCCACTTCGGCTGAATGCCTGGCACTGTAGGCGGATCGTCGTACGTCCGCAGCAACGGCTTAGCCCCTGTCAGATCAAGCTCGGCGGACGGGAAAAACCGCTCAGCAGGGTCTCGATTCGCCTCATCGGGCAGAAAGGCCTGATAGAAAATCTGCCGAACTTCGGCCTCCCCAGCTTCCCCTGCCTTTGGAGCTTCGATCTCACACTTTTCCAGTGTGCTGGCAGCCGAAAGCGCCCGATAAAACCGCGCGACCTCACCGAGCGGCACATCAGGCGCGATCTCCGGATGGAGGAACAACTCATCCGTTACCGGAGTCTCCAAAATCTGCCGGACCGCATCCTCCAGCGACAACTGCTTTACGTGCATGGGACGCATCATGGACGGCCCGGGGCTTTCCAGAGCGAACATCTGCACCGCTACGGCCGGCGGCGCAGAATTGGGTACGGTGACAAACACAATTCGCTGATCCATTTGATGAACGTCCTTCAGAACGGTGATGGTGATCGTGACCGCCTCACCCTTGCGCAGCGAAGCCGCCGCCAGCTGCTGCCGGTACACAATTCCCTGCGGCGCAAGCCGCGGAACATCCAGCAGGGTCGAAGGTTCGTTGTAACTACTGGCGATGGAGCCGACATCCCCCAGATCGGCTGCAAGCCGTGGTTTCCCATCCGCACCCGCCTTAGCCAGCGGGCTGCCCACATAAACCAGTCCGGCGCGGCTCGGTCGGGTGGCCGCGCCAGGCTCCGCCGCTCGCGATCGCCCGATCAACTGGCCCGTCGTAGCGCTCATCGGGCCAGCCGGAGCTGTCCAGCCGAACGTCATCTCCACCCGCGGACCGCGCGGAAAGAAGAGCATGTGTTCCGGATCAACCCCGTGTCCCGGCGTCAGTCCAATAGCTCGAAGGGCTGCATCAATGTCACCAGCGCTGGCATAGCTGATGGCGAGCGCCTCGTAAGCCTTTCCACTGTTCGGCCCAACGAGAAAAAACTCCACCGGGTCCGCCCCGCCCAGCCCCGTGGCCTCCCCAAGAATAATCGCTTTGTCACCCTCAACCCGCACAAACGGCCCGATCGCCTTTGTTTGGCCCCCAGCGTCTGTCGCCCAAGCCTGCGTCGTAGCGACGGCCGCCTGCCGTGTGTGCCCCCGCCGGGTCTCCGCGTCAGACTCCGGCGACGGCAAGTTCTGCCCCCACGCGATCGAAGCAGATAACAGCAGGCCAATACTAAAACCGATGTGCCTCATCGTCTGGCCTCAACAATACGATAGTGCCCGGCCGCAGTGGTCGAACCAGCCACCCGCCAGCCCGCCTCCTTCAGCAGTGCCCCGTACTCCCCCAACCGATACATGTGCGCAGTCGCGCTGAACAGCGACATGTTCAGGCCGAACAGCGCCGCAAACTCGCTTGCGGCCCCGGTCACATCGTCCGCATCAATCAGGTAGTCAACCGTGATCAACCGGCTTGCCCCGGATGCGGCAATCCGGCCCAGCAGACTTCGAGTTTCTTCCGGCGTGTGCTGGTGCAGCGCACCGCACCACAGCACCGTATCAAACATGTCTGGAATCGAGCCGCTGCGATAATCCAGTTCGCGGTGTTCCACTCTCCCGGCCGCGGGCTGTCCGGCCGTCAGACCCCGCGCAACGACAGTGATCCCCGGCAGATCCGCCAACACCACGTGCAAGTGTGCAAATCGCCCCGCCAGATATCTGCCCACCGTGCCCGGCCCACTGCCCAGGTCCAGCAGCCGCCGCGCATCGGAAAGATCCAGCCCCGCCAGCGCAGCTATCGTCAGCACAGCCCGCCCGTGCATTCCCATGACAAAAGCCCGCGTCTCTTCCGCGTTCTGACCCAGATGTGCCCGTGCCGGCACGATCGGCTGGCCCGCCCTCACCGCCGACCCCAGCTCGCCCCAAAGGTTGTAAAGATGATTGTTGTACGCCAGCGCAGCGGCCATAGACTTGGAAGCCGCTGTCGTCAGCAGTTCACCCGCGCCATCGGCCACAGCCAGTAACCCATCGCGCTCAGTGACAAGCCCCGCTGTGACCATCGCATCCAGCAGCGTCAGTGCCCCGCGTTCTGATGTCCCCATTTCGCCAGCCAGCGTGGCCCTCGTTGCCCCACCCTGAATCGCGTCAAACAACCCCATCTCCACCGCAGTGATCAGCGCCTTGGCCGACCAATAGCCCGTGGCCCGTACGGCAATTTCGGCCGGAGTTATCACTTCGCCACGCCTCGCGTGCCACCCGGCCCGTCAGTCTCATAAATATCAAGATAGAAATAATGCCGTTCTCTGCTGCCCACCAGCCGCGTGCGGTTATGGCGGAAGTGAAACTTCTCGAACAGCCGAATCGCCGGCTCCCGGTCGATGTAGGTATCCAGGGCGATCTTCAGATAGCTCTGCTCGTTGCAGAAATTAACCGCAGCCTCCAGCAGCATGCTTCCGATCCCCTTTCGACGATGATCCGTCCGAACCCTCAGCCGCCGAATTTCGCCGACGCTTTTTTCCTGTCGCTGAACGCCGATCATCCCCACTACTTCACCCGCCGAGTTTTCCACCACCCAGAAGTGCGAACCCGGCTCTCTAAGATAGACCCCGTTGATGTCGTCTATGTCGTGTGGCTCATCATCCGCAGGGTAAGACCCGTCAAGAGCAGCCTCTCGGTACAGCACCCGGCATGTATCCGCGTCGCCCGCCTGAAACGTCCGCAGCCGGAGCGGAGGCAACGTCGTTGATGATTCGGGGCTGGGATTGGCCATGGATCGAAACGGGTCACGCAGGAAAAACGTCCGTCAGTTGCCATTGTAGGACTTATTGCTAAGCCGTGGAATTATTTCACTTGACAGCTCGCAGCAGCGGCACGCCACGAATCTCTCCGTCAAGAACCTTCTGTAACAACACAGCCGCCGCCACAGCATCCAACTGCTCTTTCTTCCGCTTCCGGGTCAGTCCCTCTCCCGCCTGCTTCCGGCTCTTCAACTGCTGTTCGGCCTCGTAACTGCTCAGTCTTTCATCGGCGAACTCAATGGCGACTTCCGCAGAGACCTTCGACGCAATCGTTCCAGCGAAAAGGCGTACCTCCTTCGCCATCGGCCCTTCCGTATCGTCCATGTTGTAGGGCAAACCGATGATCAGCCGCTGCACTGCTTCCTTGGCCACAATCGCGGCGATGCTCAACACCGCCGAGCCGTCCGCTGCAAGAACCTCCAACGGCGTGGCCCATTTCCCCCCGGCATCGCTGATCGCGATCCCGATACGCTTGCGGCCGTAATCAACTGCCATTGTGCGCATGAAATGCCAGCAGTCCGGGACTACTGAAACGTCGGCCCGTACTTCTCTTTCAGCGTGCCGACCAGGTCCTTCACCCGCTGCGATTCATTCTTGGGGCAGACCATCGTCGCATCTTTGGTGTGCACGATGATCATGTCACTCACGCCGATCGTGGTCACCAGGTGTTCCGGATCATCGGTGATGACAATGTTGTCGTCCGAATCGACAAAACAATACTTGCTGGCCATGAAGGCGTTGTTGTGATCGTCCGTCTGCAGCGTCTCAGCCAGTGCTGGCCAACTGCCGACATCCAGCCACTGCACGGGCATCTCGACCACCACCACGCTGGCCTGCCCCTTGTGGTGGCTGGCCGGTTCCATGATGGCGTAGTCGACGCTGATCTTCTGCAGCGTCGGATAAAGCCGGTTCAGCGTCTCCTGCTGTTTCGGCGTCTGCCAGTCCGCGGCAATCTCCGTCAGTGCCTTGTGCGTCTCCGGCAGGAACGCTTTCAGTTCATCCAGCACGGTGTCGCACCGCCATACGAACATCCCACTGTTCCAGAAAAACCGGCCGGACTCCACGTACCGATCCGCCGTCGACTTGTCCGGCTTCTCCTTGAACGCCAGCACTTTGTACGAAGGAGGCGTGGTCGGCATCAGCACTTCACCGCGCTGTACATACCCCAATCCCGTATGCCCGAACGTCGGCGTGATGCCAAACGTGACCAGCGACTTCGGCTGGGCCTTGGCAACTTCAAACCCCGCGCGAATGGCCTTCTGAAAGTCGGCAATCGGCTGAATCACATGGTCCGCAGTCACATAAGCGGCCACCGCATCCTTGTCCTTGGCCAGAAGCACCGCAGCCGGAAACCCAACGGCTGCCGCCGTGTCTCGTCCCTGTGGTTCTCCCAGCAGATTTTCCTTTGGCAGTTGCGGCAGCGCCTTCAGAATGTCGGGGCCGTAGGCCGCAGCCGTGCAGACATAAATACGCTCCGCCGGCATCACGCCCAGCAAACGCTCGAAAGCGAGCTGCAACAGGCTCTTACCCTTAATGACATTCAATAACTGCTTGGGCCGCATCGCCCGACTGAGCGGCCAAAGCCGAGTGCCTGCTCCGCCCGCCATGATCACGCCATATTCCATGTCTCTGTCCTCGTCTTCCGCCAATGTCCAACCCGCAACACCCCGACTGAGCTATCGACCAGACGGCCCTGGAGATGGGGCAAGCGGCCCAGCAATATAGCGTGCAGGCCAAATTGTGGCGTGATATCCACCAGCCCAAGTGGCGACTAACCTTACGGTATGGCATTTACATGCAACATTGACCAAAAGGGGCGTTCAGCCCGGCTGAGGGCGGGCATTGTCGCCGGCGTGCTGGGGGCTGCGTCGGCCGTTTTCTGGGCCATGCCCTCGGGTGGCTGGCTCGAATGGGGCGTGAGCGGCCTCCTCATCGCCATGGGCCTATTCTGTGTATTTGAAGCCGCCATGGGCTGGTGCGTGTGCCGGGCCATGGGTTTCAAAACCAGAGTTTGACCCCCACCATCCTCCCCCCCTACCCCACCATGGCAAAACAGATACCCGCCCAACCCAAGCCGGTGCGGCCTCCGACGCTCTGGCTCTTTGAGGACCAGCTCAGCGACCGGCTTGCGATGCTGAAGGCCGCGCCCCCTGCGGCCCCAGTCCTGCTAATCGAGTCCGACCGCAACTTTCGGTCCGTTCCCTTCCACAAGTGGCGGATCACCTTCCTCGTTTCTGCGATGCGACACTTTGTCGACCACCTGCGGGCCGAAGGACGCAACGTCTGTCACTACCCGTTCAGCGAATCGGGATATCGCGACAGCGTCGCCGCTCTGAAGCACCACTTAAAGTCGACCTCCGTATCTGAAATCTGGATCACCGAGCCCAGCGAATACCACACCCGCAAGTGGGTCGAAAAACTCACAAGCGATCTCGGGGTCGCCGTCCGCTGGTGGCCCAATGACCTTTTTCTGACCGACCGTACCGAGTTCTCCGAGTGGGCACGCGGCCTCAAAAGCCCCGTCATGGAGTTCTTCTATCGGAAAATGCGAGTCAAGCACGATGTCCTGATGGACGGCAAGAAGCCCCTGGGCGGCGAATGGAATCTCGATAAAGAAAATCGAAAATCCGCCCCCAAAAAGCTGGTCGTTCCCAAGCCACAGTCATTCCCGCCCGACACCATTACCCACCAGGTCATGGCCGAAGTCGAACGCCGTTTCCCCAGCCACCCCGGCCACACGCGTGGGTTCGATTTGCCGGTCACAGCCAAGCAGGCAGAGCAAGCACTGAAAGATTTCCTCGACAACCGCCTTCCCCTCTTCGGCGATCTGGAAGACGCCATGGTCACCGGTCAGCCAGTACTGTTTCACTCGGTCCTGTCGCCTGTGATAAATGCAGGTCTGCTCAATCCGATGACCTGCATTCGCGCGGCCGAGAGTCGCCTGCAAAAAAAACTGGCCCCACTCAATGCGGTCGAAGGCTTCTGTCGGCAACTGCTCGGCTGGCGCGAATACGTCTACGGCATCTACTGGGCCTTTATGCCCGAATATCGCGAGCGCAATGCCCGGAAAGACGCCCGTCCGGTGCCGTCATCCTTCTGGTCCGGCCAGACGGACATGAACTGCCTGAAACAAAGCCTTTCCGGCGTGATCGAACGTGGCTATTCCCACCACATCCAGCGGCTCATGGTGATCTGCAACTACGCCACCCTCACCGGCCTCTCGCCCCAGGCCGTCAACGACTGGTTCTACGCCATGTACATCGACAGCCACGATTGGGTCGTCACCCCAAATGTCATCGGCATGGGCATGAATGCCGACCACGGCACCATGGCCACCAAGCCCTATGTTTCCAGCGGTGCCTACATCAACCGCATGAGCGACTACTGCAAGTCCTGCGCCTTCGACGTCAAACAGCGCACCGGCGACAAAGCCTGCCCCTTCAACTACCTGTTCTGGACATTCCTTGGTGAATATCAGCAGTCATTTTCCAAAAATCCACGCATGACAATGATGCTCAAAAACTATTCACGGCTGCCCGCAGAAGAACTCTCTGCAATGAAGACCCTGCGCGAAAAACATCTGGACAGCCGAAAGGCCGCTCAACTCACCGCCGCCGCGGACGCGCCCTCGGCTTGGGTGGCGCAGGCGGCGGTGGTGCCGGAGCGACCTCCACCCCAGCCGGAACTTCAGCGAACATTGTCGTCTCCGCACGAATCAATCGGGCAGCGGGCACCCAGTAATGCATCACCGGCCAATGAATGTTCTCTTCCACGGTGATCGGGCTTAGCCGCGCCGTCAGTCGCGTTGCCGCTGTGGAACGTGCTATCCCGTCCCGGGTCCAGGTCGCGCCGGTCGTAACGTCGACCAGGGCAAATGAATCTGGTCCGCCATCGGCACCCGGTGTCGAGGCAAACAGGGCCTCGGCTCCCTCACCACCTGCGCCCGGCAGTTCCGACGTCAGCCCTCGCTTGAACGCGCTGACCTTTCCGGTCCGTATGTTGCGGAAGACCACCACCGCCGGCCGTCCGCCCTCGCCGGGAATGTTCATCGGCCGGTCAGAAATGTCTTGCGGCACAAGTGCTATCGGCGGCGACGTACCCAACAAAACCACACGCACAATCGACGGGTCTACCGCGCCTCCCGCTTCCAGTCGTACGGCCCCCCACCCAGCAGCCACCATCGTATTTCGCGACGATGGCGGCCCGACGGGCAAAGCATAACGGGGCTGAATCTCCCCCATCGGAATCACACCCGGCAGGTCCAGCGGCGGACAGACCTTGGTCTGCGGGTTACTGGCCAGCAACTGCGACAACGGTCCCTTGTACGTTACCAACGGCTTGGCCCACGGCCGCTCGGGTTTGCCATCCAACGCTTCGTTGGTCAGCGCATTGAAAAACCGCCCGCTCGGGTGGTGCAGCACAATCATCGCACCCGCAGGAAACGAGACAATCTCAAAGTCTTCCGCCCGCACGGACCGATCCACCAAAAAGGCCGTCGCCCGGTTGGCATCTGCGCACCAGAAAAGTAACGCCTTTCGATCCACTTCCGTCTGCAGCACGATTGGCCGTCGGTAAAGCAGGCCGAGGCTGTAGGCATACGGCTGGCCGGCCACCGTCAGCCCGACAACCGTGTGTGCCGGGTTCAACACCTGTTGGTCGCTGGCTGAAAAGGCCGGCGGGTTCTCAATGGCCGCAAACTGCAATATCGGCGCTGATCCAAAGCGGTACAGCGCCAATCCCAATACCGGGCCCAGACCCGCCAACCACAAAAGCCGCTTCCGGGCCGCTATCGTCCAGACCAGCAGGGCCAACGACAAAAGTACAGAAAAAGTAGCCAGCGGCCACTGCAAACGACGCGACCAGATAATCAGTTCCAGCCCCCAACCATGGCTTCCCCATGTCGAATCCGCCCCCACAGCGACTACAGCCATCGCCGTGACCGCCATGAAAATCAAGGCGAGGGGAAAAAACACGGTGCTGTATTTTGAACGGAACATCTTGAGTTTACAAGCACTTGTCGTACTAACCGCGGAAATTATTCGCTACAGTAACGCCATGGCGATTGTGGCAGCTGTCCAGAACGTTCGGAAAATCTACCGCAAACCCGGCACCGACGTAGAGGTCGCGGCCCTCGACGATATCTCCATCGATTTTCAGCAGGGCCAGTTCACCGCCATCATGGGCGCCAGCGGGTCTGGGAAGTCCACACTCATGAACATCCTGGGCTGCCTCGATCAGCCCACCAGCGGCCGATATTGGCTGGGCGATCAAGACGTGAGCGCCCTCGATGATGACAAACTTTCTGAGATCCGTTCCCGCCGGATCGGTTTCGTGTTCCAGAACTTCAACCTGATTCAACAGCTGACCGTGCTGGAAAACCTCGAAGTCCCCATGTTTTATCTTGGCATTCCCCCGGCCCAGCGTCGCAAGCGGGCCATGGAACTGGCCGACCGCGTCGGCCTAGGGCCCCGCTCCGACCATCGCCCCGTGCAACTCTCCGGCGGCCAGCAGCAGCGCGTCTGCATCGCCCGCGCCTTGGTCAACGATCCTCTCATCGTCATGGCCGATGAGCCCACCGGCGCGCTGGACAGCAAGACCGGCCAGCAAATTCTAGCTCTATTCGACGAACTGGTCGCCACCGGCACCACCATCCTCATGGTGACCCACGACCCAACAGTCGCCCACAGATGCGACCGGGTTCTCCGACTGGCCGATGGCAAGCTGATCAGCGACGAAAAAAATGCCCGGCACCCGGTTGTCGCCGAGGCCGGGCAGTTATCGCCCTGAAAAGTTCAAAACGCCGCCCCTAGGCAAGCGTGTAGTGACCACGCGAAGCGGCCTTGAACTTCTTGTCCTTGATCAACGTCTGATTGACGATGGCGGTGAACCGGTCCGACGACGAGCGGTAGCCCGAAGCCTGCACGCGATCCGCGATCTCCGGCACGCGAATCGGACCCTTTGCGTCCTTCAGTACCGAATAAATCACCTCAACCAGCGGCTTGGCGTTCTCCGGACGAATCCGCCCGGCGCCCTTCCGGCCGCCAGCAACACCGACGCGGCTCAACTGCTTTTCAATCTTTGCCAGTGCCGTCCGAAGCTTGCGACGATCTCGCTTCAGTTCGCCAACCTTCTTTTTACGGTCGCTGATGAGAGACTGCAGATCAGAAATCGACAGACTGTCGAGTGCCTTGGGACGTGCCATGAGTTCTTTCTTTCTCCGGGAAACCGGCTTACCCACAAATCGGGGGTACGTAGATTAGCGAACTCACAGGTTTTGTCTAGTATGTTATTACATCATTTTGGGTAAGACTGTGTATTTCAAGCGCTAAGCAGCTTCATCCATTAACCATATGGCGAACATTCGCTTTAATAAGACTCGCCTCGCACCTTCGCCAACCGGTGCACTGCACCTCGGCAACGCGAGAACCTTTCTCGCCACCTGGCTCCTCGCCCGTCAAGCCAATGCCAGAATCACGCTGAGAATCGAGGATCTCGACGGCCCACGCATCAAGCCCGATTCGGCCGCGCAGACCCTCCAAGACCTCCAATGGCTCGGCCTCAACTGGGACGAAGGCCCGATCCAACAATCAACGCACATGCCCGCCTACCAGCAGGCTATAAATCAGTTGTTTGCGAACGGAAGTGCCTATTATTGCGTTTGTAGCCGGAAAGATATTGATCAGGCCGCCAGTGCACCACATACCGCAGACGGTGCTTTTGTCTATCCGGGCACGTGCCGCGGGCGATTTGTAACCACTGAACAGGCCCTCTCAGAATCAGGCCGGCACCCGGCCATTCGTTTCGCAGTCCCTCCCGGAACCATTGAGGTAAACGATTCCATCGCGGGGCGAAACACAACCAATGTCGCACGCGATCTTGGCGATTTCGGCATTGCCAAAGCCGACGGAACCCCGGCGTATCAACTGGCCGTCGTCGTCGATGACGCGGCAGCCGACGTCGACATGGTGATCCGTGGCGATGACCTGCTGGACAGCACCCCCCGCCAGATACTTCTCTACAAGGCCTTGGGCTTGACCCATAAAATCCCGCAGTACGCCCACATGCCACTCATGGTCGGACCCGACGGCCGCCGTCTGGCCAAGAGGCACGGCGACACCCGACTCGCAACCCTTCGCGAACACGGCGTCACCCCGCATGCGGTTGTCGGTTACCTCGCAGAGGCACTCGGCTGTCACGCCAAGGGCCTGACTTCCCCGCATGATGTGATCGACCTCTGGCACGTCACGGACATCCCCCCGAGTCCTTGGGTCGTTGGGCCGCACATCGAACAAGAACTTCAGGCCCGACATTGACTACCGCCGCTCCTGCCAAAACGGCCCAAACCCATATACTGCCCCCCGTCCGCCGCGCCTCAGCACCTTCTCCGAGTCGACCTACATTGAGTCTTCACAGCATCACGCCTGACTTTTCGCTTGCAAGCGCGACTCACACCGGGCCCGTCTGGCGATTCGATTGGCTGAGCCCCGTCCGTTGTCGTCTCTTGCTGGCCCTCCTCCTCTTTGCCGGGGCCCTCTCACGCGTAATTTTTCTCACGCAAAATTGCCCCCTCGACCTCTCCGCCGACGAGGCCCAATATTGGGATTGGTCTCGAAATCTTGACCTCAGTTACTACAGCAAAGGCCCGGCCGTAGCTTGGATCATCCGCGCCAGCTGCGCACTCTTCGGCGACAACATGCCCGCCGTCCGATTCCCCTCCGTGCTGATCGGTGTTGGCGTCGCTCTTTGCACCTATTGGCTGACAGCCCGGCTCTTCAAGTCTGAAAAACTCGCTCTGGGTGCGGTGGTGCTTTGTCACTTCGTGCCGATGTACATCGCCGGCTCATTCCTCATGACCATCGATCCGCCTTTCGTCCTGTGCTGGGCATTGGCAACCTGTTTCGGTGTTGTGGCCTTGACGGGCGAAAAGCGGTGGGCGTTTCCTGTGGCCGGGCTGTTTGTCGGGCTCGGCTTTCTTGCCAAGTACGCCTGCTTCCTCTGGTTTCTCGGGTTCTTCCTGTTCTTGCTGATTGAGCCGGCCTATCGCAAATGGCTCCGTACCCTCTGGCCCTATCTGGCGGTGCTCGTCGCGGGCGTAGGCGGGCTACCCATCCTCATCTGGAGCGTCCGCAACGGTTGGATCAGCCTGAAGCACGTGGAAGGCGACATCACCGCCAGCGGTTTCCAATGGACGAATCTCCCCGAGTTCCTGCTGGGCCAGGCGGGCCTGCTCAGCCCGCCGCTGTTCGTCATCCTGATCGCCGCCATCGTCATGGTTGTCCGAAGATGGGGTGATGCAGCCCTCTGGCCAGCCCGTTATCTGCTCGTCATCGGCGGCAGCTTCTTCCTGACGGTCTGCGGCCTGACGTTCAAGACCGTCCCCCAACCCAACTGGCCCGGGCCATCTTGGTTTACCCTTGTCATTCTGGCCGCCTGGTACATCGGGCAGGCCAATCTCACCGTCGCCACCTGGCGCCGGTGGCGCGGCTTTGTCGCCGCGACCGGCGTCATCGGCCTCATGGTCATGGCGTTCAGTCAGAACTCCGCCGCCCTCTACCCGACCATCGATTCGATCCACCGCTATTTCAAGCCCGGCAAGCCGGCCCGCATCCGCTCGTACGACCCCTCTGGCCGCCTTCGTGGCTGGCAGCAGTTTGGCAGTGCAATCTCCGATGCCATGGCAGACATGCGGCCCGGCACGTTTCTGCTCGCTGGCGAATACCAGACCGCCGCTGAAATGAGCTTCTACACCCGTGGCCAGCCCCTGTCTTACACCATCGGCACCTACCTAAAGCACCCCGGCGCTCGCGGCCGTTACAGCCAGTACGACCTCTGGGCCGACCGCTCTCTCGAGCCGGATAAAACCACCCTCCTCGGCAAAGACGCCATCTACAGCGGCTATTGGTTCGAGGAGATCGAAAAAAGCTTCGAACACGTCACCAAGCTCCCGCCCGTCGAAGTGTGGGTGAACGGCTCGCTCATCTATGTTCACGACCTCTACAGGTGTGAAAAATTCAAAGGCATCAAAAAGCCGGTCGACGGCGGGACATCCTTCTAATGCCTCTCCACCCCTTCCAGCGGGCGGCCTTGCTCTGGTCAATCGCGATCCTCTCTGTCGCCGCACTGATCAACTTCATCTGGTTCGATGCGTCAGTCGCCCAAGCCGTACGTGACAGCGGGTCCGACGCGTGGCTAAAAGCCAAAGGCGCGGGCGGCGGCCGATTCTGGTCCGATGTCATGAAATTCCCCGGCGTCTATGCCTCCGCCCTGCTGATGGCGCTCACTGCCGGTGTCATCGCGGCCCGCCCATGGCGCCGCTGGGGGGCCTTGCTCATTGCCGCGGCAAGTCTCTTCTCTGGCGTCAACGTCGTCCTCAAGTGGGTCGTCGGCCGAATGCGTCCGTTCTCCGTTGAAGGCGTGGGTTGGCATGATTTTCACCCCTTCCACAATGGCATCGCGGGCTTTTTCGATCAGACCAACCTCTCGTTCCCATCCGGTCACGCAACCCATTCCTTTGCCTTGGCCGCGGCCTTGTGGATCGTCTGGCCCCGCTTCGGCTGGCTCGGCTTTGTTGCAGCATTATTAACGTGCTTCGAGCGGGTTGCTTCCAACAGCCACTACCTGAGCGAGGTATGCATGGGTGCGGCGCTCGGTCTCATCGTGGCGATGTTCGCCCGAAAACTGGTGGCACCACTGGCTGGACAACTTCGCGATATTGCCTAGAACGGCGCAATCTAAAATGCCAGAACCCCTATCCCAATCGATTTACCTCTCGCTGGTCATCCCCTGCTACAACGAGGCGGAGGGATTGAACGAGCTTTTCAAAGCCATCCCGCCCGCGCTCGAACCCATGGGCAGGCCCTACGAGGTCTTACTGGTCGACGACGGCAGCACCGATGCCAGCCCTCAGATTCTCAAAGACGCCATGGCCACACGTCCGTGGCTGCGCGTCATTCGGCTCACACCCAACTGTGGCCAATCCGCCGCATTCGAGGCCGGATTCGCCGCGGCCCACGGCGAACTCATCGCGACCATCGACGCAGATCTGCAGAATGACCCCGCCGAAATTCCCCGCATGATCCCCATGCTCGAAGCCGGCGACTGGGGCCCGAAAGTCGACATGGTCACCGGCTGGCGCAAAAAGCGGCAAGACCCCTGGATCCGCACCGTCCAGACCAAGATCGCCAACGGCATCCGCAACAGCATCAGCCAGGAGACCATCAACGATTCGGCGAGCAGCCTGAAGGTCTACCGGGCCTACACGCTGAAACGCCTCCGGCTGTGGCGCGGCGCACACCGCTTCTTCCCCACACTGGTCAAAATGCAGGGCTACACCTGCCGCGAGGTCGAGGTCAGCCACCGTCCGCGCTTCGCTGGCAAAAGCAAATACCCTTTCGGCAGCCGTGTGATCCGCGCCTTTGTGGATTTGCTCGCCGTTCGCTGGATGAAAAGCCGCTACCTCAAGTACACGTCCTCCGAAATTTCCAAGTGACCCCTGACAAGTGCTATGAACCTATTCAGCCATGACATCGGAGTTTGTAGCTGGTCTCTGGGGGTAAGTGACCCGGCCCAGATCATTGCCCATGCCACACGCCTGGGCCTCTCCCACGTGCAGATCGCACTGCTGCCCCTGATCGCTCTCAGTCAGGCCGAACGCGCCGACTACTTCGGCCAATACGCCCGGGCCGGCATTTCGATCACAGCCGGTGCGCTCCAATTCCCCGGCGAGGACTACTCCACCATCGAATCCATTGCCGCCACCGGCGGCTTCCGACCCGACGACCGTGCCGCCGAACGAATCGAACTGGCCGTCAATGCCGGCCACATCGCTGCCGCCGCGGGTATCCGCATCATTTCCATGCACGGCGGTTTCGTCCCGCACCCCGACGACCTGGCCCAGCGGCCCGCCTACAAAGCCTTCATCCGGCGGCTGACCGATCTGGCCACAGCCCTGCAGCCCGTCAACGTGTCCGTCGCCCTTGAAACCGGCCAGGAAACGCCAGAGGTTCTTCTCCGCGTTATCGCCGATGTCGCCAAGCCAAACCTCAAGGCCAACTTCGACCCAGCCAACATGATCCTTTACGGCTCCGGCGACCCGGTGAACGCCATCCGTGTTCTCGGCAAGTACATCGCTCACGTGCACGTCAAAGACGCACTCGCCTCCGACCAGCCCGGAACCACATGGGGCACAGAAGTCCCGTTCGGAAAAGGCGAAGTCGGCCCTGCCCGGTTCCTGACAGCACTCAAACTCTCCGGCTACAAGGGCCCACTCGTGATTGAACGCCATCGCGGCCCCGACGCGATGGCCGACATCGCCGCTGCCCTCGATGTCATTCGCAACATCCCCATGTAGCCTCCTGCATCGCGTCCCACCCCTCGCTAGCGCGTAGACCGAGCCAGCACCCCTGAATAACGCCCCACACCTTCGGCATAGCCCACATTCCGAAGTCCACTGGCCGCAGCCCACGGCACTTTGTCGCCCGTGTTGTCCTCGGCAGCCATGACAACCTGATCCACGTTGAACGGCAGCCACGCGCCCGGTACGACCTTTGTCAGCAACCGTGCGTACCACACCGGAATCGCCAGGACTCGCTTCGGACGTCCAAGCACTGCCCCGGAAAACGCCCGGTGCAACTCCGGCCAGCTCAGCACCTGCTCGCCTACAAGATCGTAGGCGTTGCCCGCCGTTTCAGGCTTTGCAACAGCGTCCACAAACGAGACCGCTACGTCATCCACCATCACCGGCTGCAACAATCCAGACTTCCCCAGCCCCAGCACCCCGCCCGCAAAATAGGGCATGAAAAACCACGGCGGCTGTGTGCCGAGTGCCCACCCCAACTGCATCTGCGTGAACTCCCCACCCGGCCCGTGAATCAAGCTCGGCCGGAAGATCGTCCACGGCATTCCCTGCCCGCGTACCAACTCCTCCGCCGCCCACTTTGTCTGGTGATAACGACTGACAGCATTCGGCCGGGAACCCAACGCCGACATGTGCACGTACCGCCTCACCCCCGCCGCCCGACAAACCTCCAGCACCCGCCGCGTCCCTTCTATGTGCACCTTCTCAAAGGTCTGCCCCTCTTTAGAGTGCTCAAAGATTATCCCGACAAGATGCACCGCGGCCCCACACCCCTCGGCCGCCTTTTCCAGCACGTCCGATGCCAGCCGACCGCTGAAAACCGTCAGCCCCTTCGCCGGTTCCAGCCGCCGCTTCCCCACCACCGCCGAAACCGAATGCCCCCGCTTCAGCAATTCCGCCACCACGTGCTGTCCCACAAAACCGCTCGCGCCGGTGACCAGAATTCGTTCGCCCATCGTGCCGGTAGTGTAGGCTGACACGCCAGCCAACATGCACCTGCGAATCGCCACCAGAACCTCGAACCTTGCGATCCGGCAATCGCAACTCGTCCTCGACGTGCTCGTCGTACACGGTCACACCGGCGACCTCCTCCCCATCACCACCCGCGGCGACCAGATTCTTGACCGCCCGCTTTCGGAGTTCGGCGGCAAAGGTCTGTTTACGACTGCCCTCGATCAGGCGGTCATCGACGGCCAGGCCGACCTCGCCGTCCACAGCCTCAAGGATGTCCCCACCCGTCAGGATTTTCTAAACGGCCCGCTGGCCCTCGCCGCCATCCCCGTCCGGGCAGCCGTGGAAGATGTTCTCGTCGCACGCGGCCCGTTCGCGCTTGACACCCTTCCGGCAGGCTCGCGCGTCGGCACCTCCGCGCTCCGTCGTACGGCGCAGCTTCTCGCGGCCCGGCCCGATCTCCTACCGCTGCCCATTCGCGGCAACGTGGACACCCGCCTCGCCAAACTCCGCGCCGGTGAGTTCCATGCCCTCATCCTCGCCGCCGCTGGCCTTGCCCGCCTCGCTCCTGATCTGGCCGGTCTGACACTCACGCCCCTTCCGCCAGAAACGTTCGTGCCCGCCGCCAGCCAGGGCGCATTGGCGGTTGTGTGCCGCGCCGATGACCACCCAGCTTTCAAATCCGTCAACAATCAGGACCACGCCCCGACCCGCACGACCGTCACCATCGAACGCGCCATCGCCGCCGACATGGGTTCCACCTGCCACAGCGCCATTGGCGTCTGGTACGACGGAACCACGGTTCACGCCTTCGTCGGCGGGCACGCTGCCCGTGGTCTGCCCGATATCCGAATCACCGCGCCCACCCGTGAAGCGGCATTGCAACGATTGCACGCCGCCGGCGCTGACCATCCTTCCCGCCACGCCGATCAATGAACTTGATTTCCCGCCTTCGCCGCCCTGAAATCGTGGTAGGTTGATACACAGTTGAGTCACGTCAAGAGCAAGCTCCTTCTTGTCGGTGAGCCGTCTTCCCAGCAACACCAGCTGGTCGACGGGCTGGACCCTTCGTTTGAAACATTAAAAGTCGCGTCCGCCAGCGAAGCCATTGAGCGCATCAAGCAGGGTGACATCGATGGGGTCTATCTCGCCGCCGGACAACTCGTCCCCTTCGAGGCCGCTTTCGCCAACGAACAGGCCGGACTGATTCTCAACACCATCGGCGAGGGCGTCTGTCTGGTCGATGGGGCCGGCAAGCTGACGTGGACCAACCGCAAGATGTCCGGCTGGCCTTCGAACACCATCGAAAAGGTACGCCGCACCTGTCAGCATGCCTTCGCACTTTTCGCTCATCAGGTATCACCTCAAGTATCGCCCAGCGGGCCGGACAAAGTTCCGGCCCCTTCTCGTTCAAAGCGCTACCCGCTCAACATCGACGACCAGCAGTACCTCGAAATGATCGTCTCGCCGGTTGTCGCGGCCGACGGCAAAGTCACGCAGGTGGTCGCCGTCATCTGGGACGCCACTGGCACCCGCCGCCTTCAACAGAAGATCGACACCATCGACCGCGCAGGCCGCGAACTCGTCCGCCTCGAGGGCGAAGCCCTGTCGAAGATGAACGTCGGCCAGCGGCTCAAGCTTCTGGAAGAGAAGATCGTCGGCTTCACCCGCGAGTTGATGCACTTCGACCACTTCATCATCCGCCTGCTCGACCGCCGTACCAACAAGCTCGAACTCGTCATCACCACCGGCCTTCCTCAGGAGGCCCTGAACATCGACCTCTTCGCCGATAAAGAAAGCAACGGCATCAGCGGCTACGTCGCCGCCACCGGCATGAGCTACATCTGTGCCGACGTTCAGGCCGACCCGCGTTACGTCCCCGGCCTCGATCAGGCCCGCAGCAGCCTGACCGTGCCGCTCCGCCTCCATGACAAGGTGATCGGCATCTTCAATATCGAAAGCCGCCAGACCGACGCCTTCAACGAAGACGACCGCCAGTTCGCCGAAATCTTCGGCCGTTATGTCGCCATTGCCCTAAACATCCTCGACCTGATGGTCGTCGAGCGCGTCAGCACGATGCACAAGGTCTCCGACGACGTCTGCAGCGAAATCGCCGGGCCGCTGAATGACATCTCGCTCGATGTCACCAGCATGATGGAAGACTTCATTGGCAACGAAGACGTCCGCAAGCGCCTCAGTGCCGTGCTGGATAACGTCGGGGCCATCCAGAAGTCGCTGCGCCAGGCCGTTTCCGGCCCGCAAAACGTTCTGGGTGCCGGCGACCACAAGGTCACCGAAGACCCGATTCTGGCCGGTGCCCGGGTTCTCGTCGCCGACGACGAGCCCAACATTCGCCTGACCATCAGCGAAATCCTCCGCAAGTACCACGCCGACGTCACCGTCGCTTCCTGCGCCCTCGACGCCATCGCCCGCATCGGCGAAACCGAGTTCGACCTCATCATCTCCGATATCAAAATGCCGGACAAAACCGGCTACGATGTCTTCGCCGCCGCACGCAAACGCAACACCACCATCCCCGTCATCCTCATGACAGGTTTCGGCTACGACCCCCATCACAGCATTGTTCGCGCAAGCCAGGAAGGTCTCTCGGCCGTGCTTTTCAAGCCCTTCCGCGTCGAACAACTCTTGACCGAAGTCCGCAAGGCCCTTCAGGCAACCGCGCTCCAGTCGACAGCGGCCAAGGCGGGCGGGTAGTCTTCCGCCCATCATGAAGACACGCCGCAAAACCCTCGAAAAAACTTCCGCCCTTCTGGTTGCTGTCTGCGTCATCGCTGGCGCGGCTTGGGCCGTGAGCACCGTCACCGCCGCTGACCCGGCCGCTCCCACCCCAACCACCCCGACCACCCCAACTACCCCCACCCCTCAACCCGGAAACGCCATGTCCACCCCCGCCGGTCTGCAAATCGTTGAAGTCGCACCAGGTTCCGGCGATGTCGCCCAGCCCGGCGACCGTGTATTCGTCCACTACACCGGCAAACTCACCAACGGCACCAAGTTCGATTCCAGCCTCGACCGCAACGATCCCATCGACTTTCCCCTCGGCAAGGGTCAGGTCATCAAGGGCTGGGACATGGGAATCGTTGGCATGCACATCGGCCAGAAGCGCGTTCTGACCATCCCGCCGGAACTCGGATACGGTGCCCGCGGTGCCGGCGACGTCATCCCGCCCAACTCCACGCTGATTTTCGATGTCGAGCTTGTTGGAATTGTTCGCGTTTCCGTTGCGAAATAATGCTCGCTCCTGTGTGTGTGTGCGTGCCAAGGGTATCAGCGTCAATCGGCGACATCCGCCCCACGCCTCCGCAACGCTGAGCGTCGCAATCCCATGACCGTCCCGAGCCCTACACCCTCTGCTGCGCCCCCGTCCCAGCCAGTAAGCCAACCCATGACCCGCCGGGCCCTTATCGGCGCACTCGCCGGTACCGCAGCGTTTGCCGCTGCCACCGCCTACTACTCGTCCGCGATCGAGCCGTTCTGGCTCGACGTCTCCAAAGTCGACATCGCCGTCCCCGGTTGGCCCACCGCATTGGCCGGACTGAAAATCTGCCACCTGACCGACCTCCACGTCACCACTAACTTTCCGCAGGATTACCTCGACCGCATCGCCAAAGATGTACTGGCCGCGGAGGCCGATATCGTTGTAGTCACGGGTGATTTGACCACGCACGAACCCGAAAGCCTCCCGCGCGTGGCCTCATGGCTGGCCAGTCTAAAAGTCCCGGTCTACGTCAGCCTCGGCAACCACGATTACGACCCCGAAACCTCCGCCCGCCCCGGATGCACCACGTTGTTGGCCGATCAACTGATGGCCTTGGCTAAAGGCACCACCGTCCGGGTCCTCCGCAATGCCCATGAAGTGGTCACGGTGAGGGGCCAAAACGTCGCGATCATCGGTCTGGAAGATTACTTCTCCGGCCGCCTCGACCCCGGAGCCGCCGTAAACGGACTTAACGCGTCTCTCCCCAAAATCTGGCTGAACCACAACCCCGACGCCGCAGACTACGTCACCCCGCAGGAAGGCCTGATCTTGGCCGGGCACACCCACGGCGGACAGCTCCGTCTCCCGTGGTTCGGCGCCATCCTACTCCCCATCGTCCACTCTGAACGCGATGTCGGCCTGCACAACATCGGCAACGCCCGCCTTTATGTCAGCCGTGGCATCGGCTACCTCGCTCATGCCCGTTTCCTGTGCAGGCCAGAGTTGGCCGTGGTCACCATTGCCTGATCGCGTAGACTCTCTCACGGTGGAAAACCCTGGCTCAAAGCCCCCAAACGTCGGCGACCCCGCCCTATGGCTCGCCGAACACGGCGATGCCCTCTACGCCTACGCACGCGGCCGTATCCGCAGTGATGACGTCTGCGAAGACCTCGTTCAGGAAACCCTTATCGGCGCATGGAAAGCCCGCACATCTTTCGCAGGCGACAGCCAGGTTCGAACATGGCTCATCGGCATCCTCCGCCACAAACTGGTCGACCACTACCGAAAAACCTCCCGACAGAAGCAGCCAGCCCCCAGCCAAGACGCTCGCAGCCAAGACGCCCCAACCCCGTCCCAATGGCCGTTTGACGACCACGGCGAATGGAAAGCCCCCCCCGGCAAGTGGGGTGCGGACCCGGCCGCCGCCCTGGCAGAGCAGGAACTTCTAAAAGTCATAGCCGATTGCCGCGATAAACTGCCCGCCACCCTCGCGGCCGCCTACCTCATGCGTGAAGTTGAGGAACTTGACGTGCCTGAGGTCTGTAATCTGCTGGGCGTAACCCCGACCCATTTAGCGGTCCGGCTGCACCGGGCCCGTGCCCTGATGCGTTTGTGCGTCGAACAGGGCTGGTTGGAGGGTCGTAAGTGATGACGAAACATCAACTCATGGTTCATCTCACTGGCCATTGCGAATCGGCAACCCGACTCGCTTCAGAGTCACGTGATCGCCGGCTGACGCTTCTCGAACGCGTTCGCTTGCTGCTCCACCTCAGAATGTGTTCATGGTGTACCCGGGCGGTTGCCCAGATCGCGCTCCTCGCAGTCGCGAGCCGTATGCCTCCCAAAAACGATGCACCCCTTCCCGATGCCGCCCGCCAGCGCATCGCGCAGGTTTTGCAGGACATGGAATAATTCGCTTTATTGTTCGCCGGTAATCTCCGGCGCATTTGGGCGACCTACAATCCAGCTCACTCTGTCATCAGGGTGTCAGCGTTTACCGGCGGCGGGTGCGACCTGCCGCTCTACATCGTTTCTCATTCGCCGCCCCGGCGCGGCAAGGATTTTGTCATGCGTAAAGCGTTCTTGAGCGTCGCGGTCGCGGCCGCCATGTGTAGCGGACTTTCCACCGTCCGTGCCTTTGAAGATCCCCCCGCAGCTCCCTCCATGGGCGGCATGTCCGGCGACATGAAGGATATGGCCCACGACATGAGCAAAATGGGCAAGCAGATGACGGGCGATATGCACGCCAAAATGGGCGGCATGAAGGCCCCCGAAGCCAAGGCCAATGTCGACGCCAACAGCGTCGCCGTCCACGGCTACGACGTCACCAGCTACTTCGACGGCACACCCGTCGCCGGCAAGGCTGAAATCACCGCCGTCTATCAGGGCGCCATCTACCGCTTCGCCACCGAAGCCGCCCGCGACAAGTTCAAGGCCGCCCCGGCCAAATTTGCCCCGCAGCTCGGCGGCTTCTGCACGATGGGCTGCACTTCCGGCGTGATGCACGATTCAGACCCCACAGCCTTCACGATCGTAGATGGCAAGCTCTATCTGAACAGCAGCAAGGACGCCAATGACATGTTCGCCAAGGACTCGGCGGCCAATGCCATGAAAGCCAAAGAGTCGATGATGAAGAAAATGGCCCCCGCGATGGCCCCTTCGATGGCGCCCTCCATGGCGCCAACCATGACTCCCCCCGCCGCCCCCAAGTAAGCCCGCCGCTTCCCACTTCGGCCGTCGACGATGGCCATCAACAAACAGGCGGGTGTCCCGGTTTCGGGACACCCGCCTTCTTTCCAACACCTGTTGCCTGTCCAATTCACTCGCGTCCGGGCGCGGTTAGAGGCCCTCTCCAGCCAGCTCCACAGCCTTGAGCAGTGCCTTCGCCTTATTGACCGTCTCCTCAAACTCGGCCCGCGGCACCGAGTCCGCCACTACGCCGCATCCCGCCTGCACGTCATACGCCCCGTTCTGATGGACGATCGTCCGCAGCGCAATGCACGTGTCCATGTTGCCGCAATAGTCGATGTAACCCACCGCCCCACCGTATGGCCCTCGACGCGTCGGCTCCAGCTCGTCAATGATCTGCATCGCCCTGATCTTGGGCGCTCCTGATACCGTCCCCACCGGCAGGCTCACCCGCAGCGCATCCCACGCCGTCATTTCCGGTCTCAGTCGCCCCGTCACATTACTCACAATGTGCATCACGTGGCTGTACCGCTCGATACTCATCATGTCCGTCACGTGCACACTTCCCGGCATCGCCACCCGCCCGATGTCGTTGCGGTGCAAATCCACCAGCATGATGTGCTCGGCCCGTTCCTTCGGATCAGCCAGCAACTCGGCTTCCAGGGCCTTGTCTTCTTCGTCGCTCAGTCCGCGCTTCCGCGTTCCCGCCAGAGGCCTGCTGGTCGCAACCCCATCCTGCACACGGCACAAAATCTCCGGGCTGCTGCCAATCAACGTGCACGACGGGCTCTTAAGCAAAAACATGAACGGCGACGGATTCACCACCCGCAACGCCCGGTACACATCCAGCGGCAGAGCCGCACTTTCCACCCGCAGCCGCTGGCTCGGCACAAACTGAAATATGTCGCCCGCCTTGATGTACTCCTGACCCGTCGCTACCGCCGCCTCAAACGCTGCCTGACTGAAGTTGCTCGTGGGCTGCAACCTGATCGCACCCCTCGGGTCGATGTCCGTCACCTTCCCGCCCACCGGCCGCGACAGCCTCTGCACGATCTTTTCCAGCCTGCTCGTCGCCTCCGTATAGGCAGCCCCGGCGTCAATGCCCTTCCCCACCCGCGCATTGGCCACCAGCCGCACCGTCTTATCCACGTGGTCGAAAATCACCAGCTCGCCGTAGAGCCCGAACTGAATATCTGGCAGATGCCGGTCATCGGCCGGCCCGCCACCCAGCTTCGCCCCCTCGTAATACCGCACAGTGTCATATCCGGCATACCCCACCAGCCCGCCGGTAAACGCCGGCAAGCCGCCGCCCGTGTCCCGATGAAACCGCGCCGGCGGCAACAACTTCGCCAAGTCCGCCAGCGGATCCGTCGTCTTCCATTCCAATGCCTCACCGCCAGACGTGGTCAGCGTGGCCACGTTGCCCGTGACTGAATAAACCGTCGACGGCCCCGCCGCGATGAAACTGTGCCGCGCGATTCGCTCGCCCCCCACCACGCTCTCCAACAGAAACGCGTGCGGTTCATCAGCCGTCAACAACGCAAACGCCGAAACCGGCGTCAGATGGTCGGCATAGACCTGCCGGTATACCGGAATGATGTCAAACTTCGTCGCAAGCTGCTCAAAAGCCGCCCGATCAGGAAAAATGCGTGGATTTGAAGATGTGGCCATGGACGGCCGAAGTGTAGTCGCACTCTGCTACAATGCAGCACAACCATGGGCCTGCAACCCGACGATACCGTCTGCTTCTGCTTTCATGTCAGCCTTCGCAAGATCGAGAATTACTGTCGCCAGGAAAAGCCGCAGGTCCCCAGCCAGATCAGTGAATGTCTTTCCGCCGGAACCGGCTGCGGCTGGTGCCGCCCCATGATCCGCCACATCCACGCCCGCATCTGCCCGCGCCCCGGCCAACAGGCAACAGATCCTTCCCTGCACGTCATCGACCCCGCCATCGACCCCGACGCCTACACCGCCGCCCGAACCGGCTATTTAAAAAACAAGCCCTGATCCGTTTCCGGAAAAGCTATTTTTTCACCAACGTATTCGACAGCCGTTGAGCCGCACCAATCTGCTCCGGTCCCATGAGCTTTTCCATCCGATCCCGCAGCGTCGCCGCTTCGTTGAGCCCGCCAGCGGCCGCCAGATTCAACCACGCATAGGCCACGAGTTCGTCTCTCGCCACACCGCGCCCTTCAAAGTGCATGGCCCCAAGCCGCCCTTGCGCGGCGACGTGGCCCTGTTCCGCCGCCTTACGAAACCATTTCCCCGCCTCGCCATAGTCGCGGGCAACGCCCGTTCCTGCTTCGTACATCAGTGCGTACCGGTATTGTCCTTCGGCATACCCCTGTTCAGCCGCCTTGTGATACCACTGGCAGGCCTCCTTATCATCGCGCCCGATGGCACTGCCTTCCATGTACATCTCCGCCATCTCGCACTCGGCCTCAGGGTCATGCTGATCCGCCGCCAGTCGGAACCACGACAGCGCCTCGGATTCGTCCCGCGTCACCCCGCTTCCGTAGCACAGCAACCGCCCAAGCGTCACCTGCCCCTTGGAATAGCCCGCCTCAGCCGACTTGCGAATCCATCTGGCCGCGGCCACATCGTTCTGGTTAACACCCGACCCCTCGGAGAAACGCATACCCATTTCCAGTTGAGCCTTGGGGTCACCCTGGGCCGCACTGTTCATCAGTGCCTGTAAATCCGGCTCCAGAACGTCGTCCGCTGGCCGCTTGCACGCCCCCACCCCCAAAAGCCCCAAGGCAAGCAGAAATGACATCGCAACCCTTCGGCCGCAGTTGGAGACGTTGGATGGATTCATACAACTCTCCGACTCCCCGGCACCCCGCAGCCAACTTCGGACGCGACGTCCACCGCGCTGGTCCGAACACCAGCATCATTGCCCTGTCAGGTTATCACGGCACGTCGTCCTGACCAGTAGATATCGGCCACCCAGCCCCCGACCCCAAGGATTGCTGTTGCAATACAAACGGCTGTGGCGTTACAGATGCTACGACCGGCACAAATACCAGCGGTTTTACATGTCGTCGCTGGCATCTGTTCCGCTGTGCCGCAGATAACACGCACATTCGATCAGCCCGTCATCCCCCGCCCCGGCTCCCTCGCCAACCGCTCAAACCGCCCCATCCAGCCGAGTCACCTGAATCGCCTTCGCAGCCTGTGCATACAACCACCCCGAACAACGCGCCAGATGTAACGTCAGCGTCGCCACTGCCAGACCCACCGCCAGCGACCACAGCCCCGCCGCCACCGGAATGATCAGACGGCCATTCGCATCCGGCACCAACCTCCAGAACCACAAATTGACCTCCATCGTCGAGTCAATATTCACATGCAGCGGCGAAAAAATACCGGCAAAAGCGACAGCCAGTGTCGACGCGGCCAATGACCCCAGTGACACAAACAAGGCGAACAGTAACACCGCCACCGGCAGATTCCCCACCAGAAACGCCGCACTCAACCACGATCGCCCGTCCGTCAACCACAACTTGATGCGCCGCCAGAAGCTGTTCTCCGCCCGGGCCGGGGGCGGCGCATACCGCCGTGGCATCCGCACGCCCGTCAACCATTCAATCAACTGCCCGTGAAACAACGACATCGCCCGCGCCGCGCCCAGCATCAGCACCAGCAGTGGCAGACCCACCAGCGTCACACTCATCCCCAGCCCCATCGAAATGCCCGTCACCAATACAACGAAATAAAACAACGCCGGGATCAGTCCCAAAATACAAAATAGCAACGACCCCCAGGCACGCCGGTCAAACCAGATGCCCACCAGCGGTATCGCTGCAAGTTTCGAAACCCTTCCCCCGCCCATTCCCTCACTCCAGTCCAAGTCCCGTCCTACCGGCGTCACCTTTTGGGCCTTTTCCGTTGCATCTGTCTGCTGATACGCCCGCACCACATCCTCTGCGTTCCCAAAGGCCTCCACGGCCGCTTCAGGTGTGACGCCGTCGCGCACCGCGTTACGCAAGTGCTCTTCAGCATCCGCCAGCATGTCATGGACCAAAGCCGTGTCCATTCCAAACGCCGCAGCCGACAACCGCCGGAGGTAAACGCGAATCGCATCCATGTTCTGGTCCTTCTCGTTCATTGTCTGGTCCCTTCACTTTGGTTTCCGGTACCGAACGGTGCCACCACCCCGTCAATCCAACCCCGCGTCCGCTCCCAGGCGCGCACCCACTCTTGCAGCGTCTGCCGACCCAACGCCGTCATCGTGAAACACTTCCGTGCCGGCCCCTCGTTGGAGGCCACCAGCGCACTGGTCACCAGCCCCTCCGCCTCCATCGTCCGCAAGATCGGGTAGAGCGTCCCGTGCTTGATCGTCACCCCAGGCGGTGCCGTATCCGACAGCGAACGCGCCAACTCGTAACCATGAATCGGCGCCTTCGCACGCCCGATCGACGCAAGCACGGCCAACCAGGCCACACCCACCGCAAGATCCCGCTGAGCCTTGGCCGCCGTCGAGTCTTCTTGTCTTGCTTCGATATCCACAAAACTAGGATAAACCAAGCACAGTACTGTGTCAAGCACAATACTGGATCAACAGGCATACCTGATAATGCAGCCTTTCCGTCCACTCACTTGCACGACCCTTCGGCCAATGCGACGTCTTGGGTGAAGGAAGGGCTGGCTCGCCACGCCAGACAGACCCAACATGCCCAAGAATCTCGCGCAGGTCGAATCGTTCGAGTGCCGCCGTCTTCTATCGGGTTCGGGTCAGACTGAACCGGCCTCGCACGCGCTGCCATCCGCTCCCACACATCTCAAGGCGACGGCTTCCGGTGCCAATGTCACCCTGAAGTGGACCGACACCTCCAGGGACGAGACCGGCTTCAACATCTACCGCGTCTCTGGTAAGTCGCTAAAACTCGCGGGCGCTGTCGGACGAAATACGACGACATTTTCCGACACAAAAGTCCCCGCCGGATCGGCCACCTATGTCGTGCGGTCGGTCAAGGCCGGCCGCACCAGTGCAAACTCGACGCCGCTGGCGGTCAAAGTGGTCGAACCTCGCCGCACTTCCACCGAATCAAACACCCCGACCGAGAAGCTGCCCACAAAAGCGGGTCGCACCGATTCACCCGCTCCCGCGGCCTCAGTTCCCGCACCGGTAACCGAACCCCACACAAAAACGCCGGAATTTCACGCTGAACCTTCAGCCCCCTCCGTGATGCCCAACAGCACCACGAACGACACCCCCCCCACTCCCCCACCCCCCACCAGCAAACAATCCAATCCCGAGACCCGCCCAGCCAGCGTTTCCACCGACCAACCCGCTCCCCCACCATCCACCACAGCCTCGTCCGAATCCGCCGTGCCCGCTCCGAACAAAGACGATGCCGCCCCTACCCCGCCGCCACAGACGCCCGCCCCCGCACCCACCAATGCACCGACTGTCACCGCCGCCCCCTACATCGGCGCGGTCGCCTACTCGGCGACTGACATCATCATTCACTGGTTCGGCGCCAAAAACGCGGCCGGTTACATCCTCCAACGATCAGTCGACGGCCAGACCGATTGGACCACCATCGCCACCGGCGACAATAAGTTCGTGACCTATCGCGACAAAAACGTGCCAACCGAGTCGCGCTACTACTACCGCGTCGTCACCATCGGGCAGGCAACCTCCACCTCGGTCGAGCCAGCCACAGCCACCTCTCAAAGCGTGCTCAACACCCCACGCCGCATTCCCCTCGGCTGATCGCACCTGATCAGGCCCATGCCTACCCCGCCACAACCTCCAACCGTGCGTATTCCAGTATCAACGTCTTGACGCCCGCCGTCGCGAAGCTCACCACCACGCGTGTGTGTTGACCCATCCCCGCCACATCGCTGATCCGCCCCAAGCCGAACTGCGGATGCCGCACCTGCTGGCCGACCGACACACTCGTCTGCGGAAACCCGCTGGCCGGTGCCCCCAGATTTCCCCGATACCCCGACGCCATCGGACCCCGCCCACCCCCACCCCCGCCCCCACCGAACGCATCGGTCCGGTCCTGAATGTTCAGCAGTTCCTGTGGTAGCTCCTTGATGAACGGGCTTTCCACCGTCCGCTCGCGCATGCCCCGCAGGGTGCGGTACTGCGCCCGCGACAGAATCAGCCGCTGCTCTGCACGCGTGATCCCCACAAACGCCAGCCGTCGTTCTTCTTCCATCTCGGCCGGATTAAACCGCGTCCGACTGTGCGGCAGAATCCCCTCTTCCAGACCGATCATCGCAACCAGCGGAAATTCCAGCCCCTTGGCCGCGTGCAGTGTCATCATGCTGACTGCTCCCACATCGTTATCATCCGCCGAGTCACTCCGGTCCGCGTCCGCTACAAGACTGACATTCGCCAGATATTCGTCCAGCGTCGCTTCCGGAAACTCCTGATCATATTCGGCCGCACTGCTGAGCAGTTCGTTCACGTTCGACAGCGGGTCATTGTCATTGTTCGGGTTGGCGTTCCGTTCCTTCTGCAGCACCGCTTCATACCCGCTCTGTTTGATGATCTGATCCATGAGCCGCGTGATCCGCCCGCCCGCCCCAGCCGTAAACAGGGCCGTTCCACCGGTATAGTTCGCGCTGGCCATCTGCTGCCACTTGACTACAGCCTCATAAAACTTCACACACGCCGCCGCCGCCCTGGCCGACACGCCCGGAACACTTCCCGCGTCCGCCAGCACATCAAACAGACTCATCCCCCTTCCGCCCGCCATCTGCTGCAAGGCAGTGAACGTCGCATCACTGATCCCACGCGCCGGCACATTGATGATCCGCTCCAGACTCACCGCATCGGTCGGGTTCGCCACCACCCGCAAAAACGCCAGTACATCCTTGATCTCTTTGCGGCCATAAAACTCCGTACCGCGCGCCATCACATAAGGCACGCCTCCCCGCCGCAGCGCATCTTCCATGACGCGGCTGAGTGAGTTCATCCGGTAAAACACCGCCATGTCGTTCCAGCTCAGTCCCTCTTTTTCACGCGCCTCATTAAACGCCTTCACCACCGCCTCAGCCTCCTGATGCTCATCGCCGCAGATGATCACATCCGCCATCACCCCCTGCGGATTCTCCGTCACCAGCGACTTCTTTTTCCGCTGCTTGTTGTTGTCGATCAACTTGCTCGCCAGTGCCAGAATCGTCTTGGTGCTGCGATAGTTCTGCTCCAGCACGATCGTCAACGCGTCCGGGAAGTCCGCCTCGAAATCGAGGATGTTCTGGATGTCCGCCCCGCGCCACCCGTAAATCGACTGATCCGGATCACCCACCACACAAATGTTCCGATGCCCCCGTGTCAGCTCCCGCGCGATCACGTACTGCGCCTTGTTCGTGTCCTGATACTCGTCAATCAGCACATACTGAAAGTTCCGCGCCACCTCTTCCGCCAGCAGTCCGTCCCGCTTCAGCCCGAGCGCAACCTTCAGCAGCAGGTCATCAAAGTCCAGTGCATTGCTCGCCGTCAACAACTCCTGATACTTCCGATAAACCCGCCCAATCGTCTTGCTATGAAAGTCATTGGCGGTCGCCGCAAATGTGTCGGCGTCGATCAGCCGGTTCTTCGCCTTGCTGATCGCCCCATGCACACTGGCCGGGGCAAAGTTCGTCGTGGACAAGTCCAGCGTCTTGATCGCATCCTTAATCAGCTTGTTCTGATCAGCAGCATCCAGCAGGTTCACAGCCCCCGGCACCCCCATCGCCGTCCCGTACTGCTTGATGATCCGCAGGCACAGCGAGTGAAACGTGCAGATCGTCGGATGAAACTGCCCAAGCCGCCCGATGTCCTTCACCGGCTGCCCCAAAACATTCCCCACCCGGTCCCGCATCTCCTTCGATGCCTTGTTCGTAAACGTGATCGCGCAAATCGCGCTACCCGGAACACCAAGACTCATCAGATAAGCCACGCGCCGCGTAAGTACCCGCGTCTTGCCGCTCCCCGCTCCGGCAAGAATCAACAGCGGCCCGTCCACATGCTCCACAGCCTGCCGCTGTTCCGGCGTCAAATCTTTCAGCAAACTGGCGCTATCAAGCACGAGAAAAGTCCTTGGCGAGAGACACATTGCGAGAAACGGCCTGCACGATATCCTAGCCACCGGCCGCCCGGTCAGTAGACTCTCTGTACACCATGTTGAACAGCCCCGTTTCTCTCCTCCTGACCGTCGTCACCATTTTCTGCCAGGCCGCCCCGACAACCGCGCCCGCGCCACCCACCGCGCCATCCACCTCCCCCACAACCACCCCAGCTCCAACCACCACTCCCGAAGATGCGGTCCTCAAAGTGGCAAATGATTTCTGCACCGCGCTCGCGCGCGGCGACAACGCCACCCTCAAGTCGCTCTTCACCGGCCCACCGGCCAGCCAGCGTGTACTCGATTCATTTACCGGCTATCTGTCCGCGATCGGCAGAATCTCCGTAGCAGCCGAAGCACGCTTCGGACCGGCAAGCCCCCTTGCACGCTCAAGGAATCCCGGCAAAGCCATGATGGCCGCCCTGTCCGACAGCTCGGTCCGTGTCCGCGCCGATACCGCACGCCTTCGACTTCCCGGCGGAGAATCATTCATCGACTTCGCCAAGACCGACACCGGCTGGAAAGTCACCAATTTCAGCGACTTGGAAAAAATCGCCGCAGAAGGCCCGAAAATCGACGCCGGCACAAAAATCGTCAACCAGATGACCGACGAAATCAGCGCCGGAAAGTTCGCCGACTCTTCAAAGGCAGAAGAAGAACTCGCCCTGCGATTGCGTCAGATCGGCGACAGACGGCCGGGCAGGTAACCCCCGGCCCCCATCCCAAACCTATTGCGGCCGGGGGCAGTAACTCTCCAGTTCCTGCAAAAACTCCCGCAATGCCTCCGCCGAATTGTGTTCCGGCGTGGGCCCTTGGTGCAGCAGCGTGATCGAGCCGTTTCTCAGCTCGCAAGCCAACTCCTGTAACCTTGGCTTGTGCGGCGAGTGGGCCAGATAATCGTGGTACTGCCCACGAAAAATCTCCCACTCATCCGGGTGGCTCTGAAAAAACTGCCATACCTTTTTGGGTGGCGCCACCGCAGGCCACAACTGGTGCACGCTGCACCATTCACTCAGGTCACGGGTCAAGCCCGTCGGTTCCACCCAGACCCGCACACCATCGGCTGGCTCAGCCGCATCCATGAAGTGCTTCACCGAGATCATGAGACACCTCCTTTATGTACAACCATACGAACGAAACAGCCCTCCGGCGTGAACATTAGAAAAATCGATTGCACTTTCCATCAGTCCGGTAAGACCACACCACCACCACTGTCGCTTTATTGCCCCGATATTCGCTAAAATCGGCAATCCCAGAAAAGTCGAACTATTTTCTAGTTGCCGACAGATTGGTTTTTCGTTACACCATCATGTGTCAGGTCAGCGGGTTGCTATTCGGCTCTGTATGAAAGCGTCTTGGATTTTCTCCTTTCCTTTCTCAACGCCCTTCTACCCGCAGTGGTCGATTGTTCGACCTCTTTCGTTGTTCCCCGGAAAGGACCATTCAACTCGGGGTGCATTGGGCGTAATCGTTAGGAGTGACCCATGGGTCGCAAGTTGTACGTAGGGAACCTCAGCTACGAGGTTGACAGTTCAGAGCTTCAGCAGTTGTTCGGCCAGCACGGCACAGTCGTCAGTGCACAGGTCATCAGCGACCGTGAAACAGGCCGCAGCAAAGGCTTCGGCTTTGTTGAAATGGGCACTGATGAAGAGGCCGCTAACGCGGTTCAGGCTCTTCATGGCCAGCAGCACGGCGGTCGCGCCCTGACTGTCAACGAAGCCCGTCCTCGTGAAGAGGGTGGCGGCGGCGGTGGCGGTGGTGGTCGCAGCTTCGGTGGCGGCGGCGGCGGCGGCGGTCGCAGCTTCGGCGGCGGCAGCAGCGGCGGTGGTGGTGGCCGCAGCAGCGGTGGTGGTGGCTACGGCGGCGGCGGGGGTGGCCGCAGCGGTGGTGGCGGCTACGGCGGTGGTGGTGGCGGTGGTGGTGGCGGCGGCCGCGGTTCCAGCGGTCGCGGCGGCGGTCGCGACAGCTACTAAGCCCCTCCCTTTGATCTAAATCTTTCCCCGGCGGGGTGGCCCTTACAGGCCACCCCGCCGTCTTTGCTGACACGTGCGTCTCTTTTCCTCCGCGCCCCTCCCGGTGACAATGCCGGGTCCCAAACCTATGACCACCGACCTCCCCTCAAACGATGTCCCCAAGCCGCTGGCCGCAATCGGCGTCACCCAACTCGCCCTCCCGTCCGAGGCCGTCGGCCCTGAACGCTGGCTCTGGCGCGCCCTTATCGCCGTCCTCTGCATGCTCTCGTACGCCCCCAGCTTTCAAGGCGAGTTCCTCTGGGACGACAACCAGCACGCCTCCAGCGCCCGACTTCGCTCCCCTACCGCCCTCACCGATATCTGGACCTCCATCGGTTCCGCCAACGGCGGCACGGTGCAGTACTACCCCCTGACCCACACCTCCTTCTGGCTCGAGTACCAACTCTTCGGCGTCAGCCCCGTCGGCTACCGAATGGTCAACGCCCTTCTCCATGCCGCCGCGGGCATCATGCTTTGGGAACTCTTGCGGCGACTCCGGGTGCCCGGGGCCTTCGTCGGCGCGCTCTTGTGGGCCGTTCACCCCGTCAACGTCGAAAGCGTCGCGTGGGTCAGCGAGCGCAAAAACGTCCTCTCAGGCCTGATGGTCCTCGCCAGCGTCATGGCTTACCTGCGCTACGCCGGCCTCGATGCCGAGCATTCCGGCGAACTGGCCGCCAAGGGCAGTAACCTGAACCCGTCGGAAAGCAGTAACCCGCTCGATTGGCCCGAAGGCGATGGCCGCCTCTACGCCGCATCACTCTTCCTTTTCGTACTGGCGTGCCTTTCAAAGACCGTCATCTGTGTCGCCCCGGCCGCCATGTTGGTCATCCTCTGGTGGAAGGACCGGCTGACCTCCAGGAACATCCTGCGGATTGCGCCCCTGCTGGCCATCGGCATCGTGGCCGGTTTGGCCACCAGCTACATGGAACGCACGCTCGTCATCCGCACTGCCGACGCCGCCGACTGGGGTCTTGGCCAGAAAGGTCGCCTGCTGATCGCAGGTAGCGCCATCTGGTTCTACCTCGGCAAACTGCTCTTCCCATATCACCAGATGTTCTTCTACCCGTACTGGGAAATCGTAGAGACCATGCCCTTCGGCTGGGCCGCTGTTGCCGGCGTGCTGGCCACCCTGGCCGGCCTGGCTTTCTGGGCCAGCCGGTCCAAGTCCAACCGTGCCCCGCTGGCCGTCGCCCTGCTCTATTGCGGCATCCTTTTCCCCGCTTTGGGCTTCTTCAAAATCTACCCCCAGCGCTACAGTTGGGTCGCCGATCACTTCCAATACCACGCCAGCATGGCCATGGTCCCGGCACTCGTGGCAGCCGTCATCCTGCTCGCCCGTCGCTTCAGCCCTTTCTCCGCCGCGCGAACCGTCGGCCTGACTTCAGCCCTGCTCGTTCTCGCTATCGCCGCCGGACTGACCTGGTCCTATTCCTTCAATTTCCGCACCAACCAGCGGCTTTTCGAGCGCGTGGTCGAGCTGAACCCCGCCAGCTGGGCCGCTCGCAACAACCTCGGCACCGAGTACATCCGAAACGCCCAGTACGCCGAACGGGTCAGCGGTCAGCTCAAGCGAGAAGGGAACACAGCCAAGGCGGCTGAGGCCATACAAGAATCTCAAGACTGGTTCGTGCGCGCACGCGATCAGTTCCTTCAGGTCCTTGCACTCCGGCCGAACCACGAATGGGCAAACCACGGTCTCGGCGAAGTCGCCTACCTCTCCGGCGACTTCAAGGCCGCCCGGGAAAACTATCTTCTAAGCCTTCAGCAGCGCAAAGACAGCCCCGACGGTGAATACATCCCCACCCTTCAGCGCCTCGCCGATATCGCCACGCGCGACAAACAGTACGCCGAGGCCGCCGACTACCTCGCCCGCGCCATCAAGGCCGAGCGACCGCCCATCCAGCAGCGCCAGTACCAAAACCGCGTGAACTTCGTCCGCGTTCTAGCCCTTCTGGCCCGAGAAGATCGTCGCCAACTGACCCTCAAAGAGGCCGCCGGCAGCTACGACCTCATGGTCAGCGCCGTAACCCTTCACCCCGCCATGGATACCTACATCGCCTTGGGCGATGCCGCCAAAACCTTCGCCGATGTCACCCGCCAGTCCGGCGACATCGCCAAGTCCGAAGAGATCTACCGCCAAGCCCTCGATGGCTACCAGCAGGCCGCCAAAATCGATGCCAACAACACCGACGCCCTCTACGGCCTCGGCCTGACCCTCGCCACCATCAAGCTCTACGACAAGGCCATCATCCCGCTGGATCAGGCCGTCCGTCTCCGCCCCGAACGCAAAGACATCGCCGAGTTGCTGGCCATGGTCAAAGACTACCGCCAGCGTGCCACAACCAACCCGGCACTCCGGCCGACATCCCAGCCGACCTCGGTCCCCGCTCCATAGAGCGGGGACGCATGCCGCCATCTTGCGTTGCTGGTACCGACCGCCGTCGGCCCTCTACACCACGGTCTTCGTCGGCGAACTCATCGGCATCTCCAGATCATCCGCCGGAATCGTCAGCGGCCGCGCTAAGTCCTCTGCCACCATCTTCCGCGCCGCGTCCATCTTCGGGTACCGAATCTCACGGTATCCCGTCACGTCGTCCAGGCACCGCAGCACCCGCACCGCCTGATTATACTCAGCCGAGTTGCCGAACTTCAGCTGGTCAATCAGCCCGATGTACCAATCCCGCAGCTCCACCTCGCGGCGGTGCCAACCCGGCAGTTTTCGCAGCCAGGTAAACTTGCTCACCAGCTTCAACTGCCAGTCGGTCGTCGTGATCTTCAACCGCAACCGGTACGGCCCCACAGGGAATTCCGGGCTGGTGTGATGGCGGTAAACCAGCCTGTCCCCGTTGGCCGGGTCGATGGCGTATTTCGCCATATCGCGCTGCTTCTTTTCGTACCGTGTCAGTAGATAAGCCACATACGGCTCATCCTTGATCAGCATCGCCTTGGCCACGCCCCACACCGCCGCCCGCGTCGCCGCGAATGAACGGGCAGCAGAGTCCTTCGCATACACCCGACCCACCTGCTCCGTGTACTTCCGCGCGAACGCCAGATCCTGATACATCATCAGGTCATAAACGCGCACCGCAAGGTCGTACTTCACCTGCTCCGGCATCTCATTCATCTGCTGCAACGTCGCGGCCACAAACTGCTCGAACGCCGTCGCCATGGCGATGCCATTTCGCGTAGCCTTCCGCAAAATTCGGCTCTTGTGCGTGACAACCTGCTGCCACGTCACCGGCTCCGGCCGCGACGGAATCGCCCTCGGCTCCAGCGCCAGCTTGCGCCCGATATTGAACGCCTTCAAATTCCGACGGTGGTCCCGCTTGATCGTGTCCTTGATCGCCCAGCTCAGCGACCGCAGCGATACCGGAATCAGCCCCAACTGATACGCCACCCCAAGCATCATGACGTTCACAAACAGCTTGCTTCCCAGCTTATGCTCGCACAGTGAACCGAGGTCCTTCGCGTACGACAACTCGGCGTTGCACTCGGCAAATATCTCCTGCCGCAGTGCTTCCGGGTCGAAGTTATTCTTGCCGAGCAGCACATTGATCGTCGGCTGCTTGAACAGGTTCAGCACCGCCGCCGTCCGGTCGCGACTCCCCACCCTGAACTGCTCGCGCGGGTCAATCGCCCGCGCCGCCTCCAGCACGTCCAGCCCCAGAATCAAATCCGCCTTGCCATACGGAATGCTTCCAGTGCTGAACGCCTCCGGGCCGTCCTTGTAGAACGTGATCTGCGAGAAGACGCCGCCGTTCCGCACGGCCAGACCCTTCTTGTCATGAAACGTGACCCGGTACCCCTCTTTGTGCCCCGCTCGCACAATGATATTGCCGCTCAGCCCGATCCCCATCCCGCCCACGCCGCTCATGTGCACGCGCCACGCGTCACCCGGCGCAACAAGGTTGTGTTGCCGAACCGGGTCTGGCAGGCGGTCTAGGCCCATGTTCGGCAGCGTGTATTTCTTGCGGTGGCTGCGAACCACCGTCACCTGCTCAAAGCTCGGGCACGGCTTCACGCTCGTCCCGTAGTCATTGCTGTTCCGCACACGCTCGCAGGCCCCATCGTTCACGCACAGCGTCAGGTCCGTGTCGATCTTGCTGCCGTAATCCGTCTCCAGCGGGATCAACCCCGGACACGCCGTCTGCTTCGTGCACTCCAGACAGTTTTCGCACACCTCCGGCGTCACATTCATGTGCGTCTTGCTTGGCAAAAACCCGTGCTTCTTGATCAGCTTCCGCTCTTCACGACCCTTGGTCCTGTGCAGCGTGATGCCGCATTCCTTGTCGGCAATGAGCACCTTCACACCCTTGGCCAGGATCGTCCGCTCCAGCGTGCCATACCAAGCGTCCCGGTCCGCCGGATCGACCTTCGCCACCGTCAGCGGACTCGTCCCCGCCATCCCCCGCACAATCGTCTCGATATCCTGAATAAACGACCGGTTCCCCAAAACATCCAGCTCCGTCCCGGCGTGTTCCTGATGCCCGGTCATCGCCGTCGTTCCGTTCTCCAGAATGATGAACGTCAGGTCCTGCCCGGTTTTGATGGCATTACTGATCGCCACCTGCCCGCTATGGAAAAACGTCCCGTCCCCCATGAACACGATCTGCTTGTTGGTGATGAACGGGTCAATGCCCGTCCCCGTTCCGCCACCGAGGCCCATGCCGCTGTAGTTGTGCATCAGCGCCTCGGTCGGCGCGAACATCAACATCGTGTAACACCCCGTATCGCCGTGCGCCACCATGTCCACGGGCTTCATCCCGTGCTTCCGCTTCATGTACGCCGGGTCGGCAAAGTTCTTCCGCAGTTCCAGAAGCACCGCACTGCTGTCGCGGTGCGGGCAGCCGGGGCAGAACGTCGGCGTCCTCGCCACGACCTTCTCCGTAAACACACGCAGCTTCGGCTTGCTGGCAGCCTTCAGCCGGTCCAGTTCCCCGCTCAACCGCCCATGCCGCAGGTGCGCCGGAATCTCCTCGGTCGCCTTGATCAACGGAATAATCAGCTGCGCCAGCACGCTGTAGTTCAGCCCACGCACTTCCGGAATACCCGTCAGTGCCTTGCCGTTCAGCGTCGGGAACTGCTTGCCAAATAGCCTGTTCGACAGCCCACCCGCCTCGTCGTGCGGCAACTGCTGATACAGCCCGTCCCGGATGTTCTTTTCCAGGAAACTCCGCCGCTCTTCGATCACGATCATCTGCCGTGCCCGCCCCGCAAACTCCTTCACCAGTTGCACGTCCACCGGGTAACTCATCCCCATGTGCAAAATCGGGAAGTGCCCCAGTAACCCAATGTCATGCAGCACGTGCTGCAAATACGGCCCCGCCATCCCCGTCACAATGAACCCGATCGGCGACACAGTTCCCACAGCCCCACCGTGCTTCGCCTCTTCAATCCGGTTAAGCCCAAGCTCCCGCGCCCGCGATATCGTCGCAGCGAACCGCTCCGCCATCCCCAGTTCCCGAATCCAGGTCCGGGGCGGCAGCATCGGGTGCTGCGTCGTCAGGTTGTTCGTATCCAGTTCGATCCGCTTATTCGTATTGATCGCCGGGTACTGGTTCGGATAACACTCCACCGTCGATCCGCCGTCGGCGTGCGCAGTCGTCGCGATGTACCCGATGTACAGCCCCGCCACCTGACTCAACTTAAAACTCTTCCCCACCCAGTCCTTGAACTCCTGCTGCGTCCCCGGCTCCACCACCGGCATCCGAAGGTGCTCAAACAAAAACCGGCTGTCCGCCGGAACCTGGGTGCTGTCACACCACGGGTCTTCCCCGCTGACAATCACCGCCCCGCCTTCAGGATGCGCCCCCGACAAATTCCCCAGCGCCAGCGCATCGGCCGCCACATGCGTGCCCACGCTCTTAAACGCCGTAATCGCCTTCACAGCCGCCATCTGGCTGCCATTCACAGCCGCCACCGACAACGCTTCATTGTTCGCCTGAAACGCCCGGATCCCCTTCTCGCGCAGCAGGTCCCCAATGTCCCCCATGCAGTCAAAAAAGCCCGCCACCGGCGACCCCGGATACCCCGTCAGCAAGCTCACGCCGCCTTCAGTCTCCAGACAGCCCTTAATCAGCAGTTCGTTACCGTTAAATACTTCCCAGCCACTCTCAGCCAAGAAACGAGGGTCCACGCCCATGACACAACTCCCAGTCGTACGATGCCCACGGCGTCCCCGGGTTAGAAACCTAACCCTAAGACTCGGCGGGGCTTACGACCCATTGCATGCAAGGTCGCAGGTGCCGCCGTTTTGCTTCCGTGACAGTCGGACTCTTAACCTCAGCGGGAAATCGGCCGCCAAGACCGCACACCTCGGCGAGGTGCAGGCGGCATTCTAGCGAGATGGGGGTGGGCCGGAAGTGTTTGAGGGGTTCATATTTGGTTTTCGTAAAGATCGCCTTTGTGTGAGAAACATGACTGACTTGGCTAGGAATGCGAAATTGGAAGGCCAGAAACTGTCAGACATTCCCGGACGAACCGGACATTCTCGACAATTGAGGGGCAAAAAGTTGTTAAATGCTCGTTGTTGGTTGCTGGTGAGCGTCATTGTTCGTTTGTCATTGGCCACTGGACGCATGTTTGTATTTTGTTAGGTTTTCGTAGTATGCGCAGGTGGCTGTTCCGGCGTCAAGGGGTAAGTGTGTGTGGACGTCTTCGGGTCGGGAATCTCATAATCTGATGTCCGCCTTTACCGCACTTGTTATTGCTGCAGATCCGGAGCGACATGCCTCGATTTTCTGTCATTGCCGTTCATTACCAGCCGACACAGACGGATGAGATTTTCCGCCGGGGGATCGGGTCGGTGCTCTCCCAGACGTTTACGGACTTTGAACTGCTCATCTACCACGACGGCCCACTCGCCCGGCCGGTACCCGAAGTCGGTGGAAAAGTGCCCGAAGTCCGCTGCACGGGGCAACGCCACAATGACTGGGGCCATACCCTGCGCGATCGCGGCATCCGTGACGCGACCGGCGACTATCTGCTGTTTTTCAACGCGGACAACATTCTTTACCCGCAGTGTCTGGCGGAACTTGAGCGGGAAAGCCGCCGGCCGTACCGCCACCGGGAGAACGCCCGGATTCTCGATACCGATCACATTCTGATTTTCCCAATCGTCTGCAATGACGCCTACTTGTTCATCGCCCCTGATGGGCGGATGGCGCTCAAGCCCATGGGGGCCAACTCCGGCGAAGCATTCCTGATGACCGGCAACCCGCCGCTCTATGGCAACATCGACTGCATGCAACTGGTGATGAAGCGCAGCCACTGGCTGGCTGAGGGCGGATGGAAGGACAAGTCGGCCAACTCGGATGGGGTGATGTATCCCAAGTTTTGCCAGAAGTATGGGTATCGGACTCTGACGCGGGTTTTGGGGGAGCATTATTGAGGAGGCGTTTCTCGTGCCACCGATTCTTGTACTCAAGAGTTTGGTGCCAATAGCAATTTGTAGACCGTGGAGGATTATCCAATGCCCAAATCTTTGTGATATTGCGTATCTCGCGTGAGTGTCGCTACCGGCACTCTCATCTGTTCCGAAACAACCAACCTTACCTCTTCAAAAACCAAAGCCTCATCGACAGTTCCATCCGCCCGACGTCCTGCGGCGGTGTGCAGGTTTTCGATAACCTCCCTTATGCTCATCCCCGCAGGCGGCCCCTTCTTTCTAGAAAAAAATCCACGTTCGGGTCGTAAGCCACTGGCCAGCGCAATGTCATGCCACGACTGCCCATTTCCCTTTCCGACCAGTTCATCAACCGGGCTATCAAGGTTCACCCGATCCCGCGCCACGCCCGCCTGTGCACCCAGCTCCCGACGCAAAGAATAAAACGCCTTGGCAGTAGGGCACACCCCAGCCGGCCATGGCAACTCGGCGAGCCTCTCGGCGATGTATTTCGATGTCATACCAATCGTGATCAGATGCCCCGCATCCTTATCAGGTATGGCCAGACCGAAGTGGTCTTCGAGTTCCATCACCAGTTCAACGCCATCGAGTCCCATTCAAACCTCTGTAAGGGAGTTAACCGCCAATAAGTCAAATTGTCCATATCATTCCGGTTCTAACAGTCCGAGCCAACGTTTACCCCACCCTCCGTGCATAAACCGTCTCCACCCGCGCGAGCGCTTCCGCGTCTCCGGCATCCGCCAACCGTTGGTACTGATCCAGCCGCTTAACCGTGTCAGGTTCAAGGGATGGTTCGGAGGGATCATCCGCCGGATAGACGGCCTCCACCTCCACACACAACACACACTGTTGTCCGTGGATCCATTTCATCAGCTTGGTGCGGCCGCCGGGTTGTAGAGGCGATGTACTAGCCATGGGGTCACCTGTCGTAGAAATGCACTGTTACCAGTTTAGCGGTGTGGGACGTGCGCAACCAAGCCCAAACGACATGAATTGGCGGCCCATCAGGTAGTCTTTGCCTGACTTCGACCCTGGGATTGGGCAATGTGTCTTCCCTTTCGGAGATAAGCCGGGCTTCCTCAATTTCGCTGATCATTTGCCAGAAGAGGAGTCGCCGCTCGCGGATTCGTTCGTCGCATGGTCAGAAATCACAAATCGCTCTTCGCGGACAGCGAGCCGAATGTTGTCAACGAGTTGACCCATTCGGCATCAATTTACCGCAATCCTTCCAAATCTGACCACACCTACACCGCAGCCCGCACCGCCCCAACATTCCCCATCGCCGCCGGCAGCAACACCATCGCACGCGTCCCCAATCCCGGCTGGCTATCCAGCCTGATCGTCCCACCGTTATTCTCCACCCACCGCAGCGCCTTGCTCAAACCCATACCCCGACGCCGCCCGGCCGGTTTGTGGCTGAAAAACGGATCAAACGCCCGCCGCAGCGTCGCGGGTTCCATGCCCGTGCCGCTGTCCTGAACCGTCAACACGACCTGGTTCGAATAGGCGTTAAATCCGGCGTGGATATTGACAACCCCATTCACCTCACCCGCGCGCACAGCGTTGTCAAGCAGCTCCACCAGTGCCGGCACCACCTGTCCCGCATCGACTCTCAATGGCGGCACATTTTCCACCTGCATCTGCCAGTTGATCGCCTGACCCTCGAACCGCTGGGCCACTTCTCGCTGGGCCGCAGCGATAAGGCTTTGCAAGGCCACATCCGCTGCCACAGGCGCCGGCGGACATGAGTAGTGCATCAATTCCGTAATCATGTCGCTCAGCTTCTGGCTCTGTTCATAAACCAGTGCGGCCATTTGCCGCTGTTTGGCGTCGGTGAGTGAGGCCGCCAGTTGCTGGCTGCGGCCGCTGATGACCATCAGCGGGTTGTTCATTTCGTGGGCCGCCCCGGCCGCCATTTCACCGACCGCGCTCATGGTCTTGCCGCGTAGCACTTCCGACTGCGCGTTCTGCAAACTCCGGTTCGCCTCCGCCAGCGTCTCGGTCAGGTTCCTCGCCTCATCACGAATCTGCCCCGTCCGTAGCGCCATCGCCCAGCCGCTGACCACCGCCGCCAGTTCCGCCATCTGATGCGCCAGCCGATCCATCTCATCATCCGCCCCACCCCAAACCACCCCGCCCACGCACTGCCCGTCCGCCTCCAGGCTGATCCAGAACCGCTTCGCCTGCGTCAATCGCGGCGAAATCAACGTCAGCACCGGCTCCAACTCCGGCCCCACAGGCCGCGCTAGCGCATCCGTCGTCGCCCGGCCCGGCCGGCTATTGCACTCTGCCAGCAACGTATCAATCGCGTTCCCCTCTTCATCCACCACCGTCAGCTCCGCCACCGTCTGATCCGGCGCCAGCGAAAACACACCCACATTCTTCGCCTTCAAAAGCTCAATCGCCGTCTGACCGATCGCCACCAGAATCGCCGCCGGCGGCGCATCCGGCTGCATCTCTCCGTGAAACTTACTCAGCGTCTCAAAGTATTTCGCCCGCACCACAAGCTTCCGGTTCCGCTGCGCCAGCTGCGTGCTGACCCGGCCCAGTTCCTTGTTCGCCTGAGCCAGTGCTTCCTGATAAAGCTCACCCGTCGAGCTGTCGCTCAGCCCCAGCGCCTTAGCCCGCGGCTCGATCCGCCCCACCAACTTGCTCGAAACCATTTCAATCTGCTGATTGCTCAGCCCCAGCGCCCCAGCCAGCGTCTGCACCGGCACCGGATATACATGATTCCCGCTGTAACCAATGTGCTGCTGCCGCGCCAGAATGTCCGCCAGCGAAACAATATTCACCAGCCGCGTATTGCTCACGCTGCTCGGCAACGCCGTCGGCAACTGCCCGTGCAGCCACGCCACATCCCGAATCGTCGTCGGCAACTTCCACCGCTCGGCCAGCCGCTTCCCCACCGTCATGTGGTCAATGCCAATCACCGATCGCTCGACATCTGCAATGTTCCCCCGAAGCAGCTCCGTCGCCTCGACAACCTTGGCAAAGCTTTTCGGCAGCACCGCATCGAGGGCCACCTTCCCAAGGTCATGCAGCAGCCCGCACGTAAACGCTTCCGCCGGGTCCAGTTTCAAATCACGGCCCCAGGTCTTCACGGCCTCTTCAGCAAGCAGTTCGCTCGCGCAGGCCACCGCCACCGCATGTTTCCAGAACGCATCGCGCGAAAATATTGCCCCGCTGCCCCCACCGCCGCCGTTCGTCGGGAACTGCTGAAACATGGTCACAGCCAGCGTCGCCGACCGCACTGCCTCAAACCCCAGCAGCACCACCGCCCGCTCCACGGTCGCCACTTCAGCCCGAACCCCCGAATCTGCCCGCTTCACCAGTTGCAGAATCTTCGCCGTCAATGCCTGATCCGATTCGATCAGTCGCGTGACTTCCTTGGCGCCCGCCTCGTCACTCCCCGTAGCCTGCAAAACTTTCAGCGCAATCGCCGGCAACGTCGGCAAATCCTCCAACTGCTGCAAAATCAACTCGACCCGCTTCTCCTTCAACGGATCCTGCGCAGCATTGGTGGCTCCAACCGACATCGATCGCCCATCCTCTCAAAAATTCATCCCCACACCAACCTCAACCCCATCCCTAGCTCGCCAGCAACTCCCCAATCCGCTGAATCAACTTCTCAATGTTGAACGGCTTCTTCACAAAGTCGTTCGCTCCGCTCTTCATCAGCTCGGTGATCTCATCCGGATTTACGACACCCGACACGAAGATGATCTTCACATGCTCAAAGTCCGGGTTCTGCCGGATCGTCTGACACACCACATTGCCATTCACGTCCGGCAGCTGGTAATCCAAAATGATCAGGTCCGGCCGGAAATCCTGCGTCAGCATCCCCGCCTCATACCCGCTCTTCGCACTCCGCACTTCAAACCGGCCGTCCCGGTTCAAAACGTCGGCGAACAACTCCACAATGTTTGGGTCATCGTCCACCACCAACACCTTCGCCTTGCCCGAGTCCAGCTGGTCCGGCGGAATGCCGTTGTCCTTCATAAACGCCAGCAGCGCGTCCCGCGGAATCCGCCGAAAACGCGACCCCGGGACGCGGAAACCCTTCAGCCGCCCGGAATCAAAGCACCGGATGATCGTCTGCTGCGAAACCTTGCAAACATCTGCTGCTTCGCCGGTTGTGAAAACAGTTTTCATAGCGGATACCCGACCTTAAACTCTACTCAGACTCTACGGTTAGCCCATCTTCACCGGATGCGACCATCCCGTCTTACCCATCTTACCTAATGTGACTTCGGCCCATACGCTAGCCCACTTGACTCCCCCAGTCGCCAATAGCGCAAATTTTGCACCCGTGAGGCCGCCCACGCCCCTTATCGGACCCCAAAAAAGACCCTCCCACGCCGTACGCGGTCCAAGCCCACACCGAAGTGCAGGCAGGTCATCAGGCCTCCCCGGCCGCGCGCCCGAAACGCCCGCTCTCAGCCCGGGCCGTCAGGTCCCTACTTGACCTTGTCCGCATACAAAATCCCCCGACCATTCGTCCCCACATACAGCCGGCCCCAAACACGGCTATCCCCATTGATCACCGTCACGTTCCCATAGTGGTGCTCCGTATCATTAATCTGCACCCACGTCGCCCCCTCATCGTCCGACCTGAAGAACCCACGCTTCTCTCCGACCGTCCCGCCCACAAACACCGCCGGGTACTCCTTCCCCGGCGCGGCCGCTCCCACTCCCACCTGCTTCACCACCTTTAACACACCGCCGTCCACCGGGCCCCACGTCCTGCCACCGTCGGTCGAGCGGTAAAGGCTTCCCGCCTTGTCATTCCCCGCAACCAACCAAAGGTGCCCGGAATGTCCCGGCACCGATCGCATCCAACCCGCGCCAGCCGGAATTTTTTCCGCCCGCACCTGCCACGTCGCCCCGCCGTCTTCACTGCAGGAGAGCGTCTCGCCAACTTTTGCATAAAACACACCAACCGTCGTCCGATCCGCAACAACCGCCGGCCCGCGCCGTTCGCCCCCGGCCACCAAGCCCGCCGCCTTCACCCATTTGCTCCAGCCGTCCCCCTCACGCTTGGCATAAACCACCGTCCCCCGATCCGGCGACCACACCACCTGCATTCCGTCCACAGAAATCGCGATGTGCCCGCCCTGTGGGCTGCCTCGCTCCGGCTTCTTCTCACCCGGGGTGAATAACTTCCACGTGATCCCCCCATCGTCCGAATACTGCGCCGCACCACCCACACGCACCACCGCATCCGGCTTGTTCGCCGCAACGTCAATCGACGGGTTCGTCCCCATCGCCAGATTTTCCGCCTGCCCGAACTCGCTCTTTTGCCCGAACAGCCCAAACTTCGGCGACTCATCCAGGTTCTCGTGCCGATACCCATCCCGATCCCCGATCGCGCTCAACAAGTTCGCCGACCCCCCACTCGGACTCACCAGCTCCAGCGCCGCCGACTGCTCGAACCCCTCGTTGTAAAACACCCAATCCGGCTCAGCCGCCATCAGGTTCCCCGTTCGATACAGCCCATACCCCGTCGTAAAAAACGCGACATTCGCGTCGTTCGGGTCCACCTGCACGTCCCCCGTCCAGTGAATCCCCGAGTCCTTCGCATACGGCGCCGATGAATCGTCCCGGTGCTTATTGATCCACAGCCGCTCCCACGTCATCCCCCGGTCCCGGCTGCGAAAAATGTCATCCCCACCGTCCCCGTAGTGGTCAATCGTGCTGATGTACACCGTCCCCACATGCTGCCGGTCCAGTGTCACCCCCGACCATCCACCCCCGCCCGCCTTGCTCACACCCTTCGGCACGATCTCCGTCCACAGCGGCACCGCCGACGCCGGCCCGTCCACCCGATACACCGTCCCACCCGTCACCCCATACGGCCCCGGATGCTCGCCCGTCGCATACGTCAGATACATCGTCTTCCCATCGGCCGTCAGCGCCGCACGCACCGGCATCAGTCCGCCACCGGGCTGCCCCGGCATCGGCCGCCACGTCTTGCCACCATCCACCGTCCGAAAAATCTTGTCCGCCTTCAGCGTGCACACCCCCGCATAACTCACCGGCGTCGCCGCGCCAGCCTTCCCACTCACCCCATCAAACAGCGTCCACGAAATGCCAATCTGTTTCCCCGGCCCCACCGAATCCCCCGTCACGCCAAACGCCCCATCCTTCTCCCACGTCGCGCCGTAGTCCGAACTGACAAACAACCCCTTATCGCGCGTGCCGTAGATCAACCGGCTCGGCAGGTTGGGGTCCACGTTCATCCGTTCCCCCGCGTTCCGCCCGTCCCCATTTCCATTCATGCCGAACGTCACGTTCGTCCGCTCCCAGGTCTTCCCTTGATCGACCGACCGCACAATCGCACTCGGCCCCAGGTACGTCCCCAGCCCGATGTACACCCGCTTGGCATCCGTCGGATCCACCGCCAGCGTCTCCGCCCCCATCTGGCTCAGCGACCAGTCATCGTGCTGAATCCAATCCGTCATACAAACCCACTCCCCCTTTGCGGCATCCAGCCGATACGCCCCGCCCATGTCCGTGTGCATGTAGACCAGCCCCTTCTCCGTCGGGCTGAACACCACGCCATCAATGAACCCGTTGGCCTTGATGATCACACTCTTCCACACATACGGCTCACTCTTCACGGCCACTTCCTCAGCCACCGCAACCCCCATCGCACAGCCAAGTAAGCACGTTATTACGGCCCCGCCAAGCAAGTGAAAGCGTTTGCACATACACCCTATCTTACCCTCGATTACCCTGTGTCAACCCCCCGTTCCAGCACCCCCTAATCACCGGAGTTCCCATGCCCCAATGGCTCATATATGCCCTCCTCTCCGCAGCCTGTGCCGCCTTCGTCGGCATCTTCGGCAAACTCGGCATGAAAGACCTCGATGCCAACCTCGCTACCACCGTCCGCAGCCTCGTCATGACCCTCTTCCTGCTATTGCTCAGTACCTTCACCGGCGTCTGGGGAAAAATCCCCTCCCTCCAGTCCGCCGGCCCAAGGGCATGGACCATGATCATCCTCTCCGGCATCGCCGGCGCCACCTCATGGCTCTTCTATTTCCGCGCCATACAAGTCGGCACCGTCTCGCAGGTCGCCCCCATCGACAAACTCAGCATGCCCCTGGCCATTCTTCTGGCTGTCTTCATCCTCGGCGACCGCCCCACCACCACCAACTGGCTTGGCATCGCCCTCATCGCCGGCGGAGCTTATCTGGCCTCAATGCCTCGTCCCGCCTGAATCCCAATCCGCACCGACGTGGTGCTCCCGCCTACCAGTACCAACCACAAATACCCCTGCTTATCACTTGAGTCCGAAAACAAGACATAAACCAGTGAATGTCGCAATTTCATCATCATTTTACCCCCAATTCTTGTTACAACTGTTGCCCGCCACTCACTCCGGCTTCCGATCTCGTCCAAAGGACACTATGCCAATTATTTCTTCCACGCGTCGCAGTGGCCTTCGTCGCAGCCATCTGGCACTCGTCACCGCAGCCTCTCTGCTCGCCACAGCGTCATCGCAGGCCGCCCTTTTTCGCTGGGACAACGGCCAGTACTGCCCTGACAGTAACGGAGTGGGTCCGTTTCCCTACACTAATTTCAATAATCGGGATCTCCCGTTTGCGCAACTCTCCGCCGCTTTTGTGGACAGCTCGACGTTTCTTGCCACCAATCTCACCTCCGCCCACTTCATCGGCACTTCCATACCCGACTGCAACTTCACCTCCGCCAATCTCACAGGTGTGGACCTTTCGAGTTCCACCGCCACCAACGCCAACTTCACTTCCGCCAACCTCACAGGCACCAGCTTTATCTCCAGCAACCTGGCCGGTGCCAACTTCTCCAGCGCCACCATCACCGGCGCCAATTTCGGCCGGCTGAGCCTGGGCAACACCATCACCGCCAGCCAGCTTACCTCCACCAAGAGCTATAAGACCAGCAATTTCGCCGGCATAAATCTCACATTCAACAGCCTTCCCGGCATCAACTTCAACCACCAGAATCTCACCTCGGCCATCCTCGCCAGTGCGAACCTCTCCTCCGCCTCTATCTATAACGCAATCCTTACCTCGGCAAACCTCACAGGTGCCAATCTCCCCTCCGCCGACATCCAATACTCAAACTTCACCTCGGCAAATGTCACAGGTGCCAATTTCAACAGCGCATTCCTTATCGGTTCCAACTTCACCTCGGCCAATCTGACCTCCGTCACTTTCTCCTCGGCCGATGTTACAAATGCCAACTTCACCTCGGCCAATCTGACCTCCGTCACTTTCTCCTCGGCCGATGTTACAAATGCCAACTTCGCCGGGGCCAACATCAGTTACGCCAACTTTTCCCGCACCATCATCGGCGGCTCGATCTCTTCAACCCAGCTCACATCGACCGCCAGCTACAACAATCACTCCCTCATCGGCGTCAACTTCGCACTGACCACCCTCGGCCCTATCAACCTCGATAGCCAGAACCTCACGTCGGCAAGTTTCGCTTCGGTGGATATGCCCTTTTCCTCCTTCATCTCCGCAAACCTGACTTCCGCCAATCTGAGCAACACAAACCTCCAGTTCTGCAACTTCACCGGCGCGAACCTTGCCGCTGCCAACCTCACCGGCACCCCTTTCAACAGCTCCACCATCACAGGCGCATCCTTCGCCCGCACCACACTGGGGACGAGCATTACCACCACACAGCTCTTCGCCACCACCAACGGCGCCGTCGGAAATTACGCCGGCATAAACTTCACCTTCAATAATTTTCCAAATCTCAACGTCCAGAACGCGAACTTCACATCCGCCCTCCTCGTCTCAGCCAATCTGGCCAGTTCCAACTTCTCCGGTGCCACACTCGCGGCGACCAATCTCACTGGCGCGAATCTCACGGATGCAAACCTCACGAACGCGGATTTCAGCGGAGCATCCATCGCCAACGCGAATTTCACCCGCACCGTCCTGGGAAGCGCCACGCTCCCTCTAGCCCAACTGTATACAACCCTGAGTTATGCGAATGGCGTGCTCGGTGCCATCAACTTCACCCGCAACGATCTCTCAGGCATCAATCTGTTCGGTAGATCAGTTATATCGGGCAATTTCACCTCAGCCACACTAACTTCGGCCATCCTTACCAGTACCAATCTCACCGGCGTAACCTTCTCCAACGCGACCATTACCGCCATCAAGCTTAACGGCGTCACCGGATTCACCCAGCTTCAGCTCGCCTCAACCACCAACTTCATCAACCACTCACTCGCCGGCGTGGATTTCTCATCCAACGACCTCTCCAACTTCGATTTCACCGCCCAGAACCTCAGCAGCTCCAATTTCCTCGGTACAACTCTCACAGGCGCCAAGTTCAACGGCGCCACCATTAGCAACGCCAACTTTACCCGCTTATCCCTCGGCACGGCCCTTACCTCCGCCCAACTTGACGTGACGACCAGCTACAAAAATCATTCCCTCATTGGAATCAATTTCGCTGGCAACGACCTGACCGGCTTCCCACTCGCATCGCAAAACCTCACCAGCGCCATTTTGTATAGTTGCAGGCTTGCTTCGGCCAGCCTCATCTCCGCCAACCTGACCAATGCGAACCTCTTTTCCGCCGACCTTACCCTCGCCGACCTTCGCGGTGCCACAGGCTTCGTCTCCAACGGCACCATCACCCGTGGCGTCGTCCAGACTGATGGAACAATCGCCGCCTTTACATTCAACTCAGGCGAGACCCTTCGCATCCGCGTCAACACCCCTCTCGCCGCCAAAGCCATCGGGACAATAACAGGCCCGGCGACCGGCACGGCCACAGTTTCGGTCGATCCCGGAGGGGCGCTCTCACTCGCCCCCACCACACTCGCTGCCTCCAACGTGCGCACGCTGGACAAAATCGCCCTCGCATTGCCGGGGACCGATGCTTTAGCCGCCAAAGCGAACGTCACAGTTCCCGCTACAGCCGCTGGCAAAAAGAAAACGGTAACCGTCCTTTCATCCCTGACAGTCGCCAACAACGGCGCGGCACTCGGCAGCCGTTCCTATTACGGCGTGATCGACCTGACCAATAACGACATGGTCGTACTCGGGGGGGCAGCCAACTTGGCCGACCTCTCCGACATGGCACGAGCCGGCCAGAATGGCCCATCGGGTCTCTTCACCGGCAACGGAATTACCAGCAGCACAGCCGCAACCGATGCCGGCGTATTCCTGCGATACGCCGTTGGCGTCATCCAGAATGACTTCGAGGGAATCGCGATTTACACCACCTTCGACGGCGTACCCGTCACCGACAGCGACATCCTCGCCAAGTTCACCTACTTCGGCGACGCCGATCTCAATGGATACGTTGACGACACGGACTTCTTCCTGACCAACAACGGGTTCGCCCTCGGCCGGAGCGGCTGGATCAACGGCGACTTCGACTACAGCGGCACGGTCGATGACACCGACTTCTTCCTGATCAACAACGCCTTCGCCCTGCAAGGCCCAGGACTTCGCACAGGCGAATCAGTGCCGGAACCCACCGGCATGGGCCTGACGGCAATGGGGACTTGCCTCCTCGCCAGCCGCCGACGGCGCTAATCGCACCTGGCAACGGCAAACATCTGGTGCCACTGGTCGGGTACTCGGCTCGACTGAGCTTGTCGAAGTCAGACCTGTACCTGTCTGTGTACCGTCTAAAATCTCAAATCCCCCTTATCCTCTCCGTCATGCCACTCCCTGTTTCTCCCACCGACCTCCCCCTCACCGCCGTCGCCAACTACCACTGCTGGGTCGGCGAAGGCCCCTTCTACGACTGGAACCGCAACGACATCTTCTGGTCCGACATCGAAGCCGGCCGCCTCTTCACACTCGACCTCGACACCGGCAAGCACCGCCAGATATATTCCGGCCAACCCGTCGGCGGCTTCACCCTCCAGCCCAACGGCGAACTCCTCCTCTTCCGCAAAACCGACGTCGCCCTCTTCAACCCGGAAACCGGCACCGAAACCTCATTGCTCCCCTTCGAAGACGAAGGCTCCCACCGCTTCAACGACGTCTGCGCCCTCCCCTCCGGCGGCGTATTAGCCGGAACCATCGGCAAAACCGCCGAATCCGGCGGCCTGTTCCACCTCTCCCCCGACCTCAAGCTCACTCTCCTCTTCCGCGGCACCGGCTGCGCCAATGGCATGGGCTTCAGCCCCGACGACAGAACCCTCTACTTCTCCGACTCCACCGCCAACGCCATCTTCGCCTTCGACCTTGACAGCCAAAATGACAAGTTGACCAACCGCCGCACCTTCCATCAGGCCACCAAAGACGAAGGCACCTGCGACGGCCTCACCACCGACACCCTCGGCCGCCTCTATTCCGCCCGCTGGGGCGGCAGCGCCATCCGCCGCTACCTCCCCGATGGCACACTCGACCTCATCATCCCCGTCCCGGTTTCCCGCGTAACCTCGCTCGCCTTCGCAGGCCAGAACCTCGACCAGATCTACATCTCCACCGCCACCGGCCACGCCCCCACAGATCCCCCAGAAGAAAACGAAGACGGTGCCTTGTTCCATCTACCCGCCACCCTTCCACCCCTCTTCGCCACCGGCCGGCGAGAATTCGTCAGCCGAATCGGCGGATGAATCCTGATTGCCCTTCAGGTCATGTCGCAGCATATCGAACTCTCTCTGGCCGATGCCCGTCGCCTCCTCATGTCCGGCGCCGGGCTGCTGCATAGCCCAGCAACCCCGCCGTCTCTTCCCGACATCATCCGTCAGCTCGCCTTCCTCCAACTCGACTCCATCAACTACGTCGAACGCGCCCACGAACTCACGCTCCACACCCGATCAAACGACTATGACCGTGCCGACATCTTCAAACGCCTCAACAGCCGCTCCCTGTTCGAACACTGGACCCACGATGCCAGCCTGATTCCCATCGAGTACTTCCCCCACTGGCACTACCGATTTCACCGCTACAAGACCTCCGGCTGGCACATCTCGCGGCTGGGCGATGATGCCGACAAAACCATCCGTCAGGTTCTCGGCCGCATCACCAAGCACGGCCCATTGATGTCGCGCGACTTCGAAGACGCCCAGTCCGACAAGAAAAAAGCCGGCGGGGGTTGGTGGAACTGGAAACCCGCCAAGGCCGCGCTGGAGTATCTCTGGCGCACCGGTCGACTGGCCGTCAGCGCCCGTACCTCGGCCGGGGGCGACGCCCACGGCTTCGAAAAAGTTTACGACCTCGCCACACGCGTCCACCCCGACGCCTTGACAGCCAAAAAACCCACTCCGGCCCAACACCTCGAATGGGCCTGCCACACCGCCCTCGCCCGTCTCGGCCTGGCCACACCAAAAGAAATCGCCGACTTCTGGCGGGCCGTCCCCGTCACCGATGTCCGCCGCTGGGTCGATACCGGCCTGCGCTCCGGCCGCCTCACCCCCGTTCAAGTGGACGGCCGCCTTTCGGTTGCCAGCCACAACATCCGCGACCAACTGGCCGCGCTGCCCGATGCCCCACCCGAAGCCCGCCTCCTCTCCCCCTTCGACCCCCTCATCCGCGACCGCGACCGCGCCCTGCGTCTGTTCAACTTCCACTACCGCTTCGAAGCCTTCACCCCCGCCGCCAAGCGCGTTCACGGGTACTACGTACTCCCCGTCCTCATGGGCGACAAACTCATCACCCGCCTCGACGCCCGCTTCGACCGCGCCACCAGCACCCTGCACACCCGTCAGGCCGATTTCGAAAAAGGCATCCGCCCCACCCGCGTCATCAAGTCATCCATCAACGCCGCAACCGAACGGCTGGCTGCATTCATCGGCGCAAAACACGTCGCCCGACATACGTCAGCAGCACCGCACTCACGGCGGGCACAATGACGACCGCCATCATCAGCAGCGAGGCCTCGATCATCGAGTCGTAGCGGGCCATGTGGACCCACGTCATCAGCGTCGGCGTGAGCACCTGCGGCTTTTGCGGCATCAATAGCACGGTGGCGGGAACTTCCGTTAGCGACAGCGCACCGACGAGCAACCCACCGGCCAGCAGCACGGGCCACGCCAGCGGCCAGACCACAAACCACGCCGTCCGCAGCGGACCGGCCCCATCCAGCGCGGCCATGTTCCGTAAATCACGCCACGGCCCGGTCCACGTGCCACGAGCCGCCGCGACCGCCAGCCAGCCGAACCTGCCCACGTACGCCAGCACCGTCACCAGACACGAGTCGTACACCCATCGATCCAGCCCCAGCAGCGGGCGGTTGTAAATACGGATCAACGCGATCGCCAGCAACTGCCCGCCCACCAGAAAGATGGCCCCGCTGAACCACAGCAACCCGCGCGTCCATCGTGCCGCCGCGAAGAGCGCAGCCACCCCCGCCAGCCCCCCGGCCAGCGTCCCCACCAGTAACGCCCCGTTCACCTGCGGCGCGAACTCGCTCAGGATCTTCGCTGGGTGGAACCCGTACCGCAGCGAGCCCACAAGTGCCGCCACGGGCACGCCGATGTTCACCAGCACCAGCGCCACGGTCAGCACCACCGTCCAACGCGACGCATCCAATGTTCGCGGCCAATCACCGGTTGAAATCTCGTCGCTGCCGAGCGACTTCGAACACCCCCACCCCGCCAGAATCGCCAACAGCACTGTGACGATCACCAGCGGCAACGCCGTCGCCACCGCCGCAGCCGCGCGCGCCGGCTGGTCGGGCGAGGTCGCGCCGCCGCCGAGGTATCCCGGCGCTGCGATGGAGTTGCTGTCGGAACTGGGCGAGCCGGTATCAAACACCATCCGCACTTCGGTGGCCACGACTGAAATGCCCGTGGGCTCATAGACCGCAAACTCCTGCGTGGCCAGGATCGTCACGATGGCGAGGGACGCCACAATCGGTCCGGTCAACTGGCGCAGCGTCACGCGGCGCAGTGCACCGTCCAGCATGGCCTGCTGTTGCACTGTGCTGTCGAGCCGCCGCAGGCTCAGGCCCACCAGTACGGCCGGCACCGCCCAAAGCCACGTGCCCAGCGACCAGACGCAACGGAACACATCGGCCGGGCCGTTCGGCCGGAAGGTGATGCCGTAAGGTTGCAGGAATGGCCGCACGATTCTGACCCCTTGCGACCAACCGTACGCATAGGAGAGTGAAGGCAAAATCAATGCGGCGGGCAGCACCACCCACAGCACTCGCGTCAGGAGTCCCCGGCCACGGCCGAGTACGAAGGCCGCGGGAAGGCCCATCGCGGTGGCAATGATGGCGGCCATTGCGTTGTAGCCCAGCGTGCGGCCCAGCAACTCCGTGCGCCAGACCGTCGGCCAGAGTTCACTGCGCACCTGTGGATTCGCCAGCAGCACAACGCACATCCACGCCAGCGGCAGCACGCTGCAAATGGTGACGATCAAGACGGCCGGAGCGCCGGCGAGGACGGCACCCGACCGCAGCGGGCGGCGGACCGAATGCGAGTAAGAGTCAGGCATAGGGGTGGGCTAGGGCTGGCGGCCTTCAAGAATAGCCGTTGCTTCGCGCTGCGCCTGCCCAAAGATTTTTGCGGCGGCGGCAAGGTCGACGGTCACGGTTTTTATCGCATCGGCCTCGGCGTCGCTTGCGCGGACGCTCCAGCGGGAAAAGTGCAACTTGATGAGTTTCTCCTCAGTCTTGCGGCTGACGAGGTAGTCGATAAGTTTTCTGGCCGCCTCGGGGTGGTGTGCGCCTGTCACCAGCCCGACGGTTGACGGCAGCGCGAGTGTGCCGGCACCGCTTTGGTCAGGGACGACCATGTTGAGCTTCCCGCCGTTGGCTTGCGTGTTCAAGATGTCGTCGGAATCGGTCAGGCCGAGCGCGTAGATGCCAGCACCGACCTGATCGGCGACTTCGGCATTTCCGCCGAGCAGGGCGATCCCGTTCGCCTGAAGTCTGCCTAGAAAATCGCGGGCTTTTTCCGGGCCTTGCAAGACGTACATGGAGGCGAGGTGGGCACCGGTGGCCCCGGCGGTGGGGCGGCTCATGCAGACTTTGTCTTTGAGACGCGGGTCGGCAAGGTCCTGAAAGCTGGTGATGGGGAATGGAGGCACCTGCCCGGTGGTGCTGACGGCCAACACGCGGGCGCGCAGGCCGGAACCGGTCCAGCGGCCCCCTGGGTCTTTAAATTTGGCAGGAATGTCGGCCGCAGCGGGGGAGGCGTAGGGCTGAAGGATGTCTTCGCTGGCGAGTCGGACGGACAGGAAGGCTTCCCCGCCCCACCAGACGTCGGCGCGCGGGTGGTCGCGTTCGGCCTCTAGTTTACCTGCCAGACCCACCGACTTGCTGGATTCGATGTCGTACTGCACCGCGACATGGATGCCGGTTTCGGCCTCGAAGTCAGCGAAGATTTTGCTGGCGTAGGGTTCGTCCACGCCGCAGTAGACAATGACTTCTTCCGCGCCCTGCTTTTGCGAGCAGCCGGAGACGAATGGCGAGAGAGCGGCGACCACGAGGCAGGCCGCAGCGATGAGGTGACGAGTCGTCATGGATGCATGATGGCGTGAGGTGGCCGGGGCGGGAAGTGCGCGGCACGGCGGAGCTTCTGGTTCGGTGTTTTCGCTCACTGGGCTCATTCGCGGGGCTGGGTTTGGGGATAGCGAGTCAACGGCACCGACACTCTGGGTGGAGACCGTTGGTTGGGCAAGCGATGTGAGCCAGGCGATCTCGCGGGCTGTGGGCACGGTGGGGTTGCGATAGGAAGGCATGTGGGTACTCCT
>JBBRQG010000001.1:0-459657 GCA_038226785.1 Tepidisphaerales bacterium | reverse complement strand
TCGCGGCACAGGCCGGAAAGCACATCACGCTCGAAGGCCAGGAGAAGGACGTGACCACCGCGGGCTTGGCCCGCATGAACATGATCCTGCACGACTTCCCGACGGCCAACATCCTCTCCGGCAACACCATCGCCGCGCCGAAGTTCAAGGACGGCGAGCAGCTCCGCACGTACGACTACGTCGTCGCCAATCCACCATTTTCCGATAAGACCTGGACGACGGGCATCACGCCGTCCCGCGATCCCTACCAGAGGTTCGCATGGGGCGAGCCACCCGCGCGCCAGGGCGACTACTCGTATCTCCTGCACATCATCCGATCGATGAAGTCGACCGGAAAGGCCGCCTGCATCTTGCCGCACGGCGTGCTCTTCCGTGCAACGCCGAGGGTGTCATCCGCCGCAAACTCGTCGAATCTGGATATCTCAAGGGTGTCATCGGCCTGCCCGCCAACCTCTTCTATGGCACGGGCATCCCCGCCTGCATCCTCGTCCTGGACAAAGAGAACGCCCCCGGCCGCAAGGGCATCTTCATGATCGATGCCTCCAAGGGCTTCATCAAGCAGGGTGCTAAGAACCGCCTGCGTGAGCAGGATGTCCACAAGATCGTGGATGTCTTCACCAAACAGGCAGACTTCCCCGGCTTCGCCCGCATGGTTCGCTTCGACGAGATCGCCGATCCGAAGAACGACTTCAACCTCAACTTGCCCCGATACATCGACAGTTCGGAACCCGAGGACATCCAGGACATCGACGGCCACCTCCGCGGCGGTATCCCCGATCGTGACATCGACGCCCTTGAACGCTACTGGAAAGTGCTCCCCAGCGTGCGGGCCACGCTCTTCGAGTCCGCCGGCCGTCCCGGCTACGTTCGGATTCGTCTCCCGCTCCCGCAGGTAAAGCCATCAATCTTCGGGCATGATGAGTTCACCACCTTCAACAAAAAGGCCACCCAACTCTTCGGCGCGTGGCGAAAGACTAGCACGCCCAAACTCACCGGCTTCGACAAAGACGCCCATCCTAAGGCACTCATCGAAGACATCTCGGAAGACCTTTTGGCCACGTTCCGCAAGTCCGCGTTGCTCGACGCCTACGACATCTACCAACATCTGATGGATTACTGGGCCCAGACGATGCAGGACGACACGTACTTGATCTCCGCCGACGGTTGGGTCAAGGGTGCCCAGCCGCGCGAGATCAAGCAGGTCAAGAACAAGGACAACAAGCTCGTCTGGCCCGAGGACCACGACTATCTCAAAGGCAAGCGGCGCTTCAAGTCCGACCTTGTGCCCGCGCCGTTGCTTGTCGCCAAGTATTTCGTGAAAGAGCGGGAGATCATCGCCAAACTCGATGATGCGCTCGCCACCATCGAGCAACAACTCACCGAGATGATGGAGGAAAACAGTGGCGAGGAGGGCCTCCTTGCCGAGGTCATCGAGGGCGAGGGTGACAAGCAGAAGATCGCCGCCAAGGCCGTCAAGGCACGCTTGAAGGAGATCGGCGAGGACCCGGTCTATGAGGACGAACGCAAGGTCCTGACCGCCTACGCCGACCTGATGGAAAAGCAGACGGAGACAAAGGCGAAACGCAAAGCCGCCCAGGAAGACCTCGACCAGAAGATCGACTCCAAGTATCCCAACCTCACCGAGGCCGAGATCAAAACGCTCGTCGTCGATGACAAATGGATGACGCACTTGTCGGCCGCGGTGCAGGGCGAGCTTGATCGCGTGTCGCAGACCTTGACCGGCCGCATTCGTGAACTTGCTGAGCGATACGCCGCGCCGCTGCCCGCGCTCACGGTGGAGGTGGCCACGCTCAGCGCCCGCGTAGATGCCCAACTCAAGAGGATGGGGGCGACGTGGAACTGAAGCCCGGGTACAAGCAGTCCGACGTTGGCGTGATCCCGGAGGATTGGCAGGTATCCAATGTCGGCGTCGAGTTCTCGGTAAAGCTCGGGAAGATGCTTGACGCTGCTTCGAACGTCGGCATTCCAAAGCCGTACGTCGGCAACAAGGCCGTTCAGTGGGACCGAATTGATGTCAGCGACCTCCCAACCGTCCCGATGTCGCCAAGCGATCTTCGCAGGTTCCGCCTTGAGCGGGGCGACTTGCTGGTCTGCGAGGGTGGCGAGGTTGGACGGGCCGCCATCTGGAACGCTCCGATCGAGGAGTGCTATTACCAGAAAGCACTTCACCGGCTTCGGCCACGCGGCGACTATGACGCGAAATTGATGGTTGCTGTCCTGCACCTTTGGGCTCAGCGCGGCATGTTTGCTAACTATGTAACGCAGACGAGCATCGCCCATCTTCCTCGCGACAAGTTTGTGAGCGTCCCGATTCCGCGACCCCCAAGCGTGGAGCAATGCGCCATCGCCACGGCCTTGACCGACGTGGACGCGCTCCTCGACGGTCTGGACCGGCTCATCGCCAAGAAGCGTGACCTCAAGCAGGCCGCGATGCAGCAACTCCTGACCGGCCGCACACGTCTGCCGGGGTTTACAGACAAGTGGGATCCGAAACCCCTCAGACACGCAGGCCGCTGTCTGCGAGGCGTCACCTATGACGGTGATAGTGACCTTTCGCCCCGCGACACGCCACTCACGACTCGGCTACTGCGGGCGAACAACGTTCAGGATGCAACCGTCAATACGACCGATGTGCAGTTTGTGAACTCCAATCGGGTCGCTTCTCCGCAGCTCATGCGACGGAACGACATTCTCATCTGCATGGCAAACGGCAGTAAGGCGCTGGTCGGCAAGGCGGGTGTATTTTCGATTGAGGACGGCTTCGCGTACACATTTGGCGCGTTCATGGGGTGCTTCAGAACCGCGCCGTCACTGGCAGATCCCGGCTTTGTGTTCTACCTCTTCCATACCGCGAGGTACCGCAACTACATCAATCTCCTCCTGGCGGGTTCAAGCATCAATAATCTCCGGCCGAGCAGCATCGGATCGCTGGAATTCCATTACCCGACTCAACGCGAGCAGGTCGCAATCGCAGAGGTGCTGGGCGACGTGAGTGCGGAGATCGCCGCTCTCGAAGCCCGCCGCGATAAGACCCGCCTGCTCAAGCAGGCCATGATGCAGGAACTGCTCACAGGGCGGACACGCTTGGTTGACACCCAAGGAGCGACCGCATGAATCTCGCCATCCCGAAACACGACGCTGGGGGCAAGGTCCGCCCCCCCTGGCCAGCAGACTCCGCCGTCATCGCCGACTTTTCAGAGTGTCAGCGGTATCGCTACCAACTGCGAGAGATCTGGGACACGGCCAAACCTCTCGTCCTGTGGCTACTCATGAACCCGAGCGTGGCGTGCACAGAGTTCAGCGACCCGACCCTGCGTAAGACGGGGAAGTTTGCACGCGCTTGGGGATTTGGTGGGCAGCTCGTTGGGAATGTTCACGCGTACCGGGCCACCGACAAGAACGAGTTGCTGGACGTGGTCGATCCCGTCGGCCCGGAGAATGACCGGATGATTTTGCAGATGGCGGCCGAGGCTAAGACGGTCGTCCTCGCATATGGCCAACCTCCCAAGGCCCTGCGGCGACGTGGCCCGGAAGTCGTAGCCCTCCTCGCTCATCACCCGGAACTGTGCTACTTGCGGCTCGCGCAGGACGGAACTCCGGTCCACCCGCTCTATCTGCCGGAGACTCTTCGGCCGCAAGCCCACAAGGGGAGAACCCATGTCTGACTCTCCCCGCGCCCGTTCCGAGCGCCGCACCCAGAACCGCGTTGTCGCGCTGTTCTCCGACACTTCGCGGCCGGACTGTCTGGGCTATCGCCACCTCGGCGATTGGAAGAAACGCCAGAACAACCGCCCGATCGAGGTGGAGCTGCTTCGTGCCAACCTCGCCGCTCGTGGGTATTCGGCTGCGCACATTTCGGCCGCCATTCAAAAACTCCTGACCGCCGCCGACGCCACGGGCGTCACGCTGTACCAGGCCAACATGCGGACATACCAGTTGTTGCGGTATGGAGTGCCAGTCCAGATAGCGGCCGGCGCAGCCCACGAGACGGTGCATCTGATCGATTGGCAGGATCCCGACAAGAACGACTTCGCCGTTGCCGAGGAGGTCACGCTCCGTGGTGGATACGAGCGTCGCCCGGATTTGGTGTTGTATCTGAACGGGATTGCCGTCGCCGTGATCGAGCTCAAGCGCAGTTCCGTCGAGGTGGCGGACGGCGTGCGCCAGTTGATCACCAATCAGGAAGAGATCTTCAACAAGGCATTCTTCAGCACGGTCCAGATCGTGCTCGCCGGAAGTGATTCGCAAGGCCTTCGCTTCGGCACCACGGGCACTCCCGAGCAGTTCTTTGTCGAGTGGAAGGATGAGGCCCCCGCGACGGATGGAGCCGCTCCCGCCGCCGGTGCGTTGCTCGATCGCCCGCTGGCACAACTGTGCAACAAGGTCCGCCTGCTGGACCTCATCCGCAACTTCATCATCTTCGACGCAGGTCAGAAGAAGGTGCCCCGGCAGCACCAGTTCTTCGGCGTCAAGGCCGCCCAGGAACGTATCGCCAAACGCGAGGGTGGCGTGATCTGGCACACGCAAGGGAGCGGGAAGAGCATCCTGATGGTGCTGATTGCCAAGTGGCTCATGGAGCACGACCCCGATGCCCGAATTCTGGTCATCACCGACCGCGACGAGCTCGACAAGCAGATTGTGGGGGTGATGAAGAACGCAGGCGTGATTGGCCCGGACTCACCGTTGCCCCGGATCACATCGCGGGCGGAGTTCGTCGAGAAGCTCGGGGCGCCAGCGCCACGATTGCTCTGCGCCCTCGTCCACAAGTTCGACTCGACGGACCTCTCCGGTCCGCCGCCGACCGTCACTGGACGGTTCTATGTGTTTGTCGATGAGTGCCACCGCACGCAGGGTGGCGACATGAACAAGCAGATGAAGCGTTGGCTCGCCAGCGCGATCTTTATCGGCTTCACGGGCACGCCCTTGCTCCGCAAGGATAAGCTGATGACGCGAGACGTCTTCGGCACGTACATCCACACGTACAAGTTCCACGAGGCTGTCGCCGACAAGGTCGTGCTGGACTTGAAGTACGAGGCCCGCGATGTTCCACAGCGGATGACCTCGCGCGATGCGATCGATCGGTGGTTCGAGCAGAAGACCCGCACGCTGAACAACTTCCAGAAGGCCGTGCTGCGGAAGCGATGGGCCACGATGGAGGAGTTGATGAGCGCGGGCGAGCGCAAGCAGCGCATCATCGCCAACATCATCGAGGACTTCAGCCTCAAGCCCCGCCTCAACAACGACCGTGGCACGGCGATCCTCGTCGCGGCGTCGATCTACGACGCCTGCCACTACTACCGCCTGTTCCAGAACACGCCATTCGGGTCGTACGTGGGGATCATCACGTCCTACGAGCCGAATCACAACGCGATCTCGCGCGAGCCAGCCAACAGCGACGAGCGGTACAAGTTCGACACCTACACACAGCACGTCCTCAACAACGGGCAGACGACCAAGCAGTACGAGGACGAGGCAAAGCGCCGGTTCATTCAAGAGCCGGCCAACATGAAGCTGTTGATCGTCGTGAGCAAGCTCCTGACGGGCTTCGATGCCCCGAGTTGCACCTACATTTACCTCGACAACGAACTCCGCGACCACAACCTGTTCCAGGCGATCTGCCGCACGAACCGGCTTGACGGCGACGACAAGGATTACGGCCACATCGTCGACTTCAAGGAGCTCTTCGGTGATGTCCAGCAGGCCATCGCGGTCTACAGCTCGGACGAACTGGATATCGACCAGGGCTGTGGTGGCGACAACAACGTCCACCTGAAGGATTGGCTGGCAGAGGGCAAGAAGCAGCTTGATGCCGCCCACGAGATGCTCCAGCATCTGTGCGACCCGGTCGTGCCGCCACGGGAGATGGAGCAGTATCTTCACTTCTTCTGCGGGGATGCCGCCGACCCGACGGGCCTCGCCGACACCGAACCGCTTCGCGTCTCGCTCTACAAGGCCGTGGCTGTATTCGTCCGCGCGTTCGCGGCGATCGCCTCGGACCTCATTGATGCCGGGTACACGGATGCCGAAGCCGAGTCGCTCCAGAAGCAGGTCGAGTTCTACAGCGACATCCGCGCCGCCATCAAACGGCACTCTGGTGAGGAGTTGGACATCAAGCCCTACGAGGCCGACATGCGCCATCTCCTGAACACCTACATCCAGGCCGACGCGGCGAAGGATCTGGGCGAGTTGGGCGAGATGTCGTTGACGGACTTGATCATCAAAACCGGCATACACGACGCCATCGCCAAGGCACTCAACGAGAAGGGCAAGCTGTCGAAGAACTCGATCGCCGAAGGCATCATCAACAACGTCCGCAAGACGATCATCCGGGACCAGTTGACAGACCCCCGTTTCTACGAGCAGATGTCGCTTCTGTTGGAGGACCTGATCAAGCAGAGTCGAGCGGACACCATTGCGTACGAGGAGTTCCTGCGGAAGGCCGAGGCGCTCGTGAAACGGCTTGCCTCGAAGCAATCCGACCAGGGGGTGCCCGCGTCGCTGTATGGAAAGCCTGAGGCGGTCAATCTCTACAACAACCTCGCCACGATCCCTGCCACAACATTCCAGTGTCCCGCCGGCGAGGATGAATGTGCCGCACTGGCTCTGGAAATTGACCTCACTGTTCGCGAGCGTGCTCCGGCGGGATGGAAGGGAGACGATACTCGGGAACGTCAGTTGTTGAACGCTCTTTTCCCAATTCTCAACCGTGATCGCGCCGCCACGCAGGCGGTCTTCGAGATCATCAAGAATCAACCGGGGTATTGATGGCCGAAACGCTCCAGATTGGTGATTTGTCGATCGCGGTGACGCGGAAGGACGTCAAGCACGTCCACTTGTCCGTGCATCCGCCAAGCGGTCGTGTCACGCTCGTGGCACCAAAAGCAACACGCCCAGACGTGGCTCGGGCCTACGCCGTCTCTAGGCTCCCCTGGATTCGGGACAAACAGTCGAAGCTCAAAGGGCAGGCCCGGGAAACGCCGCGTGCATTCGTCGTCAGGGAGAGCCATTATTTGTGGGGCCGTCGATACCTGTTGGCCATTGTCGAAGCGGATTCGAAGCCTGGGGTGAAGCTCGACCATCGACGCATCACGCTTGTCGTTCGTCCGGGAAGCACGAAGTTAAAGCGTGCCGAGGTCATGCACGAATGGCACAAGTCGCTTTTGCACGAGGCGATACCCGCACTGATCCGCAAGTGGCAGACGAGGCTCGGTGTCGAGGTGGCGGGCTACTTCCTGCAGCGGATGAAAACCAAATGGGGTGGCTGCAACCATCGGGCGCGACACATACGCCTGAACACTGAGTTGGTGAAGAAGCCCAAGGACCTGTTGGAGTACGTCGTGGTGCATGAGATGTTGCATTTGATCGAGCCGACCCACAGTGAGCGGTTCGTCGCGCTCTTGGATAAGAACTATCCGACCTGGCGGGAGGCTCGGGCAGAGCTGAATGAACTGCCATTGGGTGCAGAGAGCTGGACCGAATAGGTCTGATTCAATTGCGATTGCTGTTGCGCAGGCTCGCACCAACATCGGTCCTGTCCGTACTGGCGTCGGTGTTGAGACGCCCCAAGAACGAGCGCCAGGCCTTCCGCTGCGATGACCATGATTGTCGACCGCAGATGTGGCGCAGGTGCCTCTCGGTGATTGGGTCATGCCCATGCACGACCGGTGGCAAGAACAGGAGAGCTTCCTGCACGTCAGGTGCCAGGTGCAGCAGATTCATGATCTGGGTCATACGCGGCTGCGTGACATTGCACAGCCTGGCCAGTTCGGAGTGGTCGCCGACATCGCCCTTGCGGAGCATCTTCTCGAACTCAATCGCCAGCGCCATCAGGCGGGCCACGCGGGGCACCCGGGCGGGGCGGGCGGGCTTGGCCGCCTTCGGGGCGGACACGGCCTTGGTGCGTTTGCCTTGCCGGACGAAGTGGAGCGGGCGTACGACCGTGGTCATGCGACCTCCTGGAGTTTGCCTCGGCACAGCGCCGCGATGCCGGTGGGGCGGAACGTCACGGCCACGGTGGCCGCGTTGGCGTCATACTCGACGGTGGCGAAGATCAGCTTCAACACGCGGGCTTGTTCACGGGGCGATAGGTTGGCCCAGACGCTGTTGAACTCCTTCAGAGCTTTGCGGGCCTCGTCGCGGGTGATACCAGCGCTATCAGTCGACGCGATGAGGGCGTCGACTTCGCCCAGGCGACGGCGAAAGTCGGCGATCTGCTCGTGCGCCTGTGCGAGCCTTGCCGTGACCGTCCGGGTTGGGGCGGGATCCGCGATCAACTCCTGCAACTCCTTGTCAAGTCGCTTGAGGGATGCGAGGAGCTCGCCGCGCTCCTGGCGCAGCTTCGCGCCCTCTTCGTCGACGGTGGTCCGCGTTTCTGCGAGCACCTGGTCAAGCAGGCCGCGATCCTCGCCGAGGGACCGAATCTCATCAATCACGACACGCTCAATCTCCGCGCCCGGCAGCGTTCTCGCCGGACACGCTTGGCTTCCGCTCTTGATCGCCCGGATGCAGCGGTAGTAGCGATAGAACCGACCACCGCGCCCGTAGAACGAGTGGGTCATCGCCGAGTTGCAGGACTTACACCGCAGGAGGCCCCGCAGGAGCGCGCCGTACTTGTTCCGGACCTCGATACCGCCCGTGCGGCCGTTCTCGTGCATCTGGTGCTGGACCCGGTCAAAGAGTGATTGTTCGACGATCGCCTCGTGCTCGCCGTCGTAGATCTGGTCCTTGTGAACGATCTTCCCCGTCACGACCGGGTTGGTGAGCAGGACGTACAGCGTGGCGCGATCAAACGGACGGCCGCCCTTGGTCGCTCCCTTTCTCGTGATCCGGCGTTTGTTCGCCCAACCACGCCGCGTCAGCTCTGTGACCACGGGCAGCAACGAGCCTTTGTCCAGGTACATCTGGAAGATCTCGCGGACGCGGGGGGCCTCCTTGGCGTTGGCAACCAGCTTCGGGCTTCCGGTCGACCGTTCGACGTCGTAGCCGAGAACGGGCACTCCGCCCGCCCACTTGCCGCGGCGCTTTTGGGCCGCGATCTTGTCGCGGATGCGTTCGCCGATGATCTCACGCTCGAACTGGGCGAACGACAGGAGGATGTTGAGCGTCAGCCGCCCCATCGAGCTCGTGGTATTGAACTGCTGAGTGACCGAGACGAATGAGACGCCCTTGCGATCGAACGCCTCCATGATGCGTGCGAAGTCCAGAAGTGATCGGCTGAGGCGGTCCACCTTGTAGACGACCACGCAGTCGACCTTCCCGGCCTCAATGTCGCGCAGCAACCGCTCCAGGGACGGCCGCTCCATGCTGCCGCCGGAGAACCCACCGTCGTCGTATCGCTCGGCGAGACAAATCCACCCTTCGTTCTTCTGGCTTGCGATGCAGGCCTCGCCCGCTTCGCGTTGGGCGTCCAGCGAGTTGAACTCTTGGTCGAGCCCCTCTTCGCTGCTCTTGCGGGTATAGATGGCGCACCTGATGCGGCGCTTCTCGCCAGCGACGCCGGAACTCACGCCGTCGATCGTGTTGGTGCGGGCTCGCTTTGTCATGGCTTCTCCTGCAGCCCGAAGAACCGGAACCCGTTGACGTGCGTGCCGGTCACCTTCTTGGCGATCGCCGACAGCGACCGGTATCGCTCGCCGTCAAGGTCGAATCCCTGGCCATCGGGCAGGACCACGACCCGGATCGAGCGGCCTTTGTATTCCTTGACGATGGCGGAACCGGAAGGCGGAATCCGGCCGTCACTGTCTTCAACCCCTCGGATCGAGCGGGTCGTTGTACAGCCGGGTCCGGGCTGGGGCGGGCAGATGGTTGCCTTCGGGGCCATCACTCGGACCTCCGCAAGGTCGGCCAGTTCTGCCGCCCGTCGCCGAGCCCGCTCGCTGAGGCCGCCCTCCGCGTTGGCCTGGATCCGCCACGCGATCTTGCGGATCAAGTACGCGCGGTGGCGAGTGCGGCACTTATGCCCGTGCAGTTCCTCGTACCGCACCGCGAGGTCTCCGGTCGTCATCTTGCCTAGGTCGTCGAGTTGTCGTTGCATCGTGTCGGACATGGAATCTCCTCAATCGCATCGGCTCCGAGCCTTAACCCCGCGGGCCGCGTTGCGACACTGAGGGCGGCATCCGGCGAGAGTTCAAGTCGATCGCCGAGACTTCTGGCATGCTCGCCGTCGTCGCTTTGTGTCGCCTTCGGGCTGCCCCGCGTCGCACGGACAGCGCGGACCACGCCTCGAGCCAGAATGCTGGCGATCTCGGCCTCCCGCTCTGCGGGCGTCATGCTCTCGGGTCTTCTTGATGAGGTCACGCCGTGCTCCGGTGAAGTGAGCGCTCGCGCCGCGACCATCGCGGCGTCGTCTTGGGTCCCTTTATGCAAACGCCGCGCGGCCTGCGCGCCATCAACCGGCAGCGCGCGAGCGGAGCACCACAACACGATCATCGGAATCGCAACAGTCGGGCTTGCGCTCTCTACGCGGTCGAGATCACCTCTTAACCCGCGACCGGGGCTACGAGAGACCTGGAGAGACTTTGGGCCCAAATCGGCCCCGCGGGCTCCCGGACGGGCGGTCGCCGGTTATGGCGGGAGGACGGGCAGAGACCCGGCCCGCGTTGGGCCACGTCGCCAAACCTCGCGGGACGTGGGCCAAAACGCGAAAACGCCGCCGAGGTCTCTCGGCGGCGTTCCCTGAAAACCAAAGGGCCGGCTGCTTTCGCAACCGGCCCGGCAATAGCGGGGGGAGGATTCGAACCTCCGACCTCCGGGTTATGAGCCCGACGAGCTACCAGGCTGCTCTACCCCGCGATCGTTAGTTACACATTAGGCATCACGGCCGTTGTGTCAAGTTATCGGGGTAGTCGGTATGCTTTTCCTCCCGTCGTCATGGCGGGTATCTTCCAATGGCGGGGGGCGGTCTGCGGCATGGATCGCCCGCCAAGGATGAACACGGATGGAGAGTCGCAACGCGTGAGCCCTGCTTCAAAAAAAGCGAAGATGGATCCGGTACGTATCGGTATTTGTGGCATTGGCAGGACGGGCTTTGGCCGTATCCGCAATGAAGTAGGCTCTCTCCCGACATTCAGGATCACGGCCGCCTTTGACTTGATTCCCGACCGGGCACAGGCCTTGGCGGATCTTTACGGCTCCACCGTGCATTCCTCGTATGAGGCCCTGCTGGCCGACCCAAAGATAGAACTTATTGTCGTCGCGACCCGGTCTGACACTCACGTGGAACTGGCGGCTGCGGGGCTGAAAGCTGGTAAGCATGTGGTCGTTGAAAAGCCCATGGCGACCACCCTGGTCGATTGCGACCGCCTGCTCAAAGTGGCGGCAAAAGCCTCTGGGCGCCTGTTTGCTCGGCACAATCGGCGGTTTGATGCACCGTTTGTGCTGGCTAGCGAGGTGGTTGCATCGGGTAAGCTTGGGAAAATTCACCTAGTGCAACTTCGCGTAGGCGAGTACGTCCAGCGGACAGACTGGCAGACGCTGAAGGGATGTGGCGGCGGCCAGTTGTTGAATTGGGGTCCACACGTCATCGATTGGGGCCTCCGGCTCAGCGGTGGTAAGGCCGAACATATATGGGCCGATCTAAAGTTGATTGCCGCTGGCGGTGACGCGGAGGACCACGTGAAACTCCTGCTTCGAGGGCCCACCGGAACGGTTGTGGACATTGAAATTTCTGGGGCCACCAGCATCAAGCAACCGGCATGGATCATTTCAGGCGAGCGCGGGGCCCTTTCGATCGATGGTGATGTGGCTCGTCTTCGTTACCTGCGAACGCCACCGAAGAGGCCAATATCCGCATCGGCAGAGACACCCGGCCAGGAAGACAAGCGATACAAAAGCGTGGCCGATGCGGACTTGTGGATCGATGAAACTGGCCCGGTCCAGCCCGCATCTCAAACAAACTTCTGGGTCGAGATTTATCAGACACTGCGAAACGGAACGAAGTTTCCTGTTACGCTGGAACAGGCGCGCGAAGTCATCCGTGTCATTGATGTGGCACGTCGGGGAACCCCGTTTGAGCCATGAACCGCTCGACTCTACAATTGTCCGTTGATTGCACAGGGAAGTGCCATGGCCGGTGAAACTGATCTGCATAAACTTCTAAAACGCGAGGCGTGCCGGTGGATGCATCGGATGGGATACCGTTGCATCGCGGCCGAGGTCAGGCTCTCGCCTCTAGGCATTATTGATGCGGTTGGCACGGGTGTGTTCCGGCCGAACATGAACTACCTGTTTGTCCAGAAGGAGTTGCCGCAAGCCTGCTTCATCGAGTGTAAAGCAACCCGCTCCGACTTTCTCCGTGATCTCTCGGATGACGGGCAGATGCGAATGGCGATTGACGTCAAAGCGGCGCAAAGGCGCCGTCGTGGTGGCCGCCGCAATTACATGGCCAAGCTAGGCAAGTTTGATTCGTGCTTGATTCACCCGATGGCCAACATCCATTACGTCCTTGCCCCACCGGACATTGTGAAAAAGGACGAGTTGCCCGCACGTTGGGGTTTGCTCACACTTGGCTCCGGCGGCATTTTCGTCACCAAGCGGGCGGGCTGGCTGGAGACCGCGCACATGCGGGCAGTCGAAAGTGCGATTGCCCGGACTCTGACTGGCGATATCTACCGTGCCGACTCGCGCGCGATTGATTCAGTCAATCGGCAGATTTTCGCCCAACAACAGCAACTTGCCGAGCGGATCAAGCTGCTTAAACCGATCTTCGCGCCCGGCCCAGCATCGCCTATTGCCATGCCACGCAAGAGGGCTTCCCGAGGCTAGCTGGCCACTGCGTAAGACGCATCCAGCGGAGAGAAAGCCTGTTGAATCGCACGGGCGATCGTGGCGCAGTCCACGACGACCAGCCTTATCGGCGAGTGCAACAACCAGGGAAGCTCTGCTATGGCCTGCTCGCGGGTGTGGGACATTACGGCGACCAGAATTTCAGCGCCGGCTCTTCGCACCGGTATGCAGCCCAGTCGAATGGCATCGACGCAACCCAGCTTGAAACAGAGTCGAAAGTCGATGGGCGTCTGGTCGAGATCGATCAGCCAGTCGTCCTCCGCGTCCAATACATCCAGCAGCTCGACCTTCTCTTGCATTGCATCGTTCATGGCAATCTCCTCACCCTGTGGCCCGCCTTGCCGAGTCAACCTGTCCTGCCGGTGAACTCTTGAGCATTGCGGTTCCTAATGACCTACAATTGACCGCCATCGTGAGTGACTTCTCGCCAGCCTTAGTAACGACCGATAACCAGTGTCCTGGGGTTCAAGAACCGCACTCGCATCGGCTTGTCCTGTTAAACCTGTGGAATGGCGGCATAGGCCGTGCTGACCCGATCGCGGAGGTGCTTCTGGCGCAGCATGCTGACACCTATGTCCTGGCGGAGTGCACAGATCGTGAGGTCTGGGAGCGGCTTCAAGTCCGGCTGGGCCCAGAATTTCACGGTGTCAGAGTCGGCCCATTTGGTGTACTGAGCATCCACGCTGTGCGGCAGGCTGCGTGGTCGCATATAGAGAATTTCACGGTCTTTTCGATGGATGATGGGTTTCACTTTGCTGCTTCAGAACAGCAACCACCGGCGGGTGCTGCTCAACACCATGGGATCAAAGTCTGGGCAGTCTCCGGTGAGAAACAACTTGCACACCTTCCCGGATGGAAGCTGTACGCCGGTGGCCCAACCTACCCTACCGTCAGGGCGATGACCGTTGCTGACGCATGGTTTGTCGCCGACGGGCTGGACGCCCCTCGAACCCGGTGGAGTGTGCATCTAGAGACAGATCGGCTTGCGGTGTACGCCTCCAGCCACTTTCCAATAGTTCTTGATGCATTCAGCGAAGGTGGCACATGGCGGAGTTGACGTGGCGCCTCCTCGCCGACTTTATCAAGAAGCATCCGCGGATCCTCCTGAAGGCGGATACTTGGACCCGTGGGCGCGGACGAGTCCACTACAGTTCTTGGTTCGCCACTCCGCCTCGTCCAGCGTTGGTACCCGACCTGAATGCGCTGCTGTCATCTGACATGGGCGCGTGCTGGATCGGCCATGCTACCGTGTTGCTGCGGATAGGCCAGACAACCATTCTGACTGACCCCGTTTTTTCAGACCGGGTAGGTCCGCACATTTTGGGTGTACAGGTTGGCCCCAAGCGGATCGCTGCACCGGCCATTTCCATCCGTGACTTGCCGCCGATTGATATCGTCCTACTCACCCACAGCCACTTTGATCATCTCGATCTGCCCAGCCTCCACCGACTGAGTAAGCGGAGCACGCTGGTAACGTGTTCGGGCCTGAGTGATCTGGTCAGGCCGCTGCGCTTTGCGCGACACATCGAGCTGGTCCACGGTGCCTCTGTCGATATTGACGCGATTCGCCTGACAAGTGTCCCGACGAACCACTGGGGTGCGAGGATGTTTGTGGACACGTGGCGCGGGCACTGCGGATTCCTGATGGAACATGCCGGACGCAAAGTGCTTTTCGCTGGCGATACAGCCGCAACAGATGAGCTGGGCCACATCGGCCCAACCGACCTGCTCTGCCTCGGAATAGGTGCGTACGACCCCTACGTCGCGGCTCATGCCACGCCGGAACAGGCTGCCAGCATTGCAGAGTCCGTGGGCGCCAAGAACATTGTCGCGATGCATCACAGCACATTCCGGCTAGGCCATGAACCCGATGACGAACCACGTCAGCGCCTCATGCGGACGAGCATCGCCGATCGGGTTGTCATCCAGCAGATCGGACAAACGTGGCTAAGTCCGCGCCAGCCTGGACCGGGTCACCCGATCCCAGCCAATTGAAGGTCGGCAGCAATCGGCGTCATGATCGCAGCCCGCATCGCCTGGTGGCGCTCGAGTGTTGGGTCATCGGCCATTATCGTCAGTGCATCGTCTCGGGCTGCGAGGAGCAAGTCGGTCTCCTCGGAAAGATCCGCCAGTTTCAGTTCAGGCAGACCGTGCTGACGGGTGCCAAAGAACTCGCCGGGACCGCGCAGTTTTAGGTCCAACTCTGCCAGTTCAAAGCCGCTTGCAGTATTGACCATGGCCGTCAAACGCTGTTGTGCGATTTCACCGGGGGCATCGCTTATCAAGACGCAGTAAGCCTGCTGACCACCCCTGCCAACGCGTCCGCGCAGCTGATGCAACTGCGAAAGACCGAACCGGTCAGCCTCAAAAATCGCCATGACCGAAGCCATGGGAACGTCCACACCGACCTCGATGATGGTTGTCGCTACGAGTACGTCCAGCTCACCCTTCCGCATCCGGTCCATCACAGCCTCGCGATGTTCGGCCGGGTGCTGCCCATGAAGCACATCCAGCCTCAGCCCCTTGAGAGGTCCGGCTGTAAGAAACTTGGCGAGTGTCTCTACCCCCGCTTTTCTCCCGCCAGCATCGTCGATCTGGTCTTCGATGTAAGGCGCAACCACGAAGCTCGGCCGACCTGCCCCAGCCTCTTTCCTGATGAGGTCGTAAAGCTCATCTGTGCGAATCCCGGGCATCACCTGGGTGAAAACAGGCTTGCGGCCGGGCGGAAGCATATCGATCATGGAAAGGTCGTAGTCAGCAAAATAGCTCAGCGCGAGTGTCCGTGGGATGGGCGTAGCTGTCATCACCAGGTAATGGGGCGTTGCCGATTTTCCTTTCAATCCGGCCCGCTGGCGGACCCCAAGCCGGTGCTGCTCATCAATCACCACCAGCCCCAGATTCGCAAACTCAAGGTCCTCTTGAAGCAGAGCCTGCGTACCCATTGCGATGTGAACCTGCCCTTCTCGTACGGCCCTGTCCAGCCGCTCACCATCGCGCCGACGTGTCCGGCTTGTGACCAGTTCCAGCTTCACTGAAGAGCCAGCCAAGTACTGCGAAAGGTTTTCGAAATGCTGTTCGGCAAGGATCTCGGTCGGTGCCAGCAGGGCAGCTTGCATGCGGTTGGCGACCGCAACGAGCATCGCGTAGAGCGCTACCGCAGTCTTGCCCGAGCCGACGTCCCCTTGAAGCAGCCGGTTCATCGGCCTGCCGCTTCGAACGTCACGCAATACGTCGTAAATGACTCGCTCCTGTGCACCGGTCAAGGTGAATGGGAGGCGGCTACGAATACGGGCATCCAGTGTTTTGTCGCACAAGAGCGATGGTGCAGACCTCTTCCCTGAGGCTGCCACACGGGCAGTGGCAAGTCGAAGTTGCATGGTCAGCAGTTCGTCATAAACAAATCGCTGACGGGCCTGCGCGGCCTCCCGGCGGCTGGATGGGTGGTGGATCTGTTTGTACGCCACGTTGAGCGGCAGCAACCGACGCACTCGAACCCATGATCCGTTCAATGGGTCGGGCATTTCGACGCCCGAAGCTAGCGCCTTCTGTATCAGCAGGTCGATACGAGCCGAATCCAGACCACTCGTAGCCGCGTAGATTGGAACAAGTCCCGGGGCGGTACTTCCGGCTTGCGGTGCCGCCCCCACCAAGGGGCCCGCTCGCGTCGGTCCGACCGGCATGGAAGGCTCATCGGCCTTCCGCCACTTGGGATTCTGCATCTGCGGCAGGCCCCGAAAAAATCCGATCTTACCCTTGACGATCACCGCCATGCCCGGCGTCAAAGCCTTTCGTAGGTAGGCAGCATTGAAGAAGGTCAACGCCAGCTTTCCGCTATCGTCCTCAAGGGTGGCCTCAAATCGGGCACGCGGACCTGGAACGTAATGGGTTGCGACAATCGTTCCAGCGACTTCGGCCAGCGCACCATTGAGAAGGTCCCGCGTCAGCAGACGCCCCGCGCCATAGATGTAGTCACGCGGGAAGAAGGCAATCAGGTCGCCAATCGTCCTAATGCCCAGCACTTCTAGTTTCTTTGCCGTGGCGTCGCCGATGCCCCCCAGTTGCGTGACCGTCGAGAGGTGGTTGATGGCCGGAGTTGGGGCTGGCGGTGCGGCAGATGAGTTGGGTTCTTGGACGGCCACAGGTGGGATCTTACGCCACAAGTCCCTTTGCGATGCCACGGGACGACCACCGCTTTACTTGGCAGCAATAGGCGCGGCCACATCGGTCGCAATAATCGGTGCCGCGGAATGTGTCGGTACATACACGCAGTTCCGCGACCGCCGCTTCCCGCAGTACAAAGCTTCATCCGCCGATTGCAACAGCGCCTGCCAGCTTTCAGTCAGCGCCGACTGCTGAACCAAGCCGACACTCAACGTCGGGCAAAAGCCACTGTCGTGTCCGGCCCAGATCGCAGTCAGGCTTGCACGGAGTTTTTCCATGGCCACGGCCGCAGAGCCTACGTTGGTCTGCGGAAGGGCCACCACAAACTCGTCGCCCCCCATTCGGAAGGCAAGGTCCGTTTTACGCAGTGATTGTCTAATGGCTTCTGCGACACTGATGAGGGTTTGATCGCCGAATGCGTGCCCGTACGTGTCATTGACCTGTTTGAAGTGATCCACATCAATCACGGCCATGCAAAAGGGCACTTGGTGGCGTGTCGCCAGTGCGATCTCACGGCCCAGCAGTACATCTGCTGCCCTACGGTTGTAAAGACCTGTCAGCGGGTCGCACAACGATTCCCGACGTGCCGCCTCGAGTTCCTGGTCTTTTTTGGCTAGCTCACACATCGCCTGATCCAGCTGCTGCGATACCCGGTCAAACTGCTGGCGAAGCCCTTCCACATCCAGAGCCAACGTCTGTGTGGCAGCCGTGATAACTGCAGATTCTGGTTGGCTGGCCGCAGGTGGAGCTTTTGCCCTGTCGGCAGAGATCCCAAACAGCCGACGAAGCCACGACCAGCCGTCAGGCTTAGCGATCACAGAGGATGAGTCGATTGTGCGGCTCATAATCGTTCTTCTGCATAATCTTTCATCGACAGCTCCGGCCCTTCATCGTACCACAAGAATGTGTCATATTATTGTGCATCTCATCCCTTGCTTTCAAACTAAGCGGCTGCACAATTGTTTGGCATGCCTCCTAGCGATGTGCCCATTTCTCAAGCAACCGGAAATCCCAATCCACGTGCGGCGCTTTTGCGATTGCTCTCGGAGATGGGTGACATCATCGCTGAAACGGTTGATTCCCACGACGCATTTGGCAAGGTCCTGATGTTGCTTCAGGAGCGGCTAGGCTTTGCCGACGGCGGCCTGTTCATCGTGGATGAGAGTTCGGGAAGGCTGCGTTGTGAAGCGTTCACGCCGGGACCGAGGGGAGGGCTCCGGCCGGAATATCAGGTCGGCGAGGGTACGGTGGGTCAAGTTGCAGCGACCGGCAAGCTTAAGACCGTTTCCGATCTTGGTGGAGGCGTTGGCGCCAAGGTGTTGATTTGCGTGCCGATTACTTTGGAGCGCAGAGTGATTGGGGTTTTAGCCGTCGAGCGGCCTCCAGTGGTCGCAGCAAGGCTCCTCGAAGAGCAGGAACTTCTGGAAGTCGTATGCGCCTTTCTGGCGCAGGCGATCAAGCTTCAGGGGCGGGTGTTGCGACACAAGGCGCAACTGCTTGAGGAGAATGCGCAGTTGCGGGCCGCCGTCCGAGATCGGTACCGGTTTGAAAATATTATCGGCGATGCCCCTGCAATGAACGACGTATTCGCCACGGTTGGGCAGGTGGCGGATAGCCGGGCCACAGTGCTCCTTCTTGGCGAAACGGGCACCGGTAAAGAGCTGATTGCCAAGTCCATCCACTACAACTCGCCGCGACGGGACAAGCCGTTTGTTCGGGTGAACTGCGGCGCCATGACAAGCACACTGCTGGAGAGTGAGCTGTTCGGACATGTGAAGGGGAGTTTTACAGGCGCTATCCGGGATAAGATGGGCCGATTCGAAGCCGCAGACGGTGGGACGCTGTTTCTTGATGAAATCGGAACACTGGAGCCGCAACTGCAGGTGAAACTCCTTCGCGTCTTGCAGGAGCGCGAGTTTGAGCGGGTCGGGGACACCAGAACGGTCAAGATCGACGTACGCGCAATCGCTGCCACCAACATCGATCTTCAGGAGGCGGTAGCCAACGGACGGTTCCGCGAGGACCTGTACTACCGTCTCAACGTAGTGTCGATTTACCTCCCGCCGCTGCGAAACCGGCGGGAGGATATTCCGCGACTGATCGACTTTTTTCTGGATAAGTACAACACGGCCAACAACCGCGCCCTGAAACGAATCAGTCGCGACCTTCTCGGGACACTCCTTCGATACCCATGGCCGGGCAATGTCAGAGAATTGGAAAACGCGATCGAACGCGCGGTGGCTCTGTCTCGCGGCGAAGACTTTACAGAAGACTTATTGCCGCTCACTGTCCGCATGTTTGCGGCTCAACGTAAGGGCGGCTTGCAGGCGGAGTCATCGCTCTCGATATCGCGAAATCTGGCGGAACAGGCGTTAATCGACTTCGAAGCGCGTCACGGCCATGTCTATCAACTGGTCATCGACCAGATCGAGACAGCGCTCATCGAAAGGGCACTGGCCAAGTGCGGTGGCGTGAAGACAAAGACCGCCGACTTCTTGGGTATCAACCGCAATACATTGAACAAAAAGGTCAAAGACCTTGGCATCATCAGTGACGATTGAGCCGGTCAAGGTGGTTCTGCCTGGAGCTTGCGGACTTCTTCTTCCAGTTTTCGGAGCTGAGTTAGCAGATCCGGCAGGCGGCGAAGTGCAGCCTGCTCTCTGAGGGTTTGTCGGTGTGGCAACGCCGGCAGCCCCGAAACCATCTGCTTGGGGTCGACGTCTTCCCAAACCGCCGAGCACGCACCTACCATCGATCCCGGCCCCAGCGTAACGTGGTCGCGAACCGCTGATTGACCGCCCAGCACGGAACCCGTGCCGATCTTCACTGATCCAGCGAGACCGACCTGACCCACGATGATGCAATGCGGCCCAATGGTCACGTTGTGGCCGATCTGCACAAGGTTATCTATTTTTGTTCCATTGCCGATGACGGTGGCGGCGAACTTTGCCCGGTCGATGCAACTGCACGAGCCTACTTCGACGTCGTCACCAATAACCACTGTCCCAATTTGCGGTACCTTCGCGTGCTGGGTGCCGTCCCACCGATAGCCAAAGCCATCCGTGCCAATCACGCACCCGGAGTTCAATATCACGCGGCTGCCGATGGTGCATCGTTCACGCACCACGACGTGTGGAAACAGCTCGCAGTGGCTACCAATGGCTACGTCGGCCTGAACTACGACATGGCTATGGATCACCGTGTCATCGCCGATCGTGACGTTCGCCCCAATAAAGGCGAAGGGCCCGACACAAACATTGGCCCCAAGCTTCGCCGACGGGTGGATCGCGGACGTCGGATCGACCCCCGTTGGGCGTGGAATCGGGGGCGCAAATAGTTTCAGCACCGTGATGATCGCCTGGTCGGCATCATCAGCGACCAAAATCACTCCAGCCGGCTGGACAGCACCATGCGGCCAGCGAATCTTCCGCGACATGATGATAGCGCCAGCCATTGATCCGCCCAGACGACGAGCGAAGGCTGGATCGGAAAGAAAGGTGATCTGGTCGGGGCCAGCCTCTTCGATGCCAGCCACACCACTAATCAGCGGGTCCACCGTGATCCCGGCCGGCAGTGCAAGGCCCAACGTTCGGGCAATCTCACTCAACTTTGCACTGGCCATGGGGACCCGGGGGATAGGGCGGGGGAAGGGGGAGAGCGAAGTATCCGGGGCCGCTGACCTACTTGCCCGACTTGTACTGCGTGTCGAGAAGGGCAGTCACCTGATCGGAAATATCAATCCGCGGGGACGCGAAGAGGATATTCCGCGACTGGATCAGACCCTGAAGTTGCTCGACCGTCAGTGCTTCCAGGTTCTCGGGGATTTCCTGACGGGCGTCGGCCAGGACCAGGTCATAGCCCTTCTGCTGGGCTAGTTGGGCCGTGGCGATCTGAATCTTGTCGAATAACGACTTGATCTGGATCTTTTGCCGGGCCTGCATCTCTGCCTGAGCGATCTGCCCCCAGGCCTGAAACTCGGCCTGGGCCTGAATGAACTCGCGGCGCTTGTCGCCAAACTGCGGCGAGTCGGGCTTCAGTGCCATGATCGCCGCCTTCAGATCGTCGAGCTTCGTCTTTTTCTGCTGTTCGGTCGTACGCAGCTGATTGGCTTCTTCCTTCAGCTTGGCCTGAAGATCCTGCGTTTCTGCCATGTCTTTAAAGATTTTGCTGGGGCTTGCCAGTGCAAGTTTGGCGGGTGCCTCCGGGGCAGCCTGATTGGCGTTTGAGAAGCTGATGAGGCTGACGGTCGTGAGCAAGGTGAAGGCACAGATGGCGAGTGAACGTTTCATTTTAGAGGGTCCTTTCCAGGGAGAGTTAGGTGATTGTTACTAGGAAGTGTATCGGGACGGGCCAGAGGTTTACCTGAAGAAGCCGAACGAGAAACTGACAACCTGCGTTTGATCCTGATCATTCTTTGTGATCGGCGCGGCAAAATCCAGAGCCAACGGGGCGTCACCGAAGAACGGCAGGCTCATTCGGAAACCAAAACCCACTGCCGAGCGAATCGTTCCGAAACTCAAGTCGGTTTCCACGTCGCCCACATCGGCGAAAAACACGTACCGAAGGTAGTCCCCGGCGAGTGGGAAGGACAACTCGGCCGAACTTGTAACGATGAACGAGCCGCCGATCGCGTCATCCTCAAGGCCGCTGCGCGGGCTCACCCCTCGAAACTTAAATCCGCGGATTGAGCCAATCCCGCCCGCGTAGAAATTGTCGAAGAACGGGGAATCGCCAAAGATGTAGCCGACGTCCGTATGGATCGACAGAACGGTCTTTCGGTCCAGCAAATCCTCGTCAAGTGCCTTGTAGATGTCATACGACCCCGACACCTTGTTATAGCTGTAGTCCCCCGGCGGAACGGCTTGTTCGGTTCCGATAACGAATGTACTTCCCTTGTAGGGGACGATGCCACGATTGGTGGTGTCTCGGCGGTACTGGAAGGCGACCGTCGTCATGGGGGTCGTGCCTTCAAGGTCCAAGATTTCGGGCGCCCGAAGCGGCGCATTTTCGATGTTGTGGATCTCAACAGCTTCGGCTTTCAGGGTCATGCCGATGCTATTCTCAAAATCCAGCCGCTTACCGAACGTCGTTCTGCCACCGATGCGAGTTTCCACGTAATCCGGGCGGTTGCGATCCCGGTAGTACAGCTCGCCCGTAAACGAGTAGGCCTGATCAAAGATGAACGGCTCGCTGAACAGAATCGACGCGTCATTGAACTGCGTGCCTGGCGAGAGCGTGGCCTTGAAGCGCTGACCCGCGCCGGTGTAGGCCCGGTCGCTGAAGAGATCGCCAATCTCGTCAGGCGGTGAGGTGATATCAAAGTTTTTCTGCTCGTAAGTCAGGTTGCCACTTACGCCACCGTTGCTGTTCACTCCGGCGCCCACAAGGAAGCTTGCGGTTTGCCGCTCTGTCACTTCGACGAGGACGTCCCGGTTTTCAGGGTCTTCACCAATGGGTGTGACCTGTGCGGCACTGAAGTAGGGGCTGGTCCTCAGGCGATCGGTGGCATCCTGCAGTTCCGAGGAGTTGTAAAGCTGTCCCGGGTTGACGCGCATTTCCCGGATTACAACCTTGTCCTGAGTACGCGTGTTCCCCTTGACCAAAACCCGGCCCACCCTGAACGGCTTGCCCTCACTGATGTCGTAGACCAGATCAACTTTGCCGATGTCGTGCTTGAACAGCGTGCGCGTATCGATCTTGAGGTAATCCGGGTTGCTGCCCTGCGGCTGGTAAACATAGCCGAATGGGCTGTATTCCTTCACCAGCTGGCGAACATCACGCTGGCGACGTTCGTCATCGAAGTACATCCCCTCCTGCAGTTTGAGGTCGCGCTTTAGCACATCCTCCTGAACGGCCGTGTTGCCCTTGAAAATGATCTTGTCAACGACGTATCTCTTGCCTTCATCGACCAGATAATCGACCTGACATTCCGTCTGGTCGGCTGAGAATCGGACACGCCTGCCTACTCGAACGTCGAAAAAACCCTTGCTCTCATAGAACCGGCGCAGGGCGGCCACATCGTCATCGACCTGATCAAGGTCCAGCTTGCCGTTTCGGAAAATGAAGATCCATGACGATGACCGGATCTTGTCCTTCAGTGTGTCCTTCTCAAACGACTGGTTGCCCCGAAAGTTGACCTTACGGATACGAACGTTCGGGCCTTCGACGATCACGAATACGACTTCACCCGTGGTGGCCAGCCGGTCGGAGTCGAAATCCACATGGGCTAATGGGTAGTTGTTCTCGCGGTATAGCCGCTCAATGGACTGCCTCGCGATTGCAATCCGGAAGCGATCAAGGCTCTCGCCCTCCCTCAGATCAACCGTTTCTTTCAGCTTGATGGTGCTAATGTTGGCATTGCCGAGATAACTGATCGTCTTGACCTGCCGTTGCTCGGCCACACTGAAGATGACGATGACGCCGCCGGTGGCGGTTGGTTCGACCCGGGCCTCCACGTTGCCGAACTTGCGCAGGCCGAAGATGCGCTGGTAGTCATCTTCGACCGTCTGCGGGTCGAAGGGCTCGCCAGCGCGGGTGCGGACGACGTTCAAAATCACCGAGGTTGAGACGCTCGTATTGCCCGTGACCTTTATTTCTTCGACGGGGTGTCCCTTCAGGGTCGCGTCAACGCTGGGCGGACGCACGAAGCTGGGCAACGTCGTCGGCCGCGTGGACGGACGAGTGGACTGGGCGGACGCTCCGTCACTCCAAGCCAGCCCAATAGTCCATGCAGCCGCTGCGATCAGTGAACGGCCCCAACAGCCTGTGCGGCGTAGCGTATTCATTCGTGCGGCGACGGAGTGTATCGCTACACGGGGGGGTGTCAAAAAGCCGGCATGATTGCCCAAAAGACTTCGCCTCAGCCGATCGCAGTTTTGGTCCGCTTGCCCGTCAGGTAACTCTCCATGATGCAGTTCGAGAGTTCGCCGGAGGAGGTGTAAAAAGCGACACCTTTTGTCAGTTTGGTCAGCTGGTCGACGAATCCGACCCAGTCCATGCCCCAGTAATCTTCGATGAGTGCGAAGGTGCTCACACGGCACCCTTCGCGGGCGGCTGTGACGGCTTCTTTCAAGGTTGCCACGGCCGACTTTTGGTCCGGCGGGTAGATCAGGTGGACGAAATCACCCTGCACGTGGGCCGTCGGTTGGCCATCGGTTATCACGAATATCTGCTTGTTTTCCCCGGACCGCCTTCTCAGGATCCGTCGGGCCATTTGCAGGCCCATGTGCAAGTTTGTGAAGTGCTGAGGTGCCTTGCCCAGTTGATCAATAGGCACTTTCAGCCGAACTGAATGATCATAAACCGTCACCGGCTTGGGCATCGTCAATGGAAGGGCCGCTTCGGAGATTTGATTGGCGCCGCTGTAAAACCCGACGAAATCGATCGTATCCTGCGGAAAACGCTGGCGGACCAGGGCAAGCATCGCCATGGCCACCTTCTTGGCCGCCATGAAGCGCCCGTAACGCATCATGGAACCGCTCATGTCAAGAAGCAGTACCGTCGAGCAACTGGCGGTGCCTTCGTGCTGATAGGTTTCCAGGTCTCGCTCGCTGAATCTGATTTTGCCATCCGCCGGCAGGCCCTCTCGTGAAAGAGCGTTCCGGAGTGACTGGTGCAGATCAATGTCGCTCAGCGGATCGCCGAATGAGTAGGGCTTGGTGGACTCAATACGGGAGCCCTGAGGCCCGTGGGTTACCTTCTCATGGCCGTCGCGCTGGCCCTGACGCAGGTTGCCAAAGACTTCCAACAATGCCTTTTGTTGCATCTTTGAGACTGCCCGCGGCGTCAGTCTGAGTTTGCCCTTGCCGTCTTTGTCCAGCATGCCGTCCTGAAGCATCTGTTCCAGCGCGTCAGAAATCGGCCCTTCCTTACCGCTTTCCAGCATCTCCTGCATCGCCTCCAGCGCCTGATCGCCATACTGGAGGATGAACTGGCTCAGCTGGTCGACACTGAACAACTTGTCGGGTGTCGGGAACTCCTCACCATCAAACTCACCATACAAATACTTCATGGGCACATGATAGCCGTCGTCCAGCGCCGGGTCGCCAGAAACGCCAGGCTGGCGGCTTACGGTTCCATCGCGGAGCTATTCCCACCGCTGGCTGCTGCGAGGGGAGGCGGCGGAGGCCATTCGTACAGTGTTATTGCCGAGCTGGACGGTCAGATTCAGGCCAACCTGCGTTACGACGGTGCTGTTGTTGCTGTCCGGCCCGGTCTGGAAGCCAAACTGGGCAACGGCAAGATCATTACAAAGGGTGTACGTCGCGCCCGAGGACAGATCCGTCATGGTCAATGAGCCCGGCTGACTCGAAGTTGGCGCAACAATGTTCCAGACACGAATGACATTGTCGAAGCAGGTCAACTTGAGCTGCGTGGAGTTGACGAGCAATACCTGCTTTGACCGTCGGACCTGCATGGTGACCTGGGCAAGGCAGACCCGGGCACCCTGCGAAGCACGGAAGTACCGGTCATTTGCAGTGATCGCCTGCGAGCTGGCAATGAACGCTGAACTCATCGCTGTCAGGACCATGGCCGTGATCGTGAGTGAGATCAGGACTTCCGGAATACTCAGGCCGCGGCGGCGACGCGGGAGGTTAGAGGTGGGAGCGGTGGGAACGTGAATCGAGGGTGTCAGTCGCATTATTGAACCTCCGTGTAGCTCGAGGGGATGGGAGAGTAGTGGTTGCCGAAGAACACGCCCGTCGGCTGGCCGCTGCCGGCCACACCGGTGATGTTCATGTTGGTCGTTCCGCCGATGACGGTGTCGACGTCCTGCAAGGTGATGATCGAACCTTTCACAGTGGGGATGAAGTTACCTGTAAAGCTGGCCTTGTCGGTCAGGATGGAGCCTGATGTTCCCGACACGGTGCCGGTGAAGCTTGCGGCAAACGTCGGAGCGAGCAGGGTGCCGCCCTTCATGGCAGTCAGAGCGCCGTAGGTGGCCTGACTCAATGTTTCAACACCAGAGACTGTCACATTGCCACCAAAGGTCATGGTGTTGGTGGTGTAGGTTCCTGTGGGCGAATTCTGCACCACGATCACACCCTGAAGGGTGGTGTTGCCCGAAAACGTGATCTTGTTGGGAGTCTCGACATACACGACGCCTTTGAAAGTGGTATTTGAGAATGTCGGGTTCGAGTTTGCCTTGATGCGGATATTCGAAAAGTTCTTGATGGCCGGCGTGGCGGTCTGAACGACACTGGGCCCCGAAGTACCCGCCGCAGGGACAAATGCTGCGAAAGCACTGCTATCGACGACCGGGAACTCCGGTGGCGAGATTCCGGGGTGCACGTGGTCCATGAACTGGCTGCTCGTTTGAGTGTTACCAGCAATGCGGCCCGCGCCATAACTGGGAGCCGAGGGAGGGCTGCAATACGAGAAGTCACCAGAGATTGCCGGGGTGCCAGTCATCGTCAACGGGGCGGCCACGGCCGTGCCCGACATGATCGAACCAGTGACCGATGCAGAGCCATTCATGACCACGCGGCCGCGGCTGGCAATACCGTAGTTGAAGATGTATCCGGTATTCTGGGCGATGCTGTAGGTCATCTGAATGCGGCGTTGGATGGGGCTGGTGCCGCCGCTTTTCCCCGTTACCGTGACGACAAAGTTGGTTCCAGATTCCTGAATGGTGGCCTGCATGGCCAGCCCGCTGTTGTCCAGGCTCATCCAGCTCTGCGTTCCGGCCGTGATGCCGGGCACATAAATCGTCGAGACACCGCTGCCATCGACGAGCTTGGTCGGGTCGCTGCCGCCCATGTTACCGGTGCCATTCAGCTTGCCCTGCAGTTGCGTCCAGACGGTGCTGAGCAGCTGACTCTGCGGCGTTCCGTAGGGAATGCTCAAGGTGACCATTTGCGCCCGCACGAACTGCATGCCGCTTTCCGCCGCCACCATGGCACGGTTCATCTTCTCGTCGTTACTGGAGATGGTCACAGCAGTATTCACCGCTGCAAAGAACCCAAGGGCCAAGGCACCGAACAGTGTGACGTAGAACATCGCCAGCACGGCGGTGATGCCGCGACGCGTCGGGCGGAAGATTTTCTCAGTTGATACTGTTTTCATGGGGGTACCTCAGGTTCCTTTCGACTGCAGCCAACTCTGGGTGTAGACGGCCTGACCATTGCGAAGAATGACGACAGACACACGGACGATCGACGAAGCTGACGCAGAGTTGGTACCGAGCTGCGTCGAAACGTTGCTGGCATCCACGCTTTTCACCGTGATCACCTGGGCCCACCCAGACATGTTCGGGATCACAGTGCGGCTTGAGTCCAGTGGCCCGGTTCCGTTGTCGCTGGACATGGTTGCCCCGTCCAGATGCTGCACTTCCGTGCACGTCTGAACGGTGGTACTTGCCGGCATACCCCACACGGTCGTCGTGCTTTTGGCAAAAGGCAGCCGTTGGCACATCTCGCGGACGTTGTTGGACAGATTCATTGCAGTTGTCAGGTCGTTCGCCCTGGCGTTGCTCATGCTGCCTGCGGCCATGAGCTGCATCATTCCGATGACCGCTACTCCGACGATGACGATCGCCAGAGACGCTTCCACCAGGGTGAATCCACGCGTTGGCCTGCGGATTTGTTTATGGGGGTTCATACCCCTAATACGTCCGATTCAACCGGGCTGCTGTCAACTTATCCAAGTGGCCGAAGTTGCCTATTTTGCCGGACGACGTCCGATAAGGGCCAGTCAAGGCTACTTGACGAGCTGCGAGAGTTTGAAGATCGGCAGGATGATACTCATCGCGATGAAGCCGACCACGCCACCCATGAGGATGATCATCAACGGTTCGATCATTGCCGTGCAGGTCTTGATCACGCTCTTCAGCTCTTTGGAGTAGAAGTCCGAAACTTCGTCAAGCACTTCACCCAGTTTGCCCGACTCTTCGCCGGCCGCGATCATCTGTACAACGGACCTTGGCAAAAGCGGACTCTTATTAAGCGGCGCGCTGATTTTCTTACCCTGCTTGACAGCCGAATAGACGGCCTTCCACATCCGTCGATAAAGCAAATTGCCGCTGATGTCAGCCGTTATTGCCAGAGTATCCAACATCGGCACACCCGCGTTGATCAACTGGCCCATCGTGTGCAAAGAGCGACTGATGTAAAGGGCGCGGAACATCTTCTTGAACAGCGGGACCGTCAGCTTGACCTTGTCCCACCACAGCCGACCCCAATCGGTTTTCAATAGCAGGACAAAGCCCCAGATGGCCGCTGTCAGCATGATAATGCACACGTACCAATAGTTGGTTAGGAACGAAGACATTGCCAGAAGCAACTTCGTCGGGGCTGGCAGGGCGGCTTCCTTACCTGCAAAGATCGTCATGAACCGCGGCAGCACGAACGTTAACAGGAAGACCGTTGTGCCGATCGCCAGGGTACCGATGATGCCAGGGTAGATCATGGCCCCCTTCACCATGGATGCGGTCTCAATCTGCTGGCCAAGATAACCGGCAATACGGTCGAGCATCTTGCTGAATCCGCCGGAAAGCTCGGAAGCCTTCACCATATTGATGTAGAGCGGAGAGAACACCTTGGGGTAACGAAGCAGGGCTTCAGAAAACTGCTTGCCGGATTCTACATCTCGGCGCATCTGCATCAGCATTTTCTTGAACTTCGGATTCTCGACCTGATCGCTGATCCCTTCGATGGCCGTACGGATGCTGATGCCAGCCCGGATCATGACCGCCAATTGGCAGGTAAAATTCAGGACGTCTTTCTGGCTCGGTCCGAAAGAAACGTTGAGCGACGAGAGCGAACGCTTCTGGCCCTTGTTCTCCAGAATCGGCATCACGTTGATGACGGTATCGCCCCGCTCGCGCAGCATCTGACCGGCTGCGGCTACAGACGGTGCGGACAAAACGCCGGTTCCCGGCTTTCCACCCGTCTGGCGAACTTCGTAGCGATAACTCGGCATGGTCGTGTGTGTTCAGTCCTACGGTGAGTCCTCAGGCAGCCAGTGAACGCTCCAGCTTCTCGGGGTGCGCTGCCTGTGCGATGGCGTCTTCGCGGGAAATGAAGCCGTTGAGGAAAAGTTGCTTGATTGAACTGTCCAGAGTCTGCATTCCCAGTGCTCGCGAAGTTTCAATCACATTCGGAATTTCGAAAATACGGTTCTCACGGATGCAGTTGCGAACCGCCGGCGTGCAGAGCATGACCTCGACCCCCGGAATCATGCCTGTCTGGTCAGCCCGCTTGAACAGTGTCTGACTGATGACCGCTTGCAGCGTGTTCGCCAGCATTGATCGAATCTGGTTCTGCTCGTCGCTCGGGTAGATGTCGATGATGCGCTCGATCGTCTGTGGCGCGTTGACCGTGTGTAGCGTGCTAAACACAAGGTGGCCCGTTTCAGCCGCGGTAATGGCTGCTGAGGTGGTCTCCAGATCGCGCATTTCACCGACCAAGATCACGTCCGGGTCCTGACGAAGTGCGTGCCGAAGGCCTGAACCAAAGTTCGGACAATCCGCTCCGATTTCCCGCTGTTCGATGGCGCTCTTGTTGCTCACAAAGGCGTACTCGATCGGATCTTCCAACGTGATGATGTGTCCCTGCTCGCGGCGATTCACAGCATCAACCATGGCAGCCAGTGTCGTGCTCTTGCCTGACCCGGTAGGCCCGGTCACAAGAATGAGACCGCGGGGCAGATACGTAAGCTTCGAGCAGATCTCTGGGAGAAACAGCTGTTCGATCTGCCGAACTTTGTCATTGATCGTTCGGAATGAAAGCGCCACCGTCTTTCGCTGGAAGTGGGCATTCACACGGAACCGTCCCACACCCGGAATCTCGTAGCTAAAGTCCGCATCCTTTTCTTCTTCAAACTTTGCCAGGCGCTTTTCGTCCAGCATCTCTTTCAAAAGTCGCACTGCCCCTTCGGGCGTCACAATCGGGTAGTCCGTGTGCTGGACGATCGTGTTGACACGAATCAGCGGCGGCAGGCCGACGTTGATGTGCACGTCCGACGCCTTGGCTTCAACGGCGCGACGCAAAATATCGTTTAGCAAACTCATGACTTCTCTCCCTGCCTGCGGTTACCGGGCGGTGCGCGTTACGTGCCGTTCTCCGTCACCCTCAGAATCTCATCGACTGTTGTCAGGCCCTTCATGACCTTCTTAAAGCCGTCTTCACGCAGCGTTACCAGGCCGCGCTCCCGGCATATTTTCCGCAACTGATTGACATCTGGATTTGCCGTGACAAGGTCCCGTAACCTGTCGTCCATTACCAACAGTTCGTAAATCCCCAGTCGGCCGGCGTAACCGGTCTTGCGGCAGCGGTCGCACCCCTTGCCGTGATAGGTCATCTGTCCTTCGAAGCCCTGCAACGTCAGGAATTCCCGCATTTCATCTGACGGCACGAACTCTTCTTTGCAGTGTTGGCAGATCTTTCGGACGAGCCGCTGGGCGAGAATTGCGTTGAGCGAGGCGCTGATCAGATAAGGCTCAACGCCGACGTTGATGAGTCGGGTGATCGACGCCGGAGCATCGTTGGTGTGAAGCGTGCTGAGAACCAGGTGACCGGTGAGCGAGGCCTGGACCGCGATACGCGCGGTTTCAGCGTCACGAATTTCGCCCAGCATCACAACATCCGGGTCCTGACGAAGCAGGCTTTTGAGTGCGGCCGCGAAGGTCATACCAATGCGGTCGTGAACCTGCACCTGGCTGGCCTGCGTCAGATGATATTCCACCGGGTCTTCGACTGTGCTGATGTTCAGTTTGTTGCCGTCCATGCACCGCAGGCTGGAGTAGAGCGTTGTCGTCTTGCCGGAGCCAGTCGGGCCCGTCACAAGGATGATCCCATGCGGCTGGTCGATCATGTTGCGCCAGATGAGCAACTGGTCTTCACCGAAGCCGAGATGTTCCAGCGGTACATTGATTGACCGGTTGTCTAGGATACGCATGACGACTTTTTCGCCGGAGGCCGTCGGCAGCGTGCTCATACGCAGGTCAATTTTGCGATCGTTGACCATCGCCCGGATGCGCCCGTCCTGCGGCAGCCGCCGCTCGGCAATATCCAGATTGGCCATGATCTTCAAACGCGAGACGATTGCCGCGTGATGCGTGTAGGGTGGGCTGGGCTGCTCGAACAGGATGCCGTCGATACGGAACCGGATCTTGAGGCCCTTTTCCTTTGGCTCGATGTGAATGTCGCTGGCCCCCTGTTGAATCGCCGACATGATCAAGTGATTGACCAGCTTGATGATCGGCGATTCATTGCCGGCCTTTGCAAGGTCGTTTACGTCTTCACTGATGTCTTTGACGACCGTTATGTCGTCTTCGGCGACGTCCTTGATGATTTCGTCCAGCGTCACGCCACCTGCGCCGGAAGTGATCTGCTCGATCAGCTTGATCATGTCGGCCGGGGCCGCGACAACCACCTGAACGGTTTTTCTCAACTTTCGCTGAATTTCGTCCCGCAGGAACACGTTTGACGGCTCTGCCATGGCCAGAATCAATGTCTGGCCATCAAGCCGAATCGGTAGAACCCGGTGTTTGCGCATGTAGTCCGGCGGAAGCAGATTGAACGCATCATCGTCGACCGAACTGCGTTCGGGCGTCACGAACTCCAGCCCCTGGCTCTGTGCCATCGCAGCCAGAATCTGCGGCTCAGTCGCCGCCTGCATGTCCATGAGGACCTGTGTCACCGATTTGCCGAGAGAGCGTCCAGCCACGTCCCGAGCCTGCTGGAGCTGCTCGGCAGAAACCTGACCGCTCTCCTGCAGAATAACCTCAGGTGGCTTACGGGCGACCCGGGCCGTCGGCATGATCATGTTTCGAGCCGCATCATCGGCGCCATCTTCAATAAATGCCGCATCGTCTGACGGCAGGTTGTCAGGCTTCTCACTGGCAGGTTTTCGCGCAAATAAGCCCATGATGCCCGACTCCATGTTCAATCACTGCACTCGAACCCGGACCACCGCTACTTGGCCACGCACAACGCAAATCGCATGCTCTGCTTTTCCACCACGACCCGGTCACGTTCAATGGAGATCACTGTGAACCCTGCCACATGGCCTCCCGCCGCTAATGATTGGCCGTTGATCAGTACCGTCGGCTTGTCAGAGCCCACAAGAAGGGATTGCAACTGAAGCGAGCCGGCCTCTTTTGCCACCGCCATCCGCGCCGCCTCGATTTTCTTCTTTGCCTCGTCATCGGTCGCGTCCCCGGTGGACGCGGCACTGGCAAGCTTGAACGGATTGCCGGGCAGTGCTGCCAGAGGGACCTGATTCTGCTTCGGATACCCGCTGAATCGTTCAATGACCGTTTGGGTGTTCGACAGCAGTTGGGCCAATGACTGTCCGCGCTTGTTCGGGTCGGAAAGGAACATCTTGACGGCAGTCTGCGCCTTGTTGGCTTCGGTCTGCACGGTAGCGGCCCCTGCCGTGGCCGGGCCTGCCCGCATGGACATCAGATACACGCCGCCGCCGCCGACCGCGATCAGAAGTACAAGCAGCAAGAGCCCCTTTGACTTTCCAGAGCCCTCCGGCTGCCCGTAGGTTGTTTCGTCAGAGGCTCCCGATTCGCCTGTGTCGCTGTTGTAGCTCTCACCTTGCTGTGATTCTGCCGTGTTGTCGTTGTCTTCCTGAGCCATAGGGTCTCCTCATCGCCTGCAATGCATCTGTCGGTCGGTGTGAAAGGGTGTGTGAAGCCAGACTCAGCGAACTCCAGCGACTTCGCCGTTGTCTGAGGGGTCGAAGAAAATGCTGAGTGTCATGCTTGCTAGTACTTTCCCGTCCCGCTCTTTCGTGGCGACCATGTTCAATCGATGCGTCCGCATGATTCGTGACTGCTTTTCCATCTGCAGCAGAAAAGCGTAGTAGTCGCGAAAGTCGCCGGTGATGGTCAACTCGATGGGTTGCTCGGAATAGTTCGGGCCTTTTTCAGTCTTCAGAGTCTTGATTGAAGCACAGTTCAAATGATTGACGGCAGCCATGTCCGACAACGCGCGAATGACCGTGTCAAGCTCCTTGGCTTTGGGGAGCTTGCTTTCAAAGACGGTGATTGCCCTGTGCAACTCTTCAATCTTCTTCTTGAGGTCTTCGATGCCGGCAGTCTGGCTCTGGACCTGTTCCAATATCTGGCTGCGCTGGGCGATCTCGGACTGCATATCCAGGCGGCGCTGGTTGGCCCTTTTGAACACGAACCAATAGCTCGAACCCAGAAGTCCGATCATGCAGGCCAAAAACGCGGCTTCTCTTAGGCCAAGTTTCACGGGTTCACCTTTGTAAACGGGGATGATGTCAACTCACGCGCTGCCGTAGCGTTGCTTAGCATGTCATCACGGACGGCAAGGTTGATTTCAAATTTACGGAGCGAGACGTCATCGCTCTTCAGTTGTTCGGTGTACGAAAGATTGATGTCGCGGAAGAGTGGCGACCGACTCAACTGCGACATGAGTGTCGCAACCGTGCCATCTGTCGTGGCGGTGCCGACCAGCTTGAGTGATACGTCAAACACCTTTGGCTTGGGTACCGGCGGGCCAGCCCGGGCCGCCTTCTCCGCATCGGATTCGAACGTTCCAGCGGGCGAAGCGGGCAGCTTGACCACCACTGCGGCCATGGGCCTGAGCTTGGACTGCAAGTCGACCTCGAGCAGGGAGGCCCCTTCGGGCAGTGCCAGCTTGACCGTTGCCAGAATCTGACTGCGGGGAACCTTCTCCAAAAGGCTGGCCGATAGCTCCGCCTGCTGGGCCATTTTCTGGCGATTGTCCTCGAGCTGCTGCATCAGCATGATCCGCTTGGCCGCATCAGCGTATCGGGCATCCACGGCGTCACGCTGCAACTGAACGTCATGGTTCAGCCGCTCGGTGATCACAAACGCGGCGCCGATGGCCAACAGCGTGATGGCGAACAAGGAACCGCAAAGGATGTAACTCCTCTGGCGGTTTCGCCGGGCGAAGTAGTCGTCCGGAAGAAAGCTGACTTGATTGGGTGCGGTTGTACTCATCGGTGTTACTCAGTTTGGCAATCAGGCGGCCTTCGTGGCGACTACGGCATTCATGGGTCCCATCGACAATCCGAGTGTGGTGGCCCAACCCGGCTGCGGCTGTTTGCGATCCAGTAGTTCATCTACCAGGTCATTAGCCCCGTCGCCCCGGATCAGCCGGGCCATGGGGTCGCCCACCTGAACGGGCAGGCCGAGATGCTCGGCCAACTGTCGACACAGCGGCCGGTTACGGGCCTCGCCGCCGACCAGAACCATCCGGTCAATGGCGCGGGCCGGAAACGTCGCTTCGTGGTACTGGCGACACAGTTCCAGTTCGCGGCACAGTTGATTCGTACCCTGCAATGTGGCCGCATCCACGTCATTGAGGGCGGCAACTACGCTGGCGTTGGACTTACGATGGGCATCGAGCGCCGCAGATAGAAGCGCAAACCCGCCTTCACCGCCGTCCGCACTTTTGGGAGGTGTTGCCACATCCGCGTTCTGCCGTGCCCCGGCAGGCGATGCGTTCTCACTCTCCTGAAGTCTGGCACTGATCTCATCGGCACGCTTGACTCGCATCAACCGTGCCTGTTCGACGGGTACGTTAAAGGCTGCGGCTACTGCCGCCGTCAACGTGTCGCTGCCCACGGCGATGATTCGCGAGAATAGAAGCTGGCGCTGGTAGGTCACGACCACCCGGCTGGATAATGCGCCAATATCGATAAATGCCGTCGTCGATTCCGCATCGGCCTTCCGGCGGAGCACGCGTGAAAAGCAGTCTGCAATGGCGAGCGGGTCCGGCGTCATGCCCTGAACATCGAGGCGTGCCTTGCGGGCAACGGCGAGCCACTGGTCGACAAGTTCGCGAGGCGTAGCCATCAAGATCGTTTCAAGGTGAGCCTCTCCTTGCTGGAAGATCTCACCGGCGACCACGTGCCGAACTGCCGCGCGGCCCAGATCCATCGATAACTTCCCTCGCGCGTCCCAAATCGCTGCCTGTCGGAGAGCCGACTCCTCCATCTTTGGCAAACGCACATGCAAGACCTGCATGGCCGGGGCACTGAAGGCGATGTTGACCTGCCGCCCGACAAAACCACCGTTGGCCAGTAACTCACGGTAGACGTCGGCAAACCACGAAATCCGTCCAGCCACGTCGCGACGGAGGTGACTGGGCACGTCCTCTCTGACCGCAGCGATAAGGGCAATGTCGGCCCCGTCGATCCGAACCTGCGACATACGGATGGTATCTGCGCCCAGATCGATGCCGATCGGGCCGGGCTTGGCCCGCTTCAACTTGTTGACCCATTCAAACATGGTGCCTCTCCGGCCGCGCTGGACATTGCGGCGTGTCATCTACCTACCATTCATCGGAGACTTCGGGCTTGACCGGAGTTTTCAGACTCCTGACCCTGCGATGTTCGCTAGGGTATTTGGTAGGGATATGCCGCCTGCGCCGTTTGGTCCTGCGGCCACGACCCGACCACTGTCATTGGACGGCCGATAACTCAATGGCCGGCAAGGAACTCGGCGGCGATCGCGTCAGCGACGGGCAGACCCTTGGCCGTGAGTGTGAACCCCGAGTCGGACACTTGAATCAGACCTTGACGGTCCAAAAAATCGATCTGCCGCGCAAACGCTGTCAAGGGATCGACGGTAGTTTCCCGCCGCACATGCTCCGCGTTGACGCCGGCACTCGTCCGCAACATCAGATAGACCATTTCAGCACCACGGGCTGCAGGCAGCAGGTGCTCGTATTCGAAAATCGGTAGCTGGCCGGTCTCGACTGCTCGTTCCCATTCGCCCAGATGCGGGCGATTCTTCCAGCGGTGTCCGGCAGCGTGGCTCGCCCCGGACGGACCCAGTGCGAGGTAGCTCCCGCCGTGCCAGTAGTTCAGATTGTGTCGGCATGTCTCCCCCGGCCGGGAGAAATTGCTGATTTCGTACGCGAGGTAACCTGCGCCTTCCAGTAGCTCGCGAGCCCGCCTCATCATCGCTACTTCCAGGTCTTCTGGTGCGGCACTGAACTCGCCCAGCCGCTTACGGACGGCCAATGCCGTGTTGGATTCATAAGTCAGCCCGTAGGCCGATATGTGATCTACGCCCAGGTCGACTGCATCGGAAAGTGACTTTTCCCACGATTGCATGGTTTGGCCCGGAATTGCGTAAATAAGGTCGACGTTGATTCGCCGCAGCCCGGCCTGTCGTGCTGCAAGAACAGCATCAGGGACTTCTGACGGATTGTGATCACGTTCCAGAAAACCAAGCTCGCTTTTGTGCGAGCTTTGCATCCCCAAGCTGACGCGATTGACCCCACATTTTACCAACATCTCAAAATACTCGCGGTTCACCCGGGACGGGTTGCATTCGACCGTGAACTCGCAGCCCGTTGCCAGGCCAAACCGTTCGGTCAGCCCATTGATCAGTCGGACCATGTCCGACGGTGGCAACAGACTGGGTGTACCCCCACCAAAAAATAGAGTCTGGAAAGGGCCGATCGCCGCTCGATGCCAGAGGTCGGCCTCAGCCAGTATCAGATCAACGAACCGGGCCATTCTCTCGGCCGACTGCCGGGTAATCGAATAAAAGTCACAGTAATGACACTTGTGCCCGCAAAACGGCACGTGCACGTAAAGACTGTTGAACCGGACGGGCGGAAGCGCGGCAGCGTCGAACTGGCGGCCAGTGGTGGTCGCGAGCGGCAAAGAGACACTCACTTCGCCTTCCCAGTCCGAATCACTGGACAGTCTGGGTTTGTTGCTGGCTCGCTTGGAACTGACGCAGAACTTCCGGATTGAATATCAACTGATTTCGCCCGGTTTGCAGCATGTTTTGCTTGCGAAGCTGGGTCAGGGCAAGCGACACCGTCTCACGTGCCACGCCAACGGCCTGAGCCAACTGCTGGTGGGTAATCCTCAGGATCACGCCTTCATCTCGCGGCGAGGCCGCAGAAGTAGCGCTAAACCGCAGCAATGTCTTTACCAGCCGGCTGTTGCAGTCGTCGAACACCAGACGGGTTGCGTCCTCGCGGGCCGCCAGCTCTCGTAGCGCCAACTGTCGGATGAACTGCGTCGCCAAAGCCGCATCCGAAGCCACGCGTTTGAGAAACGCCCCGGCATTGGCGCGCCAGATGACGGCGCCGTTCATGACCAGGGCGCGTGTGCCGTAAGTTGCTTCGCCAGCAATCGCTGGCGTGCCAAACCACTGGCCCGGCCCCAGAATTTCCAGCAGCATGCTGGAGCCATTCGGGTTCAGCTTGATGATTCGAAGCTGCCCTTCAACGATTAGAAACAGCTCAGTGGCCGGCGCTTCGGGCTCATGAAGCACAGACCCCGCGCCGTAACTAGACTGACGGCCTTCAACGGCACCGTCAGAGAAGATCGACTGCATCGCACTAAACGCTGTCGACTGTTCCATGAACCACCCGGGGCAGAGTTGTTCTTGATCACCTAGCCGAACACCGGCCAGCGCCTGACCTCACCGACCTCAGCGTAACTCAGACTACCAAATCGCAAAAGGTCTAACAGGGGCCGAAATATTAACAATTTCGCTCACATCGTCCACGGTCAGTTTTTGACCTGCGTAGACAAGATCCGCGCAATAGCCTCGCAGATTTCAGTGCGGTGCACACCGTTTAGTGCCAATGCAAGCTGTGTTTCCATCAACCCATAGGGAATGCCCGTGTCATACCGCTGACCCTGGACCGTGACAGCCCAGTACTTGTCGGTCTGCTGGCGCAGGTGCTCCTGCGCACTGGTGAGTTGAAACTCGTTCTTCTCGCGGAGGTTGTTCTTGATCAGGTATTCCAGCGAATCGAAGATCCTTGGCGAAAAGACGTGAATCCCAAAGTGGCACAGGTAGTTTCCGGACGCAATGCCGGGGGTCACCAGACTGTCCCGTGCAACATCGATCGATGGCTTCTCGATAATCAGTTCTGCCTGATAAATCCCCCGGGATGGCTCGATTGGTTTGCCTCGCACCGTCCCAAACAAGTGGAGCATCCGCTCGAGCGTCGGTTGTACGCCCGTTACCGCATCACAAAAGTACTGCTCGAACACTTTGATAAGCTGCCTTGTACACCGGTCCCTGATGTCACTGATATACACATGATCACCTAACATCAGCACAAAGGGGTCGCTACCGACGAACTCCTTGGCTTGGAATACTGCGTGTCCAAACCCCTGAGGCTCGTGCTGTTCGGCAAAGTGGAGCCTCTCGCCAAACGCGCCCAGCTTCTCGCTCTCCAGAATGGCCCAGTCCTTGCCCCGAAAAGCCCGAACTGTGTCAGTGTCCATGCGCTGGAAATACTCCCGGTAGTGCTTTTCCTCACCGGGCTGCGTGATGATGCAGATCTCTTCGATGCCGCTCTCGATCAGCTCCTCCCCGATGATCTGGACCACCGGCTTCGTCAGGCCGTCCCGATCCACCATCGGGAACATTTCCTTCTGTACCGCTTTGGATGCGGGATATTGCCGCGTACCCAGACCTGCGGCCGTAATGACACCTTTGCGTACTTTTGGCATGCAGCCACGATATCGAACACGCTGTTGAATTCCACTGGCTGCCAGCCAATACATTCAGGCCGTGTGCCGCAGATCATCTGGGGAAAACGATTTTCACCGTCATGTTGCTCCCTGTGCCGGCCGTTTGACTCCCCCCGGCCCTCACTTAGACTCCGGCCGGTTTGTTAGTAAACCTTTAGCGCGGGCTCCATCGACCGCCTTTCATCAGCAACATCATGTCTGAACAATTGTTCCGGTATCTCAGCGTCGGCTTCTACGTCTCCATTCTGGCCATAGTCGCGCTGTACGGATTCCACCGTTACGTCTTGGTCTACTTGTTTTTTAAGCATAAAGACCAGCCGTATCAGCCCAAAGGCAGCTATACCTCGCTGCCCAGAATCACGGTCCAGCTTCCGATGTTCAATGAGGACTCCGTCGCCCGACGGATCATTGATGCGACCTGCAAGATCGATTACCCCATCGAGTTGCTCGAGGTTCAGGTGCTGGATGATTCCACCGACCACTCGGCGGAGATCGCCAAAGCCTGTTGCGATGAGTGGGTCGCCAAAGGCTTGCCTATTCGCTACATCCACCGTCAAAACCGGTCGGGCTTCAAGGCCGGGGCGCTCGAGGCCGGGCTACAAACCGCCACAGGCGAGTTTGTGGCCATTTTCGATGCCGACTTCCTTCCCCCCAAAGATATCCTCCGCAATGTCGTCAACTACTTTACTGACGACAAGGTTGGCATGGTTCAGATCCGCTGGGACCATCTCAACCGCAATGCCTCGCTCCTGACCAAAAGCCAGGCGATCTTCCTCGATGGACACTTTGTCATCGAACACACAGCCCGCAACCGTTCGGGCCGCTTCATGCACTTCAACGGCACCGCCGGAGTGTGGCGACGTACCACCATTGCGGATGCCGGCGGGTGGCAGCACGACACACTCACCGAAGATCTTGATCTTTCCTATCGCGCTCAGATGAAGGGGTGGGAATTCGTATACCTGCCACAGTTCTGTGCCCCGGCGGAGCTGCCGCCGGAAATGATCGCATTCAAGCAGCAGGCCCACCGATGGACCAAGGGATCTTTCCAGACCTGCATCAAGTTACTGCCGGGCATTCTCCGTAGCAGCCACTTGCCCAACACAGTCAAGATGGAGGCGTTCTTCCACCTGACCAACACCATCGTCTACCCCATGATGGTGCTGCTGACCATCAGCATGTACCCGGCATTCTTCAACGCGTTCGCTCCGTTCAAAGCCCAGACATGGGCGGCTTACCTCTTTTCCACCACACTTTTCATACTGGCAACCTGTTCAGCCGGCAGCTTTTTCTTCTTTGCCCAGCGTGAACTATTTGGCCGGATGGCGGCTTGGAAAAGTCTGGCGTTCATGCCTGTGCTCATGGGTCTTGGGGTCGGGGTCTCGCTGAACAACACCAAGGCTGTCTTGGAGGCCATCTGGTCGGCATGGCGGCGGCAGCCATCGGAGTTTGTCCGAACGCCCAAATACGGTGTCACCGGTGCCGGCCGTGCCCACGGCTGGAAGCGCCAGACCAGCATTTTTACGTTCAAGCGAATGGCCTTGCCCATCCTCGAAGCGGCATTTGGCCTGTACATGCTGTGCAATATTTATATTTCGGTGACCTACGATTTCGGCCGCGCCAGCCTCCCGTTTCTGTTGATTTTTGCAGGTGGATTTTTCTACGTCTCCTTCGCTTCGTTCTGGGCTCTGTGGCAAATGCACCGCGAGCAGACAGCCATGGTTGCCAGCGAACAGGCTGCCGCGTTGGCCGCGTCCCCTGCTGATATCGTCGCTTAACCGTCCGATAACATGCGGCCGCGACCGTGGCGCGTCGTCAGCGTTGCAGTCATCCCATTCAGGATCTACGCACCAACCCTTAAGGCCGGTCCAATTTGTGTCGACACTGTGGTTGGAGGACGTACCACAGTGCAAGCAACAGAACTCTTCGAAACGCTTACCGGATTCGCCGAAGACCAGACCATTGAGCATGGCGGCTTCCGCCGCTCCAGTAAGCGAATAAAGCTCGGCCTGGAGGCACTGTTTTATCCGTCAATTGACGGTGTGCTGGACGCTCCGGAGTTGATCCGCTTGCGCGAGATGTCGGTCGGAGGCATCAGCGTTGTGCGCCGCAAGACGAGCAAGCCCCCCACCAGCTTCGTTCTTCGGATTCAAAAGCCCGGCGTCGGACTCTATTGGCTCCACTGCACCACCCGCCGCCACGGACCGACTCACAACCATGCCGTGCTCGTCGGAGCCAGCATTGATAGCATCCTTGTAAGTGAGGAATCTCTGAAGCCCGGGACCGAGGTTGCTTCAATGGTCTGGGATCTCGTCGCCTAACTTGACCTTCTGCCGGTGACAGCATCCGTACGGCGGCTATCATGCCGACGTGCTTACCAATGTCCTTGCCACCATTCGCGACCGGCGCCATGCGTCCGTCGCTGATCTTTGTGAATTCCTGAAAATCCCATCGGTGTCCGCTAAGTCGGATCACGCCGGCGAGTGTGCCCGCTGCGCAGACTGGCTTGCCCAACGCCTCAAAGCCGCGGCACTGGACGTGCGAATCATGCCGACGGGCTCAGCCGCTCATCCCGGCAGACCGATCGTTCTCGCACAAAACAAACACGTCACCGGTCGCCCGACTGTGCTGGTCTACGGCCACTACGACGTTCAGCCGCCCGAGCCGCTGGACCTGTGGACGACTCCAGCCTTTGAACCCACGATTCGCAAGACCGATGCTGGCACTGACGCGGTCTATGCCCGCGGCGCGGTCGACGACAAGGGTCAAGTCTGGGCTCATGTAGAGGCCCTCACCGCATGGCAGGCCCATGGTGGGCTGCCGATCAATGTCACCGTCCTGATCGAAGGCGAGGAGGAGGTGGGTAGCGAAAATTTGGAGGCATGGGTGCAAGAGCACAAAGCACTCCTCAAGGCCGACATCTGCGTCATCTCCGATACCGGCCAGTTCGACCGTGGCCTCCCCGCGCTCACATACGGCCTGCGAGGTCTGGTCTATGAGGAAGTCTTCCTCACGGGCCCAAGCCACGACTTGCACTCCGGCGGCTACGGCGGCGCCGTGCCCAACCCCGGCAACATCCTGGCCAAGCTGATTGCCGCGCTGCATGACGATCAGGGCCGCGTGACCGTACCCGGCTTTTACGACGACGTTCAGCCACTCACCCCCGCCGAGCGCGAGGCCTGGCGGAAACTGCCCGGTACCGATGCCGAGTTCTGTAAAGAAGTCGATATTGCGTTCACCAGCGGAGAGAAGGGTTTCACCACGCTGGAAAAACTCTGGGGCCGTCCCACCTGTGACGTCAACGGACTGACCTGCGGGTATCAGGGCGAAGGTGCCAAGACCGTCCTGCCAGCCAAGGCATCCGCCAAGATCAGCTTCCGCCTCGTACCGAATCAAGACCCCATCAAAATACGTGACAACTTCCGCGCCTTCGTGCGGTCGGTGGTGCCCGCCAACGTCAAGATCGAATTCGCTGGTCACGGCGCGTCGCCTGCGGCCGTGGTACCCATCGACACCAAGCCCAGCCGTCTTGCCCTCGAGGCCCTTGAAGCCGGTTTCGGCGTCAAGCCGACCTTCATCCGGACAGGTGGTTCAATCCCGGTAGTCGGCCTGCTCAAACGTGAACTCGGGGTGGATACGCTGCTCATCGGCTTTGGCCTTCCGGACGACCGCGTGCACTCACCCAATGAAAAGATGGACCTCGACGCCTTCTATCACGGTACGGAAACACTCGCCGTCCTCTACGAAAAACTGGCTGGGCTGTAGGCGACTAGGCGGTGGCAGCCGAATCCATGCTCACGCCACTCTCTTCCAGCACCCGCCGCGGCATCAGGCTCATATACTGGTCGTACAGAGCTGCCTGGCCCGAAAGGGCCAACAGTTCCTTGAGCCGAGCCCTGCCGTCGGCTCGGACCGTCAGCCCCGATGGCTGGTGTAAATCGCTGGCCGCGACGCTGTATCTGCCCTCATTCAGATACCGCTCGGCAAGCGCCTGGCGCGGGGTGATGGGCCCGACAAGTGTGTAATAGTTGAGCTGGAAAAGACATCCTGCTTCGGCAAGGCGGTCTATCACCGGCGGATCGTCAATCAGTGCTTCGCACCGTTCCGGATGAGCAAATATCACGCCGCCCCCCTCGGATTGCAGGTGCTTGAGGTTGTCAAACAGCCAGTCGGGAAGCGTCTGTTGCCACGTGTCCACGAGGTACCATCTGCCCGCCATGTTGTAGCTCGGGATCTCCCTCAGCGCCAGCCGGACCAGGTCTTCTCGCAAGCCTATTTCCGCCCCCCCGACGATCTGCAGCTGCAGGCCCGCGTCCATCAGCTGCTGCTGCAATGCCGCCACCATCTTCGGAACGGATTCCCGTGAAACGTTCCGGAATCCCTCCCAGAAGTGGCTGGTGCAGCTCATGATGCCAAAGCCAGCCGACACCATCGCGGCAGCCATTTCAACGGATTCGGCAATGGAGCGCGATCCGTCGTCAACGTTTGGCAGCAGGTGACTATGAAGATCTATCAGCACAAGTATTTTACCCTGTCACTCAGCGGTCGATCCGAACGACCGCCATCGTCGTGTCTCCGTCTAAATAGTCCGACAACTCCGCCACCACCGCGCCCCCATTTGCACCGACAATGTGCCGCACTTGATCCGGGGGATACCAGTTCAAATGACTGGCCGCTGAACGTTCAGCAGACGACAGAAAATTAAAAACGAGCACCTCAGCCGCCGCATCCACGAGCCTTCCAAGTACTGCGGCAAACATTTCGCGTGACAGCGTGTTCAACGTCCCGCTCACCGCAACGACCTCGCTGCCCGTAAACAATGCCTGCGGCCGGACTACGATGTCAGCGAGAATGAACCGGGGTACTGGCGTCACCTTTTTGCAGCGATCCTTTGCGGATGCCAGCAACCCTTCAGCGGCGTCCAACCCAATATACTCTGACGGAGCAAGTTTCTGCCGTGCGAGCCACAAAAGTAAATCACCCCTCCCACAGCCAACGTCGAGCAGCGTCCGACCCTTCATGCCCTCAGACCGCCAACCACTGACCAACGCCCGCTGTAGGGCATCGAATCGAGCCGCCTGCGTCGCATCGCTGGCCCAGAGCAGGCTCTTCAACGAGGCTCCGTGCCTCGCCAGCGCCTTGAGGTATGGCTGCATGTACTCCGGCGGGTTGGCGGCGTTGGTGGACATGGCGTCTCGATATGGTAGCCGCTGACGCCAACCGGCTGTATCGTGCCCGGTCCAATGCGATGGCTTCTCGATTCTTCCGTAACTGACGCCGCGGGCACCGCCCTGGAGCGCCACGGGCACAAAATATTTCGCCCGGAGGGTGACATTGCCGACAAAGTGGCTCTCGTCATGGCAGCCGGTAAGCAACAGCTGGACCTCATCACGGCCACCAAACAGACGGCCGACGTCCCGTTCGGAGATGTCCGCTTCCTTCGCTCGGTCGTTTTCCTGCAACTTGCCGGTGGTGCCGTCGAACAGGACGACGCCATTGACCGCCTGTTTACCCGATACAAGCGGCTAACCCCTGGGCGGCTCTACACCGTCACCGAGACCCGGGTCAAAGTCCGCCAGCTCCCCACCGGCAGCCCCCTGAAGCCCGGGGCTTCGGACAAGCCCTCCAAGCACGACGACGGCGGCATCTTCCACAATGCCCCGGCCGACATCGAGCACGACGAAGACCTCGACACGTCTGACGACGACGAATAACCAGCAACCTCCAACCCGCAACAAATCAGGTATTTCATGTCTCTTCTCGTTACCGGTTCTATTGGCATTGACACCGTCGAAACCCCCGCAGGCCGTCGAGACAACGTCTTAGGCGGCTCGGCCGTCTATTTTTGTTACGCCGCAAGCTTCTTCACCCCGGTGCGCCTCGTCGGCGTCGTCGGCGAGGACTGGCCCGCTGATCTGCTCGCCGTTCTAGACGGCCGGCCTATCGACACCTCGGGCCTTGAACGCCGCGCTGGGAGCAAGAGCTTTCGCTGGCACGGCAGCTATGTCGACAACCTCAACGAAGCTGTTACGGTCGAGGTCGACTTGAACGTGCTGGCTGAACGCGCCCCAAAAATCCCGGCGGCGTTTGCAGATTCTCGATTCCTGTTTCTGGCCAACACGCACCCGGCACTCCAACAGCAGATGCTCGAGAGCGTGGCTTCGCCCAAGCTGGTGGTGGCCGACACCATGAACCTCTGGATCCAGACCGCCAAGCCGGAAGTTACCAAGCTCCTCTCCAAGATCGACGGCATCGTCCTGAACGATGGAGAGGCCAAGTTGTTGACGGAAGAACGCAATCTGGTCGCTGCGGCCCGTAAAGTCCTCGACCTGTCTGGCGGGCGACTCAAGTTTGTGGTTGTTAAAAAAGGCGAACATGGCGCGATCCTCGCGACGCCGACCGAAGTTGCCTCCTTCGCCGCGTACCCGACTTCGGCCGTGGTTGACCCCACGGGCGCGGGCGACAGTTTCGCCGGCGGCTTGCTTGGCTACCTTTCGACCCAACCTGAAGTCACGATGGACGCTCTGAAGAAGGCCGTGGCTTATGGCACCGTTACTGCCAGCTTCACCATTGCCGACTTTTCGCTGGCGGGCCTGGCGGCAGCCAGCCGCCTTCACATCGATAACCGCCTTACCCAGTTCCGAACCGCAACAACCTTCTAAAGCCGGTTTCGCGTGCGCTAGCGCGAAGAACACTCCCCGGCAAATCTGCAGGCAAAGGACAGCCGCCGAGGGCAGCCGACATGTCTGCGACATTTCCGGACGCGCTCACGGCGCCGACCGTGGCACCGCAAGATCGTGTCTTTCCTCCTGAGATTGGCCCACAGAGTCAGATCGCGCGGGAAAAAAGCCGAAATCTAATTTAGAAGCGTTTGCAAATAGGAAAGCAGTGGGATATTCTCTTAGTAGCCCAAAGGTTTGCCTGAGGGTCATCGGGCGTTGTCGAGTCGCTCGGTGGATTGCGGGTGCGGTGGTCCAGATATTCATTCGCCTCAGCTGACCGTGGCGTCACGAGCACTGGAGACGAAACTCAACGGATATCCATTGCTAGAGGTGCCTCATGAGCATGCGGTCCAAGCGGTTTGGTTTCACGTTGGTTGAGCTGCTGGTCGTCATTGGCATTATCGCAGTGCTGATCTCGATTTTGCTTCCGTCGCTGAACAAGGCGCGGCAGCAGGCTCAGACTGCCACCTGCATGAGCAATCTGAAGCAGATCGGCATCGGGTATGTGATGTACGCGCAGGAAAACCATGGGTACATGACGCCGTTGACTGGCATGGGCTGGGACGCCTACATCAGGTTGCCCGATAACTCCACGACTCAGCTCTACTGGTACCGCGCTCTTGTGCCCTACTTCGCCAAGGGCATGGACCCGCTCACGATGGACAACAAGCAGATGCCGGGCGTGATGAAGGCTTGTCCGTCATGGTCACAAACGGTTGACGCCAACACTGCTTCGAATGCCTGGCGTCCCGGTTACGGCCAGAACATCTACATGTGGGCCGGCCGCTACCCAAACAAGCAGGTTCCGAAGGGCTCGCTGAGCTACTCACCGACCGCTTATCCCGATACCTCGGACTGTAATCCGATGGTCGGTGTGCTTCCCAACGACAATGGCGGCGAATGGGCCGATCGATCGAGGAACATCACCAACGCTGGCTGGAAGCTGGGATTGATCAAATACACCAGTATCAAGAAGGGTTACATGCGGATCGTGGCTGGCGACAGCGACGAGTACTGGTTGGGCGTGGCCACTGCCAATCACAGCAAGACCGGCGTGACTCCTCTGAACTACTGGGAAGACTTCTATCGCAAGGATTGGTCGGATGCCCATTCGGGCGGCGACCCGTACGCGGTGTTCCAGGGTGTGCCGTGGAATGGGGGCCACCCGACGCGGCACGGGGGCAATCAGAATGAGAAAGATTGCCCGATCCAAGGCACGGCTTCTTCGACTCGCGCAAGAGCCAACTATCTCTATGCCGATGGCCATGTCCAGACCCTTGACTACGTCGCGGCCCGTAGGGCTCTTCAGGCTCCGTAGATGAGGCGTCGGAACGGTGTTTATCAACTTTTGAGGCTTTGAATAACTATGCAATCTCAACTTTCTGCCACTTCAGCGTCACCGAGAAAGCCCGCAAGTGCCTTTACCCTTGTCGAGCTGCTGGTTGTGATCGGCATTATCGCCGTGCTGATTTCGATTCTGCTACCGTCGCTGAACAAGGCGCGTATCCAGGCGCAGACGACCACGTGCATGAGTAACCTCAAGCAGTTCGCCATTTGCTACCGGATGTACGCCGACGACAACCGCGGATACATGCCACTCGTCTCTGGCGGCGCCTGGGGCGATGTTATTCCCGCCAAGGTCAATGGCATGACGACGAGCGGCGGCCAACTGTATTGGTACCGCGCCTTTGTGCCCTATCTTCAAAAGGGTCTGGACCCGCTCACGATGACTTCGCAGCAGATGCCATCCGTCGTGAAGGCATGTCCCGCGTGGTCTGCCTGGCTCGACCAGGGTACGGCCAACAATCAGTGGCGTCCGGGATATGGTCAGAACACCTACATGTGGGCGGGGAAGTACGCTTCGAAGCGCGTCCCCCAAGGCAGCGTGTCCTATCAGACCGGCGTGGTCAGCACCGATGGTTGGGTGCCGGAAGTTGGCATCATGCCTGATGCGGGATCCTACAACGCTGCTGGCCAGACCAATCAAAACTGGAAGCTCGGGGCGATCAAGTTCTACAGCATCAAGAACCCGACGGGCCGGATTGTCGCCGGCGACAGTGACAACTATTGGCTCGGCATGGCGGCCGACCGGATCACGGGCACCGCATGGAAGGGTCTGGAGTTGGATTTTTCACGTAGCGACATCGTCCCACCCGACCGCAACGACATCGACCCACGCGTCAAGTTCAACGGCGGTCATCCGCTGCGGCACGGCGGCACCTTCGCCGATTGCGCCCCGAAACGCCTGACCGATGCCGGTCGCGCCAAGGCAAACTATCTCTTCGCCGATGGGCACGTGCTGACGCTCAGTTACATGGCCGCACGACGTGCACTTCAGGCTCCCTGAGGCCGGTCGGGATCTCAGAACTCAGCCCTTCGCGGAGAACTGTGCCACGGCCCAGTTCTCCGCTTCTTTTGACGTCAGAAGGTCTCCGTCAAGCTGACGGTCGTAAGCCCCGCGCAGTAAATCGCCCAGCCACCGCCCTTGCGGCACACCCAGTTCCATCAACCGCAGGCCGTCCAATAGCGGGCGCGGAGCAAGGGCATCGTGAGAAAGCCCAGCCAGCCGGGCACATAGCTCCTCAGATCGAGGCGCTAGTGCTGGCCAAGCCGTGAGAGCATTCAGCCATTGGGTGGCCCGTTGGCGCGCGAGGGTCAGGTCGACTACCTCACCCGTGCCAGCCGTTCCGCCCAGGGCCACGACGTCCCGGTGAAACACGCTGGGCGGCGGGCGGTTGGTTCCGAACCATTGAGCCAGCGTCAGCCAGCAGCGTTCGGCCGTATCAAGCTCTTCGTTGCTGAGTCGCAGCCACTGCCTGAGATGCCCCCGCGCCACTTTGACCTCGGTCCCATCCATGGTGGGGGAGGCAAGCGTGCTCAGACCGACCAATGCCAGTGCTACACCGAAGTCCATAGACGTCGACAATCGGCCAAGGGCATCTGAGATCGGTTCTGGCCGAACGGGTCCACGGAACATCACTCCTACCAGCCCGGTACCAACCAGCAGATTCCATGCCTCCACCCGGGACGTCGGGGTCAACATCCGTCGGAGCTCGTCGGCGATGCGCTCGGGCGCGATCCGTATCAGTTGAGGCCCGCAACGGACCATCGCTGCAAGTGTTTCCGTTTCGATGCCAAATCCGAGGCGCGCGGCGAATCTGCCGGCTCGCAGCAGCCGCAAATGGTCCTCTGCAAAGCGTGCTTCGGCCGACCCGATGCAACGGATGAGCCGTGCTGCCAGATCTGCCTGACCGCCGACCAAATCGATCAGCTGCCCTGATCCATCGTCAGCCAACGGGTCGAAATACATTCCGTTGATCGTGAAATCTCGACGCGCTGCATCGCCTTGCATGGTGGCAAACGTCACCGTCTCCGGGCGTCGGCCGTCGGCGTAGTTGCCATCGGTGCGAAACGTCGCCACCTCTACCTGCGAACTACCCACCCGAACCAGCATCACGCCGAAGGCGGCACCCACTTTTTGCGCTTGCGGAAACAAGGTGGCCACTTCTTTCGGTGTCGCGTTGGTCGCCACATCAAAGTCCGATGACTCACGGCCGAGCAACTGGTCGCGCACGCACCCACCGGCAAGCACTGCCTGAAATCTCGCCGACTGCAGACGTCGGATGATGTTCACCGCATCCGCCCTGTGCGATTTTGGTTTGGAATCAGTCGGGGTCATCGGCCCTCCGGCAGCCGCATCAGCTCAATGACCATGCCGCCGTATTTGAGTTCCCGAAATAGGGTCCATGGAGGTAGTGCCAGCGAATCGGCCTCATCATGCCTGAAGCACAGGACAGACTGGTCGCAGGCTGAGTTTGCCAACTTCCCAGCCAGATCCAACAGTGGACGGGGCTGTTCGTTGAGGTACCGATACGGGGGGTCAAGAAAAATGACGTCCGCACGCTCGTCTAGTCCGTGCATGGGTGTCGAATCGGAATCTCCACCGCCCCCCACCCCCCCACCACCCGCTTTGAATACGTCCCCCGTCAACACAAGGGTTTTGTGCCCAACCCGCAGCGCGTCAATGTTTTTTTTCAGGAGGGCGACTGCCGGCGGATGTCGCTCGAAAAACACCGCCCGCGCCGCACCGCGACTGAGGCATTCCAATCCCATCGACCCCGTCCCGGAGAAAACATCCAAAACCACAGATCCTTCTAATAGGGGGGAAAGCACGTCGAATAGTGATTGTTTGGCACGGTCTGTGATGGGCCGTGTGGCGTCGTCGGCTGGGGCCAGAAGCGTGCGGCCCCGATGTTCTCCGGCAATGATTCGCATGAGTAGGCCGTTCATTTTGCCCGCAGACGCCTGCCGCTGCCATGGTCTAATGCCCGCAAAACTTCAATGCGGCCTCCCTCTTTTGGGCGCTGGACGCTCCATCGGCTACGTTTCCTGCCCATGAGTCTCTGCGACCGCTGCTCCGCCCTGTGCTGCCGATATTTCGCCCTTCCACTGGATAATCCCACCAACCGGCGGGATTACGACAACATTCGCTGGTACCTGATCCACGAAAATGTGGTCGTCTACATCCAGAAAAAGCAGTGGTACATCGCGATCCTGAACCGTTGTAAGAATCTTCAGCCTGACAACCGCTGCGGCATCTACGAAACACGGCCGCAGATCTGCCGGAACTACGACACGTCGAACTGCGATTACCACGGCGGCGAATACGACTTTGAAAAGCTCTTCACATCTGCGGAAGATCTGATGGACTACGCCGCGACGAAGCTGAAAAAAGCCCGTAAAACGCCTGTCAAGAAGAAGAAAACCGGATCCGGCAAGCACCGCGCGTTGACATTGCCGGTCATCGGATAGCTGATATTCTACCCTGTCCCCGTTATGGCCAACCGCTCTGTCCATTACGAAGCCGCCTTCGAGGAATACCTGCGCCAGCGTCGTTTGCCGTATGTTGCGGTGGACGAGGCCAAGCGGAGTCTGGTGGCCCAAGGCTCCTTGAAGAGTTTTGACTTTGTCGTCTACTCGCCGAAATCCGGTGGCGGCCGTGCCAATCTGCTGGTTGACGTCAAAGGCAGGTCCCTGCGTGACCCGGAGAAGCACCGGGGTTTTGAGTCATGGGTCACTCAGGCGGATGTCACCGATTTGCTTCGTTGGGCGGCCCTTTTCGGGCCAGATTTCGAGCCGATTCTGTGCTTTGCCTACCACGTTCCCGCGCCCCTGTTTCCGGGGCTCGGGTCTCAGCAGACGTTTACACACGCCGAGTCGGGCTATCTCTTCATGGGTATCGACCTTCGGGAGTACCAGCAGAGAATGCGGGTACGTAGCCCGCGTTGGCAGACCGTTTGCCTTTCGGCCGACGATTTCCGCAGCCTTGCCCGACCGTTCGCGGATTGGGTATAGTGATCGGCGTGTTTACTGCAAAAACGAAAAATCCGTTCGGTGTTTCACGGCCTCTTTTTTCGCTCATCGTTGCCTTGGTACTGATTGCACCCGTTGCCCCGGCGATGGCTGGGCAGTTGGCCGAAGATCGCGAGGTCGTTGACGGTCGGCTGGAAGGGCTGACCAACGACGGTGAACATGTGACCGAAGTCACAATGGACAAATCTGGGACCGGTGCTTATTGGATGCTGTTCGTCGTGCTGGCGATGGTGATGTCAGCAGGGCTGTTTAAGAATGCCCAGCGTAGCCACTTGGACTGATCTGTAGGATTCGCCCGAGCCGTCGTTGACGGTGGGCGGCATATGTTTGAGCTTGTCGAACGACACGAACTGAAGAGAAACTATGAAAACAAAACTGATCTGGGGCTTGGCCCTGTTCAACTCAGCTCTGGCATTTATGCTCGTTTGGCGGCTGGTTCCGTCAAATACCGCTTACGCCCAGGCCGGTGGCGGGCAGCGCGTCGGAGAATGCCTTCTGATTCCTGCTGAAATCTCAGGCACTGCGGACGCAGTTGTATATGTCGTTGATACATCAAATGGCACATTGGGTGCCATGTATTTCGACGCTACGACCAGCAGAATGCAGCACATGCCAGCCATTGACCTGCAGCGCGTCTTCGGAGCCGCTATGAATGGTGGCAGCGGGATTGGCGCAAATCCCGGAATGGCTGTCCCCAATACGGCTGTCCCACCCAAGGTCCCGCCGCGGAAGTAATCGGTGCAAGTGATCGGTCAGTTTTGCGGCGACTTCGCAAGCCCCATCCAATCAAATCATTTTACGGACGCACGTTCATGGACAAAAAACTTCTCACAATCTGCAGTCTATTCGGCCTGACAGCGATTCTGGCACTCGCGCACCTATTGGTGACGACCACCGCACAGGCGGGCCCGGTTGGATCCGTGGTCTCCAACCGCGATTTCAGCGTGGTCACAGGAAAGAGCAGCAACGGGACCGATTCGATCTATATTTTGGACAACCGGCGCAGCCTTGTGGCGGTTTTCCAGTACGACGTTGCGGCGAAAATCATCAAGCCGCAGGTGGTACGGCCCCTTTCGGAAGTTTTGAGCGGCCGGTGACAGATTTGACGGGCTGAACCTCCGCCCCCATTATTTTGCATGAGGTTTCCTCGGCAGCGAAAAGCGGACGATGTGCCTTCGAGCCGTGCGTCTCGATCCCGGCACCTTCCCTGATTTTGGGGCCATGGTCAGCACTTATGCGGACCGCTGTACCGAAAATTTGTTGAATTTAGTGCAGTTCCTTGTTTGGAATGCGCTAGCGAGGGGTTAGTCTTGGGTGCCGTGCAGGAGGTGTTCAGCCCGCGGGAACCGGGTCGATGTGCCTCTTGCCTTTTTCGCAAAGGGAAAGCACATGGGAAAACGACGTTCGAAGGACACAGGGGCTGCAGGATTCACGCTGGTTGAGCTGCTTGTCGTCATCGGCATCATTGCACTGCTCGTTTCGATCCTGTTACCGTCGCTGACCAAGGCACGGAAGCAGGCTCAAAACGTTCAATGCATGTCCAATCTCAAACAGATTGTGGGTGGTGCCTTTATCCATGCCGCCGAACACCGGGGCTATGTGCCTCTGGTTGGCAACATTTCCGTCCAGTTGCTGCCGTACGACCGCAATGACCCGTTCTATATGGCCAAGGCCCTCAACGACGTGGGCCGTCAGAAGTACGAATATGTGATCGCCCCAGACATCGGAAATCTCCGCATCGCTATGCCGTTCATGGGTGCCATGCAGCGTTACCTCGGCTTCCCAACGCCGCCGACGGAAAACTGGGATACGGTCGAGGCCGAACTCGACAGCAACCGCTCAGTCTGGAAGATGTTTATGTGCCCCATGACGAACTCGTCGAGCTACTCAACCAAGTTGATTAGCGGCATCAAGATTCCGGAAAAGCAGGCCACCGTGATGCAGATGAACATCAACGGAAGCCCGATTTTTATCTGGAGCACTAACGGCGATTACGTCTTCAACGAAGGTGTGACCGGCTTTAACTCCGACCCTGCTTACCGCTATCTTGGCGGCAAGTTTTCCAAGGGTAATTATGCCAGCTCTCTGGTCTTCATGACCGATGGCCAGCGCCGCAAGACTGCCCCCTCAAGCAGTTTCCCAGGCTTCGCCGATGGTTGGATGACCTGGTCACCGAAGGCAGCCACCGCAGCCAACATGACTAAACCCATCACGCTTGCAGACGCGCTTCAAGTCACGTCGACAGGCGGAGGCTCGCAGGCCGGCGGCGGCACGTCGAACACTCTCTGCGCGCCGGACAACTGGCAGAACTTCGACGCCAAGCGCAACAGCAATAAGATCAACATCGTGTTTGTCGACGGCCACGTTGAAACCCGGACCATCACCGCTAAAGACCTCCGGTCGGTCTACCTCATCCCGCCCCGCTAATCCTCGGCGGGTTGATACAAGTTTCGAAAGAGTTTCCAAAGCCCTACCGCTGCTAGCAGCGGTAGGGCTTTATGTTTTGAGACCAAACAACAGCTGAAACGGACGGGTAGCTGGTGCCGCAGTCACGATGTGCACCAGCCAATCAACTTAACATAACGTACATTATCGGACCAAAGCCATGGATCCGGAAAAGCTCCCTTTTACGCCTGCAGACCCAGGACGTCGGCGATCGTGTACCGCCCCGGCTTCTGGCCTGCCAACCACGTAGCCGCCTTCAATGCACCGTGAACGAACGTATCCCGGTTGGTTGCCCGATGTGTGAACTCCAGTCGCTCGCCGACGGCCCCGAAGCTGACCGTATGAAGGCCGACTTCGTCGCCGACGCGCAGCGAATGAACCCCGATCTGTCCGCGAGTGCGGACCGCTTCGTCGCCGTGTCGTCCGTAAGCGATCACGCTCCTCTCCTTGCTCGTAGACTTCAGGATGGAGTCGATGAGGCCCACAGCCGAGCCGCTTGGTGCGTCCTTCTTAAACCTGTGATGGGCTTCCATGATCTCGATGTCGTAGTCATCGCCCAGGCGGGCTGCCACTTCACCAACAAGCTTTATCAGCAGGTTCATGCCAAGGCTCATATTGGGGGCCTGCAGGATCGGTATCACTTCCGCCGCAACATCAATGGCAGCGTGGTCTGCACGGTGAAGCCCGGTCGTGCCAATCACCATTGCAATCTCGCGGTCGCGGCAGACCTTCAGCCAGTGCCGCATGGCCGGCGGATTTGTGAAGTCAATCAGTACTTGCGGCGTCTTTTTCAAGTCGAACGTCAGGGGCACGCCCAGTTGGCCCACCCCCGCCAGCTCGCCCGCATCTTTCCCCAGTGAAGCAGAGCCCGGTTGTGTCACCGCTCCCATAATCTCAAACGTTGCCGCCTCACGGGCCAGACAAACCAGCCGCCGGCCCATTCGGCCGGAAGCACCGGTAATCGCTATGGAAGTCATGCTCAAAATCCCTCTGATTGAACCCATTTCATACCGCGCGCACACCCGAATGTCGTTAAGGTGCCAGCCGACGCGATCGGCCAGCCATCCAATTTATCAGCTTGTCATAGCCGTGTTGCAAGACGTATGAGGCTGCAAAAGTCACCGGTAGAGCGATGCCGAGCAAAAGCAGGGCAGTTGCGATGCCGGTGCCCGTGTGCCACTCATGCCGCGTGATTCCATAGACAACCCGGTGAAGGAGGTAGACGCAGAACGATGCGTAGCTCAGTGCAGCGAATCCAGCTTGACCCGGTAACCGGGACAGCCACTCGCCCAGCCACAGCATCGGCGCCAGTCCCAGCATCGCTTGGGGCAGAATCGTCGGGCCGCCTTCACGCGGTGGCCACCAAGGATTGAAGCTGTAGCTGACCAGAAGCACGGCGGACAGTACTGCCATCCAGCGGCCCCTCAGGGCGTCAAACAGCCACTGCTTTCGGGCTACCACGATGCCGAAGACGAACGGGGCCATGTATGTCAGCAGGCGAAGATCTACACCACCGAAACTCTTCCGTATGGCCAACGCGCCAACGGCCAATGTCAGCCCGACGCCGATCGGCCAGAGAGTGGTTCGGCCAAGGCTCAACATCGGAAACAACGCGTAGTACACGACAAGGTTTCCAATGAACCAAAGAGTACCGGGCTGGCGATCTAGCACCCCAGATACCAGCAATGCACTCAGCAGCAGCGGTCTGACCGCGCTGCCCAGCACTTGCCAGTACAGGATGAGTGTAAGGACAAACAGCGGATAGATCCGAAGAAAGCGATTACGAAAGAACTCGACGAGTAGCGACGTACGACCGCCCGGCGGGACAGCGGCAAAGTCGTATTTGATGGTCAGCAGAAAGCCAGAAATGAAGCAAAACAAGCCCAGGCAGACGTTGGTAAAAATGAAAAACGCCGGTGAAATGGCCCGCAGGTGTGGCTTGGGTAGGTAGTCCGACAGGTGCCAGACGCCGACGATATAGAGCATTGCAATCGCCCGAAGGACATCAAATAGACCCAGTCGCCCCGACGGAGCGCGGATCACAGGGATTGCGGGCTGGGTGTCGGTCAATGGCCTCGTCCCAGCCAGACTACATTGCCTCTCACATCGGTCAATACTCCGCCCTGAAGGTGCCGGCGACAGGCTCGGCTGGCAGGGTGATTTTTGCCGGGTCGCCACCCAGTGCGCGAACGATCGCCTCAAGCGAATCCTCCACCGGAATCGGCCTGTTCGACAACTTGCCGTGCGGTTCACTTTTCGGTGCGAGATCCTGCACGCTCTTCATGTCCAGACCGGTGTGATATTTCACCGTGGCGTTGGGGTCCTTCAGCTCGTGGCCGGTCAAAATACAGACCACAGACTCGTTCGGGCTGATCACCTGCTCGCGCAAGAGTTGATGCAGGCCGGCGACGCTGGCAGCCGAAGCCGGCTCACAGCCGAAACCGTATCGAGCAACCAGAGCCCTGTGCTCCAGAATGTCCTCATCATCCGCCTGCCTGACCACACCGTTCATAAAATCCAGTGCCCGCAGTGCCTTGGGCAGGTTGACCGGCCGAGAAATCTCAATGGCGCTGGCCACGGTGTGTGGCTTGTACCCAGTGGCGTCCATCTTCCCGTAGAGGTCACCGATGATCTTGCAATCGACATCGCCCTTGTTCCAGGTCAGCCCGCGTTCGTTGACCAGCTGGTGCAACGTATTGGCCCCATGGGCGTTGATGATCGCCAGGCGCGGGACTTTCTTGATCAGTCCCAGATGCTTCATCTCCATGAAGGCTTTGCCAAAGGCCGAGCAGTTCCCCATGTTCCCGCCCGGCACGATCACCCAGTCCGGGGATTCCCAATCACGGGCTTCCAGAATGCGGTACATGATCGACTTCTGCCCCTCTAGCCGGAAGGGGTTCACCGAGTTCATCAGGTAGATACCCAATTCCGGGACACCCACCGCTATCTGGCGCACCCGTTTCAGGCACGCATCAAAGTCCCCCTGAATCTGCAACGTCATTGCACCGTAGTCCAGCGCCTGGCTCAACTTCCCGAAACTGATCTTCCCCGTGCCGATGAAAACGACCCCGGTCAGTTCAGCCAGTGCCGCAAAGAGCGCCAAAGAGGCCGAGGTGTTGCCGGTGCTGGCACACGCAACTTTCTTCGCCCCCACCATCTTTGCATGGGTAAATGCGGCGGTCATACCGTTGTCTTTAAAGCTGCCGCTCGGGTTCAAACCTTCGTATTGCAAAAACAGCTTCCCCGGTTTCATACCCACTTGCCGGGCCAGCAGGTCGGCCTGTTGTAACTGCGTGCGACCCTCACCTATGGTCACGATGTCATCTTCGGTCCGGTAGTACGGCATCAGCTCGCGAAACCGCCACACACCCGAGAAGTCCAGACGCCCGCCGTCAATCCCCTTGGTGGCCCAGCGGTGTTCGAAAAATGACAGCGACTTGGGAACCGGCAGTTTGTCCCACTGATAGCTGATATCCAGCAGCGAGCCACACTTCCTACAGCCGACATGGACTTCACCCACGTCGTAGGTCGCCCGGCAGGCCGGATTCGTGCATTCCTGATAGGCAGCGGGAGTCATAGCCACAACCTACGCCATCGGCATTCACCGGGCCATGTCTTGTTCGGCTGAAAACGACTCTTCGCAGAGCGTCGAGGTCCGATAATAACAGCCAACCAAATTCACCTTTGCCGGCCAGCCCGCTGGCGTTCAGTTTCCTGCGCCAGCGCTCGCTTTTCCATCCAGTTCAGACTCTGCATTCCCTCGGCCGAAACCTTGGCTAGAATCCTGTCTATTTTCTGCTGCGAAGCCGCGTCGGCCGCCCGTTCGCGCTGCCGCTGCTTGGTGATGGCCGCATCCTCTTTGGCTGTCGAATAACGGACCGCCCCGCCATATCCCCCGCCGCCGCCCGCGAAGATCACCCCGCCACTCTCTTCCGGCGGAGCATCCAGTTCATAATCAGTTGAATACCGGGCAGCCCGCCACAACTGCCAGTTGGTGTAGGCAAGGAAGCCACCGAGAATCGCCAGCCCAAAACTTTCGGTCATGAACCCGAGGAAAAACAGACCCACGCAACCAACAAGTCCCGTCGCGGCTGAAAATAGCAACGCCTTTCGATAGCCCACCCTCGGCCACAAAATCGCATTCAACATCTGCCCGCCGTCCAGCGGATAGACCGGTAAGAGGTTGAAAAGCAAAAGGGAATAGCTCGTGTAAAAGACGAACCACGTCCACCAGAAGACATCGCCAAATCCCGTGAACGGCGGACCAATGGGCCGCAGAATGTTCAGGGGTAACGTCGCCCCGTGCATGAGCAGGATGGCCCCCGCCACCAGACAGATGACTATATTCACCGCCGGCCCCCCCGCCACGGTGATAAATGTCGGCAATGGCCGCCCCGGCGGTCTGGCCATCGCCAGCCCGCCCATCGGGTGCATCACGATTTCATCTGCCTCCCCCCCGACCCATCGGGCCGCGAAGCAGTGCCCGAACTCGTGCAGCAGGACTATCCCGAACAGCATCAACGCGAACGGAATCCGATCCACCACCCTGAACTGATCCGACAAGCCCAGTGCCAGCACAACGCCCAGCACGATCACCATGGAAGAGTGCAACTGCACCTTGATGCCAAACACGGTAAACAGCGGCACACGCCCCGCCAGCAGCCACCAGGCCCAGCGCGGCATCCCCCCGCGTCCGTAGTCGTCTCTCGCGTATGGCCTGTCCTGATACCCCATTGCAGCACTCTAGGCCTGGTCGATTGCCTTGAAATCGGGGACACCGAACCGCTCATAAAACAGCAGGGCGTTCATGGTCTTGCCGTCATGAATCTGCCCGGTCTTGATCATGTCAATGGCCCGCTTCATCGGCACAATCGCCACCTCGATGTCTTCCCCTTCTTCCAATGCCTGAGTCTTCGGCACCAGCTCAGTCGCGACGAACACATGCATCTTTTCCGACAAAACACCCGGCGACGGGAAGAACGTGCAGAGCGGCCGAAGCTTCTTTGCCAGGTATCCGGTCTCTTCCAATAACTCACGGCCAGCCGCATTGAGCGGCGGCTCGCCCACTTCCAACGTCCCCGCCGGCAGTTCCCATAAAACCTCACCCACCGCAAATCGTCGATTGCGGATGAGCACAACCTCATCGTTCGGCATCAACGCCAGCACGACCACAGCCCCGGGATGGCTGACCAGCTCTCGCACAACACGCTTCCCGTCGCGCATGAAATGATGCAGCTCAAAGTTGCACTTCTTCCCGGCATAAAGAACCTGCTTTTCGATCAGTTCCATGTCGTCTAAATGATAGCCCGTTTTGCCGCCCTGTGGAGAAGTCCGCAGGAAGTTGCAGCCGGCAAATCCCCCGCTATGGTCATTCAGACCGCATGGCCGTCCGCCCCCTTCCCAAACTCATTGCCCTCGACCTGGACGGCACCACCCTCGACCCCACCGGCAGACCCGCTCCGGCAACCATTGCCGCGATCCATCGCGTGGTGGAGGCGGGTATCAAAGTCGTTTTCGCCACCGGTCGCACTTACGGCGAGAGTCGCGGTGTCATTCGCTCCATCGGGCATACGCCGCCCTCGGTGTTCGCAGGCGGCGCCAACGTTGTCGACACGGCCAGCGGCCAATCGCTTCATACGCACCCCATGCCCGGCGACACCGCCCGGCGACTCATCTCCCACATTGCCTCGCTGGGTCATGCTGCGCTGGCCCTGCAGGACACCGCCAAGGCCGGCCGGGATTACTGGGTCAGTCATCATGCCCCGTTGCACCGCGAGACCACCGATTGGTTCGCCGAGCACGACTGCGTCTGGGACGTGCACGAAGACCTGACCATCGCCCCCCACGAGCACACCATCCGCATCGGGGTGGTTGACAACACCGCGTTGGTGCAGGCCGTACACGCCTCTGTCAAGGCTCTTTTCCCGGCCGAAATGCTCAACTGCCACACACTGACGCTGGATAATGGTGTTTCTGTACTGGAGTGCTTCGATCCCCGGGTAAACAAGTGGCTGGGCATCTCGCAGCTGGCGGCGGACTGGGACATTCCGGCCAGCGACGTCATCGGCGTCGGCGACGAGAACAACGACCTCCCCATGTTTCGCAGCGTCGGCCTTGCCGTGGCAATGGGCAACGCTAGGCCGCAGGTCAAAGAAAAAGCCCATCTGGTCATCGGCGACAACCGCTCTGATGGGTTGGCTGTGTTCCTGAATAGTATTGTGGATGGAAGGGTCTTCAGTCCGACGGGCTGACAATAGCTCAAGGACGATGCGAAAGGAGTCGCAATCGCGGGCGGGCGGCGTGCTGGGATGCATGCCGCCCGTCTTGTTTTAAACAAAAAACCTGCGGCAAACCATGATGGTTCGCCGCAGGTTTTATTCAGTGGGCCCGATTGGAATCGAACCAACGACCTCGTCCTTATCAGGGACGCGCTCTAGCCAACTGAGCTACGAGCCCATTGCCCCCACCCCGTAAAACTGCAGGTGAGGGACCGCAAAAGATAGCGCAAAGCCTTTTTTTGTCAACCTCAGACTGCAGATCTGCCCGAAGGCCGGAAAATACCGGCCTCGCCACGGGACCTTATGTCACGCTTGCGATGGCTGGGAGGGCCTTGGACAGGTTTCAGGCCCGACGGCGCCGACCCAGCAGCAACGCGGCCAACGGAATAGATCCGAAAACACTGGGTTCCGGGACCATGAATGTCAGTCCGGCCAAGCCCGTGTAGGGAAGACCGCCGTTGCCGGAGTAAGGCAAACCCTGAGCACCAGTGGCCCCGACGACGGTAAAGTCACCGGCGGCAAAATCGAAGGTGTAAAGGTTGGCGGTGCCGCCGGTGTCGCCATCGGCCATATACAAAAGGCCGCTGACGGGATCAAAGGCCATGCCCGCGCACGTCCCGAGCATTTTGGTCGTCGTGTAAGAGGTCAGGACGCTACCTGTCGAGAGGTCGATCTTTTCCAGGATGGCAGGCCCGGGATGATTCGGGTACCGCGTATCGAGGACCCAGCAGTTACCAGCGGCGTCGAAGGTCATTGCCGACAAATCCAGATCGGTTCCGGTGACCGGAAGAATGGTCTTGACGGCGGAGGCGGCAAAATTACCCTGGCCGGTGTTACGGTCGACCGGAAAGATGTAGCCCTGATTCACGGCGGTATCCAATGCGTACAACTGACCTGTCACGGGATTGAAGGCGATGTCGCCTTCGAATTCCTGATTCACGCCGGTGGGGTCGATCCGGCCCACAGCTGTGGCGGCACCCGTAGTCGGATCCATTTTGAACAGCAGGTTCTTCCCGCCCTGACCCGCAGTGTTGTTGATCCGGCCGAGCTGATCCGTCATGCCATACAAAGTTCCATCGGGGCTGCATGCGATGCCGACGCAGAAGTTGACGTTGATCGCACCCGAGAGGGTGGCTGCACCAGTCGTCGTGGAGACGGTGTAGTAGTTCGGTCCGATGCCGGTAGTCTGGCCGCTCGTACGGTACATCGCGCCGAGCAGGGTTCCGTAGCCGGGGGCCGCCATCGCGACACACGCCGGAACGGTCAAGGTGCACGCTGCCATCAAGGTTCTGAAACGCATTTTTTCTCCAATCACTGAGGTTGACTCTGAAATGAGCCGTCGGTCGTCAGATCCGTGCTCAAACGTTACTGCCCAGCATAGTCAACATTTCTGTCCGCCCAACACGAGATTTTGCTGACAACGCATGTAGATGCGTGCAGTCAAATCGTTTGCCAAGTCACAGGTCAAGGCTTCTGATCGGCAAATGGCCAAGGCTGATCCGTGATTGGTACGTCAGGCCGGAAAAAGTCAGGTGCCAGCCACCATCAGAGGAGGTTGACCGGGTCCACATCCACCACCACCGACTCGTGGCGCTGGAGTAGTGGCTGGCCGCGGAGGGCCCGCAGCATCGTCTGAATCGGCCGGGAGTCGGGGCCGCGCAATTCGACGCTCTGGCGGTGATAGCCGGCGATGCGGTTGATGGCACAGGGGTGAGGGCCGATCACCTGAATGGTGTCGCCGTATTCTTTGGCGGCCGCGTGGACCAGATCGGCCACGTCCGCCCCCAGCCGCTGGGCGGCGGGCAGCTCCTGATCGCGGATGATGAAACGGACCATCCGACCAAAAGGCGGATGGCCGACCCGCTGGCGCGTCTGAAGCTCGTCATCTGCGAACGTAACGTAGTCGTGTGAGAGCGCTGACTGGATGACCGGCTCTTCGGGGTTGAATGTTTGTACGACGACGGTGCCGGTGTCGTCGCCACGGCCCGCCCGCCCCGCGACCTGCGTCAGCAGCGAAAACGTCCTTTCGCCAGAGCGGAAATCGGGCAGTGACAACGCCGTATCGGCGGAGATAACACCGACCAGCGTCACGCCGGGAAAGTCGTGACCCTTGGCAAGCATTTGTGTGCCGAGCAACACCTGCAATCGTCCGGCCGAAAACTCGCTGAGACGCTCTTCGTAGTCGCGGCTGGTTCGCATGGTGTCGCTGTCGACGCGTGCGAACTTCAGATCAGGGAACTTGGAGGTCAGTTCCTCCTCGACGCGCTGCGTACCGAGGCCGAAGAGAACGAGCTTGCTGCTGCAGACTTCGCAGTTCGGCTTCAGGGTCTGCTGGCCGAGGCAATAGTGGCACTGCAGGGTTCCACCGACGAGCGCATCGGCCTGCTCATTGGGCCCGCGATGGTACGTCAGTGTTACGTCGCAATACTTGCAGTGCACCGGTTGCTTGCAGCGTGCGCAGTAAACGAAGTTGCTGTAGCCCCGTCGGTTTAAGAGAATGATCGCCTGCTTGCCAGCGGCCAGGGTGCCCTTCAGAGCCACTTCAAGCCGGGGCGAGATGAGTTGAATTCCTCCGCGCTTTCGGACGAGCGGATCTTTCATGTCGACCAGCTCGATCTTGGGCATCGGCTGCTTGCGGGCTCGCTCGGTAAGGTGGATCAGGTGCCACCCTTTGACCCCGCTCGAGGCCTTTTGGTAGCTCTCAAGGCTTGGGGTTGCGCTACCCAGTACAACGCCGGCCCCGGCTTTTTGTGCCCGCATGATGGCAACATCGCGGGCGTGGTAGCGCGGGGCTTGATCCTGCTTATAAGTCGTCTCGTGTTCCTCATCGACGACCACCAGCCCAAGGTTCGGCACCGGCGCGAAGATCGCCGACCGCGCCCCTATCACCACATTGGCCACACCTCTTCCGATCGCCTGCCACTGCTGGTGACGCTGGGTGTCGGTGAGTCCGGAGTGCAGCACCGCTACGTTCGGGAAGCGTGTTGTGAACCGCCGGACCGTCTGCGGCGTCAGGCTGATCTCTGGCACCAAGACGATCGCCTGCTTCCCGGCCGCGACCACCTGCTCTATCAGGCGAAGATAAACCTCCGTCTTGCCGCTGCCGGTGACACCCAGCAGCAGTGACACCGAAAAGCCGCCCCTCAAACTCGTGCCTAGTCGTTCCACCGCTTCCCTCTGCTGGGGGTTCAGTTCGACGCCTTCATTCATTGCCCCCACATCTCCCAATGCAGGCTTATGCCGTACCGGCTTCACATCTGCTTCGGTTTCGTCTTGCTTGGAAAGTTCCGCGACCCCCTTCTTTACCAGCGCCTTCGCCGCCGTCAGCAGCGTGGCCGATGAAACCTCTCCTCCTTCGCCCCCACCCCCCCCCCGACCCTCTCCGCCCTCCTCTCCCATTAACTCCCCATCCAGCAGGTGCCACTTCTTCTCCAGCCCCAATAACCGCTGCCCCAGCCGCTTGGCTGCCCCAGCCCGCATCGTCGCGAGTAATGGGGACACAGCTTCCAACCCCCCGCCTCCGGCCAGCCGCACCATCCACCGCCGCTTCATCCCCGTCTGCTTCTTCACGGCAGCGGGGATCACACTCCCCAGAACCGTCCCTAGCGGGCAGAAGTAATAATCACCGATCCACCTTGCCAGCCAAAGCAGATCCGCCGGGATAAGCACCCGCTTATCGTCCACCTCCAGAACAGATTTTGTCTTCGGCCCCGGCCCCCGGTCGGTCAACGCCGTCACATAACCGCTTGCCGGCGTATTCCCCCGGCCCAGCGGCACCTTTACGCGCACCCCCACCGCCACCTTGCCGTCAAATCCGGGCGGCACGGCGTAGTCCAGAACCCGGTCGATTCCTCGCTCCAGAGCTACTTCAACCACTCGCCCGGTGGCCACCGGCGCAGCTTCCGGCCCCTTGCCAAACCAACCGGCCCCCTCAATGTCGTCTCCGTCCGTCTGCATGAGTTGCTTCCCAAACTGATACTGTGCGCGCAGGCAGTCCCTTCGTACACTCGTCACCTTACCTATGAACACTGCTTCGACCTCAGCCCCATTACCCCCATCAGCGACCCTTGCAGATGAGGACTCGCCACTGCCGCTCGCCCGAACGCGCACGATTGCTGCTGGTGCAGCCTTGTTCGTCTCTTTCCTTCTTTTGGGCACATTCCTCTCATTCCCATCCCCCAGCCTGCATGAAGCGGCCGTCCCGTATGTCCGGTCGTCGCTTCTGGCCGAAAGTGGCGTCAGTTCACTAATTGCCGTCGCTGTTGCCATCGTGCCGGCAAGCGCCATCGCAATGCTACTCGCGACTCGCCGTCGGCCCATGTCGGTCGGGCTGGCCGTCGCGGTCGGCCTGCTCGGCCTGTCCCATCGTATCGCAGGGGTTGACAGCCTCCTGTCATCCACCGGCGGTAACCCGTTTGTGAGTTTGCTGATCGAGCTTGCCGTCCTCTCAGTGCCAATTCTGGCTGTTTTGATCGTGCTGGAACTTGCCTTAGCCCGTGAAGCCGATGAAGCAACCGACTGGCAGGAGATCGGCCTTAGTCTGCTCTCCACAGCCGCGATCACCGGTTTCCTCATTTTCTTCCTTCTGCCCACCGCAAGCCGATTTCAGGTTCTTGGCGGCCTTTTCGTGGCATGCTTCGTTGGCACGTCTATCTCCCGCAGTACCCTCGCCCCTTATGCGCCGGGCTGGTCGAACATGGCCGGGCTAATCGTCACGGGGCTTGCCGCCTACGCCTATCACGCTTTTGCTTTCGCAGGAGCCGTCCAGAAGTCACAAGTCATGCCCTGGGCCCGCGCCCTGCCCCTCGATTATCTCTCGGCAGGCATGGCCGGGTGCATGCTGGGCATCTCGATCGGCCTGCGTGGCCTGCTGGAATCAGAGGAAGCCGCCAGCACCTAGACCCGGGCGACGAACTGCGCGCGACTTTTGAACGCGCCTTCCCCCCTCCTGCGCACTACTCTTTAGACCTATGACCGCCGCCACCGCAACTCTTCCCGACGCCCTCGGCCGATTCGGCCCTTTCGGCGGCGTTTACGTTCCCGAAACCCTCGTCGCGGCCCTGCACCAGCTTGAGCAGGAATATCTCAAAGCCCGTGCCGATGCGGATTTCCGGGCGGAGTTCGAACACCTGCTCCGCGAAGTCGTCGGCCGGCCCAGCAACCTTTACTTCGCCCGGCGTCTGACCGAGAAACTTGGCGGCGCCAAGATCTACCTCAAACGCGAAGACCTGAACCACACTGGCGCGCACAAGATCAATAACACCATCGGCCAGGCGCTCCTGACCCGCCGCATGGGCAAAAAGCGCATCATTGCCGAAACAGGTGCCGGGCAGCACGGTGTCGCCTCAGCCACGGCCGCTGCCCTGTTCGGCATGGCATGTGATGTCTACATGGGCTCCGAGGACATTCGCCGGCAGAGCCTCAACGTCTTCCGAATGAAACTCATGGGTAGCCGTGTGGTGTCTGTTGAGAGCGGTAGCCGCACACTGAAAGATGCCACCAACGCCGCCATGCGCGAATGGATGGGCACCGTTGCAGATACGCATTACATCATCGGCTCTGTTGTCGGACCGCACCCCTTCCCGATGATCGTGCGCGACTTCCAATCGGTGATCGGTATCGAGGCCCGCAAGCAGCACCTTGAACACGAAGGCCGCCTGCCGGATTACGTCGTTGCCTGTGTCGGTGGTGGCTCCAACGCAGCCGGCATTTTCCATCCGTTCATCAATGACTCGTCTGTGAAGATCGTTGGCGTTGAAGCCGGCGGTATCTCGACAGCGCTGGGCCAGCACGCGGCCGCTCTCTCTGCAGGCCGCCCCGGTGTGTTGCACGGCTCACTGTCCTACGTTCTTCAGGACGATGACGGCCAGACGGCCAACGTTCATTCCTGCTCGGCTGGGTTGGATTACCCCGGCGTCGGCCCCGAACACGCCTACTGGAAGGATTCCGGCCGCGTTGAATATATCAGTGCTACGGACGACGAGGCGCTGGCAGCTTTCGAGCAGCTCGCACGTCTTGAAGGGATCCTACCTGCTCTGGAAACCGCCCACGCCTTCGCGTACGTCGCCCGGTTGGCACCGACACTCTCGAAGGATCAGTCGATCATCGTCAACCTCTCGGGCCGGGGCGACAAAGATTGTCAGGAAGTGGCCAAGCTTCTGGCCGAACGCGGCCGGAGCGACCTGCTCTAATCACACACCATGCCATTACGAACCGTCAACCGCGTCATGCCCAATCCGCTTACGGCCGCCATCGACAAGGCCGCGGCTGCCGGTCGTCTCGCCTTGATGCCGTTCGTTCCAGCTGGCTTCCCGACAGGCGATAGCACCGCCGCCACCCTCGATGCCCTCGCCGATGCGGGTGCAGACCTCATCGAACTTGGCATCCCCTTTTCCGACCCCGTGGCCGATGGCCCGGTGATCCAGGCCGCCTTCAACACCGCCCTGACCCACGGTTACAAAGTCAAAGACGCCCTCGCCGCTGTCGCCGCGCGAAAGAATAAATCCGTCCCGATCGTCGCGATGATGAGCTACTCCATCGTCTACCGTTACGGCATCGCCAAGTTCTGTGACGAAGCACTCGACGCCGGGTTCTGCGGCCTGATCCTCCCCGACCTGCCGATGCCCCACGGGCGCGAGTCTCTGAAAGTCATCCGCGATTCCGGCCTCTCGCCTGTCCTGCTCATCGCCCCCACCACGAGCCATGACCGCCGCGCCGAGATTCTCCACGAGTGCCGCGGCTTCGTGTACTACCTGTCCGTCTCCGGCATCACGGGGGAACGCAGTACTCTGCCCGCAGACCTGCCACCCAAAGTGGCCGAACTAAAGGCCGAATCTCGCCCGGACCTGCCAGTCTGCGTCGGATTCGGCATCAGCAAGCCAAGCCACATCGCCGAACTGGCGGCTATCACGACTATGGCAGGCAAATACGCCGTAGACGGAGCCATCGTCGGCTCGGCCGTTGTCCGGGCCATGTCGGCCGTCCCACCAGATCAGGCTCCAAAAGCTGCGGCCGCCCTGCTTGAAGAGCTTGCGACTGCCGCAAAACGCCGGCCTATTGCATAATGCTGCCGATGTTAGGATGGCTCCCTAACCGTATGACCCTTGTGCGGGTCTGTTCAGGAGATCGGCATGTCCCCCATTCCGGGCGACCCCAGCGAGCCACCCAAGCCTGCTGGATCAACTCAGAAGATGGTCCATGCCGGGCCGATGTCGCTGCATTCCGCCCCCATCACCGCCTTACCCACGGTGCCACAGGCCAATGACAGCCTCATTGCCAGCCTTGTCGAGCGGTCTCGGCGGGGCGATCAGGACGCAGCCCGTCAGCTTGCCCGCATGTTTCAGGGACCAATGCTGGCCGAGGCACGCGGCTACGTTCGTCAGCTGGCTGATGCCGAGGAGGTGCTGCAGGCCGCGTTCGCCAAGGCCTTTTCAAAACTCGACACGCTGCAAGAGCCCCGGGCCTTTGGTGGCTGGCTAAAGCAAATCGTCACCCGGCTGGCCCTGAATCACCGCCGTGCAGCCCACGTCCGAAAGAGTGATGCTCTGGACGAGGCGACGGTAGATCAGCAGGCATGGGCAGGTCAGCAGGCCATGCGGTCGGATGACTCTGTTGCCCGCGACCCAGGCGACCTGACCGCACAGCGGGAGATTCTGCTCCGAGTGCGGGCGGCAATGGAAAAACTAACACCCCTTCAGCGCCGCGTGCTGGAGGGAGCAATAGACAAGACCCCCCAAAAGGAACTGGCCGAAGAACTGAAGACCACCGTGCAGATGATCAAATACCACTCGTTCGAGGCCCGAAAGAAGCTGAAACAACTCGTACCGGAAGCCATGGAAGACTGAATCGCAATGGAAAGCAGGTGTTGCATGAACAACCAGATAGACAACCTCAACTCCGGCGACATCGATCCGGCCGACCGCCCAGCCTATCTGGCATGGCTGGCCGCCGAAGGGCTGGCCAACGAGACCGAGCAATCGGAAATCCACGGACTGACCGCGACCGATTCGACGTTTGCCGCCATGATCGCGGCTGAACAGTCATTCTCGCGCCGCCTCAACAACGCGGCCGAACTTCCGCTGGCCGACTCGCTGGCTGAACTCGCCGCGCAGACGGTCCAGCGCCAACAGCGGCTTCGGTGGGTCTGGAGGGGTGCCGTGGCGGCAAGCTCGGCACTGGCGGCATGTCTGGCTGTGGCTTTCCTGCTGCGCACCACCACGCCCACGACCACGCCCACGTCACCCAACACCGCCACCGGTGTTCTGACTGTCACCGGCCCACTGGCCGAAGCCGCAGTTGGTGCACCGATCCTCGACTTTGCCATTTCCGCCCCCGCCGGCCTTACCGCACGCGCACCGCGCATTGCACCGATGCTTATCTGCACCGCCGCGATGCCGCAGCCTGTCTATGTGATTGACGCCGACGTCAACTGACAGCCCTGAGACCGGCGACTGCCTGATTCACGCTGCCATGATAAACCCGCTTGCTACATCAACTCCGATTTGGCGATCGCAAACTGAGCGAGGGCAAAATCCAGATCAGCCTTTGTCAGCCCCGCCGACATCTGCGTCCGAATCCGCGCCTTCCCCTGTGCCACAACCGGGAAGAAGAAGCCGACCACGTACACCCCGAGCTCCAACATGCGGGCCGCCATCTTCTGTGCCAGAACCGCATCACCCAGCATGACCGGGCAGATCGCGTGCTCGCCCGGCGGGACTGTCAGGCCAATCTTCGCCAGACCCGCGCGGAAGTAGGCCGTGTTCTCCGCCAGCGTTTTGCGCAGCTCGGGGCGTGTCTTGACGAGCTCAATCGCCTTCAGACTCCCCGCGACAATGGGCGGCGGCAGCGTGTTACTGAATAGGTAGGGCCGGCTTCTTTGGCGCAGCAACTCAACGATCTCTTTCCGCGCCGACGTATATCCCCCGCTCGCCCCACCCAGCGCCTTGCCCAGCGTACCGGTGATGATGTCCACCCTGCCCATGACGCCTTTCAACTCCGGCGTCCCGCGGCCATTGGCACCGATGAACCCCACCGCATGGCTGTCGTCCACCATGACCAGCGCGTCATACTTTTCCGCCAGATCACAGATCACGTCCAACGGCGCGATCGTCCCGTCCATTGAAAAGACCCCATCGGTCACGATCAATCGCGTCCGCGCCCCCACAGCCTCTTTCAGCTTCGCCTCGAGGTCCGCCGTGTCGCAGTTCTTGTACCGCAGCCGCTGGGCCTTGCAGAGCCGGATGCCATCAATGATGGAGGCATGGTTCAGCTCATCCGAGATAACCGCGTCCTCCGCCCCCAGAATCGTCTCGAAGATCCCACCGTTCGCGTCCCAGCAACTGGTGTAAAGAATCGTGTCATCAAGCCCGACCAGCTCACTGATCGCCTTCTCCAGTTCCTTGTGCAGCGTCTGTGTTCCGCAAATGAATCGCACGGAGGCCATGCCGTAGCCCCATTTGTCCAGCGCCGCTTTCGCCGCTTCGCGTACTTCGGGGTGCTGAGCCAGCCCCAGATAGTTGTTGGCGCATAAGTTGAGCAGGCCCGCCCTTCCCGCCACCGTCACCCGCGCCGACTGCGGCGAATCGATCAACCGCTCCGACTTAAAAAGTCCTGCCGCACGAATCGCGTCCAGTTCCCCAGTCAGCCGCTCTTTTAACGCACCATACATAAGCAAATCCTCTCTCAGTAGCTCTCAGTCAGCAAAGTCAACCAAACCGACATCGCATCTCTTACCGTCCGCATTTATCCCTGGCTTCACAGCGATGCATGATCCATCCCCTACAACTTCAGCCGCACCAAAAGATACTTCTGCCCGACATCCTTCATTTTGGGCACGTCCTGCATGTCGGTGTGCCACTTGTTGACCCACTCGAACAGCGATTGTCGTTTGGTCACGTCGTGCGGCAGTTCCAGCGCAACGACGCGGCTCATCAGGCCGCCGAACGCGTAGACCTTCAGTGCCCCGAGTTTGTACCACTGGTCCACATTAAACTCGGCCTGCGACTCGTTCATCCCCGAGAGCATTCGCCCCTTGCGGCCGTCCAGCCAGAGACGGGCCTCGGTGCCGTCTTCACTGGTGATCAGCTCCTCCACCGTCGCGTCTTCACCGAGCCCCGGCGATGCCGCCTTCCCGCCGCCGCTCAAAACCCGCCACGCCGCCCACGCCCCAATCACCAGCAAGACCAGCAGTCCAATCAGAACGAGTTTCTTCAACTGGTCATTCCGAATGGCCGTCTCCGCCATCTCGCGCTTGCTAACCACGGGCACGGCCGGGCCACTTTCAACCGCCGCTGCCACCGTGACGCTGGCGGTGAACGTTTTGCCGCACGTGCACTTCACCAGCCGCCCAGCGAGTTGCGGCTTCACCTTCAGCCGCTTGCCGCAGTGCGGGCAGTCCGCAGTAAAAGTGCCTATGTCTGCCATGTCATTCACCACGCTACTCAGCTGAAAGATATTGCCCGCATCATAAATCTCTTGACCCTACAGGAGTGAGAAAAGCAGGTAAGCGAACGGGGCGGCCAAGAGGGGACTATCCAGAATATCCAGCATCCCGCCGAAGCCCGGAATAATCGCACCGCTGTCTTTCACATCGGCATCGCGTTTCATCATGCTCTCCAAAAGGTCGCCCGCCTGACCCACGCCGCCGATGATTGCCCCGAAGATCGCGCCTTTCCACCAGATGAGGTGCGTGATCTGCGGGGCGAAGAGGGACCCGACCACCGCCGCTAGCAAAATGCCGCAGATGAGCCCTTCCCATGTCTTTTTCGGACTGAGCCAACGGATCAACTGCGTCCGCCCGAACATCCGGCCGCCAAGATAGGCCCCGATGTCGGTGAACTTCACCGTGAACAGGATCATGCAGACCACCCACGTCGACCCCACCACGTGCCCCGGGGACACCTTCACCCGCAGCGCCATCAAGAACCACGAACACCCGCCCAGATACAACGTCGCCAGCACGGTGCCGGCCATCGCGTGGATCGCCTCCTGTGCATTTTTCGCCAGGCTCCGGCGCAGCGCGGAGAACATCATCACCCCGACAATGATGAACGCCATCGAGCTCGCCGCTACGGGTTGAAAGGCCGGAAACTGTGTCAACCATCCGTGCAAAATAAGGGCACATGTTCCCGACACCGCGATAAACCGGTAGGGCCGGACCTGCTCGATCGTGAACAACTTCGCCAGCTCTAAAGTCCCGATCGGCATGGTGATCCAGAGGAGGATCGCCACACCCACCCCGCCGATCCCCGTGCTGACTTCGCCAATCGTTTTACCGACCGTCAACCGCTCGACGTAGTAATCCAGCAGCATGAGCCCTGCCAGCCCGATCAGCAGCAGGGGTCCGAAGATGAAGCGATTGCGTGTGGTGCGATCCATGGGAAGGTGACGAATCGGGTTGTAGCGTGGCACGGAAGGGCTGTAGAAGTCTACCGACAGGCCGCCAATGGTGTTATCCTCCGGAGTCTGTCCGAAAAGCGCGAACGCCAGTATGACCACAACGGCCCCCCCCTCCCCTTCCCCCGACATCACCCCAGCCCACCCGCCGGAACCCGCCGGCCGCACACGCAAGGCCGAACCGCTCACCAATCGCATCCGGCGGGACGGGAAGTTCTTCCGCCTTGGCACCGAAAAGTTCTACGTCAAGGGCGTCACCTACGGACCCTTCAAAGGCCCGGCCGGGGCCAACGCCAAGGGTGACGAGCACTACGCCACACCCGACCAGACCGCCCGCGACTTTGTCCTGATGAACGAACTGGGCGTCAACTGCCTTCGCGTTTACCACACGCCGCCGCTCTGGTTCCTCGATCTTGCCTTGACACACCGGTTGCGGGTCTTTGTCGATATCGCATGGCCCAAAAACCTCACGTTTATCGGCGACGAAAAACTGGAAGCCTCCGCCGAAAACGCCGTCACCGAAGCGGCCGAGGCCTGCGGCAACCACCCGGCGGTGTTCGCCATCAGCGTGGTGAACGAAATCCCCGCAGAGATCGTTCGGTTCGTCGGCCGCCGTGCCGTCGAAGAGTTCATCGACCGGCTCGTTGCGATCGTCAAACGCATCAGCCCCCAATGCCTGGTCACCTTCGCCAACTACCCCACCACCGAATACCTTCAGCCGGGCACCATCGACTTCGTCTGTTTCAACGTGTACCTCCATGAAGAACAGACCTTTCGCAACTACCTCGCCCGCCTGCAGAGCATCGCTGGCGAAAAGCCGCTCATGCTCGGCGAGTACGGCATCGACACCTTCCGTGAACAATCTCAAGAGGGTCAGGCCGAGAAGCTGGCCATGCATGTCCGCTGCGTGTTCGATGAGGGCCTCGTGGGCACTTTCGTCTTCAGCTTCACCGACGACTGGTTCGTCCACGGCTACCAGATCGAAGACTGGGCCTTTGGCCTGACCAAAGCCGACCGTACCCCCAAGGCCTCGTTCCACGCCCTGCAACCGCTGTTCGCACGAGTACCACAACTAACAGACCTGAAACTCCCCAAAGCCTCCGTCGTCATTTGCAGCTACAACGGCGCTTCGACCGTGGAAACCTGTCTGGCGTCGATGCGCAAGCTCCGCTACCCCGAATTCGAAGTGCTTTTCATCGACGACGGCTCCAAAGACCACACACAAGACATCCTGAAACGCTATGCCACCGAAACCCGCGCGGGCCACGGCATCACCGCAGATCAACTCCCTTCCAATGTCCAGCTTCCGGCCTCCACCTCGCCTCCGGTCATCAACATCGTCCAGAAGAACATGGGCCTCTCCTTCGCACGCAACGTCGGGATGAACGCCGCGACCGGCGATGTCATCATCTACACGGACTCCGACTGCGAAGCCGATGAAGACTGGCTCTATTTCTTCTGCCTGGCCCTGGCCCGAGGCGGCAGTGGTTATGGCGGCATGGGTGGCCCCAACCTCATTCCTGATGAAGGCTCGTGGATCGCCGATTGTGTCGGCCTCTCCCCCGGCGGCCCCACACACGTCATGATCGACGACCGCACCGCCGAACATGTACCCGGCTGCAACATGGGCTTCTGGGCCAACATCCTTCGCAGCGTCAACGGCTTCGACGCCCAATACCGCAAAGCCGGTGACGATGTCGACGTCATCTGGCGCATCCAAAACCTTGGTTACGCCATCGGCTTTTCCCCCTCCGCTCAGGTCTGGCACTACCGCCGCAACAGCGTCGAGGCCTATCTCAAACAACAGCGCGGCTATGGTGAGGCCGAGGCCCTGCTGATGTACAAGCACCCCGACCATTTCAACGCTCTCGGTGCCAGCCATTGGCGCGGCCGGATCTACGGCGGAGACCAGATCGGCGTCCGCTTCGGCCGCGACGTGATCTATCACGGTATCTTTGGCACGGGTCTGTTCCAATCGCTCTACCGTAAGCCCGCCAGTCTCGTCGCGGCGATGCTCATGAGCGTCGAATGGCACCTGCTGACAGGCTTCGTCCTGATCGCCGGCCTCGCCCTGTGGCCGCTGCTTTATCTTGCCGGGGCAATGGCCTTGGTCCCGATCACGCTGGCCATTATCGCGGCCCTGCAAAGCCCGATGCCAAAGCACGAGCACCCGCTCTCCCGGCTGCTCATCGCCTACCTCCATTTCCGCCAGCCCATCGCCCGTGGCTGGGCTCGTTATACCGTTCGCCTGAAGGCCAAAGGCCTGAAGGCCGAGGCAGCGGGCTATCGCCGCCCGCGAGAACTACCGCTGGACCCCCTCGAACGCCGTACGTTGGTCTACTGGCATCACGAGCAAGACCGCATCCCCCTCCTCACAACCATCCACCACGAAGTCGCCACAGCCGGATGGCGTCACCGCATCGATGCGGGCTGGGGCGAGTTCGACCTCGACATCTACGGCTCGCGTTACGTCAAGGTCCGCCTTACCACCGCCACCGAGCACCACCACGGCAGCGGCAAGCTCACCCGTGTGCGCGTTCGCATTCTGATGAGCAACTTCTATAAAGTGCTGCTGCTCTGTCTCGGCCTGCTGACCGGGCTGCTCCTGATCCACGTCTGGCCTTTCAGCCGGCCCGCCGTCCTCCTCCCCATCGCTGGCTGGGCCATGTATCTTTTCAACAAATGGAAGGTCAGTGCCCCCGTCCTGGGGCTCATCGACGCTGCAGCCGAAAAGGCTGGCTTCTATCCCGTCCACGCCAAAACAAAAGCCGATCAGGCAGCCACCGGAGAGAAGTAACTCATGCTCTCCCGCGTCTGGCCCTACTTTGCAACTCAGCGCTTTCGCGTCAGCGCCTCTCTGGCGATGGTCGCGATTGGCACACTCCTCGGGCTGATGCCCCCGCTGCTACTCGGCCTGTTGTTCGACGTTCTGGCCAATAAGGGGACTGTCGGAACGGACTGGATCCACCGCACATGGGCATGGGCCAGCGGTACGTCCGACACCCTTCGTCAAGTGCTTCTGCTCACTGCGATTTACGGCGTCACCCGCTTCCTCAAAGAACTCCTGCAGATGTATCAGACCCTTCTGAACATCTCTATCGGCTACTCGGGCCTGATGAACGTCCGCACCGCCCTCTTCGCGCGCCTGCAGGAACTCAGCATCGGCTATCACCGTGCCCAGCCACAGGGCGATGCCATCTACCGCCTCTCTTGGGACACCTTCGGGTTTCAGGGCGTTTACAATGTGGTCTTCGGCAGCATCGTCAACGTCCTCACGCTCGCCTATATGGCCGTCCTGATGTTCAGCCTTAACATCGGCCTGACCTTTGCCAGTCTCGCCGTTGTCCCCCTGCTCATCTGGGCCATCCGCACCTACGGCACCAAAATGGCCGCCACCAGCACAGCCGCCCGCGAGGCCGACAGCCGACTGACCACCGCCATTCAACGCTCCATCGCCAGCATCACGCTCGTTCAGGCCTTCAACCGTCAGGAAGACGAACACCGCCGCTTCAACCAGTCCGTTCAGGGCAGTGTCTCCGCCTGGATGAAACTTCACCGTCAGGAAGTCGCCTATTGGCTTGTCCTCGGCCTGATCTTCACGGTCGGCAGCGTCGCCGTCTTCGGCTACGGCGGCTATCTGGTGCTTCACGGCCAACTGACCATCGGTATTCTCTCGATGTTCCTAGGCTACCTGCAGGGCCTGTACGACCCGCTCAATCGCCTTTCCGCCAGCAGTTCTTCTCTGCAAGGGAGCATGGCCGGCGTCAAGCGTGTCCTTGAAGTCTTCGACCGCGACCCCCTCATCAAAGATCTCCCCTCAGCCAAAAAACTGCCGCTCGCCCCCCGAACCATCTCCCTCCAGAATCTCACCTTCGAATACCAGCCCGGCAAACCAGTCTTGGCTGGCCTCTCTGCCACCATCGCACCCGGCCAGATGGTCGCCTTCGTCGGCCCTTCCGGCGTCGGTAAGACCACACTCCTCAGCCTTCTGCCCCGTTTCTACGATCCAACGTCGGGTCACATCCTCTTCGACAACCTGAATCTGCGTGATATCCGCCTCGCTGATGTCCGCCGCCACGTCGCGCTAGTTCTTCAAGAATCCGTGGTCCTGCCAACCACGGTGGCTGAGAACATCGCCTACGGCCGTCCCACCGCCACCCGTGCCCAGATCGAACAAGCCGCCACCCTGGCTGGTGCCCACACGTTTATCATGGCCATGGACCAAGGCTACAACACTGAAATCTCCGAAGGCGGTACCAACCTCTCCGGCGGCCAACGTCAGCGCATCGGTATCGCCCGCGCCCTCCTCACGGACAGCCCCATCATCGTCCTTGACGAACCCACCAGCGCCCTTGACCCTCAGACCGAGCGCCAGATCACCGAAACGCTCGCCAGCCTCAAGGGCAAACGGACCCTCATCATCGTCAGCCACCGCCTCAGCACCGTCATCGACTGCGACCAGATCTACGTCATGGAAGCCGGCAAAATCATCGAGCAAGGCACCCACACCGAGCTCGTTAATAAACACGGCACCTACTTCGACATGGCCAGACACCAACTTCAACTAACAGAATAGGAACCACAGATGAACACGGATAAACACAGATGATGCAATGATAAGTGGAACCACATCGTGCCCAGGTTCAGGATGGTGCCAATCTTATCCGTGTTCATCTGTGTCCATCTGTGGTTACAAACTCTCATGTCTTCAAAACTCCGCATCATCGTTGGCGGTATGGTCGGCCAGTTCCCCCTCGGCGGCGTGGCCTGGGACTACTTCCACTACGTACTCGGCCTAGCCGAGCTCGGCCACGAGGTCTACTACCACGAAGACACGTGGGTCTGGCCCTACGACCCCGTCAAGGGCTACCCCTCCGATGACGCCTCCTACACCGTCAAATTCATCGACGACTTTTTTAAGAACCACGCTCCCCATTTGCGTGAGAACTGGCACTACTGCCTGCTGCACGACAAGCACTATGGCATGACCGGGGAGAAGTTCGACGAAATCGCCCGCTCAGCCGACCTTTTCATCAACGTCTCCGGCGCCTGCTTCTTCCCTGACAACCTAAATCCCAAGTGCATCAAAGTCTGGATGGACACCGACCCCGGCTACAACCAGATCCGTCTCGCCGAAAGGCCCGCATGGGCCGAGAACATCGACCGCTGGATCGCCCAGGTCCGTGCCCACGATGTCCACCTCACCTACGCCGAAAACATCTTCGCCCCCCCGCCCGATTGCCTCCTCCCGCGTCTCGACCTCAAATGGGTCCCTACACGCTGCGTCGTCACGCTCCCCAACTGGGCCGACGTTAAGGCGCGTCCAATCGCCGCCACCGCCCCCTACACGACCGTCATGAGTTGGGATTATTTCCCGGGCAAACTCGAACTCAACGGCATCGAATACCACGGTAAACCGCCCGAATATGAACGCTTTCGCACTCTACCCGCCCGAGCCAAAGCCGCTGGCCTCGACATAAATCTCTCACTGGCCGTAGGCGGTCACAAAACCCCCACCGACCAGATTCGCGCCGATGGCTGGGGCCTCATCGACGCCCGAACCGCCACCCTCACCCCTGAAAGTTACAAGGACTTCATCGCTTGCTCCGGCGGCGAGTGGTCTGTCGCCAAGAACGTCTTCGTCCACCTCCGCACCGGCTGGTTCAGTTGCCGCACCGCCTGTTACCTCGCAGCCGGCCGCCCGGCCGTAGTCCAGGAAACCGGCTGGAGCCGCTACGTCCCCTCCGGCCACGGCGTCATCGCCTTTTCCACCATTGAAGAAGCCCTCAACGGACTACAAAAAGTCACAGAAAACCCCCTCCACCACCGCGAAGCCGCGTACGCCATCGCCCGCGACCACCTCTCCCCGCGAGCAGTGCTTGTCCCGATGCTCGAGAACATCTTCTCAGCCGCCAGACACTCTTCATAGAGCCGCGCGTGCTCGCCGTTGATGCATTTCAACCTTCTTGTATCCCCACCAGCCCCTGCAGAAACCCGTCCATCTGCCCCGCATACCCCACTTCATCCCGCCACGCACACGCATCCACCTTTGCGTGAATCCGAGCCCTCAGCCCGCGTAACTCCTCGGGCTTCTGTACCCACCCCACTGCCCTCTCGACTATCTCCTCCTTCGACCCGCAAACCCAATCGCTCAACCCCGCCAACTTCAGCAACCCCGCACTCACCCGCCCCGCATACCGCTCACCCCGCACCGTCAACACCGGCACACCGCACCACAAAGCCTCACAGGTCGTTGTCGTCCCGTTATACGGAAACGTATCGACCGTGAAATCCAGTCCCTGCATAAACGCCCACCGCTCCCCGGCCGGTATCCACGAATGTAACTCCATCCGCCCGGCCCCCACGCCCAGCCTCTCCATCTCCGCAAGCAACATCCTCTTAGCCGCATCCGACCCCAACCCCCGCGACTTAAACACTAACGTCGCTCCGTCCGCCTTCTTCGCAATCTCTGCCACCACCCCCAAAAACTCCGGCGTCACCTTGGCAAGGTTATTGACAACCCCAATCCGAACCGGCCCATCCCTGACTACGTCAAGCCGCTTCGCATCCGCCGGTACCGACCAGCAGTGCGCGGTCACGGGCAACCGAAGCAAAGGCTCCGCAAACTCCGCGTCACAATCAGCCCCTTCCGCAACCGCGCCGTCCGACACATACCCCGTCAGCGACGCAAACCCGGTACTCCCCGGATACCCCAACATGCTCAACCGCACCGGCACATCAGACCCGGCCACCGCCGCCGGAATCACACCCCGCGTATGCCCTGCCAAATCCATCACCACATCCGCCCGCGTGTCATTTATTGCAGCTGTCACTGCCGCGAGCTCCGTCGGCCCAGTTCCACGCGATAGCTGAATGATCTTCAACCCAGCGTCGCTCAGTCGCCGGGTCATCTCATCAGTTGCCCCCAGATGTAGTGCCGTCAACTCCACCGTCGCCCTGTCGTGGTGCCGGACCCAAGGCATCAGAAAATGTGCCACTGGATGCTCATTGAAATCGCCAGATACCAATAACACCTTGGTCAGCGTCGCGCCACTCGCCAGCCGAGCGACGCCTCGATTCACCGCACGCCGTTCGGCCCACGCCACCGCCGCATCCTTCATGCCCCCGGCAGTCGTCGAAGCCATATACTGGCGCGTCAACAGCGGCACAGCCGTCACCGTCGGGTCCATCGGCCGCCCGGCCGCAGCCTTTTCCTGTAGTGCAAGCCCCTCGTCCGCCCGCAGCGTCTCGCACAACAAATTCCCCAGATTCTGGGCGGACAAAAAGTGTTCCGGCGCAATCGCCAGCACCCCTCGATAGGCTGCCTCCGCGCGCTCCCACTCGCCTGCCTGCTGCAGACCCTTCGCCAGGTTGTAGCGCGTTTGTGGATGATTTGGATTGATTTGCACTGCCGCATTCAGGCACTGCACGCCCTCCTGCTCTCGACCGGTATCACACAAAATGCCGCCCAGTAGCGTCAACGTGTCACCCCGACGCGGCTGATACAACAACGCCTGTCGTAGACATTTCTCCGCCCCCACCAGATCGCGTCGCCCGTACGCCACATGCCCCAGCCCGTCCAAAGCGCCCGCCAGGTTCGGCGACAATTTCAACGCCTTCAGATAACTACCCTCTGCCCCCACCAGATCACCCGTCATACGTTGCGCCCCGCCGAGCCCCACCCACACGGCCGGCATGGTCGGCGCCGCCTCCGCAACCAGCTTCAGGTGCGGCAGCGCCCCGGCTGCATCCCCCTGCCGTAGCCGCAGCATCCCCTTCAAATTAGCCGCATTCACTTCCCCCGGCACCCCTGCCAGCACTTCATTCACCTGCCTCTCGGCCTCCGCCAGCCGTCCGGATTTGGCGAGCTGCTGCGCCGACATCAACAGTTGGCCAATCTTCTCCAGGTTCACGTTCCGCTCCTAGGCAGTTAACTTTGCGTCACTTCCCTGCGAACCGTGCAACCTGCCGGTCCATGATCCACTGGCAGACCTTCTCCAGATCCGCCACCGGCACATTCGTATGCGGGAGCGTGTGTAAATATCCCGGCGGCCCGAACTCCGGTGTCATCGTCATGGCCGTCTCCCCCCGTGCCTTGTGCGCTGCCCAAATCTTTTCCCACCACACCTCGTGGGCCGCTAGGTGCCCCGCGTACTCCGGCGCGGAAGGGTCCGGCACCTGCGGGCCTTCCTCATATCCGACCCGCGCATGGACGTGAATGCACCGGCTGGCTGCCAGCTCAATCTCCGCCGTCGAGTGCCCCAGCAAACTTTCAGTCACACAGCACCAGTGGCTGAAATCACAACAGAGCCGCATCGTGGGGCAAGCGGTCAAAATGTCCCGTGTCGTCCATGGGTTGTAAAGCGGCCGACCACGATGCGTCTCATGAGCCGCCGTCACGCCAGCCGCTGCCTCCAGCTTCAAAATTGCCCTGTAAAACTCAATCGACGTGTCAGTCCCCCACGTGTCGCTGCCGGAGTGAGTCACCACCTTCAGCAACGGATACTTCTTCGCCTCTTCCAGTTGCTTCTGCTGTGACTCCAGATGCTCGGCTGGCGTCGACCCGGCGGTGAACGTCATCGCGTTAAACTTCAGCCCGTTGGCGGTCAGGAGCCCCAGCAGCCTGTCTCGCCCGGCCGCATCTGGCGGCAAGGGCGCCTCGATGGCGACGTAGCCAAGTGCCTTATACCGCGGGATGCACACCTCCCACGGCTCGGTCACACCCCACAAATGCCGCACCGGTAACAGCTTCATCGCTTGCTCCTCAGCTGTGGTCGCTGGTTTCTAGTACTGCAATACCGCATGCACGTCCGCCCCGCCCAGCCTGTCGCGCCCGCCGAGCCCTGCCAGTTCGATTAGCACTGCCGTGCCGACAAGCTCTCCGCCCAACTCCTTGACCATGTCAATACAGGCCTTCATCGTCCCGCCGGTGGCAAGCAGATCGTCCACGATCAGAACACGTTGACCCTCTATCACCGCATCAGTGTGCATCTCCAGCGTATCGGTCCCGTATTCCAGGTCGTACGTCAGCGACAGCTTCTTGTTTGGCAACTTCCCTGGCTTCCGCACCAGCCCAAACCCTGCAGATAACGCGCAAGCTACGGCCGTGCCGAAGATGAATCCCCGGCTTTCTGCCCCCACCACAATGTCCACGTTTTTACCGCGAAATGGGTTCGCCATCAGCTCCACACTCAGTGCGAGCGTGGCAGGGTGTTGGAGCAACGGCGTGATATCCCGGAACATGATCCCGGGTTTGGGAAAATCTGGGACGTCGCGGATGTACCGGCGAAGGGTCTCTATCATAGAGCCGCAAAGCCTAGCAGAACCGCGCACCCCGGCCAGAGGCGCTACTACGCCTCGCCGCCCATGCACGTGCGGAGCTTGCGCAGAGTGTCGTGCTCGATCTGGCGGACACGCTCACGGGTCAGACCGACCCGGGTGCCGATCTCTTTCAACGTCAGCGGGTCTTCCTCACCAAGGCCGTAACGCAGACGCAGAATCGTGCAGGCACGCTCGTCCAGCGTGTCCAGCAGCTCGGACATCTTTCGCAGTTCATCGTTGAATTTCACCAGCTCGTCCGGCGTCGACGAGTTGATGTCCGGCACGAGTTCGTCAATCGTCAACTCCCCGTCAGCACTACCGCTTTGAGTGGGCGAGTTGAATGCCTTGACGGCTTTTTTGATGATCCGCAGCTTCTTGGGACTGACTTCCATCCGCTCGGCCAATTCATCGTTGGTCGGAAGCCGGTGCAGTTCCTCTTCCAAACCGCGCATCGCGTGCCGCAGTTTGGTCATCATTTCCACCATGTACGCCGGAATGTGAATCGGCTGGACGCTGTTGATCAGGGCGCGTTTGATGGCCTGTTTGATCCACCAGCTGGCGTACGTACTGAAGCGGCAGCCGTTTTCGGGGTCAAAGCCTTCGACGGCTTTCAGCAGGCCGATGTTGCCTTCTTCGATCAGGTCGGTCAGGCACATCCCGCGGTTGACGTAGTGCTTGGCGATGTTGACGACCAACCGCAGGTTTGCCCGGACCATGTGCTCGCGTGCGGCGGGGTCGTTGTCGCGGATGATCCGCCGGCCCAGTTCCTTTTCCTGGTCTGCCGTGAGCAGGCCCACAGCATTGATTTGCTTGAGGTACAACTGAAGTCCCGACTGGACAGCTACTGAGGCCATGCATTCTCCCAACGGGGGCGTCTACTACTACATCAGTACGCAGCACGAGCCGCTTCCGATTGACGTCCATGAGAGATATCGGTGGTGAGTTGCTCCTTATTTTGTAATCCCAGTGACACAGGCGGGCCGGACAGAGTTTTTCTGTCCGGCCCGAGAGTTTGTAACGACTATGTGGCTATGAGGCGGTTCGAACGCCCCATAAGCCTTGCGGACTATTCCTGACCGAGCTTGAGGTCACCCAGACCGGAGGTGTTCTCGCCGCCTTCCAAGCCGCCGCGCAGGCCCTTGACCTTGGTGCGTTCGGCACGTGCTTCTTCGCGCTTCTCTTCGTCTTGCGCCCACATGGCACGCTTGAGAGAGAGGCCGATTTTCCGCTCGTCGCCATCGACACGCAGGATCTTGACATCGACTTCCTGTCCCACCTTGAGGGCTTCTTCGGGCTTGTCGATCTTTTGGTCCGAGATTTCCGAGATGTGGAGCAAGCCTTCGAGGCCGGGCTCCAGTTCCACGAACACGCCAAAGTTGGCGATCTTGGTGACGTGGCCCTTGACCACCATGCCCGGACGGTAGTTGGCGGGAATGACGGTGACCCAGGGGTCTTCCTGCATCTGCTTGAGGCCGAGGGCGATCCGCTGCTTTTCCTGATCGACCGAAAGGACGACGGCCCGGACGTTTTCGCCCTTCTTGAGGACTTCGGACGGGTGGCCGATCTTTTTGGTCCACGAGAGATCGCTGACGTGCAGCAGACCGTCGATACCTTCTTCGATCTCCACGAACGCGCCGTAGTTGGCAATGTTGCGGACGACGCCTTCGACGACCGAGCCGGGCGGGTACTTCTCGGCCACGCGTTCCCAGGGGTTCTCGCCAACCTGCTTCATGCCGAGGGAGATTTCCTGACGGTCTTTATTGATCTCAAGAACCTTGACGGCAATCTTCTGGTTCTGCGTGACCACTTCCGACGGGTGGTTGATGCGCTTGGTCCAGCTCATTTCGCTGATGTGGACGAGGCCTTCAACACCTTCTTCGAGCTTGCAGAACGCGCCGTAGCTCATGATGTTGACGACTTCGGCTTCGTGCGACGAACCGACCGGGTACTTGCTTTCGATGTTCTCCCACGGCGAAGCGTCCTTCTGCTTCAGACCGAGGGCGATCTTTTCCTTGTCTTTATCGATCTGGAGGACCTTGACTTCGATCTCCTGATCGATCTTCAGCATGTCGCTGGGGTGGTTGATGCGGCCCCAGCTCATGTCGGTGACGTGCAGCAGGCCGTCGACACCGCCGAGGTCGATGAATGCGCCGAACTCGGCGATATTCTTGACAACACCCTTGATGACCTGACCGATTTCCAGAGCGCCGAACGTCCGCTTCTTCTGCTCTTCGCGCTGCTGTTCGATCATCTTACGACGCGAGATGACGATGTTGCGACGCTCTTCGTCGACCTTCAGGATGACGGCATCGATGTTGCGGCCGATCCAGTCGGAGATTTCGCCGGGGCGACGGATATCGACCTGCGAGGCGGGGAGGAAGACGGGGACGCCGATGTCGACGAGCAAGCCACCCTTGATCTTCTTGGTGACCTTGCCGGAGACGGGGTCGCCCTCCTTCTTGGACTTCATGATCAGTTCCCAGTTGATCACACGATCAGCCTTGCGCTTGCTGATGCGGACCGAACCGGTTTCTGTTTCGACTTCTTCGAGGAGAACCTGAACCACATCGCCAATCTTGACGGCGTCGGGTTCATCGAACTCGCCGCGTTCGAGCATGCCTTCGCTCTTGAGGCCCAGTTCGATGATGAAATCATCGCCGCTGGTGCCGGAGACGCGGCCCTTGAGAATAGCGCCGGGGACGAACTCTTGTGCCTCATCGGCCTGCACGAGTTTCGAGATGTCATTCGCCGCGTCGCCCAAGGCGTCAAGCACGGCTGCGTTTACTTCTTCATCCAAATCGCCCAACGAGTTGAGCAGGGTGTAATCGACCATAAATTCAAAAAGCCTTTTAAAGACGTGGGGAGAAAGTTCGACGGTCTAAGGTGCGCCACGCCGCACGAGAGGCCGGGGTTTCTGGTGGAGTCGGCCGGAACACCCGGCCGAACTACCACCTATCAGGGGGAAGGGAAGTTTAGTGTTTTGTGCAAGATGAGGCAAGGAAAGGAGTTGGGGAGAGGGTATTGCAACGCGTAGGCGCGGAGGATGGGTAGGGGGGGACTGATTAACAACGGCATCCCCAAGGTCATGAAGGATGGGACGGAGACTTGGAACCAACGGTTTTGGGATGTCGGACAGGTTCGGACAACATCAGACATCGGGATTGGTGGGTAGCTGACGGGTCGTGGTCGGAAGCAAGAAACGATAGTGCTTTTTGCGAATGCGGCCAGGTTTGGACAAAGTCGGACATGGCGGCTTGGCAAAGGGTTGCTGGGGGGAAGTCGCTGGTCAGTGGCAGGGGGGTGACGCCTTTATTCAGTTTGGGCGCACTCTTGGACAGCCGTCAATGGGGATTTTGCGGATAGGGGTGTGACAGAGACGGCCAAGGCCGCCCAAATTGTGAGCCGCTACCGTCGGACGGAGCGGAGGGTCAGACGGTCAGGATTTCGTTCTGCTTTGTCGTGACCATGGATTCGACTTTGGTTTCGTAGGTCTTGGTCAGTTCGGTGATCTGTTCTTTGGCACCACTGAGCATGTCTTCGGTCATGCCGCCGGCCTTTTGGTCGGCTTCGGCGGCTTTGTTGGCATCGCGGCGGGCGTTGCGGATCGAGATTTTGGCGGCCTCACCGTATTCCTTGCACTGGCCTGCGAGCTTTTGACGGCGGTCCTGACTCATGGGGGGAAGGTTGAGTCGCAGGGATTTGCCATCGCTCATGGCGCTCAGGCCGAGCTTGGAGTCGTTGATGGCTTTTTCGATGGATTTGAGATCAGAGGGGTTGAAGGGCTTGATCTGAAGTTGTGTGGCTTCGGGAACGTTGATGGCTGCGATCGCCTTGATGTCGGTGAGCGCGCCGTAGTACTCGACCTTTATGTTCTCGACGAGGGCCGGGGAGGCGCGGCCGGTGCGCAGGCCGCGCATTTCGTGGCGCAGGTGCTCCGCGGCTTTTTCCATGAGTTCTTCGGCTTCTAGGAGGATGTCGTCAATGGCCATAGGTCTGGAACAGGGTAATCGGTTGCTGGCTGGGGTGCTACCGAGGTGTCAAGAGGGGTGTAAGAAGTGGGGGTGTCAATGGTGATTCGGGGCGGTAGAGTGCGGGGCTATATGACCGCAACTACCACGACAACTACGCCGCCGACGCGCCTTCCGCCGGGGCCGCTGCCCTCGGTTCCCTATACCGGGCCGAAGCCTGCTTATAAGCGGGTGCTTTTGAAGATATCAGGTGAGGGGTTTTGTCATGAGGGCGGGTTTGGGATTGAGGCTCCGGAATTGGAGTTGATCGCCAAGCAGTGTGTCGAAGTGGCAAAGATGGGCGTCCAGCTGGCGGTGGTGGTGGGCGGAGGGAACTTCATTCGTGGGGCCACGTTTGCTGAGGACGGCCGCATCGAGCGTGCGACGGCGGATTACATGGGGATGCTGGCGACTGTGGTGAACGCGCTGGCCCTGCAGGAGACGATGGAGAGTCTGGGTCAACCGACGCGGGTGCTCTCTGCCTTGAATGTGTCGCAGGTTTGCGAGCCGTTTTTACGGCGGCGGGCGATTCGGCACCTGGAAAAAGGGCGGTCGATCATTCTGGCGGCTGGGACGGGGAATCCGTTTTTCACGACCGATACGTGTGCGGCACTGCGGGCGACGGAAATCGCGGCGGATGTGGTCCTGAAGGCGACGAAGGTCGATGGTATTTACACGGCCGACCCGAAGAAGGACCCGACGGCAACCAAGTATGACGTGCTGACGTACGAACAAGTCCTGCGGGACGAACTCAGGGTGATGGACTTGTCGGCGATCACGCTGTGCAAGGAGAACAAAATCCCGCTGGTGGTGTTCAACCTGCGGAAGGAAGGGAATATTGCGCGGGTGATGCGTGGCGAAAAGGTGGGTACGCGGATCGATCCAAAGTAGGGATGTCTTCTGTGGGCGGATGTCATGGCGAAATGGCGACGGGCACATCTTGCGCTGTTTACGATGTTCGCGGCAGTTGCGACGGCTGCGGGTCCGGGGAATACGCCAGCGGATGATGCGGGATTGCCACCCGTACCGGTGGGGGCGGAGGTCGGGGCGGCACGGCAGGCGGTGTTGACAGAGTTGAAGGCGGACTTGTCGCTGGATGGGCCGGCGCTGCGTGTGCGGGCCTGTGAGAAGTTCATGGCGATTGCCGGGGCAAGCGGCGGCGATTTGGTGCGGCGGTATGCGGCGCTGGCCGAGTGTCAACGGTATGCAGAAGGGCATGGGCTGGGGACGCAGGCGGTGGCAGCCATTGATGAGATGGCGAAATGGTGGGGGTTCGGGCGCTACGAGCGGATCAGGAAGTCGCTGGATGTGGCGGCTGGCAACTGCACGACCAAAGAGATGCGCGAGAGCCTTGCCGATGTGGCGAAACGGTTGGCGGATGAGGCCGCCGGAATGGAGAAGTGGGAGGCGGCTGCCGGGCTGATCAAGGTGGCCGAGAGTGCGGCCGACAGGTCGGGCAATCGGGCTTTGTCGGCGGAGATGGCGGCCGATGCCAATGCGATTGACGCGGGTCGCAGAGAGATGGCTGAGGTGGCGCAGTACGCTAAGAAATTGCAGACCGATCCGAACGATGTACGGGCGAATCAGGCGATGGGGGAATACCTGTGTGTGGCACGGCATCAGTTGGGGAAGGGGATGGTGCATCTCTCGCGCGGGATGCAGGGACAGGTGAGGGACGCAGCGGCTTCGGAGTTGGAAAATTCGATGTACATGGGGAAGGGGGCCAGCATGGGGCTGGCGGGGCAGTGGTCGGCGGCGGCGTTGACGCCGGGGCTGAGCAAGGGGATGAAGGAGTTCTGCCTTGGCTTGGCAGTGGGTCATGACATGGAAGCGATGCCGGAAATGACGGCGGTGGAGCGCGGTCCTGCCGTGACGCGAATCAGCCAGTGGATGAACGCCCACGTAACAGCTGGACAAAACTATGGGTCGCTGGAGCCGACTGACGACTGGAAGGGTTTGGGGCGGGTGCGGTTTCAGTTGCGAGAAGACGGGGACGATCTGGTGACGTATCAGGGGCAGTTGATGGTGGAACGGTTGCCAGCCAAGGCGGACTTGCCCGCTGCGAAATACACGCTTTACGTGCTGGCGGTTGATCCGACGGGGAAGGGGCTGGTGTTCAAGGCGGGCGGGAAGGTTGTCTGGCCGAAGGAAGTGGAGAAGCCCGCACGGATGAGTGGGCCGAAGCGGAAGACCGTGAAGGAAATGGCACCACCGAAGTCGAAGGTGGTGGCTGCTTACGTTAAGGTTGATATTGAGGGCAAGCCTGTGTTTCAGGCGGTGAGCACGATGCCGGTGGACCGGCCTTGGTGGTTGATGCCGGATTTACTCGCGCCGGAACGGTAAAACATGACAGACGAAGAATCAGCGGAAACGGGGACGCCGACAGGTGTCACCCTGAGTTTCATATTGCGTCGGCGGCACCCAGAGGTGTTGCAGGGGACTCTGCGGCGGTGGGTGGCGGAGGGGCGGGTAAAAATTGGGGAGGCTCGGGCACGGACTTTTCATCAGGTCGTCCCGGACGGGCAGTCGGTGGTCGTTAGTGATCACGGCCCGAAGAAGATTGCTGAGATGAAGGGGACGGGAGCAGGCGGGGGTCTACGGATCGTTCATGAGGACAACGACATTCTCGTGGCGGATAAGCCGCCCGGGCTGGTGACGGTGAGCATGCCGGGCGATCCGAGGCCAACTCTTGTGCGGCTGGTGCGCAAGCATGTGGGCGAACAGGTGCAGTTGGGGATCATTCACCGACTGGACAAGGATGTGGGGGGATTGATTGTTTTTTCGAAGTCAGACGCAGGATTCAAGGGTCTGAAGGAGCAACTGAAACTGCGGACCCTGAAGCGGGAGTATGTGGCGGTGGTCAAGGGGGTTCCGACGCCACAGGGTGGGGGCTGGGGGAAATGGGACTGGCCGATTTTTGAGCCGAAGGATGGGCCGGTGCAGGTGGTGAAGGGCGGCGGGGGCCGAATGACGGCCGGAATGACGGCCGACCCGGCGACGACTGAGTTCAAGGTTGTAGTGCAGGGCCAGGGGGGCGAGAGATCGATGCTGGAAATTCGGTTGGAGACGGGGCGGAAGCATCAGATCCGGGCTCATTGTGCGACGGCCGGACATGCGATTTTGGGAGACCCGATTTACGGACGTGTGCCGTTAAACCGGCCGCCGCTGCTACTGATGGCAACGCGCATGGGGCTGGTACATCCGGTGAGTCGGGAGGCGTTGGAGTTTTCGCTGGAGGTGCCAAATCGGTTTCGGTCCATTGTGGGACAGGAGTTGGGGTGATGGTCAGTGAGGCTCCGGCACCACGGGACGTAACGCTACTGTTCCTGACACGGTCTGCGCGGATGTTCGGGTATGGGCTAGTGTCGATGGTGCTGGTTCTTTACCTCACGCGGATCGGCCTCAGCGAGCGGAACGTCGGGCTGCTGCTGACTCTGACGCTGGGTGGCGATCTGCTGATATCCCTTTGGATGACGACACGAGCCGACCGGCTGGGGCGCCGGGCGATGCTGGTGGCGGGGGCGATATTGATGGCAATGGCGGGTGTGGTATTCGCATCGACGGCCTGGTTTCCGCTGCTGCTGGCGGCGGCGATCATCGGAGTCATCAGCCCAAGTGGCACTGAAGTGGGGCCGTTCTTGGCCGTGGAGCAGGCGGCGATTTCCCAGCACGTCACCGGACCAGCCCGGACGACGTTGTTCGCTTGGTACAACCTCGCCGGATCGGCTGCTACAGCTCTGGGGGCACTGGCAGCGGGGTGGTCTGTGCGTTGGAGCATGGGGAATGGCACGGCCGACTTGGTGGCATATAGGGGGGTGTTCATGGCGTATGCGGCGGTCGGGTTATTGCTGATCCCCGGCTTCCTGGCTGTGTCGAGAGCGGTCGAAGCGCAGCCCGCGGAAAGCGCGACCAAGGTGTTTCTCGGATTACATCGCTCGCGTCGGATCGTGATTAAACTTTCGACGCTGTTCGCGCTGGATGCCTTCGCCGGGGGTTTTGTCGTTCAGACTTTCATGGCCTACTGGTTCGTCGTTCGATTTGGTGCCGATGCCGGACAACTCGGGACGATCTTCTTTTTCGCCAACCTGATTTCCGGCGTTTCCGGGCTTGTGGCGGCCCGGATGGCCCGTCGGTTCGGGCTGGTCAACACGATGGTGTTGACGCACATACCCTCGAATGTGCTGCTGATTCTTGTCCCACTCATGCCGACATTCCATTGCGCGATCGCGGTACTGCTGATGCGGTTCGCTATTTCACAGATGGACGTGCCCACACGGCAGAGCTACGTCGCCTCCGTGGTTGCGGACGATGAACGGTCGGCGGCGGCGGGTGTGACGAATGTCTTTCGAAGTGGCGGAACGATGCTGGCACCGGTGCTTGCCGGCATACTTTTTGCGTCGCCAAGGACCCTGTCCCTGCCGTTCTTCATCGCCGGGGGACTTAAGATCGTCTACGACCTGACGCTGCTGGCGATGTTTCGCGCGCACTCTCCCGCCGAAGGCACCATCAAGTAGGCCGGATCGGAACGACTCCGACAGTGAAGTGCCTCTAACCTGCCGGCAGTTTGGTGTCCCACCCTCGGCTGTGGCCTCATCATCCGAGCACCAAGCCTCGCTAACATGGGTGCTGTTGTGCAGCCAGACATCAGGTGAATGAGAGTGAGGCCGCATTATTCGCGGCGTTGGCGTCGGTGGGCGTCAGGCGGGCGATGAAGATGCGATTTTTGGGGACCGTGACCGTGACCTGAACGGTCGCGAACTTGCCACGTAGGATGGCGGTTTTGGGGAGGGTGACTGTTTTCAGAGCTTTGGGGGCTTTATCGTTGATGCTGGTCGCGGCAAAGAGCTTGACCGTGGCAGCCTGGTTGAGGTCGATGTTGCCTGTGTTGGTGAGGCGTAGGGTAAGGGTGACGGTACGACTGGCTGGGAGTTTGCCCGGGGGCTTGTAAAAGGTGACGGCCAAGTCGGGTTTGGATTTCTGGAGATTGAACGTCCCGAGGTCGAGGGTGTTGTTGCTGCGGTTGGTATCGGCTATGGCGGTGACGGTGGCGAGCAGGTGGTAGGTGCCATCCACCGGTACGGCGGGTGTCAGGGCAGTGAAGGAGAATGGGATCGATGAGTTGGGCTTGAGGTTTAGTTTCACGCCGGAGGATTTGCCGAGCGTGATATCGCCGGAGGAGGCGGTCGTATCGAGTGAGAGGACTAGGCTTAGGTTCGCCGTGGAAACGAACGTGGCCGTGCCAAGGCTTTTGACGCTAAACTTCAGGGTGTTCTTCGCGCCGATCTTGGTGCTGAGTTTGTTGCCGCCGGAAATGGCAGCGGCGGCCAGATCGACCGTGGGCGGCGGGGGAGTCACGACTTGAGCAGTGAGTGTGAACTTGCCCAGAGACGTGGCGGCAGACTGGTTGCCCGCGGGATCGGCAATAGCGTTAGCGGCGACGCGGAGGTGGTAATCGCCGGCGGTAGCCGCACTGATAGTCTGGTTGGGAATGGCAACCGTGACTGCATAGCTGCGGGTGGTCGTGGTTGACGCCGTCTGTTTGATGGACGTCACGTTGAAGGCGAGCGCATCGGTATCGCGATTGAAGACAAGCTGTGTGGCGAGAATGTCGCCGGTCAAACCGACGTTGTCGGTCGCGGTGATGTTGATGACGATGGTTCCGTTCGATTGGGCGGCTCCATCAACAAGGGTAATGATGGGTGGGGTCGTATCGGTGGATGCGAATCCGCTGACCTCCCAGCCGATGTCATTGAGGGCAGCGAAGTCGAGCTGGGTGAGAACCTTTCGCGTGCCCTGCGTCAGGCTGGGGGCCATGGCGGCTTCGCCCTGCCCGGGAGAGATGGTGCCGGCGGCGAAGTGGCCGGCCGTGACGGGCTGGACAGGCACGGGGCCTCCGTAGACGGCTTTGGCCTGAGTGCCATTGAAGGTTTGGTTGACGATCAGGTTTTTCCACGAGTCTGCCAGACCGATGCCCAGGGCGTGCGTGATTTCGTGTTGGGCCACAGAGACGAAGTCGTTAAGCGAGGAATTGGTCGGAGGGCTGGCGGTATCAAAGCTCCAATTGGCCATGGAATCGAAGGTGATGGCCCCGGCCAAAGGGGCGGTATCAGTCTGTTTGCCTGTGGCGAGGGTCGCCCCGATCTGGCCGCGACCCTGAAGGAGGTCGAAAAATGATTGGGAGCCGCTGGCGCTATAGCCCGTGGGTCCGCCGATGCCCAGCTCGGCGCCGCTGACGTCGCGGGCGGCAACGTAAAGGAGGATCGTATCGGCGGCGATGTTGGGGCCGATGCGCGTGATGGACTGACCAGTGGCGGGGCTGTCGAAGACGAGGCTGTAGGAGTTCCCGCCGGAAGCGGGTACCGCCAGTAGGTGATCGTTGAGTTGTGAGCCTATCTGGCTGGCTGCGTAAGAGAGCGCGTCGCGATGAGACTGGACGGAGAAGAAGCCCGATGTATCGAGGGAATAGTCGATCTGGAAGGCGACGGTAAGGAGGCGGCGGGCCTCCAGAGGCTGCACGGCTGGACCGGACGTTTTTCGAGTTAGTTTACGAATCATGGGAGTTTACCTTTCCGAAAGTCATTCCGGGCGACAAGCCATGCAGTGACTAAGAAACGGGGGCTTCGGCGACCATCCATTCGACCACGCTGCTTTTGGGCAACGGCGTGACACCGAGCTGGCGCAGCATGTTGAGACACTGAGCGCGGTGGTGCATGCCGTGGGTGGCCACATGGGTAATGACGACGCAGCGTGTAAAAGTGTACGTTTTGCCGTCACGGACGCGGTGAACGAGGCCGGAAAGAGGGTGGGCCCGGGCGTGGGTGGCAAAGTCCTTGACGGACTCATCAAGGAAGGTGAGAAGTTGCTCTGGCCTGTAGGGACCAGTGGCTTCAAGTCTGGGGCGAAAATCTCGCCCGGCGAGGAGATCGGTCCAGGCGCGTACCGCACCCAGCATGTGCGTCAGAGTCGCCTGAATGGAGCCCGGACCCATCGGGAACTGCCGCGTGAACTGCTCGGTGGGAAGTGTGGCGACCACAGTCAAGAGCTCGCGAGTGGCCCAAGTGTCGTGGGCGAGCAGAACTTCGATGGGGTCGGCTGTGGGCGTGGTGGACATGACAACATGCTATCGCGAAGGCAGCGATAGTTTCATATAAAGTGCAATATGACACTTGTTGGTGCAACTGGGGGATTCGGGCTTGTGCTTCTCGCGGCTTTGGGCGGGGGGATGGGTTGCGCCCCGATCCATGTTTTGAATGGAATTACGCCGGGGATGAGTGATCGGTGGGCTGATCAGGTTTATGGGTCGTTGCCAAGGCAGAGGCTGGACGTGTACCGGCCACGGGGGATGAAGGCGGGCGTTCCAAGGCCAGTGGTTGTGTTCTTTTACGGAGGCGCCTGGCGAGGGGGCGAAAAAGGTGACTACCGGTTTGTCGCCGAAGCCTTGTCCGACGAGGGGTTTGTGGTGGTGGTGCCGGACTACCGGCTCTATCCGGAGGCGATGTTCCCGTCTCAGGTGCAGGACGGGGCCTTGGCGGTTCGGTGGGTGTGGGACCATGCGGCGGAGATCGGCGCAGACCGGCGGCGGCTCTTTCTAATGGGGCATTCGGCCGGCGGGCATACGGCGGCGATGCTGGCCTGTGACGGGGAGTACTTGAGTGCCCTCGGGATGAAGCGAGGGGACATCTGCGGCGTGGCCGGTCTCGCGGGGCCGTACGATTTTCTACCGAGGGTGGAAGACCTTCCCGTGTTCGGGCTGGCGGAGCAAAGAAAGGAATCTCGGTTTGAGCCGATCGCATTTGTAGATGGAGATGAGCCACCGATGTTGCTGTTGCAGGGAACGGCAGATGATGTGGTGTTTCCCGACAACGCGACGAATTTTGCTCAGCGCATCAGAAAGTGTGGCGGCAGCGCGAGATTGATCGAATACCGCGGCCGGGGGCATGTGGGGATTTTGCTGGCGCTTGCGTGGCCGTTTCGGTGGCTGGACCCCGTGAGGCGCGACGTCGTTGCATTCTTCAGGGCGCAGGCGTCTGTTGGGCAGCAGCCTTGCGAACCAGATGCTGTAAACGCAGGCGGTAGGCGAGATAGATGACGATCGCGATATTGAGCAACAGGACGAGAACGCGGACGGCGGTGAAGCGCTCAACAAGTTCGTACACCTCGAGCGGAATGAAGAGAATCGTGCCGATGGTGGTCAGCCATTCGGCCCAGTATTTCTTAAGAATCAGACCTACGCCTTCGGTTACATAAAGTGCCGAGTAAATGAACGTACCGATGTCGAGGAGTTTGAGATTAGCGTGGGAAATGCCGGTCAGTCTGGCCAGCGCGGTGTGGATGTAGCGAGAGTCGGGGTCGAAGCGGAGTTGCTCGATGAAGTGGCGCAGGTTCTGTTCGAAATCGCCGTTGAGCAGTCTCAGAAGGCTGGCGGCGATCGCGAAGAGGGCGACGGCTTTGATAAGCTTGATGACGCCGATGTAGATCAGAGGATCAATGAAGCGGCGTGATGGCCTAGGCAACGAGCCGTTGTGCAGCGGAAGTTGCTGGGGTGGCGGTTCGATGCGGACAGGGTACCGACGTAAGGGGAAGTATTCACGCGTGACGGGTGATTTCGGTGAGCAGTGCTTCAAACCTGGCTGCGAACTTTGGCCCGTTCATCATGTCAGATGACTTCATGCGGTCGCGAAGAGAGCGGCGCAGATCCGTGAGTCGCGGAATGTCAGCGGCGAGGCTGGCAGCCAAAGAGACGTAGTCCTCCGGGGTTACGGCGATAAGGTCATCCAGCGTTAGTGCATGCAGAACACTTGAACCCATGCGGGAGGCGTGCATCTGGCCACAAAGGGTGACTGTGGGGATCCCCATCCAAAGGGCATGGCACGTGGTCGTGTGGCCGTTGAATGGAAAGCTGTCGAGGATGACATCCCAGTGCTGATGGAGTTCAAGATAGTCGTTGAAGTTGGACTGGCCAAAGAAATCAACACGGTCTGCGGTAATTCCCGTCGCGGTCAGTTCGGCCATAATCCACGACTGGACGAACGGATCAGAAGCCATCGCAGCCTTGATGGAGACGCGGCTGCCGGGTAGGCGGTTCAGTATCTGACCCCAGAGCCGAACCATGGGCGGTGTCACCTTGGTGATATTTGTGGGGACGCCGAAAACGGTGTGACCTCGGGCAACGCAGGGCGGCTCTTGAACGGGCAGCGGAGCGATGTCCCCGGGCGGGGTATAGCAAAAGAAGGTACCGGGGAGTCGCAAAAGCCGCTCGCTATGCCATGCCTGATTTTCATCTGGGTCTGCCGTGGTGTCTGTGATGCGATAATCAATGCGGCTCAGGCCGGTGGTATTGGGGTAGCCCAGCCATGTCGCCTGAACCCGGGCGGGCTTTAGATCGAACGTGACGAGGCGGTTGCCGATGGTGTGACCGGCAAGGTCGATTAAAATGTCGATATCGTCGTCGGCGATGCGATGGGCGGCAGCGGGGTGGTTCAAGCGGGAAATATCCAGCCAGTGCTCGGACTTGGCTATAAGCCGGGCCGTGACTGCGTCCGGAACCCGGACGTCGCTGTAGCAGAAGACCTCGAAGCGGGAGCGGTCATGGTGGGTCAGAAGCGGCTCGAAAAAAGTCGAAACGGAATGCGCTTCGAAGTCGCCAGAGACGTAACCGATCCGCGTGCGGCCGGGCTTTCGAACCACTGCGGCGAGCGCGGGCTGCGACGTGCCGCAGCGGGTTTGCCATGCGAGGTGGGCCTCGAACACCTCCGGCGGGGTGATGTCGTGGCGGTAGGTCGCGATCGAAGCCCGATTAGAACAGTGGATTGGGTTGTGTGGATCGAGCTCCAACGCACGATTCAGGGCGTCGGCGGCTTCCTTGAGGCGGCCAACGCCGTTGCGCTCGCCGCCGACCAAGCTCCAGACGCCAGCGTCGCCCGGGTGGTCTCGCACCAGCGCTTCAAGCAATGGACGGGCGGCTTCGTAACGGCCGGCCTGAAGGTGGAACATTGCAAGGAGGCCGCCACTGTCGAGCAGGGTGGGGTCGAGCTGCAGGGCTTTGGTAAAATGAGGGACGGCCTCTGCTGGCCTGCCTTGGGTGTGAAAGAACATGCCAAGCTGCTCGATGAGGGCCGGCGAGGCGGGGTATCGCTGAAGGGCAGACTGAAGCCTGCTTTGGGAAGCTTGACGGTCGCCGCGCATGCGGTCGTAGGTGACAAGGATCGCTAGAACCTCAGGTCGGTCGGGGGCTCGGGTAACCAGCTTTTTCAGGTTCCAGCCGACCTCGACCAAACGGCCTGAGCGGAGCTCTGCATAAACCTGCTTGATCATTTCGTCGACCGTCGCCATGGCTGACGAAATGTAGCGATGGACGGGACTGACTGGCGAAAAGGCCGTTCGGCAAGCTCAAGGTGGGCAGGTCTCGTCCGGGCGTGTATAGTGCTTAGCCCACGAAAACGGTGGGGACTGGGTCGCTGGCGATGGCGTCCGGGTCCGATGCACGGGTTTGCAGTGAACCGGGTCAGGTCCGAAAGGAAGCAGCCCTAAACGAGCCAGCCTGGTATGTCGGTTCCCCGGCCGCCTTCGCTGGCGACCTTTTTTGTTGACCCGGTTTATTTGCGGTTATCCTGAGCGCCAATGAATCTGTTTGTGGTGGCCAAAGTCGATAAACCGCGGGTCCGGACGGCACTGGAACAGTTGCTGCCGTGGCTGGAGACCAGGTGCAAGGTCACCGGAGTCGAGACAGAGCACACGTTTGATCTGACGGAAGTGACCGCCGACCTGATCGTGGTCATGGGCGGCGACGGGACGCTGCTGTCAGCGGCAAGGCGGCTGCATGGGCGGCAAGTACCCGTACTGGGAATCAATTTCGGGCGGTTGGGATTTCTCGCCGCATTTACGCTCGAACAATTCATGGGTGCCTTCGATGAAATCGCGGCTGGCAAACTGCTGATTTCTCGCCGGATGACGCTGGAAGCGTCGGTGGTGGCAGGGACGGCGGAATGTGAACTCTCTGACCCCAAGTCGGTGGCCATCCACCGTCGGTTTGTCGCGACGGCACTCAACGATGCGGTGATCACGGCGGGCCCACCGTTTCGCATGACCGAACTCGAACTCGGTGAAGGCGGCCAGACCTTTGTGAAATATTTCGGGGACGGCGTGATCGTTTCGACACCATCAGGTTCGACGGCCTACAACGTCTCGGCTGGGGGGCCGATTGTGTCACCTAGCGTGGGCGCATTCTGTGTGACGCCGATTTGCCCCCATTCGCTGAGTTTCCGGCCGGTGCTGGTGTCGTCAGAGAGCACGCTGTTGATTCGGGCTGCACGGGTGAATGCAGGGACGACTCTGTTTTGTGACGGGCAGGCGAGCACCACGTTGCACGCGCAAGATCGCGTGGTTATCCGGCGCAACCCCAGTGATGTGTTGCTGGTAGAGAATCCCCTGGTGGGGACATGGCAGGCGCTGGCGGACAAGCTGCGCTGGGCCGCGGCGCCGCAGTATGACCCAACGAGCATTTAGCGTGCCTTTGCCGCATCAAGATTGACGCAGGCGTAATAGGTTGCCCGTGTTATCGGACTTTGTCCCGATCAAGGTAATGAACCGCGTGATTTGCGCCGCAGCGGATGCATTTACCGGCTTGAATAGGAGCAGGAGTAAACGACTATGCGACGACTGATGATGTTTGGTGTGGCGGTGTGGGTGGGCGTGGTGTCGGCGGCGGCTTTTGGGCAGACGTATTACCTGCCGCAGCAGTACCAGTACACGATGAATTCGGTCCGAGGGGAGAACTCGTTTTATTATGCCGGAAATGACCGGGCGGTCTTTGCCGCCGAAGCTCGGCTGGCGGCTTTGCCGAGCCGGGCCCGGTTTGCCGCGTATCGCGGGCTGCGGCTCTATTCAGACCTGCTGCCCGGTGAGAACGCGGCCACGTACAGCTTTTCGACGGCCGACATTGTGAACGAATCCAACAGGTTGCAGCCGGGGTATTTTTCAAAGAGGCAGATTCAGGCGGGGGCCACGGTATTGCCGGATGGGACGAGGCTGGTACCGTCCGGGGGCGGATCGGTTAGCTCGGTGGCTTCGGCTGGATTTTCACAAGGGCCGGTTCAGGCAATCGGTCAAAACACCTATCCGGCCCGGCCGGGATATATCAGTGTGATCATGAAGCGATCCGGCGGTATCATGGGCCGCACTTCTAAAGAGGCCCAACCTTCATGCCCATCACCCACAAGCCCCGTACCTCCAACCATCGCACCTTCAAAGCCGCCGCGCTCGGCCTCGTTCTAGCGGCCGCGTTGCCGCTGGGAGGATTGGCCGTGGCGGCCGACCCGACAACAGCACCAAGCCCCGCCACACCGGCACCAACCCTACCGACGGATAAAGTTCTTAAGGAAATGCTCAACCCTTCGCAAAAGGGTGAACGGCCGTTGCAGCCGCTCCCTTCGGCGCGGCCGGGTGCGGCAACGTCCGGTGGCGTGCTGCTTAGGGAAGGCACGTATATCATCGATCGCACCGGCCGCCTGACGCGTATGGCCGATGGCGCGGGCTACGAGTTCACGTTTGATTCCGACGGCAAAGCTCTGGGTGACCCGCCGCTCCTGATTCTGCCCAACCTGCGGTTGGTGGATATGGAGGAGGCCGTACGGGGCCAGTCGAAGGACATTCGTTTCCGCATCACGGGAATGGTCACCGAGTACCGCAGCCGGAACTGCATTCTGGTTGAAAAGGTTGTGATGATTCCGGATGTGGTTCAGCAGAACTAGCGAGCTGTGCTAATCGAAACACTTGCGACGGCAGGATTGGCTGGCTGCTGGCTAGTGGCGGCGTGGCGGGCGATGCGCACATCGCAAACCCGGGATGGTGACAAGGGTGTGCCGTTTGTACGGCTATGGCAGACTGAGGTCGCAGCCGGGTCGTCGGTGCGCGGCCGCTGGCAACGTCCGCCGCTTTGGGCCATGCTCGTTCTACTGGCCGGGGCACTGGGGATTCTGACCATCCGGTTGACACCACCCGCCGTCGAGCAACGCCAGCCTGACACAACATCAAAAGCCCAACCTCGAAAGACGGTCGCCGCATCGTTCCGGTTTGTCGCCATGGAGGGTGCCGGACCGCTTCCACCAGCGTGGGAAAGACTCATCGCACTGACCTCTGGCGGCACGCTGGCGGTGACTGTTGGGTCGACAGATCGGGCCGATATCGTCGTCAACTTTACGGCGCAGCAAGTAGTCACTGGCAGGCCAGCGCTTGTGGTAGACGGGTCGCCAGTGTTGCGTGGCCTTTCGGCGGACGTGCTGGCAGTCTGGGGTGCTGATGTGGACAGCAGTACTGCCCCAAGTGGCGGCTACGTCCCGCTGATCGTCACTGAGACCGGCCGGCCTGTGTTGGCAGGGAAAGCCGCTGGCAGCGGCGGCTGGGCCAAGTTTCGGTGGAATATCGACCCACTGCGGACATCAGGCGCACAACCGTCTGCGGCGGCGTTGCTGGTGGTGCTGAGACAGGCCGAGGTGCTTGCTGAGTCAGGTCTGCGCGGCACGCGGAGCGCCCTCGCGGCACCCCACCGGGAACCCGTGGCAGAGGGATTTCAGATCCAATTGCTATTAGCTGGGGCAGAGGCGTTGGTTGGTATTGCCGCTATTTTACTTCGCTCAGCTTGATGGCGCTCTTGTGTTGAACGGCCAGGGAGACAGCCTCTAGCACACGCTGGGTTTCGTAGGCATCAGCAAAGTCTGGTAGCGGCACAATGGGCTTCTGGCCACCGAGGACGCGCATGATGTCGGAAACCATGTTAATGAAGCCGTGTTCGTAACCAATGATGTGGGCGTCCGGCCACCAGGCTTCGGCGTATGGGTGGTCACCGCCGTGTGTGACCATGATTTTCCGCCAGCCCTGAAGTTTCCGCGGGTCGGAGCGGTCGAAGAAATCGAGGGTGTTCATGTCCTCGAAGTTGAAACGGATGGCACCCTTGTCGCCGTGAACTTCCACACCGTTCTTGTTCTGGTAGCCGGTGGCGAATCGCGTGGCCTCTACGCTTGCCACGGCACCGGACTTCATACGGGCGAGGAAGAGCATGGCATCGTCCACGTCACTCTTACCCATTTTGGTGCTGGCCTTGCTGCCTGAGGAAATGCCGCCGGAAGAACCCTGGGCGGGTAAAGGGCGTTCCTTCACGAACGTTTCAGCCAACGCACCGACGATCTCAGAAAACTCATCGCCCGTAATAAACCGGGCCATGTCAATCACGTGCGCGCCAAGGTCGCCATGCGACCCGCTACCAGCGACCTTCTTCTGGAATCGCCAGATAAGTGGCACATCAGGCCCGGCCCAATCTTGCAGGTAATAAGCCCGCACGTGATACACCTTGCCAATGCGCCCTTCCTTGACGAGCTGATGGGCGAAAGCGACCGCCGGCACGCGACGGTAGTTGTACCAGACGAACGTCTTACACTTTTTGGCCGCCTTGGCGGCATTGAGCATGTCGCGGGCCTCTTTAAGGTTTCCGGCCAGCGGCTTTTCACAGGCCAAGTGCTTACCTGCTGCAAGTGCCTCCAGAGCCATTTCACGGTGGATGTTGTTCGGTGTACCGATGTCCACCAGGTCAATGGCGGGGTCGTGCATGGCCGCCTTCCAGTCTGTGCTGGAGTTCTTCCAACCCCAGCGTGCAGCGAACGCGGCCAGCTCGGGCGCATTTCGGCCGCAAAGCGTGTGCATGACAGGCTCGGCCGGAAGGTTATCGAAAAACTTCGCGACCTTCATATAGGCGTTGGAATGTGTGCGACCCATGAACTTCTGGCCGACCAGACAAACGTTGATCTTCTTTGCAGGCATGCGACGCGCTCCTAGAGGCGGACTCCGAAGTTGATAAGGCGATCTGTGAGCGGAAATGTAACGGCCAACGCCTACAGGGCCAACGATACCGAGCCGTGTAAAGACGTGCTTACCGGGTAGGACCGAAAAGGGTGGCATCTGCACCGTCCACGGCAAAACGTGTCAGCACAGGACGTTGCGTCGAAAGGGCAGCGATCAGTTCGCGGCCCTCGCCGCGATTCAACTTATCAGGGGTGTAACTACGGATGATCCAGAATCGGTTGGCGGCGGCCGGAGTGGGCCCATAAACTGAGACTGCCATATCGCGGCCGTAGAAACGGATGAGCAGCTGCGACGCAGGGGAAAGGGCGAAAACTGCATCGGCTCTATTCCGGTGGAGTGAGACATATTGAGCCACCGGGCGAAGGTGGCCGCGGCTTTGGGGATGGAAGAGATGGGATACACCTACCGTCAAGCCTAAGCCGATGGTTGCGCTCAAGACGACGGCCGGAACAAAAGCGAGCAACCGAGGGCCGCGGGCAGGCTGAGTGATCAGAAACAGCGCGCCCTCGCCAGCCAGTAAAAGCAAACCCGGAAACAGGAACATGCAGACTCGTCCGCCATCCAGTGGGTACAGCCGCAGCATTGCAAGGGCGAGATTGACCGCGAGGGGTCCCAGCCAAATGAGTAGGTGCGGGAATTCCTTTTTGTGCCACAGACTGATGACTCCGGCAATGCCCAGCGCCAGCAAAGACGCACTCACCGGGCCCATTAGCTTGCTGTAAAGCTCCCAAGGCTTGGAGATGAGGAAGGAAAACGGGGCATACCACGGGGACCACACTGGGAAGGCGGATTCATTAAGCCAGAAATCGTGCATGTAGGGGCCATTCTGATGACTTGCGGAAAGCAGATACATCGCAGCGAAACTGGTTAAACAAAAACTGCCACCAGCCATGGTCTGCAAGGCTCCGGCACGCTGATGCACCGACACAAGCAACCGTGCAAGTCCGATGGCGAAAAAAACAATAATGGCAGTGTGGCTGAACCAGACAGCGGCGGCTGCGAGCGCACAGAGTTGCCACCAGCGGCGATCTGACGCGAGTTTGTCGGGCCGTGCGAGCCATAAAAATGTGGCGGCTATCAAGACATCGCCGTTGTACTGCTTGAGCGTCGCGCCTTGAAGTATCAGGGAGTCACTGAGGGCGAATACGGCTACGACCGATGCGGCCGCAAAGATTGGCAAAGCTTTCAGGGCCACTCGTGCGAATACAGCCAGTGCGCCGCAGGAACAGAGCAGTGGCAAGAGCCGCGTCACGCGTTCGTCGGTTCCGAGCAGGGACGAAACGGCCTTGATCCAGACCAGAAACAACGGCGGCGCTACTTGCAACCCCTGGACCGCATCAAGCCTGCTGGTGATCAGGCTCGCCCATGTACGTGCTAGTACGTTCAACAGCAGGTTGAACTCGTCACCCCAGTAGCTTCGCCACCACGCCCACTGGGCGATGCGCAGCGCTATACCAAGCATCACGAACGCGAGCGTGATCTGCCGACCGCCGTTAGCTATTTTTGAATCGGTGTCAGGTACCACGCCTCACCACCGTAACAAGTGAACCGGCGGTCCGCATGGAATCGCTGTTGCAACTCCGCCAGCGGTGCGGCACCCACTTGGGCATTGCCGGGTGTGTAGCCCCGGATGTACCAATGAGGGACAAGCCGCACCGCATCGGATGAATATACGGTCGTCGGAAGTTCAGGCACGTAAAACTGTGCCTCCAGCTGCTGCGTGGAAGTTGGGACGAGCACGGCTTCTTCCGCGGTTCGATGCACGGCCGCAAACTGCGCTGGCTTGCCCACCTGCCCCCGACAGACCGGCTGGCCGCCCAGTCGCGCGACGCTGGTGCCGATCGCTACAAATGCCGTGACGACGCACGTCAGCCAGATCACGGTGCCCGACAGGCGAATGAGGTTCGACCCGGTAAACCAGTGCAGCGCCGCATCGAAGCCACGGCCACAAAGCAGCAGGAGGCCCGGCATCAAATAGATGCAAATCCGCGAGCCAGCCATCGGGTACAGCCAGAGCATTGCCAGTACAAAGTTGATGGCCGCTGGCAGCCACCATGCCAAAAGCAGGCCCGGTTCCCGCCTGCGCCAGAGGCTCCACAGCCCGATACAGGCGGGCAGTACAAGGACCACGGATACCGGCTTACGAATACGGTCATAAAGCACGAACGGGAGGTTGAAGACATACCCGGCCACGCCGCCGACCGAGCGATAATCCGGAAACGCGCCGTTTTCCAGCCAAAACGTAGTAAGGACACCACCGCTTTGTCGGTGCGCTGAGACGACGTACATCGTGCCAAAACTCGCAATGACCACAGCAGCTCCAGCAATCAGAACTGGCCAGAGTCGGCCGCGCGTCGCAACCGTGGCTACCCCGGCTGCGATTCCCAGCCATACAAAGATGGCCGTGTGACTGAACCAGACCGATACCGCCCCCGTGAGTACAAAGAGCCACCACCGGCGTGACGTGATCTTTAACGGGTCGCCGGCGGCCAGCAGCAGTACGACCGCACCCAGCACGTCGCCGCTGTACTGCTTAAGATTCCCAGACTGATACACCAGCTCGTTGGAACCGGCGAAAATGGCGACCACAACCACGGCAGACGGCCACGAAAGGTGTCTGCGGGCAAGCACTGCAAAGCCCACCAACGAGCCAAGGCTGCACAACTGCGGCAGCAACCGCAGAACACGTTCACCCGTGCCACACCACTGCGACGTTAGTTTCAGCCAGAGTAGAAACAGCGGCGGGGAGACCTGAAGGTTGCCAGCGACCGTATCCAGCGGCCCCGTCAGCAGCCGCACCGAATCGTGCCCCAAAACGTTAACGAGCAGAAGAATTTCATCGCCCCAAAAATTCAAGCCCGCTCCCCACTGCATCAGTCGAAACGCGGACCCCATGGCCACAACGCAAACCAGTACGGCCAACCAGCGCCGGTTATCAGAAGGGGATTCGATCATTTTCTTCGCTCGTCAACAGGTGCTACCCAGAGCGCTGCGCTCATGGGACCCACCCAAGACCTTTCGAGGTTGGGCTTCCGAGCAAACCGCTTCTCCGCCTCGGCCAGCACCGCGTCTTTCCTGTCTCGCGCGTAAACGACGATGAACCACCCGCTGGTGGCCGCATATTTCGCCTTGCCGGCGTGCTCCAGCCGTTTGTCGCCCGCAACCCAGTAACACCAGACCTCCGACCCGCAACCTAGCAGTGGCGTCACGCTCTCGTCGGACCATGTGGCCGACAGAACATGCTGCACCGCAGGCTGCGTGTCGCGTTCGTTAAAGGGACGGGCGAATTCATTGATACATTCCCCCATGCCCCACAGGAATACGGCAAAGCCACCCGCGGCGATCCATCGCGACCACTTGTCACTGACTTGCAGTCCCTGCAAGGCCGCCCCACATGCAAGCGCAACACCGGGCACCACTGCCAGGGTCACGCGCGTCGCCTTTGCCGGGTAAACGCCCAGTATGCCCACCGCAAGGAACACTGCGATGGGTGCCAGAGCCAGGCAGACCTGCCGGTCGCGTCGCCACAATCCGTATGCCACCAGAGGAAGCAGTGCCCAGCCAGCGGTCCGCTGCACCAACACGACCAGTCCGATCGTGGTCTTGATCAGCCACAGGGGGAGTCGTACTGGCTCGGACCACGGCGCAAAAGCATCCTTCCAATAGGTCTCCAGATCTCCGGACGACTGATGACGGAGGTTGACCCACCACAAAAATACCACGCCAGCAACCGCTGCAAAACCGGCAAGCCAAGGGCCGCGCGACCTTGTGGTGGCAGGTCGAGCTAGAATTAGGGCGGCTGCCGTGCCGGCAAATGCAAACAGGCCGCCGAAACTCAGCCACCCGACCAAGGCTGTGGAAAGTAGAAGCAGGGTCACGGCCCAACTGGCCCTTCGCAAATCTGCCATGGGGCTGAGGCCCCACCAACCCACGCCAACGGCAACCGCCCCGGTCAGCACGTCGAAAGAGTATGGCTTTACATTGGCCGACTGGAAAACGCAGGAGGCGCTTGTCGCCAGAAGTCCCGTGGCCAACGCGGCGGGCCAGACTTCCAGATACCTACGTGCCACGACAAAGGTCACGATCAAAGACAAAAACCCGGCCAGAATCGGCAACAGCCGCATCAGCCATTCCGCCTTGCCGCCCAGCTCCATCAGCCCACGAAGCGACAGCATAAACAGCGGCGGTGCACTCTGTGTCGCGGTCACGGCATTCAGCGGACCGGTCAACAACTGCCCGGCCGGCAGTGTGCCAGCATTATACAGGAGAAAGGCTTCATCCCCCCAGAAACCCCGTAACAGCCCGTATTGGGTCAGACGAAGCAGCAGCCCAATTGCCAGCACGATTCCGGCTGCCGTCGGGATACCCTGTCCGGCGGCGACTGGCAGTTTCAGCAAGGGGCGAGGTGACATGCGTATACTGTTTATCGCATGATCAAGCACCTTCTGCCAATCGTCGGTTCGGCGTGGTTATCCCTGTTCTCCGTTGCAACGGTCGGGGCCGCGCCAGAGACCATCAACCTGCGTCGTACGATCACTGTTGAGATCGTTCAGCAGACCCGGGATCAGGTCGTCAGTATCCACGCGAAAAAGATCATGGCCCGGCAGGTAAACGTCGGCCCAAGCAATCCCTTCTTCGGGAACATGGGCCCGACCGAGACCCAGTTCGTACCGACCGAGTCCTTGGGGTCTGGATTCGTGATTCACGAAGACGGGTATGTCGTCACTAACAATCACGTGGTCGACCGTGCAAGGGAAATCTCGGTGGAGTTCCGGGACGGAAGGGTAATGCCTGCCGAGATCGTCTCCACCGATGCAAACTTTGATCTGGCAGTCCTCAAGGTCCTCAGCCCCGCACCCCTCTCTCCGATCGCCTTGGGCGACAGTAGCGACCTGATGACCGGCGAACCTGTCATTGCCGTCGGTAACCCCTTGGGCTTCCAGTATTCCGTCTCCACCGGGGTGGTGTCTGCGGTTCATCGAGATCTCAAGGAGCTGGATCAGGCCGGGAAAAGCGTCACGGCCCTGACCGACCTGATCCAGACCGATGCGGCCATCAACCCGGGTAACTCGGGAGGACCGCTGCTCAATGCTTACGGTCAGGTGATCGGGATCAACACCGCCATTCGTGGCGACGCTCAACTCATCGGCTTTGCGATCCCCATCAACCGGCTGCGAGATATCATCCCCGACCTCATGAATCCGGCCGTTGTCGGGCAGATCGACGTGCCCATGAACCTCAAAGAGCGGCGCGAGCTCACGCCACCGTCCGTCGTCAAGCCGACGGTCGTTCTGGTTGAAGGCAAGGAAAATCTTGCCGTCTCGTCCATCGGTGGCCACCCCGTGCGGGATCTGGTGGACGCGTATGCAAAACTACTTCGTTACAAGCCAGGTGAGACGATAGAGTTTGATACCGCAGGCGGAAAGCGGCAAATGACCGCGACCTCAGTTCCCGTTCCGGACGCGCTCACTAAGGCTGAAAGTCGGTTCGGATTGCGCCTCGTGCCGGTGACACCGCGGCTGGCGGCAACGCAGAAACTTTCAATCGAAGATGGATTTCTGGTGGAAAAGGTCAAGCGTGACTCCGCAGGCTACAAAGCCGGGGTTCAGCCGGGCGACATCCTGATTCGCGTCGGCCGGATGCAGCTAAGGAACCTGAATGATCTCGGCGTGGTGGTCACACGGTTGCCGCAAGAGGTGCCAGTCCAGATCGGCATCGTTCGCGGGGACCAGCAGGGCTTCACCATCTTGAAGCAGTAGTTTCAAAAGTCACGATTCCGGTCTCCATGCACTACCTGATCGCACCAGACAAATTCAAAGGCTGTCTGACCGCCGAACAGGTGGTTGCCGCGATCGGCGAAGGCATCCGTCAGGCAGATCCGGCAGCCACCATCGACCTCTGCCCGCTATCGGATGGCGGGGAGGGGCTAGTCAAGATTCTAGCCGCGGCCGCTGGCGGACAACTTCTAACGTCGCGCGTGACCGGCCCTCTGCCCGATATGCAGGTCGAGGCTGAGTGGGCCATGCTGCCGGGTAATGACGGTCCTGTCGCAGTCATCGAAATGGCGACAGCTAGCGGTCTGGCCCTTGTACCAACGGACAGGCGCGACCCGCGAAAAACGACAACCTACGGAACAGGTGAACTATTGGTCCATGCCGTCAAGGCCGGGGCCCAACGGATCTTGCTGGGTATCGGCGGCTCAGCGACAGTGGACGCCGGTCTGGGGTGCTGTCAGGCCGCAGGCTTGACGATCCTTTCGTTAGACGGGGAACCGTTCGCTTCGACCGATGCCCTCACTGGTGGTGACCTTGACCGGGTTTACGCCATCAAGCGTGGCCGGGGTTCGGTGCTCGACCGCGTACCCATCACGGTGGCTTGTGACGTCACCAACCCGCTTTGCGGCCCTGCCGGTGCCGCCGCCGTGTTCGGACCTCAGAAAGGAGCTAGTCCCGCTGATCTGGCATGGTTTGATGCCCAGCACGGGCGGCTGGCAGAACACAGCCTCGCACTCGATGCGGCACAGGCGGCGGGCGCCGGCGCAGCCGGAGGCCTCGGATTCGCCATGCTTGCTTTTTTCAACGCGCGTCTCGAGCGCGGGATTGAACTGGTCCTCGACGCCATCCACTTTGACCAGCGTCTGGCGGCCGCGGACGTCGTTATCACGGGCGAAGGCTGCCTGGACGAACAAAGCTCCGGCGGGAAAACCGCCTATGGCGTGCTGGATCGCGCCGCAAGGCTCGGCAAACCCGTCGTGGGTGTGGCAGGGCGGGTGGACGGCCAGCACCCGCGATTCTGGAAACTCCTCGAATCTTCGCCGCGGGCACTCCCACTGGCAGACGCAATGAAGCCAGCCAACGCGCGCGGTCTCATCTCCAAGGCTGTGCGGGAATTTATTTGCGAATGTGGCGGCAAACCTTAACATTGCCGTAATAATACCCCGTCCCCGAACGTCTTTTTCGTTATAAGAATGAGCAGAGATCCAATCGAACAGTTGTTGGTTGATACGTCGACCCGTGGTGTCGAGTCAGCAGCGCCGCCGCGGCTGGGCTTGCCAGCCAGCGGCCAACTGCAACCCGTGGCCGACACGGTGAAGGCCACCTACCTGATGGCGTTCACTGTCAGATGTGGATCAAACTTTTTTTGTGATTGTCTCAGCGCAATCGGCTGCGGTGCCCCAACGGAGTTCTTTCAGCATCCTTTCGGCCGGCAGAACAAGTGGGTTTACGACGAATTGGCCTGCGCCCCAGACGACTTTGCCGCCTTCATCCCCCGACTGACGGCACAGTATTCCCGAAACGGGATCTTCGGTGCCAAGTTGGCGTGGACACACCGCAACGTTCTGGAACAGGCATTACGCGACGCTTTTCCAGGGCACCAATCTCTGGACCAAGCATTCCGCGGGCCGCTTTGGATCCAGATGTTTCGCCGTGACAAAGTAGCCCAGGCAATCTCCCTCTGGCGTGCAATTAACTCGGGACTCTGGATGCAGGTCAAAGGTCACACCATCGCACCGACAGGACCGAAGTTCCCGGCGTACGACTTTCCCTCACTGCACCGATGCCTCTCTGACCTGCTGGCCAGCGAACACCATTGGAATCACTGGTTCGACCGTACGGGCATTCAGCCGCTTCGCGTGGTGTACGAAGATTTTCTTGCCAATCCGCACGCGGCCGTGTTCGCCGTCGCCGATCAAATGCAACTCCGCTTCAATGAGCGCCTATGGCCCGCGGCCGAGCAGCTGTCACTAGGTACACGCTTCGAAATCCAACGTGACAGTTATTCCAGCGAAATCCAACGACGATTCATTGCTGACCTCGACCGGCTGGATACGTCCGGTGGTGCAACATCGGCAGAGACATACGGCTGCGGATATTCGACGTAATAAATACCCCCCGCCCCCCGCCCCCCGTCCCCCCCCGGCTATCCGTCTTTAGCAGTTCAATAGCCAAGAGCTTGCATCAGGCGGCTAACTACGGCGTCGGTGCCCGGCCCGAGCCAATGTTCAATCCGCCCCCTGAACAGCAGGCAGACCAGACAGCCAATGGATAAGTATTGGCCGAACGAGACCTCCCTCGTGCCCTTCAGCAGCCAAAGGGTGATGCTCAGTCCGAGGCCGCAGACAGCACCAATAAACAGGACAGCCGGACCACAAATCGGGCCGCAAACCACGCCGATCGGTAACATTAGGTGCACATCGCCCAGACCCATGGCGACGCGGCCGAAGGCCAGCGTCCCAAGGATGCGCACAAGCCACACGGTGGCCGCACCGATCCACATGCCCAGTACGGCCCCCGCCAGTTGAGCGACCCAGAAATGATCGACTGCCGATTGGGCAAAGGTTCCAATAGCACGGACGTGTGAACCCACCAGTAATGCGGCCAGGCAACCGAACGCAGGTACGGCAAGCCACGGAACTTCACGCAGAACTTCCCAGCGGATCTCGGCTGCAGACGTAAAGATCTGGGTCCCACCTGTGGCCGCGTCGATCTGGAGCGTCGGCTCACCTGTGGGAAAGCTGGGCCGAATGAAGCCCAATGCATAGCCCACGTCCATCACCAGCCAACCGATGCTGGTACCCACGGCAGCCAAAAGGCCGGCAGCGGCAGCGGACCACCCCAGACTCACAAGCGGACCACTGCCAACCTGAATAAGCGGCGCTCCGATCGCACTTATCGGAGGCAACCACCAGATGCCGCCGATGGCGACCAATACCAACCCCACCACGGCTGCCAGAAAACATTTCGCAGGAATGACCGTATAAGTGTCATAGTCAATCAGCCCCGCAGCCACCAACGTTGCCAGAACCCACAGGTTACCCGCCACCGCTGGCCACTGCTGCCACGGATAGAGCGCCAACACCTGCAGCGGCCGGGGCATCAGGTCTGCAGGTGTCGTGACATCGATCAGGATGATCGGCCCCAACTGCCCGAAATAGATCGCCCACACGTAACCCACGAACAGAATGGCGGTCGCAAGTTCCACCAGTGGGTAGCGTGCAGAAATCGGTTCATGGCAATAGCGGCACTTGCCCCGCAACCATAGCCAACCCAACACTGGCACGTTGTCATACCAGGCCAGCGGATGCATGCACTTCGGGCACCGACTCGGCGGGCTGACCAACGACAAATTGGCGGGCAGGCGATAGATCACCACATTCAAGAACGAACCGACACAGGCCCCCAAGAGACCGATGAACAGCAGACTGCAGGCGTCCAGTGGGGTAATCATGCGAAGACAAACAGTCTCAGGTAAGGCGAACGATACGGGCTAAGGCCTCATCCGTGGATAGATGGGTGACGTCGAGTTCGGCGGTGGCGACCTCGTGGTAAAGGGGATGACGTCGCGATAATACCTCGGCAATCTCCTCAACCGGTGAACGACCAGTAAGCGAGGGTCGGATGTGACCAGCAGCGATTTCGGCCTCCATCCGCCGGGCCAGCTCGGCTGCATCGCAGCGGAGGTAGATACGGGAATGCTTGGAAGCCTTGAGCTGTGTCCGATTGACTTCCCTTTCGACTACCCCTCCACCGAGAGAAATGACCGCGTCATCCTTGGATAACAGTCCCTTCAGGGCGCTTTGCTCAAGATCCCTGAAGGCCGACTCCCCGGCCTCCTTAAAAATATCGATGACTGACTTCCCAGCCGCGGTTTCTAAAACGTGATCCGCATCAAAAAAGTCCTGCCAAAGCCGGTCAGCCAGCTTCCGACCCAGCGTAGTTTTGCCGCAGCAGCGGTATCCGATTAGCACAACTGCCATGTCACACCTTTCATCGACCGTGCGTGCTGCTGGCTCTAGCCCCGGCACTATTCAGACAAATATCATCTTCCAAGTCTTGTTCCATGCGGGCGTCACTGCATTGAAGGGATATCGGCCGCATTGGTTGCCAGGTTCCCGGCCACAATACGGTCGTACTCGTCATTCACCCATGGAATATCGGCCCGCTGCCGTTCGACCCAAAGCGGAAGTGGCGTCCGGCGACCTTGGGCGTGCAGTTGTGTGAACTCGACCACGGCTCCCGCGCGCGTGTACGTGCTAAGGTCGTGAAGCTTGCCCATGTGAATGCACAGCGTCGGGCAAGGCTCGGTGCAGAGCGCGCAGAAAAGGCACTTGCTGTAGTCGATGGCGAAGCGCGTCAACTGGCCGTTGCGAGCGTCGGAGGCTTCGACCAAGCCGGTCTCTTTATCGATCCGCCGGGGGCCCGTTTTATCGATGTAAATACAGTCGACCGGGCAGGCCTTGGCGCACAGATCGCAGGCGATGCACTTGTCGGCCTCAAACTCGTGGATGCCCCGGTAACGCGGGGCAAGAGCGAGCCGCCGCTCTGGGTAACGAACCGTCGCCTTCGGCTGGAACGCATACTTTAAGGTGATCGACATACCGACCACGACCGACTTGCAGGTCAGCCAGATCTCTGAAAAGTAAGTGCCGAGTCCCATGAAGGCTTGCTAGACAGAGACAGCTGATGCGGCGTTTACAAGTGTCAAGGTGGCGCCGGGGAAAATCGTTGCATTGATGGTCTTACCGACGGCCAGAGGGCCGTCGCCAAGATCGATGGCATCGTCGGCGGGCGGGAGTTCCACATGAAAAAGTGCCCCCGCCTGAACAATCAGCGTGTTGCCCTCGAAATATCGGATGCGGCCTTGAATCACCTTCGGCGAGCCAAAAATAGGCTGCACGAAGTTGCCGCCGGTGGGGATGGTCAAGACTTTGCGTGCCTTGGCCCGGATGATCCCCGACACCAGCGAACCCGTGGGCGCGGTACTTGTGCACGCTAGCTCAAGTTCATAGTTGAACCCGTTTACCGCCAGGCGGGCTGTGGTTCCGTCCGAAGAGAGCAGTTGGCCCCGTGCGAGAAAATCGGCGAGTTGCGGCATGTGCCGAAGTGTAGGAAGAAAGTGCCAGACACTCAAAAGGCGATCCAACCTTCGGCCCTGATGCGGGGGTCGGCATGCTTGACGTTCCAGTCGGTGTGCGTGATCCCGTGCCAGCCGCCTAGTGCCGCAAAGACCGCATCGATGGCGTCGCCGCCAGCGTTCCGCTCCATAATGCGTTTGTCGGACGGGGTAATCTCCATCGCCTTGCACAGGTGGGCGAGAAGCCTAGAGCGATTGGGCTTCAGGTGGCGGGGGATGGGCCCGCGTCCGGTGTACTTGTAGCGGTTGTGGGGCAGCCCAAGGCGTCGCAAAGTGCTGCCGGGACAGGCTTCCACCACCAGAGTCTTGCCGGCCGCAGGTGGGTCGAATGGCAGGACTGCCACAGCCTTGTGCGCCCGCAATGGTCGCAGAACATTCCTCATGCCATGGAAGGTCTGATAGATAATGCGATAGTGGTAACAATCGAATGGTGTCCGCGCATCGCGATCAGACAGTCGGCGGATGTGCATGGTGTCGCCAAGCAATTTGGCCCGATCCACGCACTCGCGACCAAATAGCTTTGCGTCACCCGGGAAGTCGGCTACCGCTTGAAGCTGGGTGTCCAACGTGGCACCGGCGTCGGCGACCTCGATCGGAATTGCGAACGGGAAATCCATTGCCCACGCCGTTGAAGCCGAGGCAGAGATCAAGGAAGCCAAATAGGCGAGAACCACCGCTCGCTCATCAGTGCCAGCCAACTTGCCCAGATTTTCGAGCCTGGCAAGACGCACTGGCTGGCCCCGCACGATATCGACAGTCGCCAGCCATGCATTCGCTCCAGCCAACCTCGCGCCCGAGAAATCGACTCCTACGACGTTCTTGATGCCCGTTGTGAAGTTCGCTGCCACGCAGACTACGATACGGGGAGTTGCACACGGAGAATGGCATGAATCAGAAATCAAAAGATACGGCTGTGATTTATTCGTTGGTCTATGGCATGAAAATGCTTCCAGCCTCGGAAGTGGATGCCGTCGAGGACGCCCCGCTGACCCTGACTGACGGGACAAAAACCCACATCACGATGCACCTGATCGAAGGCAGCCGTGAGCAGGTCAAGAAGATGGCCCTGGAATCCATCGACGCATTCTTCGAACTTCATGGCGATGGGGGGATGTGAGTCACAGTGATCCCGAGGCGACGACGGCTGGGCAGTTTTAGAATGGCGCTGGTGGTTTCAGCAGCGTTTCACGTGGTTGTGCTGCGCTATATGTTGGACCAGAAGAGCAACTGGAACCTGCGCATGTTGGCATGGCTTGGCACACGCCCCCTAATGACCCTGAGTCAGCCTGAATCGGACACAACGGACAGCGGACAAAAATCCTCGATATTTTACACGCTTCAGGATTCACCCTCGCCCCCGGATGCCAATGATTCGCTGGCGCGGGTCCCAGAGCCGCAACTTGTCCCGCCAGTACCACTCCCTCCGCCCCCCCCGCCCAAGCCGCGTGAAGAAGAAAAGCCCATCGGCCTTGATAAGGGGACGGGGACCGGTGTCGCACAAAGCGCGGGCGATCAAGCTCAGGAAGCACGCAAGGCAGCCCAAGACCAGCCCTATTTGTCGCGCCTTGCAGGGGAACGAGCCAAGCAGGTGGAGACCGCACGCAGCCAAACCGTTGGCGAAGGCGGAAAAGGAGGGCCGAAAGGAACCGGCGGAACGCCGGGGGGTGCCAACGGCAATGGCGGTACACCGGGCGAGACAGCTCAAGGCGACCAGGGTCAGCCATCCGAACCGAAGCCCTCGCCCACAGCTCAGCCAAAGTCTGCGCCACCAGACCTCTTGCAGCCACCACTGGCTGACGATTCGCCGCCACGGTCAGCCCCCGGCGATAGCCTGACCAAAACCACGGGCAGCGGAATCGAAGGGGAACGCAAACCGAAAGTGGAACGCCCAGTCGAGGATCGTCCGGGACCGGATCGGGCCGGGGATAAGGCCTTGCCGCCAAAAGCCGTTGACAATCTTCCAGTTCAGTCGCCAGACAAGAAAACCGCCAAGCCGTCTGACGCGCCGCCACAGCCGGGCACTGCCCTGGGTGAAAAGGCACAGGCTGCGCCGGCAGACATCATGACTCCGGGAAAGACACCGCAGACCGGGGGTAAGACCGACGGCGCAAGTGAGCTTCCGCCAGCGGCGGCGGCTGGCTCGGCAAAAGTCGGTGCAATCGCCCCCAATGGCAGTAGTGGTGCGCCGGAATTGCCGCCCCTGATTGGTCGACCCGGACAGGAGCAGCCACGTGCAGGTCAGGCCGGAGCCCCGTCAGCCGAACGGCCCGATCCGCGAGGAAAGGGGACAGAGTCGCAGCGAGCGCAGGTAAAGCGACCACCGGAAGAACGCGTCGCGCCACCCGTCTCAGAGTCAGGCCGCCCACAGCCCAAACAGCCGGATGAAAAGGCGACGAAGCAGACCACCGAACGGCCCGAGGGAACCGACAAGCCTGGGACGCTGACCGACGATGAAGCAACAACCAAAGCTAAACCATCGCCGCCCACCGACGTTCAACAGCCACCGGATTCTTCTGCGACCAAGACTGCTGGCAGTGCCGCCAATGCCGCGAACGGACAGGGTGGCAGCGGCGGTGCAGGCGATGGCCGTGCACCGGGCTCATCGGCCGCGGGAGAGAATGGTCAGGCGGCCGAAGAGGACGTTGACGCTTTTTCAAGCAAGGGTTCGGTCACCTTCCGTCAGGGCAAAGTGGAGGCAAAGTTCGGCAGACGGGTGAAGGCGGTTCGGCCCAGATTTGGGCTGGCTGGGCAGACCGACGCCATGCAGATAGGGCGCGTCGTGGTGGTACTCGGGGTGACGGTGGATGAGACCGGACGCGTCACGGCGGTCGAAGTTCTCCAGTCTTCCGGCAGCCCGAACAACATCGACCTGCCCATCATGCGGGCTATGTACGAATGGTGGATCGAGCCCAAGACAGGAAAAGACGGCAAGGCCAAGGCTGATACGATGACCTGGCGGATAGAGTTGCGATAACCGGCCCCCACCACGCATGCGCATCAGTGAAACATTTTTCAGCATTCAAGGTGAGGGCAAACTCGCGGGGGTTCCTTCGTTTTTCATCCGGACCAGCGGGTGCAATTTGCGGTGTGTCTGGTGTGATACGCCTTATGCCAGTTGGGAGCCGGAAGGCGGCATGATGTCGCTGGCGGAACTGGTGGCACTGGTAAAGGCGACGACCGCGAAGCACGTGGTGGTGACTGGCGGTGAGCCGATGATCATGCCGGATATCGCTGAGCTTTGCAGCTTGCTTGCTGCATCCAGTTACCACATCACGATTGAGACCGCGGCCACAGTCTTCACGCCCGTCCACTGCGATCTGGCCAGCCTCAGCCCGAAGCTGGCGAACTCCACACCGTGGCAGCGCGACGGCAAATGGGCCGTGCGCCATGAGGCGTCACGGCTGAATGTCCCGGTGATTGCGCAGTTCATCCGGCAGGCGAAGCAGTCGGAAAGCGACTTCCAACTCAAGTTCGTTGTGGCCCAGGAAAGCGACATGGCCGAGATCGGACGAGTTCTGGCGGCTGTGGAGACGGAACTTGGCCAGGCGATCCGCCCTGATGATGTGCTATTGATGCCCGAAGGAATCGATGCGGGCACCCTCAACCAGAGGGCCGGGTGGGTCGGAGAAATCTGCAAGCAAACCGGCTATCGCTTCTGCCAACGGCTGCACGTCCAGATGTATGGGCATGTGCGCGGAACGTGATCCATTGAACCTGATAAAGTTTCATCACCACGGTTCAAACAGTGTCGCACCACCATCAAACAAGCCGCAGCCGAACAACATTTCTGCTGTTCGGCTGCCGGGTCTGGTCTATCAGTAGGCGATGGTGGGCCGTGCCCACGCTATGAAGCAAGTGACACGGTTTAGAAACCCATCCCGCCGCCCATGCCGCCCATCCCACCCATGCCACCCATTCCGCCGCCACCTGCGCCGGCCGGTTCGGGTTTGTCTTCCTTGATCTCGCTGATGATCGCATCCGTCGTCAGGAGCAGGCCGGCGATGCTGGCTGCGTTCTGTAGCGCGGTCCGCTCGACCTTCGTCGGGACGATGACGCCGTCTTTCAGCATGTCGCCGTACGTATGGGTCAGGGCGTTGTAGCCGAAGTTCGGCTCCTTCGATTCCTTGACCTTCTGTACGACCACGCTGCCGTCAACGCCAGCGTTCTCGGCGATCTGCTTCAGCGGGGCTTCGATGGCCCGGCGGACGATCTCCACACCGACCGACTGATCGTCATTGGCGGCCTTCTTCTTGACGCCGTCCAGCACCTTCGCGGCCGCACGGATCACGGCCACGCCGCCGCCCGGAAGGATGCCTTCTTCAACGGCCGCACGGCAGGCGTGCAGTGCGTCTTCGACGCGGGCCTTCTTTTCCTTCATAGCCACTTCAGTGGCCGCACCGACGTGGATCTGGGCCACGCCGCCAGCCAGCTTGGCCAGACGTTCCTGCAGCTTCTCGATGTCGTAATCGCTGGTCGTGTTGGCAATCTCGGCCTTGAGGGCTTCGATGCGGCCCTTGATGGCCTTATCACTGCCAGCACCTTCAATGATGGTGGTGTTGTCCTTGTCGATCCGGACCTTCTTCGCCCGGCCGAGCTGTCCCAGTTCGACGTTCTCTAGCTTGATGCCGAGTTCATCGAAGATGGCGGTGCCGCCGGTGACGATGGCGATATCTTCCAGCATGCTCTTGCGACGGTCGCCGAAGCCCGGAGCCTTGACGGCTGCGACCTTCAACGTGCCACGCAGCTTGTTCACGACGAGGGTGGCGAGTGCTTCGCCTTCGATTTCCTCGGCGATAATGATGATCGGCTTGCCGTTCTCGGCGACCTTGCTCAGGATGGGGACGAGATCGCGGGCGCTGCTGATCTTCTTTTCGTGAATGAGGATGTAGACGTCATCGAGAACCACCTCCTGCGTGGTCGGGTCGGTGACGAAGTGGGGTGAGGCAAAGCCCTTGTCAAACTGCATGCCTTCGACCAGTTCAACAGTCGTGTCGAGGCTCTTGCCTTCTTCGACGGTGATGACGCCGTCCTTGCCGACTTTGTCCATGGCATCCGCGATCAGCTTGCCGATGACCTCGTCGTGGTTGGCAGAAGCGGTGCCGACCTGGGCAACTTCCTTGGAGTTCTCAATCTTCTTGGTCACGCGCGTCAGCTCGGCGACGATCGCCTCAACTGCAAGATTGATGCCGCGTTGGATCTGCGTGGGGTTCGCACCGCTGGCCACGTTCTTCAGGCCTTCAGCGAAGATGGCTTCAGCGTAGACGGTGGCCGTGGTGGTGCCGTCGCCGGCGACGGAAGAGGTCTTGGAAGCGACTTCCTTGACCATCTGAGCGCCCATGTTCTCGTAGCTGTCCTCCAGCTCGATCTCTTTGGCGACAGTCACGCCGTCTTTCGTGACGGTGGGCGAGCCGAAGGATTTTTCGAGAACGACGTTACGGCCGGACGGTCCGAGGGTGACCTTGACGGCCCGGGCGAGCTTGCGGACGCCGCGAAGAATGGCCTCGCGGGCTTCCTGATCGAATGCAATACGTTTGGCGGACATGGAAAAACTCCTGAAAATCGTAGAAAGATGGAACCACAGACGAACACAGATGAACACAGATAAAACACGGACTTGGCCGCCTCATCTGGATTCGATTTTTACGGCAGAACTAATCGACGATGGCGAGGATGTCTTCTTCGCTCATGATCATGAGTTCTTCGCCATCCAGCTTGATCTCGGTGCCGGCGTAGCTGGCGAAGATCACCTCATCACCCTTTTTGACACCAAAGGGTGCTCGCTCGCCGTTGTCTAGGCGCTTGCCGTCGCCAATGGCGAGGACCTTGCCACGACGGGGCTTTTCCTTGGCCGTGTCTGGCAGCACGATGCCGCTCTTGGTCTTGCTCTCGGCTTCAACACGCTTGACAAGGATCTTGTCACCCAGCGGACGCAACTTGGACATAACTCGTTCTCCTAAGAAATGGTTTGTTAAACCGAAAAAACTTTGTTCCTTCAACCGGGGACCTTCCCCTAGTTGTTTCTCCCTGCCGGACCACTGCCAGTCCCAGCGGCGATCCACGCCGCCGGCCAGCTGCTTTGATGAAACCGCCGCAAAGCCCGCGCGGTGGCATCCAGCAACGCTGAATAATCGACGGGCTTGGGCAATACTGAAAATACGTTTTGTAAAAGGGCTTCCTGCATCAACTGCCCAGTCAGATTGTCAGCCAGCAGAATCGCTGGAGGAATCGGTGCAGAGGTGCCGGCAGTTGCGGCGTGTTTCTCACGCATCATTCGAATCACCTGAAGCCCACACAACTGGGGCATCTGCTGATCAAGCACAGCCACATGAACCCGAAGGCTGTCAATCAGCTCTAATGCCTCATAGCCAGAACGGGCATAGATCGTCTCCACACCTTGCGGCTGAAGGAGCCGTGCGATGGTCTCTGACCAGCCGGCCAGTCCACCGGCACCGGCAACCCCGGACTGCCCGGCCAGATTGGCGGTCAGTAGAAGGGTGAGACGGGAAGCTGGTGCGGCACTTTCAGACATTCTGCGTCACAGGCAAGCGAACGGCGTGCCACGGCGGCCGACTTTTCAGAGCGTCCATAACTGCATTATTGGTAGAGACTTATGCGTTAGCACGCCCATGGGAACAGCCCTCGGATTTCTGCCAAATCTGTCATCGCTGGGGCTTGCGGCTGCCGGGATGGCATGGAACTCCACCGGAGGCCGTCACTGCTACCGATGGGGTAGACGAGCCTCAGGTGGTACCACCGGTAGCGGCCGGGACCACGGTCGGGTGGGTCGCGTCGCCCCCGGTAAAGCGGGCCGGGAGGAGGTCGGCCAGCAGGTTGGCGGCAAGGATCAGGCCAGCCCCGGCGATCTGAATGCCCGTCATTGCCCGGTTGGGCACGAATGCCCATGCAAACGCTGCAGCCAGAACAGGCTCGAACAGGTAGATCACCACGGCCTTGTGCGGAGCGAGGAACGGCTGGTAGTGGTTGGCCAGCCCGAATGCTCCGAGTGACGAAATGACAATGAGCGGGGCCATGTTCGCCAGAAGGGGGCCGGAAGTTTGGGCCTGAATGGAGGCCAGCAGCCCCGGGGCATCGATGAATGACGCGGCCACCAGCCCCATCAATCCTACGACCAGAAACTGCCCTCCCGTGGTCTTTCGCGAGCCATCGGTCCGCGAGGCGTGATTCACCAACAGGATGTGGAGCGTGAATACGAGCGAGCAGGCAACCGACAGCAGCTCGCCCCAGCCGAATCCAGTCGGCAGGCTTCCGACCAAGAGGTAAACGCCGACGGTGGCCAAAACTGCAGTCAGCCAGATGAACCAGTGCAGCATCTTCCGGGCAAGGACGCAGACGAGAATCGGCACCCAAACTACTGACAGGCTGGTAAGAAAAGCACTCACAGCCTCCGTGGTGTGCAGCAGCCCCACGTTTTGAAGAATCAGACCCAGCCCCATGAGCAGGCCACAACCCCCAACTCTTCCAACAGACGCACGGGTCCAGCCGGACCGCGAGTCAGGAAATATGAGCACCCAAAGAATGGCAGCGACGGTGAAACGAATGCCAATGAGACCGAACGCGCCGAACGCGTCGTTCGGGCCATGTCCGGCGGCCGTGTTGACCAGCTCGCTCCCCCGCTTGGCCCAGGTGAAACTGCCTGCCCAGAACATCGTGGCCACAATCAGCGCATAGGTCGCCCGGCGATTGATCGTGGCAAGCTCATTTGGTCGGGCTGACAAGGGGCGGGGACTATAGCAGAGGCCGGATTAGAACGGCAGTGTCTTGCCAAGTAGATGGAACCTAAGCAAGGTTAGGGCCATTTTCACGCTACGGTCACGGACCATGTCACGATCGCCGGGGAAGTTAAAGGTCCGGGCGAATGTCGGTTGGCCGCCCACCGCAAGACTGATGCAAACAGTGCCCACAGGCTTTTGGGCCGTACCGCCATCAGGCCCGGCGATGCCGGTAATGCTCAGAGCGATGCTAGCACCCGAAACCGTAAGGGCCCCTTCCGCCATTGCCGTGGCTACCGGTTCCGACACTGCACCCACCGCGGCTACCAGCTGTTCGGGGACACCCAGAACGCCAACTTTCGCTGTGTTGGAGTAGGTGATGTAACCCCGCTGAAAGTAAGCCGAAGCACCGGGCTGGTCGGTCAGGGCAGCGGCAAGCAGCCCAGCCGTGCAGCTTTCCGCCGTGGCAACAGTCTGACGGGATTTGAGCAGCAACTGATGCACGACTTTGGCCAGTGTGTCGCCATCGGCACCGTAGATCAGATCGCCAAGCAATTCCCGGCAGGTGTTTTCGGTCGCCTGCAACTCGATCTCGGCAAGGCTGTGGGCCCCAGCGCGAGCATTCAATCGCAGCGAAACTACACCGGCCGCCACAGTGGTGCCCACGGATGGATTTCGAGCCCGATCCATCAACGTGCCCAGCCGTTCGGCAACTGTCGATTCACCCAGTCCAAACGTATGCAGGGTCCGGGAAAGGATCACGCTGCCACCGCCCAGCGTTGCCACGATCGGAGCGACGCTTAGCCGCCACATGGCGAACATCTCCTTTGGCACACCGGGCATTACAAAAATGCGGCAGGCACCGATCACGGCAGAAAGGCCGGGCGCCGTGCCGCAGGAGTTGGGGATGAATGCCGCGCCAGTCGGCACGAGTGCCTGCACATCGTTGCGAGAGGGCATTGGCCGGTTGATCTTGGCGAAGAACGAACGGATACCAGCCAGACATTCGGCGTTTTGTAATAAATCGACACCCATTGCCTGCGCCAAAGCCTGTCGAGTGAGATCGTCCTCCGTGGGTCCGATACCCCCGGAGATAATCAGAACATCCACCTCGCGAGCTGCCTGGGTGATCGCACCGGCGACAGCCTGTTGGTCGTCTCCGACGGTCACATGTCCCGCGATGTCCACACCCATCGCGGCAAGCTGCTGGCTCAGCCATGCGGAATTAGTGTCAACCGTCTGGCCCAGGACCAGCTCATCACCGATGGAAAGGATGACTGCACGCTTCATCATTACCGCATACCCGGTTGAAGATTCGACGGAATTGTCTGTGGGAGATCAAGACCTTCCACCACGCGCGAAAGCCTCTTTGTCTGTGCAGGCTCCAACTGACGACCTCCGAATCGCACCTTGTAGTAAATCTTTACCAGTCGCAGGCCAGATTCGTAACTCGCGGTTGGTAGAAACGTGAGCGACCGTGCAAACTCACCGGCCGTCTGCCACGACTGTCGACGGATCCCGGCTCGCTCCAGACGAAGCAGAAACTCATCGAGAAATGCCAGTTGGCGGGCCAGACGGCGCTGGTCGGCTGAGGTGAGCGAGTCCAGTCCAATGCGCCTCGCTTTTCGGCGGAGCTTGAGCCGCTCAAAGATGAAATAGCCGACAAATCCTGCCGCCCCGACCAGCATCAGCCCGATCAGAGCGGTGACGAAACCCGGACTGATGAAACTGAAGTCGCGGCTTTTGAAAGTTGAAAAAATGTCCCAAACCCGGCTTTGGGTGTTAATCCCAGTGTTGACCATGGCCGACTCGACCTTGCTGACAACAGAGTCGCGAGTGTCGCGGTCGTAGGCAACAACTGAAGTGGCCCAACTGAACTCGAAGAAATCAATCAGGCGTCTTGCACGCTGCCAGAGTGTGTCAGATCTGACACCGCTGCCAGCCTCGCGGGAACTGGTTGGGTCAAATGAAATCCATCGGCCGGGCTGATCCGGATCGGCAACTTCGACCCATGCGTGGGCATCGGACTGCCGCACAACATGACTGCCGGCAGCGCCGATCATTGGATTAAACTCTTGACATACAAACCCGGTAACCAGCCTCGCCGGAACACCCACTGATTGGAGCATCAGCGTCATGGCCCCAGCGAAGTACTCGCAGTGACCACGCCTGTAGTCGTAAAGGAACGCGACGATCGGGTCGGTATTTGGCGCGCGGCTCGTATCAGTCAGGTCAAGCGTGTAGGTGAAGTTGCTCCGCAGATAGTTCGACATCGCCTGAGCAATGCGCAAATCAACCGGGCTGGAGCCGTAATGCTGTGTGTCACGCTGAGAGAGCAGCGCCTTGCCTGCATCGTCACGGCCTGAAACCTCCGGGCGAATGGCGAATTTTTGTATTTGCGGACTGATGGAGGACGTTCGGCGGGGAGCAGGATCCGTGGCCTTTCCGTTGTCGAGAACGCCATTAAAGGTGCAGGTATAAGAAAGCGGCTGATTGAGTGCTTCACTCAGTTGAATCGTCTGGTCCGACTGATAAAACGTTGCGCGCAGCTCTCTGTCGCGGACACTGTCTGTACGGATTCGAGTCAACCCCGGGGGTACAAACAGGACGCGGCTCATGGTCGGCTGGAGCCTGATGTGTTCTTCCAGAACCTGAACGTTTGATGGCACCGCATCGTCGGCAAGTTCTGTGTCGTTTCGTTGAATCAGGATGCTGTTGGCCAGAGATTCGCGGGTTTGTCGCAACCACTGCCACGGCACAACGCGAACGGCCGTCGCCCCCGCACCGCGGCCTTCGCCACTGTATTCTTCGTACGTCAGGCCACGAAGGTAAAGCGGCCCACCCGCCGGAACGGGTTTGTCATCACGGGTGATACTTATGTAGCCCACCACCTCACGGCTCTGCGAGATCTGCGCGACCGATCCAAGCGATACCTGCTCTGAAAAACCAGTCAACGCCTGCGCCGGCTTGAGATTCAACTGGCCCAAAAGACCCTGGCCAACGCCCCGGGGGAAGAAGATAAATGTGATCACACCGGAGCCGATGGCGACCACCGCCATCAGCAGGGTAAGCAATCGCATACTGCGGCCGAGTTCAACGTAATCGCTCCGTTTCATCTGCTGGCGTGCGAGCTCCGCGGGCAGAGAGACATGCCGCCGTGCCAATTCTGTCTCATTCTTCAGGTGGAAAAGCAACGAGGCATAGAGGGCGAGAACTATGTACACAATGAAAATGATGCCGAAAAGCAATTTCTCCGTACTGATGGCACCCGCCACCATCAGCAGAAGGGAAAGAATGAACAGGTAGCCGATGGTCCTGCTATGCCGCGGTCCAAAAAGCAGTAGCAACTGATAGAGCACCAACCCCTGCCCGACCGTAATGATCGACTGCGACGGATCAGCCACCACGCGCTGGCCGACGACCACGACAACGCCGAACATCAAGAGCGTGGACAGAATGCCAGGCATCGCACGCAATCGCCCGGAGTGCAGCAACCAATAGTTGAACCCCACCACCAACATGCTCCCGACCCAGACGACCGGACTGCCGACCGCGTAACAGAACCCCGTCAGGCCCAGGGCCAGAAGGATGTAAAAGGTGGGATTGAACTGGCGGATTTCGTACATGCGAGTTTGCTATTCTAGATCGCCTTGGGTGATGCAGTTGGAGCGCTGGTTGCGACGGTCGGGCCAAGGCCCGAAGCCGGCGGAAATTCAAAGTAGGAAAGGCTTTCTGGCGACTGAGCCGTGAGCACCACGACTGTTCCCTGCGTCGATCTGGCAGCGGGGGTCGGGGTGGAAATGGAACTGCCAGCAGCGCGGCTTGAAGGGGCGCCAGCGCCACCGCTTCCACCACTGCCGCCAAACGCCGAAATCTGAACGACTGTCACTTGAGAGTCCATCAGTTCATCTGCGCGTGCCAGCACTTCATGGGCACCGACAGACGTGTTTCGCCCCAACCCCGCCAGTAAGTTCATAAGATCTCTCCGGTGTCGCTTTCCGAGAGAAACCGGAATGAGCGTCGTGCCGCCGCGGTCGTCGCCGTTGGCGGCAATCAAACCAACCTGAAGGTCGTGTTCAATTGCGTAACTGCAGAGCGAACCTGCCATGGAAATCGCCCGCTCAACAAAGAGGTCAGCGGCCTGTGGAGAACCCAACAATTCTCCGGCAGGAACTTGCGTATCGAGGGCGATCACCAGTCGAGGTGGTGAAACCCGGCTCATCTCCCGCAACACCAGTGTTCCCGTGTGGGCTGAGCGTTTCCAGTATATCAGCCGGGGATTATCCCCCTGCCGGTATTCCTGCAGACCAAAAAACTCATCCGAACCGCCGCGTCGCGGGCGAATCGAAAGGCCAGTGATGTTGGCAGGCCGAAACAGCCGAAGGATGCTCGCGTTTACCTGGGCAATGGCCGGGTAAACAACAAACGTCTGCTCGGATCGGGCAATGGCAGCAATGCGGAAATAACCAAACGGGAAATTCGTGCAATACTGTAACCAGCCGAGCATGTGCTGCCCCCGCTTGATGGGAACGACCTCGATGGCCGAAATCGCAGGTTTGCCGACAGAGACGTGCAGAAAATACGCCACCGGCCGATCCCGAAAGGCCTGTACACCAGGGAACTCGACCTCAGCCAGCGAAACCGACAGGCTGGGCAGGACGCTCTTTCGATTCGTCAGCGTGTAAGTGATCACCGCCGGCTGCCCGACCGATGCACTGTCCGGCATCTCCCGCCGAATCTTCAGATGCCTCACCATCATCGCGCTCAGGAATAGGGAAAAGATGAGCACGCCCATCATCAGCCCGAACACAGCGAACAATAGATTCGCCTGCGTGTTGAACGCCGCAATGCCCATGAAAAATGTCATGGTGGCGAACATCAGGCACGAAACGCTCCAGTCGATGCCCCGCCAGCGGCGGATCAGCTTGGGCGTAGGGCGTTTAAGTGCCATGGCTTGACAGGTCAGGGTGACTTAGCGGGGCGCGGGAATACGGTCGAGCAGCGTTTGCAAAATGTGAGCGTTGGCGGTCGCGTCCTGTCCGTTGCCAAACCCCTTGCCGATGACACGATGGGCACAAACCGCAATGAAAAGCTGCTTGACATCGTCGGGCGTAACGTAATCCCGCCCGGCCACAATCGCCGCTGCCTGCACCGCATTCGTCAGCGCCAGCGCACCACGCGGCGAAACCCCCAGATGCAACTGATCCTCGTGTCGCGTCGCATCCACCAGGTCCAAAATGTAATCCAGCACAGCGACTTCCAGCCTCACGTTCGTTGCCGCGTCCTGCAGGTCCGCGACCTGCTTCCCATTCAACACCGGCTGCAAGTCGTGCAGCTTGCTACGGCCCGGCTGGGTAGACAGGATTTTGAACTCGGCAGATCGATCGGGGTAACCAATGGCCACGCGCAGCAAAAAGCGGTCCAGCTGGTTTTCCGGCAGGTAGTACGTCCCCTCAAACTCGAAAGAGTTCTGCGTGGCCACCACCATGAACGGGCGATCCAGTTGATACGTCCGGTTCTCGACCGACACCTGTTCCTCAGCCATCGCTTCTAGCAGTGCCGATTGGGTGCGCGGCGTCGTCCGGTTGATTTCATCAGCCAGAACGATGTTTGCAAACAGCGGACCCGGCTTGAAGTCAAACTGCTGTGTCTGGCTGTTGTAGACGCTCACACCCAGCACGTCGCCCGGCAGCAGGTCCGGCGTCAGCTGGATACGGCTGAACTTGCAATCAATCGACTTTGCCAGTGCCCGGGCCAGCACGGTCTTACCCACCCCCGGCACGTCCTCAATGAGAACGTGCCCGCGCGCAATCAGACCGATCAGCAGCAGGTCAACCGATTTTGTGGGGCCAAGAAAGACTGACAGGATGTTGTCGCGAAGGCGACCGATGAGTTTTGTATCCAATCCGCTATTCCTTCAGGTAGAGCTCGCCCGACATGCCGAACACGGAACGCTACCAAACGGGCTGGAGGAAACAATCAGCAGATAAAAATAGCTCACTGGCAGCCGCTGAGGGACCAAGGCGGCAGGCCAGCTGATCTAATACGTCGGCCCAACCCTCAGCAGGCCGAACTGCCCCGGCGCGTCAGTTCGGACCCGGACTTCAGTCAAAATAGACCTGGTCGTATCCCGGGCTGACATCAACCAGATCGTCATCTGCAGAGCAATAGATGTAGTTCTTTCCATCGCCGCAGACGAAACGATTCCTTTCGTCACCCGAAGAATAGTCAACCAGATGGTTGTAGCCCTCGCCGCCATTTAGCCAATCTGAGCCCTTGCCACCGTCGAGGTAGTCGTCGCCACGCTCACCATAGACCGAGTCATCGCCGGCATCGCCACGGACGTCGTCATTGCCTTTGCCACCATTGACCAGATCGTTGCCGTCTCCGCCGTAGACTCGGTCATTGCCGCTATCGCCGTAGAGGTTATCGTCGCCCCGGGAACCAAGGAGCGTATCGTCCCCGCTATCGCCATGCGCGGTTGCAGGCGTAAGGTCTAGATCGACTCTGTCGCTTCCGGAATGGCACTTGATCTGCACGTCGACGTCCAGTTCCGTGCCGCCAAACCCGCCGCGCGACTTGCTTTCATTAAAGATGATTTTGTCATTCTGATTGCCGCCCCAGATTTGAATCTGGCTAAAGGATGAGGCAGCGTACGTCCCGTACTTTTTGCCATTGACCTTGACCTCGAACTTCTCGGCCGCGACTGTCGTGAGGACAATCGAATTGGTCTTGTCCACCGCACCCGAGACGTACAGCGTCCCGCAATAACGGCTGACCGTAACTGTATTGCTCTGCGTCGGCGGAGACTTGGCCTTGGGAGCGCTGGTTGTGCCCGTTGACGAAAACAGCCGGCGGTCTTCCAGCTCTTGCATCAGCGACATGGACTTCCGACCCGGACGATTCTCACGCGATTGCACTGTCATGGCGGTCCTTTCATTCCCTGACGTCGAAGTAGTAGACACGCGGGAGCATTAACGGTCAGGCGGGAAAGTAATCGTGCAGCAAGTTTGCGAAATGGCCGATATGCCACGGAGAAACAGTCGATCACGGCAACAACCGAAAGTTACGGCTAAGTTACACGCATGGCAGCTGATCCGTCCTTCGACATCGTGAACGAAATCAACCTTCAGGAACTGGACAACGCCGTTGTTCAGGCACAGAAGGAAATCGGCACCCGTTACGATTTCAAAGGATCCAGCGCCTCGATCTCTGAACTGAACAAAAAGGAAAAAACGCTCACCCTCACCGGTGATGAAGAGACCCAACTCGCAGCCGTCAAGACCGTACTCATCGGCAAGATGATCAAACGGGGTGTCGACCCCAAAATCCTCGACGGGCAGAAGGTCGAGAACGCCACCCACAACACGCTGCGGCAACACTACAATCTGAAGAGTGGCATCGAAAAAGAGACTGCCAAAGCCATCGTCAAACAGATCAAAGACCTCGGCCTCAAAGTGCAGGTCAGTATTCAAGGCGAAACAGTGCGCGTGACCGGCCCCAAACGCGACGACCTCCAGGCAGTCATCGCGGCCCTCCGTGCCGAACCGCCGGAAATTCCGTTGCAGTTCCAGAACTTCAGGTAGCGCCCAGCGAGCATTGCTCATTTGTCTCAGTGGCAAAAACCCCTGGACAACGTTTACTTCAACCGACCCGCCCAGTGCCCCATCCGGTCCCCACGGGTCAAGTCGAACATCAGCGGCGTCACCGCCACATGCCCGTCCCGCAAAGCGGCCACATCAGTATCGGCCTCCGTCTCGCCCAGCGTGAACACACTGCTGTTCCAGTAATACGCGCGCCCGCGCGGGTCCAGCCGTTTTTCATATTGATCCACCCACGGCCGCGTGCACTGGCGGCAGACTCTTGTTGCGACACTCGCAGCCGGGGTGCCGGTTTCAGTGGCCGGAACATTGATGTTTACCACCTCGCCACGCACAACCTCCGCCGCAATCAGCTTGCGGATGACAGGCAGCGCGACCGCAGCCCCTTGATCGTAATCCGTCCGGATCTGGTGCCGTAGGTGCAGGCTCACAGCAATTGCCGGCAGTCCAAGAAACGCCCCTTCAATGGCTGCGGCAACCGTGCCGGAATAAATCACGTTGATACCCACATTTGCTCCGGAGTTCATCCCGCTCACCAGCACGTCCGGCTCAAAACCAAGCTCGGGCAGAATCTGATTGAGAGCCAGCTTCACACAGTCGGCAGGACGACCGTCCACTGCCGTGCCGGTGAATACACCGTCGACATCCACGCGCTGTGTCAATAGAGGCGTCGCCAGCGTGATCCCATGCCCTGTCGCCGACTGCACCGTTTCCGGCGCGACCACAACCACGGTCGCGAATGTGGCAAGCTGCTTGTAGAGGGCAATCAACCCGGGCGCCCGAATTCCATCGTCGTTGGTAAGAAGAATTTTCACGCGCTCAGCATAGCCGAGGCCCACAGCCAATGGCGAGTCATCCTCCGTGCCTGCCTACCGGCCTTCTATTCCCGTCCACAGCAATTCAACTGCTACAATCCCGAACCATGTCAAAGCCGACCGCCACCAGCCTCAGCGTCAACATCAACAAGGTGGCCACCCTGCGCAACACCCGGCCGCTTGCCTACCCCAGCCCCGCCGCCGTCGCCCGCCTGGCGTTGGAGGCCGGTGCCGACGGCATCACCGTCCACCCGCGCCCCGACGAGCGTCACATCCGCACCAGCGATCTGGCCGAGGTCGAAAAAGTCGTCCGCGATTTTCCCACAGCCGAGTTCAACATCGAAGGCAATCCGTTCGAGGCCGGCCCTGGTGGAATCTCGTTTGAAGAGCTGGTTCGGCGTCACAAACCAGATCAGGTAACCCTCGTTCCTGATGCCATCGGTGCCGCAACCAGCGATCACGGCTGGCCAACCGCCGAGAAAGCCGTGCGCGATAAACTCACGCCAATGATCGAACGGTTGAAGCGTTCGTCCGCCCGCGTCAGTCTCTTTGTAGACGCAGACAGAAACGTCGCGGCGACGATGCAAGGCGCAAAGGACTGCTGCGCTGATCGTGTTGAGTTGTACACCGAGCCATACGCCGCCGATTTCGCCGGTGCCGAATCATCCGCCTCCCAGCCATTCGGAGCAGCCGCCCAGATCGCACGGGCAGCGGGGTTGGGTGTGAACGCTGGCCACGACCTGACGCTGGCAAACCTTGGGCCGTTTCTTGACGCCACAGGTCGGGGCGCCGCCGGCGTGCTCGAGGTCTCCATTGGGCACGCACTCATCGCAGATGCCTTGGTCTGGGGAATCGCCGAAACCGTCCGCCGTTACGCCGCGGTCTGTTCTGCCAAACCTGACTGACACCGGGTGGGCGACTGGCTTTAGCGGGTGTAACATGAGGAGCATGGCAATGGACTCAAGAAAACAATTGCAGGCACGTCTGTCTGGTGCGATGACAGCATTGGTCACCCCGTTCCGCGAAGGCGATGTCGACTTCGCCCGCCTTCGCCTGCAGGCCGAACGCCAGATCGCCGGTGGAATCTCCGGGCTTATTCCCGTCGGCACCACAGGGGAGTCGCCCACACTGGAGTTTGACGAACACGAACGCGTTATCGCCACCATCGTCGAAGTGGCCGCGAGGCGTGTGCCGGTGCTGGCGGGCGTGGGTGCCAACAGCACCAAAGAAGCGTTGCACCTGCACAAGTTCGCGCTGTCAGCCGGTGCGGATTACGGCCTCAGCGTCAACCCCTACTACAACAAGCCGACGCAAGAAGGCCTCTACCGTCACTTCATGACGCTCGCCGATGAGTGCCCCCTGCCCATCGTCCTCTACAACATCCCCGGCCGCACCGGCATCACCATGACCCCCGCCACAGCCGCCCGTCTGGCCGCCCACCCGAATATTGTGGCCATCAAGGAAGCTACGGGCAGCCTCGACATCGCCACCGAAATCAGCACGCTCTGCGATCTGGTCATGCTCTCGGGCGATGACTCGCTCACGCTGCCCCTTATGGCAGTCGGGGCCACCGGGGTCATCAGCGTTATCAGCAACCTCCTGCCTGACGTGGTCAGCAGCATGGTCAAGCTGGCCGTTGGCGGCCCGAAGGAGTCAGCGGAAGCCCGTACCATTCATCGCAAAATGTTCCCGCTGATCAAGGGATTGTTCGCCGATGGCAACCCCGTCGGTGTCAAGCACGCCATGCACGTGACCGGCCTGGATGCCGGCGAAATGCGTCTGCCGCTTGTAGAGGCGTCAAGCGGTGTAAAGAAGCAGATTGAAGACGCCCTTGCCGCCAGCGGACTGGCCGTCATGCCGTTGGGCAGGTTGCGTCCCGTAAGCGTTTAGGCGGGCAGAAGAAGCAGGTGGGTTATGGCGCATATTTGCGTGCCGATCATGGTGAAGTCGGTTTCGCAGGCTGCGGCCCTCGCAGCCCGATCCGCCGAAGCTGGCGCGGATTACGTTGAGTACCGACTCGACGAACTGGGCGCGGAAAGTGCCTCAGAGATTACCGAGTTGATGGTTCGCACCCCGTTGCCAGCCATCGCCACCTGCCGCGGCGAGGCCGAAGGGGGCCTGTCCGACCTCGACGACGACGGCCGACTCTCACTCCTCACGGCCGCGGTCGCTGGCGGGGCGCGCTACATCGATTTCGAGCTGGCCAGCGTCAACGGCAACGCTGCTGTGGCGCGGCGCCTTTTTCAACTGGCTGGCCTGCAAGCCAAGGTCAAGGCCGACAAGGGTCCGCGCGCGGGCGAGCCGTGCAAGCTCATCCTCTCCGCGCACGACTTCTTCGGCCGCCCGAATAAGCTGACGAGTCTGGTCGCCGATATGCAAAGCCTTCCGTGCGATGTTGCGAAGGTTGCATGGATGGCCCGCACGGTTCGCGATAACCTTGAGGCGTTTGAACTGATCCGGATGAGTGCCAAGCCGCTGATAGCCCTGTGTATGGGCGAAGCTGGGTTGATGTCGCGGTTGCTGGCGGGCAAGGCCGGTGCATGGCTCACGTTTGCCGCTCTCAGTGCTGAGGGCGGGAGCGCGCCGGGGCAGGCGACGATTCAGGAGATGCTTCGCCTTTATCGCTACCGCGAGATCAAGCCTTCCACCAGAGTCTTTGGGGTGATCGGCTGGCCGGTGGGGCACAGCCTTTCGCCCGCCGTCCACAACGCGGCGATGCAGGGGTTGCCGGGGGTGTATCTGCCGCTGCCGGTGATGGCGGGTTATGAGAGCTTGAAGGCCACACTGGAGGCCCTGAGTGTTGATGATCATCTGCACTTCGCCGGTGCTTCGGTGACCGTGCCGCACAAGGAAGACGCGATGCGGTATGCCGAGGCGGCCAACGCACGGGTGGAGCCGTCGGCTCATGCACTGGGGACGGTGAACACGCTGGCGTGGGAGGGCGGGCATTGGCGGGCGGCTAATACGGATGCGGCGGCGATTGTGGATTCGCTGGCGGCTGCGTTGTCAGGGGGCCGGGCGGGGTTGGTGGGGAAGCGGGTGGCGGTGATCGGGGCGGGAGGGACGGGCCGCACGGCTGCGGGGGCGCTGGTGGGGGAAGGGTGCAGCGTCACGCTTTACAACCGCACTTTTGAGCGGGGTGTGGCGGTTGCGAAGGATATCGCTGGTGTTACGGCGGCGCGGTGGGAGGCTTTGGCTCATGAGCGGCATGATGTTTATGTGAACTGCACGACGGTTGGCATGTATCCGCATGTGGAGGGGAACGTGCTGGCGGGGATGGATTTTGTGCCGCCGCGGGGGAGCGTGGCGATGGATTGCGTTTATACGCCGCGGGAGACCCGGTTTTTAAAGATCTTTTCGGATGCGGGGTGTAAGGCGATCAGTGGGCTGGAGATGTTTTTGCATCAGGCGGCGAGGCAGTTTGAACTTTGGCACCGTCAGCCGGCTGATCTGGGGGTGATGCGGCAGGTGGCGGAGGCGGAACTGGACCGGCGGGAAGCGAAGCACGCGCTATAGCTGAACGCCGATGATGGTGGCTTCGAAGACCATGTTGCCTTCGACCAACCCCTGGATTTCGCAGACCATCATGCGGTGGCGGAGGGACTTTTGTTTGCCGAGGACGTAGAGACGCTGGCCGGGGAGGACTTGGCCGCGGAAGCGGACGTTGTCGGCGCCGCCGAAACCGAGGAAGCCGGTCCAGCCGGCGTACTTGCGGGTGTAGTAGCTGGCGAGCTGTGCGCCGAGTTCGAGCATGAGGACGCCGGGGAAAAGGGGACGGCCGGGGACGTGGTCTTTGACCCAGAACTCGTCGTGGCCGACGTCTTTGTAGCCGACGAAGGTTTTGGTTTCGGGATCGGCGAAGACGACGGCCTGCAACTGCTGAAAGGAGCCGCGCTGGGCGTTTTCTTCACGGATGGCGGCCGCGTCGTGGATGACGTGGTTGAGGTCGATGCCGCTGATGTCGAAGAGCAGGGTGGGGGGCATAAGGTGGTTGATCGCAACGAAGCGCAGTACATCCGATTGCGCGGATGCGAGGGACGGGAGAGGGAGAGAGCGGCAGGTGGCGTTAGTCGGCTTCGGGGGCGGAGCCGTCGGTATCGTCGCGGCCTTCGAGAACCTTTTTGCGGATCTCCTGGGCGGCGGCTTTGATTTCCTGCATCTTCTTGCGGACGCGGGTTCCTGCGGCTTTGTTGCCTCCGCCAGCCTTGGAGATGTCATCATCCACTTCGGCGACAAGGCGCTTGAGGTTTTCGTAATCGGTGGTCACGGCCATGGGGAGACTCCTTCGGTTGGACCGGGTGGCGGTGCAATGCGCCGGTGCCGGTCTGATTGGGAACACCAGAAAATAGCCGAATCGCGGTTTTTACGCAATCAGAGGGGGTGGGGCAGGGGCTGAGGCGATATAGCAAGAAGCGATGACGAATTTTGCGTTTGCGGACAAAGCGTGCCATGAACTGACATTGAGAATTTGTAAACTGTTGTGGCTAAGGGGTTTATGGCGGTGCGCGGAAGATGGGTAATTTGAGTGGTTTGTGGTGCTAGGGGTTTGTGGCCGGTGGGTGGGAGGGGGGCTCTGCAATTTCAAGATTTACGATTTCGGTGAAGGGGGAGTGGAGCGATGACAGATCGGCGGCGGGGATTGCGATGGAGGGGATCAGACCATCGCCGGGGCCGAAGCGGGATGAGGCGCGGTTTTGGGAGTGGGCGGGAGCCTCGCCTGCGATGGATTCGAGGAGTTCTTCGGAGTTGATGTGTGATATGAGGGAGCGATGGAGTTCGTGGAGTTGGCCCTCATCGGGCGGGGAGCTTACACGGTGGAAGGCGGGGGGTTCGGTACGTTCGCGTTGTTCCATGGCGCGGTCGAGGAGGACATCGTGGAGGGTGTCGGGGCCGGTGGCTGCGACGAGGCGGGAGGTGCCTGCGATGCGGAGGAGGGCGACGGCGGATTTGCGCTGGTGGGATGCATTGGGGCTGTCAAGGTCTTTGGCGAGGATCTGGACGGATTTGGGGAGGAGGGCGCGGATGTGATCGAGGGTGTTGGCCATGAGGTTGGCGCGGAGACGGTTGAGGCGTGAGGCAAAGAGGGGATCGAAGGAGCGCCAGCGGCCGACGGTGCGCGGAGAGACGCCGATGCGGCGTGCGGTGGCTGCGTCGGTGCATCCGGCTGCGAGGTGGGTGAGGGCGCGGATCTGGCGGGGTGTGAGGTGGCGGATGAAAGGGATGAAGGGTGGGCAGGTGTCTTGTGGCGGCCAGAATTCGTCGGGGCGGGCCGGCTGGGGGCCGACGGGGTTGGAGGGGTGGTGGTCGGAAGGTTCGTCCTGGCCGAGGAGTTCGGCGTCGGTGGGGGCGTTGGGATGGTGTTTTGGATCGGGCATGGTGAGGGCTCCTTCCGGGGTGGTTTGGTGGGTCTTAGATGGGGTGTTGACCGCTTTGGATGTTTGGTATATGTTAGGTGATGGATGGTTGTGCTGTCAAGATGCCTTTTGACGTGGGGTTACCGTTGGTTCGATGGGGGCTGTTTCAGGGCGGCAAGCGTTTTTTTGAGTAATCAGGCACGATCTCGGTGTAGACATTCCCCGAGCGTTGGAACCCGCTGTGACCCCCGCCCAAGCCTCGTTTGCTTCCTAAGCCCCTTTTGTTTATGAAAATAGAACGCCAAACGATTATCAAAAGATGGATGTTAACCACTGTAAAAACGGATTTGGTCGATCGCTTCAACGACCTTCACATTAACAAAATTGACTCTAAATGGGATTCAAAGCAAGAATGGGTTGAAGGTGGTCTAGAAGCTCTTCGTATAGCAATTGAAGTCAGAAGCGCCAATGGCTTAGCGGTTACGGTCGCAGTAATATTTTCTCTTATATCGTCTTATGAGATGAAAGATGTCGATTTTAAGTCGCAAGAACAGTTTATTGGACAATTAAATTGGATGTCTCCGTCTTTATATATTTTTCCCCAAGGCAAAGAGCCTTGGCTAGAGGTTGAATCTAAAAAAAGGATACACGGTAATACTGGCCTATCAGCACCTAATGAAGTATTCCAAAAATTAGACGTGGAACTATTTAGGCAAACCGATCTATCCTATAATTGTTATTATTGGAAATTTCTTGATGCTCAATCTCAAGAATATTCTCAAAGCATAATTCTTGCGGGATAGTTTGGTCTTGCTCACGAAATGTAATTGCAGTGAGGTTATTTTATTGCTAGACATTGCTGGAATATTTAGCGTATGGGCTTAGGAAGCAAACGAGGGCCTGAGGTAGATTTTATCCCGGCCCCACCGTGTCAAACCGCTACTACCGTCGTTCCAAGATATCCGACACGCATTTTCGGACCCTCCTGCGGCTGTTTTCCCTGGACCTGACGGCCTCCGACACGGCCCGACTGACAGGCATTTCCGTACGCTCGGTTAACGACATTTATCTGCTCCTGCGGGAGCGGCTGGCGAGCGAATGCGAAAAGGTCGGAGGCATCAGGGGCGGCGAGGTCGAGATCGATGAGAGCTACTTCGGTCCCCGTCGTGTGCGTGGGAAGCGCGGCCGCGGGGCCAGCGGCAAGGGGATCGTGTTCGGGATCTTCAAACGCGACGGCAAGGTCTACACAGAGATCGTCCCCAACTGCTCCAGGAAAAGCCTTTTGCCGATTATTCGAGGCAAAATAAGCCCTGAAACGGTCATCCACTCCGACGGCTGGCCGGGCTATGACGGACTGGTGGATGTGGGTTATGAAAAGCACCTGCGGATCAACCACAACCTTGATGAGTTCGTGAAGGGGAACAGTCACATCAACGGCATCGAGAGCTTCTGGGGCTATGCCAAGGGCCGGATGGCCAAGTTCAAGGGTGTTCATTGGCACACGTTCTATCTGCACCTGAAAGAGACGGAGTACCGGTTCAACCACCGGCGTGATAATCTGTATCTCAACCTGCTGCGGCTCCTGCGTAGGAACACGCTATGACCCCCGCCCAAGCCTCGTTTGCTTCCTAAGCCCCAATTTAAATACCCCAGGGAATCCGCTCCGGGATATGGTTACCAGGCCTTACTAGGAGATACCAATGGTACCATCAAAAAGAATAGATTGTGCGATCTATGCAGTTGATGCGGTGCCGCTTCAGGGATACGCCAATATTACTGTAAAGAACGCGTTGTTCTTGCCATTTAGAATACTCGACTACTTAAGTCAAAATGTTCCCCTTCCGGGTGCATTTAATTATGAACTTGAACTTTTGAGTAATGGGCCAATGATGGACATTAGCTTCACGTCTGTTGGCTGCGTTATCGTATCAAAGCGTGCCAAGGATTTTATATTAAGTGTTGACGATAATCTGACCGCGTTATCGTTGGAACTTGACGGCAGCAACAGCAACATGTTCCTCGTTGATGGAATCAGAGCAATCGATTCTATTACCCGATACAATCCGGATGGAGAAGATGTGTTGGATGTTGTAAACAAGATGCATATGCTTCGATTTTCCAGTAATGATATTTCTGGTCGCCCATGGTTCAGATGGCGTGCCAGTGCGAACTCAATCTACATCGAAGAAGATTTTTTTGAAGAGTTGATCAATAGAGGATTCGTGATTAAGAAGCCATTCGACTCTGTCAATTATAGATATTCGGCCCAAGACGATCAGGATGGCAAAAAGTTTTGATGAATGGGTTGGGGCTTAGGAAGCAAACGAGGGGCTATAGAAAACTTCCGCACCGTCGGTGCGGGTTGGGTTGGGGGGATGGGTTCCACTCGCTTGGGGTACCGGCGCTAGTGGCTACAGGCCTTTGTCCCGCCGGGACATTATGGGGTGGGATGAGAACGGAAGAGCCAATTGATGCGGAAGGGGAGCACAGGTCGCGTGATTACCCTCCCCCCCCCCCGCCCTCACGCGACCTGTGGCACCGGACGTTTTGTAAAAGCTGACGTGCGAGGGATTCTTTGGTGGCTCTATTGCCGGTGGAAATCAGATGGATTTCCGGCCGCCGCCGAAGAGGAGGAGTAGAAAGCCGAGGATGGCGGCTCCGATGCCGCCGACGATGTACCAGGCGGTGGCGTTTGTGAAGTGGCCGGTGAAGAGGTTGGTGGACTGATCGGCGATGGAGTGGGAGGCGTTGACGCCAATGACTAAGAGGACGACGCCGCAGACCAGTAAGGCTGCCCCGATAGATCGCTGTAGATTCATGGATTCTCCTGAGTGAATGTTCAGCCTGAGCCTAGGAGAGGGATGCGGTGGAAAGGGGTTACGGCGGGGAATTACTTTTTAATGCCTCACGCCTTCCTGCCCTAACCCCAAGCAGACCACCGCAGTCGGTATCAACAATGGGACTGCAAACAAAATCCCCGCGCGTGAAGTCACGCGCGGGGAGGGTTTTGAAGCGGGTTGTGCGGCCGGGCTTCTGCAGTGCTGCAGATTCGGGACGCGGGACGCTTAGCGAGAGGTCCGTGACCGACGGGTCAGGAGGGCGCCGGCTAGCAGGGCGAGGGCGGGGGCTGAGGGTTCCGGCACTGAGGCCGGACCTTCGCGGAGGCCGCCGCCCTGGGTTGTGTAGGCGTTGTTGATCAGGAAGTAGTCGGTGTCATCGATGACGCCGCTGTAATCAAAGTCGCCGTGCACCCAGCCGGTCTGGCTTGTGCCGTAGCCGTCGTTGAGGAGGAAGAAGTCCGTGTCATCCACGATGCCGTTCAAGTCGGCATCGCCGAAGTAGGTGAACTTCACGAGGATGTCGTTCAGGCCGACGGTCTGGCCGTCAAACAAGCTGTAAAGGGGACTGCCGTCGAGGTTGTTCGATGCAACACCGACTGCGTAGCGAAGCGAAAGGCTGGCATCGGCGGCGGCGACGCTGCTGGTGATGCCGTTGCCGGTGAAGAGGGTCGGACCGTTCTGGCCGGCACGGGCCATGTCGGAGAGGTCGGCGAGTGAACCGCCGACGACGACCATGTCGTTGTTGGTGACATCGATCTGGCCGGAGTAGGTACGGGTGCCGAGGGGGGCGCCGTCGTTGGCGACGGCTAGGGCGGAGGTCACCACGACAGACTGACCCTTGGTCGTGCGGTCAGTCAGGGCGATAGACAACTTGCCGCTGCCGGCGAGGACGATGGACTGGACGCTGGCCGCAGTGAGGTGGGTGCCGATGCCGGAGTTACCTGCTGGCAGCTGGGCTGCTGCGGTGTCGGCCACGGTCAGTGTCGCTGTGGTATTGATCAGGGGCTGATTAAGAACCAACGTGCCGGCGGAGACCGTGGTGTTGCCACCGTAGTTGTTGGCACCGTTGAGGGTCAGTGTGCCGAGGCCCTGTTTGGTCAGGCTGCCGGTGCCGTTGATGGCAGAGGCGATGGTGGCATCGAAGGTGGCGGTATCGATGAAGGCACCGGCTGCATTGACGGTCGGTGAGAAGTTGGAAAAGAGGTTGGCCGTGTTGGTCGAGGCGGTCAGTGTGCCGCCGCTGAAGTTGAACACACCTGAGCCTGCGCCTTTGGCGATGCTGGCTGTGACCAGGCGGCCACCGGTGAGGGTGTAGGTTCCGATGCCCGCATCACTGGCGAGGGTGACGCCGCCGGTGACGGTGACGGTGCCAGAGTTCTGGGCGACGGAATCGGCTGCGAAGACGACGAGTGAGCCGCCGATGTTGGTGTTGCCGGTGCTGAGCACCAGCGAGCCGGCGCCGCCTGCGCCAGTGGAGGAACCACCGACGTAGACCGAACCGCTGTTGTTCCAAGTCGGGCCGTTGACGTTGAGGATGCCGATGGCAATGGTGTTGGGGGCGACGTTGGTGTTGACGGTGTTCAAGACGCCGGAGCCGGAGAAGGTGGCGGTGGGGTCGCCGCCGTATTCGCACACGGTGAGCGAGCCGGCTGCGGAGCTATCGGTCAGGGTGAGTGATGATGCGGCTGCGAGGTTGAAGTTGACGGCGCCCTGGCGGATTGCGAACTGGGCGGCGGTGGTGGCACCGGAGTAGGAGACTGTGTAGCTGCCGATGCCGGAGGTGGTTGCACGTGAGAAAACAACGCGGTCGGTCGAGACCGGTGCAACGCCCTGCAGGTAGGCGGAAGCGGTGGTGGCGTTGCCGCTCAGGGGGGACTTCCAACGAACTTCGCCGGCGGCCGGGATGATCAGTTCGGTGTGACGGACGCCGTAGGAGTTTGCGGAGTTCACGTATTCGCCGGCTGACCAGAAGATCTGGGGGTCGGTGGGGTCGATGGTGGTGGCGGAGTAATCGCCCCAACGGAAGCGGCCGCCGCCCGAGACGGTGTAGGTGCCGACGCCTGCGGCGAGCACGGTGCCAGCCCCGTTGCCGGGAAGGCTGGTGGTGGTGCCGTTGTAGGAACCGGTGATGGCGAAGGAGGAGAGGAAGGTGGCCGAGCCGCCACGGGTGCAACTGATGACGACGTTGCCTGCGGGGTTGACGGCGATTGAGGGATAGGTGAAGTCGAAGTTGGCGTCGGCCAGTGTGCCCGACTCGCCGAGCGTCACGGCACCGGTGCCGGGGTTGATGGCAAAGCGGTACCAGCGGATGCCGGCACAGGAAGAACCTGTCACGCTGCTGCCGTTGGTGCCCTGCACGGCCCACAAGTTGTTGCCCTGGCGGAGCACGGATGAACCGATGCGGTTGTCACTGGCGTCAATGACAGTTGCCGTACCGGACTGACGGCAGGAAGGCGGTGCGGAAAATGCAGGAACCGCCACGGATGTGGGCGAAACAAGCGTCGAGCCCGGGCCAGCCGTGAGCTGGGTGACCTTAATCGTGGTCGTTGTCGTACCTTGTGCGACAAGGTATTGGTTACCAGTGTGGAAGTAGTCAACCGACGGCTGAAGAATGACGCCGTACGTTGAGGTGGTGATGGCGTTTGAACTTCCAAGAATCGAGGTGATACCTGAGGTGGACGGAACAGCTGCCGTCAGGGAGGCCTTGGGCACCGAAATCATCGAGGACCGTGCGAGGTAGCTACCGGCCGTTGAGAAGTTGTTGGAGAACAACGTCACGCTGCTGCCGCTCACACCCAAAGTGGGGTAATCGGCAAAGTCTGTGCCCTGAGCGATTTTGAATGCTTTGAAGGCTGAGGTCGGGTCCTGACCCGTGGAAACACCCAACAGAAAGTTATTCGCAACGCTACCGGTACCGCTGGGGATGTCGATCTGGCCGATGAACCAGCGACGGCTCACCGGGTCGTAGATTGACCGCGGATCAGAAATCCCGTCCGAGCCACCAAACGTCAGGCCGGCGCTCGTCCAGCGAACTTTGTCAGTCGTCGCGCTGACGAGGACACCGTCAGACTTGCGGTAGGTCGCGAAACGGCCGTTAACGAACTCCACATAGTGGTTGACGCCGACGGCACCGTTGGTGTCCGGCGGGATCACACCAAGGTTTGAAAGGGTCCCACCAGTGAAAGCCACACCAACGACCTGCCCAACGGCAGAGAGTGGGTTCAGCAGGCTCACAGCACCGATCGCTGCGAGCAGCATGGTGCTTTTCCGGCAAATAACAGACTTTTTTGAAGTTGATCGCGTGTTTTCCATTGGCTCCCTGCCTCCTAGATACGAGTTCGAAAGTATCCCGATCCTACTCAGAGTACCCTCTATTTAGTGCCGCGCAAAAAAAGATCTGCCGCACTGGAGAGTCGCCTCAAGTGACGTAAGTCAGTCTGCTGCAAAGCGTTAGCGACGGCAAGGGGATTCTGAGCGGCCGGGGTAACACAATTTGCTTGAAAGGCTAATGCGAAGACGTGCGCCTACATGACCCAAATTGACAATTGGTGGGCAGTTGTAGCAGGCGCTTGTCGCCGGGAGATCAAGGCGGTGGCGTGAAAAAGTGGGCAGGATTGACGCCAACCGCCTCTGAAGGGTTACCGCCGGCGGCGGGTCAGTGGCAAGGCCGCCAGGCCGAACCAGCCCAAGGCGCCCGGCTCCGGGACGACGGTGACGAGGGAGCGCGTGATGTAGAGGAACTCGACCTCGCCGTCGGCACCGTCGAAGCCTGCACCGGGGGTGACGTTACGGACGTAGTAGCTCAGTTCGAGGGTGAACTGTTGCTCGGCACCCAGAATAGAGGCGGGTACGTCGACGGATGAGAAGTCCTCGGCCGGGCCGCCTTCTTCGAAGGCGAAGAAATCAGAATCGCCACCGACGGGCACGAGTCTGGCGACGATTTCGCCCTCGGTGAATCCGGCTGGCGTCTGGAAGGTTGACCACGAGAGGTGGAGCGGGCCACTGGCCGGGTTGTAGCTCTGGATGGCGTTGAACGATGCGGGTGAGATGGCCGGGATGATCGGAGCGTAGACGGCCTGCGGCATCTGGACGGTTGCCTGTTGCCCGGCCAACCCGCCGGTGACGATGCTCATTGTGTAGGGACCGGCGGGATAGTCTGCATCAAGAGCGGCTGACGTGGGGTAGGTCTGGGTGCCACCGATCGCGGCGCTGGGGCGTTCGGGTTCGCGGAACATGGCAACGGTGGCACCGGGCGCGGGAGGGATTACTTCGCAATAGATGATGTCGCCGGGAGAGAAGAAGATTTCACTCTGCAAGCTCCAACCCGTAGGGGTGGTGGGTGCGGCCGTGGTCGTCTGGCTGAACTCAGCCTGCTTGGTGATGGCAAATTGGGACACTTGGGCGCCGGCGAGCTCGGTCATCGCCATTGCGACAACAACAGCTGCCATACCCGCCACGAGACGCTGATTCTTCTTCTTCGACATGCGCATTTTCTCCAGTGTTAGACACATTCTCCGGCCTGAACGTAACACATGGATTCCGCGACATTCGACCCGTTGTGCCGCTGAAATGGCCTGAACTACGGAATCCGGACCCTTTAAACAGGGAGAAGTGAAGATAGGCAAATTTGGGCAGGGCCCGGGCAACTTTTTGCGTTTTCGGGCTGTGGCCCTATCGGCCCGAGCGGACGTGGCGAGCGTAGATGTCCATGATCTTTTTGGTGACCGGGCCGACGGAGCCATTTCCGATAGCGCGTTTGTCGACGGTGGTGACGGGAACCACTTCGGCGCCGGTGCCGCAGACGAAGAGTTCATCGGCGATGTAGAGGTCGTGTTTTTGCAGGCTGGCTTCGCGAGCGGTGACGCCGGATTGGGGAAGGAGGCGGAGGACGGTGTTGCGGGTCACGCCTTCGAGGATTCCGTCGGTGAGGGGGGGCGTCGTGGCGATGCCGCGTTTGACGGCGAAGAGGTTCATGGCCGTGCCTTCGGAGACGTTGCCGTTGGCGTTGAGCATGATGGCTTCGGGGACGCCGGCGTCGAGTGCTTCGATTTTTCCGAGGATGTTATTGAGGTAGTTGAGGCTTTTGATGCGAGGGGAGAGGGACATCGGGCTGTTGCGCAAGGTGCTGGCGGTGATGACGGGCATGCCGTTTTCGTAGATGGCTTTGGGGTACATCTCCAGGACATCGCAGATGACGAAGCAGGTGGGGCGCTCGCAGTTGACCGGCGAGATGCCTAGTTTACCGACGCCGCGTGTGACGACGGCGCGGACGTAGCAATCGGTGAAGTTGTTGGCCTTGGCGGTGGCGTAGATGGCGTCTTCCCATTGCTGAGGCGTGATGGGGATATCGAGGCGGATGGCCTTGGCGGACTCGTAGAAGCGTTCGAGGTGGGCGGCGGATTCGTAGATGCGGCCGTTGTAGATGCGGATGCCTTCAAAGACGCCGTCGCCGTAGAGGAGGCCGTGGTCGAAGACGGAGACGGTGGCGTTTTCTTTGGGAACGAGTTTGCCGTCCATCCAGACTTGGAGGGACTTGTGGGCGGCGGGGGTGGATGCGGAGGGGGAGGGGGAGAGAACGCTCATGGTGGTGAGTATATCCACCAATCAGGCGGGGAACAGGCGGCCTTTTGTCATGGTGAAAACGCGATCGGCGGAGCGGGCGAGGGTGCGGTCGTGGGTGACCATGACGACGGTGAGGCCGAACTGTTTTCGGACGGACTCGAAAACGGACATGACATGGGTGCCGGTTTCGGTGTCGAGGTTGCCGGTGGGTTCGTCGGCAAGAAGGACGGCCGGGCGGTTCATCAGGGCGCGGGCGATGGCGACGCGCTGGCGTTCGCCGCCGGAGAGTTGGGACGGGCGGTGGGTTAGGCGATCGGAGAGGCCGACGGCTTCGAGGAGGTCGCGGGCGCGGGATTTCAGGGTGGCGCGGGCGGCCAGGTAGCCGGAGAAGGTGCTGCCGACCATGGGGGCCAGAAGGGTATTTTGCAGGACGTTGAGCTCGGGGAGGAGGTGATAAAATTGGAAGACAAAGCCGATTTTGGCGTTGCGGCTGAGGGCGAGTTTGCGGTCTGAGAGGGTGGAGAGTTCGGTGCCGTCGAGGGTGATGGAGCCGGAGTCGGGGGTATCGAGGCCGCCGAGGAGGTGGAGAAGGGTGGACTTGCCGCTGCCGGAGCGGCCTTCGATGGCGACGAACTCGCCGGGGGTGACGGAGAGGGAGCAATCGTCGAGAACGGTGAGGGTCTGTGTACCCATGGTGAATCGCTTCACGATGGAGGTTGCGGCGAGAATGGGGACAGGGGAGGGCATGGGGGTCTTGACGGCGGTTATTCGAAGCGGAGGGTTTTTACCACGTCAAGGCGGCTTGCGCTCCATGCGGGGACGACGGCGCCCAGGACGCTGGAGAGGATGGCGACGGCGACGATGATGGCAGCTTCCCTTGGGTTGATTGTGTTGGGGATGGTGTCGAAGGCGTAGCTCTCGGGCGTGAAGACGCGGATGCCGAGGAGTTTGCCCATCTGTTCGTGGATCCAGTTGATGTTGTGGCAGACCTGCCAGCCGACGAGGAAGCCCAGGCCGCCGCCGACGATGCCGATGGCCAGGCCGTAGCCGAGGAAGATGGTGGCGACGCCGGCCTGGGTGGCGCCGACGGCCTTGAGGATGCCGATGTCGCGCGTTTTCTCAGCGACGATCATGTAGAAGATGCAGAAGATGAGGAAGACGGCGACGACCGAGATGAAGGAGAAGAGGACGGTGACGAGGACTTTTTCCTTTTCGACCGCGCCGAGGAACTGCTTTTGACTCTCTTCCCATGTTTGGACGATGGGGGGGAATCGCAGGATGGCGTTGCCGTCGGCCAAGACTTTATCGACGACCTCACGGACGACAGCTTTTCCCTTTGCCAGCGAAACGCCGGGTTTGAGCTTGATCTGGAGCTGGCTGGTGCGGGCGGGGGATGGGGGGTCCTGGGTGGCCTCCATGGCGAGGTCTTTTTGGAGGAGGTCGAAATCGACGTAGACGCTGGTGGAGTCGTAGAAGTAGACCTGTGTGCGGGAGTCATCGACGACCCAGTAGTTGCGCTCCTGCTTGTTTTGGGCGTCTACTTTCATGCCGGCGGTGTCGATTCCCATGACCGTCAGGCGGATCCAGTAGCGGAGGTTGTAGTCGCCCCGGCCGGCGATTTTGCCATCGGCCTCTTTACGGATGTCGATGACGGGGGCGCCGACGATCATCCCGGGCCAGTTGGACGGGTCGATCGTTCGCTTCTGGCTGGTTGGCAGCGAGTTGCGGTAGTCCTCGGGTTTGAGGGGTTTGGCAAAAGAAGCCTTGGCGGCTGCGGCATCGGCCTCTGCCAGGGCAGACTGCTTTTCAGCGGTTGTTGCGGCTGTTTCGGCCTTGTCGGCAAAGCGGTGGTACTGCCAGTAGAGGGTCTGGGGGAAGTTGTTGACGCGGCCGATTTCATTGGCGCGCAGGCCGTAGACCTGAACCCCCAATGACTTCTGATTCATGATGCTGATGATGCCGAAGGACGAGATCATCGGGGTGGCGAACTCGATTTCTGGTTTGGTCTTGAGCTCGTCGATCATCTTCTCGTAGTAGGGGAAGCCGGTGAGCGACTGGGCATCGACGATGATGTCGGACGAGAGGCCGCGGGCGGTGTTGCGGAACATTTCCAGCCAGCCGCCCATGACGCTGATGACGACCAGGACCATGGCCGTGCAAAGGGTGACGGCGATGACACTGACCCATGCGATGCGGCGCTTGAGGAGGTACTTCTGGATGAGGAGGAGTTTGTACAAGGGGGAGGGGAGGTTGGAGGGGTGGTTGAAAGTTGAAAGTTGGAGGTTAGTGCGGTTGGGTGGTCGGAGGGGTGGGGGGGGTGGGGGGAGAGTCGGGGAAGCGGCCGCGGAAGGCTACGGCGGTGTGCGTTTCTTCGTCGAAGACGACGAGCGCGGTGGCATCGTTGGGACTGGCGGGGTCTCCGGGCTTGGTGCGAAGGGGCCACGCCCATGCACGGGGGGCTTTCATGAGTCGGGCCAGTTCCCAGTCGGGTTGATTGAAGAGGCCGGTGCGGTTGATGAGGGGTTGAATGGCGGCCGCGCCGATGCCGGTGAGGGGCCACTCCTGGGGGGCGGGCTGGTGGCTGAGGAGTATCTGAAAGCCGGTGATGTCGAGGGTGGTAAAGGTCACGGCGTAGACCATTTTGCTGTTGCCATCGCGCAGGGTGGCGCTGGCGGAAAGCCGGCCGACGGTGGCTGGGGGCGGCTCGCCGAAGAGTTGTTGAAACATGAGCTTTGGCGAGCGATAGGTCATCAGCAGCGTGGCCAGCGCCAAGGCGATGCAGAGCACGGTTTGCCCGCGTGTGCGGTGTCGCTCGTCGATCGCGTGGGCAAGCAGCAGGCGATCCAGAATGATGAAGAGCAGCATGGCCATCAGGCCGTTGCCGCAGACTTCGATCATCGTCATGGTCGGGAAGACCCATGCGGACAGGGCGGCGGAAACGCCCGAAGCGACGACCCACCGTGGGTCAAGCCGGTGTGGTGACGAGACGGGGGTTGGCTCGGCGGAAGAAGATGGGACCTCAGTGGGACTCAGATGAACTCAGATGGTAGTGGCGGTTTTGAGGGGCGGTTTGGGTCAGGCTTGCGGCTTCATCAGTGGGAAGAGGATGACATCGCGGATGCTTTGGGCGCCGGTGAGGAGCATGACGAGACGGTCGATGCCGAGGCCGAAACCGCCGGCGGGGGGCATGCCGTATTTGAGGGCGTTTAAGAAATCGTGGTCGATTTTTTGCTTCTCGGCTTCGTCGCCGACCTGATGCATGAAGTGGGCGGCCTGAACGTCGGGGTCGTTTAGTTCGGTGTAGCCGGGGGAGATTTCCTGGCCGTTGATGGCGAGCTCGTAGACGTCGGCGAAACCCTTATTGGTGGGGTGTTCTTTGGCGAGGGGGATCATGACGCTGGGGACCTGCGTGACGAAGCAGGGGTCGATGAGGTCATGCTCGATCAGTTTTTCATAGGTATGAACAAGTTGCTCGTGCGGGGTCATGGCCTTGACGGCTTCAACGCGGGCACCGGCTGTGCGGAGGGTGTCAAGGACTGCATCGGGGATGGCGGTGCCGTCGAAGTGCCAGCCGGTTTTTTCGGCCACCAGATCGACCATGGTGACCCGCCGCCATGGGCGTTGGAGATTGATGCTGCGGACAACATTTCCCTCGGCATCTTTGTGCTGAATGTGAAGTGTGCCAATGATGGTTTCGGCGAGGTGGCAGACCATGCTTTCGACGAGTTCGGCACAGGTTTCCCAGTTGCCGTAGGCCTCGTAGGCCTCGAGCATGGTGAACTCGGGATTGTGTCGGGGGGAGATGCCTTCGTTGCGGAAGTTGCGGTTGAGTTCGAAGACCTTGCGATAGCCGCCGACAAGGAGGCGCTTGAGGTAAAGCTCGGGGGCGACGCGCATGTAGAGGGGGATATCGAGGGCGTTGTGGTGGGTGACGAACGGCCGGGCGTTCGCGCCGCCGTGGAGCGGCTGCATCATGGGGGTTTCGACTTCGAGGTAGCCGCGGTTCTGCATGAAGCCGCGGATTTCCTGGACGAGTCGGGCGCGCAGGGTGAGCTGCCGCATGACTTCGGGGTTGGTGAAGAGGTCGACGTAGCGCTCGCGGTAGCGCTGCTCCACGTTTTCGAGGCCTTCGTACTTGCCCGGTGGGGTGTGGAGGGATTTGGCGGCCATCTGCACGTTGGATGCCCAGACGGTGACTTCGCCTTTGTTGGTGACGCCGAGGTTGCCGGTGATGACGATCTGGTCACCCAGATCTAGGAGGTTGCGGACCTCCCAATCGGGGTCGGTGAGGCGCTTTTTGTCCAAACCGACCTGCAGGTCTCCGGATTCATCGCGGAGGGTGATGAATGAGAGTTTGCCCATGTCGCGCTTGAGCATGATGCGACCGGCTACGGTGAGGATGGGGCCGCCGTCGTGGCCCATCTCGGCGGCGTACGAGGCCTTGGCTGCGGTCAGCGGGGAGATGCCTTCGACTCGCTGGCCGAAGGGGTCAATGCCTAGCGATCGCAGTTTGTCGAGTTTCTGGCGGCGTTCGGCTTCGTACTGGTTCGCCGCGGGAGGGGGGGTGGGCGGCGTATTTGAAGATGGCGGAAGGGAATCCATGAGAGGGGCGGAAGTGTAACGGCAACGATGACTTCTGTGGGAAGTCGGTTGAACAAAGTGACGCACGGGCGCGGACTGGGAGGAGTTGGAAGGGATGATAGGATCGGAGCATGGGAATCGCCCTTGATGTTCTGCCGGAGTCGAACGCCGCGGGGAGAACGCCGCCGGGGTATGGGCTTCCGACGGAGCCGAAGATGGTTTTTCCGGCGGACGGGACGCGTTTCGATTTTGACGCCGCTGCGACACCGGCGGCGAGCAACGAACGGTTACAGCGGGCTGTGGATAATGCGACGGTGCGGCAGGACACGGGCCGCAAGCTGCGAATGGGTGAGCTTCCGGACTCGAACCGGCTACGGGAGTTGGCGGGGCAGATTAAGCAGCATGCGCTGGACTACCTGGACTATTACTTGCTGGAGTTTAAGGCGGCGGCAGAGGCACGGGGGGCGAAGGTTCATTTTGCCAGCAGTGGCGAGGACGCAAAACGTATTATTCTTGAGATCGCCAAAACTGCGGGCGTTTCGAGGTGTATTAAGAGCAAGTCGATGGCCAGTGAGGAGATTGAGCTAGCCCATGTGCTGGAACTAGCGGGGATTGACATCGTTGAGACGGATCTTGGCGAGTTCATTCTGCAGATCAATAACGATAAGCCGAGCCATCTGGTGGCGCCGATTATTCACATGGATAAGGCCGCTGTGGCGAGGCTGTTTAGCCAGTATTTCGGGACACCCTATAGCGATGACCCGGTCATGCTGACGCGGCAGGCGCGGGCTTATCTGCGTGATAAGTTTCGGAGCAGTGATTTCGGAATCACGGGCGGCAACTTCCTGATCGCAGAGACGGGGCAGTTGTGCTCTGTGGAGAATGAGGGGAATGTCCGCCAGAGCACGACGACGCCGCGCGTGCTGGTGAGCCTGGTGGGGATTGAAAAGATGCTGCCGCGGCTGTCGGATCTGGCGGTACTTTTGAAGCTGTTGGCACGCAGCGCCACCGGGCAGCCGATGACTGTTTATACGAGTATTTTTGGTGGCGTTCGGGCTGCTGGCGAGAAAGACGGGCCGGAAGAAGTTCACATTGTGCTGCTGGACAATGGCCGCACCCGCATATTGGAGGGGGAGTATCGCGAAACCCTTCGGTGCATTCGCTGTGCGGCGTGTCTAAACGTGTGCCCGATTTATCGCAAAATTGGAGGGCACGCGTATGGGAGCGTGTATCCGGGGCCGATCGGGGCGCTGATCACGCCATTGTTTAAGGGGCTGGAAAACTATCCGGACCTGCCGAAGGCGAGCAGCCTTTGCGGCGCGTGTTACGAGGCGTGCCCGGTCAAGATCAATATTCCCAAGCACTTGATCAACCTTCGCCGCGACATGGTTGGCCGGAGTATGACGGGGTGGGGCGATCGGATCGTTTTCAAGGCTTGGGCAGTTGCGCTGCGTAGCGAGGGTGTTTACAAACTGATCAGTACTTTGCAGAAGTTCGAACTGCGGCGTCGCGGTAAAAATGGGTGGGTGGACAAGCTTCCGAAGCCAGCGGCGGGTTGGACGAACGTGCGGTCGCTGCCGGTCCCGGCGAAGAAGACGTTCCGTGAAATCTGGAACAAGTCGGGAAGGAATCCGGAGAACCAATGAACGGGCCCGCTGAGACTGATGCGTTTATTGCCAGCGTCACTCGGGCGCTGGGTCGTACGTCGGTTAGGAAGCCGGCGGCCGATAGTCTGCCCGTGTTGGACGAGCCGATTGTTCGGCTGGTGTATACAGACCTGCACCTTGGGAAGCTTTTTGAATCGCGGGCAAGGGCGAACAAGATTCTGGTGACGCTGGTTCGGCCTGAAGAATGTGGGGCTGCGGTGGCAGCGTATCTGGCGGGTGAGGGGGTGGCAGTGGTGGGGCATAGTGTGGCCGCGATCCTTACGAGTCTGGCTGTGCCAGAGGCTTGCGCGCAGCGGGGTATGCGGGTGAGCGCTTGGAACGAGCTGAGCCTGGATGCCAGCTACGACCTTGAGGCTTGTATTACGGAAGCGTGGGAAGGGGGCGGGGCAGTGGCTGAAACGGGGTCGATCGTGGTGCGCGGGGGGCCGACGCATGGGAGGGCGCTTAGTCTGGTGCCGCCGATTCATGTGGTCGTGCTTGAGCCCCGGCTGATCGTGGCTGATCTGGTGGACCTTATGGAGCGTTTGCGGGTGGCGGAGCAACAGCCGACGGGTAAGGGGTCGGCGACGGTCATCATTACCGGGCCGAGTAAGACCGCGGATATTGAGATGAATCTGGTGACCGGGGTGCATGGGCCGGGCGTGGTGCATGTCTTTTTGCTGGATTAGCAGCCAGACGGTGCCAGGGCCGGATTGAATAAGGGGTGGCACCGCCTATAGTTGCGGTCTTATGTCGTCCGGGAAGGGAAAAGTTGTATGTGCCATGTCGGGCGGGGTGGATTCCTCGGTTGCGGCGGCGTTGCTTAAGCAGCAAGGTTACGAGGTTCTGGGCGTCTTTATGCGCCTCGGAACGCCGAATGGCGTGGGTGAGGCGGAAGAGGTTTGCGATACCACGGCCGTTGAAACGAAGTCGCACAAGCAAGGGTGTTGCAGCGTTCTGGATGCGGTGGACGCACGCCGGGTTGCTCAGGCGTTGGACATTCCGTTTTATGTTCTGAACTTTCAGCAGGATTTTGAGCGGGTCATCGACTATTTCGTGGATGAGTACAATAAGGGGCGCACGCCGAACCCCTGCGTGCGCTGTAACGACTGGCTGAAGTTTGGCAAACTGGCGAAGTATGCGGAGGCTGTGGGGGCTGATTTCGTCGCCAGTGGTCACTATGCACGCGTTGGAGTGGGTGCCGATGGCGAACGCGTTCTGAAGCGCGGCATGGATCACAAGAAGGACCAGTCGTATGTGCTGTTTGGCATGAGCCGGAACACGCTGGCCCATACGCTGCTGCCGATCGGTGGGTATGACAAGGCGATCGTCCGGCAGATGGCGGAAGATTTGGGGCTGCCGACGTTTAATAAGCCGGACAGTCAGGAAATCTGCTTCGTGCCCGATCAGGATTACGCGGGGCTGGTGCGTCGTCGTACCCCTGAAAAGTTTGCGGCCGGTGCCGGCGAGTTTGTTAATCAAGGCGGCCAGACTGTTGGGACTCACGGGGGGTATCAGCAGTTTACGATTGGTCAGCGCCGGGGATTGGGCGGCGATGTCGCCTCGGCTGGGGGAGGGAAGCGAACGTTCGTTACGGCCATCGATCCGGCCACGCGGCGGGTTACGCTGGGCGAGCCGACGGACCTGCTCCGGTCGGGCCTGATCGCCCGGCAGGCGAACTGGCTGAGCGGCCGTGTGAGTCCAGGCCAGAGGCTGCCGGTGATGGCAAAGGTTCGCTATAGCCATACCCCTGCGCCAGCCGAGTTGGTCATCGAAGACGTCGAATCCTTCCGGTTGGAGTTCAAGGAGCCGCTTTCGGCCATTACGCCGGGACAGGCGGTGGTCTGCTATGGCGGCCTGGCGGGTGATGAAGTATTGGGTGGTGGCTGGATCGAAAGTGCTTTTTAGGGGGGCAGTCACGCCCCGTGTGGTGTACGCTGCCCGGGCATGACGGTGTTTCACCCATCAAAGAAGAGTCGAACGTTTCGGGCACGGTTGGCCGGTTGGGCCATGATGAGCCTGGCAATTGGCCCGGCTGCGTTGGGCGGCTCTGGAACGGTTCATACGAAGGACGGCCAGTCCGTTTACGGGGAGATCATTGAGACGCCGCGCAGCGTGGTTGTGCGGACAAAAGACGGCGTGAAGGTGATACCCATTGAACAAGTGACGAAACTGGATCGGCAAAATCCGGCGACGATGCCGTCTGTTCCTTCGCTGCCGCCGGCAACGACCGAAGCCTCGACCACCGCGCCTGACAATAACGGTCTTGTTCACCTGCTGACCGCGGATGAAATCAACAACGTCCGGCAGACCGAAATGTCACCGTTGGATGACAAGGTCACGTTCAAATTTGAAGCGGCGGTGGAAAAGGCGTTTTGTGTAGCGGAAGGGATGCAACTCGGGGCGTTTAAGGCGCTCTCGCCACTCGCGAGGTTCATGGCGATTCGCAAGGCGGGCACACCGATGATGCTGAATCGAGTGCGCGTGCTGCGAGATCCGAAATCAGTGGCGACCTACCGGCAGATAATTCAGGCACCGCTGCTGGTTGGTTGTGCGACCGCTGGTTGCCACGGCGGCCCGTTGGCTGGCGATTTTGTGCTGGCAAATCCTGCTCTTGACGACAACTCGGTCTACACGAACTTCTATGCGCTCTCGACCTACGTAAGCCGAAAAGATGGGGCGATCATTGACCGGGTGTCGCCGAATTCGTCGTTGCTGCTGCAATATGGTCTGCCTCAGTCGATTTCGGATAGGCCGCACCCAAAAGTTCCGGGCTTCAAGCCCGTTTTCAAGGATACACAGGATGTGAAGTTTGCGCGCTCGCTGGACTGGATCACTCACACGCTGGACCCACTCGTGACCAGATACGGCTTCGAGCGGGCTGCCGCTGGCAAGGCGGCGCCGAGTACAGTGTCCGGCGGTAGTGTGCCCGCCAACACGCATCCGGCCACGCCCTCTGCTACGACCGGCCCGAGCGGTCCTCGCTAAACAATCGACATCAGAACCTTCCCGCTCCACCGAATCACTTAACGACAACGTATGACAGGCCCCTTCGCAGCGATCGACGTCCAGTTCACACCACAGGCCTTCCTGGCGGTGGTGGTCAGTGTCTCTGTGGTTGCGGCCATCGGCTGGGCATCAGTCAATCTGCATCGCGGTCGCGGCATTTCGGCCGTCGCACAGGACTTCGACCTCCAGTACACGGTGCTTGATCGGTTCGATTTGAGCCGCCGCGTTGCGCCGCTGGTTCCGGTCATTGGGGCGGCAGACGTTCATGCTCAGCATGTCTGCTATGGCCTTCGAAGCCTTGGGTCCGATCAGGGTGAACAGCGGGTTTACATCATGACCGTGGCGTACACCATCGGCACCCTGACGCGTCCGCTGCACAGGTCTGGTGTCATCGCCGCCCGGGAGCACCCGCAGACAGGGCGCCTCTCTCTTGCCCTTCCCTTGCTTTACCCCAACGGCCCTGACAGTTACCGCACTGCGATGGAACTTTTAAGGGCCAACGGCGGCCTGCGGCCATCGGCCCGAAACTTCAAGGCGGATTCGGCAATAGCCTTGTCCTCGTCAGTTCAGGGCAATCGCACGTGATTCGAGCGGGTCTCTTCTCCGCTCGTAACGCCGCCACCGATTTTCGGTGCCGCATCTGACCCACACCGCCCGGCACGCGCCTTACACGCGGAACCGCACACCCAGTCGCCCAATCCCCCACGCGACACCCGAAAGTAACATCACCGCCGAGACAGCCCGTCCATAGGCCATCCACTGGTTCGGTGCGAGGGCGCCATATGACCCGCCCAGCAGTGACCACAACCTAAACCACAAGGGCTGCAGCAAGTACAAGAGCAATGCATTGGCCCCGACCGTGGCGAGGAATGACCTCGCCCGCGTTCTGCCTCCGCCATCCCGGCTGGTGTAGCGGTCGGCAGGTTCTCGCGAACACACCCACCGGACGCAGATGAACCCTGCTGCGGTTAGGCCGGCGCTCCACACGGCCCATGCCGGGGTCGCCAAATTTTTATTTACACCGAAGGATGGATAGACCACCAACCCGGCCAGCCCCGCCCCTGCCACGATCCAGCCCGCGACCCTGGTGGCTTCCCTGCCACCGCCGCGCACGAGTCCCACTCCGACAATGGTGCCGAGCACTGCCACGGCCCCATGACTCCCGATCATCGGTCCAATATCGATCCATGCCGACACGGGCAGCAGAATTCCTGAATGGAACCAATCTGCAAACTGATGCTGCGCGTCGGCGAAGAACAATCCCACCAACACTCCCACCAGCGCCACCAGCCCAGGCACGCTCCCCCGTAACAGAATATATCCCATCCCCGCCACCAAATATGCCCACGCAATCAACCCCAATATCCCCCACCATTGCGGCCCAAATACCTCCCCTGGCTGGAACCAAGAATACCACCACGCAAGCATCCCCATCGCCGCAAACCCAATACCCCGGACGACGCCGTTCAACCACCCCGGCCAACCCTTGACACTCCCAAACCCCAACAACATCGCGCCAATCGCCAACACGGGCCACCAACCCCACCCCCGGAAATTTACCATCATCACGCCCATCACCAACAGCCCCACGGTTCGCAACCACACATGCAGCAACAATCGCCCGGCCCCCTCCCCCTTCGCGCGCCGCCGTTCCAATGCCACGGGGACCGACATGCCCACCACAAACAAGAACGCCGGAAACACCACGTCGACAATGGTCATCCCATTGGCGAGGTCCGGGTAATAGTGCTTCAGCCACCAAGGCACTGAACCCACCGACCCAATGTCATTCACAAACAACATCAGGAACATCACCACGCCGCGAAGGACGTCCAAGGACTCGTCTCGGCCAGCTAGTCCCGGTTGTGTCCTGTCTGTAGTCACTTCGAGCATCGTACCGTCGGCAAGGCCGGGTTGGATGAGCCTTACTGCCAAGGAATAGCAGTCTCACAGGTCATCTGTGATGCCCCGACGTTGTACATGGAGGCTGGATCTAAAACCCAGACTTAGCCCACTGCTGCACCAGTGCCGTGATTCTCGGCTGGATCGGGTTTAGCTCCAGACTACGCCGCCAGTCCGCGACGGCTGATGAACGAAGACGCTCATCCAACTCCAGACCGGCCTTGTACTTGGAAATGACCAGCCGGCCGCGTTCGTTGTAGGCCGGGTAATAGTTGGGATCGAGGCTGAGAGACTTGTCGTAATTCACTGCGGCTGCGGTCAGGTTTCCAGCTTGCACATAGGCGTCTGCGAGCCGCTTACGGGCCACCGCGGAATCAGCGATGACGGTCAGTTGCGTTAAAATTTCGACCGCGTCCTTGCCCTTGCCCTGTCGCAATAGATTCTGACCGAGGTTTAGAAGGGTGCTGGGGCTCTTTGAATCCAGTTCCAGGCTTTTCAAAAACGCTTTTTCGGCGCCGGGCAGATCACCTGTGGCGTCCAGCACGACGCCGTGGTTTAGTTGGGCTTCGGCACTTTGGGGTAGAAGCTCACTGGCTTTCTGGCTGTGCCAGATTGCGTCATCTTGATCTCCCAAGGCCAGATAAACCAGTGAAAGATTCATGTGCGACTGACCGTTATCAGGGTCGAGCTTGAGTGACTGGGCGTATGACTTCTGGGCCTCCCTGAGTCGCGACAGCATCTGGTAGGCAACGCCCAGACGGTAGTAGCTGCCACTTTCATACGGGTCCAGCCGTACCAGCACTTCGTACTGCTCAAGGGCCTTGGTGTAATCGCCTCCGCCGCGGTAAAGGTCACCCAGCATCCGGCGGGCATTGACCAGTTCGCCATTTTCGGTGGTCGCTTCAACCAGCTTTTCCCTGGCTAGCGGAATGTCGTTCTGTTGATATGCCTTGACCCCGGCCACGTAGCTTTGCGTGCCTTTGCGTTGCTTGATTTCTTCCGCCGACTGGCAACCGGGGGCAGACACAAACACCAGACTTGCCGCCAACGCTGCAATCCCGCAGACGCCAACCTTTGTCAACCGCTGTATCATGGGCATAGGAGTAGGGTATCCGAAGGACTTTAGACGCCCCAACACAGTTATCGGCAACGCAGGTCTTGGTCCTGAGGTACAAATCAGCCAAAATGGCACTGAAACCTGCGGGCTAACGTCGTCCACAGACCAGTTTGACCCGGTACCCTTCCAATACCTAGGCTAACCCTGCCTGCCGGGCATTGTCGGCGGGTGGTCCGGTGTTTACCTGCGGCGGGAGATTTGATGACACGACTGCTGATCGCCATTCCGGTTTTCAACGAAGAAAAGTACGTCCGAGACGTCATCCGCAAGGTTTCTCAGTACCACCCTGACATTTTGGTCATCGACGACGCGTCCACCGACCAGACTGCAGCCATCCTGGCTGATATCCAAAAGCAATATGCCGGTCTGAAGGTGATCCGTCACCCGGCCAACGGCGGTTACGGCAAGTCCCTGATCGATGCGTTTGCCTACGCCAGCCAGAATAAATACGACTGGGTCATCACCATGGATTGTGATGAGCAGCACGAACCGGAGATGATTCCGACGTTCATTGACGAGATCAAGACCGATCGATGGGACCTCATCAGCGGCTCGCGCTATAAGGCCCACCACGAGGCCGATCAGTCTGCCCCGACAGACCGCCTGACCATTAATCGGTCGATCACCGCCACGCTGAACCGGATGTATCACTGGCAGCTGACGGACTCTTTTTGTGGGTTTAAGGCCCATCGGGTGTCGGCGCTGGCTGAGCTTGAACTGACCGAGACCGGCTACGCGTTTCCGCTGCAACTTTGGCCGCAGGTGGCCCAGTATGGCCTTCGCATGACGGAACTGCCTGTGCGGCGTATTTACCTTGATCCGACGCGGCACTTCGGCGGAACGCTGGATGATCCGGCCGTGCGCCTGAAGCATTATCTGGAGGTACTGCATCAGGAGCGGGTCCGTCTGGGCCAGGAAGTTTCGGCCGGTACCGGGAAAAAGCATCAGGGTAGTAACATCGGTTCGTGTAGCTGTTGCTAAAATCGAGTAACTGCACCGCCCGACCGATGCCCGTCCCACCCAGCCACCATGATCTCCCCGCCTATGCAGACTGGGTGGCACCCAAGGGAGATGGTGAATGGCTTCTCTGGCCGGTGGCGGGAGCTGGTGAAGGGCAACTGATCGGCACTGGCAGCGCATCGCTTCGGCAAGCGGTGCCGGGGCTGAGCGGACTGATTGCCAGTAATCAAGAATCGCTTTACTCGCTTACCGACCTGCGAAATTGGACGCGTGAGCAACTGGGTCTTCGGCTTGATCAGCCCATCATTGCCACGGGGCACCAGATCGAAATGCATCACCCGGGCGTATGGGTGAAGACGGTGGTGATGAGCCATCTGGCCCGCATTTGTGGTGGGCAGGCCCTTTATCTGGCTGTGGACACCGACAGCCCGAAGCATCTGGCACTCACCGCGCCGCAAGACCCTTTGGCAGCTGCCGTCTTGCACCTGCCAATCACCGATGACCCGAACGCTGCCACAGCCCCGTTTGCGGCCGCTGTCGCGGGGCCGACGCCGGCCCACATTGCACGGCTGGAGGCTGAAGCTGGCACGCTGTCTACGGCCTACGGCTACGAACTTCCGCTGCGGGCGTTCCTTGAACGCTTTCGGGCGGTGACGCTGGAACAGTCTGGGGCGGTCGGGGCCGACAATGTGCCCTTGGCGCGGGTGATGGCGGATGCGACACATGGGATTGATGCACGTCTGGGCCTCGACTACACTGTTCTGCTGGCCAGCACCGTTTGGGCCACGCCTGCTTTTGTTTACTGGCTTGGGCGAATGCTGATCGACCCCCTTGCGGCGGCGACGACTTACAACGCTGCCATTGACGCTTACCGCCGGGATAATGGCATCACCGCACCCGGCCAGCCGATGCCCCCGCTTGCCATCGCACCGGACCGCATCGAACTTCCGTTCTGGCTTGACAACGTAGTTACCACCGAGCGCGAACGCCTGCATGTCAATCGTGACGGGACGACCGGACAGTGGAATCTTGAAATTCCGAGTTCATGGCACCAGCGGCGACCGCTGACGGCCGTTGTGCCTGCAGCGTTTCGTGCAGATCCGTTCGTTGAGGCTACACGGCTGGCGCGCGGCCTGCTGGCGGGGGGGCTGCGCGTGAGCGCACGGGCGGTGACGCTGACTTTGTTCATGCGCCTTTCTCTGGCGGATGTTTTTATTCACGGGCTGGGAGGCGGCCGTTACGATCAGGTCGCCGATCGGTGGATTGAGAGCTGGCTTGGTGTGAGGCCGCCCAGATTCATCGTCGCCACGGCCACGCAGCGGCTTCCGTTTGCCGTAGGTCTGGAGGGCCCGACGGTGACCGATGCACGGGCCACGGCACGGTGCCTTGCTCACGCCCTGCCGGGTGGGGGCAAGCGACCTTTCCTAGACCAGATCTCCAAGCTTCCCCGCCGCAGCCAGCAGAGGAAGGCCGTCTACATGGCGATGCAACAGGCTTTGAGCACGTACCGGCTTACTGACTCCACGGGTGCTCTGGCGGCGGCCCAGCGTCAGATCACCGAAGCGGTGAGCCGGGCCGAGCGGAACGTGATCCTCCGAAGCCGGGAACTGCACTACTGCCTGATGCCTTGGGACGTGCTGCAGATGTGGGCCGGATAGGGTGGGATCCGGTGGTACAGGCGGGTGGCCGAGTGCGGTTGAACAGATCCTATTTTTTGGAAGCGAAGGCGTTTACCAGCCCCATGAACATTGTGCTGCCGGTTGCTAGCGCGTCGTCATTGAAATCGAAGCGATCGGTGTGCAGGGCTGGTGAATCGGTCTGGCCTATGGGCTTCAACCCCATGAAGAAAAATGCACCGGGCCGTTGCTCCAGATAATAGGAAAAATCTTCGCCGCCCATCACTGGAGTTGCTGCGGGCAGGTACTGGGAGACACCGGGCATCTTGCCCTCGGCACTCGTGCGAGCAACGGTGGCGACAACTTCGGCCGCTGCGGCGTCGTTGATTGTGGGGGGATAGCCTTCATCCCAGCCGACTTCGGCTGTGCAGCCATGTGCCAGCGCGATGTGCTGGCAGCGCTGGATGAGCAACTTCTTTGCCATGGCTCGAGTGGTTGAGTTCAATGTTCGAACTGTTCCGGCAATGTGGGCCATATCGGGGATGACGTTCGTCGCCGTTCCGGCGTGGAAAGTACCAATGGTGCAGACGGCAGAATCTGTCGGGTCGACCTGCCGCCCCACCAAGGCCTGCAAGCTGACGACTATCTCCGCCGCTGCCACGATCGGGTCAGCCCCGATGTGTGGAAACGCACCATGGCAACCCCGGCCGCGGACCTCCACGCGGATGGTGTCGGTCGCGGCGAGCAGTGGGCCGGGCCGCGTTGAAATCACCCCGAGCGGCAGTTGTGGCCAACCGTGCAGGCCGTAGATTTCATCGACTCGCATATCGTTATCGAGGACCCCGGCTTCGCACAGGCGACGGCCGCCGCCGCCACCTTCTTCGGCCGGCTGAAAAATGAACTTGACGGCCACGCCCAGCGCGTCGATGCGGTCTTTGAGCATGGCGGCCGTGGCGAGGAGGGTGGCTGTGTGGCCGTCGTGTCCGCAGGCGTGCATGCGACCTTTGTATTTGCTGGAATGGGCCAAGCCCGTTGCTTCTTCGATCGGCAGGGCGTCAATATCGGCGCGGAGGGCGACGCAACGTGTTTTGGAAGTGGCAGAGGACGGTTTTAGCAGGGCGATGGTGGCCGTGGGTGCCGTGGAAGGGCCCGGCTGCCAGGGGATGCCCAGGGCGGTCAGCTCTCGACGGATGACGATCGCCGTTTGTTCCTCCTGATAGCCGAGCTCGGGGATGGCGTGAAGTTCACGGCGGACTTTGGTGGCATGGTCGAGGGGGGATGTTGCCTTCATGGTGAATAGTGTAATACGGCGGATGGCTGGCTGCTCGTGCCTGTATTCGGCTGTGTGCCGGAGGCAACCGGGGTCGCACCGGAGTAGGATTCGGCCATGAGCAAGACACACGCTGATGAAGCGAGCGGTCAGGACAGTTGGCGGGTTTTCAGGATCATGGCTGAGTTTGTCGAAGGGTTCGAAACACTGCAGCACGTCAACAATGCCGTGACGATTTTCGGGTCTGCCCGGGTCAAGCCGGGTGAAAAGTGGTACGACGACACGGAATCGCTTGCATCACGGCTGGCGAAGCGCAAGCACGCCGTGATCACCGGCGGGGGTCCGGGTGTGATGGAGGCCGGCAATAAGGGCGCGTTTATTGCCAAGGGTAAGAGCATAGGGTTGAACATCGTCCTGCCACACGAGCAGAAGCCCAACCCTTTCCAGAACCTGAGCCTGGACTTTAGATATTTTTACGCCCGGAAAGTGATGCTTGTGAAATACGCAAGTGCGTTTGTCATCATGCCCGGCGGCTTCGGGACGTTGGATGAAATGTTCGAACTTCTTACGCTGATCCAGACTGGCAAGATTGGGAATGGCGGGTTTGTGCCACCCGTGGTGCTTTACGGCCGCGAGTTCTGGGGGGGGCTGGTCGACTGGATCGAAAAGACGCTCGTGCCCACCAAGATGATCAACGCGGTCGACACGTCCATTTTCAGAATCGCCGACGGCGTGGCCGAGGCGGCTGCGTATGTTGAGCAAGGCATGCTCAAACCTTGGTGGCCTCCCGAGGTTCACGATGCTGCGGGAAAGCGAATTGAACACCCACGGCCCTCGCCCGCGCCAGATCTAGCTCGCCACCGCATTGGGACCGTTCCACCAGCCGACCCGCCCCCGTGGCTGGAAGGCTAGAGGTTTGTCTCGCTAAAGCAGCGGCAAACGCCGGGCGGAACGGAAAAAGTCAGAGATCGTGGCGCGGACGCCGTCGTCATCGATCACGGCGTTGTGGTCATGGTCGGTGGGCACGAAGAACTTGGGTTGGGTGGCGGCTTCAAACAGTTTGCGGCCGTGCGTCTGGGTTATTAGCGTGTCGCGCGTGCCGTGCAGAATCAGGACGGGCACCGGCCACAACTCTGCGATGTGATCGATGGGGCGGAGGTCGTAGAGGTTGCGTCCGGTGTGCATGCAGAGCATGGGCAGGCCGACGTACCTCATCAACGGCTGGGAGTAGGACAGCATCTGGCTAGAGATGAAATCATCAGCCGCTGATGCGAATGTGTCGTACGGGCTTAGAAGGGCAACCGCCTGGACCCGGGCGTCTGGCTGGGCTGCCAGAGCCCCGATTACGGCGGCGGAGCCCATCGAGTGTGCCACGATGTACAGACGGCTGGATTCCGCCGGATGCGCGGCCGCCAGCCATGTCATGGCGCCGCGGACATCAGCGGCTTCGTCCATGCCGAAGGTGCAAATCTGGCCCCCAGCGTCCCCGTGCCCGCGTAGGTCGATGCTCAGCACCGAATAGCCTTCGGCATAGAGCTTCTTTGCCATCGCCAGATGGTTCGTGCGGTTGCTACCGAGTCCGTGGACGACAATGACGGTCCGGTCTTGCCCCGCGCCAGCGAGGGAAGGTATCCACCACGCGACCACACGGCCGCTGTCGGACGCGGCAAACTGGACCTTTTCGTAGTTGGCTGTCCGAAACCCTGCCATGGCTTCAAATCGCGGACTCATTTTCACCCGGTAGGCCATCATTGCGCTGACTGCCCACGGCACGATGATGACCACGGTCAGTATGAGGCGGATCATTCCGCCGAAGAGCGGGAAGTTCCGCCGCAGCCCGCCGGTCAGGAGGGCAAACAGGGCCGTCATGACACGGAGCCACAGCAAGAGTCCCCACATCAGGTAGGCGGCCTTGACGAGTTGCCAATACTGCACGTCAGATCTCAGGTGCCATGCGTAAACGCCGGAGACAATGATTGTGAGGACGACTGCGGCAATGGCCGGACCGATGACCCTGTGAATCCGTTTTCGCCGCACGGCCCGATCGTCGCTCCAGAGGGCGCGAAAGATTGCGATCACCGGGGCGGCAAAATAGATGGCGTAAAGAAGGCGGGCGAGCAGTGCTAGAATCACGTGTTTGTGTGCCCTACGAACATAGCCATCCTGTAATACAACCACTGCCCGCGGCGGGGTTCGAACCCGCAACCTCCGGTTTAGGAAACCAGTGCTCTATCCAATTGAGCCACGCGGACGAATCTGCCGACCCGTGCCGACACCTGCTGGAAACGTATGGAACCGCAGCGGTTCCTTCAAGTTCCACCTGACACCGGGCAGGCCTGTCGCCTACAATACCCACTGGAATGGCATCCAGAGACTACTACGACATCCTCGGTATATCCCGCTCGGCTTCACCCGATGAAATCAAGGCCGCTCACCGCACCCTGGTGAAAAAGTGGCACCCGGACCGTAACAAGAGCAACCCGCAGGCGGGGACGAAGTTCGCGGAAATTCAGTCGGCCTACGACGTCCTGTCTGAACCAGACAAACGTAAGAAATACGACCTTTACGGTCACGACTTCGAGAAAATCGAGGCCGCTGAGAAGGCTGGCGGTGGGTACGGGACGTATGGTGGGCCGTTTGGCCCCGGTAGCGGTCCGAGACCCGGTGCCCGCGGACGCCCCGGGCCGTCGCCGCAGGATTATGGTTCGTCTGGTCCCGACTTCAGCGACTTTTTTGGCTCGGTGTTTGGGGGCAAGCGGGCTGGACAGGCTGGCGGTCCGCGCCCTTCGGGGGCGGGGGGCGGGGGTGGGGGCATGGGTTCTGCCGGGGACGAGGATGAAGAGGACCTCGATGTGGTGCGTCAGGTTACGGTCCCCTTCCGCCGTGCCATGAAGGGCACCACCCTGTCGTTAGACGTTGGGACCGGCACCCAAACCGAATCGGTCGAAGTCAAGATTCCCCCCGGCGTCACCAGCGGTCAACGCATTCGCCTCAAGGGCAAGGGTAATGCGGCTAGCCCGCGCAGCCGTACGCGTGGTGATTTGTTTCTCGTCATCAATGTCGCGGAAGACCCGGTCTTTGAACGATCGGGCAACGACCTGATCGTTCAGGTTTCGGTGGATGTCTATACGGCGCTGCTTGGCGGGAAGATCGAAGTTCAGACGCTTGATGACAGCGTCACGCTGACGATCCCGCCCGGCACGAGTAGCGGGCAGAAACTTCGCTCGGCCGGCAAGGGGATCGCGGCCAGCGATAAATCTGCACCGGGTGATCTATTCGCGGTGATTAAGGTCGTATTGCCCAAGCACTTGTCCGATGAGGCAAAGTCACTGGTCGAAAGGCTCAAGTGGCTAGCCCCTGTCAGTGACAGGTAGCACGCTGGTTACTCTTGAATCGTGCTGATCGGCTGGCGGCTTCCATAGCCTGCCGAGGCCTCGTACCACCAGAGGACGGCTTCATCGCCCAGCTTCCAGCTCAGGCGGACTTCGTGTCCGCTATGCCTGCCTGAAAATTCAATGAGGCCGACGTCCGGGTCGCGCATCGAAGCGCCCACGCCCGCCAGTTCGGCCAGCAGGTCGCTCATGCGCTGTCGCAGAATGCCGCCGAAACCTTTGGCGTTCTGTTCAGCTTGGATCTTGACCACATCGGCCACAATGCGGCCGACGTAGGGGATCGTTTTGTTGGCTTCCGCGACCGTGAACGACCGGCCTGAAGGGCGAACCCGCGATGAAACTTTTTGTGAGCCGGCCATAATTCTCTCCTCCGTCCACTTCCTCGTTCCCGACCTTGGATTGTGACACAGGATTCACTCGAGGCAAACCAGACTGCAAATACTGTGTCATTAATCAATGGTACGGCCGTACGTCTCTAGCGGTTGTATCGGCAAGTTTTCTCCCTGCCTGAGCGTCAATTTCCGCCGCACGGGCCAAAGCCTCCATTCCTTTGGCGAATCACTGCGATTTAAAACTTATTCATTCGCAAACGTTATAGCGAAATAAAAACAGACCATCCGTCGGGCGCCCGGTGGGCCGGACCGCCCTTTTTGCCCAGCCCGCCCTGTAACGCGACCCAGCACATCCCCCAGGCACGATCCAGCCAATCCGCCAGCCAGGGGTCCACATTTCCACCAGAGACCGTCGGGTAAGATTTCAGAAATTCGATGACGTTCCCGAGCCGGGCCTGCTCAATTTCCTCCACCGCGAAGTCTGCCCCGGCTACGCCGCAGACACGCTCCATGTCATTGAGCAGAGGAAAAATCTGCGATTCATACCGATCTTCAGGAATCAACAGAACGAAAAGTTCATCCGGCTCGGGAATTTCTCCGTCCAGAATCTGTTCGAACGCCGCCAGCGATTTCGGCCCGATCCACGCCCGGCGAAATTTCAGAAGTTGATCCATGTGGCCCCAAAGTAACCTCCTACCACCCCAAAGTGGAACAGTCTCGGCGACGAAGAGAACGTCGAGGCTCAACGCACCGTTCTCTTCCGGAAATTATTTTACTACACTCCATTTTTGTGATTTCAAAGTCCTGGCTCGGAAGTAACGCTGGCCGTGGACACCACGAACAAAGGTGCAATCAGTCATGCCATTACGATCATCCTTCGCTCGTTTCGTATGTGCTAGCGCACTCGTCTACGGAGTAGGCCATTACTCTCTAGCGCAGACGGCAGTTCAGCCGACCCCGCAGCCCGCCACTGCCCCGAGCGTCGTTACACCGATGACTCCTGACTTCGTCCCGCATTACGAGCCTTTACTGCCCGATGCCGACTACATCAAACGCGTGATGATGATTCCCATGCGTGATGGCAAGAAGCTTTGCACAGTGATTGTGATGAAAAAGGGAACCCAACTAGGCCCGATCCTTCTCAGCCGGACCCCCTACGACGCCAAGGGTGCGGTGCAGAGAACGCAAAGCCAGTCGATCACCGAGATTCTTCCTGCCATGGATGCCGAGTTTGTGACGGACGGCTACATCCGTGTCTATCAGGACATTCGCGGGATGCACAATTCTGAAGGCGATTTCGTCATGACCCGCCCGATGTGCGGCCCGCTCAATACGACCGGCACCGACGAGTCGACCGATACCTACGACACGATCGACTGGCTGATCAAAAATACTCCCGAAAGTAATGGCAGGGTGGGTGTCGTCGGGTCCAGCTATCTGGGGTTCACCGCGCTCATGGCAGAGATCAAACCGCACCCTGCCCTTAAGGCCGTCGTGCCGCAAAGCCCCATGGTAGACGCCTGGATGGGTGATGATGACTTCCACAACGGCGCGTTCCGTCAAGGGTCCTTCGATTACGCCCTCGGTCAGGGCAACGATAGAGGTAACGGGGGTGGCGCGGCCTACGGCGTGGTTGATCAATACGAGATGTACCTCAAGGATGGTTCGGCCGGGGACCACGCGCGCAAGTGGGGATTGGACAAATCACCGTTCTCACAACTGATCCTGCAGAACCCCGCCTACACCCCGGTCTGGTCGGCTGTGGCCGTCGATCGATGGATGGCTGCCCAACCGCTGACCGTCCCGACCATGCTCGTTGTCGGCCAATGGGATCAGGAAGATTCCTACGGCGCACCGGCGGTGTACAGGGCCATGGAGCCGAAGGACAAAAACAACGATATGGTGACACTGGTCATCGGCCCTTGGCGTCATTCTGGCGTGAACCATTACGGCTACTCCCTTGGCGACCTGACATTCACGGGTGACACGGCCAAGGAGTTCCGCGTCAAGTACATGAAGCCCTTTTTCGACTACCACCTCAAAGGTGCTGCCGATCCGCACACACCTCCCGTCATCACGTATGCCACGGGCGTCAACCAGTGGGAACATTCACCCAAATGGCCCATGGGCACGCCGACCCCGCTCTACCTGGGTCACAACTTCAGCGCTTCCTTCGCCGCCGCTGCCACGGCTGGGCACGACGACTACATCTCCGACCCCGCCAAACCTGTGCCTTACGTGCCACGGCCGGTGACAGATAGCGTGCGTGGGCAATGGATCACGTGGCTGGTGCACGATCAGCGATTTGTAGACGGCCGGCCGGATGTTTTGAGCTACACGACCGGGGCGCTGGACAAGGCGGTCCACATCATGGGCGCGCCTCAAGTGGATTTGTTTGCGGCGACATCCGGTACCGATTCGGACTGGGTGGTGAAGTTAATCGACGTGTATCCGAACACCTCGCCGGAAAGCAATGCCGACGAGGTGGAGAGGACCAAGGCAGGCGCACAAATCCCGATCGGTATCGAAATCTTCCGCGGGCGGTACGTGCACGGCTTTGCCACGCCCGGCCCTCTGACCCCCGGAAAGGTCGCGGAATACAAGTGGGACCTTCCGAACGTGAACCACGTTTTTCTACCCGGCCACAAGATCATGATTCAGGTTCAGTCCACGCTATTCCCGCTTTACGACCGGAACCCGCAGACTTACGTCGACAATATTTTCAACGCCACACGGCAGGACTATAAGGCCGCCACTCAGTCCATCAGCCATGGGGGCAATACGCCGACCGCTGTACTACTGCCCATTGTCAAGGAGTAGAAAAAGGCTAATCGCCACTCTCTGACTCTCGCGCCTGCCCCATGACCTCATCCAGTGCCGGGCGAATCTCGTCCCACGTAAAGCCCCTGCGCATCAACATTCCTGCCAGCCGGCGGCGTGCCGTTTCTGCATCGAGACGGGCCATTCCGTTGGCGCGCTTGCCTGCCAGCAGCCGCGCCACGCCCATCGCATCGTGCCCTTCGTAGACGTCCTCCACGGCCTTTCGCGCGGTTTCCCCCCGCACGCCTGATTTTGCCAACTCGACCATCGCTCGCCGCTTGCCGTGCAGCTTCCGCTTCGCGCTGACCGTGGCCTTCGCCACACCGAAGGCCGCGTCATTGATGTACCCCAGCCGATTGACTTCGGCGATCGTGTACCCCACGACGTCCGGCACGAACCCGGCCCTTCCCAGCTTGGTTTCCAATTCTGTCTGACTGTGCAGCCGCCGCCCGAGGTACATCAAGGCTTTGTCGAGCGCATTTTGCCGATCCTTCGCCAGTGCGATCCGGGCCACCTCCACTTCATCCAGTTCCCGGCCAACGCGAAGGCCGAGCTTGTCCAGCACGTTGAGTTGCAAGCCAATGAAGAATGTCCCATCCACATAAACGCTCACGCGTTTCGGATTTTTCACCTGCGGCGTAATCTTCGTGACAACACCCACTATCTACCGCTTCCCTTTCTTATTCCGATCCTTCTTTTCCATGTAACCCGAACGTTTCGTCTTCAATAAGCCGGCCCCCGGAGTCAGAGCCGGTGCACCGCCGCTCATCAAGCCTTTCATTAACTGCATTTTGCTGCCCATCCCCCCGGCGCCCTTCTGCCCGTAGGCCCTCATCACGTCCCGGGCCATTTCGAACTGCTTGACGAACTGCCCCACATCGTTGACCCCGACGCCCGCGCCCTTGCTGATCCGGCGACGGCGATTTCCGTCCAGTACCTCCACCTTTTTGCGTTCGACGGGCGTCATCGATCGGTAAATCGCCTCCATCCGCACCAGTTGGCCATCCATCTGGCCATCGTTCATGTTCAGCTGGGAGGTCATCTGGCTCATGCCGGGAATCATCCCCATGATCTTGCCGATCGGCCCCAGCTTTCGGACCTGGTTCATCTGCGCCATGAAATCGTCCAGCGTGAAGTTGCCGGACTCCATCTTGGCTGTCAGCCGTTCGGTCTCGTCCTTGTCGAACTTCTCCATCGCCTCGTTCACGAGGCCAACAACGTCGCCCATTCCCAAGATTCGCTGGGCCATACCTTCAGGCCGGAACTCGTCCAGCCGCTCGATCTTTTCGCCCATGCCGATGAACTTCACCGGCTTGCCCGTCACCATCTTCGCACTTAGCAGGGCCCCGCCGCGAGTATCGGAGTCCATCTTCGTCAGGATCAGGCCGTCCAACTCCAGCCACTCGTTGAACGCCTTGGCGCTGTTGACGGCGTCCTGACCGGTCATGCTGTCGAGCACCAGGAACACCTGATGCGGCGTCACAGCGGTGTTCACGTCTTTCAACTCGCTCATCAACTCTTCGTCAATCGCCAGGCGACCGGCTGTATCCAGAATGACGATGTCGCGCCCTGTCTTTTTGGCTTCGGCTACGGCCGCCTTGGCGACAGCCACCGCAGCACCCTTGGCGACCTGCCCGTGCGGCGCGATCTTGCTGTCATCGGCGTACACCGGCACCCCGACCTGCTGCCCGAGCACCCGCAACTGCTCTACAGCGGCCGGACGCTGCAAGTCGATGGCCGCCAAAAGCGGTTGATGCCCGCGTCCCAGCAAGAACTTCGCGAGCTTGCCGCAGGTGGTGGTCTTACCGCTGCCCTGCAAGCCGCACATCATGATCACGGTCGGTCCCGGCGACACCGTATAAATGGTGGTGTCGACCGGTCCAAGCAGGTTCACCAGTTCGTCGTAGACGACCTTGACCATCAACTGACCCGGCTGGAGGCTTTCGATGACCTTCTGCCCGAGTGCTTTCTGCGTAACCTGTTCGCAGAAGTCGTTGACGACTTTGAGGTTGACATCCGCCTCGAGCAGGGCCGTGCGGATTTCCCGCATGGACTCCCGGACGTTCTCCTCTGAAATCTTGCCCCGCCCTGAAAGGCTGTGGAATAGGGAATTAAACCGAGTTGTTAAAGCGTCGAACATGGCTGGAGTTTACCCGGCCGGGCGGCCCGTTACACTTTTCAACGCCCGTGCTGCAATTCCCCTGCCCGATCTGTACAGCGACCCTGCAAGTTTCCCCGAATCTGGCGGGGCAGTTGGTGCGTTGCGGACACTGTCAATCGGCCGTCAAGGTTCCCGCCTTCGCTGGGCCCGCTTCGCTTCCGGTGGTCAGCGTCGCCCCATCGGCTTCCCGCCCCCCCCTGCCCGCCCCCGCGGCAATTCCAGCCCACAGGCCAGCGCCCGCAGCGGTGGAAGACGATGCTGCCGCCGGATTGTCAGCATCGTCAGCAAGTTCAGCAGCTGCCACGTTGGGCGGTCGGGTAGCGGTACTGCCTCCGGCCGCACCCCCATCCCCCCGGCGACCCGTCCGCGCCTCCTCGGGCAAACGCTACGGATTCAACTGCGGCTATTGCTCGTCGCGGCTGGAGGCCTACGAAGATCGCGGCGGCTCCGACGGGGTGTGTCCGACCTGCGGCAACGAAATCACCATTCCCATTCGGAACCGCTACGGCCAACTCATCGACCCCAAGACCCGCGAGATCATCAAGCAAAACCCACATCCCGTTCACGCCTACGCCGCGGCTGGCGGTCGTGCGCCCAAGATCCTGCGCGATGACGTCGGCAGCCAGGCCATCATCTGTCCGAAGTGCAATACCCGTAACCCGATTACCAGCAACTGTTGCCGCGCCTGTGGAACCCCCTTCACCATCGAAGGCACAACTCAGGACATCGCCGGGGCCAACAACTCCTCCGCCGTCACCTCGCTCATCATGGGCATCCTTTCTATTCCCATGTTCTGCACGTTTTTCGTACCCATCCTTGCCATTATTTTTGGCATCTGGGCACTGGTGCAAATGGGCAAGCAGGAAGACAAGTCCAGCAACAAGTGGGCCACATACCAGTCCTATACCGGCATCGCCCTTGGCTCTCTGGGTTTGGTGTGGGCGGCTTACCGGTCTCTTCGGTAATCGCGGTGCTTGAGCGAGAACGACAACGGGGGCTGAGACGAAAATAGACCAAGACACCAGCGGACAGGCCGAGGAATCGCAATGCAGACCACCTACCAAAACAGTTTGGGCGTGTCCGGCTTATCTTGTCGGGAAGGGGCTGCCCGGCCGGCGCTTCCGAGGTGCTGCGACGGTGACCAACATGGCCATCGCACCGATCGCAATCATTGAAGGCTCTGGGATCGGCGTCACAACCAGATCAAACAGCGGTGCACTCGGGTCCAATGATCCGCCCGGTGCGAAGATCAATTCGGGGAAGATGTCAAAAAAGCTGTCTCCAGTGGGCTGAAACACTTGGGCGTTGCTGAAGGTCAGGCCCGTCTGGGCCGGGTTGATGCGGCCGGTAATCGAATACGCGGGTTCAGACACACCGGTTGACTCGCTGGTCACAACGAAGCCAAAACCCTTCGCTTCATTGAAGAACTTTACTACGCCGTTCTTCATCAGTACCGGGTCACCAACGCCTGGGTCCAGAATATCAAGCGACAAGTCGAAAACGCTGGCCAACGGGAATGACCCTGTCGGTCCCGTGTAAGACACAGCCAGAAAGCCCGCATCGCCACGCCCATTCGCAGCGGCGTTAACGATGCCCAGCAACGAACTCGTCGAGAGCGCATCTAACGGTGCGGCGTAGGTGCCCCGATGCGCGCTGTTGAGCCTCACACGGATATCTTGCAACGGCGTCGGCGGGATGGTCGAGTCGTCTTCCATGCGCAACGCTTGCTCGTCTGCAGCATACGGCAGATTGCCAACGTACAACTTCTTACCGGCGTGCACTTGGCTGGTTGCTGCGAGAAGAGCCAATAGACTGATGGATGTGGTGAGTTTTCGAGTCATGACAGCCTTCTGCGGGAAGCAATAGGGGCGACCAGATGTGACGCTCTGCGAGCGGCCTCAACGAGGAAGTCATGAGCGTTGCACCTAATGTACAGGTGCCACCGACTCTGCTCCCAACAGTTTGATCTGTTCACATATCTATCCGGAGAACACTGCGCGCGTCGCTTGAGACTCGGCGGGCGCCCTGGTTAGCGGCAAGATCGTGCGCTACGAAGGCGTCCAAAGCGCGCGCGGCGGAAGGTTCCTGTTCACCTCGGGACAAACAACCCCTGTGACTTCGAAGCCGCGCTCGTGCCGCAGAGGCAATCAATGTTCGCCGCCAACTGCCGTCCCTTCTTGCTAAAGGATGTCCAACGCTTTGCGGCCGTGTCCACCTCTCGACTTCCGCATCGATCTGTGCGTCCACCGACGGCCCGTGGCGCCATGTCCGAGGGCATCTGAGTCGATTTGCGGCTCCGATCTGCTCGACACATTTACGGCGACTCCAAAATCCATAAACTACCGCCCGACGCATTTTTAACAGTAAGTCTCTCGCAATATTCCGACAGAAAGCCGCCTCATGTCACTCGCCATCGAATCCGTTCACGCTCGCCAGATCCTCGACTCGCGTGGCAACCCCACCGTGGAAGTGGATGTCGTTTTGGAAGACGGCCTTACGGGCCGGGCAGCCGTGCCGTCTGGGGCCAGCACTGGCGAACACGAGGCCGTTGAACTTCGAGATGGCGATGCCAAGCACTACCTCGGCAAGGGTGTGCTGAAGGCTGTCAAGAACGTCAACGAGACGATCGCCCCGGCGCTGGCAGGGATTGATGTGCGCGAGCAGGAACAGATCGACAAGCTGATGATCGATCTCGACGGCACGCACAACAAATCGAAGCTTGGGGCCAATGCGATGCTGGGTGTGTCCATGGCCGTGGCCCGTGCGGCAGCGAGTGCATGCAACCTGCCGCTGTACCGGTATCTCGGCGGCCCCAACGCCACCGTGCTGCCCGTTCCGATGATGAACATCCTCAACGGCGGCAAGCATGCGGACAACAACGTCGACTTTCAGGAGTTCATGATTCAGCCGTGGGGTTTTAACAGCTTCTCCGAAGCGCTTCGCGCTGGTGTTGAGATTTATCACGCCCTGAAAAAGGTTCTGCACAAGAACAAAATGAGCACCGCTGTGGGTGACGAAGGCGGCTTCGCCCCTGACCTGAAAGACAATGAAGACGCCCTGAAGGTCATCGGCGAAGCGGTCACCGCGGCGGGCTATGAGTTTGGCAAGCAGGTCTTTGTGGCACTGGACCCCGCAGCCTCGGAACTGTGGGACAATGAAAAGAAGGGGTACAAGTTCTTCAAGAGCGCCCCGGATAAGATCTTGAGCAGCGAAGCGATGGTCGACTACTGGGCCAAGTGGGCCGAGAAGTACCCGATCCGCTCCATCGAAGACGGGCTGGCCGAAAACGACTGGACGGGCTGGAAGATGATTACAGACCGCCTGGGTCAGAAGGTTCAGCTGGTGGGCGACGATCTCTTCGTCACAAACGTCAAGTTCCTGGAAAAGGGGATCACCACCAAGACGGCCAACAGTATTTTGGTGAAGGTCAACCAGATCGGGACGCTGAGCGAGACCTTCGCGGCGGTGAACCTGGCCATGCGTAACGGGTACTCGGCTGTTCTCTCCCACCGTTCGGGCGAGACGGAAGACACGACGATTGCCGATATCGCGGTCGCCACCAACTGCGGGCAGATCAAGACCGGTGCGCCCGCCCGGTCCGACCGGGTCGCCAAGTACAACCAGCTGATCCGCATCGAAGAAGAGCTCGGCTCGGCCGCGGTTTACGGTGGCAAACTCTGGCGGAAATAAGCCCAACCAGCTTGCGGAACATTGCCGCTGGTGAAAACCGGCGGCAATGTCCGATAATGGTGACACCGTCAAATGCCGCAAGACCCTTCCACTATTCCGGCCGCAAAATTGCCCGGTCAAGACTTGGTCCGCTCCGGGCCGGGCTGGACCTTTCCCCTGATGGTTGGGGGACTGGGGCTTATTGCCCTGTGTGTCTTGCTGCCCCAGCTTCAGGACAACCGGGCGCAGCAATTTGAGCTGACAAAGCTTAACAATGACCTTGACCACCTGAAAAAGCAGGTCGAGGTCAACCAGCAGTTTCTTACCCGGCTGCCCACGGATGAGATTCTGACCGAACGCCTTGTGCAGCGTCAGCTGGGGATGATCCGCGAAGAACTGGGAGTCATCGAACTCGTCGGGGATGTGTCGAGCGACGCCAGTGCTGCCAAATCGCCATTCAATCTGGTGACCTTGCCAAAGCCTGCGCCGCTGGCCGAGCCCAAGCCGCTCGCCGGGGGCTTGTTCAAGCCACTGACACAAGCTCGGCCCCGCCTGTACCTTTTGGGAGTCGGTTTGCTGCTGGTCGCGTGTGGTCTGGTGCTGGATCCCAGCGGCCGCCGCAAAAGTGCTGATCTCTTCTAAATGCTCCTGGGCCCGCTGACTGTACTATTCGGATACGTGTGTACCGCAACTGGCATCATCGGCGTTGCTATCGAAACCTCAGGCCTGTGCGGCTCGGTTGCGTTGCTCAACGGGCCGGAGGTCATGGCCGAGCGAACTTTCCCGCATGGCCTTCGCAATGCGGCGGTGCTGATTCCGCTTATAGAAGACATGCTCAAGTCGTCCGCGCTGACAGCGGCCCAAGTCAGCCGGCTTTACGTGTCTGTAGGGCCCGGTTCCTTTACCGGTCTGCGGATCGGCCTGACGGCAGCCAAAACGTGGGCCTATGTCACTGGTGCCACGATCACGCCCGTGCCGACGGCCCGCGCCATGGTGGAGAACTTGCCCGCAGAGGCGTCTACCGCGATCACCGCCCTCGATGCCAAGCGCGGCCAGGTTTTCACCGCCCGATATTGCCGAGACGAAGCGGGCCACTGGCAGGAGGCCGAGCCAGCCCATCTCGACACACTTGCCGCCATGCTGGGCCGCGCGCCGCGACCGGTGTGGGTGACGGGCGAGGGGTTGCCACACCATGCAGTAGAGGAAGCTGACGGTGTGCACGTAGTGCCGAGTGAACGCTGGGCCTCGAGGGCCGCGGCGGTCGGGACGATTGGCTTCGCGTTCGCAGAATCGGGAATCTTTGCTGACCCGATGTCGCTGGTGCCGCTGTATGTGCGTCTGCCGGAGGCCGTGGAAAAGCTGGAACAAGCCGGCGCGGGGAAATAGTGGCGACCCGTGGTCCGGACGCCGACCTGCCAGCGCGCATTGCGGCCAAGGCGGCCGAACTAGGGTTCGATCTCTGCGGCATCTCCTCCGCCCGGCCCAGTGAGAAAGCGGATTATTGGGCCGACTGGCTCGCCAGTGGCAAGGCCGGTGATATGCGCTTTCTGAGTGAGCGACTCGATGAGCGGCTGGACCCCGGCGTCTATTTTCCGGGGGCCAAGTCGGCGGTTTGCGTGGGTATCAACTATTACGTTGATCTGGAGGCTGTGCCGCCAGAACAAAAAGTACCGGGCCGCATCGCGCGGTATGCGTTGGCACCTGATTATCACGCAACGATCAAACGGAGGCTGTTTGATCTGGCGGATTGGCTGCGGGAACAGGATGTGAACTGCATGACTCGATGCGGGGTGGATACGGCGCCGATTCCTGAAAGAGAGCTGGCAGCGAGGGCGGGGATCGGATGGGTGGGTAAGAACACCTGCGTGATCAATCCGAAGATCGGCTCATTCATTTTTCTGGGGGTGGTGCTGACGACGCTGGACTTGGCGCCGTCGCCGGCAGAAACGGACCATTGTGGAACCTGCACGGCATGCCTTGATGCCTGCCCGACCAGTGCGTTGACGCCGTACTCGCTGGATGCGGCGCAGTGTATTTCGTATCTGACGATTGAACATCAAGGGGAGATCGCCGCCGGCCTTGCGGCGAAAATGGGAGACTGGCTTTACGGCTGTGATATCTGTCAGGATGTTTGCCCGCACAATCGCAAAGCGGTGCAAACGGCAGACCCGCGGTTCCTGCCACGATTTCCGTCTGGCACGATCGATGCCGCTGCGGTGGCGCAGTGGACCCTTGCCGACTACCACGTGGCGGTGCGGCACTCGGCCATGAAACGGGTGAAGCTGGATCAGTTCCGGAGGAACGCGGCCATCGTGCTGGGCAACGCCAGAGAGAAATCGGAGGACGCCCCCGCATGAGGAGGGCTTCGCCCGAGGGTTGTTGGGAACAAGCTGAGACGTTATTCGACTACGATTTTCTGCGGCTTGGCTTCCTGGCGCTTCTTGAGGGGGATGGTCAGGATGCCGTCGGTCAGTCGGGCTTGCACCCTTGAGCCATCGACTGTGGGCAGGCGGGTTGCGGTAAGCTCCTGTAAATTGATGACTTACGGAAAAGCGGACTTTGGGACTGATCTGTGGCCCGTTGTGCCTTGTTGGCAGTCAGCCGCACGAATGGCAGAAACGCACCCATGACTTCGAAACTCATTGCAATTATCGGCCCGACGGCGTCCGGGAAGAGCGACCTAGCGATGGCGGTTGCGCAACGCTTGGGTGCGGACTTGCTGAGCGTGGATTCAATGCAGGTGTACCGGCGGATGAATATTGGGACATCCAAGCCGACAGCGGCTGAACGGGCGGCAGTCCGGCATCATGGGATTGATCTGGTTGAGCCAACCGAGAGTTTTACGGTTGCAGACTTCGTGGCGCTGGCCGACAGGACGATCGCTGGTGCTGGCGACAGGCCGTTGGTTCTGTGCGGGGGGACACCGCTGTATTTCAAGTCGCTGTTTGACGGCCTTTTTGAGGGGCCGCCGCGCGACCTGGCTTTTCGGGATTCCTTGCGGGCAGAGCCAGCCGATGTGTTGCACGCGCGGCTTGCCAGCGCAGACCCGGCAGCGGCGGAGCGCATTCACGCCAATGATACGAAGCGCGTTTTGCGAGCGCTGGAGGTTTTCCATGCGACCGGCAAGCCGATCTCTGACTTTCAGACGGCATGGGCATCGGGCATTCGGCGGCATGAAGCGTTGTGGATCGGCCTCAATTGGGACAAAGAAGCCATCAACCGCCGCATCAACGCCCGGACGAAGCTGATGCTGAATGCAGGGTGGCTGGAAGAGGTCCGCATGCTGCCGAGGCCGCTTTCGAGGACCGCTGGAGAAGCGACGGGTTACCGGGTTTTGCTGGACCATCTGGAGGGCCGGGTCTCGTTGGACGATGCGACCGAGCAGATCAAGATCGGCACGCGGCAACTCGCACGGCGACAGATGAAGTGGTTTCGGCGGTTCGAAGGCGTGCACTGGCTCGCCGGGCCGACGCCCACGGCGGAACTCGTTACAGAGGTGATCCGGCGCTGGCAAGACCCGTCCTGCCCAGTGCCTGCTTCAACTCAGCCACGGCCCGCCCGCGATGACTGATGGCGTGTTTCTGAGCGGCCGTACATTCTGCGGAGGTCATGCCCAAGGCCGGGATGAAAAACAGCGGGTCGTACCCGAAGCCGCCTGAACCGCGCGGCGCGTGCAGGATCTCTCCGGTTACTTCGCCGTAGGCCGTGGCGACGGTTGTTCCATCCGGCAGGGCAACGGCCAGCGCGCAGACGAATCTGGCGGCGCGGGCAGGTCCGGCGGGGGCATCGGCGAGTTGCTGCAACACCAGTTGGTTGTTGGCCGCGTCGCCGAGACCGGCCTGGTGCATGTGTGCCCATCGGGCGGAGTGGACGCCGGGTTTGCCGTTGAGGGCGTCGATGGCCAGGCCGGAGTCGTCGGCCAGCGTGGGCAGGGCAAAGAACTGAGCGTAGGCAATGGCCTTTATTGCTGCATTGGCTTCGAATGTCAGGCCGGTTTCTTCAGGCGGAGGGCATTGGCGTGCAAGCTCGGCTTCGATTTGGCGCAGGCCGATGACTTCCACGCTGCGGAGATCGGCGAGCAATTCGGCGAACTCCAGAACCTTGCCCTGATTGGTCGTGGCGATGAGCAGACGTGCCATTGCTGCGTTTCTTTCCGGTCGAAGTTGGCAGCTACTTGATGCCCTGAAGCTTGCCGGAGCCGGGGGTCGACTGGCCGGTGGGGGCGGACATCACAGGGCTCTGGCTGGCTGGGCCGGACCCGTTTTGACCGGCGGCGCGGCTCATCTGGGTTACCAGGCTGTCTCTTGGAATCTGGACCAGTTTGGAAGACTGGGATGGCACGACCTGAACCTCTCCAGTGGCCGTCACTTTCCGCTGGACCATTCGAACCTCACCGTTGACGGCGTAGTCCTTGTATTCAAGCATTCTGGATCGGAGGGTGGGGTCGAGGATCTCGACGCGCGGCGGGGCCACCACCTTCATGCGTTCGCCGTGCTCGTCGATGATTTCGCCACCCCCTTTGTCTGAGTTGAAGGGTAGAACGATCACGCCCTGGTTCGGTCGGGCGGTTGTGTCGCCACCGCCGGTGATGCTGACGGCTTCCTGCGGCCATGTACCGATACAGACGCTGCTCATGACTTCGCCGTGGTAGAAGTAAGCCTCGATGCCCTGCTTGCGGGCCTCAGCCACGGAATCCACGGCGGCCTGTTTCCGCCGGGAGTCGCCCTTGTAGACCGCGATTTCCAGCGTGTAAAAGCCCTTGGCATTTTTGAGATCCCACTCGGCCGGGGCGGCGGGGTCGGGCTGAACGACCGGCATGAAGTAGACCTGATCGAAAAACCGTGCGCCGGTTTCATCGTGCAGGGCGCTGAGGGTCTGGCGGTCGGATTGGGCTCGCTGGGCCTCGGAGCCGCTGGCGGCATCAATGGACTGGTAGCTGCCGTAATAGATCACACTTTCTGACTCACCGCTCACGACATAAAACCCCTGCAGGCCGCTGATCTTTGCGATGCGATCCTTGAGCCGCTTTGCTTCGGCCACATGATTGACCGTTCGCACCGACTTGACGCTCAGGGTGAACATGCCGCTGCCGCTGGGGAGGGGTGTCTGGGCGACGGTCATTTGGCCCCACTGGGTCACGACCAACAGCACCGCAATCGCGATCAAAAGCCTGTAAGCTGACCGGTCACTTTCTGGGACATGCACGGGGTTACGCATGGGGGTAATGTACAGCACCGCATGTCAGATGCTCCACCCTTGCTCGCTGGTATCGAAACCGAAGCCCGCCCAAAATCATTCGGCCCGTGGGTGTTGCTGGTCATGGTCGGGCTGCTGCACATCTCAACGTTGTTGTCGTCGGAAACGCATGTGTTGGGCGGCGAGCGACAAGACCTTGCCACTCAATTTCTGCCGTGGCTGCAAGTGGGGTACGACTCTGTGGGCAGGGGAGAGATTCCGTGGACCAACCCGTGGGCGTTCGGCGGGTATCCGTTTGTTGCCAACTGGCAATCGGCGATTTTTTACCCGGTGAATTGGCTGCATCTGATCCTGCCGACCGGGCTGGCGGTCAATCTCTTTCTGAGCATTCATGTTTATCTGGCCGGGGTTTTTACGTGGATGCTGGCCCGGGCACGGGGCATCAGCGATTGGCCGGCGGTCGTCGCGGGGACGACTTTCATGCTGGCCGGGCCGACGTACGGCCACCTGTTCCCTGGGCATATGACGTGGATGAGCGCGATCGCATGGTTCCCGCTGATGCTCTGGGCGATTGACCGCATTGTGCGCGGTGACGGATTGGTGCCCGTTCGCTGTGGGCTGGTCCTTGCGGTGGCGGTAGGGATGCAATGGCTGGCTGGCTATCCGCAGCCCGCGTACATCTCGCTTGTTTGCGCGGTTGTATTTGCGGTGTATCTGCTCGCTTGCGATCGCCGGCGGGTACTGAGCAAGCTGGTGATCGGGGTTGGCGGTACGACCTTGGGGTTTGGGATTGCGTGGGTGCAGATCGGTCCGGGGCTGGCGATGGGGCCGGAAACGTACCGGTCTGCGGGTCTGCCGATAGAGATTGCCGGGACGTACTCAGTGCCTGCAATGAACTTTTGGCTCAGTCTGTCGCCGCATGCGTTTGGCGATCTGGTGACGACGCGGTATCTGGGGGAGTGGCTCATCTGGGAAGTCTGGCCGTTCATCGGGCTGACGGTGATCTGCCTGGCGAGCAGTCGTCTTTTGCTTCATCCGGGCAAGGCCATTTTGGCGGCGATTGCGATTCGGCTGTTGGTTGGGGTGGCGTTGGGTCCGAAGCACATTCCGTTTGACTGGATGTTTTATCACCTTCCCGGCATGGACCGTTTTCGTGTGCCGGGGCGGTGGTTGATGCCGGTAGCCCTCATCGCGGGATTGATGGCGGCCCGAACGCTGGACGACATTCTGAAATCCGCCAGCGCGGGGCGACTGTCACTCTCGCCCACGCGGCTTAAGTGGGGCCTTGCGGCGCCTTGGATTGCGGTCGCCGTGCCCTTGGGTGTTTGGACGGTCGGCGCGCTGTCACGAGCGGGCTGGGCGGTGGACGGTTGGGCGTATGTATTGAAGCAGGTGGCTCAGGGCGGTCGATCGTTGATGCCGCTGAATGCGTTGACCCCCCAGTCGCTGGCGAGCTGGTTGCAGTTTTCCGGGCAGCGGTCGGCAGAGTGCCTTGGGTTGTGCCTCACGGTGCTTCTGGTGGTTCTATGGCCTGCTGTGCGATTTCCGTCACGTCGGCGGGGCGGGCTGTTGGTTGCACTTGCCGTCGGAGAACTACTTTTATTTGCCAGTCGATTGACGACCAGTTTCACGTTTACCGAACAGCCGCCGGACTCGTGGCGGCAGGCCATTGCGGCCGTGCCGAAGGGGACCCGTGCGATCATTCGTGACGACCATTGGCAGAATCGGGGCGCGGATCTGGGTATCGCTGGCGTGTGGGGTTACGACCCGGTGGTTCTTCGCCGTACGGCCGAGGTAATGGCGGTGACTCAGGGCATTCCGCCGGAACAGGCCAATCAGGATTCTTTCGGGGGCCTTTACTCGCCGCTCTTGGGGAAACTTTGGAACGTGTCGTTGGTGCTGGAGATCGACCGCCGAAAGGGTGTGGCGACAGCGGCGCGGGTGAACGATGGGCTTGGTGAAGCTTGGTTTGCGGAAGATGTTCATGTGTTGCCCGAGAAGATCGCGCGGCTGGCATGGCTTGAGGATCCTGCGACAGATCTAAGGCATTCTGTGGCAATAGAGCTCGACACTCGACGCGGGAGCGCGGCGCGATCCGGGACAGAGGCGGCTGTGGAGCGAAGCACGACGTCGAGGCTGGAATCTGGATTGGTTTTGGACAGGCTGGTGTTAGAGGGAGAGACGGCCAAAACCTACCGACTGACAGCCGGGAGCAACGGTGTAGTGGTGATTTCGGCAGCGTACGCAAGGGGCTGGCAGTACCGCCTCACGCCGCTGGATGGCGGGCAGGCTGCCTGGTGGGCGCCGGCACTAGCGGCCGACCATGCCCTGATCGGCATCCCGATACCCGGGCCGGGCCGGTACCGGATTGAACTGCGGTTTCGGCCGGTGACCTATGGCGGACCGTGGATTTCGCTCGGTGCGGTGCTTGTAACACTGTCGATTGCAGCAAGCTATCGCAATGGCCGATAAAAAAGGCTCCAGTTTTACCGGACGGTAGTTTGGGTAACCCTGCGGTTGTGCCGATGAACAAGAGTAAGGAGTGCCGGGGGAGATGTTAATCCGGCGAGTTCATTATGGCAGGAATTACATCGACTACAGGCCTTATCAGCGGTATCAACACGGCGTCACTCATTGATCAGCTCATTGCACTGGAAACGCGGCCAGTGAATGTGCTGAAGAGCCGCATTGCCACGAATAACCAGATCAAGCTTGCGTATTCGGACCTTACAGCACAGCTGACGAGTCTGAACCTGTCGCTCGGGCAGCTGATCAAGCCTTCGACATTTGCGGGTTCTTCGGTCAGTTCGAGTGACGCAACCGTAGCAAGTGCGACGGTGGCGGCAGGGGCTGCGGCGGGGTCGTACAGCTTTCGGGTTGCCCGGTTGGTGACGACACAGTCATCGATCAGTCAGGCGTTCAGCAGCGGGAATGCCACGTTGAATGCCGGGTCGATCACGATCGGACAGGGCGGTGGCGAGCTGGCTTCTGCGGTGGACCTCTCGACCTTGAACGCCGGTAAGGGGATTCGTACCGGCAGTTTCCGGGTGACAGACAAATCGGGCGGGACGAGCGTCGTGGATATTACGGGCGCGACGACGCTGGATGACGTCATCAAGAAGATCAACACGGCCCAAGGCGTGAATGTGAAGGCGACCATTGACGACAATGGGCTGCACATTACCGACGCCTCAGGTGGTGCGGGGAGTCTAAAGATCGAGGACGTTGGTGGCGGGACTTCTGCCAGCGAACTGGGCATTGCCAAGTCGGCAGCCACGGGCGATCTGGTGGGTTCGGACATCAACACTGTTGGGCGGAATACAAAGCTTTCGGCCTTGAATGACGGCCTTGGAATCCGAACGGCTGGCGGGGGTCAGACGGATTTCAATGTGCAGACGTCGGATGGCAACACGATCAGCGTCAGCCTTGGCAGTGTCGGGACGTTGGGCGATGTGGTTGATGCGCTGAACAAGGCTGGCAACATTGGCGGGACGCAAAAGTTCACGGCCTCGATTGGTGCGCGCGGCCTGCAGTTGACAGACGTATCGGGTGGTGGCGGCACTTTTGGTGTCAAGGCACAGAATGAATCGCTGGCGGCGGCAGATCTGGGCCTGACGGCCAGCGCTTCGGGGAACACCATCACAGGTAGCGACACGATTGCGAAACTTGGCACGGTGCTCGTCAAGACGTTGAATGGCGGCCAGGGACTGTCTCTGGGAAACCTTTCGGTGACCGACCGGGCCGGCAATACAGCGCAGATTGACCTGTCGGGCGCCACGAATGTCAAAGACGTTCTGGCTGCCATCAATGGTGCCAGCGGAGCATCGGTCGGTGCGAGGATCAACGATGCCGGCACTGGCATCGCGATCTTTGACAAGTCTTCGGGCAGTGGGAATCTGATCGTCGCCAACGGTGATGGTACCAACACGGCTAACGCGCTTGGTTTGACCGGTACGGTGGCCAGTGGCGGGACGATCGCTCAGGGCAAGACGCTCAACCGTGAGTATGTCTCGACCAACTCGCTTTTGTCGACGCTGAACGGCGGCAACGGCATCGGAAAATCGACCATTCAGGTCACGAACAAGAATGGGCTGGCGACCAAGATTGATCTCTCCGCCTCGACCATCAGCACGTTGGGCGACGTGATCAAGAAGATCAACAACAGCAATGCGGGCGTAACGGCTTCGTTGAATGAGACCGGTAACGGACTGTTGTTGACCGATACGAGCGGCGGTGCTGGCTCTCTCAGTGTGACCGATCTTACCGGTGGAACGGCCGCCAAGGACCTCCGGATTGCGGGGTCCACTACGGGCACCGGCAAGACACTTGACGGCGCATATTCTGCAACAGTCACGGTCAAGCAAGGCGATACGCTGAGTTCGGTTCAGAGTGCCATCAGCAGCCTGGGCTTTGGCGTGAACGCCAACCTTGTGAATGATGGCACGGGTGTGAGACTTTCACTGAACTCTGCTGCTTCCGGGCGTGCGGGCCGGTATACGATTGACAGCGGTACGACCGGATTGAGCCTGACCGGCGTGGTAGCGGCGCAGGACGCGCTTGTTTATCTGGGTTCCGATCCTTCTTCGCAGGTTGCAATCAGCTCGACGTCGAACACGATCAGCGGCATTGTGCCGGGAGTGAATCTGACGCTGCAAAGTGTCTCGAATTCGCCTGTCAATATCACGGTCACTCGAAGTTCAGATACGGCGGTTTCACAGATTCAGTCTTTCGTCAGCTCGTTCAACGCGCTTTCGTCGAAGATCAGCAAGTACACAAAGTTCGACACCACGACCAACAATGGTGGGGTCCTCCTGGGCGATTCCAGCACCACGACGCTGCAGAGCGGGCTGTTCAGCGCCCTGAGCCAGCGCATTGCTACTGGGGGGAAATACACCCAGTTCTCACAAGTTGGGCTGACGGTGGGTAAGGACAATCAGATCAGTTTTGACGCGACGCAGTTTCAGGCAGCGTATATTGCTGACCCGACATCTGTCCAGAAGCTCTTCACTGCCCTGCGAACGGACCAGACGGTAACCACAACCGATGGCGCAGGTAATCAGTTATCGTCACAGACGAGCACCCTCGATTCCTCGACAGGCGTGGGTACGACATCGACCACTGACAGCAACGGAATCAAAACCACCACATCGATCAAACAGACCGGCTTTGGACTGGCCTACCTTCTGCAGAACGCAGTCAACAAGCTGATTGACCCGGTGAATGGCTCGCTGACTGAGTCCAGCCAGACGGTCGATGACAATAATAATGTCTTCCAGTCGCGAATCACTACGCTGAACGACCGGCTGACGGCCAAACGGGCACAGCTGCAGAAGCAGTTTGCCGATTTGGAAACATCGCTTGCAAAGTTGCAGGGACAACAAACTGCCCTGAATAGCTTCACGAACCTTTCTTACACTACTAAGTAATCGCTCGTGCCACTCACGTTGGAACCGCACACATGATGGACCATAAAGAACGCAGGCCCGCAGCCGCCAGTCCGGCCAACAGCTACTTTCGGACCAAGGTGCTCACGGCCACGCCCGAACAGCTGCAGATGATGCTGTTTGATGGTGCCATCCGGTTCGCCGAACAGGCCCGCAAGCCGCTGACAGACAAGAAGTGGGATGAAAGCTACGACCTGCTGACAAAGGTCCAGAAGATTGTGCTGGAGTTGAATTCCTCGCTACGGCACGATGCCAACCCTGACCTGTGCAAGCGGCTGGCGGCGCTTTACAACTACATCTACAAGCGCGTGGTTGAGGCAAACATGTCGCACCGTATGGAGGCGCTGGATGAAGCCGTGGGCCTGCTTAAGTACCAGCGGGAAACCTGGGTCATGCTCATGCACCAGATGGGTCAGGAAAGGGCAGCGAAGGCGGCGGACAGCATCGATTTCCCGCCACCGTCCGACAGAATGGAATCGAGCATCTCGCTGTGCGGTTGACCGGCCATTGCCATCGACTGCCGACGGCGTAAGACTGCCTGCCGGTGATCGACACGCATGCCCATCTCACTGATCCGCGGCTGAAAGACCAGCTTGACGCGGTCATGGCACGCGCGGCGGCGGCGGGTGTAACGGATGTGATCACCATCGGCTGCACGCCCGAGGACGGGCTGGAAGCCCTTTGTTTAGTGCAGGAGTGGACCGGCCGACACGGCGTTCGGCTGCACTTCACAGCCGGGATTCATCCGTGCTACTGCAAGGATTTTGAACCAACCGATATCGATCGCCTGCCGGCGTTGATGGCGCATCCGGCGTGTGTGGCAATGGGTGAAATCGGGCTGGACTATTTTCACCCGGGGGCGAAGAAAGAGCATCAGGCGGCGATTCTGCGGTGCCAGCTAAATCTGGCGAAGGATCTCGAAAAACCAGTGGTGATTCATTGCCGAGAAGCGGTTACGGACATTGTGCCAATCTTGGCCGAGTTCCCTTCGGTGGCTTGCGTGTTCCACTGCTTTACCGGGACCGAAGTCGAAGCCTCTTTGATCGCGGCTGCGGGGTACCACATTTCGTTTACCGGCGCAGTGACGTACAAGAACAATCAGCGGCTGAGGGATGTGGTTCGCGACCTGCCAGCCCGCCGCGTCATGATCGAGACGGACTGCCCCTACCTGAGTCCGGAGCCGTTGCGAAGTCAGAAAATTAACGAACCTGCACTGGTGCAGCACGTGCTGGCAACGGTGGCTGGTGCGCGCGGTCTGACGATTGCCGAGGCCGACACATTGACCACCGCCAATGCCATCGCGTTTTTCCGCCTGCAGTAACGGACCTGCCAATCGGGCCTATTTGACGGCCGCGGCCACGATTTTCTTCGCGGCATCGGTCAGGTCTGTGGCGGGTTGGATCATGGGAAGTTCGGCCTGCACATCCGACAGTATCTTTCGGGCTTTTTCGACGTTTGTGCCTTCCAACCGCACAACAACCGGTACTTTGAAACCGATCCCGCGTCCGGCAGCCACCAGCGCATCGGCGATCAAGTCGCACCGGGCGATGCCGCCGAAGATGTTGACTAGGATGCCCTTCACGTTCGGATCGGACAGAATGATATCGAAGGCCTCCCGGGCACCTTCCGCTGTCACGCTGCCGCCAACGTCCAAGAAGTTGGCCGGCTCGCCACCATGAAGTTTGATGATGTCCATCGTCGCCATGGCCAGACCGGCACCGTTGACCAGGCAGCCGATGTTTCCGTCGAGCGCGATGTAGTTCAGTGCGGCCTTCTTGGCCCGGACGTCCAGCGGCCGCTCCTGTGATTCATCTTCCATCGCCACAATCGCCTTCTGGCGGAACGCGGCGTTGTCATCGAAGTTGAACTTGGCATCGATGGCGAGCAACTTGCCATCTTTCGTCACAACCAGCGGGTTGATCTCCGCGAGGCTGGCATCGGTCTTGATGAACACCTGAGCCAGCTTGCTGATGATGCTGGCCGCCTCGCGGGCGTGAACACCGCTGAAGCCTAAAGCGTAGGCGATGTCAGCGGCCTGGAAGGACGCGAGGCCGAGGGTCGGGTGGAGCGGAGCTTTGAGCACCTTCTCGGGATGCGTTTTAGCCACTTCTTCGATTTCGACGCCGCCCTCGCTGCTCGCGATGACTGTCACAGTGTTGTGCGTGCGGTCGATGGTCATGCCCAGGTAGTACTCTTTGGCAATGTCCACGCCGGGCGCGACGATCAGAACATTGACCGGAACGCCCTCCGGCCCCGTCTGGTACGACGTCATCCGATTGGAAAGCATGAACGTGGCCGCGGCCTTGGCCTCCTCGGCCGACTTGACCAGTTTCACGAAGCCGGCCTTGCCGCGGCCGCCGGCGTAGACCTGCGCCTTGACGACGCACATGCCGCCGAACTTTTTGTAAGCCGCCTCTGCCTCTTGCGGGGTTCGTACCACCTCGGCCGGGGGTACGGGAATGCCGACTTCGGACATGATCTGACGTGCCTGATATTCGTGGATTTTCATGGGAGGCCCGAGACGGTATCGCCACTGGCCCCGCGCTTCAAATCCGGCGTTACCGACCCGTGCTGGCCGCTCATGGACGCAACCCCGATCACAGGCGAAACTTGGGGCACATGTCCAGTGAAGATTCCAAGTTGGGGGCTGTGGTGCTGTTGTCCGGTGGGCTAGATTCAGCCACGTGTCTGGCTATTGCGCGGGCCGAGGGGTTCGGGGCCCTGCACACCATCGCGTTTGACTACGGTCAGCGACACCGGCACGAGCTGAAAGCCGCCGCAGCCCTTGCAGCCAAGTATGGGGCCAGCCATCGGGTGGCGACCATCGATCTGCGAGCCTTTGGTGGCAGTGCGCTGACGGCCGATATTGAAGTGCCGAAGGATCGTCCGGCCGACGACATGTCGCATGGCATTCCGATTACATACGTCCCCGCCCGTAACACGATCTTCCTATCCTTCTCGCTGGCACTGGCCGAGGTGACCGGCTGCCGGGACATTTTCATCGGCGTCAATGCGTTGGATTACAGCGGCTACCCCGACTGCCGTCCGGCATACATCGCGGCATTTCAACAGATGGCGAATCTTGCCACGCGGTCCGGGGTCGAGGGACTGGCCACCGGGCAGCCTGCGATTCGCCTGCATACACCGCTCATCGACAAGACCAAGGCCCAGATCATCCAATGGGGACAGTCATTGGGTGTGGACTACGCCATGACCCACAGTTGCTACGACCCTTCTCCGGACGGTCTGGCATGTGGGCACTGCGACAGCTGCATCCTGCGGCGCAAGGGGTTTCTGGCCGCGCTGGTCCCTGACCCAACGCATTACGTTCCCGGCCACCCGAACTGAAAGAGCCATGGCAAAAACAGCCCGCCCATCAAAGCCCCGGAGTCAGACTTCGTTAAATCCTTCCGACGAAGCCGGCTGGAACCGTCTAGCCCGGAAGTATCTCTTCGCCCCACCGGCCGGGCACATCAACCTGAACGCCGGGACGCTCTCGGCGACGCCCAAACCTGTCTTCGATGCCGCGCAGTCGCTTCGTGCTGAGCTGGCGGCCGAACCCAGTACTTTTCTCTGGCGCAAGCAGGCGGTCCTGCTACAGAAGTCGCGAGCAGCGCTGGCCGGATATTTGGGGTGTGCCGCGGGGAATCTTCTGCTAGTGCCGAATGCGACGTGGGCCATGAATCTGGCCGCCACTGCCGTCAGACTCCGTCCGGGCGACGAAGTTCTGGGCACGGACCATGAATACGGAGCGTGCACGAACTCGTGGCAGCGCCAGGTAGACGAAGGACCGGCCCGCGGACCGAAAATCGTTCGCGTCAGCATCCCATACTTTCCCAATACGCCCAGTGAACTGGTGGAGACCATCTGGTCTGCCGTGACGGCGCGGACCCGGGTGTTGCACCTGTCGCATGTCAACTACACGACAGGGTTGATCATGCCCGTTGAGGAACTTTGCCGCCGGGCGCGGAGCGCGGGCATCACCACGGTCGTCGACGGCAGCCATGCGCCGGGCGCCATTCCGGTGAAACGCGCCATCGCTGCTGCCGACTTTTATGTCGCCAACTCGCACAAGTGGCTGATGTGTCCGGCGGGCAGCGGATTTCTGCACGCCCGCAAGGATCTTCGCGAGCTGGTTCAGCCCGTCATCACGAGCTGGGGTTACGGGTACGACCCTGCCCGGCGATTCACCGACAGTAATATTGGTGGGACTTTCTGGCAGTGGAATCTGGAATTCCATGGTACGGACGATCGCGTACCGCAAATGGTCGTGCCAGAGGCCATCGCATTCCGCGACCTCCTCGGAGGCGACCGGTCCATCTGGGCTAGAACGCGTTACCTCAGCGATTATCTACGCAGCCATATGGCCGGGGCAGGATTCCAATGCGCCACACCGGACGGCGACGAGCTTTCCGGTGGCAGCATTACTGCGTTTGAGGTGGCCGACACGGCACTAGAATCGCCTCAACTCATCAAGTTTCGAGACGCGATGTACGCCCACGGAATCGAAGCCCCGGCGACCGCAGCGGGCGGCAAAACTTTTCTGCGGGTCAGCACGCCGTGGTTTGTTTCAACGCGACAGATCGACCGGCTGGTCGAGGCGGCGGGCAAGGTTTACCGGCGGCGTGGCAAAGTCAATCGCCGGCCAGCCCAGTGACGCCGCCATCGGTACACGGTAGACAGCCTCGAGGCGATCTCGTTCCAAGACCGTGCGGGCGGGGCCAGTGGCTATGGCTCGGCCGCCGCCCATCAAGATGACCTCGCCGTCATTCCCGGCGTCGTTACCGCCGACCGCGGCTGCAAATGGGATGTCGTGACAGGCCACGATAATCCCCAGTCCATCGGACGCGAGTGACCGCAGCGTCCATGCCAGCTCGTGCAGGCCTTGAAAGTCGAGCCCTGCCTCGGGTTCGTCCAGCAGCAGGGCACGTGGCTCCTGCATGAGGCTACGTCCGAGCAGCACGCGTTGCCGCCAACCCCCGGAGAGCGTGTACATCTCAAGCTTCAGCAGTTCCGTCAGGCCCAGCTGATTTGAGACGATGCGCAACACCTCACGGTCGCGTGCACCTTCCAGACCCAGCAACCCATGATGCGGAAAGCGCCCCATGAGTAGTGTTTCCGCCACTGTGGCTGCAGGATCGGCAGAAGTGTTCTGGCTTAGGACCGCCACCTGCCGGGCGAATGCGCGGACGCCCCACTCCGCGGGTGATTTGCCCCACCACCGGACCGTGCCGGCGCACCGCACCAGTCCTGCCAGTGCAGAAATCAGCGAGGACTTGCCCGAACCGTTCGGTCCCACAAGAACAATGATCCGACCGGCGGGCAATGTGATCGCTACGTCCATGACGGCCGGACGTTTGCCGTAGGCCACGCCAACGCCCACGGCTGACAAGATCAACGGGCCCGCCATGTGACTACTCATCGGCCCCTCCTCCGCCACCCACCCCCACACCGGCACCACTCTGGCCCCGGCGTTGCCGCATGCGAATCAGGACAAAGAACGGACCGCCCAGGCATGCGGTCAGAACGCCGACCGGCAGCGTTACGCGCAGTGCGCCTTGGGCCGACAGCCCACGCGACAATGCATCGGCCCAGCAGAGTAAGATTGCCCCACAGGCGACGGTTGGGGCCAATAACTTTCGATAGTCCGGGCCGACGGCCATGCGGGCAATGTGCGGTGCTATCAGGCCGATGAAGCCGATGGGTCCTGAGATACTGACGGCCGCCGCTGCCATGGCGGAACCCAGAATCAGCCCCCACCACCGCGTCGGCTCGACCGGCACGCCCATGGTTTTTGCTGCCGACGGCCCGGCGGACAAAACAGTGAACCGGCCGCTGAGGGCCATCATCCCCGCAACGGATATGGCGATAACCGCAAAGGCCGTCCAGAAGGCCCAGGAAGGTACATCGGGCTGCAGGCCACCCAATAGAAAAGCCATCGCGCCGCCTGTCAGTGCACCGGCTTCGGGCCAGATCGCGAGCATAAACTGCAAGATCGCCCCACACATCGTGGAGATGATGACGCCGACGAGAATCAGGCCCGTCGGACTTAGCCTTCCGCCGCCCGCGCCGGATTTTTCACGTCCCAAAGCGAGGCATATCACCACTGCCACCATTGCCCCGAAAAACGCGGCCGCCTGAACACCGCCTGAAACGACCGCATCGGGCCAGGTCAATGCGCGAGCCGGGTACCGGAGGACAAATGTGGCCAACGTCGCTCCCCCAGAGACACCGAGAAGGTAGGGGTCTGCCAGCGGGTTTCGTAGAACCGCCTGATAGGCCAACCCGCTGCCCGCCAGTCCGGCACCGACCAATGATGCAACCAACACGGCAGAGAGCCGAAAGCCCAATACCTCTGGCTGCGACATGTCAGGAAACCCGATACCGGTCGAGCCGATCATCAGGCAGCAAAGGGCTGTGACCGCCCATGCGATGGCGGAAAGAAACCACGATATGGCCTGTCGACGGGCGGTCCAGAGCATCAATCCACCTTATCGGCCACCGTTGGCAGACGTGTTGACCGGAGCCGACAGAGCCTCCTGCATGGCCCGGGCCGTACCCACCATCGACCAACCCGGCTGCATGACTTGCTCGCCCGTCAGCACATGGACCCGGCCCGCAATGGCGGCTGGAAGCTCAGTCCGCTTCAGCCATTGGTCGCGCACTGCCGCGGCCTGCGATTGACCGCCGGGCAACAAAATCAGGATGACTTCGGGGGCCAGCCGGGAAATCGCTTCGCGGTCCAACGAGGGGTAGGGGCTTGACACCGACGCCGCGGCATTGGTGCCACCGGCCAGTGTCAATAGTTCGTCCAGAAAGGTGCCCGGGCCGGCCAAATGGTTCCCTGCTTCGCCCATCACCAGCAGAACTTTGGGCGGTGTGTGACCTTGGCTGGCCGTTCCAATTTGATTCAGGGCGAGGCGAAACTGCTTGGCTGCTTGCTCTGCTGGTGGCAGATCACCGGTCAACCTGCCGAGTTGCAGACATGTCCTTTCAGCATCGGCAATCGTCTCAATTGGAAGGTTGACGGGCTGGATGCCTAATCTCGAAGCGTGTTCGACAAATCCTTGTTGGAGTCGGCCGGGGGCGACGAAAGTGATAATGACGGCCGGGCGAACCTTGGCCAGTTGTTCCCAATCAACGGTTTGATAATCACCGACCACCGACAGTTTGGCGCAATCGGGGCGATTGCGATCGAACGAACTGACCGCCACCAGATGCTGCCCCAGACCCGCTCCGATCATCAGATCCGTCACTGCGGGCACGAGGCACGCTACTGTTCCGGGTACCGGGGCGGCCGGGGTTGTGGACGGGGGGGGCGCCTTGTCACAACCGCTCAGGGCAGCCGTAAAAACGGCGGCCAGTGAGACCCATGGGCCAAGGAGCAAAATGAGACGGTTTGACCACACTCCCTACGATGCTAAAGTCTTATACAATGTGGGTCTACGGTGAGTTGTCGCCGCAAGAGTCCGCCGGAGTCGCAATGAGTGCTTCTATTGGTCTATTTGGCCGTATGGGAAGATCGCTTCGCCGAATGTTCGGCGGGGGCGATGACGATTTGCCACTCCTTCAGTCGTCTATTGACCTTGATCCGCACGCCAGCGAGGTAAAGCCGGGGATGTTTCGCCCGTTCTCGCGGCGCGACCCTGCGGTGGCCAACCTGCAACAATCGTTCACGTCGTTGACAGATCTTTTGGTCTCGATGCGCGACAGCATTGAGCGGCAGGGGCGCCGGCACGAAGAGTTGATGACCTATCTTTCGCATCTGCCACGGGCGCTGGAAGTTTTGCCGGAAAGCAGTCGGTTACAGACCGAGGCCTTGTCGGCCATCCGCCTTCACATCGACCAGCAACACAATCAGGTGAGACAGTTGATCTCTACGATGGAACGCGTTGGGGGTTCCAACGTAGACCAGAAGCGCTTGATGGAGACCATCAGCGACCGTCTGGAGGTGCTGGGCGAACATGACCAGTCAATTTCCGAAAGCCTGTCGCAATTCAGTAGCGCCGTCAGTGCCGCCACGCGCAGCAGCACCGGCAGCGTTCAGGTTTTGGAACAGGTCCGCGACGCCATCCGTGAACGTGACCAGCAGATGCAGGAGATGCTGCAATCACAGTCGCGGCGTAATACCTGGTTGCTGGTGCTGGCTGGTGGACTGTTCGTTGTGGCCATCGGCATGCTTGTGGCGGTGCTGCTGGCGATGCCCAAAAAGTAACCCTGTGGCTAGGGGCCTCCGCCATACCGGCGCCCGTATTCAAGAAACGCGCCGGGCAGGTGAGTAATGACATCGCTGGCCAGTACGGCTCTTTGAGTCAACTCTTTCCCAGCATTTTCGCCAGCCTGTCCGTGCACCCAGACACCGGCCATAGCTGCCTCGTAGGGCGCAAGACCCTGACCCATCAGGCTGACAATGACCCCGGTCAGCACATCGCCCGTACCGCTCTTTGCTAACGAGACGTCTCCGGTTGGATTCACCGCGTAACCGCTGGGCCATGCCACGACGGTGCGGGATCCCTTCAAGACGACGACGCAGTTCCATGCCGTGGCCGCTGAAGTGGCGACTTCGATGCGGCCGGACTCTTCCGTCGGGACGACTTTGTTGCCCGGAAGATAATGGAGCAGTCGACGCATCTCACCGGGGTGGGGCGTCAGCACACGGCCGTTCATGTTCGTCGGCCAATCGGGTCGGACGGCCAGCACATTTAGTGCATCGGCATCGATGACAGCTGGTTTGTCGGTTGCCAGCGCGAGGTTCAAAAGTGCCTCGGCTGCTGGCCGCTGACCCAAGCCGGGGCCGACCGCAATGGCATCGGCCTTTTCCAGTGCGGCGGCCAATGCCAGAAGGTCCTCTTGTGTTCCGCCCAGCAGTTCCGGTTGCGCCGCCAGCGTGGCGGCGAGGTGGTCGGCAGGCACAATGACCTGCACAAGCCCGCTGCCGCAAACCAACGCTGCACGTCCGCTTAGAAGGGGCGCACCGAGCATGGTTGCCTGTCCGCCGATGATGAGAACGCGCCCGAAAGTCCCCTTGTTGCCATCGGCTGGACGGGCCGGCAAGGGCGGCCAGGTGGATTTCCGCGGTGGTCTGCTCATCGGGTGATCACTGAAAAAGGTATTGCCTCAAGGTCCAGTCCGGCTGTCTGGCCGTTTCGTAGCATGAGCTCCCCCAGCCCTGCCGACATCGCAGCCTGATCGGTGCAGTACTTTCCGATCGGCAAATGCACCGGCAACCCAAGTGTCATGAGCCGGGCGCGTATGACCAGGTTCGACGATACGCCGCCGCCGACAATGACCGAGCGCGCACCCGTCTGATGGACCGCCCGCGCGACCTTTGTTGCCAGAATGTCGGCGCACGCTGCCTGAAAACTGGCCGCGAGATCCGCCAGTTCCTGCGGGCCGGCGGGCGAAGAACGGGGCTTGCCCGGAATGCCGTTTAGCGCGTAGAGCACTGCTGTTTTCAATCCTGAGAAGGAGAAGTCCAGAGATTCACGACCGAGAAGTGTGCGGGGGAATGCGAATGCCTTCGCGTTGCCGCCGTCGGCCAGCCTGGCGACTTGCGGTCCACCGGGAAATGGCAGGCCAAGCATGGCCGCAACCTTGTCGTAAGCCTCACCAACGGCGTCGTCGATGGTGGCGCCGATCAGGCGGACGTCCTGCCAACCGTCCATGCCATACAAAGCGGTGTGTCCGCCGCTCACAACCAGACCGACGGCGGGAAATTCGACTCGCGGTGTCTGGTCCAGACGCACTGAATAGAGGTGGGCGTGCACATGATCAACCGCAAGCAGTGGCTTGCCGAGCAACCACGCCAGTGTCTTGGCCGCAGTCACACCGACGAGCAGACAACCGATTAACCCCGGCCGGTGAGCGACTGCCACAGCGTCCAACTCTGCCGCAGTTACGCCCGCGTCTGAGAGAGCTTGCGTGACCACTGGCAGGATGTTCTCAATGTGGGCACGGCTGGCAATCTCAGGAACAACGCCACGAAACCGGGCGTGCAGGTGAAACTGCGTGGCGACGACGTTACTGAGCACCTTATCGCCGTCGCGCACGACAGAAGCTGCCGTCTCATCGCATGTGCTTTCGATCCCCAGAATCAAACTCATAGGGCAGGGCTCACTTTCTGGCCACCGTGTCAACCCATCCCGAGATCGCGGCAGCGACCGCTTGCGGCGCTTCCAAAGGGGCCATGTGTCCTGCGCCGGAAATCACAATCTTTTGGGCCGCGGCATTGGCGGCCAAGACCTGATCGGCACAGGCTGGCGGGGTGATGGCGTCCAAGGCACCCACGACCGCCAGGACGGGTACCTTGGTGCGGGCAATGGTTTGGGTGTGATCCTGCCTATCCCGCATGGCGGCCAGCGACGCCATCATGGTTTTGCTGGTTACAGTCTGCATGATCGTCTGCAACGTCTGCCAACCCTCCGGGTCACGGTCCGCCATGCCGGGAGCGGTCATGTTTGGCAACATCTCGCTGACGATGGCCGCTGGCCCGCTGCGGGCCGCGTCAATCATCCGGTTACGGTTCGTTTTTTGGGTCTCGTTGTCGGCGACAATTTTGGTGTCCACCAATACCACTCCGCGGACCAACTCTGGCCGCATCGCCAGCAACTCCAGCACCACGTAGCCGCCCATACTCAGCCCAGCGACGAACGTTGGCCCGCCGATGGTTTCGTGGATATAGCCTGCTACGTATTCGGCAAAATCTGCCATCGTCAGGGCCGTCAGGTTGTTGGCACCGAAGCCGGGCAGATCTAGAGCGTGGCAGGTGGCTTGGGTTGACAATGACCGGGCGCAAGCGTCCCACACCCGCCTGTCAAGTGGGAAGCCATGAATCAGCACAATTTGGCATTTTTCGCTCTGCGGCATCCTCGGACAGGCTCCGATATTCAAAGGTCGTTTCGGGTATCGTACAGTCGATACTCGATCGATACGTAACGGGACACGGATGACCCAATCTGCCGACACGGCCAACGCTGCCTCATCGCCTCCGCAGGATTCACTTCACCTGACGGACTTTCTGGACCTGCCCACGCTGCAGGAAATCCAGGACGCATTCGCGTCCATCGCAAACGTGAAAGCGCGCATCACGGATGCCGACGGCCGACTTCTCACCCAGCCCACCCCGACCAAAGACTTCCTGTCGCGCAAGCTGGCCATCGAACAGTCGGAGGCGAAACTCGACGGGTCCACGGAACCCTCTGCCGCAGGCACTGCCCCCTCCGACGGACCCAGCCGCGAAGGGCGGGAGTACGTAGCGCCCATTGTCGTCAACAACTTCCGGCTTGGCACCATCCGGATGACGCCCGGTTCGGCTGCGGCACATCTCGACGAAACACGGCTGCACGCCCTCGCCGAGAAGCTCGGTATCGATGCCAAAACGCTTAAGGCGACGGCGTCACAGCTGACACGTTCCCGAGAGACCCGCGTCGCCGCCATCCAGTTCCTATACATTCTGGCCAACGCCGTCGCCCGGCTTTGCTATCAGGAGTACCAACTCCGTCAGCGCGTCAATGAGCTTTCTGCGCTGAACACCGTCACGATGATGCTGGCCGATGCACGCGATCTGCAGACGGTGCTGGACCGCACCGTCCGGGTGGTCGTCGACATCATGGATTGCAAGGCAGCTAGCCTGCGCCTGATTGACGCCGAAAAGGACGAGCTCGTCATCAAGGCCGCGCACAACCTTTCCGCCTCCTACGTGAACAAGGGGCGGATCAGCCTCAGTCGCAGCGGCATCGACCACGTCGCCCTCGGGCCGAAGGGCTACGAGTATGTTCGCCGCATGACGGAAGACCCGAGGGTCCAATACAAGCGGGAGTCCGCCCGCGAGGGCGTCGTCTCGATGCTCTCGGTCGGCATGCGATACAAAGGTGAGGCCGTTGGCGTGCTCCGCGTCTATACCGAGAAAGAGCAGATTTTCCCGCCGCTGAAGATCGATCTTCTGAAAAGCATTGCCGCGCAGGCTGCGGCCGCGATCGAAAACACCCGGCTTAACGTCGAAGCTCTGGAGGCGGAGCGACTGGAAAAGCAGATCGCCATGGCCGCCGACGTGCAGCTGCGAATGATGCCGCACGACCCACCAAAACTGCCGCAGGTGGATTTTGCCGCCGTGTACGTCCCTTGCTATGAACTCGGCGGCGACTTCTATGATTTCATCGACCTGCCCCTGTCAAACACCGGCCTGGTCGTGGCCGATGTGTCCGGCAAAGGCGTGGCTGCCAGCTTGATCATGGCGGCGGTACGCTCGGCCCTCCGCGCGCAGGTTGACAACGTCTTTTACCTGTACGAAGTCCTTCGCCGAGTCAATCGCATGGTGTGTCGCGACACCCGCCCTGCCGAGTTCGTCACCCTTTTTTATGGCGTGCTGGATGCTGTGAATCTCCGCCTGACTTATTGCAATGCCGGACACCCGCCGCCCATGATTTTGCGCGACGGCAAGGTGCTTGAGCTGGCCAGCCTCAACATGGTTCTGGGCCTGAATCCGGATGAAGAGTTTGTTCAGGCCTCGTTTGAACTGCACCCGGACGACATAGTGCTTCTTTACACCGACGGCCTGACCGATGCGATGAACTTTCAGGACCAGACCTTCGGCAAAGTCCGCCTGAAGGAGGCGTTTCAGCGCGTCTCTGTCGGTGTCGACTCGGCCGAAACAGTCTCGCAGGCACTGCTCTGGGAGGTTCGCAAGTTTGCCGGTATCGCAAAGCGGACCGACGACATCACCATGATCGTAGTGAAAGTACGAAGCCTTCCCGGTCCACTGGCAAAGCCTGAACGCAAGTAAGGGCTTACTTTTTCCCGAACGCCAGCCAGCCCCGCACACGGTTGCGAATTGCACTTCGCAGGACCCGCCCGGCCAGCCTGAGGCGGATCGCCAGATGAACCGCTGCCGCCGTCTCATCCACCGGCTCCAATTGCTCCAACTGCCTTGCCGACCGCCGTGCCCGGCCCAACCATCCGCCAGCCACTTCAGCACGCGCCCGCAACCGCAACAGCTCCAGGCTGACGGTTTCTCCCGCGCGAGCGTTCCCCAGGACTCGCAGCGCCCGGCCATATCGTCCGCCCGCAACCAGTTGCCGGGCCACGGCCAGACGGAACACCTGCTCGGAAGGAAATCTCGCCAGCAGTCGCGCGTGGACAAACCGGTCTGCGGCTGGGCCACTTGTTTCCACCAGTTGCAACAGGTGCCTGATTTCTCCGGGCGTGTTGCAGGCGTCCACGGCGTCGCGTAGCAGTCGGCCGCCCCACCGCTTCAGCCTCAACTCCAGAGCCACCACTCCAAGATCTGCCAGCTCCATCGGCCTGAGCCGGCACAGCAGGCGGGCCCTGTGCAAAATTGTGACGAACTGACCCTTGTCCGTTGCGGCAGTGCCCGCTTGGGCGCCCGCCGCCAGCACGACGACGCGCCAGAAGACGACCAGACGGTCCTCCGGGTCCAGACGCCACAACCTTGCGGTGGCCTCCAGCGCTCCGGCAATATCGCCGCGAGACCAGTGAGCCTGGGTGACAGCCAGCCCTGCCGCCACCTCGGGCAGGCCCGACCAGCTTCCGGCAACGGGCAACGCAGAACGACCGATCGACAACGTCACGGCCAGTCGGCCGTTACCGATGACATCTAACACCTGACCATGGGATCCGCTGCGTGTCATAACTCAAAGGAAGGGCCACAGTTTTTATCGCCCATTTCTTTCCCCGAACGTCGGCTCATCCTACCCTTTAATTCCATATCAATCCGAAAAGACTCTATCGCTACCATGCCCTCCAACAACCCCGTACATAGCAGGAACCTGCGGACCGCCCGGATGAATCCGGTATGGAGAGCGGCTTGGATTGCGGTGGCGTGTCTCGGCGTTTCCAGCGAGCTGGCGATGGCCCAGTCTGTTGCCCCGCCGGTGTCGGCCGCCGATCCAAAGACTGTTGAGTATTTCAAGACACTGGGCGACGTCGCGGCGACGGCTTCCGGCCGAGAAGAAGCGGCGTCCCGACTTCTCGACCTCCGCGACGAGGCGACATCAAACCGCTTGGCCGAACTTCTGGCCGATGCCAGCCAGCCGACCGTCCAATTAGCCATCGCAAGGAGTTTAGGGGGCTTGGGCCGGGAAGAGCTTCGGTTTGTCGTCCCGTTGACCGCGCTGATTCGGGCCGATCGTTCGTTGGCAGAAGCGGCCGTCGCGGCGTTGTGCGTTTCTGGTCCGGGTGGCCAGATCGCCAACCTTCTGCGGTCGGCGGCTAGTGATCCCGGGCTTCCCGATGCGAGTCGCTGTGCGGCACTGAGGGCCCTCGGGGAGTTTCCTGACAAAAGCGTTCCGCCATTATTGCTACAGGTCGTCGGCGATGCATCGCTGCCGGCAACCGTGAGACAAGCCGCTGCTGACGGCCTGCGGCAACTCACCGGTATATCGAGTGATCCGCTTTACACGGCCCCGTGGTCAGACTGGTGGGCAACCAACCGCGAGCTGTCCCCCACCGACTTCCGCCTCGCCGTTCTCACTCGACGCGACCGCGAATACAGGGTGGCCCGGCACAACGCGGCGGACCTTGCCTCAGCCCTGACTCTTGATTTGCAGGACCAGCTGCAGCGAATTCCCGAGGCTGACGGCCCGGCCTGGCTGCTGGAAATGCTGCGGAGCGGTGCCCCTACTTTGCGTGCCTCCGCCGCGCGGCTGATCCGCACAGAAGCCGCCGAGGGTCGCCCGCCCACTGCCGATGTGCGTGCCCAGCTTCGAAGTGGGATCGCCGATTCCGACCCGTCGGTCCGCCGGGAGGTGGCACTGGTGTTGGCCGTATTGAATGACCGTCCGTCTGCTCAGGATCTGACCGATCAGCTTTCCCGTGAGCGTGATGCCGACGCCCGGGCCGCACAGGCCAGCGCGTTGGGTCCGGTTGGCGACGTGAAGGCCGTACCGGTCCTGTTGCGATGCTTGGAAGACCCCGCCACGCACGTGGTGATTGAGGCGGCCAAATCGCTGGCTGAACTGGCGCCGGTCATCATCGCCGCCGGCTCGGATGAAGTTCGCAGCGTGAACGGTGCGGCACTCGAACTGCTTCGTCGCCAATCCGCAGGTACGGTCACTTCCGCGTCAAGCGTCACGGACCCACTGACCACCCCTGTTCGGGCGGCGGCCATTGCGATTCTATTGCCCGACCCGTCGGTGCAGCTGCAAACCCTCCTAACGCTCACGGAGCAGACCCAGCCCCCTGCCGTCCGACAGGCAGCATTGATCAAGCTGGGCGAGTTCCATGACCCGGCATCCTTACCCATTGTCATGGCCTTGGCCGAACGGCCCGCCGAACCCATCGCACTTCGCATTACAGCGATCAAAGCCATTGCGGGTATTCCCGGTGCGGGTCAGTTTCGATGGTTGGTGAGCCAGCTCAGTCCGTCAAAACAACCGCTGACGGAACTTCGGGAGCAGGCATGGGTTTCGCTCCAGCCTGTTCTGCCCCTAGCGCCACGCGCCGGACTGGCTGAACTGGCTGAAGCCCTGAAGCCTGCGCCAGCGCGACGTGTTGCTGTACTTCGTTGTCTGGCGGCCCAATTGGAGGCTGCCGGGGAGGTGGACAACCTCGCGTTGGTCCGGCAGCAAATTGGCGAATCCCTGAATCAGAATGGACAGTCATCGGAATCGCTGAGTTACTTTCAGAAGGCATTCGACTACTGGCAGGAATCGGGCCGGCCAGCGCAGTACGCGGGCAACTTGTTCCGCCAGACCTTGGACGGCCTCCTGCGAACCCAGCGATTCGCGGAGGCCGCAACGCTCTTTGCCAATGCCAGCAAATGGGATGCGACGCTCGCCCCCCAGTTACTTGCCCGGATCAGGGTCGAGGCGGCCACACTGCAACGGACGGGCGATCAGGCAGGACTCGAATCGCTTATTTTGGGATTCAGCCGCCCCGGCACGTCTCTCCCGGATGTCGAGATCGATCGGCTTCGCCGCATCGCATCGGGCCTTCCGTCCACCGTGCCTGCGCCGACATCGCAAGCAACCACGCGAGCCGGCGCACTGCCACTCGCTAGCCCGACCGGCCCGTGACAACCATCCGGTGGCCAAAGTGCCGATGGACCTTTACATCCATCCAGCCCGCCACCCGGGCGAAGTTGCCCAGCTCCTCGGGTGTCCAGGCCTGTTGCACGCTGGCGATTGCATCGTGCCGCACCATCGGGCCGCTCAGTCGTGTCATCACCCAGATCCAAAAGAGGGCCCGCCGTGATCGCTCCAGATCAGCCGCCAGCAACCAGCCGTTACTGACTCGCCGCATTTCGCTCAGAACCTGCACAACCCCCGGCTGATCGAGATGGTGCAAGAACATGCTGGTCATTGCGCCATCCACTGATCCGTCGGCTAGCGGCAGCCGAAGCGCGTCCCCCTGCACCAGTCGCACCCGGCTTTCACCGGCTGCACGTCCGCGCGCCACGTCCATCGTGCTTCCATGAAAATCCAGACCGATACACCCTGTGCAGTGACCGGCGAGAAGCAAGGCCTGTGGGACATCGGCAGCGCCCGTCGCCACATCCAGCACAACGTCCGTTGGGCTGCACACCTCGCCGACCCGGCGCACTGTGGAACGCGTATAGCCGAGCCAGCGGTTCACGCCCTCGATGAACCGCAGCGAAGTCTCCAACTCCGCCGGATCGGCAGCGGGATCGTCCATCCACTCCGCCTGTGGTCGCCGGTGCATCGGCCGAATCATTGGAGAAGCTGCCTGATCGTGGCCAGCAGTTGTTCCGGCGACAAGCCATCAGCGTCCGGCGATTTGAGCAGCCGACGGACCTCCGTCACCGGGTCGACAAACAACTCCATTTGGCCGGAATCCTCCGCCCGCTTACTTCGACTGATCCTCGGACGGGCCGTGTGCTGCACGGAAAGTTCGCCCAGCAGTTGCCTACCCCTCTCCAGCACGACCAGTGGTACGCCGGCCAGCCGGGCCACGTGAATGCCGTAGCTCCGGTCGGCCGCACCTTCCACGATCTGGTGTAGAAACACCACCTGATCCTGCCACTCTCGAACGGCGACGTTCAAGTTCTTGACACCCGTAAAGCGCCGCCCCAGTTCAGTCAGTTCATGGTAGTGCGTCGCCATCAGGGCACGGCATGCCACCGTTCCGGCCAGATGTTCACTGATCGCCCATGCCAGACTCAGGCCGTCCAGCGTACTGGTGCCACGGCCTATTTCATCCAGCACAACCAAGCTGCGATCGGTCGCGTTGTTCAGAATATTGGCGGTCTCGGTCATTTCGACCATGAAGGTGCTCTGTCCCTCATGCAACTCATCGTTCGCCCCGATGCGGGTAAAAAGCCTGTCGGCCACTCCGATCGTGGCCGAGGTCGCTGGCACAAAACTGCCGATTTGCGCGAGCAAAACAATCAAAGCTACCTGCCTGATGAACGTACTTTTGCCGGCCATGTTTGGTCCCGTGATCAGTTGCAGCCGGTCGCCCTCGCTGAAGTGCACGTCATTCGGCACGAACCGCGTGCCCAGCTGCACCTCCAGCACCGGATGCTTGCCGCCGACCACATCCAGCACGCGGTCGGGAACGACCGTCGGCCGGATGTAGCGCCGCTCAATGGCCAGGGCTGCCAAACCGCACAACACGTCCAGCCGCGCCAGTGCCCCAGCCAGTTCCTGCAACTGCCCAATCTGCGGCAGCAGATACTGCCTCACCTGCTCGAACAAGTGCTGCTCCAGCGCGATGCCGCGCTCACTCGCCGTCAAGGCCTCTTCCTCAAACTTCTTCAGCTCTGGCGTGATATACCGCTCGGCGTTGCGCACTGTTTGCTTGCGCGTCCATTCCACGGGCACCTTCGCCCGGTGCGTGTCGGTCACTTCAATGTAATAGCCAAAGACCCGGTTGAAGGCGACCTTCAGGGTCGTAATCCCCGATTTCGCGGCCAGTTGCCCCTGATAGTCCGCCAGCCACTTCTGACTCTCCGCCCCGATCCGGCGCAACCGGTCGAGTTCCGCATCGAAACCCGTCGCGATCACGCCACCTTCACGCAAGTGGGCCGGCGGATCGGCAACCACCGCCCCCGAAACGTGGGCCCCGACTCTTTTGCAAAACTCCTCGGCCTCGATCAACTCACTCAATACATCCGCCGCTCCCAGCCAACGCCCGGCCGCCGCTACCAACTCCGGCACGGCCAGCAGGCACCGCCCGAGAGCCGCCAGGTCGCGCGGCACGCACCGACCGACGGCCACGCGGCCGGCAATGCGTTCGATGTCGCACACCGTGTCCAAGGCGGCCAGCAAACCCTTGAGGACATCCGCCGACCCCACCAGTGCAGCCACAGCGGCCTGTCGGGAACGAATGTGCTCTACGTCCGTGAGCGGGTACCGCAACCAATTTCGCAGCATGCGCCCACCCATCGCCGTCCGTGTCTTGTCCACCACCGACAGCAATGATCCATCCGTACCGCCGCTGCGTACGGTCCGATCGACTTCTAGACTCCGCCACGTGCCACCGTCCATCAGTAAATACTGCTCAATACGGTGCCGCCGCAGCCCCTGAATGTGCGAGACCGAAACCTTTTGCGTCTCCTGCAGGTAGGCCAGAATCCCGGCTACGCCGTGTAGCGCCGGGTCGTCCTGCTCGAACCCGAACCCAGCCGCCCTGTCGGCCCCCCACTGCTTCCTGACCTCTTGCTGAGCCTGATGCGCCGTGAACTGCCAACCCGGCCGCTGGGTTACGGCGTATCCGCGAAGTGCCTGCCGTAGCGGGCCCGGCGCACCGGTCACATCTTCGGCAACTAGAGTCTCAACAGGCCTCAGCCGCGACAACTCATCAAGCACTTCCTGCCGCGTGCCGCTCATACCGAGGCACGCCCCGGTGCTCAAGTCCACCCATGCCAGCCCCGTGCGCTGACCGGATTGCGACGTCATTCCTTCGCTCACGGCCGCCAGATAGTTATCCGATCGGCCATCCAGATACGATTCGTCCGTCAGCGTCCCCGGCGTGAGCAGTCGTGTCACTTCGCGCTTCACGACGCCCTTCGCCAGCGCCGCATCTTCGGTCTGCTCACATAGCGCCACCTTGTGCCCGGCGGCCAACATCCGCCGCAGGTACCCCTCGACGGCGTGAAACGGAACGCCCGCCATCGGGATCGCGTTCTCGCCCTTGCTCCGGGCGGTCAGCGCGACCCCGAGCACCCGCGAACAGAGAATCGCGTCATCCCAGAACATTTCGTAAAAGTCGCCCATTCTGAAGAACAGGACGTATTGCGGGTATTGCTGCTTGAACTGTACATACTGCCGCATGGCCGGTGTCAGCTGCGCCCCAGCCGCTGGACCGCCCGCCAACGGCACCTTGTTGTCGGCCGGGAGCCCCTCTGAAACCGTGGAATCTTGCCGTGTCATGCCGTCGAGGACTGAGAGTAGACCGCCGATACCGCCTCGATCAAGCAAAGCCCCTTTCCAGCCCGATAACCAGTACTGGATGACGACGCTCGCAACAACCGACAACCGTTGGACCGACCTCGCCCGCCGTCTGTTTGATGCCAACGTTACCGCCCTCGGCCGCTTCCACGGATCGCTCGGTCGAGACCTCAAATTCCCAACAGAGTATTTTTTCACGCCCGCCCTTGACGGCTCTTTAACGGCCATCACCCCCGAGCGGCAATGGTGGCGGACCTATGCCGTACCCCAGCGCGCGGCAGAGGCATGGCTCCGTCCGCTACAGCACACGGGCACCATGGCCTGCCTGCTCGCCCCGCAACATCCTTCGGTTGTGGATCAGGCCCTTCGCCAGCTGCCCGCCACTACAGCCGCCATCGCCCTGCTCGACGACGTAGAGACGCTGCCGCTGTTCCTTTCCCTTCGAGATTTCAGTGAAGAACTTACATCCGGGCGGCTCCTGTTCGCGTGCAGTCCGGCCGACATTGGCTCTCTGCTGCGCGCTCATACAGGCTTCCAAGTGCCCAGCTTCTTCGTCCGACCCGGCGACAAGGAATCAGAGCCCATTCAGCGGCTGATTACCGAATGTCAGGCCGTCCTTAACACGCTGGTCGAAGAACGCGACGCCGAGGCAAAGCGGATTCTCGCCAACAAGACCAATAACCGGAATCAGACGGTTGTCCTGACTCGCAGGCCCGTTGAACTTTGGGACATTGCCCCGCATGTCTTGTCGGCCACGATGCAGGGAGTGCCCAATTCCTTCGGAGCCGCCGGAGGGCAGTCCGTAGTCTTGGACGTCTCTCGCAACGACACTGCATCACCCTTAAAGATCGTCCAAACGCTTGCCGACGCAGGCACGGTCATAGCCGCCGATCTGGACCGTCACGAACTTCAGTCTGTGTTACCTGCCGGATGTCGCTGTATTTCGTGGGTCACAGCTCCGCGTCTGTGGGCACCAGCACCCACGGCGGTGGAATCCGGCGACCATCTGCTTCTGGCAGATACCCAGTGGGCCGCACAAGCCCGGGCCGCTGGCTGGCCGCCTGACCGCATCCATCTTGCAACATGGCCCATGCTTGCCCGGAACAGCGCCGCACCCGATGCCGTCATTTCCAGTCTATTGCTCATGGCCGATGTTCCTGAAGACTTGGTTTGTCCGCCAGAACTTGCCCGCCTCTCCAGCGTCAAACTCCTGTGGAACACTCTTGTAGAAACCTTGATCAAAGACCCGTTCAGTTGCCTTCCCGACCCGACCGCATGGCTGGAAGTTCACCGCAAAGCCCAAAGTATTTCGGCCGACAACTTCAACGTCGCCTTGTTCCTGACCGGGATGGTCCTTCCAGCCTACGCCATCGGTCTGGCCAACTGGCTGGTCGCCGAAGGACATGATATTCGTCTGATCGGCACAGGCTGGCAAGCCCACAAGATTGCCGGCGCGCAACAACTCGGCCCGCTAAAGGACTACGCGGAGCTGGTCACGGCAGCCAACTCCTCAACCGCGTTGGTGCATGTATCGCCGCTTAAAGGTGCTCATCCCATCCTCGGACTCGGCAGACCGGTAATCGGCACCGAGGGCGGTCCCAGCCAGTTCCGCTCCAGACTGGCTCAGTTGGGCCGTCTTTCGTCAGCGCCGAACGTGGCGGCCGGTCCACCGCTTGGCTGCGCTCTCCGCGAATTATTTCCCGTCATCTAGAGCCCTTCTTGCGTAGAATCGGGGACACGTGCGATCCACCTTTGCCGCCAGCCTCGTCTTCCTGAACATGACTGCTGCTGTGCAAGTCACACGGGCACAGCCCGTAGCCCCCGCTACAACGCAGGCCGCAACCCGGCCCGTCCGCACCGACATGCCGCCGCTGGGCACGATCCCACTGGCAAAGGCCCTCTCCATCACCGTCCAGGACCGGTTTCTGGTCGTCACATCGGATGTTGGTGCCACGCCGACCATGATGGCCGCCGATATTCCAGAACTACCCGGTTTCTCCAGCATCAGCGTGCTGGTCCCCAACAACGACGGGCCCGCGTCCCTCTCCTTCCGACACCAGCAGATGGATATTCCCGGCCAGCTCGTCAGCCAGATCGAAGTGATTGTGAACGCCAACGACACCCTTCAAATCGCCCATGGCATCGAGTGGCCCCTGGCCACGCTCAACGTGACGTTGCTGCAAGAACGCAACCATCTGGCCAGTGGCTCGCGCGATGAGCCCGTTCGCTTGATCATCCAGAAGGACAGCGAATACACGGGCCGTATCATCGACATGCAGCTGGGCGCTCCTGATTTTCAGACATTATGCACCCGTTACCCCTCTGAAGTCAGCCAGTTTGTCAGGCCCATGCTTCGCCAGATTCATCTGGAAAACGCCGTCTTCAAACCCACCGAAGCGACCGCATGGCAAGTGCTCCAGCCGACTTCGGGTGCCTCTGACACATTGAAGCAAGAGGTTGTTCGTCTGCTCGAAGAAGCCCGCAACCCCAATTTCGCAAGACGGCAGGCCGCGATCAACCAACTTCGCTCACTCGGACAGGCGGGGGCGGATGCGCTGGGAGGCGTCCCACGGGCGGGCTTATCACCCCAGCAAGTGCACGTGCTGGAAACCGTGATGGACCAGCGCCGGCCGTTGGCAACGGCCGAAGCGGAGCAACTTTTACGCGACCCGCAGTTTCTACTCGATTGCCTCAGCCTCAATGACCCGGTCCTGCGCGATACCGCCCTGCAAAGGCTGACCAAGCTCGTCGCACCCAGGCAACTAGGCGCACTACCTGAGACCCAGCCCGAGCGTGACGTGGCCATCAACCGTTTGCGCATTTCATTAAGTGCTGATATTGCCGCCACCCAACCGGCCGCACAACGATCAAACCCGGGTCGATAAACCGGCAGTTCTTACAGCGACTAAAGTCCCAGCGGCTCCGATCCTTCCGCCACTTCAATCCCCCTGGCCCGGACATCCTTGTGAATCTGCCTGATGTGCTCGCGGTCACGAGTCTCGGCAATGCAGGTGATCGACACCTGCGCTACATCCGCCGGCCCAAAATGGCGGTCATGAAACACCTCCACCACATTCGCCCCCGATTCCGCCAGCACTGCCGTGAGTTTCGCCAGACTGCCCGGCCGATCACTGGTGCGGCACGTGATCCGCATTAGTCGCCCTTCCACTGCCAGCCCACGGTCGATGATCCGGTTGATCATCGTCATGTCGATGTTGCCACCGCAAAGGCACAGCACCACCTTTTTGCCGGTCAGGCCGTGATCAGCGGCCTTCATCGCAACCGCCAGCGGCACGGCCCCTGCCCCTTCCACCACCGTCTTCTCCAACTCCAGCAGTTTCAGCACCGATCGCGCGATGTCCGGCTCATCAACCAGTATCACTTCATCCACCACCTGCCGGCATATCTCCAGACACAGCTGCCCCACCTCCGCCACCGCCAACCCATCGGCCAGCGACGGCCTCGCCGGTACCTGCACGACCTTGCCAGCGCGCAGACTCGCATCCAGCGAAGGACAGGCAATCGGCTCTACGCCAATAATCCGCACCGACGGCTTGATCGCCTTCACCGCGGTTCCCACACCGGCTATCAAACCGGCACCACCCACCGGCACAATGATCGCATCCACATCCGGAAGGTCGTGAATGATCTCCAGTCCCATCGTTCCCGCCCCGGCGATGATCGCCGGGTCGTCAAATCCGTGCACGTACGTCTGCCCGGTTCGGCGGCTGCGTTCCATCGCCTCTTCCTTGGCAGCCAGAAACGTATCGCCCACCAGCACCACCTCTGCGCCCAACTGTCTGCAGTTCTCCACCTTCACGAGGGGCGCATACTTCGGCATGCAAACGGTGACAGGCAGCTTTAACTCCCGCCCGTGATACGCCAGTGCCTGCGCGTGATTGCCGGCCGATGCACAGATCACACCGTGTCGCTTTTGCTGGTCGGTCAGGAGTAACAGTTTGTTCCGCGCCCCGCGCTCCTTGAATGAGCCGGTCATCTGCAGGTGATCCAGCTTGCAATAGATCTCTGCCCCGCACAACCGCGAAAGCTGCATAGAAGCCGGCATCGGGCTGCGATAAACCGCCCCCGCAATCCTCTGCGCCGCTGCCTCAATGTCCTGTAATGTCACACTAGCCATGTTGGGTCCCTCGGTCTGCTGATAGCTCGACAGCATACCCCGCAGCCCAACACACACCACCATGGCACCTTGCCTCAAGTCCCGCCGGCCGTCACGCAGCCTCTCGCATGGTCACCGTGCCGGTGCGCTCAAGTTTGTTCCACCCGTGCCGCGCCCCCCGTACTGCGGCAAATGCAGCCCGCATCGTCACGAAATACATAAACTGCCGGTAGTAAAACCGTTGCAGTAAAACCACCCACAACCGGCTGACCGGCCGCCCGTCCAGACGAAATGCCACCAACGCGCCGATGAAGTCCATCACCAGGAATGCGACATAGCCAGCCACAATCGCCTGCGCATCACCCCGCCACAACGCGAGTAGCAACACTATGTCGCCAATCGGGGCCAGCAGTGGAAAGAACAGCTGAAACAGTGCCAAGTTCGGCAGCGCTACCCACCCCACAGAGCCTCGAAACATCAAACGTCGGTGCTTCCACAAGCACTGGAATGTCCCGTAGCTCCAACGGAACCTCTGGCGGAACAGCGTTCGCATTGTCTCAGGCGCTTCTGTGATGCTTCGCGCTTCTGGTGCGTACGCAATCCTTCCGCCCTTTTCAAGAAGTGTCAGCGTCAAGTCAGCATCTTCCGTCAGGCTCATCGGGCTGTAGCCGCCGATACTTAAAACGGCCTCGCGGCGCCACGCCCCCGTCGCCCCGGGGACCACGCCAATACAGTTCAGTGCCTCAAACGCCCGCCGGTCATAGTTCTGGCTGGTGACGTATTCGACGTCCTGAAACCGCGTCAGAAGATTGCACACGTTCCCGACCTGCACGTTGCCGCAAACCGCATCAATACCGGCATCACCCATCGGCGCGACCAGCTTACGAACCGTATCCGGCATGATGATCGTGTCTGCGTCAATCGTCACGATCACCTCATCCGTGATCTGCTCAAAGCCCATGTTTAACGCTGAAAACTTGCCCCCATTCAACTTCCTGATCAGGTGCACCCTTGGGTCACTTGCCGCAAGTTCCTCCACGACCGCCGCCGTCTGATCGCTGCTGCCATCATCGATCACCCATACCGAAAACAGCGGATAGTCGCTCGCCAGTACCGCAGTCAGCGTCCGCCGGACGACTTTTTGTTCGTTATACGCGGGCACCAGAATGGCCACCTGCCCGCTGTAAGACGGCCCGGCCAACGCCACGGCGCCGCCACCGGATCTTTCGCGATCGGCCAGCCTCCGTCGCCACGCTCCATAACTCACCAGCGCGCCCAGCAGAACAATGCGAAACATCGCAATCCCAGTACAAATGGCGAACAACACCTCCAGCACTCGCCAACCCGCCCCCCGCAACCAACCCACCGCCTGCCCACTGATGGCCATCGCCTGCTCCGACGGCGCTGCCACGGGCATGAGTTCCGCAGCCGTCGTCCCGAGCAGCCGATTCAACCCCACCACTCGGTAGCCCGCACTTTTCAGCGCCGGAACGAGCAGACCAATTGCCTCAACCGTCTGTGAGCGGTCGCCACCCCCGTCATGGAAGACGATCACGTTGGCGGCGTTCCGATTCGTACCTGCTGCCCCAGCTCCCCGCCCGCGGCTGGCCTCAAGACATCCGATGATGTCATGCACCATCCGAGCCGCCCCCGGCCGCATGTAGTCGCGGCTGTCTATATCCCCCGCAACCGTGAGGTAACCCATCTCCGTGACGATGGCCAGGGGCTTGAGCTGAGCATCCGTCGTTGGCGTCGAGTCCGTGTCATACGGTGCCCGGAACAAAACCGTCTGCCGCCCGGTCACCGCTTCGATCAGCCGCTGGGTCGCGTTCAGCTCCAGCCGTACCCGCGTGTCGCTCACATCCTGCAGGTTCGGATGCATCATCGTGTGGTTGCCAACCATGTGCCCGTGTTCCACGGTCTGCCGCAACAACTCCGGATACTTCTGCACCTGATCACCCACGACGAAAAACGTCGCAGTTGTGTGCGTCTTTTCCAGCGCGGCCAGAATTTGCGGCGTCCACACAGCATCGGGTCCATCATCAAACGTCAGGGCCACTACTTTCTCGGAATCCTGTCCGATCCGGTTCACTTCAAAGTAATGCGGCAGCTTCGTGTACCCCGCGTAGTCAATCAGGTTGCCATCAAAGGTGATGTCGCGCGACCCATTCGCCGGCTTCACAGCCACGCGCAGCAACTCCCCCTGTCCGCGAAAGCTGACCGCACGCGCCGGCTCGACCACGGCAAGCATCTCCGGGTCAGCAGCCGGTACCGCCGGAGCCGGCCTGCTGTCGCCATAAAAACCCCACATGCCCGGCTCTTCGTACCCCAGCCGCCACAGCGACAGCCCCGCCACACCCGCGGTTCGCGCCGACTGCACCTGATTCCAGGCCGATACAGCATCGAGGAACCAGACAACGTGCTTCACCCCGTCTTCATCTTGATAGGCAAACGTGCTATTGAGCGTTGCCTTATCGGTTTCAATATCCGACCCATGATCCGCTGCCAGAATCATGGCCTCTGCAAACGACACGGATTCTGCTGGCTTCACCTTGCCAGCCGTCAGCGTCCAGTCGTACCCGTACGCGCCCAGCGCGACAATCAACTTCGACTTCGGGATCCGCAGGCACATGTCGCCCAAGCCTTCACTGAACCAGTCCTGTCCAGCCACCGGCCCGGGCGCGCTGCCGGGATAGTGCTGGTCGTACGCCATCAGAACCACCAAGTCAGCGATCTTCCCCATGGCCTCGTAGTCAAACGCCGGATCGTTCAGCGGCACATCGATGGTCACCAGAAAACCCGCCTGATGCAGGCTGGCGGTAACCGCGAGTACGAAATCCAGCAACGGGTCGCGGTCTGACGGAGATAGTTCTTCAAAGTCGAGATTGACCCCTAGAACGTTCAGCCCCCCCGCCCGAGCCCGCGTGAGTGAGGCCACCAGTTGCTTGGTGAACCGAGCAATCGCTTCCTCATCCCTGATCAACTGCGCCACCGCATCGCCGTGCCAGTTCCCCGTAGCGTTTGAGTTCGACAAACGTGGCAGCACCCCGATCGACTTGCCTCTTAGTAGGGACGCCAAAGCCGGGTCGGTCCATTCCTGCACCGCACCGTCTGCCGTCGAGCACGTCAGCCAGTCTGGAAACACAGCATCCAGTTGGCCCAAATGCCGCTTTACCGCCTGAAGACTTAGCGGGTCGCTCTGAACGACAAAGGCCGTCCGCGTCATCCGGTTTGTCGGGCACAACACCGGCAACCCGCCCGACGTCCAGTCAGCCGGTCCGGCACGTGTACCTGGCGTCGGGCTACTCTCGCCCGCAGTCGTGTCCGCCATTTCCCGCTGGCCTCGGGGCGTAGTGAGACCGGTCGGCTCGACCATCTTTGGCGTCATGAACGCACCCGCCAGCACATACGCGACAAAACCAGCGGCCAGAAAAAGTCCGAGCGCAAGCAGGCGGCGAGTGATGGCCCAGCGGCGGCGTGTCGGGTCTTCAAAGATCATGGTTCGTTCGTCATGCAGGATAGTGCAAAGCGGCTGGGCGGCGATTGACCTCACGAAGAGACGATCACGCAACACAATTTATTGCATCTGCCCCAGTTCTCCTGAACTCCCGCAGACCGAGCGCTCGATTGTCCACTTTGTATATCCGGGCGTTTGGCCTATTGACCCAGCCGTACACTTGGTACAATGCAAACGTTACGCCACATGGCGTTTTGATCCCGCAGTCATTCCCAAGGAGCCCCCATGGCCACTCTCGCACCTTCAGACCCGCGCTCGGCAGTTCACGTTTCCATCAAGACGCCCCATGTCGACATCCGTCACACACAGTTGCTCATCGATGGCAAGTTTGTCCCGGCGGTCAGTGGCAAGACCTTTGAAACCGTCAACCCGACCAACGGCAAGGTCATCGCCAACGTTGCCGAGGGCGACAAGGCCGACGTCGATCTGGCGGTCAAGTCATCCCGTAAAGCCTTCGACAACGGACCCTGGCGCAAGATGGACGCCCGCGCTCGTGGCAAGATCCTCATGCGCTTTGCCGATCTGGTTGAAAAGAACGCCGACGAACTCGCCGCGCTTGAAACCCTCGACAACGGCAAGCCCATCGCCGACAGCAAAGGCGCCGACCTGCCGCTCACCATCGACTGCTACCGCTATTACGCGGGCTGGGCCGACAAGATCGAAGGCAAGACGATCCCCATCAACGGCCCGTACTTCTGCTATACGCGGCACGAGCCCGTCGGCGTCTGCGGCCAGATCATCCCGTGGAACTTCCCGCTTTTGATGCAGGCCTGGAAACTCGGGCCGGCTCTGGCTGCCGGAAACACTGTCGTCTTGAAGCCTGCCGAACAGACACCGCTATCGGCGCTTCGCATCGGCGAGTTGCTGCTTGAAGCAGGCGTCCCGGCTGGCGTGGTAAACATCATCCCCGGCTATGGTGAGACCGCAGGCGCAGCCATTGCCAGCCACATGGACATCGACAAAGTCGCCTTCACCGGCAGCACGCAGGTCGGCAAGCTCATCATGAAGGCGGCGGCCGACAGCAACCTCAAGCGCGTCACGCTGGAACTCGGCGGCAAAAGCCCCAACGTCGTTTTTGCCGACTGCGACATCGACGCAGCCGTCGAAGGCGCGTTCTTCGGGCTGTTCTTCAATCAGGGCCAGTGCTGTGTGGCCGGCTCGCGACTCTTCGTCGAGAAGAAAATCCACAACGAATTCGTCGAGAAGATGATCAAACGGGTTCAGAAGCAGAAAGTCGGCGACCCATTTGACCCCACAACCACCCAGGGCCCTCAGGTCAGCCTCGAACAGTTCGAACGCGTGATGCACTACATCGACTCGGGCAAACGCTCCGGAGCGACCTTGGCGGCCGGTGGAAGCCGCATCGGGCAGGAAGGTTACTACATCCAGCCGACCGTCTTCACAGGCGTCAAGGACGAAATGCCGATCGCTCAGGAGGAAATCTTTGGCCCGGTGATGAGTGTGCTTTCCTTTGACAACGCCGATGAAGTGATCGCTCGTGGCAATAAATCGTTCTACGGTCTGGCTGCTGCGGTGTGGACGCGCGACATCGCCAAGGCTCATCGAGTCGCGGCGGAGCTCAAGGCGGGCACCGTGTGGGTCAACTGCTACGACGTCTTCGACACCGCCGCCCCGTTCGGCGGCTTCAAGATGAGCGGCATTGGCCGCGAACTGGGTGAATACGCCCTGCGGAACTACACGGAAGTGAAGTGCGTGACGGTCTCAATGACCTGACCTGACACTGCGGCACTGCATTGGGGCTTCGCCCTAGTGCAGTGCCTTCATCGATTCCAGCACTTGGGCCGCGGTGGCACGTTCACCGTGGCTCTTGCTGATTTTGGAAAACCGGACGCGAAACTGCATGTCGATCAGAAACGTCGCGGGATAGACCGTCTCGCCTGATTCGTTCCAGCGAAGGTGAAAGGTGTTACTGACGGTGTACTCCGGGTCGGTCAGCAGCACGAAGTTGTCGGGCAACGTCGTCCGGCCCAGAAACTCTTTGGCATGAGCCGTCAGTCCGTCGGCGGTACCGGGGTAGATCAGCATCACCTTGGCATTTTCGGCCTTGAACTTTGCGGCCTGAGCCACGAAGTCGGCCATTTGCTGGGCGCTGGCTGTGCACTGGCCGTCGCAATAGCCGCGGAGGAAGAGCACGACGGCCGGGCCTTTGCTGAGGGCATCACCCAGTTTCTGGGTCTGTCCGTTGACGTCTTTAAGCTCAAAATCGCGGGCGCTGTGCCCCTGTTTCGGTGGGTCATTGGGAGGCAGCACGGCCTTGCCGAACATCACTGTTGCACAGAGTGCGAAGGCCGACTTGGCCAGAACAGGGCCGCTTAACAAGGTCATAGTGCATTCTCCCGACTAAAGGTGGACCGCCTCAGTATACGCCCCAACGCCCGGTGGCGGCGGCCTGAAAAGAGAGACAAGGATGGAAAAAGAACGACGGCCACGAGCAAACTGCTCGTGGCCGTCGGGCGATCGTGCAATCTTTGACAAGAGTCGGCTACGGAACTTCGACGATGTCCTTCTTGGTGCCAGCCACGGCGGCCAGCAGTTCGCCCTTTTCCTTAGCGGGAACCTTGAAGGCGTCCAGTGAGGCCGAGAGGTCGGCTGCGATGGCGTTGAACTGGGCCTCGGTGATCTTCATGCCGGCGTGGCTCTTCTTCATGCTCTCGCCTTCGTACTTCTGCGGGCCGCCTGCGGCGACACTGACGAACTGCACGAGGTGCTTGTTGAAGGAGGCGAGTTCTGCCGGCGACGGGTTCCAGGCCGGGTAGCCCGGGACGTCCTTGCGGAAGAAGTTGACCTGCGGGTCTTTGGCAGCCCGGCCGACGAAGTCGGCGCAGACGGCGGTGATGGCCGGCTCGCCGCCGAGACGCTCGTAAAGCGTCGGTGTTGCCATCGTCTTCATGTCGTGCTTCATGTCTTTGCTGTCGGACTTACAACCGACGACGCCAGCAGTGAGGGCCATTGCCAATCCTGCCGCGACGAAGAACTTACGACTTGCCATGTGAGACTCCCATTTTTGAAAACCTCGTACCGCCGATCCAATCACTGGATCAGTTCGGCCGACGTGCAAATAATCGCCAACGGGCAGGGTTTCCGCCAGTGGCGAAAACCGTTTACGGAGCGAATTCGACAAATCCCCACTTTTCGGGGCGGTGCATATCGATGACGCCTTGGGCGCTCCAGACCCAGTTGTCTTCAGGGTGCTTGTCCTTGGGGACTTTCAAGTATTTGCCATCAACGATGGTGTGCTGCCACTGGACGCGCGAGAAGTTGACCCGCCAGACGTCTTTCACTTCCGGACAGGTTCGGACATGTCCGGACAATTGGCCCAATCCCGCGAAGGGAATGGCGACTTCTACGCTCCAGTGGCGGTCGGTGTCGGTGGGGTTGTTCACAGTGCCATCCACATGGACAGCGGTGCGGAGGCCGGGCATTTCACGAAAGGTGTAGTTGCCGCCGTGGATGTAGGGCTTGTCGAGCGTGAGTTCCATCACAGTGCCGAGAGCGTTGATTTCGAACTCGTAATAGTTGATCGCGGTGCCGGGGGCGTCGATGAAAATTTCGAAGTCGTTGTCATTGTAGATGATGGCGTTTCGGTGGGTCAGGGTGCCCCAGACGTGGGGCTCTTCCAACTCGGCATAGACGTAGAAGTAGTGGTCGTCCCAGAGCATCTTGGCGCGGGTGCGGAAACGGGGACGGGGCTTGATGTCGCCTTCGATGTCGATGAAGTCAGCTGTCCAAGGGGCTTTGGACCATGCGGGGTCGTCGCCACGGCCGGTGATGGCGATGGGGTGGTCCGTGCGGTGACACACGTAACTCAGCGGCTGGAATGGTTCGGTGGTTGGGGGCATCAGCAGAACAATAGCGGCGAGCAGCCACTTCATTGGGCGACTGCCTTGCGCATGATGAACAGGTAGTTGAAGCCACGCAGATAGAAGTTGCCCTCATCCGCGGCTTTGCGGTAGTTGCCCATTTCGAGCGTCTTGTTGTGGCGGACGACGGAGATGATGTCGATGGGCGTCAGGAGTTCACGCATCATGGCGAAGAGTTCAAAGCCCAAAGGATGGAACGCTCCCCCATTTTTGCCGTGCACGTAGCTATCGGAAACGTACAGCCCCATGTGCGCGCCGGGCTTTAGAACGCGTTGGATTTCGGTGATGACTTGCTTCATGGCGGTGTAGTAGGTGCCGGAGGCTGCGTCTGTTTTGCCGATGTCGCGGGGGTCGTCGCCGTAGTCGAGGTGGTTGCTGTAGGGAGGATCGATGAAGACGAAATCGACTTTGTTCGTCAGCTCAGGCGGAAGTTTACGGGCGTCGACGCGGAAGATGTCTTTGCGGGTCGGGTGAACGTCATAGCCGAGGGCCTTGCGGCCAAGATCGCGGGCGACATCCAGCGTGGTGCCGCTGCCACAGCAGGGGTCGATGACGAGGTCATTGGGCTTGGTGTAACGCTCGAGCAGGTTCCAGATGATGTAGCTGGGGGTGGCGCCTTTGTAGAGCGGGTTGCCCTGCACGCCCTCACCATAGTGCTGGGAGGGGTAATCCCAGAGGGTCGTGACTTGGGGGCGGAGCGGGGGTTTTTTGAAGGTGGCCACGGACGGATGTTACCCCCCGCGTGCGCCAGCGGAAGTCATCGGGCGGCTGGGCCAGAGAAGACCTTGACGGTGCTGGCCACCTTGCCCCCCGCGAGGGGCGGGCGATGGCTGCGGGCGCCCGAACGACGGGGTATGAGCGAGGGCATCAGGTTCCCAGAGGCGGCGGCGGGCGGCGGGCGGGCGGGGTTCTGCTGGGACTTCCAACACGCGGCGCGACAGGCGGAGAGCCCAAGCGACGAGGGGCGAAACGTCCGCCGTGGGCCGCTGGGTCTGAAGCCAATCGGTGGCGCGGCGGATGAGTTCGAACGGGGCTTCGCGCAGGCCGGAGAGCATGCCCACCACCAACGCCGTGGCGGCCACGGCATCCCCTCCGGAGCCGTAGCCGCCGGTCGGCGATTGGGAACGTTCGAGATGAGGGAGGGCACGGGCGACGGATTGGCGTGTCCAGGCGCCCTGATCGACGAGGGCTTTGATGGCGACGGCTGTAGTAACTGCCCCGCCACCCCACCCGCCATCGGGCAATTGGATTTGCATCAGACGAAGCGCGGCCTGCTGAACCAAGGCACGGTGGCTCTGGCCGAGTTCGGTTGCGCGGAGGATGGCGTAGGCAGCGGCCATCACGGGGGAGTCGTGGAGCAGTTGCTGGAGGGCGAGACAGTCCTCAGCCCGGGCGGCAAGGAGTTCGGCCGGCAAGGCGGCCTGGTGCTGACCCATACCGACACGATCGAGTTGACGCATGGTGACCATTTGAGACCTCATGAAGGAGGGAGTTCGACGACACCGAACATTATCCGTACCTGTGATGGTGGTGTCAATGGTTTTGTTCGTAGTTTGTACGGTATGATTTGTTGGGGTGGACAGGGGGCTGTCATGGGGTGGCGGGAACTTGCTGGGTGGTGGAAGGCGATCGCCCTGCGGTGGTGGGTCCATGGGCTAGTTCAGAGAGTTGACGAGGATCGAGCCGGGGCTCTCGGAAGTTTTCAAAGCTGTCCGGCGGTCGGCACGTACCTGATGCGGAGATGGGCGCCGGGCGTGGAACTTGTTTTCCTGTGCGGCAACGTGCCAGCGCGTCCTAGCGATTGGCGTTTAGCAGAACAAACGCGGAGTGAAGAGTCACGACACTTTACACCTATCCCGCTCGTTCCATCCTGACCAATTTTATTGATCTGACTTGGCTGGTTCGGTCGTTGCTGAGGCAGTTGGCTCTTTCGCATTTGCCTCGGCTTTGGCTTCATCCTCGGTCAACGGTGCTGCGGGTGCGACTTTAGGAACCAGAGCTATTGCTCGCTTGCCTGGAACCAACACATTGACCCCACCGTCAATAACGATTTCCGCGGTGTAGTAAAGTCCAGAAGCTAGTTCCACGATTGGACCCGTGTGTTCCCCAACGTTTCCCGCGTTCCACTGCAATTGCTCGCTACGACCCCTTTCAGTTGGGAATATGCCGATGCTCCGAACCATCCCGCGAATCGTGTGATATTGACCCTTCCTCCAAGTCAATACCTGCGGGTCATTCGTGTTGATGAAGACAACGTGTCTCGGGCGCCGGGCAGCCGCCCCGTCATTCACCGCCTGCATTTCGCTAGCCCATCGTCCCTTGATCTCACTACGGCTACTACCGATGCTGGTAGTCTCCGCACGACTCACGTCCTTCCCAGTCGGATAGGGCATACTCTCGAGTTGGCGATTCAGTGTCTCTTTTAACCTGGCAACTTTCTCTTTTTCATCTGTATTCAGGGTAATACCCGTAGTTGGCTCCAGATCAGAAATGATGACAAGCGGCCACTGACCCCGACCGTTTTGACTTCGAACATCAAGTATCCGAACTGGCACCGTGACTTGTGTGTCAGCAATCAAACTCACCGATTTCAGCAAATCGGCGCGCTTGGCAGCCGCAAACGTTTCTCGTTGGGCATCAGTGGCCATTGGATCGGGCGCGCGTCGAGCAACACGTTGAGCACTCTCTATCGCTGGCTTCAACAAATTTAGCAGGGGAAGAAAGGCCTTTGTCGGGTCTGGCTGAATCAAAGGATCGCCGGTAATCACCACGCTGCCGGGCAACGTGGTTTCGACAGCGGCTCCAGGCAACATTCGATAGGCTCGGTCATCATCTGCACCAAGAGATGCAAGAGCCAGTGCCGCCAACATCACTACTCTGTATCGCATCTTGGCATTAAACCAGACAGCTGGCGTAGTGCAATGCCCACTTAACTTGGGGTAGACAATCCCGCATAATACTGAGCGTCGCCGGGCGGAGCAGTTTAGGGGCGCTCGGAGGTCGGCCGCTAGCGGTTGGGGAGATGGGCAGGGAGGGGTGGAGGGGGACGAATAGTGCTTGCTTATTGATGTTGGGCTTTGCAAGGCGAAGCGGCCGCTGTTTTGGTAGACTTGGCACTGGCGACCATTCCAAGGGGACGGGTGAACACCTGAACATTCAGACGCCGGGTATTTCCTTGGGCGGACCTTTGAGGGTGACGGGCTCGGGCAAAACGATGGACGGATACGGGTGCATAACTCGATTGGTTTTGCGCTTGGGGGGCGGCGTGGTAGTCCTTTGTACTGAGTTTTTTGACCATGGACATCATCAGAGGAGAGAGACATGCGAACGAGCAGAATCATTGCGGGAGTGGCAGGGTTGGTTTGGCTGGTGGTTGCAGGGCAATCACAGGGGCTGGTGACGCCGTATGTCAACAATTTGGGTGGAAATTCCGGAGATTGGACGATTGGTGCGGCTGCTGCTGGCGGGTTGGTGCATACGTTGGACTGGGAGGCCCATCCGACGGGGGCGCTGAATGGGAGTTTTTATTCGGGGTCGGATGGCGTGACCATATCAAACAGTAATGGGTTTTACTCTGTCGGACCCTACTTTGCTCCGAGTGGGACGGTGTCCGGTCCGACATCGTCGGGGGAGGGACTGAGCAATGGTTCGAACGCGCTGATTGACGCCGATGACGATTCGACGGTGGTATTTGATTTTGCACAGCCGGTGGGGTCATTTGGGCTGAAAACCGTCGACCTTTACAACCCCGGTGGCGTGCACCCTTACACGATGACCTTTTACACGGGGTCAGGTGGAACGGGTTCGGTGCTGGCGACGATGACGACGCCGGGATACTGCTTCCAGTTGAACTACGTCTACTTCTTTGGTGGCGTTAGTGATGCGTTTGACATCAAATCGGTGATCATCACTGACACACACACTGCGGTCACCGGCGATAGCGTGGGATTTGATGACATTCGCTTTACAACGGCAGTGCCGGAGCCGATGGGACTCAGCGCTGTGCTTCTGAGCGGCGCGGTTATTGCGCTTCGTCGGGATCGCAGGAGATTCTGAATCCGAGTTTGTGAGATTTGAAGGGGCCCGCGACTGGTCTGGTACCTGAGGCAAGCTGCCGCAATCCTTGAAATCAGCTTGCTGGGTAACACTATGTAAAGGGGGTGCAATTCTGCGCCCTGTGGGAAGAAGCGGCTCTGAAACGCGGGTCGGAACTTTGCCACGCTATTTTGACGCAGGGGGGGCAGGGTATGGGCCGGGGCAGTGCGGGGAATGGTGGGTGGGGTAAGATGCAGCGGTGACGGTGGCGTTGGGCCATCCGGGTGTGCAACCTCTTTGGAGTGACTGCCCTGTTACATCGACTGTTCAATCGCACGCTGAATAATGTTTGGTTCGGCATTATCTTGATGGCCCTGACGGCGGCTTATGTGGCTTTGGGGTCGGGGATGCCGCGGCTGCGGGAATATTTTGAGATGGACGAGATGGCGTTCTTTAACGCCTGGCCGTTGAAGGTTCTGATGGGGCTGCTGGTGGCGAGCCTTTCGACGGTGACGTGGCTGCGGATTCCACTGACGTGGCCACGATTTGGGGTGTGGATGGTTCACACGGGGATCATCACCCTGATTTTTGGGATGTCGTACTACTACCGTTACAAGGTGGAGGGGCTGACGTTTGTGCCGGTGGGGTCGGCTGTGGACCACTATTACGACCGATTTGAGCGGTCGCTTTATGTACGGGTGGGTGGTCAGGTGGCGGCCGAGTGGCCGCTGGCGGAACTGCCGAGGTTTAAGGCTTATATCGAGAGTCGGGGGACGGGGGGACGGCTGCTTCGGCCGAGTTTGCAGGGGTATACGCCGACGGTGCAGGTGGCGGACAATGGTGTGACGCGGGAGGTGAACCTGAACCGTTGGCTGGCTGCGGGAACGGCCGCTGCGGCGGGTCAGGGGGTGCAGGGGGGGCGGGGGAATCAGGCGGGGGGGTCGCAGGTTGCGGCGGCCGCCGAGGCTGCGGCGAGGGATTTGTATTTTGATGTGACGGGATTCTGGCCGTACGCCCGCATTGCGCATTCGTATGCGGAAGATCCGGTGAATGGACGGCAGGGGCTGAATCTGGAGACGGTACGGCCGGATGGCGTGGGGCTCGGGAGTCAGGTGCTGTTTGATGCGGAGGATGGGGGGGAGCCGGTGGTGATTGGGGAAACGGAGTATGAGTTTCGGGCTGCGCCGAATGCGGGGGCGGAGACGCTGGCGAAAGAGGTGCGTCAGGCGGCTGGCGAGCTGCATGAGCTGATTGTCAACATTGGAGACTTTCAGTGGCGGCAGCATGTAGCGATGGGGCAGCGGTATGTAATGGGCAACACGGGATATGCATTGACCGTGACGGGCTTTGACGCGAACTGGTTGACGATGAAGGGGGAACGGGTGCGGCTGCTGACGGTGGAGGTGGAGCAGCCGAAGGGGAAATCAGAAATTACGGGTGGGAAGTTTCGGCGGCAGTTGATCCCGGGGCGGGCGATGCCGACGGACTGGCTGGAAGAAACCGGGCCGGGAATCGGGCCGCTGGGAAAACGACAGAACAAGCCGTTGGATGAAGATTTGAAGGTGATGTACGCCTTTACCGATCCGCTGCGGCTGGTATCGATGGAGGCGGGGGCGAAGCGGTTGTTGTTGGGAGGGCAGGACGGGGGCCTAGTGCTGGTGACGGCAGGGAAATCCGGACAGCCGAGTATTGAGACGTTTGAGAAGGGCGCGGCAGAGTTTGCGATTGCGCCCGGTGCGCCGGTGAAGGTGCGCGCGAAGTTGCTGGAGAAGGTCAGTCGTGTGGACACGGTGGTTAGCGTGCCGAGGGAGCAGCGCGATCGGAACACGGGCGAGAGCGGGCAGGCACAGGTGGTAATGATCCGGGCGAGGCTGGTGGACCCGGCGGGCAAGGCCGAGCCGATCATTCGTGATGTGGCGGTGCCGTATGCCATGTGGACGGTGGACAACCCCAGCAACCACGCGACGCTGATGTTGCCGGGGATCAGTCAGCCAGTGGAGCTGCAACTGGGGCAAATGCGGCGGATGCTGCCAGCCAACGTGCGGGTGGATAAGTTTGAGCTGGAAAAATATCAGGGCGGTGATGACCAGACGATGGTTCAGCGGGACTTCAAGAGCTCGCTGACGATTACGGAACCGGCGGTGGGTGGCAAGAAGGGGCGGCAGATTCAGGCTGTGGCGCAAATGAACAGCCCGGTCTATTTTGGCAAGTCGCCGGTGTTTCCGCTTGGTGACACGTACTGGACGTTGTTTCAGGCGCAGTGGGACCCGGAGGGGCAGCGGTGGACGGTGCTTGGCGTGGGGAACAGGCCGGGGACGTGGATCATGACGGCGGGATGCGTTCTGATTTTTGCGGGGTTGATGTGGGCGTTTTACATCAAGCCGCTGATCATCCGCCGGATGAAGCTGAGGGCGATTGAAGCGGCGGTGGCATCTGGCAAGATGACTGCCAAGCAGGCCGACAAGGTGTTGAGCGAAGTTTGAGTGGATCGGCGAAGGTGTCGTGGTGACAAACGGAGTTGGAAATCGATGTTGATTAATCACGTGCGGACAATGAACTGGAGCGGGCCGGCGTTTCGGGCGGCGGTGCGACTTGTTGTGTGGGGCGGGTTGGCGGTCGCACTGTTTGCGATGGCCGTGGGGAGGTCATTTGGGGCGGATGGTGTGGTGGCGGAAGGGACGGCGAGTGCAGGGGCAAGCGAGAGTACGCCGGTGGTGGCGGCTGAGTCGCTGGATAGGCCGGCGTTTGCGGCGGCCGTGGATGTCGGGCCGGTCGAGGCGTTGTCGGTACAGCACAACTTGACGCTGAAGACGCTAGATAGCTATGCGCGGCAGACTTTGTTTGCCATTACGGGACGATCGAGCATGGACGGCCGGGCGGCGACGTACACGCTGCTGGACATGAGCTTCCGGCCGCAGCTTTACGTGGGGCGGAATGTGATCAAGGTGGGTTCGGTGCCGCTGCGGCAGGATTTCAAGGACTTTCCGGGGATTGATGCGGCCGAGAAGGATCGCATTTTGAAACAAGGGACGGTCTCACTGACGTTTATGCAGCGGGCGGACGTGCAGGGGTTTTTGAACCGGGTTGCCGCACGCGAAATGTTTAAGGAGAGCGCGATTGGCAACCTTAACACGGCGGCTAATACGCTGGCGAGCATCGCGCATGCCCGGCCTGATTTTCTGACGGTGGCGATGGTGCCGCCGCCTGCCGCTGATGCGAAGAATACGACTTGGAAATCGCTGATGGAGCTGCAGGGGAACAGCCCGACATCGCGCACGATGATTCAAGGGATAGGGCGTGAGCCGCCGCCGGCGCAGGCGGGCTATGAGTCTGCAACGGTGGCTGTTGATGGGGCGATGGTGGCGGTGATCGGAAATGGCAACATGGCTGGGTTGATCCAGGCGTGGATAAATGGGGACGCCGATGGAGTGAACAGGTCACTGGCGTTGTTGGGGCAGAAGTTGCCGGTGATCGTGCCGGATCGGTATCCGGCGGAGTGGAAGCGTGAGGCGGAGGTCACGTACAACAAACTAACGAAGCTGACGTTACCGGGCGCGGCGTTTTACTTTGTGGCGTTCACGGCGTTTCTGGTGAGTGCTTATGGGGGTGTGCCGTGGGTGCGGAAACTGGCGATCGGGGCGTTTGCCACCGGGCTGATCATTCACACGGTGGGGATCGCGATCCGGTGGGCGCTGGTGGAAAAGAGCGTGGGTAACTGGTTTGAAGCGATTCCGATTAAGAACCAGTTTGAGAGCGTGCTGTTCAGCAGTTGGTTTGGGGCGCTGGTGGGCTTGGGGTTGGAGCTTTGGCGGAAGAAGGGATTTTTCGGGGCGGCCAGCGCGTTTGTGGGGTGGATGAGCCTGGTGGCGATTTTCAGTGCGCCATACGTGGCCGGGCGGGATATTGGTGGTGAGATCCATCAGGCGCCGGGTGTGCTGATGAGTTACTGGCTGTACATCCACGTGACGATGGCGACGGCGAGCTACGCGCTGATCGGGATGAGCTTTGCGCTGGGGGTCTGGTGGCTGATCAAGGCGGTCAAGACAGGTGTGCTGTTTGACAATGCGGCAACGCGGGGCACGTTTCTGGCCACGATTGACGCGTGCAATCTGGTGGTGTTGCAACTGGCGTTCTGGATTCTGGGGGTTGCCATCATTCTGGGGGCAATCTGGGCAGACCAGAGCTGGGGAAGGCCGTGGGGGTGGGACCCGAAGGAGACCTTTGCACTGGTGACGTGGATTGTCTATCTGGTCGTGGTGCATGTCCGGCTGGCGACGGTGGACAAAGCGAAGTGGACGGCGGCGCTCAGCGTGATTGGGTTTGCGATCATGCTGTTCAACTGGGTTGGCGTGAACTTTTTCCTGGTGGGGCTGCACAGCTACGCGTAGGACGACTTACAGGTGGTTGGTTGCGGATACTTTCGTGGAGATGGGTATGCAATATCGGAAGATGGGTCGAACGGGACTGAAGGTCTCGGAAGTTTGCCTGGGGACGATGCAGTTCGGATGGACGGCGGATGAGCCGGCCAGTCGGGATGTGTTGGATGCTTTTATCGAGGGCGGTGGCAACTTTATCGATACGGCTGACATCTACACGACGTGGGCACCGGACCGATCGTATGGAGGCAAGACGGAAGAGATTCTGGGGCGGTGGATGAAGGACAAACGGAACAGGCGGAACGTCGTAATGGCGACGAAAGTTCGCGGCGAAATGTGGAAAGGACCGGGGGGCGAGGGGCTTTCGCGGGATCACATTTTCAAGGCGGCCGAAGATTCGCTGCGGCGGTTGCAGACGGATTATATTGATCTCTATCAGGCGCACTGGACGGACCTTGAGACGCCGATCACGGAGACGTTGAAGGCGCTGGATGATCTGGTTCGGCAGGGGAAGGTTCGGTATCTGGGGGCGAGCAACTATCCGGCGTGGCGGCTGATGGAGGCGCAGGGGACGAGCGACCGGCTGGGGCTGGAAAGGTTTGAAACATATCAGCCGGAATATTCGCTGATGGAGCGGGCCGGGTTTGAGATTGAGGCGATGCCTTTCTGCAGGCACTATGGGCTTGGCGTGATTCCCTATTCGCCGCTGGCGGCTGGGTTTCTGACCGGGAAGTACCGGTCGCACACGGCGGCCGGGGTGAAGAGCGACCGCGCGAGCCATGTGACACGGGCGTATTGCAATGACAAGGGTTACGCGGTCATTGACGCGCTGGAGGAGATCGGCAAAGCCCATTCCAAGACGATCGGGCAGACGGCACTGGCCTGGATGCTCAGCAACCCGGTGATCACTGCGCCGATTATTGGGGCGAACACCGTGGCCCAGCTGAATGACAGCCTGGGTGTCTCGGGGTATCGGTTGTCAGCGGCGGAAGTGAAGCGGTTGCATGATTTGACGCCGTACCCGAAGGGGTGGCGGCCGATCTGGGATTGAGGCGGGGCGGGGCGAGCAACTAAGCGGGCTGACGGCAACAAACGGTCAGCGGTTTTTCGTGTATTATCCCTGCCCCTATGGCATTGGAAGTCGGCATCGTCGGTTTGCCCAACGTTGGCAAAAGCACCATTTTTAACGCTCTTACGGCGGCAGGCGCGCTTGCTGCGAACTATCCGTTCGCGACCATTGAGCCCAACGTGGGGGTGGTGTCGGTGCCGGACGCGCGGATGGAGATCCTGCATAAGTTCCAGAAGACGGAAAAGATGATCCCGGCGGCTTTGCGGGTGGTCGATATCGCAGGCATTGTGAAGGGGGCGGCGACGGGGGAGGGGCTGGGGAACAAGTTCCTGTCGCACATCCGTGAGGTGGACGCGGTATTGCATGTGGTGCGGTGCTTTGAAGACAGCGACATTCAACACGTGGAACAGTCGGTCGATCCGATTCGCGACATTGACACAATCGATACGGAGCTGGCGCTGGCTGACCTGGAAACTGTGAGCAGTGTGCTGGACAAGCAGCAGCGGCTGGCGAAGAGCGGCAACAAGGAAGCGATCGCGCTGGCCGAGATTCTTGCACCGGCCCAGAAGCATTTGAATGAAGCCAAGGCTTTGCGAAGTCTGGATTACGGCGGCGAGGCGGCGAACGAAGAAGCCCGGAAGGTGTTCAAAACGCTGGGGTTGATCACGGCGAAGAAAATCCTGTACGTGGCCAACGTGGCGGAGAATGATCTGGAAGGGAAAAGCCCGTTGGTCGATGTGGTACGCAAGCGTGCGGCTGACGAAAAGAGCGCGGTGGTGCCGGTCTGCGGGAAGCTGGAGGCGGAACTGAGCGAGCTTCCGGAAGCCGATCGGAATGAGATGCTGGCGAGTCTGGGGCTGGCTGAGCCGGCGCTGGCTTCGCTGACGCGCGGAGCCTACAAGCTTTTGGGGCTGCAGAGTTACTTCACGATGGGGCCGAAAGAAATCCGGGCATGGACGGTGCATGTTGGAGCGTTCGCGCCGCAGGCGGCGGGCGTGATCCATACGGACTTTGAGAAGGGTTTCATCCGGGCGGAAATCTTTACGATTGCGGACCTGGAAAAGTTTGGGTCGGAGTCGGCGGTCAAGCAGGCGGGCAAGGTGCGGGCGGAGGGGAAGAATTATGTGATGGCGGATGGGGATGTGGTTCATTTCCTTTTCAACAGATAGCCGTTTGTCGCGGGTGAGTTCGCTCCATGCTTCTGAAGCTTTCCAAACAGTTTTCCTTCGAGGCCGCCCACTGGCTGCCGACGTTTCCGGACGGGCATAAATGTCGCCGGCTGCACGGGCATAGTTTCCGGTTTGATGTGGTGGTGGAGGGGGATGTGGACCCGGCGAAGGGGTACTTGATTGATTACGGGGACATCAAGCAGGTGGCGGGGCCGATTGTGAAGCGGCTGGACCACTATCTGCTCAATGAGATTCCGGGGCTGGAAAATCCGACCAGTGAGATGATTGCGGTGTGGCTTTACAACGAGTTGCGGCCGCTGTTGCCACTACTAAAGGAAGTCATTGTCTACGAAACGTGCACGAGTATGTGCAGCTACGCCGGATAAGCCCTAGGCTATTGTCATGAAGATCGCACAGAGCATTGCCGATGCCCGGGCTGATCGGGCGACCCTCGGCAAGGTGGCGCTAGTGCCCACGATGGGGGCGCTGCACGCGGGGCACGTCAGCCTGATTCGTGAGGCAAGGCGGCGGGCGCCGCATGTGGCTGTCAGTATTTTTGTAAATGCCACGCAGTTTGGCCCGCGCGAGGATTACCACAACTACCCACGGCCAATTGAAAAGGATATAGCGATTTGCGAGGCGGAGGGTGTGGATCTGGTGTTCAACCCGACGGCTGAAGAGATGTACCCGGTTGGTACGCTGCCGATGCACATCGACTGGCCGAGCCTTACGGTGCCGCTGGAAGGAAAGTTCAGGCCCGGACATTTTTCAGGAGTGGCGCAGGTGGTGAGCAAGCTGTTCAATGTTTTGCAGCCGCAGGTGGCTCTCTTCGGGCAGAAGGACTTTCAGCAGTTGCGATTGATCCGCGAAATGGTGAACGCGCTGAACTTTGCCATCGAGATTTTGCCGGGCCCGACGTTGCGTGAGCCGGACGGACTTGCGATGAGCAGCCGTAACGCCTACCTCGCGCCGATCGACCGCGCGAAGGCCACCTGCATTTATCGGGCGCTGCAGGCGGGTGAGGCGGAGATTGTTAAGGGCATCCGTCAGACGGCCCGCATCATGACGACGATGCAGCGGGTGCTGTTGGAACAACATTTGATGGTCGATTACGTGGCCTGTGTCGACGACCGAACGATGAAGGACGTGGAAGTTGTGGCGGCCGGGCAGCCGGTGGTCTTGGCGGTGGCGGCGCGCGTAAACTCTGTTCGGCTGCTTGATAACATGATTGTGGTGCCGCCGGAGGTGGCGGTGCCGATTCCGGTGAAGAAGTAGCCATAGTCTGCACCGTCCCCCCCGTTCCCCCCGTCCCTCCCCTCCCAGACTTCCCCTTTTTCACTTTCCATCCATGCTGCCAGAACTCTTTCGCATTCCGTATCTGAATCTGCCGGTGTACGGCTACGGACTGTTGCTGGTGCTCGCGCTCTTGGCGGGAATCGGGTTGGCGCGGATTCTGGCCGTGCGAGCTGCCGGCACTTTCGGGTGTGCGCCAATCAATCCGGATGATTTCACGACGGCCGCGTATCTGGCACTTTTTAGCGGCGTGGCCGGGGCGCGCATCAGCCATGTGCTGGAAAACTGGTCGTATTACACGAACCCCGCCAGAAGTTTTCGGGCCAACTTTGTGGATGCGATCAACATCAGCAGTGGCGGGCTGACATATTACGGCGGCTTTATCGGCGCGTTTTTTGTTTTGTGGTTTTACGCCCATAAGAAGAGGCTTCCGTATCGCATTGGTATGGATATTTCCGCGCCTTGTCTGATGGTGGGACTGGGGTTCGGCCGGATCGGGTGCCTGCTGAACGGGTGCTGTTACGGGGCGACCTGCACCGCGCCGTGGGCGATTACTTTTCCTTATGGCAGCAATGCCTATGTCGAGCAATACGAACGGGGAGAGTTGAAGGCGCCGATTCAGCTGATGCTGATCACCGGCGAGGGCGCCCGGCCCATGACCGCCAAACAGGCGGCACGCGAACCCGACACGAAAGCGCTCGCGGTGGAGAGCCGATCGCTACCGGTGCATCCGGCGCAGATTTATTCGACCATTACGGCGTGGCTGCTGGCGGCGTTGCTGGTGGTCTATTTCGGCCTGCCGCACGCACCGGGGCGCGGGCTGGCACTGATGATGATTCTGGAAGGGGCGGGACGGTTTCTTCTGGAGTGTTTGCGCGTCGAGCCAGCGGTGCTGGGGAAGCATTTTTCATTGAGCATGGTGATAGGGCTGGGTTGTGTTGGGGCAGGGATGCTGATGTGGCTGGTGTGCGGGGTGATGGCGAAGGCGGAGCGTGAGAGGGCGTTGGTGCCTGCGTAGGGTTCGGGACACGGGCATGTGCCCATTGAACCGTTTGATCTGTGGATCGCCGTTTTGCTCTGCTTTGGCGGCTGGCGACCGTGACGCCGAGTGCCCTACAGCGACTTCAACGCTCCGATGTTGATGGTGTCCCAGGGCACGCCTTTTTCGTTGTCACCTTTGGGGGTTTCGAGGATTTTGGGGATTCCCTTAAACGCTTTTTCTTTCATAAAGCCTTTGAAACCTTCGAGGCCGACGAAGCCCTGACCGATGTGTTCGTGGCGATCGACGCGGGTACCGAGGTCTTTTTTGCTGTCGTTCAGGTGCAGGCAGCGGACGAGGTCGAGGCCGATGACTTCGTCCAGTTCGGTGGCGAAGGCTTTGTATTTTCGGCCGCGGTAGTCGTAGCCGGCGGCTAGCAGGTGCGCGGTGTCGAGGCACACGGCTAGGTGCTTTTTCGCGGTTGATTGTTTGCGAATATCGCGCAAATGTTCCAGCCGCCAGCCGAGGCTGCTGCCCTGCCCGGCCGTGCATTCGAGGCAGACAGTGACGCCTTTGGCATCGGACCCGGCGGCTGCGAAGGCCTTATCAAGCCCGGCGGCGACGCGGGTGTTGCCGACATCTTCGCCACTGCCCATGTGGGCGCCGGGGTGTGTGACGAGAAGCTGAATGCCGAGCTGGCCGCAGCGGGTGATTTCGTGGGCGAAGGCGGCGATGCTTTTGGCCCAAGCGGCATCATCCGGGCTGGCGAGGTTGATGAGGTAGGAATCGTGGGCGACCGTGATGCTGAGGTTGGCGGCCTTGACGGCGGATTTCCACGATTTGATGATTTCGGGCGTCAACGGTGGGGCGGACCATTGCTGCTGGTTTTTGGTGAAGACCTGAACGGTCTCCATGCCAAGGGTGGCGGCTTGTGTGGCCGCGTTGTGCATACCGCCGGCGATGGAGAGGTGGGAGCCGAACATCGTGCGTCTACTCCGGATGTCGATGGGCTAGAAACACCGTTGCCAGTATGTACAGGTTCGGTGTGAAGCACAGGTTGATGCGTAGATCCACCGGTGTCATCGGAGATTACTTGTCTTCGACCTTGAGAATCTGCTGCGATGATTTGAGGACAACCTCGGCCGAGCCTTTGTAGTCCACAATTTTGCCCTTGATGGTCAGGCGCTTGTTGGCGAAGGCTTTGACGAACTCGTGGTAGTCCTTCTCGAACGAGGGGGCATCGGCCTTGAAGATGACGGCTTGGAAGCCGACCTGGCCGTTGACGAAGGTGAGTTTGAAGACCTTGCCGGACTTGCTCCATTCGGCTGTGTCGACGACGCCGGTGATGGTGACGTCCTTGTCGGAAGTGATGGCGGCTTTGATGGCTGCTTCGTCGCCGACGGTGATGTGGCCAGGCTGCGTTGAGGGGGCAGTGGTGGGCGAGGTGGCGACCGCAGGCGGCGATTGGGCGGGCGATGGGGGCGGAGATGCGGGCGGGGCTTGAAGGGCCAGACTGAGGAGGATGAGAGTCAACATGGGCGATCTCCTTCGTAGGGATGAATAGGCTAAAACATGCGCGTCTGGCTGGCGACTTTCATTGGTAGGCCGAAGAGGTCGATGAAGCCTCGGGCGGCGGTGACGTCGTAGCCGTCCATGCTGAAGCTGGCGAGTTTGCTGTCGTAGAGGCTGTGCGGACTGACGACGCCGACGGCCTGTGCACGGCCTTTGAAGAGTTTGACCTTGGCCGTGCCGGTGACGGTGGCATTGGTGGCATCGACGAACGCCTGCAGGCTTTCTCGCAGCGGGTGGAACCACTGGCCGTTGTAGGTAAGTTCGGCGTATTTGAGGGCAACCTGCTGCTTGTAGTGCAGGGTGTCGCGCTCGATGCAGACCTGTTCGAGGGCCTTGTGGGCTTCGTAGAGGATGGTGCCGCCGGGGGTCTCGTAGACGCCGCGGGATTTCATGCCCACGAGACGGTTTTCCACCAGCAGCGCGATGCCGACACCGTGCTTACCGCCGATGCGGTTGAGTTCGGCGAGGAGTTCGTGGCCGGGGAGTTTTTTGCCGTTGACGGCCACCGGGTTACCGCGCTCGAAGGAGACCTCAACGATTTCGGCTACGTCGGGAGTTTTGTCCATGGGGGAAGTCATGGTCAGGCACTTGGCCCAGTTGGGCTCCTGATCGGGGTGTTCGATCTCGGCGCCTTCGTGGCTGATGTGCCAGAGGTTGCGATCCTGGGAGTAGATTTTTTCCTTGCTGACGGGGATGGGGATGCCGTGCTTTGCGGCGTATTCGACGGCACTTTCGCGGTCGCGCAGGCCGAAGGTGGGGTCCTTCCACGGGGCGATGATCTGCAGGTCGGGGGCCTGACTCATGTAGGTCAGTTCGAAGCGGACCTGATCGTTGCCCTTGCTGGTGGCGCCGTGGCCGACGGCATCGGCACCCGTAGCCCGGGCGACATCGACCTGATGCTTGGCGATGATGGGGCGGGCGATGCTGGTGCCGAGGAGATAATCCTGTTCGTAGATGGCGTGGGCGCGGAGCATGGGGAAGCAGTACTGCTCGACGAATTCCTGGCGGAGGTCTTTGATGATGACTTCATCGGCACCGCTCTTGTAGGCTTTTTCTTCGATGCCTTTGAGTTCATCACCTTGACCGAGTTCGGCGGCGAAAGCGACGAGCTTGACGCCGGGGTAGCGCTCCTTCAGCCAGGGGAGAATGACGGACGTGTCGAGGCCGCCGGAGTAGGCAAGGACGATTTTTTTCGGGTCGGGAGTTTTTGGGAGGGCCATGGAGTGCAATGTTAGGAAAATGGGGGCGGGGGGCAAGTTATCCGACGCTGCGGCCGGTTTGAAGAAGGGTGAGGGGTTCGGTTCGGCTGGAACGGAAGGCGGGCCAGAGGGCAGCACATACGCTTACGGCAACTACGGCGCCGCATCCGCCGAGAACGACCGACCAGGGAATTGTGAGTGGTGGGCGAAAGCCGAGAAGGGAACTGGTCATGCCGCGAGCCCCGGAAACGAGTACCGCACCGCAGACGACACCGGCCGCGGCGGCGGCGAGGCCGAGGATGAATGACTCGGCAAGAATCATGCGCATGAGTTGGCCCCGGGTCAGGCCGATGGAGCGCAGGACGCCCAGTTCCCAACGGCGGCTGCGGACGCTGGCAAGGACGACGTTGGTCACGCCGAGGCTGCTGACGAGCATGGCGGCAAGGGCGACGGTGGAAGCCATCAGCAGGATCTCGCGGAAGCCGGCCTGAATCTGGGCCTTGACCTGACGGATGTCGTAGGCGGCCATGCCGAGCTTGCCGACGGCTTTCTTGACACGTGTGGTGAGTTCTTCCCGGCTGACATCGCCGACGAGATTGGCGGCAAACACGGAAACTTCCTCAACGCCGAAATCACGGCGGGCATCTTCGAGTGTGCCAAAGACGCTGCTGGCGGTGCGCTGCTGCATCTGGTTGCCGAGATCGAACATGGCGACGATGACATCCACCCCGGGCGACCAGACGACACCGGCGACGGTGTAATCGACCAGACCGGACTTTATCGTTTTCAGACGAATGACACTGCCGACATGGAGGTTTTTGATGGTGGCGAACTCTTCAGTGACCAGCAGGTGACGGCCCTGATGCATCATGGCGACGGCGTCTTTGGGGTTGCCTTGGCGGAACTCGAGGCTGGTCATGCGGTCGGCCTGTTCGGCATCGATGCCGAAAAAGAGTGTGCTATCAGGAAGCAAGGTGGCTGCCCCCGCCACGGCGAGGAAGTTGTTACCCAGTTCGCTACTGGCAATGGCTACTGGCATGAGGTCGCCGGACTTGATTCCTTCGACGGTGGCGAGTTTTTTCTGCTCGGCTTCATTGAGGCCACCCAGACCGATGCGGACGATGAACATATCGGGAAACTTGTCGGGGATTTTCCAGGCTCCTAGCGAGCTTTCGCCTTGTACGTGCATGACGAGGAGGGTGGCCAGACCGACCATGAGGCCGCAAACCGTGCCGGCGCTACGCACGAGGCCTCCACTGACCTGCTGTCGCACGAGGCCGAGGGGTAGTTTCAGAATCGCACAGATGGGGGTGGCCAGAAGCTTCTCGGCCAAAACCACGACACCCGGCGAAAGAAGGAAGCAGCCGATCATCGAGAGGGGTAGCGTGCAGGCGAAGTGGCCCCAGAACTGGACGCCGCGCAAGGTGACAAGGTTCAGCCCCTGAGCTTCCCAGAACCACCGGACTGGGCCGTGAAGGAGCAGTGCATCAGGGACGAGCAATAACGCCCCGGCCAACGACATGAGCCCGATGGGCCAGCCACGGCCGCTGCCAGTCGAACGTGCCCCGGCCAAAGCCTCCAGCGGGTCTACGCGCGAGGCCGACCATGCGGGCAGCGCAGTGGCAATCACGGCGGTGACGAGGGCGGCTGAGGCGGCGTAAGCGACACCCGGCCAGCTAAGCAGTATGCCGTTGGCAAACAGCGTGGGGAACTGCCAGGCGAGAATGGCGACCCAGAGATAGCCGAGCGGAAGGGCGACCAGAACACCGAGGACGGAGATGCCGACGCCCTCCAATACGACCAGCCGGAACAACTGGCCTGTGGTGGTGCCGATGGCGCGTAGCACGGCGAGCTGCCGCTGGCGCTCACTGACACCCATGGAGAGCGTACTAAAGATGATGCAGGCGGCAGCGATTAAGGTGACGCTCGCACCGGCGGCGGAAAGGACGTTGATGGAGGCGAGATTCTTTTCGACGTTCTCCTTATTACTGCTGGCGGCCTCGATGCGCGCGCCGGAGTCAAGGGCGGCGATGACTGGTGCCATCCGTTTTACAAACGCTTCGGCATTGGTGCCGGCTTTTAGTTCTATGAGAATGCGCGTGACGGGTGCGCCAGCCAGTGCGGGCTGGCCGGTGATCGGCAGGGTCGTGGGCCTGCCGATGGTCCACTGTTGCAATGTTTCCAGCGGGACATAAACCGTCTGGCTGGCCATGGCCATGATTTCGGGCTTGTGAATCACGCCGACGACGGTGAGTTTGAGGTTGCCACTGGGCGCGGCGAGTTCGATGGTTTGTCCGGGATCTATTTCGAAGGGTGCATCGGGCCGGGAAGATTTGCTGGGCCGGGTGGTGATGTTGGAAGCCTTTGCGGCCACCTGATCTATCACGCAGTAGTTACCGGTAGGCCGGCCATCGGGTCCGGCCTCGAACCAGCGACCGGCGCTTACTTTTAGATTGGCACCGGCAGAATCTCGCTGGCGGCCGTCCGGCAGCAAAGTGCGGTCGATACCGACGAGGTTGACTGAGTGCCCGGCGATTGCATCGCCATCGGCACCGAGCATTCGGGCCTCAGTCTCCAAGCGGGGTGTCACGCGGGTGACTTCGGGCTCTCGGGCGATGCGGTCGGCCAGTGACTGGCTGATGGTTTCTCGCTGGACGGCCGGGCGAGGAGAGATGACTGCATCGGCCGTGCCCATCGTCTGATCGAGGTAGCGGGCGGCCAGCACGGAAACACTTTTCAGGCCGCTGGTCACGGAGATGACCAGCGAGACTGACAGGGCGACGGCCAGCACGGTCAGCAAGGTACGGACCCATTGCAGGCGCAGCTGGCGACTTGTTAGGAGGGCTATTGCGTTCATCGACTCAGGCCCCCACCACATCGGCCATACCGCGCTGATAGCGCTCGCTGAGGCCGGCAGCGCCATCGAGACCAGCGGTGGCAAACTCGTCCACCAATTTGCCGTCGCGAATGACGATCACGCGGTCGGCATAGACGGCCACCGAGGGCTCGTGCGTGACCATCACCACAGGCTTGTTGTGCTGCCGTGTCAGATCGACAAGTAGTTCACAGACGGCCTTGGAAGAGGCACTATCGAGGTTGCCGGTGGGCTCATCGGCCAGCACGATGGCCGGGTCGTTGATCAGGGCACGGGCAATGGCCACTCGCTGTTGTTCGCCACCGCTCATGGTGTCCGGGCGATAGTTTCGGCGATGGCTGAGGCCTAGATTCTTCAGCAAAGTGCCAGCCCGCTCCAACAGTTCATTGCCACGCCCGTCGAGTAACGCAGGTAGCACAACATTTTCCAGGCTGGTCAGGGTCGGGACGAGATTGAAGCTCTGGAAGACGAGCCCGATTTTGCGCCGGCGGAACAAGGTGAGCTCGCCATCCGGCATATCGCCCAGCGAAGCGCCGGCCAACCGGACGGTCCCGCTGGTGGCATGTGTCAGCCCGGCCATGAGGTGCATGAGTGTGCTCTTACCGGAACCGCTGGCACCCATGATGGCGACGCACTCGCCGGCGTTGATGGACACGGTGACACCGTTCAAGGCGGTCACGTCGCCGGTGCCGCCGGTTACCGAAAACCGTTTGACGACCTGGTCAACTTGCAAAATGGCGTTGTTCATGGGCGTTGTTAACTAGGGCTGTGACGGCAAGGTGGATGGCTGGGTGGCTTGCGGAGAAGCCGGTTGTGAAGTGGGTTGGGGGCTCGATTGGGTGGACGCCTGCGTGGTTGGCTGGCTTGTGGGGGGAAGCGGGAGGGGAATAGGTGGTGGGGGTAGGTCCGGCGCCGCGTCCGCAGAGTAAATTTGCAGGACACCACTGAGCTTTGGACGGGGCATCTGAGCATCAATGGCCTTGAACTCGGCTGCAAGTTGCTGAAGGTGATCCTTCTGCCGCTGGCGTTCGGAATCGATGCGTGTGTTGTTGGCCTGCAGCTCGAAATAGACGTTTGGCAGGGGAAGGCGGAGGAGATTGCCGCCGCTGTCCCGCGTGTACTGCTGGGCCTCCAGTCGCTGCATTTCCTGTGTGTTGGCCTGGTAGTCGCGGTCGATGTCCATCAGGCGCTTTTGGGTCAGGTCGCCGTCGGCTTTGACGGTGTCTTTGCGCGATTGGGCCGCGTGCTCGGCGGCAACGATCTGTTCATGCTGGGCGTGATCGATGAAGGTGTTACCCCACCTGTAGAGACCCTGGCCGAGCAGTTGTTTGGCCAGCGACTCCATCTGCTCTTCGTATTTCTTGGTCACGCGCTTGCCCAGCGCGTTACCGGCGATTCCCGGCGGAACTGCTCCGAGGGCTTCGCCGACATTGGCGAGCAGGCCCTGTTCCTCGGGCATGGCCACCATCGCCTGCTCGAACGTGGTCAGCGAGATGCCGTGGGCGTTGATCCGCAGCAGCGTCACCGCCAGATTATTCAGCGTGGGCCCGTACCCTGCGTGAGACGCGTTGGCGGCCTCAAACTCTTTGCGAGCCACTGCGAACTGGTCTTTGCGATATGCCAGCACACCCCGGACGAAGTGCAGCGGTGCAGATGCGGGGTCAATCAGTTCGGCCTCTTCCATTGCGGCGGCCGCGCCCGCAGCATCGCCGCGACGGAGTTTGTTGACGGCATCGCCGACTTTGTCTGCGGCTTTCTTTGCGTGTTCGTCGCGCTCGTCGGCAGTGATCCACTGGACGCGGGTGCCGGTGCCGATGCGAATCAGGTGGCGGGCTTGCCGATCGTTCCAGACCGCCAGATCGGTGCGCGCCTGTTCCAGGGCTGCGGTCGTGGTGGCGTCGCCGGCTTTACCGCCATAGAGCTTGATGAACTGCTCGTACCGCTTCACAGCCAGGGCCGGGTCGCCTGTGGCTTCCATGCTTCGGGCCAGAGATGCCAAGGCGGCGCTGGCGTCATCCGGACGTGACGTGGCTGAACCGCCCAGCGAGATTCCAGACACTTCGGCAAAGGGTACGCGGACTACCGTGCCATCGGAACGCGTGATCACGTAGCCTTGGCTCTCCCGGTTGACCTTGCCGGAGTATTGTTTGCCGTCGCGAGTAAAGACGTCATCCGCAATGGCTACGCGTGCGCAGGGGAGGACTAGGCCAGCCAATAGCAGCCAGATCGCGGGTCCTCGGGTGGAGCAGCGACGGTCGTTAGAGAAATCGTGACCGGATGGTGTCATCGGTTCTTAAGCGTAATCGCACAGGGAACAGAAGCCTTGCCAGGTATGCCTTTTCTTCCCAGCCTCAGGCGGCGGCTGCCTTTCGCACAGCGCGGAAACTCTGAACGCATAAGAATACGAAGATCAGACAAAGCAGACCCATGATGAGCTGGGCGGAAAACGCCAGCATGCCGTTCTTAAACCCGCCGACAACCGCCTTGATCGCCATAGCAATGCCAGCACCGCCCAAGAGTAGTGCCAAGGCTGCTGCAGCGTGCATAACGTGTTTGCGCAGGTCGGGCTTGCGTGCCAGTAGCCCTAGCAAAATAAACAGGCTTCCGACTGCCGCGGGGATGAGCGCTGTCAGAGATGGCGGCCGACCCGTCAGCCCGGCCACGGCCGCGCCGTAGCTTCCGATCCCGAGCAATTCCAGTAATACACCCAAACCGACGGTTGTTTTCCACATGTTCATGTCCCGCATGTTACGGCGACATGAGCGGCGTTGTCATTGCGCCCCCTCTGCGGCAGTCTGCCAGCATGGCAAAATTAAGAGGGTTCGGATCGGTGGCTGGGCTGACTGCTTCGCTGTTTGTTAGCGCAGGCTGCACAAACCACGGCGGTGGCACCCCGGCCGCCAAGCCTCAGCCACCCACGGCCGTGCTCTGGATCAGTGTTGATGGCCTGCGCCCGGACTATGTCGCTCGGGCCAAGGCTCCGACACTCAGCCGGCTCGAGAAAGAGGGCGGCTTCAGCCACGATGCGCTGCCGCCGTTCCCCTCGCTGACGTTCCCCAGTCATGTTAGCCAGGTGACCGGCACGACGGTTGCCCACCATGGCATTACGGGAAACGCGTTCTACGACGTCGAAACCAATCAGGAGTATTCGTTCCCGCCCCGCCCGGACCTGCTGCGTGCGGAGCCGATCTGGACCACGGCCACCCGGCAAGGCAAGCGTGTGGCCGTTTATGACTGGCCTTTCAGCCAGCATCAGTCCGGGCGCTATGCCACAGCGGTCTTTACGGAGGCGTTTGATGGCAAGATGAGCGATGCGGTCAGGGCGCAGCGCCTGACAACCGCCACTTCGCCGGTGGCGGGGACAGCTCCCTTTGACTTGATCATGGGTTATTTTGAATCAGTTGATAAAGCGGGCCACGCGATGGGGCCGGAATCCAGGGCGGTCGAAGAGCAGTTGATCCAGACGGACGAACTGTTGGGCAGGGTCATTTCAAGTTTTGAAAAAGCCAACGCGGTGAAAGCCGGTGCTGTGCCCATGAGGCTGGTGGTCATGATCACCAGCGATCATGGCATGGTCCCGGTGACCCATCTGGTCAATCCCGGATTGCTGGCCGGGGAAAGTCTTCCGGCGGGTAGTCACACCATCACTGGCGGAGGAAACGGACACCTTTTTCTGCCCGAGTCACCGGAGAAAGAGGCGACGGTCAAGCGGATCGTGCGGCACATCAATGAGGCCGGCGTTGGCAAGGCTTGGGCACGGACCGACATCCCCTCACGGTGGGACATGCAGGCTGTCGGCCGCGTTGGTGATGTGTTTGTAAACCTCGCGCCGGGGTATACGTTTTCAGGCAAGCCCAAGACAGCGGTGGAAATGCGGCCCACGGAGCAAGGTCCGCGCGGCATGCACAGTTACGATGTGGCCGACGCCCCTGATGTCCACGGTTACTTTTGTCTATGGTCCAGCGACGGCAGCACGCCCAAAGGCGATTTCGGCACCGTGCGAATGACCCAGATGCACGCGACAGCAGCAGGGCTGCTGGGCATCAGCCCGTCCAGCACCTGTACCGATAAGGCTGCGATCAGCGAACGCCCGTGAAATAGAACCCGTAAAACACCGTCGATCAGGCGGTGGTCGGGTTACGCGTGAAGAGGAACTGCTTCGTTGAAAGTTTCAGCAGGACTGAGGACGACGAGTAGCTGACGGTGCCCAGATTGGTGGTGCCGGGCTTGCTGGCCGGGCCAACGCTGCCCGTCACAACAGCCTGCTTTCCGGACGTACGTACCACACTCATCTGGTCGGCTTCGCCCGTGGTGGCCCGGAAAAGGGTGATCAGCCCATCGGTGACGCTGAGCCGGACTTTGTCGCCACTCTCGTCGACGTAGGAAAGACTATTGCCCACGGCAAAGATTCGGTTGTAACGCTGATTGCCAGCGGCAGCCGCGTTGGCGTCCAAGCTGTTGGCGACCAGATCCGTTAGTTGATCGGAGGGGCTTACGGTGATCTGGAAGAACTGGTTGAGTGACAGCACTTTGGATGGGGTCAGGGTGATCGTGGTAGGCGACGTAAAAGTTGCGGACTTGATCACTTGCGCTGTCCGTGTGCCACTGCCAAAGGCGCCCTCATTCGTCCGAAGGAACAGGCTGAAGGGTGAAAGCGAACCGGTGTATGACAGCGACTCGCTGAACTGAAGCTTGATCTGCGAGATGCCGGACTTGCTGGAAACCAGCGAAACACCAGTGACTGTGGGACCGATGACGTCTTTATCGGTGATGGTCAGTGTCGTCGACGCGTTGCCATAAACCGCCGAAGCTGTGCCGGCGGTCAGCGAGAAAATAGCGGTCTTGGCGATGCCGGTGTACGGCGATTTCAGAATCGGAACGGTAATGGTCTGCGTCGTCACGCCATCGGGAAAGGTGACGAGCGTGGTCGGGGGTGTGAAGTCGGTGCCGGAAACGGCGGTGCCGCCTGTGAACGAGACGCTTGCGGTGGCATCGCCATTGAGGTTGCCGACCCGTGTGACGGTAAAGACAGACGACGGGGTCCCCTTCACCACTGCATAGTTGGTGGTCGCAAACTGCAGGCCCGCTGCCGAGGGCAGAACGTTCACCGTGCTGGTGATGATGTCCACACCCGCCAGTGAAGGCGTATCAAAGCCCAGCGTGATGATCCGGTTATCGGGCAAACTGGCAGCGCCGTTGATGGTCAATGTGGCCGTCATCTCAGTGACGCCGCTGGCGAAGCCGAGCAGCCCGCCGGTCACGCTGTAACTGCCGGAGGGGGCGGTCGTGCTGGACGTGACTGGCACGATGATGACCGACGCCGGGCCGACAGAACCCTCCACCCGGCGGACCTTGACGCTGAGGGTGCTCGTGCCGGTGCTGGTGGAAACATTGGCGACCGGCTGATCGAATACGAAGAACCCGGCCTGCCTGCTGACATTAAGGAAAATGTCGCCGCCGGTATTCGCCGTGGGTGCGAACGACAGCGTGGGCGGCAGATAATCGTTGGGCGTCAGAAGCGTGCTGTCGGTGATATAAAATGCCGGCGGTAACGCGACCTTGGTCACCACGGAATACTGTGTGCTCGCCCGGCCGCCAATCGTAAATGCACTGCCCTGAGCAAACGAACCGGCGTAGCTGGTCTGTGTCGCTCCGGTCAACGATGCGTCGCCAATAACTTGGCCGGTTCGGGTCGGCGTAATCGTCGGAACCTTTCCTGCAGCGGCAATTTCGCCGTCAAAGCCAGCGGCTTGGATGGCGTATTGCGTCAGGGTTCCGCCGTACACTTCGCTGGAAAGGTAAGGGTCAGTACTGCTCACCTGTGTGGCGACCACATAGCGACCACCATCCTGCGCGGCACCATAGGCACTCTGCATCCCCTGCCCGAGCTCGGCGTAGCGCGTCACACCAAAGCTGAAGGGCGTCTGAAGCTGATTCGTCAGGGTGTAGGTCTGGGTCAGTGCGCTTTGGCCGGTGGCGCTTGAAATGGTCTGCACGAGATCGACCTTAACGTTGTAGACGTGTCCGTCGTTATCGGTGCCGGCGAGGAAAAACTGCGTCGTGATCGACGTATAGCTCGGATAGGCCTTGACGATTGGCGTGGCGAGCGGGGCCGGAAACGTCCCATCGCTGCCGAGGACATCGGATGCCACCTCGGTCAGCTTAAAGTTTCTGGCAGAGTTCGGCGTGACCGTCGCGCCGGGTGTGAAGTAGACGTACGACTTGTCGAACAGAGAAACGCTCGGATTGGTGGCCGAGTTGTCACCCTGATTGTTGGTATACGTGGCGAAGCCCGCTCCGGTCTGCGTGTAGCCGAGTGACCCATAGCCGTCGACATAGGCCGTGAGCGAACCGGCGAACTCGCCGTTGGTCAACTGGTACACACTCATCATCCGCCGTGATTCCAAACGGTCGATCATGCAGCCCGAGGCCTTATTGACAGCCGCTTTCCTGACCCGCGCCCCGGTGGCAGCGATAGCAAGGAGACGACCGGCAGACAACAAGCGATTTGACGAGGCATGGCGATTCATTCAATGGCTCCCTGCGGACATGAGAAAAGACGACCAAACAGCACTCGCGGCTACATCGACGACCAGAGGCTACCCGGTTCCGACGCGCTATCAGTGCACGCTACCCACGAGGGCGGGCCGCAATCAAGTCTGTCAGCGGCATCACAACCCGACGGTTACCGGCACACTCTACGGCCGTACGTAAACCGCGCCGCTGTACGCCGAACTGACACCAGCCGCCCCATAACCGCCGTACGAATAGCCCGTCACGGGGTAGTACGTCTCGGGCCGGGGGTGATAGGGCGTGTAGCTTTGGGCGACATACGCGTAGTCCAAGGCGGCCCCAGCCACTTCGATGGCTTGGGCGTAGTAAGCCCTTGCCGCCGCCTGATCGACCCGCGCCTGACGGACCGTCCGCACAGCGACCTTGAATGCATCATCCGACCTCAACTGCCGCTGGAACGCCTGTCGCCGGTCGCGCACGGCTGCGGCCGCATCAAGCATTTTCTGGCGGGCTTCCAAAACCTCCGTGTCATTGGCGAGGGCTACCGACTCCCGACGAGTCATCTCGGCGGACAAGCGTGATCGGTAGAGCACTAGGCTTTCAATTTCACTCACGTGCGCCGACGCCCCGTGCGACTTTTCACCCGCGATACGGGCCTCGGTCGTATGCCGCTGGGTCGCGATGGCCGCGTAGTCCACGTCCTTGGCGAGGACACCCAAAACGAGGTTGCGAACGCGTTGATATTCCTCGTAGGCCTTCGTTTCGGCCTTGTTCAACTCGCCCATTTCCTTGGACATTTCGAAGTCCGCGTACTGCTGATGCACCCAGCCACTGAGTTCGTCCTCAGCATTTGTCCGGGCAACACTGGAGGCTGCGGCACCCGCAGCGGCCGCCGGCAGGATCGCCAACTCACCTTGGGGGTAGACATTCCCTTGACCGAGCGGGACCGCGGCCATCGGCTGGGCCAAGCGCGCCGGAGGGGGAAGCTCCGCCGGTGTGCCAGCCAGCGCTGGTAGTTCCACCACGCTGCAAGCAGCCAGAAGGCACAGGGAATGAGCGACTTTTGACCCAGCCATGAAAATCTCCAAACAAGTGTTCATAGATTGTATCGCCAGAAACACGTCACAACCCGCTACGGGATTTAGTTTACCAAGGCTGCCGCCAGTCGCTCGATCAGTTCTCCAGAATTAATGCCAGAAATTATCAGAACTTTGTGAGGAGAAGTAAGCCCGGCCGACACCGAGGCTGAACCTTTTTTCAGACCCAGCACTTTTTCCAGCAATCTTTCGACTTCCGCGTTGGCGCGACCGCGTTCAGGAACCGCAGCCACCGTGACTTTGAGTTCGCCTCCGACTGGGCCGAGCCAGCCTGCGACTTTGGTCCGGCTCGCGCCGGGAACCACTTTGACTCGCAGTTGACACTGGTGGGGAACGTCATTGGGCGGCTTCATCAGCGACCTCCACGATTGCCTCGGAGGCCTCCTCGACCGGTGCAGTCCTGGCCGGCATACGTTGACGAAAGGCTTGGTGGGTCATCGGATCCATCGCGTGGCAGGCGACGCACTTGAACGGCACAGCCAACCGCTGGCCATCGAGGATCGTCTCCCAATTTGGTATCTAACATGGGCTTAGGCAGGAGCATCTTACAGGCCAAACGTAACGGCGTTACGATTCTGCGATGAGCTCCACGGGCGACACGCCGTCATTCTTCCCACCGCCTTCCCCACCGGCGCCCAGTCCTGCCGGTTCATCCGCTGCACTCTTGGCGGTGCAGCCGCGGCGGACAGACGTCAAAGACACGCTGGAATCTATCCTGATCGCCTTCATTCTGGCGTTCGTATTCCGGGCCTACATCGTTGAGGCGTATGTCATCCCCACGGGTTCGATGGCTACGACATTGCTGGGCGCCCACATGCGGTTCACCTGCCCGGACTGCGGGCACGAGTTCACCGCCAACTATTCCGGTGCACGCGTTGCCGGCAGCGACGAGCCTGAGATCCCCAAGTTTGCCGGGCCGGTCAACGCCCGCGGCGTAATGGTGCCGCGCGATTTCCACATAATTTGTCCGAACTGCGGCAACAAGATCCCCCGCCCTGCTTCTCCGCATGATGACGGTGAAAACGACGCCCGCAACCCGGCGGTTTACTACGGCGACCGCATTCTTGTCCAGAAGTATCTCTACCTCGTCGATGAGCCCCATCGGTGGGATGTGGTGGTTTTCAAGAGTCCCTACGACCAGCCGACTTTTCAGCAGAACTACATCAAGCGGCTTGTCGGTTTGCCGGGCGAACAATTGATGACGCTGGACGGCGACATCTACACACGGGCCAGGGAATCTGATCTGTGGGAGGTCCGCCGGAAATCGCGCGATGTGCAGCAAGCCCTTTGGCGCCTCGTTTATGACAACGATCAGTTGCCCAAAGGCGCGCCGCGAGTCAACGCCCCTTTCAACAACCCTTGGACGCCCGACCCGGCTTCGGGCTGGACATTCACGAACCCCGGCGGGGCAGTGGCCAAGCCGGAAATCGGCGGACGGATTCTTACGTGTACCGCTGGGGACAAGCCTTCGGTTCTGGGCTTCGACCCTGACGCGAATCCGGACCAGCATGCCCTGACCGACTTTCTGGCGTTTGACATCACGGCGTCGCAACAGGCCGGTTATTACGCAGATACGTACCCGCCCAACGTGCCCCCCGCGTTTTACGCCTACGCCGTTGGCGACCTTAAGTTGCAACTGGTGTACGAGCGGAAGCCCGCCAGTGGTGACGGCCCGCTGGTCCTTTCACTCAGTAAACAGGGACAGGTGTTCGAAGCGCGCTTCACTCCCGGCGACGTGCGTGTGCTAACCCGAAAAGACGGGGCCGAATGGGTGGAGCTGGGGATGACTCGGCTGACCGGCACCGGGCCGATGCAGATTGAGTTCACGAATGTCGATTATCAGGTGACCGTCCGCGTAAACGGTAAAGAGGTCTTTGCCACTTCGTCGGCACAATACTCCCCGGACGTGGCACGACTGATGCGGCAGCACCAGCGGCAGGAGCCTGTACCGAAACCGGCTGTACGCATCACCGCAGAGAGGCAGCAGTGCTCGCTAAGCCACGTGTCGCTGTGGCGGGACATCTTCTATATCCCACGCGACCTACGGGACTCTGGTGCGATGCACTGGGGCACACCGGACAGCCCGATCTCGCTCGGGCCGGACGAGTTTTTCGTCATGGGTGATAACTCAGCGCTGAGTCTCGACGCGCGTTACTGGAACGAGCCGATCGATATTCTTGCCAGCGATGATCTGTACGTGGCCGGGGGTCGTGTCCCGCGACGGTTCATGCTGGGCAAGGCGTTCTTAGTCTACTGGCCCGCGGCTTTGCGTCCGTGGTCAACGGGTCCGGGGATCATCCCGAACTTTGGGAACATGCGGTTCATCCACTAGCGCTGGCAGGCGGCAAGGCTCATTAGCACGCTTGCGGGTGTGATCCCTTGCATAGGGATCGCGCTGAGGGTGGCGACCTTCGGTCCCAATGGCTTCCAGACTGCCTCATCTGTGGGGCCAAACAGGACCACAGATGGCACACCGAGCACACCAGCCAGATGGCTGGGGCCCGAGTCATTACCTACATAGCCGCCCGCCGATGAAAGCAACTGGGCCAGTTGCAGCAGCGATGCGGGTTCGCAAAGTGTGCCGGTGCTGGCGAGTGCCTCCAGTTGGGCCGGGTCCCACCGGTCGCGTTCAGCTTCGCCGATGACCAGCGTCACAGCCCGACCCGACTTCCGAAGCATCCCGGCCAGTTCCAGAAAACCCGCAAGCGGCCAGCACTTGCTGACGCCACCCGATCCCGGATGAACGACAACCGAGTTGCTTGAATTCCTCTCAGGTTTTCCGGGCAAACGCAGGCCTCGTGTTTGGATGAGTTTGACGATCTGGTCCAGCCCGGCGGCAAGTGCAGTGTGGCCAGCGGCCTTCAACTCCGACTGCCAAAACGTGGTTAAGGACGCCCGGTAGTCCGCAGACGGACGAGTGGAAAGCTTGATGAAGCGCATACCGTCCGCTCCGGCTGCCGTCACGCGCTTTGTCCACTGACCACCGGCACCCAAAAACGAAATCACGGTGTGAGTCTTGGCCAGACAACGCGCCACGTGTTCGGGCAGTTCACCCTCTCCGTGCAAGGCCGGCCATCCGGATTCGATGTCCAGATGCTCGACACCAAGTAACTCGGCGGCAAGGCGACCCTTCTGATTAGCGGTGACATAGATCACCCGGCTCTGCGGAAAAATCCGGGCGGCTGCCAAGCCAACCGATAACGACAGCACAACATCACCCAAAGCACCTGAGTGAAAGATCAAGACGTTGCGGGCCGGGGTCATCAGAGCGGTAAGTCTACGGCCGATTGAGCGGTAGAAGGAGACGAACGAAATCAGAGTTGGCGGAGCAGCTCTTCGTATCCGGCGACAGCCGCGTCCCATGAATAGCGTCCTGCCGTGTCTAACCCTTCGCTGGCCAGACGGGACCGTAAGGCTGCGTCATCGCGAATCTTCGTGAGGCAAGCCCGCAGGTCCGCAGTGTCGTTGGTGGTGAAAAGCAGGCCGTTCTTACCGTCTTGAATCATGTCGGTGATGCCGGGGCTTTCAGCCCCGACCACCGGCACCCCGGCGGCCATGGCTTCGATCAGCACCAGGCCAAACCCCTCGGCTTCGCTGGGCAGGACCAGCACATCCTGACGAGCGAACCACGCCCACTTATCTGCAACCAGGCCCTCGAACGTGACTGCGGGGCTGCTCGAGGCCAACTCCCTCAACGCCGGCCCTTCCGGCCCTTCGCCGCCGATACTGACGGTGATTCCTTCCAGCCCCTTGACGGCGTCCAGCAGCACATCGACGCGCTTGATCCGGTCAAGCCGCCCGAGGAACCCGACCCGGCACTTGCCCGGTGTGGCTGCAATGCGGGACGGAAGTGTCGCTGGAAGCTCGACGCCGTTGGGAATGACCACGCACTCTGTCGCGGCCACGCCGATGTACTTCTCGATGGCCCGGGCCACGGATTCCGTGGGCCCGACGAGAGCGGCCGCGCAAGGGGCCAGTCGCTGACCGATTTTCCAGTGCCATGAAGGATCGGGCTGGGTGGTCTGGAAAACGTGAACCACGGGCGGCTTTGTGGCAAGGCCGATGGTCGCGACGCGCATGGCCGCTTGGGCGTGGAACAGGAACGCAAGACAGATGTCGTACGGATTTTCTTTCAGGTGCCGGCGCAGCCGCAAAATCACCCGGAGATCCAGCCCGCCGCGGCCGTTCATGGCCACCACAGGTACCCCCGCCGCCAACAGCCTTGCCCCGACCGGCCCGACCGCTGACAGGCTGACCACGGTCACAGCCCAGCCCAATTTCACCAGACGTGGTGCGATTGCCTCAATGACGGTGGGGGTGCCGCCGACCTCCAAGTCGGTTACCGCAATGAGCAGGCGACCGGGCTTCACCGTGAGCGTCCCCGCGCCGCAAATGCTGTCGCCCGCTGCACCAGCAAGTCGAAAAGGCTTGCGTGTGGGGCCTCGGTGTCCAGTCGCTCCGGGTGCCACTGCACACCGAGGCACAACGAGCGGGTGGGGTCTTCCACGGCTTCCACCACGCCATCAGGCGAAACCGCGGACACCTTCAGGTGGGCGCCCACACGATTGACAGCCTGTTTGTGAGATGAGTTGGCATCCACCTCTGTGTGACCCACAACCCCATGAAGCACCGTCCCCGACTCGACTTTCACCGGGTGCCTCCGCTCCGGGTGGTTCAGCTTGCGGTGCTCCAACGCGCCTGCCAACTTGAGTTCCGGAATAAACTGATGCATCGAGCCGCCACGGACGACATTCAACAACTGCATACCGAGGCAGATGCACAACGTAGGCAGATCGCGCCTGTCTGCAGCGGTCATGAGCCAGCGTTCCGACTGTTCACGCCGGGGGTCTACTGGCTCGGTAGAGGGGTGATAAGTCTCGCCCCATGCGGCCGGGTTAAGGTCGTCGCCGCCCGTAAATAGTATTCCATCCAGACGTGCCACGACCTCCGCTGCATCCGCCGCAGTGGCGTAAAACGGCAGCACGACCGGAACGCCGCCAGCGGCTTCGACCGCAGCGGTGTAGGCGATGTTCACGCTCGACCGGGTTGAACGGGACGGCCCGCCGGGACCGCGTTGGCCATCGGCGGGAGTGTTGTAATCGGTGGTGACTCCGATGAGCGGCTTTGGCATGCTTGGCAGTATGCCGCGCGGAGACGGTGGCAACAAAAAAGGCCGGCCACCCAAGTGACCGGCCCTCTCGTTTTTCAAGCCTGTATCGAATTTAGTCTTCGATGGACGCGGTCTTGCGGCCGCCGCGTTTACGGGCGTTTTCCGTCAGTTCCATCTTCCGCAGACGGATCTTCGTCGGGGTTACCTCGACGAGTTCGTCCTCTTCGATGTACTCCAGAGCGGCTTCCAGAGTCATCTTGCGGGCCGGCCGGAGCAGGATGTTTTCATCGCTGCCGGTTGTACGCATGTTGGTCAGCTTTTTGGGTCGGCAACAGTTAACGACCAGATCGTTATCGCGGACATGCTCGGCGATAATCTGCCCCTCGTAGACCTCGTCACTCGGATCGACAAAGAGGGTGCCACGTTCCTGCAGCGTGTTCATCGAGTAGGCGTTGGCCTCACCCAGCTGGTTGCTCATCATTACGCCATTGGCCCGGCCCGGCACTTCGCCGCGAGCGGCGGCGTATTCGTGGAAGTTATGGTGCATGACCGCAGTGCCCTGCGTGGAGGTGAGCATACGGGTTCGCAGACCGATCAGGCCGCGGGCCGGAATCGTGAACTCCAGGTGAACCTGACCTTCGCGGTTGTCCATGCGGACGAGCTCGCCTTTGCGGTTGCCGACCAGTTCCATGACCGCACCACGGTGCTTTTCCGGAACGTCGACGACGAGGTACTCGATGGGCTCGTTCACCACGCCATCTTCGCCACGGCGCATGATTACGGTCGGCTTGCTGATCGACAGCTCATAGCCTTCGCGACGCATGTTCTCGATCAGGATGCCCAGGTGCAGCAATCCGCGGCCGGACACCTTGAACGCGTCCTTGTTTTCGGTTTCTTCAACCTTCAAGGCGACGTTGCTTTCCAATTCCTTCATCAACCGCTCGCGAAGGTTGCGGCTGGTGACATACTTGCCTTCCTTACCGACGAACGGCGAGTCGTTCACGCTGAACATCATGGTCAGTGTGGGCGGCTCGATCGCGGTGGCTTCCAGCGGCTGGGGATTGGCGAAATCGCAGATGGTGTCGGCGATATCGACCGATTCGAGGCCGATCAGGGCGACGATGTCGCCGGCGAAGGCGTCATCGACGTTCTTGCGGCCCAGACCGTCAAACGCCTGCACCTGCTGGAGCTTGCTCTTGATCTGGCTGCCGTCGCGACGGCAGACCGTGACTTGCTGACCGGACTTGATCCGGCCGTTGGAAATACGACCGATACCGATACGGCCGACGTAGTCGTTGTACTGAATGCTGGTGACACGAATCTGCAGCGGGCCGTCCGGGTCGCCGTGCGGCGCGGGAATGTGCTTTAGCAGGGCTTCAAACAGCGGCGTAATGCTGGTGCCCTTTTCTTCAAGCTTCCAGCTTGCGGTGCCAGCGCGACCGCTGGCGTAGATCACGGGGAAGTCGAGTGTCTCGTCATCGGCGCCAAGTTCCAAGAAGAGTTCGAACACTTCATCCAAGACGGCGTGGGCGCGGGCGTCCGGACGGTCGATCTTGTTGATGACCACGATCGGCTGCAACTGGTGCTGGAAGGCCTTTTTCAATACGAACCGCGTCTGAGGCATGGGGCCTTCGGCGGCATCCACAAGAAGGAACACGCCGTCGGCCATACTGAGTACGCGCTCGACCTCGCCACCAAAGTCGGCGTGGCCCGGGGTGTCGATCAGGTTGATCTTGGTGGTCTCGTTGGTGCGCGGGTCGACGTAAGTGATGGCGACGTTCTTGGCGAGAATGGTGATGCCGCGTTCGCGTTCGAGCGGGTTGGAATCGAGAAGGGTGTCTTGCTGGACTTGGCTATCCCGGAAATTGCCGCTTTGGCGCAAGAGTGCGTCAACCAGAGTCGTTTTACCATGGTCAACGTGCGCGATGATGGCGAGATTCCGAATGTCGTTTCGTACTTTGTTCATAAAACCTTATCAAACCGGACCTTACAAAACCAAAAACCGGCCCCAACATCGGCCGGCGGGCACAACTTGTGCTTTCCGGTACCTTATTCCGAAATAGCCCTCCTGACAATCGCCTAACTATTCCTACACCTCCGGCTATGCCGATTCACGTAATCTGTGAGGACGAAGGGAAACGGGTTTGGACTCCATCACAATCGAGCTGGCACGAAAGGGCGACCGCCCTGCGCTGGAGCGGCTGGTCCGCGCGCTGCAGGACCCTTGGTTCCGGTTCTGCTACAGCCAATTGCGCAATGAAGAAATGGCCCGCGACGCGGCTCAGGAGACAGCACTGCGTTTTGTGAGGCTTATTGCCAATTTCAGGGGTGATTCGTCCATTACCACCTGGTCGCTCGGCATCTCGCTGAACGTCTGTCGGGAGATGCGGCGGAAGAAGATTCTGACAACTGCCGACGTCCCGGACAGCCCGACCACCGCGAACGGCCCGGAAGAGCGCGCAGGAAAGGCAGAGACTCACGCCGCCTTGCATCAGGCGATGACAGGATTATCCGAAAGACAGCAACAAGTCGTAACCCTTCGGTTTTTTGAAGAGCGTAGCACCGAAGAAACTGCAAAAATTATGGGCTGCGCGGCAGGAACTGTGAAAGCGACGCTACACCAAGCGCTCCGTGCGCTCAAAAACAGGGTGAGCCAACTGACATGAGCGATCTAAGAAGCAAACTGACGACGGCCAAGGGCGATTACAAGTCCTTGAAGTATCCCGGCGACCTTATGGCGGACATTGCCGCTGGTCTGGGCGATGGTGCCTGGCAGCCAGCCCAAAGGTCACCGGCAGGATGGCGGTATGTGGCCATCGCGGCTACGGCGGTGATCGGGCTGAGCGTTTTGCTGAACAGCGGTGGCGGCAGTCCGGTGCAAGGGCCTACAGGCGGGGCGGCGGCATCTGTGCAGCAGAATCCGGTGGCACGTTGGAGTGGCAACGGGATGAACGCGTCACAGGCTTCGATATTTGGCAACTCTGCGGCATCGTCGGCAATGACTGATGCTTCGCCGCGAGAAGTGATCTTCACCAACAAGATCCCGCAGGTGCGGCAAGTCACTGGTCCGATGGTCCCGATTGACCCCCGAACGGGCCTACCGCTGGGCGGGAATGAGTCACGATTGACTGACTACACCATTCCCAGCCGCTAAGCACTCACTGATGAGACAAAATGAAGAAAAACGATCGTTGTAAAACTGAACCGGAAAACAAATCGTAACCTACTAAGATCGCGTTTCCCTCCCCTCCCGAAGGTGCAGCCTCTACCAAGAGTCTGCACCTTCCTTTTTTTGACGCCTTCGCAGCAGGAGAGGCAGACTGGCGATAAGCACAGAAGGCTCGGGCACGAGCGTGCTCCCTGGATGCCATGCGGCGGATGGGCGAAACGGGGCTGAGTCTGGGACGAGGGGCGCGACGCTGCCGCTGACGGTTACTTCTGTTGCAGCCAGAAAACTCAGTCCGGCCGTCACGGAGACCGACGAGTTGTTGCTTACCACCAAGGCATATGTCCCAGTGGCCAGCGACTGGTTGATGAGCAGCCGCTCCAGATTGTCATCGCGGACGTCGCTGGTGTAGAGGGCGGCGCCCAAGGCGTAGCCTTTGGCGTCTTTTTTTACCGGCACGATGGATAGCGAAAGATTGGGGACAAAAGTCCCGCTGGCGGTGGAGTTGAACTGGCCGCCGGGCAAGCGGAACTGCGACATCCAGTCGAGTGTGACGGTGAGGCCGGGAATGTCTGCGGCCGTCGTGAACATCACGGCGGTGCGGCTGCCTTTGTCGAGGTTGTTGAGCAACGAGTAGCCGCTGGCAGACTTACCCACCTTCGCGGATTTATCGACACGGCCTTTGGCGACCGCGCTCCCCTTGACGCTCCCAGCCAGCAGGATGCTTCGGGAGGCCGCATAATCGAGCCGGCCCGCCCCGGCATCGGCATCCATTCCGTTAAGTGTGTCCTGCTGCCACGGGCTGATAATCCCGTCGGTGGTACCGCGATTGGCACCGGTGAGAAGCAGAGATTTGACGACCTGCGGGGCGGTGGCATCGGTCCATTTTTTCCGGGTGGCTTCGCCGATGAGGGCGGTAGCCGCACTGCTGACGCGTGCCGTGGCATCGGACGGAGCTCCGACATCCCACAGGTCACCATGGGTACGGTCGAGTTGCCCGGCTGATGGGTCGAACGAGTCAACCTGAGTGGAGCCACGGACGGCGATGGCGTTGCGGCAGGACCAAAACAGGTTGTCCCCGGCGCGGTCGGAGGTGTTGACCACTGCAGCAGCGACGTAGGTGGCACTGCTGCGGGAAAGGGCATAGTCGAGCCGTCGTGCGGCATCGCCATCGGCGGCGGGGGAGCCAAGACCGGCGATGAAACTGCCGTTGATGACCGACACATTGGACGGCAGGTCGCTTGGCCGAGGTCCGGAAGGGGAGATGCGACCCTGCGCTTTAAGTCGCGACAGTAGGCCATCTGCGGAATCAGAAAGGACGGTGGAGACGTACTTCTGGCCGAGTGTGCCGGGGCCATAAAAAAGTCTGGCGACTTCGACGGCGTGAGGGGAGAGTGTGTCACCTGTACCGGCCAAAGCCGAAAAGGTGACGCCTTTAAAATCGCCCTTGGCGGGCTTGGCGGTAGAGCCGCTGAACTTTACCGGGGCGTACTGGCTTGCGACGGTGGCGACGCCCTCGATTTGCATGACGGTAAGGCCTGCACGAGCCGGAGCGGCGATAGCTGCCACGGCTGCGGCAACGGCTGCGGAGATGCTGAGCAGTCTGTTCACCACCCCATCATAGCAACTCGACTGGTTTCTCAACGGCCTATGAGGCAACACCTTTAAAAGAAGAGGTCGCGGGGGCAAGGATTCTCATCCGCCCCCGCGACCGACTGCAATCAGAAAAGGTTACTTGGCAACGCGGCGGCGACGCAGCACAGTCAAGCCCGCAGCACACAGGAGTCCGGCCGAGGTCGGCTCAGGAACAACCTGCAACCGAACAATCGCCTGGTTGTCACTAAATCCGGCCAGAGCAGTACCGCTGACGCGGAGAGTCAGCCAGCCGTTGTCTGACAGGGCATTGGCACCACCTTCGGCATTGGCATTGGTGAATTCGCTGATCCATGAACCCGTCAGAGTCATGTTGATTCCAACGGACGACAGGTTGTCGCCCTCACGGCCGAGCAGGAGATAGCCAATGGTCGGATCCCATACAAACAGGGCCAGATCGTTGGCGGTCGTTACGGCGGTGACCGAATCGCTCGGATCATCCAACATGGTCGAACTGAAGACGATCTGTCCGGCATTGTTTTGCAACACGTTGCTGAAAGTGCCCCACAAAGCACCGGGGATAGCCGGGACGGTCGAACCCTGACGGGCGATGAGGGTGTCAGTGGCACTGCCCTGCGTCGTTTGCAAAAGCACAGCCGCAGTGGTGCTGGTTACGCCGCCGACGCCTGTTGTCAGGCTGGTTGTGTAGACAGCTGAATCGCTGTTGTTGACGCGAACACTCAGGGCGGTCGAGGTACTGATGGCGAGGGTTGCGCCCGGTACTGCCGTCGTAGAGTCGCCCTTGCGATGCAGAAGGTTGGATGTAGTGCCATCGTTGTAAAAGACCGCGGCATTGTTGGCCGTGGTGACACCTGTGCCTTCAAGACCGCAGCTGAAAATCGAGTGGCCGAGGTTGTTGTAGTTGCCATTGCCCGTTGCGAACGGTGACGCCTCAAAACCGAGGCCGGCGTCGAAGAAAACTCGAGCGTAAGTCGCGCCGCCGCAGGCAGGTGCAGTGCCACTTTCCTGGGCGATGACAGTGTACGTTGAGCCTCGAAACGGAAGTGTCGCGAGCACGGAGTTATTGTTGGTGGTAATGCCAGCACTCACGCTGTTGGTCAACTGAATGCCGTTGTACAGCGAGCCGGTGCCGTTGATCATGAACCCATTGGTGTTTGCAACCGTCGTGGCAGGCAACCCACCGAAGGATGCGCCGGTTTGCATGGTCAGTTGCAGGTTGCCGCCATTGCCCACCCACATGCCGTTGGATGTGCCGGCCGTGGTGAAGACGACAGTAGGGCCGGAACTGTTCACATTGGTGTAGCCCGTATTGGACGCCGGGTTGCCCGAGATAGCCGTGGCGATCCCCGGAAGCACATCGCCATTACGAGCGACATGGGTAAGGCTGAGGGAGGTGCCTGTCGCGATGTAACCGTTGGGAGCAGTTGTCCCGCCGCCCAGGTACAGCACGCCGTTACCACTGATACCGACGTTAGACCCTTGAAAACTAGTCACATTGACACCCGCCGCAAGGCCGGGGGCCTGAAATCCGGTGCGTGCATACATGTTCGCGCCCGTCAGGCCGGGTGCTCCGTACCAAAGTGTTGAGTTATTGGATGAAGTAATGCCGAGTGAGGCGTTGTTCAGCAGGCCAGCCCGGAACGCGACATTTCCCGATGAATCGATCGACGAGGCATTGAACGGACTGCTGGTGGCCCAGGCGGCGCCGGGCATACCCGGCACCGGATCGGTGTTCTTGATGACCAGTTGGAACTGTGCGTTGGCCATGCCGACGACTCCACCGATGACTTCGAGGGCGGCCGCTACGATATTGCGATTGTTTGCCTTTTCCTGTTTCTATTGGTTGATGATTCGACCGAATGGTTCGGTTGAACAATTACTTACGGCGACGAACGACGACTGGCAGCGCCAGCAGCAGCAGCAGACCCAGACCTGTGGGTTCCGGAACGCTGATAATGAAACTTTGGTAGCCCGTACCACCAGTAAGATCTAAACCGATCCCGCCGATGGTTTTTCCGTCAGGCGACACCGTTGTCAGTTCAAGTAGTTGAAGGCCTGACGGTACGGTCAATCCGAGATTCGCGAACAACTGATCGGCCGAAATCATGCCCGTTGCGGCACTCCAGTAGAAGCCGGTTCCATCGTTGGAGAATTGGTTGCTGTAGCGGTTGAAACCGACAACGATGCTTCCATCGGCAGAGATATCGTCCGGGGTGGCCGAGCCGTTGTTGGGAACGGTTCCGGGGAGAACACCCAGGTTCTGGTAGTTGTAGGTGCCGCCAGTTTGAGTCCAGAGCGCTGCGGTGCGGGTCGCAATGTCGGGGTCATACAGACTGCCGGCAACGATCGCGCCATCGGCGTTGACAGCACTGACCTGGCAATCGACCACCGTGGTCGTGGCGAGAGGGGTCTTGACGCCGTTGATCCATAAAATCGGACGCCGTTGGCTGAAGCTCGGCTGTTCCCATCCGCCGATGACTGATCCATCGTAACTTGCGGCATTCGCCCGACTGGTGCCAGTGCTGCCGAGGTCCGTTGTCCCCGCGGTTGTCGAACGCGAGGCGTGGGCACTGCCGCCCGGCCCGGTTCGCTGGTACAGACCAACGACCGTGCTGCCGTCTCCGGACATGCCCCATGCGCTGCCGTTGCTCGCGTCAGAGATGACCGAATCTGGCGGTCCGGGCGGGATCAGTTGCTGCCAGCCGCCGGTCGTGGTCCATCGGCCGATGGTTCCGTAGGTCCCGGAATCACTCAGGATCGTGGCCGACACGCTTTTCCCGTCCCGTGAGACATCCGGTGAACCGCCACCGATGTTGAGCGCTCCGACGGTACCGCGGCCCAAGGCCACGACACCGGTCCCCTGTGTCCAGCGGAACGTCTCGAAAGAGACCGGCAGATTACCGACGGCCACAGAGCCATCACCGGACAAATCGGTGATCAGCGTATTGGGAAGATACTCAATCGACACAGCAGATGCGATGGCCGCGGTGGCCAAAGTGGCCGCGGCTGACAATATGACACTGATTCTCTTGCACATTATAAAGTTCCTCTCCTAAATAGGGCGGTCAGTCTGCAATAGGCTTCGCTGAAACACATCCGACACGGTCTAATGCCAACAAACCCGGACACTCACTTCACTGCATCCGCCAGGACGATTCGCCACCCGTATCAGCGCTTCCGGCGAAGGACCATGCCTGTCAGGCCGATGGCAGCCAGGCTTGTGCCGGTCGGTTCGGGGACGACCTGCCACGAGATGTTGTCAACATAAGTCGTTGGGAAGTCGCCGTTGCCATAGAACAAGACGTCGTTAAAACTGGTCCCAGCGCTCGCGACGATATTGAAACCGGAAATGCCCGCGCCAGCCCATGCCGGCGTGTAGACCTGCCCGAAGAGGTTCGTCCCGGTGGCCGACCGACCCTGGTTGATTGATGCGACCATCCCACCGCCAAAGAATGTCGGTTTGCCCGAAGGATCCCAAACGTTCAGCGATACGGCCGTGACCTGGTAGCCGAACAACATTTCAACACCATAATTCCCCAGGAACGAGTTCCCGGTTCCCAACCAGGTGTAGCCGGAAGGGCCAACATTGTAAGTGCCATCGCCGGTGATGAATGTGATGCCCTTAGATGGAACAAATGATGTCGATGTAATAGTTGAGTTGGCGGAAGTCGGACCACCCACTTCGTCAAAATTCAGCGTGCCAGGATAAGTGGGAATAGTCGCCGTCTGCGTGACCGTCACGGCAGCCGAGGCAATCTGTGCTGTGGCAAGCAAGAGGGCGGCCGCAATAAGAGGCCGTGTGATGGAAAAATACGACATGTGCATGCTCCTGTATTCGCGCTTCGGATAACCCGATCGCTGTTTCGTTCTGCAAGCCCGAACATTTCGCACTCGCAGGACACTGACAACATAGTGCATTGGAAATCCAAGTCAATACCAATTTGGATTTCCAAATGGAAAATCTTTTGGATCATTGCCTTGATCGCCGATACAGGTAATATCTAGGGAACCATTGGGCGCGATTCACACTGGCGGATCTACATATGACTGAATTTGAATGCGAATGCCGGACCCAAGTTGGCAAGCTCCGCACCGCCTTCATTGAGTTGTATGACAGCGTTGGTGCCGATCCACGCAGCCCGCAGGACGTCGCGCGCAAACTCAAAGTCAATAAAACACTCGCCTGGAACGTCGCGCGCCTACTTCAGGCCGCAGACGAACTCGCTGCCATTGCCCATGTGCCCGGCAGCAGCTCCCTAGAAAAAGTGATCCAGGCCACAGCCAAGCACGGGGCCGATCCCATCATGGTGACCAACGCCCGCGCGGCCGTGAAAGACTTCAGCCACATGATCGAATCGCACGCCGGCGATCGCTCAACCCTCGACCTCATTATTGACGGTTCAGGGACAACCCAAAGCAACAAGCTCGAACTCAGCCGTAAGCTGGCATTTCGCGGCAACAGCGGCCTCTATGGCGTACAGGCCAAGACGCGCGTGTTGACTTATTTCCTGGCACCCAATGCTGAAGACCCGACCAAAGTCGACATGGCGATGATCAGCGGCTACGTGGGATTTCGTCGATTGCGGGCCGGAGTCCGCTGGCCGCTGTTTATGATTCGGGCATGGAGCGCCAGCGAAGACCCGCTGGTCAATCAACGCTGGGAACCTCTTGAGCCGTCGGCGGATGCGGAACGGGGTTTCCCGGGGCTCAAGTCCCCGGTGGGGAACGGTACCCGGCCGCCAATCGAGACGGTCACTACCACCGAAGGCCGTGACTTCATTCTGGGCGACAGCCCGGTCGGTAACGATGGTGCCTTCGACTGTTACTATGGCGAGTTCATGCGCAAAGCCGCCAATCGCTACGCCAGCAAAGGCGATGACATCGGCGAATTCGGCGCTTCCATCACCTCGCCCACCGAACAACTGGTCATGGATGTGATCGTCGATAAGGACCTCGACTTCGCCCTCCGGCCCGAGCTACTCGTCTTCGGCCGCATCATGTCCCACGGCCAGCCCACTGGCACCAACAATGACCCGTGCCTCCTGCCGATTCACGAAAACACTGTCGAGTTGCCTGGCAGTCCCCCGTTGGTGACGACGCCGATGGTGCCGGGCTATGCCAAGCTGATCACGCTTGCCTATGACCGCCTCGGGTGGAATCCGAAAGAGTTCCGAGGCATACGACTGGTGATGGATTACCCTCCGCTGGGTGCGAATGTGATATTGCGCTTTCCACTGCCGAAAGCCCCAAAAGCCTAGGGCAGGAAAAGCACAAGTCCGCACGCCTGCGGCAAATGTTCGCGGCTTGGCTATCATCCCCGTTGACATGGCATACAACTTTACAGTCATCGAAAAGAAGTGGCAGGGGTATTGGGATGAGCACCGGTGTTTTCGTGCTCTGGACCCGTCTGAAGCGGGCGACATGCCCAAGGCTTACATCCTGGACATGTTCCCGTACCCCAGCGGGTCCGGGCTGCACGTCGGGCACCCGGAGGGATACACGGCCACGGACATTGTTACGCGGTATTTGCGGATGAAGGGGACCAATGTGCTGCACCCCATGGGGTGGGACGCATTCGGCCTGCCGGCTGAGCAATACGCCATCAAGACAAACACGCACCCGCGTCAGACGACCGAAACCAATATCGAAAACTTCCGCCGGCAGATCAAGATGCTGGGACTCAGCTACGACTGGGAGCGTGAAGTCGACACGACGGACCCGGCATATTACCGATGGACGCAGTGGATCTTTCTGCAACTGTTCAACAGCTACTTTGACAGCTTCCAGCAGAAAGCAATGCCGATCAGTCATTTGCAGCGGGAGCTGGAGAATGGCAACTACGTCGTCGCGCCCGATTATTCAATCAAGGTCAATCCGACCAGTGAGGGAATGGAAGCCATTGGCGGCGAGGTCCGGCTGGAGCGGAAGTTCGCGGAGTTGACGGCAGCCGAGCAGCGGATGGTGATCGACAACCAGCGGCTGGCTTATACGGCTGAAGTGCCGGTCAACTGGTGCGCGGGTCTGGGCACGGTGCTCAGCAACGAGGAAGTGATTGATGGCAAGAGTGAAGTCGGGGGCTTCCCGGTGGAACGCCGGCCGATGCGGCAGTGGATGCTGCGGATCACGGCTTATTCAGACAGATTGCTTGCCGATCTGGACGGGCTGAATTGGTCGGAGAGTTTGAAGGAGATGCAACGGAACTGGATCGGCCGGAGCATCGGAGCGGAAGTTGACTTTGAGATCGACGGGCTGGCGCCGTCGGATGAAGGTGAGATCGCGTCGGTGCGCGTCTTCACCACGCGACCGGACACTCTCTATGGTGCAACATATCTGGTGCTGGCGCCGGAACATCCGCTGGTGGCGGATGTGACCACGGCCGGTCAAAAGAGTGCGGTGGCGGTCTATCAGGCACAGGTGGCGGCGCGCAGCGACCGGGACCGGATGGCCGACGTGAAGGAGAAGACCGGCGTGTTCACCGGCGCGTATGCCGTCAACCCGATCAATGATCGCAAAGTGCCGATCTGGATCGCGGATTATGTGCTGATGGGTTACGGCACGGGGGCGATCATGGCGGTGCCGGGTCATGATCAGCGGGATTGGGATTTCGCGCACAAGTTCGGGTTGGCGATCGAGCCGGTTGTGGCCAAGCCCGATGGCAGCGTCCCTGATGTGAGCAAAGGGGCTTACGAAGAAGTGGGCCTCGCCTGCAACTCGCTGTTGGTGGAAGGACTGACAACGGACGAGGCCAAGGAACGAATCATCGCGACGCTGGAGCGCGAGGGATATGGGAAGAAATCCGTTCGCTATAAGCTGCGAGATTGGCTGTTCAGCCGTCAACGGTATTGGGGTGAGCCGTTCCCGATATTGCTGGATGCTGAAGGCAATCCGGTGGCTATCGAAGAGAGCGAGTTGCCGCTGCGTCTGCCGGAGATCGAGGATTTTAAGCCTACCGGTACGCCGGAGCCCCCACTGAGCAAGGCCAAAGAGTGGCTGAAGGTGGAACGCGACGGTAAGACTTACACGCGGGAAACCAAGACCATGCCCCAATGGGCGGGCAGCTGCTGGTACTACCTGCGTTACATCGACCCGGAAAACAACACACGGTTCATCGATCCGGATAAAGAGAAGTACTGGATGTCAGGCGGCGGGGTTGACCTGTACGTCGGCGGCGTTGAGCACGCTGTGCTACACCTGCTTTATGCCCGTTTCTGGCACAAGGTGCTGTTTGACCTGGGCCACGTCAGCACGCCGGAGCCGTTTAAGCGGCTGGTGAATCAGGGACTGATTCTCGGTGGCACGGAGTTTCACTTCTTCGAAGATGCGGCTGGAAAGGCGATCAGCACCACCGAGCTGCGCGACATCGGTGAAGAGGCGACTGACAAAGGCCCGCTGATGGTGGGGTACACCCGGCAGGGGAACGTTCGGGTTGAGGGCAAGCGTCTGATCGAGCCGCTCGTGGAACGGGCTGGAGACGGCTACGTCTTGCGAGCCAACCCGGCCGTACGGATTGATGCTCGCAGCTTTAAGATGAGCAAGAGCCGGGGCAATGTGGTCAACCCGGACGACATCGTCCGAGATTATGGTGCCGATGTTTTGCGCCTCTACGAGATGTACATGGGGCCGCTGGAGGCGCAAAAGCCGTGGAACACGCGTGACATCGTCGGGATGCAACGGTTCTGCTCGGCAGTGTATCGGCACCTGATTGGTGACGACGAGACGGGGACGATTGTGGAGGTTCAAGACATCGATGTGCCGGATGCGCTCAACCGGCAACTGCACCGGACGATCAAGAAAGTCGCCGGCGACATTGAAGGCCTGCGATTCAATACGGCAATCGCCGAGCTGATCAAATTGAACAACGAAATGGGCCCGCTTGAGGTAATGCCTCGCAAGTTGGCCGAAGATTTCACGCTCATGCTCGCGCCCTTCGCGCCGCATCTGGCAGAGGAGATCTGGCACCGTTTGGGACACCCCAAGAGCCTCACGCGCTACCCCTGGCCGGGCCACGATGAAGAGCTGTTGATCGAATCCGTGCTGGAGCTGCCCGTGCAAGTGAATGGAAAGCTGCGCGACAAGATCATTGTGCCAGCCGATGCCAGCGAGGCAGACGTCTTTCTGGCAGCAGAGGCTTCTGAAAAGGCCCTGCCGTGGCTGGCTGGCAAGGTCATCAAAAAGAGGCTGTATGTACCCCGGAAGCTTGTGAACATTGTCGTGGCGGATGCCTAGTCACCGCCGGGAGGTCACATGGGTAGCGAAGTTGAAATCAAAATCCGTCTGACCGGGCACGAGGCGGCCGAGGCGGCATTGCGCTCAGTCGGGGCTGAGTTCGTGCAGTCGGAGGATGAAGTCAACACGCTGTACGACCTTCCCAATTCTTCGCTGCGTACGGCAAGCGTTGCCCTGCGTATCCGTGAGGCCCGCGACCGAACGACGGGCATTGTCACTTCAACCCTGACGTTCAAAGGGCCGCGGCAATTGAGCGATGCGGGCGTCAAATCACGGCCCGAACACGAAGTCGTGGTCAGCGATGCAACAGAGGCGCGGGCGATTTTAGGGGGACTGGGTTACGCCCCCACGCTCACCTTCACCAAGCGCCGCGAAACCTGGACACTTGGCAAGGTGGAAATAGTACTGGACCACATTCCCGCGCTGGGGCACTTTATGGAAATCGAAGCGGCAGACGCCGATACGGTAATGGCCACCCTGCGACGGCTGAGTATGGAAAACGGAGTGGTTGAAAAGCGTTCCTATGCGGCCCTCATCGCCAGCCTCAGGACCTAGCTTCCGGTGCGGAACGTGTAAAACAGTTGCGCGACCGCGGCACCACCCTGCTGGGAGATCTTGCTGCTCGCGGCGGCAGCGTCAACGTCTTTCTGCGCGCGGTCCGGCGCCAGGCCAGCCTCCACTGGAAAACCGTCAGCATGCTCGCTGGGCCACACGGTCTTCGAGGTCCCGACGTCCACCACCTTGACGAGTGCTGTAAAGCTACCGTTGGTCACCATGCCGCCGGGCAGCCCGCTCACACTGTTGCTACCGATGTTGACGTAGATCACCTGTTCGGCGCCGAGGGCTTTGCCGATCTGGGCAACGGTCATGGCACTGTAGGCGGTCGGGCTATTGCTCTTGAGGTCATAGACTTTGGACCAGTGAACCAGCGGCACTTTTGTATTGGCCTCGAGGCGTGCTTCAGCCGCCGAGGCCACTTCATCAGCCCGCACCGCCAGATCAGCCCGCATGGAATAATTTTCCACCACAATGACCGTCAGCTTTTCCGGCAGGATGAACCGTGCAACAGACTTGGTTGGTGGTTCGAGCAAGGCAATGGCGCCACAGCCAGCAACTAAAGTTGCCGCCAAAGCGCGCAGACTGCACTGAAACGCGTTTTTGGCGATGCGATTCATTGATCACCCGGGTGGGTCAGTAGGCGATTGGCGATCTGGCGGGCCAGTGCCTTAATCGTGCCCTGATACATATGATTGTCATCGGTAGCCGGTACACCAGAACCCGGGGCCTTCTTCGGAAAAATCACCTTGATGTTGTCTTCAAGGTAGCCCGTAACCAGTTTGCCGTCGGGGGCGACTTCGATCACACGCATCGTCACAACAGCCGTGCCCAGAAACAGATCCACACCGGCGTCGGGGCGGGTCGTAAGGTCGGTCATCTCGATGTAAATCAAGCGAGATGTACCCACTTTGGAAGCGAGGACGGAAGCGTCCTCGCCTTCGAGTTCCGGGTGGTCTCGCTGGAACTTGACGACGCTGCGCGGCTCAACCGGAAACTTTGTCTCCTTCACATCGTCAGAGCCGTCTTTTGCCTCGGCCGCAAGTATCGACTGCACCTGATTGGCCAAATCCAGCTGCACTGCGGGAAAGTCAATCCGGATGGGTCGATCTGCCCACACCGCAACTGCCACAGTCTGCCCGACTAGGCCCTTGTACTTTGGCTCGAGCGGTAGATCGGGGGCGATATCCCGAAGAGCGCTGCAGCCGCCAACGATTGTCAATGCCGCAAGAGCCGTGACACTCAGCAACGCCGCCTGACGGCGCAATACCTGCTGGAAGACCGTGTGACTGAATCGCATAGCAAAAGGCTAAGCGGTGCTGGCGGCGGCCGCCAGCGTTCTGCGGGTCATTCAGTGGCCCAGCCATATGGTGAGGGCAATCTTCCACGCCCAAGCAACCACCGTGAGTCCCAGTCCGAGCCAGACGAGTCCAAGGCCACCACCACCCGCCAAACCCCCGATACCACGGAGAAGTCGATGAACCTGTCGGCCGGTCACCGCCTCATACCCGGCCCCCCATGCCACCAGAGCAGCCACAAGCGCCAGAACGAACCCCATCGGCTGGGTATAGGCGGCCGTGAGAAAGTGACCGCGAACGGTATGGCTGAAGGCCGTCGTCATGCCGCAGCCGGGGCAGGGGACACCCGTGCGGACAAAAAAATCACAAGGCGTCAGTCCCAACTGGGTGTGCGTGCCGAAGCCAGACGAGGCCGGAGTCAGCCATGCGGCCAACGTCAGCAGACTTACACAGAAAAGGCTGAGTGCGGCCGCCACGAAACGACCCGTAGGGCTCGTGGGTAACGCTGGGGACGTCCGGGTGTAAATACGTAGAGGCTGCACGGCCTGATCGTAACGGCGACCAGAATTATTTCTTTGCACGTGACATTTAATGGTCATTCCCACCCTGAAAACGAAATCACTGGACGTATTCCGAAGTCACGCATTCCAAGGCAGTGTAATGCGGACAAACTTGCGACAACTTTTGGTTGACACCGGGAGAGCATGCTCTTACACCATTATGGGAACGATGAGTTTCTGGTGAGAGGCGAATCAGGTGTGGTGTGTGGCGTGACCGTACGTGGTGTGCGGTCTGGTTGATGGTGTGGTCGCGACCTTCAAGGGCAAAGGGCACCGCATGCGCGTATTGATGCTTGGCTGGGAGTTCCCACCCTATATTTCGGGTGGTCTCGGTACGGCCTGTCTGGGGCTGACGCGCGGGCTTTCTTCTTTGGGCACGGAAGTGCTGTTTTTGCTACCACGTCCGCCTGAGCGGACACCGGCTGAAAGCCCCGTCCAGTTTCCCAACGTCGCAAATATCACACAGCCCAACCTACCAGCCCAAGCTGCCGTTGATGGCCCGACAACCGACTGGCAGGCTGGTGCCAACATACCCACTTCGGAAATCCCGGATGTGACCGTGGTTGGTGAAGTGGTGATGAAGGCGATCGCCTCGCGGATGATCAGCCCTTACGCCCGCCCAGCCGTCGACCGTAGCGAGACAATCACCACAACCACGAAGGTCTCACAGCCCTCCAAATCATCAAGCTACATGCCGGCATCGATGCCGCCGGCACCTGCCTACACGCCGACACCGACGGTGACATTCCTTCGCACCCACGGCGGTGGCGGCGATCACTATGCGGGCGACCTGTTTGCTGAAACGAATCGGTACGCTGCATTGGCTGCCGAGGTAGCCAAGCGCGAGGATTTTGATGTCATTCACGCCCACGATTGGATGACATTCCCGGCCGCGTTGGCTGTGGCCGGTGCCACGGGTAAGCCGCTCATCGTTCATGTTCACTCAACAGAATTTGATCGAGCTGGGGCGCACGTTGACAGCCGCATCTACGAGATCGAACGCAAGGGTATGCATGCGGCGGTCCGGGTGATCGCCGTGAGCAGGTTCACCAAGCGAATGGTGGAACACCACTACGGGATCGACCCCGACAAGGTGGATGTGGTTTATAACGCGACCACTCAACTGGCCGACCCCAGCGTCGCTGCACCGCCAGCGGCTGCTGCGACTCGCCTGCCGCCAGGCACGGCACTGGGTGAGATTCCGTCGGCAGCCAGCGATCCTCTGGACGATGCAGCCGCGATGCGACCAGCCCCCGAAAAAGACAAGATCGTTCTGTTCTTGGGCCGTATCACGATGCAGAAGGGTCCGGATTACTTCCTTGCCGCTGCCAAAAAGGTCCTCGAGGTCATGCCCAATGTGACCTTTGTCATGGCCGGTAGTGGCGACATGGCGACCTGGGCGGTGGAAACGGCAGCCCAGCTGGGCATTGGTCACAAGGTTCGGTTCACGGGCTTTCTTCGCGGGCTGGAAGTCGAACAGGCGTTCGGCATGGCTGACCTTTATGTGATGCCAAGTGTTTCCGAGCCGTTCGGCATTACCCCGCTCGAGGCGATGCGGCACGATGTGCCGGTCATTATTTCCCGGCAATCTGGCGTTAGCGAGGTATTGAACCACGCGCTTAAGGTTGATTTCTGGGACACCGACGACATGGCCGATAAGATGGTGGCCGTGCTGAAACACAAGTCACTGTCAACGACGATGCGGCAGTTCGGCAAGCGTGAGGTCCAAACGATGAATTGGGCCGACAGCGCGAAGGTGTGTATGGAGGTCTACGTGCGTGCGCAGCAGAATACTGCTGCAGCGTCTCAGCCGGTTATTGCATCTCTGGCGCTGTAACTCCTGTCCCGGAGGCCGCCCGTGGATCTTTCTGCAAATGCACGCCTGAAGTTCAGGTCGCAAACTTCGCTCCACGAACTGTGGGCCGCGTGGGCTCTCATCACGGTGGCGTTTCTTGTCTACTTTCAGGTAGCCCATTTTGGCTTTCTGTTATTGGATGATCGACAGACGGTCTGCACCAACCCGTTGATCGTGCACCCGACACTGAATGCCCTTCGCGAGATCTGGTCGCGCGACCAAGCTTCCCTCTACATCCCCGTGACGTATTCGGCATGGTGGGTCATAGCCCATGTGAGCTTGTCGGCGAAGGTGTTTCATGCCGCGGTTTTAGGACTTCACGCCGCGACGGCCGCAGTGCTTTTCTGCGTGGGCCGGATCGCCCTGCCTCGGACGCCGCTTCTGGCATTGTTCATGCCGGTAGCGCTTTGGACCCTGCACCCCCTGAACGTCGATGCGGTGGCGTGGATCAGCGGGCTGAAGGATGTGCTTTGCATCCTTTTCCTCCTGTTGTCGTTGACGTGCCTGCTACGACACAGCCAGGCGACCAGTGGTTCCGCCACGGGGTGGCTTATGTCGGCCATCGTGCTTGCGATTGCCGCCGTCCTTTCCAAACCGACGGCAGCCGCCATCGCCTTGGCTGGCCCTTTCCTGCTTTTGGCAACTGGCGGGCGGGCCGCGATCAAGTCGTCAATCGCCGTGTTGATTTCGTATGCGACGATCGCTGGCGCAACCGCTGTGATCACACTTCGCGTGCAGCCGCCTGCTTCGGTCATTTCCCTATCACAACGACTACTGCTCACTCTCGACGGACTTGGCTGGTACGCGGTCAAGACGATCTGGCCGTCAGGCTTGTCGGTCGATCCTGGCCGGACGCCAGCGGCCGTGGCGGCAAACTACGGATACGTTGCGGCCGGGGTGATGGTGCTGGCGGCTACCGCAGCACTTTTGATGCGCGCCAAGACCCGGCGTATCGGTTGGCTGGTTGTCGCGGGTCTGGCAATCTGGTTACCCGTCAGCGGGATCGTGCCGTTTGAGTTTCAAAGAATCAGCAATACCAGCGGCCGATACGCTTACGGTCCGCTGGCGTTTATCGCCCTGGCCGTGGCTGGGGCGATGCCGCCACGGAAAATCGCGATCTTTTCAGCCATCCCGTTCGTCATCGGCGCGGCTTTGATCACGGCCTTTCATACGGCGACCTACACCGATAGCCCGACGTTGCTCAATCGGGCCCTGGAGCAGAATCCTGCCAGTTGGATGGCTCGCAACGGATTGGCTGAACTGGCAATGGGGCGTTCCGACTGGCTGGCCGCTCGATCATTGTCGGAGGATTCGTTGGCGGTGAACCCCGATCAGCCGGAGGCCCGCGTCACACTGGCAGCCGCGCTCGCCCGCCTTGGCGAGTCCGGGCGTGCCCTGACGCTTCTGAGGGCGAGCTCGGCAAAGTATGGCTCCGATCCGAGCTTCGCGGCCGCGCTGGGTACTTTGGAAGCTCGCGAAGGAAACCTTGGCGAGGCGCGAATCTGGCTTGAGCGGGCACTTCGTGGCGACCCTTGGCAGAAGGACGCGCTGGTCAACCTTGGCACCCTGAAAGCCCAAAGCGGCGACTACCCGGCGGCTGCCGAGCTTTTGACCCGTGCGACTCAAGCGGACCCTGCCAGTCCAATCGGCTGGCGAAATCTGGGCTTTGTAAAGCAGGCTCAACACGAAATCCCCGCTGCACGAGCGGCTTTCGAACAGACGCTTCGGCTGGATCCGGGTGATAGCGAGGTCCGGATGGCCCTTTCCACCCTTCCAGCAGGTAAATAATGACGATGGATGACGTCCGCGCGGTCCGCCGTTAGATTTCCGCACCTCTCATGACAGACGTGCGGTTTGAAAAACTCACCAAAGCGTTCGGCCCGACCGTGGCACTCCACCCGCTGGACTTGACGATCAGGCCGGGCGAGCTGTTTTTCCTGCTGGGCCCAAGCGGGTGCGGAAAGAGCACGCTGTTGCGGCTACTGGCGGGACTGCACGAACCAACATCGGGGCGCGTTTTTTTCGGCGACCGCGACGTGACCCGCCTGCCCACGGAACAACGCAATGCCGTAATGTGTTTTCAGAGCTACGCACTGTGGCCGCATATGTCGGTGCGTGAAAACGTCCGATTTGGACTGGATGTGCGAAAGGTCGGCGGAAAGCAGGCGGCCGACCGAGTGGATGAAGTGTTGCATCTCGTTCGCATGGATGCCTACGCAGACCGCAAGCCGAATCAGCTTTCCGGCGGGCAGCAACAGCGGGTCGCGCTGGCACGGGCACTGGCCGTCAAGCCCGACTGCCTGCTGCTCGATGAACCGTTGAGCAATCTGGACTCGAAACTTCGACACGAAATGCGGAGCGAAATCAGGCGGATCTGCAAGGCGGCGGGTTTCACCACGCTTTACGTGACCCACGACCAGAAAGAGGCCCTTTCCGTTGCCGACCGGATAGCCGTCATGAGAGACGGTCGCTTGCAGCAAGTGGGTACCCCAGGCGACCTCTACCACCGGCCTGCCAACAGTTTCGTGGCCGACTTCATTGGTCAGACCAACCTCATCCCGGGAACCGTTACTGCCAGCGAAGGCAACCGCCTGACGATTGAAACCGCAGCCGGACTGCTAACGGCTGCCCGGCCGGGCTCTGCATTTGGAAAGACCGTGGTGTTGTCGATCCGCCCGGAAGCCATTGGATTGGGCGGGCGCGCTCCGAGCGAAAACCGCATGCGTGGGAACGTCGCGCAGACCACCTTTCTGGGCGAGTCCAGCGAGCACACTGTGACGGTAAAAGATCAGGCATTGAGCGTCATCTGTTCGCCGCCGATGCTGACAGGGGAAGGTGACGGAGCGGTAGAACTTGGTGTTCGCCCAGAAGACGTCGTGGTTTTGCCGGAATAGCCAACAGACGCCCCCATGCTTCGATACGTCCTTTTTACTCTTCTGGCTCTGGTGCTTCTGGTGCCGTTCGTGACCGGGCGGATCATGAACAGTGCCTCGAACGGCAATCCAGATCCGGATTCCCTGCGGCTGGTGATCGTCTCGCCTCACAACGTCGATATTCGCAGCGAGTTCGGCCGGGCCTTTGATGCCTGGCACAACAGCCGGTTCGGGAAGCATGTTCGCGTGGAATTCCTGCCTGTCGGCGGAACAAACGACATCAAGCGGTACCTCGACAGCATTTATCGCCTCAAGCGCGACCAAGCCGGGAAGCTCCTGCCGGCCGATCAGGTCAATGCCGACATCGATATGGTCTGGGGCGGCGGTGATTTCTTTTTCGACGTCGAGTTAAAAAACGGGCTGGGTGTGCTGCAACCCATGAAGCTTTCGCCCGAGCTTCTGAAGGCGACGTTTCCCAACCCGACGCTTTCGGGCGTGAAACTTTATGACTTCGCGCCGGACAAGGTCGGAAACCCGCTGCCACCAAGCTGGGTGGGTGTCTGCATGAGCAGTTTCGGGATCGTCTACAACCCCGACGTCTTTCAGCAGATGAAGTTGTCGCCGCCCTCGACCTGGAGCGACCTGACTGACCGGCGACTTGCTGGCCAGATCGCCCTGGCCAACCCACTTTCGAGCGGGTCAGCGGCCATTGCCTACAGCATGGTGTTTCAACGTGCGATGGCCGACCGTGAACGGGAGATCTTCAAGGCGCATCCGGCACTGGCAACCAAGGAATTGAAGCCCGTGTTGGCCGAGGCGATCAAAAAGTTTGACCTCAACAAGTGCTTCGGACCCACAGAAGAGGAGAAAGCGGGCAAGCTGGCACCGGAAGTGCTCGGAAAGTTACAAGCCAATCGTGCCGCCCTCGCGGCCAATCGGGCAGACGTTCAAGCCTACGTCGAAGCCCTTGCCACCGGCTGGCACGAAGGCATGGGCAGGCTACTGCTGATTGCCGCCAATGCCCGCTACTTCACCGATTCCGCCACCCAGCCCCCGGCAGATGTCGGTACGGGAGATGCGTCGGCGGGTATCGCCATCGACTTTTACGGCCGTGTGTACGAAGAAATCGTCGGCAGCAACCGCATCAAGTTCGTCGCGCCCAAGGCGGCGACGGCCCAGACACCCGACCCCGTGGCCATTCTTTACGGCGTCAAGGGTCAGTCGCTGCAGACTGCGACTCGGTTCGTGGAATTTCTCCTGAGCGATGAAGGCCAGCGGCTCTGGATTACACAGGTGGGCAAGGCTGGCGGTCCGGTCCATCGTGCGCTGCGTCGGCCGCCGATTAAGACGTCGCTTTACAAAGAATCGCAGACCGACTGGACCGATCACGCCAACCCGTTTGAAGACGCCGGCGGTTTTAACCAGCGTCAGGAATGGGCCGCGCTGAACACGGATATCCGGCTGCTCTGGGCGTGCAGTTGGATCGACAGCCGTGAGGAACTTAAGAGCTGCTATCGGACGATTCTGCAAGTGCCGAGCCCCGAGACGCAAACAAGCCTGCTGGCCCGCCTTGTGGACCTGCCAATCTCATATCCTGACGTCATCAAACTTCAAGCCGAACGGAAGGCCGCCGAGGCGGACAAGACCGTGGATAGCTGGCGTGCCCGCAAGCGCATCCAGTTGGGCCTGATGTTTCGCGAGCATTACCGGTCCATCGAGGCTGACGCCCGCGGCGCCGTCCCGCAGGAGGTGACCAGTGGCCGCTGAGTCTTCCGGAGGTCCCACAGCGCGCCCATCGCACTGGCTGATGGCCGCGGGCATTTACTGCTTCTTTGCCGTCTTCCTTATCTGGCCGATTTTGCAAATCGTCTACACGGGGTTTGCAGACAAACAGGGACACTTCACAACAGAATATCTTCGGCTGATTTTCACTGACCCGACACTGGTGGCGGGGCTGCGCAATGCCACGATTTTATCGATTTGCGTGACCACGCTCACGGCTCTCATCGCTTTGCCACTGGCCATTCTGACGACCAAATACGAGTTTCCCGGCCGCAAGCTGCTGTCGGGGCTGTTGCTGATTCCCCTCATTCTGCCGCCGTTTGTCGGTGCAATTGGCATGCGTCTGGTACTCGGTCGTTTCGGACCGCTAAGCCAATTGTTGGGCCTTGGCGATGTAGGTTTCGACTGGCTGGGTAGCAGTACCATGCTTTTGGGCTTTCTGGATTCCAGACTTCTGGGCATTGCGTGCATTCAAGCACTCGGGCTGTACCCGATCATGCTGGTGAACCTTCAGGCCGCGCTGGCGAACATCGACCCGGCCATGGAGCAGGCGGCTGCTAATCTGGGTGCAAGCCGGTGGCGTGTGTTCCGCAAGATCACACTTCCGTTGATGCGTCCGGGCCTTTTTGCGGGTTGCACGCTCGTGCTGATCTGGAGCTTTACTGAGCTCGGCACGCCGCTGATGTTCGACTTTTATGTCATCACGCCGGTGCAGGTCTTCAAGCAGATCACCGAAGTAAGCGATAACCCGCTGCCTTACGCTTTGGTGGTCGTCATGCTTCTGGCGAGTACGGGCTTGTACCTCATTGGCAAACTTGTTTTGGGCCGGCAGCAAGCGGCCGCGACCACCAAGGGCGGTACGGCATCGGCCTTGAAAGTACTTTCGGGCTGGCGCGGTGCGGCTGCGACTGCGGCGATCTCGGGCGTCTTCTGCCTTGCCGTCGTGCCGCACCTGTCGGTCGTTCTGACCAGCATTTCCACGACCGGGGCGTGGTACAAGTCGCTGCTGCCCGCGAGCCTGACATCTGCGCACTTCGTCGATGCGCTGAGCAACAACCTTGTCTTGCCGAGCATTCGAAACTCTCTGCAATATGCTTCAATCGCGACGGTGCTGGCCAGCATCATCGGCTTGGGAATTGCCATTTTGCTCGTGCGCAGCCGCATTCCGGGTAAGGGCGTTCTGGATGCACTGGCCATGCTTCCGCTGGCCGTGCCGGGACTGGTGCTGGCGTTCGGGTACCTCTCCATCAGCGTGTTGCTTCGGGCGAAGTTTCCCGAACAGACTGGTGTCAATGGCTCGCTCAAATTTCTGAATGTGCAGGAGTATCCGGTGGTACTGCTGATCCTCAGCTACGCAGCCCGGCGGTTACCTTATATCGTGCGATCGGCCGTGGCGGGGCTGCAACAGACGCCAGTGGATCTGGAGCTGGCTGCTGCCAACCTGGGTGCCAGGAGGTCCACCGTGCTGTTCCGGATCACCGTGCCGCTGATTCTGGCCAACCTCATCGCTGGCGCGTTGCTCGCGTTTTCTTTCGCCATGCTGGAGGTGAGCGACAGCCTAATCCTTGTCCAGCGGGCAGAGTTTTACCCCATCACCAAGGCCATTTGGGAGCTGACTGGGGGTCTGGGCGATGGCATGTATATCGCAAGCGCTCTGGGTGTCTGGGCGATGGTGCTGCTGGCCCTGACCATTCTGGCCAGTAATGAGCTGCTGGGTAAGCGCATGGGCGCGATGTTCCGGGCTTGAGGCCGCCGAGGATGGCCGGTCGTCATCGCGAGCGCCCACTTCCGCGCCGGGGGCATTTCGCATTACACTCTGACGTTGTGATGCCTCACCTCTCTCGCTCGGTCGCTGGTCTCCTGTGGGTTCTTCTGGTGGCAACTGCGACCGGCTGCTCCCTGTTTCACCATGACGGCCCCCGGCAGGTTGAAGAAGCCGCCTATTACGCACCGACACCCGGTATCGCCACCTCGGGCGATGAAGCCCCGGCTTCCAGCCCCACAACGACAGAATCCATGCTGACCGCCGATCGCCCTGCCGGTCCGCGACCGGCCGCGACCCAGTACCCATCATCCAATGCACCCTTGCTCGCCAATGAAGTGCTTTCCGACACGGTCCTGAAGAACGTCCGTCCGCCGGAACAGGTGGTTACGGGCACCGTCGGTACAACCACACGCACGGCGTTGCCCACTTCGCGGCGCGGCGTGAGTGTCGGCCAATACATCACGCTGGGTGCGGTGATGGCCACTGTGAATGGCACACCCATTTTTTCCAACAAAGTACTGCACACGCTGGAAGTAGCACTGGCCGCCAAGGCCCGCGAGTTGCAGCCGGCCCAGTTCCGGGTCGTCGCGGCCGACCTCATTCGCCGACAGGTCAGCGAATTTGCCAACTCGGAGTTGGAGTTTGCGGCTGCCCAGAAAGCCCTTGAAAAAGATGATCGTAAGATCGCTGACCTGCTGACGGTTCGGTGGAGGCAGGAGCAGGTGACAGCCGCTGGCGGCAGCGTGGAAATGACCAAGCGTCGTTATACCCAGTCCGGCCAAGACTTCGACGAAGAACTCCGCAACCAATACCGGCTTTACATGATCCGGCTGTACTACGAGCGAAAGATCGTCCCGAAGATTCAGGTCAGTGCGTCCGACATGCGGGCCTATTACAAGGCCAACGCGATCAAGAAGTTCACGGAGCATTCGGAGATAGAGTTTCAGTTGATCAAAGTGGATGCGCGCCGCGCTGAAAGCCCCAAGGCCGCTCAGGCCAAAGCCAAGGCCATCTACGACCGTGCGAAGGCCGGTGAGGACTTCGCTGCTCTGGCCTCGACCACCAATGACGACGCCCGTCTTGCTCGTGCCAAGGGTGCGGTTGGGACGATCGAGCGCGGCGCATTCGCACTGGAAAAAGTTGAAAACGCATGCTGGGCGACGCCCGAAGGACAGGTCGCCGACTTGACCGAAGAAGGCGGCAACTTCTATATCGCCCGCGTGACTGACAAGCGGTCCGGCTCCAGCCGAAACTTTGACGACCCTGCAGTGCAGGAAGAAATCAAGGTTGAACTTAGGAACCAACAGTTCCGCAGACTTCAACTGGCCAACAGGGAAAACCTCGTAAAGCAGGCCGTTACCATCGAAGTTCCCGGTGCCGACCAAGAGGCCCTTGACATGGCAATGCAACGATATCCGATCTGGCGTCAGTAGGCTTGGTGTTTTGCCTGCCCGGGCTGGCCGTCGGGGTTGGGGGTTGGGGGGTGGGGGGGGTTACAACGCGGTGCCGGCTTCGCGGTACTAACATCGACCGCCTGCGCCACGTACGGCTGGCAGACCATCCGCCTTTCGAAACCGCATGACTGAATCCGCGACACCCACTCCTTCCAGGCGGCCCGGCATATGGCTGGCTGACTGGTTGCGCAATCTCAGCGTCGGCGTACGCACACTGCGGGGTGTGGCCGCTCAGGAACGCGTGAACGGCAGATCTGGCGTGGCGGCGGCACCGGTCCCGGCTGCTCGTTCCCGACAAATCATTGCAATTGTCGTGCGCCTTGCAGGGGTTTTAGTCGCTGTGGCGGCGTTGTGGGCCGGCTTGTGGGCACGCGATTACACATTTAAGTCAACGGCGCCCATCCGCTTCACTGGTGACGTCAACAACGCCATCAATCAAGGGACACGGGTGCTATGGGTCAGTCGGGAGGTGCTCCGCGAACCGGGAAGTTTACAGCCCGATGTTGCCCGCAACTCGGACCTGACGATTCGCCAGATGGTCGCGGGTGAGGTGCGCCTGTACGACCGCGTCTTTGCCAGTCACCCGAACGACCACAACTACGACTTCGACTACACGCCCGGCCGGCTGCTGATCGCAGCCCTCTGGTCGCGTTATGGGTGGAGCCTGGGGAATAATCCGTCCTACACAGACGCCATGGCTGGCCCGATGATGCGGCTGAACACCTTCGCCGCCGCCATTGCAGCTATCGGCGCTTTTTTTCTGGTTCGGCGCTGGTGGCTGTGCAGCAAGTTCGGCATACATAACCCACCTCCGCCCGGCTTACGGCGCGTGCCGATGGGCCGGTGGTGGGGCTACGAGCGCAACCTCTGCTGGGTGGCCGGACTTGTGTCTGCGATACTCGTCTGGTTATCGCCAGCTGTCATCATCGATTCGCACGGGTTCCCACAGTGGGATGTGTGGGTACTGCCATTTGCCATCTGGGGGCTCTGGTGTGCAAGCCATGGCTCACGATCTGCACTGGGGTGGGCGGCGGCCGGAGTGCTAGTCGCCTTCGGGGCCATGTTCAAAGGCCAGATCCTGCTTGGAATGTTGCCGGTGCTTGTGGTGTGGGCCTGCCTCAGTCGACCGCTTGTCGCCCCTGTCTCTCTGTGCATTGGTCTACTCGCCGGGACGATGTCCATGGCGTGGCCTTGGATGTTGAAAGACGGCAGTTCGAAGTGGCTGGTTGCCGCTTCGGCGACTGTTGCGATTCTCAGCCTACTGATCCGTTGGTTGCCTCTGGTAGCGTGGCGTCTGACCGCAGGCATCTGCCTCGTGGCATTGGCTGCAGCGGCCCTGTGGGCAAGTGGCACGTTCTCGAAGTCGATGCTTTTGGCATGGCTACTGCTCGCTACTGCCGCGTGCGCAGTCTGCATGGCCGGTATCCGCCGGTCCGATCGACCGGCCCGTCACCATGCACTGACCACAGGCACCTTGGCCATCCTTTTCGCTACCAGCACCACCACTCTTCTCTGCGGGCTGATGGCCGGTGGAAGCCTAAGCTGGTTGCACATCGGTTTCATCCATCCGACCGACCATTACCTCGCCCTGAACATTGGGCCGACTGCCAATATTCCGGCGGTCCTTGGCACCTCGTACGGGCTGCAACTGAAGGACACGGTGGCGACACTCCCTACCGGGCCGGGCTGGGCGTGGATGCGTTCGATAATCGGTCCGAGCATCGATCTGAAGCAACTGCTTGGGTTGATCTATCTCACTGGCTCGGCGGTCATCGGACTGGGACTATGGCGAAGCTCGAGCAGGGGCTCCCGTCGCGCGCTCGTAGCCATGTCGGCCGGATGGGTGCTGATGTTCGCCATCCTGCCGCAAATGCACGAGCGCTATCTGATCTGGGGTGCCGCGATGACGGCCCTGACAGCCACCACTTCGCCAGCCCTCCTCTTGCTGCATTTGTATGTCACGCTGCACGCGTTCATGATGGTGCTGCATCAGATGATGATCTGCGGCGACCGAGCATGGTCTCCGCTAGCCATGAGGCTCATCAGCCCGACCGGCCCGGGGATAGGGTGGTCGCTGGCCATCGTCACGTTGACCTACATTTATCTATCAGTTGCCAGAACCCGGCGCACCTGAACATAGTCCGCTCACTTGGGCCGGCGTTGAGGATCACGCTTTGCAGCACGATCAAAGGCTGCCGCCCTTCCCCTGCACCCTGTACACATACCACACGGAACCGCCGCGTCTTCGGTGCACGACCAGGCTTTTTCCAGCGGCGCGGCCACCTGAATCCCCAGGTCGACCACCTGCCACGGCTCAAGTTCAAGCAGAGGGGCGACCACCTCCACATCCGGCTGGCCCAAAGGAAGGTTCATTAGCTCCGCGAGCACATGGTTGAACTCCGACGCCGCCGCCAGCCCTTCAGCCAGTCCGGTGCCCAGTGGTCCGCCGGCCCCTCCCCCTGTGTCCGAGCCGATCCGCATGCCGTGATACAATGCCCCGGCCCCGTAGGCGTAGGCATAGCGCGAAGCGATTCCCACAAGAGAAAACAGATCGTTCAGGCGAAGCTGCAGCGATTCTGTCGCCTCGGTAACCGGGGCAGCCCGGGTCGTCACGGCTGCGGCACTCCTCAGCCGTGCAGCCAGCAAAAACTCGGCGTGAATAGTGTGCTGTCGATACGGCTTGAAGTGGGCGCTCAGCAACTCAAACGCAGATTGCCGACGCGAATATCCTGCCGCCGCCGGCAAGCCGTGGATCATCACCAGCCGATACTTTTGGGCCGCCAGCGCAGCCGTAACACAGGAGTTCAGGCCGCCATCACACAGCACTACCGCCAGATCTTTCGCCATGGTGACCTCTTCAGGGTGTGTTCAAGGGCATCCGGTTTCCACCCGAAAACTTCTCCGACCGCATATGCGGGATGCCTGATACCGATTCATCCCAACTGGACGCCATCCACACATTACCCCGGCGGCTTACCCGGCCCTGTCAAATACTCCAGCCACGCTGGCTCATCGTACATGTAGTCGCGCCCCGTGATCTTCCGTAACGACAGCCGACTCTCAAAGGCGATGCCATAGTCCCGCTGGCCAAGTTGCCCCACCAGTGTCCGGGATACGTCCAGTCGTTTGTAGGAGCCCAGGGCCTGAGCGGCCGCGAGCCGGACATCGCGGTCTTCCAAATCGCTCGAAACGATCTTGATCAACGGCGTGACAGCCGCGTCATCTGGCATGTTCACAAGCGCCTTGGCCGCTTCCAGTCGCACTCGGGGATGCTCGTCTTTCAGCTTGCCGATAATCAGCGGTAGGGCCTCGGTCGACCTCGACTGGTTCAACGCGCGGACTGCGGTCGATCGCACAAGCCAATCAGTGTCGTTCGTGGCCTTGGCGTAGGCCTGTGTTGCCGGTGCCAGTTTCCCCTCGTCCGCGCGGGCCATGGCACTGATGCCGATGCGCCGCTCATCCGGGAAGATGGGGTCTTCCGACATCTTGACCGCTTCGGGGTAGCCCTTGCGGTTGAAGTAGGAGTGATAATCTTCACACCCTCCCAGAACACCAGCGGCCACCATCAGAGCCACAAACCCAGTCGCAGCAATCACTTTTCCGAATCGATCCACCAGTTACCCCGTCCGGGAACTGTCCCGGCTGATCGCTTCTGACGGGTGCGTCGTATGCAACTCCTCGGGGGCAACCCACACGGGCCTGCCGATGTCCGTCCCGAGGAACGCACTGGCCATCCGGGCAAACCGCGGGGCCTTATCGGTGACGAAATACCGAATAGAACCCACGCCGTCTCGCCGCAGACGTCCGGCCGCACTCAACTTCACGCCGACATCCTCAGCGCAAGGTCCGGCAGCGTCAACGATCGCGACGTCTTCCGCCCCGCCTGCACCATCACCCGCACCGGCGATCCGCTCAATCTCATCCCGCAAAATCGGGTAATGCGTACACCCCAGCACAATCACATCCGGCCGCCTTGCCAGCAGCGGCAGCAGATATTGCCGCAATGCCAGCTGAACGATCGGGTCCGAGCCGTCCCTTCCCTCTTCGATGATCGGCACCAACAATGGCGCCGACTGTTGCACGACCGTAGCCCCCGGCCGCCCGCGCATCAGAATTTTCTCGTACGCGCCGCTGGCAACCGTCGCTTCTGTCGCCAGCACGCCGAAAACAGGGTCGGGCAAATGCTCGACCAGCTCAGCGGCGGCCATCGCGCCAGGCTCAATCACCCCTGAAATACTCAGCCCCGGAAACTCTGCCCGTACCGAGGAGAGTGACAACGCTGTGGCCGTGTTGCATGCGACAACCACATGTTTCGGCCCCAGTGGCAGGAGGTAATTGATGATCTCCCGGACAAAGCCGGTCACGGTCGCCGCGGTCTTGCTGCCGTAGGGCAGGCGTGCGGTGTCGCCGAAGTAGATAATGTTTTCCGCCGGAAGCCGCTGGCGAATGGCCCGCGCGACGGTCAGCCCACCCAGACCGCTGTCCATGACGATGATCGGTGCATCCGCTGCCGGAATGGAGGTGACCTGCGACATTTCTACACCTACTATCGGTCCGAGGTCCGGACGGGCTACATAAGCGGCCGGCAAGACTGTAAACTGCTTCGCCCGTCTAAAATATTGCCCCTCTCTGGAACCATACGCCCATGCCCGGATCCCTCAGCGGACTGACCGTCTTGATTGTCGACCCCGACACCGAATACGCCCTGGCTCTTGGGTACTCTCTCATGAATGAAGGTGCCACCGTTAATCGGGCAAGCAGTGGTCTGGACGCTGCGGCGACGACCACGTTGTCCGTCACCTCAGTGGTCATTTCTGAGTTGATGCTACCGGGACAAACCGGCGTGGACTTACTCACCAGCGTTCGGGACCGGCCGTCGGCCCCCCCTGTCATCATCCTGACCGCAAACCACTCGGCCCGGCTAAAGACCTACACGCTGGCCATGGGTGCGGCGAACTACTTTGTGAAGCCAGCGGACCCCGCGGCCCTTTCCAGAGCCATTCTGGTCGCGACCGGCACCCCCTAAAGCGACAGCACATCAGAGATGGCTGCTGACCATGGGGCGTTAGATTTCCAGAACCCATCATGCCGTTGCGTAAAATCGTTTGCACGCGTATCATCCGAGTTCGGCCTGCGATGAGGCGGATGCTGGCGGTCCTCAGCCAGCGTTCGATGTCTGGGCTTGCGTAGGGCGTTGCCCTACGAAGGCCCGACGCGTCCGAAAGACCCGGCCCCGTGATTCAACACACGGGGCTTGGCACTTTAATGCGGCCTGTCTTGGAGCCAATCTTGTCGGTTGAACCCCGGCCAATAACACCGTATCTTGCTTGGCCCCTGCCAAAAGCGGTCGCGTGACCACTCGGAAGCAGGACCATCGACCCTAGAGCCGGATCCGTCTGGCCCTTGTGGTGTCTCAGGAGTTCGTCATGCCCGTCGTTCAGTTGAAGACCAAAGTCGTTTCTGATTATCGCATCCACGCAAAGGATACCGGCTCGCCGGAAGTGCAGATCGCCCTTCTGACCAACCGGATCACCGAGTTGACCGAGCACCTCAAGACCCACAAGAAGGATCACTCCTCACGGCGCGGGCTTTTGAAGATGGTCAGCCAGCGTAACCATCTGTTGAAGTACCTGACCCAGGCCGACCGCGAGCGCTACCTCAAGCTCATCGGCCGCCTCGGCCTGCGTAAGTAACCAGAGTCAACAAGTGGGACACACCCGGAAACGGGTGTGTCCTGCAGTGTTTTGTGGCCGGGTCTGGCACAAAACATACCGCGTTCATTTTTGCTGCATCGCACGGCCAAACCGGGGCAAACCAAGGCGACCCTTCCCGGTAGAGCCGAGCGAAAGCAGAACAACACAGGCCGCAGGTGCACACACTCCTCCACCGCAAGTTGATTTATCCCGAACGGTGGTTGTGCGTGTTCATCTGTGGCTGAGAAGAAAAGTTGGAGGGTCGCCGGAAGAGATTTTTTACATGCAGTCCATTTCTGTTTCCCGTCAAATCGGCGGCAAGACTCTGACGATTGAAAGCGGCACCTTCGCCAAGCTCGCCGGCGGTGCCGTCACCGTCCGTTACAACGATACCGTCGTTTTCGGGGCCGTCGCCCGCGCCAACCCGCGCGAAGGCATCGACTTTTTCCCGCTTCAGGTCGACTACCGCGAACGCCGTGCAGCGGCCGGTAAGTTCCCCGGCGGCTTCCTCAAGCGCGAAGGCCGCCCGACCACCAAGGAAATCCTTACCGCCCGCCTGATCGACCGCCCCCTGCGGCCGCTGTTCCCCAAAGGTTTCATCGATGAAGTGCAGATCCAGCTCAGCGTCCTGACCTTCGATCAGGAAAACGACCCGGATATCCTCGCCGGCATCGCAGCCAGTGCCTGTGTCGCCATCAGCGACATCCCCTTCATCACCCCGACGGCACACGTCCGCGTCGGCCGGATCGAAGGCAAGCTCGTCCTCATGCCGACCGTGCAGGAGATCGAGTACAGCGACTTTGACCTCGTCGTCGCCGGTACCAAGCACTTTGTGAACATGATCGAAATCGGTGCCCGCGAAGTCGGCGAAGACGAAATCGCCGATGCCATCGAATTCGGTCACAAGGCCTGCGTTGAAATCGTCAGCCTGATCGAAGAGCTCGTCGCCAAGTGCGGCCAGCCCAAGGTCGGCGGCGGCAAGCCCCACGATGAATCGTTGGTCGCGGCGGTCAAGGCCGAGGTCTACGACAAGATGCGGGCCGTCAAGGGCAAGACTGGCAAGGCCGACCGCGCCGAAGCCATTCGCGCCATCCTCGACGAAGCCACCCACAAGCTCGCCCCGGCCAATACCGACGCCAGCGCGCCCTACAACGCCATCGTTGCCCAGAAGAACAAGGCCAAGTCCATCAAAGCCATCTTCAGCGAGATTGAAGAACTCGTCACCCGCGAAACCATCATCGCCGGCGTCCGCCCCGATGGTCGCGGCTTCAACGACATCCGCCCGATCAGTTGTGCCGTCGGCTTCCTGCCGCGCGTGCACGGTTCGGCCGTCTTCACACGCGGCGAAACACAGTCGCTCTGCACCGTCACCCTCGGCACCAGCTCCGATGAACAGATGGTTGACGGCCTGATCGAAGAATACGCCCAGAAGTTCATGCTCCATTACAACTTCCCGAGCTTCAGCGTCGGCGAAGTGCGGCCCATCCGCGGCCCCGGCCGCCGGGAAATCGGCCACGGCTGTCTGGCCGAACGCAGCCTGATCCCCGTCCTCCCGTCCATCGACGTCTTCCCTTACACCGTCCGCATCATCTCCGACATTCTGGAGAGCAACGGCAGCAGCTCCATGGCCAGCAGTTGTTGCGGCTGTCTGTCGCTGATGGATGCCGGCGTACCGATCACCAAGATGGTGGCCGGCATCAGCGTCGGCCTCGTCACTGAAAAGGGACAGTCCGTCCTCCTGACCGACATCATCGGTGAGGAAGATCACTACGGCGACATGGACTTCAAGGTCTGCGGCACCCGGGACGGCATCACCGCCATCCAGCTCGACATCAAGATCGAGGGCATCGACCACAAGATCATCCGCCAGACGCTCCACCGGGCCAAGGAAGCCCGCCTCAAGATTCTCGACACCATGGCCGCTGTCATCGACAAGCCCCGTGCGGAGATCAGCGACTTCGCCCCGCGCCTTCTCACCATCAAGATCGACCCGCAGAAAATCGGCAAGCTCATCGGCCCCGGCGGCAAGAACATCAAGAAGTTGCAGGAAGAGACCGGAGCCGACATCAACATCGAGGACGATGGCACCGTCTACGTCTCGGCCGTTGACGGCAAAGCCGCCGAACGCGCCCGCGACCTGGTCGAAGCCATCTGTGCCGAGGTAAAGGTCGGCAAGATCTACGGCGGCACCGTCGTCAGCATCAAGGACTTCGGCGCGTTCGTCGAGATCGCCCCGGAGACCGATGGCCTGTGCCACGTCAGCGAACTCTCCGACCAGTACATCGACCGCGTGACGGATGTCATCAACGTCGGCGATCAGGTCAAGGTCAAGGTCCTCCTGATCGACGATCAGGGCCGCATCAAGCTGTCCCGCAAGGCCGCCATGAAGGAACTCGGCGAGTCCGACCCGGCACCGGCAGCCCGCGCCCCCAGCGGCGGCGGCGATGACCGCGGCGGCGATCGTGGCGGTGACAGAGGTGGCGATCGCGGTGGTGACCGGGGCGGCGACCGCGGCCCCCGTCGTGGTCCAGCCGGCGGCGGCCGATTCGATCGCCGCGACTAGTCTTATATTCCCCCTCTCCCTCGAGGAAGAGGCCGGGTGAGGGTGACCTCTCCCATAACAGATCGAATCCCCCATGCCCGGCGGCCCGTCCGCCGGGCATGGTCATTTAAATCTGTTGAGTTCCAACAGGCCAATCAGGCATTACGAACCGACTGCCCAGCCAAAGGTCCTGCGCCGGCACCCGGCTCAAAAGTGGTTTGGGCATCCATGGCCGCCAGCCAGCAACCGACCGCCAGCAGCGCAATGACTCTGACCAGAGTCGACAGGCCCACGGTATCGCTATCAGTTCCGAAACAACCGCAGGTCACATCCAGGTGCCTTGCAAGCACCGAAATTTGGGCGGCCGCAAAAACGGCCAGCAGACCAATCGCCACTATCGCCGTCACGCGAACGAGTATGCCATAAACCAGAACCGCACCAAGAAACACTTCAAAGGGCGGCAAAACACCGCCCATTACAAATGCCATCCTGGGCGAAAGGATCTGATAGTCGTAAACGTTCTGTAAAAAATCGGCCGGGCGAAGTAGCTTGGTGCACCCGGAGTACACGAACACCATACCCATGCCCACCCGCTGGCAATGAAAGAGGTATCCGGCATACGGCGCTGGCAACTTTAAAGAGATCATCTTACCAACCCAGAAATAAGCCTCGGAATCACTCAGGTCTGTGGTGTTTCCGGTGGCGGGGATGGATCTTGCGGCTCATCACCCGATAAATAAATCTGACTACAGGAGTATGTCACCGGGGTTGAGCTCGGGGATATTGCCAATTTGCCGGACGGATGAGGCGAATTCGCCGCCACAAAGACCGCGAATGATCCTGCCCCAACTGACAGGTTGCCGACCCATTTGAAAAACCTGGCCATAAAAACTCCTTACAAAAAACCGGATGAGATGACAGTCTCATCCATTATCCGTTTCGCTTAACTGATCGACCAGCCCAATCGTCCCACCCGCCGGAATAAATCGCCACACGATTGAAACCCAACTTATCTAATTTCACAGCCAATGTATCGGCAAATTTACACCGCACTGACTGACAGTAAACAACAATTTGCCTCGACTTGGGCACTCCCTGCAGCATTTCAGCGCTATAGCTGCTAACCCGCTCGGGGCTGATCGAAATAGCTCCCTTAATATGCTCATATGCATAATCCTCGCCGTGGCGGGCATCGATGATTACGCACGGGTCCGTGTCGCTCGACATCATTGCCTGCAAATCCTGCTTATTGATGTGACTTAAAAAAGTCGCCTCATTCAGCGACTCCATTGCGCGCACAAGTTCCTTGTCGTGCCACAGGCCCGCCGGGCAGTACCACGCATAGGCCGCTGAGAATCCCACACCGCACCCGACGACCAGAATCATGCCCGTCAGAGTTCGCCACGAAATGAACTTCGAGGAAACCAGCATCGTCGCCCAACCCGCGACCACACCCCTGACACAGATCGCCACCACACCCGCACACGCAGCCGTGATAAATGCCAGATGCGTGGGCCAGCGTATGTTCCCCAACGGAAGGTCCGTATTCGGAACAACCAGTGCATCACCGTCCCATCTGCTGGCCAGAGTCGTTGCAGACCATTCAAGCCAGCCCTCATTGGTGTCAAACACCAGTGCCCTCTGGCCCCTCCAGCCGGCAAATACCACCCAATGATTGAACACAGGCTTAGCCAGTGAACCCTTTACATGTAAAATAGCCGCATAAGGGAGTTGCTGAATATCAAGCGTCGAAAGATGCCAGGGCTCAGCGGTCGCCAGTCCAATGGCCTTCGCGGCAGCCGATAAATCTTCCAGCGAACTTCCACCACGGGGCATGTATTTCGGACTATTCAGTAAAGTCCCATCAACGGTTCGACCGTACATTTTGGCGATGACATAGACGCAGTCCACACCGCAGTATTCACCTGAATTGCCCAGGTAGTTTGACCACGCCATGCTCGCCGGCAGCAATACCACGAGAATAGACAAAAGCCATGTGACGCCCATTACCGTGTCCTCATACGGCTGGCGTTTCGCCGGGAACGTTCAAACATACATCCGCCGACTACCGTAAGGGCCGCAACCATGCCGTAGCCCCAGACCGGGATTTTCGTGAAAACATTGCCATTTGCGGCAGATTGGAGTGCCACTACCGAGACGGCCGCCAGCGAATCAGCAGAGGCAGACCGTGGCACTTCTGCGCGTAATGCAATGTCAAGCCTGTTGTATGTTGGGGTTCGGTCCAAAGGAACCACGCCACCAGCCCGCCATTCTTCCTGGATGGGAACGAACTCTTCCCGGGTATGGATGACGGGTGTCCCGTCAGGAACATCCAGCTTAGGTTCGGGCACTTTAGCGGGGTCGTAGGACACGGTTCGAGTCACGGTTACACGCGACAGCTCGTGAACACCGGACGCCATTGTAGTATCAATTTTCAACGTGCCCCCAATCACTACCATCTTCGGACCCAACCCCTTCTCCGCCAGCTCGTTGACCGCCACCCGAACGTCCGACATTTCCTCGGTGCTGCTGGCCGTCGGTCGGGTCGTGCTTTCCTGAAGGGGGCCTAACCGTTGCCCCTTAATGGCCGAGTGAGGATTTCGCGCGATCTGGTAACCAAGTACCAAACCGCGTGCGTTGTCCACCCCGAATAGGACCCAACCATTGCCACCATCGAATGAGACCTCAAACCGCCTCGCATTGAGCGTCAACACCCTGCCATCCTTAGCCGGCACGTCCACAGATACGGCCTGCACGCTGTCCGTATGCACGCGCGACTCCTTGAGGGCACGCTGCCAACTCGTCCCATGAAATGCATCCGGCCAACCGTCTAAAAACCGCCCTTCCGACTGAGATGAGAGATGGTTGCCAAAAACCGTGCTTGACGCTGGGAATATCATGATTCGACGGGAATTTTCATTCCTTCCTATCATGCTTGCCTGGTAATAATGCGAATGGTCAACCAACCATGATGCTTGGAAATTGGGTTCAAGCCCGCCAGCCCCCACACCCTCCGCCGGCAATCGCTGATACAATATTGTCGACCCGGAGGACCGCGTTCCGCGGTTGGTCCATGTAAAATTCCCCTCTACCCGGATCATCTTCAAATGTGACGGGTCCAAAGTCCATGCCGGACATTCATTGACTATAAACCCGGTCACGCTCCGAGCATCCATCGTATCGGGAACCAACAATCCGGCTTGCCGCATGGCACCTGCAATCTCTTCAGAATTAGTCGATGGGGCTAAGATCGTTTCACGCGCTTGGCTGATCGTGGGAAATCCAAAAACCATCGCGCCGGTTACAATCAATGCCGCAGAATAGGAACACGATTGGATTGAGTTGCCGAATGCCCTTTTGCCGCCCGCCCAAGCGAGATGCGATAGAGAAAAGATTCTGCCGGCCGTGTGCCACATAATCCAGTCGTCCTGGTTTCACAAATGCTGCTAAAGAGCGGACTTTCTGACCCACGCGATCTTGGATCACCTCGGCGAAATCGCCTGACAAACTATCGGTGGTACGCCGCCGCAGACGGATGGACATTGGGACGGAGGTAACTCACCATTATCATCCGGATCCTGTCTCCAACAATGTTCCGCCGCAGAGGCAGCAAAAACACACTCGTCTGGGAAGGAGCCGGTGCATGTTACAGCCGTTCCAGAGCATGCTGTAGCTTTAGGCACAGTTCCGCTGCAGTTATCTCCTCCACATTGAATCCAGTGACTTCCCCCTATCACTTGATCGGCTGCATCAACTCTGCCAGATAGCACCGAGGTAAACGACATGGCCAAAAGAATCGTGAATGATCCGCATCTGATAAAACCCATCATACGGTTCCGACTTTTTCGCACGACCATGCAACTCATTTGTAATATATTTCGACTATACCAATCGCGGGACTAGAGTCAATAATATTTTGCATGAAATTAATTTTTTCGCGAAATTCAAACAGATGTGCAATTAAAAAGGTGTGGTGCCATCGATGCACTTAAAAGGCATTCATCCGGGACTTCATCCGCAAAGGTCAAAAGTATGCTCGCCATGGTCCTCAGTAATTAAAAACACCAGAAGCCATCCTTGCCCTGTGGCATGATGGCTTCTGGCGTCTTGTAGACCAGCAAAATGTAATTTAGTGCTGCTGAAATGCGAGATCTACCTCGCAGCCAGCACCCACTCAGGCCGACTTCGGCTCACCATTGCGCCGCAGCGCCATGCGCTTCCAACGTGTCGGCGTCAGACCCGTAGTCTGCTTAAACCGGCTGGTGAAGTGGCTCTGGTGGGCAAAGCCGCAATCCGTCGCGATCTGCGGCAGTTCCTTGTTCCCGACCAGCGACAGCTTCGCCTCGTGAATCTGGCACTCGAGCAGGAAATGCTTCGGCGTCAGACCCATCATCTCCGTAAACCGGCGGTGAAAGTGGAACGGTGACAGGTGAACCTGCTTGGCGACGTCCTGCAGGGTCGGGCTCGTCTTGTATTCCCGCTGCATGAACTTGACCGCCGGTACGAGCCTTGACAGTTCCGGGTCCGCCTGAAAATCGGTGTTCGAAAGTGTCAGCCAGTCGCCGTATTCAGGCTGAAGCGAAAGGACAATGAACTCGCCTTCGCCCAAAGCCGGAATCGCCTGCACGTGCCGCACGTGGAAAATCCAGTTGTCGCCTTCGCTGTCCGGCAGCAGCGCACGGTCTTCCAAAACGTAGTTGTTTTTCTTGGCATCAAACTGCCGACGGGCGTGCTGAATCATGTGATCATGCAAGACACCGTCCAGCCCGACCGGGTTCTCCGCCGGGAGGTGCTGCTTCAACTTCTCATCGAAGATGAAGACCTTGCTGCTGATTCCCTTCATCCAGCTGAACCGGGCCGCGTCCGGCGTCTTGGGGGTACGGTTCACCCGCACCTGTGCTGTGGCATTGCCCAGATCAGAGGCAAACGCCTGAATCTGGTTCAACTGCTGGGGCGTGAAGTCTCCCTGCTCCTGCGTCCGCCCCAGCCAGATCGCCCCGTGATATCCGGGGAACACCGGCGACTGGACATGCGCCGCAGCCGTCCAGGCCAGACCCAGAGGGCGCAAAAGGTGCTGAACAAACCGGCTGCCTTTCAACTCCTCCGGCGTCCAGCAACTGCTGGCTGCAACGCCTCGCTTCTTCTTCAGCGCCGACCAGAGCGCACGGTCTTCGCCTGCAAAGTCCTTCGCATATTGCTTAACCATGCTCTCATGGACCCGCTGGGGCTGGATAATCTGCACCCCACCGCGCGGCAAAGTGCTGACTAGCACGCCGACCGCGAACGGGACTTCGGCATTCATCAAGTCAAACGCTTGAGGGAAACTGATATGCTCTCCCGAAACGACCCGGGACGAGATGGCGTTCGATTCGCCGCTATGTGAGGGCATGGTCATGGTCATAATGAGTTCTTTCGGAAATTTGTCACAACAGCTTTTCTGAGTTCAACCACCGCAACGCTTTGAGAAAATCTAGGAAGTCGCGGTAATAAGATCAACCCGGGTACACAAAAAGAGGGGTTGTTTGCACACGTTTTCCCGCAGGATCGGCAATCTCTTGCCTTTACAACGGTTATTACGATTCTTGTGGGGGATCAGTTCAATGAGCCCACTCAAATCTTCATACGCAAGTTTATGCGGTTGAGATGCACAATCAAGTGATTTAGGGGATTAGCAGGCCCCGCGAAAAAAACGTGGTATGTTCTAGTGAGCATGTCTACCCATTTCGTCTATCGCAACCTCTTCTGGGACCGCAAGGTGCGAATCGCGTTCCTGACGCTGGCAACGTTTGCAGCCCTTTGCTAGAGCCGTCAGGGCACTCGCAAAACGGACGTTAGGCCTTGTTGCCATCGCCAGAAACGCCAAGAATCTGCAAATGATGCGACACGAACTGCCAGCCATGCTGTCGGCAGATTTCTTCGCACATCGTCCGGATTTGGGCACTTGAGAACTCGATGATCTTGCCGCTCTCCATGCAGATCAGGTGGTCGTAGGGCTGTCGGCCTGCGATGACCTCGTAAAAAACCTTTCGGTTCTCGAAAAATACCTGCCGCAGGATGCCCGCATCCATGAGGTGGGTAAGCGTGCGGTAAAGCGTCGCCCGGCTGACAGCGTGGCCCAACGCCTTGAGATCTTCCACCAGTTGCTCCGGGTCAAACCGCCCCTGCTTACGTAAGACCGCATCGAGCATCATCGCGCGTTCCGGAGTGAACTTCAGTTTCTGACCGCGCAGGTATTTTCGGAACACCGCGCACATTGGTTCCCACGGCGGGATGGCGGGGTTCTCGGCTGGCATCGCCGGTACGGGCTTTGCTGGCGGCATGGAGAAGGGCTTTGTTGCCATGGCGACATGTTATCAGGGCCGCGTCTACGATGCCCCTCGATGAAGGGGTGGCCCACTGGTTCTGTGCTGTTCCGCCTCCTCGCGATCTCGCTGGTCGCATTCGTGACGTGGTACGCCCTCGCCCAGCCCCGCCTTTCCCCACTTCCCCCCCCCCTCCCGCACGCGTCCGCATCCGGGCAACCCCGCGCCAACCTCCGAATCTGGACATTCGACCCACGCGGGCCCAAACGCCTTGGCACTGCCGCGGCCACCGAAGTCCAACCGTGGCGCATGATCGACATGCGCCTCCGGGTGGCCGCGTTGGCCAGTAACGGCCGGGATGCTGTTGAACTCCCGGCCGACGCTATGGAGGTCGAACTGTCGCTCGCCAACCAACTGCGCGTTCCTGACGGCGTTCAAGTCACGGGCTGGGTCCGCCAACTTCTAGCCCCATGTCCCTTTGACCTTTCTGGCGTCGATCCCACCCGCCTTGCCACATGGAATGGCCGCGGCCCGGTCGTCGCGCTGCCCATTGACGTCCACCCTGTGATGCTGCTTTGGCGCGAAGACCGCCTGCGTGAAGCCGGAATCGACCTTGCGGCGGAAAAGTCATGGGGGCAGGTTTTCCATCGCCTCCATCAGTATCAAGCCGTCGCAGGGGGACAAGGGCGCAACTGGCCGACGACCGCCATCGCCCTTCCCAAATACGCCAGCGACATACTCACACTCTTGCTCGCCCAGCAGCACGTGCGCCTGACCGATGACGCGGGAAATGCCCACCTAGAAGACGGCCGGATTGCCCCCACCCTTATCGCTTACGCCCAGCTTTTCACCGGCGAACAACCTCTCGCCGTTGACTGCGGGTCCGACATCGCCGATCTGGTCCGCCGTCTCCGCTCCGGCGAGGCTTTGGTTGCAGTCGTACCCGATTGGAAACTCAAACCGCTCAAAGAACTTGCGCCTGACCTGGCGGGCAAACTCCGCGTCGGCCCGTTGCCGGTCTGGGATGAAGGTGATGCGCCCACTGCCACGTGGGGTGGCTCAGCGGTCGTCGTTCCAAAGTCACAGGACTCTGCCGACATTTGGGTCGGTCTTCAGAGCCTCTACCTATCCGAATCTGCCGCCGTCTGGCAGTACAAGAACGCCGGGATTCTGGTGTCCCAGCGCGACCATTGGCCCGCCGTCATCGCGAGCGCAGGCCCGGACGCCTTTTTCGCCGGCCAGAACGTCGCGGCTCTGCTAGTCCAACTTGCCGAACAAGCCCCAGCTGGCGACTCCGGCCGCGAACTTGGCCTGGCCCAACGTGAGCTCACAGGCACTCTGTACGAACTCCAGCACCTCAAGCGGCTACCTGCCGTGCTTTGGCTGCAGGACAGACTGGCCGACTCCCAACAGCGCATCCAGCGTCAGCGTGCGACGGTCGGCCCGGGGGCGGGGGCAGGGGCGGCGGCGGCGGCGGGGGGTACGAAGTGATCCGATCTGCCAACCGCCATGGGCACACACCGGCGCTGCTGTCTTTGCCGCTCTCCGGTCTGCTCCTCGTCGTCCTGCTACTGCCGCTTGCCCTGACCCTCATCAACCTCACTGACTCGGGCAGCCTTGGTCATCTGTGGCGATTGACCAACGATTTGGCGCTGTGGGTCGCCATCGCCAACAGTGTCGGTTATGCCCTCTTCGGTGGTTTGGGAGTGACGGCTCTGTCGCTCATGGGAGCTTGGGCACTTGCCCGCGCGTTCGGCCCACGCGCTGAGCAGGTCGGGGCAGTGCTGGTCGTTCCGGCCATCCTGGGGCCAGTGGTTTCCGGCTATGCCGTCAGCGGCCTGCTCGCATGGACGGGCTTGGCAACATGGCTGAGCGACCCGATCGCAGCCCGCCTACTCATTCTCGGCATCAACATCTGGCTCGGCGTCGGAATGGGGACACTACTCACGCTGGCGGCGCTCCGTCAGATGGATACTCACGCCGTCGAAGCTGTCCGCATGGACGGCGGCGGCACGCGGGCAGTCCTGTGGCACATCGTGCGGCCCGCCCTTGGGCCGACCCTCGGCACCGTCTTCCTGCTTACAGCCATCGCCGGGCTGCAAGTCTTTGAGCTGCCGCTGCTCCTGTTCCAAGGGCCCGGCCCCGGCGGCGCGGGTCTGACGCTCACGATGTACCTCTACGGGCTCGCGTTCGGCCAAGGTGCCTTCGGACCCGCAGCGTGGGTGGCCATGGCTCAGGGCGTCGCGGTCGTCGTGCTGTCCGGCAGATTGCTGTCACGCGGTGATGCGGGGCGCGGTCGAGGAGAAGCAGGGCGGGGGAACGACGAATGAGTTTCATCAGTCCTTCAATACTTCCAACTCGCTGGCGGCGTTTCCCCGGAATGGAGAAGGGGCAGATAGGGGCCCTCATCGTTTGCGCGGTTTTCATTCTGATCATCAGCGCCCCGGTCGCCCTTGCCATCGCTGGCTGGACGCAGGCGCTGCACCCCTTTGGCCCACTCACTGAAAGAACATTCTGGCGGGCGACGGCTCTCTCTATTGCCGTGGCCACCCTTCAATGCGCTGGCTCACTCAGCATCGCGGCCAGCGGCGGTTACGTCCTGGCGTTCGGCCAGAGCGCATCTGCCACATGGCTCCGCCGGGGTGTGCTCCTTGCTGCCGCCTTGCCGCCCGCTGCACTGCTACTGGGCGGGTTCAAGCTGATCGGATTCTTCGGTGCCATGAACACGGTCTGGGCGGTGGTGGTCCCCGGCTGGATGACCGCCGGAGGCATCCTTGCCTGCGCCGCTGCCTATCGCCGCATGGATACCGCCACCCTTGCGGCCGCAGAACTCGACGGCGCAAGCGAGCTGCAAGCTTGGTGGCATGTCGCTCTCCCTGCGGTACGACCAACCCTCGCCGCACTGGTCACCTGGAACCTTGTGATGCCGTGGCACCAGCTCCTCTGGCCCGGCGTCGTCTGGTGGGACGGCAGCCATCAAACGCTGTCGTTATGGCTGGCCGAGAGAACCGCGACAGCTTCTGGCACGGTGAGCGCCGGCCCAGCTCAGATAGCAGTCGCGTGCTGCACCGCGATTCCCCTGGCGGCCATTCTGATTGTGGTAACGAGCAGAAGTAAACGCGCGTAAGGGGTGCGTCCGGTCCGCTTAGAGGACTGCCAACTGCCAGCTCTATCGCCCTGTCGCACTGGCCACCACAACACCCCAGTCCAACGTCTCCAAGTGCCGCTGCAAGTCGCCGGCACTTTGAAACCGCCCGAGGATCAGTGTGTCCTTCAGGCCGCGAATAATGTCTTTCACCACCTGGGGCTGCTCGGCGTAATGATCGCGGCCGCCGACGATGGTGTGGAACACCATCACCAGGTTCAACACATCCTTGTAGATTTTCGCGCGGGTCGGCTTACCCAGATCAAAGAAATCCAGAAGCTTCACATCAAAGCCGATGCCCGCGCGGCGGATCATGATGTTGTCGTCGTGGATGTCGCCGTGATATTCGCCGCGGGCGTGAATCGGTGCGATGCCGCGTGCTAGTGTGTAGAGCACATGCAGTGCCTCGAACGTGCTGAGCTTGCCTTCCGGCTGGCTCGTCAGAAACTCGCTGAGCTTCTGGCCTTCAACTAGTTCTGAAACGACGACCGTCACCTTCTTCCGCTTCACACTCGCCACTTCCTGATGGTGGTACTGCATCAGGATCGGGCAGTGACGAAGCGCATCGAGCTTGCGCGCATATGAAATCGCGGCCTTACCCGCCGGATCGCGATGCGGATAATAAAACTTTGCGGCGCGGCGAATTCCGGTGTTGCGTTCCCGGATCGCGTAGACCTCGCCCTCGTATCCCCAACCGAGCGGGCGCTCAATTTCGTACTTACCCGCGACCGTTCGGCCGGCCGGGAAGTTGAACCTGATGATTTTGCCCGCCTTGAAGACCACGAATCCATGGTCGAACCGAGCGGGCACGACGTCAAACCGTAATTATTATCGCTAAGTCTCTATCAAATCAGGGATTAAGAAAGATGGGGTGTATCGCAGTCTTGCACTTTTCCGGCGGAATCTTGCCACAAGCCGTTGCGGCCCTACGCTGGCAGGCGTGAGCCGGTTTTACGTCATCATCTCAATCGTCGGGTGGGTCTGGACGGCCGCCGTGTTTATTGCCGTCTTCGTTGTTGCCAGAGTTTCCAAGTCATCAGGGCAGGGTGAGTTGCGATGAATGAGACCGCTGCCTCGCTGGTGATGACACACGCGACCAATCTGCTGAGTATCGGCGAGCTTCGCATCGACAGTGCCGACGGTTTGAAACCAATCTCGCTGTTTCGCGGCGAGCAGCGATCCGCCAGTACCGAAGAAGGTGAACTTCTCGTCGTCGACTTTTTCGCCCGCCGCATGTTCTTTCTGGCCGCCCATGTTGCACGGCTGGCCGTGCTCGTCCGTGCTGGTGAACAAAAACTGACCCCCGGCGAGCTGCAGCGGCTGGTGCAGCAAATGTCCGACGGATCGAAGTTTACGACGATGGTCATCGCCTCGCCCGCCGGGATTCAGACCGAGGCACGGGAAATGGCAGAGCGCCGTGCCGGCCGGACTACGATTCTCATGCAGCCCAACTCTGCCGGCGGGTGGGAGGTACTTGGCCCCCAAGAGCTCCGGGCCACGGCTGAAGCATTCGACCCGGAAGCCATAGCTTCCAAGCAGGATCGGGTGACGCTGGTGGCACGCACCATCCTCAACAGTTCCGGACAGGTAACTGCTTTCGAAGTGGAGCGGGCCACCGAACTGCCGAGTAGCGTGGTGGAAGATGCCCTTCGGCAATTCGTCAAAGGCAACGGTTCGGTCACACTGAAGCGCCGTGAAGGCCGAATGGTGCTTCAGCAATCCGGCACTTGACGGAGCAGACACATGGCAGGCCCGCACCGGAAAAATGCTGCAGAAAAGGTCATGGCTGCGGCCGCCAAAGCCCTAGGCAAAGCACAAAGTGGCATGAAGGAATGGAAGGTTGCACTTCCGTCGGGCTTTGACAGCTGGACCCGTCTTGAAGCAATCGCTCTACAAGCTGCCATGCAAGTAGACCTCTCACCCGGCCCGCGGCAATCGCTCAAGACCAAGCCCGGCAGCGTGCACTACCACCTGACTTGCCCCGGACAGACTGGAACGTTGGAACTGACCATCTGGCCTGAAAGACAACTGATTTGGCTTTCAGTGCATGCCAATCGCGCGGCCGATTGGACTGACGGCGCCGCCGATGCGCTATCCGCAGCTCTAGCCCGTTCGATCCAGAACGGCTAGACCTATTTTTCACCGATTACACTTGCCATCGCATGGGATTCGATGTGCGTGATCGACACATGCCAGCGTGTGATTCCCAGACGCGTCGCAATCTGGCCTGCTTCACCACTCACAATCAGCACTGGTGCCCCCTGTGGATCAGGCAGGATTTCCATATCGCACCAACTGATGCCACCCCGCCAGCCTGTCCCCAGCACCTTCAGGGCTGCTTCCTTGGCTGCAAAGCGGCCGGCGTAATGCTCCACCCGGCGCTTGACCGACCGCTCGCAATAGTCGCGCTCGGCCTGAGTAAAGCACTTTTCCAGAAATCGCTGGCCGTGCTCATCAAGCATCCGCCCTACTCGGGCCACTTCGACAAGGTCTACGCCGTGACCGATCACCATAGTGTCAAACTATATCGGCTTACTTGGCCGGCGCATCCTGCAACAGATTTTTACGGTCCATTGCCTGCACCACCGGTACGCCTTCAACCCGCTGGGTGGGAATCTTCAATAGGGCCGCTACGGTTGCGAAAGTATCCTCGGTCTTCACATCGAGATGCCCATCGGTCGAAAGGTCCAGACCAAGCCGAACGCCCGGCCCGGCCAGAATCCACGGAATCGTCCGACTCCTGGCATCCTCCGGGCCATGGGTCTTTCCCGCCCCACCGTGGTCTGCCGTAACAATAACGTAGGTCGAGTCGCTCAGCTTCTGGTCATCAATCGCCTTCAAGACCTTGCCGATATCGGCGTCAATGTTCTCAATCGCCGCCAACTGTTCCTTTGAACCCCAGCCAAGTGCGTGTCCCATCACATCCGCGCCCGGAAAGTGCACGAACAGCAGCTGCGGTTGGTGGGCGTTGATGATCTCCACCGCATGCCCGGCCACTTCATCGTCCGAACAAAACTCGGTCGCGGGCGCAGAAACAAAATCAATCGTCCCGGGTTTGTTCAGCGTGTTGAACTTGCTCTTTCCCGCCACCATCGCGGTCGTGTATCCCGCCTTCCTGGCCACCTCGAACAACGTAGGCACCGCCGGATAGACGGGTCGGCTCAACGGCAGGTCACTGTTCCACTCGATCCCGTGAACACGCGGCGAGACACCCGTCAGCATCGACACGTGGCTGGGAAGGGTGATGGAAACGGCCGTCGTTTTGGCCCAAAACGTATAAGCACCACGCTGCATCAGAGCTCGGATGTTCGGACAGTTACCCCGTAGAAGCAGGTCGGGCCGGCCGCCATCAATACTGATGATCACGGCTCGGTTGCGCGTGGGGGCAGCCTGTGCCGCCGGACCAGCCTGCGCGGCACCGGCTGTCGGGTCAGGCACCTGTGCTTGCGAAGTTAGCGCTAAAGCCGCCGCGAAGAGGACAATGAAACTGCTGATTAGCGATTCGTTGCGAGTGCAAAAATGGGCGTGACTCATGGGTCGGCATCGTACGCAAACAACGGCCATTACGCCCCGGTTCTGACGGAACCTTGACAATCGCGCGCAGGGTCCGACGATTCCGGCCTTATGCCAGATTGCCTGCCGCCGTGCCTGTCTACCCTCCCCCTCCCGCGTCGCCATCGTTCGGCGCTGGTACGTCGCGCTTCGACCCTGCTGGTCGGGGCGACAGTGGCCTTGACGGGCTGTCAGAGCGAACCGAAGGCAGCAAAGCCAGTGGTCACCGCAGAAGCCGTGCCGGTGGCCGCCTCTGCCACCGAGACCACGCCGAAGTCCACGCCCGCCAATCCGCCAAAGGTGTCGGTACCCGAATCCAAGCCGGTGGAACGTAGCGATCGCCGGGACCCCATCGTCGCCACCATTGGCGGTCAGGAAATACGGGAGAGCAGGCTTCGCGATGTTCTGGTCGAATCCCACGGCCTCAATGCATTGCTGAACCTTGTGCAGCTTGAAATCGCCCGCAATGAAGCTCGCACGGTAGGCGTCAAAGTGAGTGAAGCCGACATTGATGCCGAGCGCGAACTCACGCTCGACCAGATGTTCGATGGTGCCAGCACCGCCGAGCGCGAACAGCTTTATCAGCAACTTCTGGAACGCCAGCGTATGAGCCCGGCTGAGTTCCGCATGGCGATGGAAGTCAACGCCAACCTTCGTAAAGTGGCGGTCGCCAGCCTGCCGACGATCCCCGAAGAAAAACTCCGTGATGCCTTCGGCGTGATCTACGGTGAAAAAGTTCAGGTGCGTCATATCGCCTGCCAGAATATTTCCGAATGGAGTATTGCCAAGGCCAGAGTTCAATCAGGCGTCCCTTTTGAAAAGGTGGCGATGGACCTTTCGCGGAACAGTCGAACCGGCCCTCTTGGCGGCGAACTACCTCCGTTCACGCGCGGAACGCCCGACCTCAGCGCCACGTTCAAGGACGCAGCATTCGCCCTTAAGCCCGGCGAACTCAGCGAGGCCATTCAGGAAGGCAACTACTACCACCTGATAAAACTGGAGCGGAAAATTCCGCCGACCGCCGTCAAGTTTGAAGACGTGCAGGATGCGGTCAAGAAAGAACTGATCCAGAGCGCGACACAGACCGCCGTAAAAGAAATGCGACAGCGTATGGGAACCGTGGCATTGGCGAAGTTGAAAGTGCTGGATCCGGTTCTGGAAAAGCAGTGGGAGCAAAAGGTCGCCGCCAGCCAGCGGCAAACGCCGCCGATTGATCGTCAGGGCCTCCGGCAGGAAATCGGACCGATCACACCGGTTGCCCCTGCAGCACCCGCGCCCATCACACCCGCGCCATCAGGGGGCGCGGCGGCAGCACCCCAATAATCTCACTTTCAGGCACCTACCACCGTCAAATAACATGCTGGCGGGCCTGAAAAGGCCCGCCGGTTCTGTTTATGTGCCCTTTGTTTGCCGAAGTAATCCATGTAAACCTGTAGGATTTTCACCATGAGTCAGTTCTCGCCATTTGAAATCAAAGTCGCTGACCGGGTTGCTGCCCTACCGCCTTACCTTTTCGGCCGCATCAATAAGATGAAGTACGAGAAGCGCGTGGCGGGGGTCGACATCATCGATCTGGGTATGGGCAACCCGACAGACCCGACCCCCGACATCGTTGTCGACAAACTGGCTGAGGCCGCCCGCGACCCCCGGAACCATCGCTACTCCGTCGCCCATGGTATCGGTGCTCTTCGAAAGGAAATCGCCGCGAAGTACCACCGCCGCTACGGCGTCGAGCTGAACCCCGACACCGAGACCGTTGTGACGATCGGCTCGAAGGAAGGCTTCAGCCATCTTTGCCTTGCCCTGCTTGGCCCCGGCGACAGCGTGATTGTGGGCGACCCTGCCTTCCCGATCCACGTCTTCGGACCGGCGATGGCTGGAGCTACTGTCATTCAGGTGCCGCTGGGTAATGATGAAGCCTTCTTGGCCCGGATCGAAGAAAAACTGGCCACGGTCAAGCCGACACCCAAGCTCGTCATCTTCAACTACCCACATAATCCCACAAGCCTGATCGTCGATCTCCACTTCTGGGAAAAGGCCGTCGCCCTCTGCCACAAATACAAGGTCATGATGATCTCGGATTTCGCCTACGGCGAGGTCAACTTCGACGGCTACAAGGCCCCGAGCGCCCTGCAGGTCGACGGAGCCAAAGAGTGTTGTGTCGAGTTCACCACAATGAGCAAGAGCTACAACATGGCCGGCTGGCGCGTCGGCTATTGCTGCGGCAATGCCCAGATGGTCAAAGCCCTCTCGACCATCAAGGGCTATTACGACTACGGCCTGTTCGCACCCATCCAGATAGCCAGCATCGTGGCCATGCGGCACGCCGACCAGACACCGATAGAACAAAGCCGGATCTATGCACGCCGCCGCGATGTGGTCTGCAACGGCCTGGACCGCCTCGGCTGGACGTACACCAAGCCGCTGGCGGGCATGTTCGTCTGGGCGAAGGTCGATCCCAAACACCTGAACAGCGGCGAAGAGATCATCGACTTCACCCTTCGCATGATGGATGAAGCGGCAGTCGCCCTTTCGCCCGGCCGGGCCTTCGGGGCCATGGGAGAAGGCTTCGTCCGCATAGCCTTGGTCGAAAACGAACAACGCCTCAAGCAGGCCTTGCGCAATCTGGAGAATCGCCTGCTCACTAGAGCAGGCGGAAGCCCTCCCGCACTCGAGCAGGTTCCTGCCAGCCACTGAGCGCGGTCTAATGGGCGGTCATGGAGATCACTTACGCCTTTGATCGAAAACCAACGGCCGGGCAGTTCGCGCAAGTCTTCGCCGAAAGCGGGATCCGCCGCCCTCACGAAGACCTCGTCCGCATGCAGCAAATGCTCGACCGGTGTGACATCCTCGCAACGGCGTGGGCCGGCCAACAGTTGGTCGGCGTCGCACGGACGCTGACAGATTTCGTCTTCTGCGCGTACCTCTCGGATCTGGCCATCAGCCTCAACCATCAGAAACAGGGCATCGGCCGGGCACTTGTTGAGCTGACGCGGACCCGTCTCAGCGATCAGGTCGCCCTGATCCTGCTGGCTGCGCCGACAGCCAATGAGTACTACGCAAAGATTGGCTTTGAACACCAACCCAGGTGCTGGGTCATCAATCGAAAAACCTAGGCGACCGGATAGCTCCTGCAGCGGCCAGAGTTCTACCGCCGGGTGAAGGATTCCTTGCACGCTCTGCCATGTTGTGGCGGTGGCCGGTTCGCTGTGGTTGGGGAGGAGGGTTCGTGCAGTGGCGGTGGGTGGGGAGGGGGGGAGGGGGGGCTCATCTGGCTTCGCCAGTCAGCGTGGGGTTTGTCGTCGGACCGAAAGCTACCTGAGGTTCGATGTTGATCGTGACCCGATTGCCATCGAAGTGAAGGTCCGCAGCCAGAGTGATTGGGGATTCGTAGAAACAGATATGAGCGGTGTAAGCGGTATCGCTGGTCCATGCGCCGCTGGCGGCCACGGGTTGTTCGCCAGCGGCCACCTGTCGGTTTCCCAGATCGGTGGCGAGGAAGGTCCGGCCTTTCTCCCATGCATTGTGACCGACTGTAATGCGATGCGTTGTACGGCCGATGCGGAGCGACAGAGTATCTTTGGCTTCCCCGACTTCGAGCGCAACGGCGTCGATCCTTTGATCATTTGCCGCGATGGTGAATGTGCGGCCCGATAGTTTTCCGGCCAGGGGCGAGGTTGCCCGACCCTGCGGCAAAGGTGCGGTCAACCCAGCCAGCGCCATTTTCAGCCGCGCATCGCAAGCATCATCCGCCGGCAACGCGCTGCTTTGGAGTGCTGGCAGAAGTTTGTCCCAGACCAGATTCATGACCGACCCCATGTCGCGCGTTCCGGCGTTGATGGCCACCACCGCGTCAAGTTCGGGCATGACGATGCAGTATTGGCCGAACGCGCCATCGCCACGATAGCAGCCGTGGCGGCATCGCCAGAACTGGTAGCCGTAGCCCTGATCCCAATCGCTAAGAGGGGACGAGCCATTGGACGTCTGCCGAGCAGTGGCAGCTTCGACCCACGCTGCGGGAATGAGCTGCTTACCGTTCCACACTCCCTTTTGCAGATAGAGCTGGCCAAACTTGGCGATACCTTCTGTGCGAATCGCCAGTCCGAACCCGCCAAGTGAAACGCCCTGCTTACTCTCGGCCCACTGCGGGTCGATCTCCAGCGGCGCGAAGATTCCAGGGCGAAGGTAATCAACCATCTTCTGGCCGGTGATCTTCTGCACGATGGCAGACAGCATGTAAGTGCCGGGCGTGTTGTAGGCAAAGTGCGTTCCGGGTTTGTGGGCGACCGGCAGCGACAGAAAAGCCTTCGTCAGACTCTCATCGGAGTAGAAGTCAAACTTTTCGATGTCTTCTGCGTGCTGGCCGCTGGACATACACAGCAGATCGCGCAGGCGCATGGCCTTCAGATTGTCGGCCAGTGTTTCCGGGGCATCCTCGGGAAAGAATTTGAGCACCTCATCGTCCAAGCTCAATTTTCCTTCTGCAATGGCCAGCCCGATAGCCGTCGAAGTGAAGCTCTTACTCAAAGAGAACAGCGAATGAGGCGATTCAGCGGAATACGGCGCCCACCACCCCTCAGCCACCACATGTCCGTGGCGGACAAGCATGAAAGCGTGCATTCCGTCGATTTTTTGATCTGCGTCCTTGATGAAATCAAGGAGGGCTGCGGCTGAAACGCCCTGGGCTTCGGGGGTGCTGCGGGAAAGTGACACGAATGAGTCCTCAGTTGCTGCGCGAACGGGAGCCGAGAGGTGGAAAGCAATTATTGACGCAATGGCGATCGCCTGCACAACTGCGTGCCAAGACCCTGTGATCGCGACAATGCTAACACATCCGTGCAGAACGCTGCTGGAACCGGTGCAGGCCCGGAGGGGGAGTAGTACGCCCGGTCTGCCCTGCACAGGGGTCGCACGGTGGTACGAACTACCGCCGTGCGGGGGGGCGGGTCCGCGGAGGCTTGGCACTGAACACAGCGGTTTCAGGATTCGGCGGCACGAGATTTCTTTTGTGCGGCGGGATTCTCTTACCTTCCGAATGGGTCGGGCCACCCAGCGGTTCTTCGGCCAGCACCATCATGCCGGGTGCAACCGAAAGGGGGACAGCCAACGACTTGGCCGGACCAGACGCCTTGGCGGCTTCCTTGACGCGATCGGCTGCGACTTTTTTCCAGAGGGCTTCGAGCAATGGTCTGAGGCCCTGAACCGTCGCACCGGAAATTGCGTAGACCTTTTTCTTGCCCATCGCCTTCTTGAACTTGGCCAGCGCCTTGCCGTCATCGGTTGCCAGATCAAGCTTGTTGGCAGCGATGAACTCCGTCTTCTTGCCAAGGACCTTGCTGAAACCTTCTAGTTCCCTGCGAATGATCTTGAAATTCTTCGCCGGGTCAGACCCGTCCAATGGATACAGGTCGACCAGATGCACAATGACCTTGGTCCGCTCAATGTGCTTCAGGAACGCAACACCCAGACCCGCGCCGTGACGAGCACCTTCGATGACACCCGGAATGTCAGCGACAACCAGCCGCCGATCGGCATCCAGTTCCACAATCCCAAGCTGCGGGTCCAACGTCGTGAACGGATACGCCGCGATTTTGGGCCGGGCGGCTGATATCCCCGCCAGCAGTGTGCTCTTGCCGGCGTTTGGCATGCCCACGAGGCCGACATCCGCCATCAACTTCAGTTCTAGAAACAGGTTGCGGTCTTCACCTTCGGTGCCCGGTTCGGCATATCGGGGCGTCTGGTTCGTGGCGCTCTTGAAGTGCCAGTTCCCCCGGCCGCCACGCCCCGGCTTACAGATCGTGACTTCCTTCCCCGGTGTATCCATGTCGGCCAGAAGCAGGTGGTGATCAGAATCGTAGATCAGTGTGCCGACCGGAACGGGAATGGTCAGGTCGCCGCCGTTTTCGCCAGCCATCTTCTTACCCATGCCGCCCGCGCCATTGCGGGCGTTCCAGTGGTGCCGGCCGGAGAAGTCCAGCAAGGTGTCCTTGTTGGCGTCTGCGTAAAAGATGATCGCGCCGCCGCGTCCGCCGTCGCCACCTTCGGGCCCGCCCTTGGGAACGCTTTTTTCACGGCGGAAAGAGACGCACCCGTTGCCGCCGTTGCCGGCTTTAACGTGGATTCTGGCTTCATCTACAAACATGGGTGGTCATTCTACCGGAGAGAGCGGTACAAAAAGAGTCGCGGGTCGTCCCGGCAATCCGGGACGACCCGCGCTTGTTAGACAGTGAAGCCGAGCCGGACGGACCTAAGCCGTGGCCGATTCAGCGATGCGGACGTGGACCTTCGATCCCTGAAACTCGACCTTGCCTTCGGCGAGTGCAAAAAGCGTGTCGTCCTTGCCGATGCCCACGTTGAAGCCGGGGAGGAACTTGGTGCCGCGCTGACGCAGGATGATAGAGCCGGCAATGACGGTTTCTCCGCCATAAGCCTTGACGCCGAGATACTGCGGGTTGCTGTCGCGACCGTTCCGACTGGAACCGCCGCCCTTTTTATGTGCCATGGAGAGCCTCTTTGTTGACTGCCAAACTTCTGGGCAGGGCAGTTTAGCGATAGATCGCTGTTGTTCAAGTCAGCCGTTCGACTAACTCGCCGCAAGTTACCGCATGATGAAGGACCGCGACGTCTCTTCCACGGCATTGTCCGATGCAAATCGACGGTCACCAGACACTGCGTAATCCAATTGCAGACTTTTGCGAAGAATCACCGGCTTGTTATCCGGGCCGGTGATCGTCGTGCTTTCGCCTGAGAAGCCCGACGCAAACACCGTGAAGCGGCTCAGATTGGCCTCGGCTTCGGGCCAGATGGCAACACCGTCGCGCATCTGGTCGTCGCCGATCCGCAGTTCGCCTGCAATCCGCAAAGCGGGTTCCAGGAACTGCTTGCCTTCGCGTTGCTGAACAGTGGCGAAGACGGCGGCCGGAATCAGCCGGTCGCTACGCGTCACCCGTCCGCTGGAATCGAGCATTTCAAAGCACGGCAGGAAGGTCAGCTCCCGGCCGGTATGGTTCGCAACCGTGTATGTCAGATACCAATAGGCCTTCGGACTCGGATCATTCGGTGTCGAAACCACTACGCGGGTCGGTGTTCCGACCTCAAACTTCAGCTCCCACATGACGGGAAACGGGCTCGGCGTCGGAAAAGCCGACACCCACGCGCAGCCAGCACAAGCAACCACTGCCGAAATCCAACATTTGATATGACGCACAGGTTCTCCTAACCATCTATTCTGAGAGACTGCCAGGTAAATCTGCTTCCAAATCGCTGTTTGGTCGAAGGTCGATCCGGGAGTATGTTCAAGGCCGATGTCAGTCGTGTCAATGCGGATATTAGGCCGGGGTAACGAAGGACGTGAATAAGGTGTCTCAGCCGCTGATTCCAGTCAAACCCCCTACGACCCCCGCCGGCCGGACTGCGGAGGTAGTGTCGCCAGCCAGCACCAATGGACTGAGAGTGCGGGCAGCCGAGGCCGCAGAACGGTCGTCAGCCCTGCGCCTTTTACTGTCGACCCCCGAGGGGTATCCAGATGACGAGCAAGTTGTCGATTTCATGCGTTATGCGCTGAGCCGCGATCTGGGTCTGCAAAATATAAAAGTATGTGTCGACGAAAGCCGGTCATTCGGGCAGGCGCCACGGCTTTTGTCGGCCGCGTTGCCGATTGTCTCCCCAGGGCGGTCGGCCCTGATTATGACGCCGGGCGCGGATGTACAAGACAGCCGATCGGCGGAGGGACTGGCTATGCTGCTCCGCGAAGTACGGTCGGACCTTCGGGCGCGCGATGTTCGGATCGGCCAGGTGATGGTGGACCCACAAGCCGGCAATCTAGAGCGAGTGTTTGAAGCGGTAGGCATGACGAGGCTGGCTGAAATCCTGTTCATGCAAAGGCACCTCCGCGGCACGGTAACGGCGCCCGTCCTACCAGCCGGATCGCGCTGGGCTTCTTACAGCGCCAGCACCCATCATTTGTTTGCCGCGACGATTGAGAAGACGTACGAAAAAAGTCTGGACTGCCCTGCGTTGAGTTCCCTTCGGACAGTGGAAGACGTGATCATGGGTCACAAGGGGACTGGCGATCATGACGACAAACTTTGGCTGTTGCTGATGGAGCGTGAGGAACCGTCTGGGGTTGTGTTGTTGACCCGACATACGCGCGAATCTGCGCTTGAGTTGGTTTATCTCGGGTCTGTGCCGTCAGCGCGCGGCCGAGGCATCGGACACTTGTTGACTAGACAGTGCCTGCATCTGGCCTCGTCTGCTGGATGCGCTGCCTTGCATCTGGCGGTCGATGCAGGAAACGTTTCCGCGATGCGCGTGTACCGAAAAAACGGACTCGCCGAAGTTCACCGCCGCGTCGCTTGGATATTCGATCTGACTGAACGCAACAGTAGCAGTGGCAACACCTTGGCAGCACGGCCTTGAGTCTGCCCACGGATGTGCACCGTTTCTACACCGGAAAATCCAACAGGTGCACAAGTGGTGCGATAAAAAAAATTCAAGTTCGATAGCCGTTGTCATTACGAGTGTTACGAGAATGTCAACGCGTCGGCGAGGAAAAGTGCGCTTGTACAAGCAGCGTCGATCGATACAGTGGCGCGACGACGTTTCCCTCTTGATGTTGGTGATGAATGAGCCGTCCGGCCCCTGAAAAAATGGGGGATCCGGTTCGGCCGGGGCTCTTGTCGCCGTTGCCAGGGCTGTCGGCAATGCACGGACGGGTGGGTTGGGCAGGATGCCTGTGGCTGCGTGAGGGATCGAGACTCGGCGATTCTTCTGGTGGCTGACGTTGCGTCCCTGCCGCTCTCTTTGGCGACACGGACGTCACATCAGCCCAACCGACGCAGGCGACTGCTCCGGGGAGAAACTGCTGCGGCGCTGCGCGCCGCCTGCAAGGAGGCTGTACGTGAGCCAACTGGGAATGCTTGCCCCTTCCGAAGGCCACCCTTCAGCGATCCGACTGACCGAAGCCCTCAAGGCGAAGGTAGGCCATCAACGGTTTGATGTCTGGTTTGGAAAATCGACGCGGCTTGAGCTTCGCGAAGATGATCTGGTCGTCCTGGTTGCCGACGATTTCATCAGCGAATGGATTACGCGTCACTATCTGGGCACGCTGGGTGAAGTATCAGAAGCAGTGCTGGGCAGGCAGATCGGGGTGCAGGTGCTTGTCAGCACCACGTCCTTCTCAAAGGAGTCTAACGGGGTACCGGCCGGACACATCGCCAGCGGGCAGGTTCGTGCTGCCGTGCAATCCGTGCCGACCCACAAGACAGCTCCGGCACCTCGGGACTCACGGGATTCGCGTCAGAACAGCGCACGGGCATCGGATGGTCTGGTCGTTGTTCCGGTGGGCCACGCGGCCGCCAAGACCAACAGCCGACCGCGGCTTCGACACGAGTTGGATAACTTCATCGTCGGGCCCGGCAGTGAGATCGCTTATACGGCTGTTTGCCATGCGGCGACGACACCGGGAGCCGAGTGCCGGTACAACCCGCTGTTCATCCACGGTGCGAGTGGTCTGGGTAAGACACACTTGCTTCAGGGGCTGTGCAACGCGTTCTCACGGCGGTTCCCCGAGAAGAAGTGGGCGTACATGACGGGTGAAGCGTTCACCAACGAATTTCTCTTGTCGCTTCAGACACGCCGCAGCGACCAGTTCCGCCGCAAGATGCGCGAGCTGGACTTGCTGGTGATCGACGACGTGCACTTCCTCGCAGGCAAGACCGAAACACTCAAGGAATTTCAGCACACATTTGATGCCATTGAAGCGGGCAGCCGGCAGATCGTTATGGCGTCTGATGCCCATCCGCACCTCGTCAGCAGCTTCGGGGAATGCCTCGTCAACCGGTTCGTCAGCGGTATGGTCGTCCGCGTCGACCCGCCCAATGCACAGACGCGCCGGCTCCTTCTGGGTGAGCTGGCCCGGCGTCGTGGGATCACACTCGCCCCGGCCGTCAGTGAATGGGTGGCACAGAACGTAACCTCCAGCGTGCGTGAACTTGAGGGGGCCGTCACTCGCATTGCCGCGGCTGCCGAGTTGAGCAGCACGGGTGGAGGTGCATCATCGCCGGTCTCACTCGAGGTCGCTTCGGTGGTGTTGGCAGATCTCAATCGTCATGGCAACCTGCCGATCATGCCGGGAAGTCTTGTCGCGGCTGCGGCGGCGCACTTCGGGGTTGCCGAGAGCGACCTAAAGAGTGGCCGCAGGCATCACACGGTGAGTGTGGCCCGGACGATGGCGATGTTCCTCATACGCAAACACACCCGCCTGAGCCTGCCGGAAATCGGCCGCCTGCTGGGCAACCGGAACCATTCAACCGTGCTGGCGGCCTGTCGCCGAATGGAAAAGATGGCCGGAAGTGGACAGATGTTGGAATGGCAGTCGCATGTCGGACAGCGAACGGAAGAGGCTGCAGAACTGGCCAGTCAGTTGCTGGAAACTGCACGAAATGATCGACGCTGAGCCACAGCAGACCGTGCGTCCAGTATTCGGGGACGGGGATGTCATATACTTACCTGCAGCGTGCCGAAGCAGAACAAGAATAACTTCTTTCACCGGATGACCCGACTGTCCTTGTTCGTCGGTGCAGCCCACGCGCTGTTCGGACCAGTTCCGAGCTACGCTGGGACCGGACCGGCGGACGGGCTCCACCAATCAGGTGCAGAAACGCAGCTGCGCGCCATCTGTGATGTGCTGATCGATCGGGCGGTCAAGCGAGGCTACGGGTGGGGTTGGCAGCCTGATTCCGGAACCAGCGCGGCAGTGGGGGGAGGGGGGGGCCAGGGGATCGCACCCCTGACATCAACATCGAACGGTCCGACGAAGTCTGCGCTTAGTGACAAGGGGAAGTTGCCGGCCGAGGTGGAGGTCTCCTTTGCGCCGGACCAGAGTCCCGCGGCGACACTGGTGCTTGTCGAAGCGGGTACAGCGCTGAACGATGAGCGATACCTTCAAGCAGCTCGCATGGCCTGCCGTGGATTTTCGGCGGCCACCGATGGTGCCGGTCGTCTGGCTGGCGAGCTTCCGTTCGGACCGGGCCAGATTGGTAAGCGAAGCCGTGCGGGAGTCGTTGCCGACCCGTCACCGGCGGCGGCGGCGGTTGCGGTGATGCTCACCTTCGAACGCTTGCAGCCGGCCGAACACGACAAGGTCTTTTCGGCGACCGCCCGCCTAGTCACGCCACTCGGCCGGCTGGTGACTGCGACCGGTGCCGTCGCCACCGACGAGATCAACGGGCGACGAGTCGTGAGGTTGGACAACTCGCGATTGCGAGACATCGCGCTGGCCATGTCACTGAGCGCGAACATACACGGCGACAACGTCCACAAGCAGGCACTGCAACGGATTGGCGAGTTCCTGATGCGGGTGCGGGCGACGGACGCGGGTGCGAATATTGGAAGGGGCCTGTGGGTGACGGCGTACGACATCGACGGCCTGCCGGTGACTGACGTCGACAATCTTCCGGCCCAACCGAGCATGACCGCCAGTGCTCAGTGTGCGACGATTCTTCTCCTAAGCCACCTGCGAAGTGGAGACGCAGCCAGTTTCACCACACTCGGCCAGGTGGTGGACGCGGTCGTCAGTGTGCGGCAGACCAACGGCGAGTGGCCGCGATTGCTGCCGGCCAGCACGCCGCCGTCTTCGGGTGGACCTCCGTCAGCGCAGGCCGGGACAGGCGGACCCGACTCGACGGCTGGTACTGGCGGCCTCTTTGCCGCACCGGGCAGCGGTCCGGGGGTGGGAACGGTCACCGGCACATGGGGCTGGCCGCCACTTCTGAAGGCGATCAATGATGTACGCCTGCTGGGCCGGGACGACTTTTTGAACATCACCAAGTCGGTCATGCCTCTGGAGCGGTGGGCAGCCTGGACGGCGTGTGGAATCATCTCAGAACCGCCCGCGACAGACTTACCCGTGTCGGCCCGCGAGGTGAGCGGCTTCATGAAGGCCCACCCGTTGTGGTTCCCGGCTGGTCAAATGACCACAAACGCGTCCACCCATGATCTGGCCCAGCGGGCGATCGGATTGCTGATGCAAGTGGAGTGGGAGCGCAAGTTCGGCATTGCAGCCATTGCACCTGCCTCAGCGCCAGCCAAGGTGGAGAAATAACACCGTGGCCGACAGTGATCTGAAATCTGCAGTACTGGGCGCGACTGACATCGTTCAGTTGATCGGCCAGAGCGTGGCGTTGAAACAGCGAGGCAAAGATTACGTCGGCCTATGTCCATTTCACACGGAGAAGTCGCCGAGTTTTCATGTCTCACCGGCCAAGCATTTTTTTCATTGCTACGGCTGCAAGGCCGGTGGTAACGCCATCGACTTTGTGATCAAGCGGGACCGCGTGGAGTTTCTGGAAGCGTTGCAACAACTGGCTGAGCGTGCCGGACTGGACATGAGCCAGTTTCGGCGGGGTAAAGGGGACGGCAGTTCGGCAGGACAACGGCAGCAGCTCTTGGATCTGCAATCGGCAGCGGCGGCGTTCTTCGTCCGGCAGTTGGAGGGCGAGGGGGCAGGCGGGACAGCGGCACGGGCCTATCTCGCCAAGCGCGGGTTCACACCTGAGATCTTGAAGCAGTTTGGGGTGGGGTATGCGCCCGCGGGCTGGGACAATTTGTTACGAAGCCGGGAGATGGCCAAGTTTGGGGTCGGGGTCGCGGGGTTGATGGCTTTGGGCGGACTGGCCAAGACACGGACGGGGAGCGGGGGGGGCGGTGGTCAAGGGGCTGGCGGGGGTGAGGGGCACTACGACACCTTCCGTGATCGGGTCATGTTCCCCATTCGCGACGAGACTGGCCGGACCATCGCCTTTGGTGGGCGTGTGATGCCGGGCAGCGAAGACCCGGCCAAGTATCTCAACAGCCCAGAGACGCCCTTGTTCAGCAAGGGCCGGTCTATCTTCGGACTCGATCTGGGCAAGCGCCGAATCGTCGAGAGCCGGACGGTGGCGGTGGTCGAGGGGTACACCGATGTGGTGATGGCGCATCAGTTTGATGCGAGCAATGTTGTTTCCATTCTTGGTACGGCCCTGACAGAGAACCACCTGAACCTTTTGCGCCGGTTTGCTGATCGCGTGGTGTTGCTTTTCGATGCGGACGCGGCCGGGGACTCGGCCGTCGGCCGGACCATCGAGCTATTTTTATCCCAGCCGGTCGAACTCGCGATAGGGCAAATACCTGACGGTTTGGACCCGGACGAATTTTTGCTGCGTGACGGCAAAGTGGGCCTGGACAGCCTTCTGGCCAACGCAACAGACGCACTTACATTCGTATGGCGGCGACTTGTCGCAGATTACGATGCGGCTGGCGGCGACATGACCCGGCAGCAGAAAGCCGTCGCTGCTTACATGGAACTTCTTGCAAATGCCCGCGCAGGCGGGCCGGTCGACCCGATGCGATGGGGAATGGCCTTGACACGGGTCAGCCGACTGACGGGGATACCGGTTGACGAACTCAATCGGCAGTTTAAGGTCCGGCCGGTGGCAAGACCCAGATTGGCCGGCACGGCAGCGGGGGATGGTCAGGGCCAGGCGACGGCAACGCCCTCTCGACGTCCAAGCGGGCGGCTGGGGTTCAGGGCGATCACTTCCACCGCGGACCAGCAGGCTGAGCGGTGGCTGCTGGCGGCGATTTTGCTTGAACCAAACGTTTGGCAGGGAGTGCAGAAGCATGTTCGGCCCGGGCATTTCACAGACGAACTCCTGAAGGCCTTGGCATATCGAATCTGGGACCGATGGGGTCAGGAGGGAGAGGCGGATTTCGCCGAATTTCTGGCTGAGCTCGGGCAGGGTGCTCAGGAGGGGGTGGGCCAGCTCATGAGCCTAGCAATCGAGCTGGTGGACGAGCATCGAAACCGCGGCGAACCATCCATCCTTGCTCGGGACGCGATGCAGTATTTTGCTGTCAGGGAGGAGCGTTGGGCTCAGGACCGAGTCGCGCGCGAGGCCATGGCTGGGCCACCACCCCGCTCGGAGGTTCACCCTGAATCAGGTGGGTCGGCGGAGAAGGAAAACGATCTTCTGAAGAATTTACAGGAAAAGGCCCGGAAGCCGGACATGACCCGGAAGCCTGCGGTATAATAACGTCAGCCAGAAGTACAAATAATAGTTGACGGCGTTGCGGGTCAGGCACTTGCTGACCTGCCTCGATCACTTGGAGTTCGGACCCCGGCACGGGTTCGGATGACCGGGTTATGCACCCTCGAGCAAGAGTGGGGCATACGTGAGCTGTTCATAGCAGGTGCGATGAGTCTCTCGTTGCAGGGAGCGGGATTTTCCCCGTGGCCTTGGCCCGCGATCGCGCACCGGTGGAATGTGCAGATTGGGTTAGGGATTGTTATGCAAATGGAACAGGCCCCGTTGATCGGGTCGGGTTCGCCAGAGGCGATGCAGGCGCGACTGAAGCACCTTTTCACCATCGGGACGAGCCGCGGTTATCTCACTTACGACGAACTGAACACCAAGCTGCCGGACGAAGTCGTTTCGCCCGAACGGTTGGATTCTTTGATCATGACGTTCGACGAGATGGGCATCAAGCTCATCGACGAGACCGAAGTGGCGGAGTTTCTCAAAGGCCCCAAGCGCCAGACCCGCGCCGCTGACTCGGTAACCATCCGGGCGACAGCCACTACGGTCGTACCAGCCCCGCCGCCGTCGATGCAGAAAATCCAGCAGGCAGCCAAGGCGGCTGCCATTGCGGAAAAGACGGCTGATGAGGAAATCGCTGCAGCAGCGCAGCTTGCGCCGCTGACAGGCGACGAAGAGCCCAAGCCGGAAGAACTTGCGGCCGAAGAGATCGATCTCAATCTGGAAGTTGATACCTCCGAGCCGGGCGCGAAGCGGATTGACGACCCCGTGCGGATGTACCTGACGCAGATGGGTGAGATCCCGCTGCTGACACGCGAGCAGGAAATTTCGCTGGCCAAGACCATCGAAATCACGCGCAAGATTTTCCGCAGCAAAGTGCTCGAGAGCGACTACTGCCTTGGTGCAGCCCAGGAGATTTTGCAGCAAGTCGAAGACGGCGACCTGCCGTTCGACCGGACCATGAAGGTCAGCACGGCCGAAGATCAGGCCGACAAGGGGACGATCGGGCTGCGCATTCCGACCAACCTGGCGACGGTTCGGCAGATGCTCGCCCGCAACCGCGATGACTGGGACAAAACCCGGGCGACCAAGAACAAGAAAGAGATCGAAGAGATCCGTGTGATCATTCGTCGTCGGCGTCGGCGGGCCGTGCGTCTGCTGGAAGAGCTTTCGCTGCGTACCAGCCGCATTACGCCGCTAATGCGCAAGTTGGTGGCGATGAGCCAGAAGATGGTCGAGCTGGAAAAGCACATCGCCGAGCTGCAGAAGCAACGCGACCCGGGTGAGGATCTGGAAGTCTGCCAGACCGAGCTTGAAGGACTGCAGGATCTGGTGCTGGAAGAGACCGGCATTTTGCAGAAGCGCGTCAGTAACGTGCGGAAGATTTTCTATCGGTACGAAGAAGCCAAGCGAAAGCTCAGCGGCGGCAACCTTCGGCTGGTGGTGTCGATCGCCAAGAAGTACCGCAACCGTGGGTTATCGTTCCTGGACATCATTCAGGAAGGGAACACCGGCTTGATGCGTGCGGTGGACAAATACGAGTACCGCCGAGGCTACAAGTTCAGCACCTACGCGACGTGGTGGATTCGTCAGGCCATTACGCGGGCCATTGCCGACCATGCCCGGACCATTCGTATTCCGGTCCACATGATCGAAACCATGAGCAAGCTTCGCAACATCAGCAAGGCGCTGATGCAGGAAGTGGGCCGCGAGCCGACCATCGAGGAAATCGCCAAGCGGGCGAAGATGACCGTGCAGGAGACCCGGCGGGTGCTGAAGATCAGCCGTCATCCGATTTCGCTGGACCGCCCGGTCGGCGAGAGCGAGGACAGCTACTTCGGTGACTTCATCGAGGACGAAAAGGCGGAGAACCCGGTCGAGACCACCGCTCAGGAAATGCTGCGCGACAAGATCGAACAGGTTCTCAAAACGCTCACATATCGCGAGCGCGAGATCATCAAGCTGCGGTACGGCATCGGCGACGGCTACACGTACACGCTTGAAGAAGTCGGTCGTATCTTCAAGGTCACCCGTGAACGTGTTCGGCAGGTGGAAGCCAAGGCCATCCGCAAGCTGCAACACCCGGTTCGGGCCAAGAAGCTGGAAGGCTTCTTACCCGGTACTGCAATGGTAACGTCGTAGCACCCGACCCCTTGCCCGCCCGCGCGGCAGGCATGTTGAGATAAACTCGCGGGTCCGCCCTATGATGGCGGACCCGCGGTTTTTGTAGCGGCCCAACTGGAAGCAGAACAGACATGAGTGACCTGACGAACAATCCGATTGGCGGCCCGGGAAATGGCGGAGGCGGCGGGGGGGGCGGGGGGGGAGACAGGCCCCAGCCGATGTCTCATAGCCCGGTGTCGGCCCGCGTACCCGAGCGGCTCAGCCGGGGCGTGCCGGCGACGGGGTACCTGATCGCCCAAAGCCCAAAGGAAATCCTGATCGACTTCGTACAGGCGATTACCCGGCCGCAACAGGTGGTGGCCCGCGTGGTGATGTCACCCGTCACTGCCGGAGAGTTTGCCACTGCCCTTCAGCAGAACGTGGAGATATTCCAGACGAATCACGGACCTTTGCCCGAGGCATCGGCCGCGCCCCAGCAGCCGCGCCCCAATGTCCAGGAAATCTACGAGCAGTTGAAGGTGTCTGAAGACGTGCACGCCGGGGCGTACTGCAACGCCGTGCTCATCAGCCACTCGGCAACGGAGTTCTGCTTCGACTTTATCACCACGTTTTTCCCTACGAGCATGGTGACGAGTAGAGTGTTTTTGTCGGCACCGAATCTGCCCAGGTTTCTGGCCAGCCTGAAGCAGACGCATCAGCAGTGGGCATCGGGCCAGCGTCCGCCTTCTGCCTAACCCTTTCGAACACTTCCAACCTCACCGGAGAAAAGAACTATGACTGCCACATTAGATCGCAATACCGTTCTGGCCATCACCGACTTTGGCCGTGCCCGCCTGCTGGGCTCGCTGGACGCCCTTGAAAAGATGGCTCCTGATAAGGTACAGCATGTTCTGGCCTGGCGTCCGGGGCCCGGCCGTGCCCATATCGGCTGGCAGGCACTCCACTGTGCGGCGACGCATGACCGTTACCTGCATAAGCTCATTCTGAAGACAGAACCGGCTTATCCTGAAATGGCCGATAACTACGGCGGCGGTTCCACGCCAGTGGATTCTGTGCCCCCGCTGGCTCACATACGCGAGATGCTGGAAAAGACGCTCGCACCGTTCCGTAAGGGGATCATGGAACAGGACTTCACCACTGTGCTCACGATGCAGAACGGCACCACGCGTACGGTGGGCGAGTCATTCCTGCTGCTGGCCTGGCATGAGGCGCACCATCAGGGACAGATTCACCTGACGCTGAACCTGTACAAGGCCGCCCATGGCATTGCCTGATTATTCCTTGTGATTTGTCGAGTCGTGAATCGCGGATTCAATGGCTGAGGGCTGACGGCATGGGCGCACGCGTATTGGTGATCATTCCGGCATTTAAGCGGCCGGACCAGTTGGAAAAGTGCCTTGCCGCCCTCTCAGCAAGTGACTACCCGGTCGACACCTTCGTCCACGACAACAGCGAGACGAACGTCTACTTCACCAAGGCCATCAACATTGGCCTGAGGCAGGCGTTTGACCGTCAGTACGACTTTGCCCTTGCACTGAATCAGGATTGCTATGTGGAGCCGGCATGCGTCGGGGCGCTGGTAGATCTCATGCAGCGGCGGCCCCGGTGCGGTATCGCCGGGCTGAAGCAGATCTCCACTGCAAACGCGGACTGGATCATCCATGCCGGCTGCCTCGAAGCATTTCCGGCAGGTCGGCATGTCGTCGGACTGGTCAGCAAGGGCGAGCACACCGCTGACCGTCCGATGCCGTGGATCAACGGCGCAGCAATGTTCGCCCGGATGTCGGCCGTGCGCGAGTTCGGCATGCTGGATGAAAACATGCTGTTGCTGGGCAGCGACAGCGACTGGTGCTACACCGCCCGCGCCCGCGGCTGGGAGGTCTGGTACGCGGCCGGCGCAGTCTGCAAGCACGAGCAGGAAGGCGTCAGCCGTTCTCAGCCGTCACCCGCACTTGCGACCATAATGGCCCGTGACATGGGGTGGTGGCGCGATAAGTGGATCGGCCAGGGCGTGTATTCACGCCTGATGCAACAGCCTGTGGCCTATGACAGTGGCTTGCCCGTCAGCATTGAGCTAACGGGTACCCAACCGATCACGAGTTGAATGATCAGCCGTCTTTCTGCGGATACTTGACCAGTCCCTTGCGTTGCAGCACACCCTGAGCAGGCACCGGCTGCTCTTCCTTGGCCGAGGCCATTCCGCCGAGATCGATGCCGTTAAACCGCTTGTAGTAAAGGGCGGTGCCAGAGGCGAGCTTTAGTTCGCCGCCTTTGACAGCCTTGGTTGCCGGATCGATAGCGGCATCGGAAACAACAAAAATCAGTTCGAGCGGCGCGCCGCCGGTTGCCACCAACATGTCATCCATGCGGCAGCGATACACACGAGTCACACCATCCGGGGCGGCCAAATAGCCCAGCGGGTAATAGTCCTTGCCGTTCACCAGCAATCGGAAGCTGCCCATGCTGAAGCGGACGTAAGAGTCCTTTTCAGCTGCGGCCGGGGCGAGGTCCACACGCAATCGCAGGATCCGTTCGCCGCCCTTGGCAGCGAGTGTGGGCGGGACGGGATCGGAGCCGAAAACTTCTTTCACGTCCCCGGCCGTCATCGGCAGGCTGGTTTTTTCAGCCAGCAGAACCATCGACGACACACTGGCCTGTGACTTGCCCCCCACCGCGAACGCCGTCTTTTGAGCACCCTGCTGAATGCCCGCGCGGGAGAAATAAAGTTCATCCAGAAGATTGGGGTGGACGCTGGAGAACGTCGCATCGCCCGCCAATGAACCGGCCGAGAACATGTCAACAAAGCTCAGGACGATGCTGTCCACCGGCAGCCAGAGGCTTGCAGCCTTGTCTGGTGTCGGCTGCAATTCCACCAAGCGGTCGTAGCTGATCAGATCGGCGGTGATGTCACTGCGGCCGCGACGTGCCCAATCAGGAATGCCGCTGTAGTCCTCGTTCTTGTCTTCGGTTTCATGGCGGCTGTACATGCCCATCGTCGCACCGAACGGCAGGTACTGTGCCATGACCGCCACCGTGCCGGCTGCAAACACGCCCGCGATGATTCCCATGACGGCTGCCCCGATTTTGTCGGGAATACTTCCGAAATTGACGTTGCCCGGGATGAACAGGTCAAAGAGCACGCGCAAGATCGTGTAGGTCCCGGCGAACAACATGCACATGACCAGCGAGTTGGCCACTTCGGCAGCTTTTCCCGCCAGCAGGGCATGGGTCACAGACTCCGTGCATCCGATGGCAACTGAGGCGGCAACGATCGTCAGCACGGCCGAGATGAAGGCAGAGAAGAATCCCTGCGTGAAGTGAAAAAAGGCCACCGTCCCGAATACTGCGATGATAAGGATAGAAAAAATCATGGGGTCACCCGTCTATTGGTCTGACAATCTGCGTTGGCATCTCAACGTGAAGAACGGCTCGAAGGTTTGGTCGGCTGGGTGCCTGAACCGCCACCCGCGGCCTCACCGATTTTGAACACGCGCTGGACTTCCTTCACGCTGGTGTCGCCCTTCTTCACCAGATCAAACGCGGACTCCTGAAGGAACGGCATCCGCTGCTTGCGGAACAGTTGCAGGAACTGGGCCTCGGATGCACCGGCCTGCAGTGCAGCCTTTACCTCGTCATCCACAATCAGCACTTCATAGACACCCGTACGGCCCTTGAATCGAAGGTCGACGCAGAAGGTGCAGGCCATCGGGTTACCCTTGGGGTCGAGCATCGGTTCGGTGCGCTCCTGATACAAAACCTTGACCTTGGCGGGGTCGAAGTTCATCTTTTTTAGCGTCGCCTCGTCGGGTTCGTAGCCGACCTTGCAGGCTTCGCACAGCTTTCGGACCACGCGTCCGGCCACGACAGTGGCGAGGTATTGCAGAGCCTTTTGATCATCGCCCACCCACTTGCGCCAGACGTTGACCGCCTCGCGACTGTTGTTAGCCCGCACCGCGACGTAAACGCGGCGTCCTGTCGCTGCGAACTTGATCAACTCCAGAGCAGTCTGCGGCTCCTCGAGACTGGTGATCATGATGACATCGGGTTCCTGACTGCAAACCCATTGCACCTGCTTGAACTCCTCGGCGGGACTGGCGCCGGCCGCCAGTTTGTTCTGCGTGATACCTTCCAGATCGCCTTCCGGGGCGCGCTCAATGGTCTGAATATGGTTCAGGAACGCGTCGTGTGCGCGGATCATGGCATAGCACAGCGTGGTCATGCCCTGCGTCTTGGGGGCGGCCAGCAGAATGATCCCTTCCCTCTCCTTGGCAAGGTCCTTAAGAACTTGTGCCTGGAAATCGGAAAAACCCAGATCTTCCAGCCGCAGTTTGTTGCGTCCCTTCGGGTCAACCATGAAGTTCAGGTTTTCGCCAGCCGAGTTTCCAGCCGTCTGCAACTGCACGTCCACGCCTTTGCCATTGAAGCGGAACTTTAGTTTGCCGGATTGCGGCTTGCGCTTTTCAGTCGGATCGAGGCCGACCATGGCTTTCAGTTGGTCCACGCCAATAGCGCCTGAGTCCTTCGAGACGCCCGGACCGTTGTAACTGACGCCGTCCACGGTGTAGGCACTCTTCAGCTCGCCCCGTTCGCCGGTGGTCAGCTGCAACTGAATGGAGTCGGCTCCCTTTTTCAGGGCAGGGACCAACAAAGCCTGGATACCGTCGTACACCTCGCGGAGGGCGTCCTCCTTGGAAGGGCGTTCCCAAGGCTTGCCGGACTTGCCAGTAATCTGCAACTCGTCGGGGATGTCCTTTTCGTTGTCCTTTCCCTTTCGGACGAACAAGGTTTTGAAGAAGCCGCTCAGCTGGACTGAAACATCCGCCAGACCAATCTGCTTGGAGCGGACTGCCAGATAACCGCCGATGTCGGCCAATAACAGCAAGACCAGCGCGCCAAGACTCAGCCAGAAGTTTGGCAGCAAGAAAAACAGTGCGAAGGCCAGAATGCCGACACCCATCAGGACAAGGTTGACCGTCACCCGTGGGAGGTGTGCCACCTTGGTGTCCTTGTCGATCCAAGTCATCACCCTGGCCCACACCAGCAGGCAAAACACCACCGGAATAAGCTTCCAGTAGTTGATATAACTGACAGTTTCGATTGCCGCTAAGGTCATCGATCAGGTCTCCAAAGGTCTAGTCGGCGGGTCGGTAACGGCAAACCGGCCGGGGGTCGAAAGTGTACCGGCTGGCGACGGTTACGCCATTGGTCCGGGCGGGGTGGGCTACGAAGCACCGGCCGTGTGAAGATGTTTCATTCGTCCAGCGGAATGGCTGAACTGTCCGCCCGCGGCGTCGGCTTGACCGGCGTGGTTTGAACGCGCAACTGTTCTGCCCCGGCCTGCTTCCCTAGGGGAATGATGATTTCTTTTTCCTCTTCACCGCGGCGGATCACTTCGTAAGCATCCTTCATTTCGCCGGCCATTTCTTTTGGGCTGAGACCACCTGCTGACATCACCAGCACCAAGATTGAAAGGGCCTGCAACATCCCGACGGCTACATGGCGGAAGACCAAAATAGAGCTTCCCCCCTCGGCCTTTGGAAACACCGACCCATTGATCATCACTGCGACGGCATCGATCACGATGATCAATAACAACATTCCAACGGCAGCGTAATAAAGTGATCTTTTCTTGATGAGGTGCGGAAAGGCTAGGCCGGAGAGTATGAACAATGCGATTGCCGCTGTGATACCTTCAAATCCCATAGTTTTGAGAGTCTATCACTGCGAGACTGGTCTCGGTAGACACCTTCTGAGCAAACATGGCTGGCAGCCACAAAAACAAGTAGCCTCGCGCGGCCCGATCTGATGGAGTTTCTACCCAGAGAACGTCCTGAGCCCGACAAATCCTGTCAAAGTCTGTGAATCACAGCAAACTTGGTTTTTGGGTCGCTACCCATACCGGGGAATTTCGGATCCATCGGGGTCGCAGGTGGATTCGAACCTTCCATTCCGCGATGACTCGGGGGGGGTGGGTGGGGGGGGGTGGAAAGCTTTACTCTGAAAGCCTGAGCGAATCGCGAAGTGAAACGAGACGCAACACTCAAAGTTACTTCAAATACTTCTGTGAAGAAAACTTTTGAATTCTTTTGCTTGGGTCGATTTCTGACGTAGCATACGCCCCAAACTTTGGCTGGGTCGCTGCTGTACGAAAACAACTCAATGCATGTGTTGCAAGAAAATGTCGGTTTGCGAATCCATGATTTGCGCGGTGCGCTGCTAGCGGCGCTGGCCGGGGCGTCGGCCGACCCGACGCGGCCACAGGAGATGTCGCGTCGCCTCGGGCTCGACAAGAGTCTGGCTTGGAAGATCAGCCGGGTCGTTCAGTCGACCGACTCTCACACCGCCATGCGACACATGCCCGGCGATGCGGGCTTCGACATTTTGCTGCAGGCATTGCTCAAGGCGAAAGTCGAAGTGGCCGGTTTGAAACGGGTGAAGGCATCGCTCGACGCTTACCGGGCGACTGTTCGGGCCGAAATCGGGGACAAGCCGACGGTCGAGTTGGTGATCGACGCCCTGCCGGGGGGCGAGCAGTCGAGGCTGGCCGTGAGTCGCAAGCTCGCGTTCCGGGGGAACAGCGGTATCTGGGGCGTTCAGGCCCGGGTCCGGGTGAACACGCTGTTCCTGGCGCCCAACGCAGAGGACCCCACCATCGTCGATGCGGCGCAGGTTGGCGGATGGGTGGACTTCCGACGGGTTCGCGAAGACGCCGAGTGGGTGTTGTTTCGCCGCAGCGCCTACCACCACGGCGGGGTGCCGAATCCTGAGGAACCGATCGACCAGAGCAGCGGCGACAATCAGGCGATGCTGATGCGGGCATTCTGTTCGGCAGGTTTGCCTTTAATTACTGCCATCCCGGACCAAAACAAGATGGCCTATGTTCTGGGCAAGTCGCAGGTGGGGAACTCGGGCATATTCTCGTGCTTCTTTGGCTCGATCATCCGGAAACTGGGCAGCGCCTACGCAACGAGGGAAGACAAGACTGCCGACTTTACGGCCATGATCTCGGCGCCGGTTGAGAACCTGCTTTTTGATCTGGTCATCCACAAGGACTGCCCGTTTAAGGCCGAGCCGGAGATCAACCTGTTCGGCATGCTGCAACCAAACGTGAACTTGGCGACCGGGCGCGACCGGCTGCCGATCGCAGGCAGCAAGATGCAACTGGGTGGGCGTCCGCCTGTCATGGCGACACCACTCGTAGGGGAGTATGCCGCCCTGACCAGTCAGGTGTACGAACGTTGCTCATGGAACCCTGCTGACTTTACTGGGCTGCGGTATCAACTGGAGTATCCGCCGTTTCCCTCGACGGTCATCATGTCGCTGAAGCTTCCGGAACGGCCCTGACTTTACCGTCTAGGGTTTCCCTCGATGAAGTGAATCAAGGGTTTGCCCTCGAGGCTCCAGTTGCGATGAGCCCAACTGAGCATGGGCAGTCGCGCGTCATCAAAGATAGTGAGACGACCGTCTGTGGCGGCAGGGTTCAACACAATCGTAGAGCGGAAGAGATCGATCGGGGGTAGCGAGTAGGGTGCCGGTTCTGCCGACAAGTTGAGAACTGCGGGTAACGCGTCGCGGCATTCCGCCGCTGCGACCCTGCGAGAAGCACCCGGACCGGACTCGAGCCAATGGGCCAGCGTGAAATATGTGGTGGCCCCGAGCTGAATGGGGACAGTCGCGACCAGAGGCAGGCCCGCTATTAGCCATCTTGCCCATCGGGGCTTGATCCTGCTGGCCGCGTCCACCGACCAGGCGACGAGAACGGTCACGGGGAGCAGACTGAAACGGGCATATTCGGCGGGCTTTGCGGCGGCGAGCAGGACAAACACAGCCAGCATCAGCGTGGCGGAAACAAATGGGGCACGCCATGCCATCGGGAGCCGCAGCGCGGCCGGCCGAAAGATGAGGATGACGACCGCCAACCCCACGACCGGCCCGGTGAAGTAGGCAAGCGTCAAGGCGTTCCACAGGCTTGATGTCGACAAGGCCAAACCATACATCGCCGTAGAGTTGCCCAACTGGCCGCTGAGTGTCGAAGGGTCGGTGAGGATGTGGAAAGCGACGTAAGGGTTCGTCAGAAAGTAAGCGCACGCGGCCGCGAGAATCGAGATTAGAGCCAGTTTCCATTCACGCGCAACGGCAAACGCGACTGCGACACCGACAGGGACCACAACCATTGAGACCACAGTGCCGGTGGCGAGCCCGGCCAACACCCCGGCCAAGAGCGCGCCGCGCCTGCTCTGACGCATCAGCGAAAACGAAGCCCATGCCAAAGCCACACCCAGGACGTGCGGTTTAGCCTCGTGATTGAAAACAATCAGGCCGGGCATGGTTGCCAAACCGAGGAGCACCAGCGCCCGCCAGCGAAGCGCCAGAAGCTGGCGGCCAAGAAACTGATTAATCCATATCAGCAGGAGCAAGCCTCCCAGTACCGAGATCAATCGAAGCGGGAGGTAGAAGCGGCCGAAAGTATCGGGATGATCCAGATACCATGCGAGAGATTGGTGCAGGTCGACGAAGCCAATGAAGTGCGCCAACGCGAGGCAAACTGCAGAGCCGTAGATCCAGACGCCGCCGTATTGATAGAGGCGCGGGTCGAAATCGCCGCCTCCGGGTTTCATTTGCCGGAGCGACCGCAGAGTGATCATCTCATCGGGCTGCGCGGAATAAAGGCGATATCGCGCGATGATTTCGGCACGCCTGGAATCGGAGTCATTGAGCGAGGCTGGATAGGAGCGACCTACGGGGTTGGGGTCTACATCAGCGCCAATCGGGGCTGATGAACTGGGTGGCAGCAAAGCAATGATTTGCTGACCCGTCCAGACGGGGTGATCGTCGAAGAGGTACGAATTGACCCAATCCCCAGGCAGGCCCCAGCCGATGCCGATGAGCGAGAGCGGCACATACACCGCCAATACGACCAACCACATGACCATGGCAGTCCATCTTCCGGGGCTCCTGTCAGGGCGATTCGATGGCTTAGAGGTGGTCTCGGCGTTCACGCCACCGGACTATACCGACGGTAGGTCTGCTCAGGCGGCGGCAGGGATGGACCGCGACCGACACCGAGGCCTTTTCGATGGCCTGACCATCCGCACCGGCGTCTCAAACAGGCGATTCACGCCAGATGACAGACTTCTTGCGTCGGTCAGGCGGCGAATCGCGATCTGGCGTGCCCGCTCGCCTGCGACAAGCGGTCACGCTGTCGCCGTAAGTCGTTGCACGGATTGACGCTTGCGCAGCCTACGGCTAGTTTTCCAGCCCCTTTACGGGATGTGAGGAAGGATTTTTACATATGCCTGCTAAAGGGGACGACGAGTCGGCTGCGTTGTGGCGGATGAGTGGTCTTGGGTTTGAGTTTTTGTCGGCGGTACTGGCGTTAGGTGCGGTGGGATACGGCACCGATTACCTGCTGGGCAGCAAGCCGTTTGGAGTCATCGTCGGGATCGCTTGCGGGTTTGTCGTTGGGCTGTGGAGACTGGTGAAGGTATCGAAGCAGTCTGCCAAAGATTCAAAGAAGGACTAGTTGAGATGGCCGTGACCGTGTTGCAATACCAGAAGCCCCTCGCCCGCCGGCCGATGAAGCCGTTGCTGGTTGCGTCGGTGGCTGGGTTTGCGATTGCGGCGGGCGTTGCAGCGGTCGGGGTTGCAGCGGCGGGTACCACGGACTGGTGGCGGGGGCTGGGTGTGGGGGGTTTGATGGGGTTGGGAGCAATGAGTTTTTCCTTGGCGGCTTTGTGGTGGGCCATGGGGCAGCCTGTGCAGACATTGCTTGCCGTCATGGCGGCCGGAATGGGGCTTAGGGCCGTCGCGCCCGTCGTGATTTGTTTATTCGCTGTAAAGGTGGGGGGGTACCCGCTAATGCAGACGGCAGTGGTCGGTGGCTGGATTTGTCTGGGGGTGCTGGCGGGTGAGACGGTGGGATTGAAAAAGGTCATGGCGCTGGAAAGTGCCGTGGCACAGTCGACAGCTAAAGGGAGTTAGGTCATGGCAATTGCAGCACTGAGCGGTATGACATTTCTGGCCGAGGGCGACAGCCCATTGTCGCACGTCGTGGACCACGCCCTGTGGATGACAAGCGATGGGTTCTGGCTGCTTAGCAATCACGTGGTGATGTTGCTGGTGGCGGCAGTGGTTTGCGTTGCCCTGTTGATTCCGCTGACGCGGCGCTATCAGTCCGGGCAGCATATTCCGACGGGGCAGCAGAACTTTTTTGAAGCGATTTTGATGTTTTTGAGGAATGACGTCGTCAAGCCGGCGCTGGGTGCTTACACCGACTTTTACATGCCGCTGCTCTGGACGATCTTCTTTTTCGTCTGGACGATCAATCTGCTGGGACTGTTGCCCCTGAACCTGCTGACTTCCATGGTGGGATTGGGAGGCGAGCATGGAATTGGCGGTACGGCAACCGCGAACATCTGGGTCACGGCGACGCTGGCGATCATCACGTTTGTTACCGTTCAGCTGACTGGCATATTGCGTAACGGCATCGGCGGATGGCTGCACCACTTTCTGGGTGGGGCGCCGTGGTGGCTGTTCCCGGTCATGATTCCGGTTGAGGCTCTGGGGATGATTATCAAGCCTTTCGCGCTTGCCATACGACTTTTTGCGAACATGATCGCGGGACACATTTTGCTGGCTGTGGTACTGAGTTTCACGGCCGCTGTGGGTGTGGCGTTCAAGACCCATTTCGGGTCGATCGGGATCGGCCTGATCGTGGTACCGGCGGGCGTGGGTCTGATGGCGATGGAGTTGTTCGTGGCCACGTTGCAGGCCTATCTGTTTATGTTCCTGACGGCGTTGTTCATCTCGCAGATGTTGCCGCATGAACACAGTGACGAAGGCCACGCCGATTCGCACGGTCATGCCAAACCGGGGGCGGCGCACTAACTTTACAAAATCTGTTTGCCGCCGCGTCGAGACTGAGGCGATGCGATGGCTCGAAGGCTTGGACCTTCGAATGTGGGTCGGGCCGGTGACGGATCGATTCACAGCCGGGAGAAACCCCTGAAAAGGGGGAAGGCCCCGAAGACATGTCGGCTCCCCTCGGTGGGCCAGGGTTGGTCGCGCCGATGTAAAGCGACCGGAAGCGTGCGGACGGCTTTCAGCGTTCTGACAGTCCGCGGTTACAAGGAGTTTTTCATGGACATGGCAAGTGGAATGAACCTTCTGGGCGAAGTCGCGTTCACCGGTTTGAACCTGGTCGGCGTGGGTATCGGTGTGGGTCTGGCCGTTCTGGGCGCTGGCATCGGCATTGGCCGCATCGGCGGTTCGGCGGTCGAGGCGATTGCCCGTCAGCCCGAGGCTGTCGGCCCGATCGGTACCAACATGATCATCGCGGCCGCACTGATCGAAGGTGCCGCGTTCTTCGGTCTGGTCATCATGGCCTTCCTGGTCAAGTAAGTTTTTTGTTTTCACCCTGTCGGTCGGGAGACCGACCGGCAGGGCTTTGCGGGTGACCGGGCCTACCGGAAGCCGCGTATCTGAGGCCGACCGATTCCAAGAATTTTTCCGACCGGAGAGTCACTTTATGACCCTGAACAAGAATCACCGGACTGCCACTTACGCCGTGGCACTGGCCGCACTGGCCGCCGCCCCTGCGACGGCCCACGCCGAAGAGGCCCCAATGGCAGCGAAGGTCGCTGAGACGACCGCCCATGAAGGGGCCACCCATGGCGGTAACGCTGAGGGTGGGGTTCTGAGCCCCATCAATCAGGGGCTTGTCTCTGCCATCACGACGCTGGTGGTCTTTGTGCTGCTGCTCGTGGTGCTGACAAAGTTTGCCTTCGGTCCGATTGCAGCGGGCCTGAAGAAGCGAGAGGACAAGATCCGTCTGGATATCGAAGCGGCCGAGAAGGCCCGCGGCGACGCTGAGAAGGCGCTGGCGAACTACAACCAGCAACTGGCCACCGCACAGAGTCAGGTTCAATCGCTGATTGCTCAGGCATCGGCTGATGCCGAGAAGCTTGGCACGAACATCAAGATGAAGGCCCAGCAAGAGGCCGAAGAGGCGCGTGGCCGGGCGTTGAAGGAAATTGAACAGGCCAAGAATGCGGCCGTTTCTGAGATTCACGAGCACGCGGCACTGTTGGCGACAACGGTGGCGGAAAAGATTCTGCGGCGGAACATCAACGCCGACGACCAGCGTGATCTGGTGGCGGCCAGCCTGAGTGAACTGAAGTCCGCCAAGCTGAACTAGTTTTTGTGACATCGCCGCACGCACCGGCGAGTTGGTGATTTTTGACCGGAGTAAAAGTTAAATGGCCCAATCAACAACAACCCTTCACGCTTCGCCTCTGGCGCACAGCTACGCGCGTGCCATGCTGGAGTTGGCGGGTGACAGGGATCAGGCCGTCGGCGAAGAACTGCAATCGCTGGCGCGGCTGGTCGAAGAGAACAGCACTTTCAAGCAGTTTTTGACCGACCCCAGCGTGCTTGCTGAAGAGCGCAGCGGGCTTGTGGGGCGGACACTGGGCGGCAAGGTGAGTCCCGTCGTTTTACACCTGCTGGGTGTGATGGGCGAGAAGCATCGTCTGGGCGACCTGTCGGCGGTGGCTGAAGCCTATCGCCAGCAACTGGATGCGAAGCGCGGAGCAGTGGATGTGGACGTAACCACGGCCGCAACGCTGAGCCAGCATGATCTGGAGCAGGTCACCGGGGCCATTTCATCGGCACTGGGTAAGTCGGCACGCATAACACCTCACGTGGATACCAGCGTGATCGGCGGGCTGGTACTGCGGATCGGCGATCGCGTGATCGACGGTTCGGTCAAGGCACAGTTATTGGCTGTCAAGCGGAAACTTCTGGCGGCCAAGCCGTCGGCCCGGTAAGCGAACAAACTAACTACTAACGATTGTCAGACTGACTTCAAAGAGGAAACGAACATGGCCATCAACGTTGCAGAAATCACAAGTGTTTTGAAGAAGGAAATCGCCGGCTACGAACAGAAGCTGGCGATGACTGAAATCGGGACAGTCATCGAGGTGGGTGACGGTATCGCCCGTATTTACGGCCTGAAGGGCGCACTGGCTGGCGAACTGCTTGAGTTCTCCAACGGCGTCATGGGTCAGGTGTTCAACCTTGAAGAAGACAGCATCGGAGCCGTCATCTTCGGCAGCTATCTGGGCATCAAGGAAGGCGATCAGGTCAAGAGCACCGGCCGTCTGCTTGAAGTGCCCGTCGGCGATGAAATGACCGGCCGCGTGGTGAACCCGCTGGGCCAGCCCATCGACGGCGGCCCGGCCATCAACACGGGCAAGACCCGCAAGATGGACATCGTCGCCCCCGGCATCGCTGAGCGCGAGCCGGTGAAGGAGCCGCTCCAGACCGGTATCAAGGCCATTGATGCCATGATCCCCATCGGTCGCGGCCAGCGTCAGCTGATCATCGGCGACCGCAAGACCGGCAAGACCGCGATCGCCATCGACGCGATCATTGCCCAGAAGGGTCTTGGCGTGAAGTGCTTCTACGTCGCCGTCGGCCAGAAGGAATCGACCGTCGCTGCGATCGTGGAGGTGCTGAAGGCCAACGGGGCCATGGATTACACCACCGTGGTCGTGGCAACCGCCGCCGACCCGGCCCCGCTGCAGTACATCGCCCCGTACGCCGGTTGCGCCATGGCCGAGCACTTTATGTGGCAGGGTCTGGCAACGCTGGTGATCTATGACGATTTGAGCAAGCAGGCTGCGGCGTACCGTCAGCTGTCGCTGCTGCTCCGGCGTCCGCCGGGCCGCGAGGCGTACCCGGGCGACGTGTTCTATCTACACAGCCGCTTGCTGGAGCGGGCCGTAAAACTGCACAGCAAGCTCGGCGGCGGTTCGCTAACAGCACTGCCGATCATCGAAACGCAGGAAGGCGAAGTGTCGGCGTATATCCCGACGAACGTCATCAGCATCACCGACGGCCAGATCTACCTTGAACCCGACCTTTTCTTCGCGGGCGTTCGCCCGGCCATCAACGTCGGTATCTCGGTCAGCCGAGTGGGCGGTAACGCCCAGACCAAGGCCATGAAGAAGATCGCCGGTTCGCTGCGTCTGGATCTGGCGTCCTACCGCGAGTTGGAAGCCTTTGCCCAGCTGGGCACGGAACTGGACAAGGCCACGCAGGCACAGCTCGACCGTGGGTCGCGCCTGGTCGAACTGCTCAAGCAGCCGCAGTTCCGCCCGATGGCGCTGGAGCAGGAAGTCTTCGTCATCTACGCCGGTACCAAGGGGTATCTGGATGATGTGCCCGTGACGCGTGTTCAGGAGTTCCAGAACGGTCTGCTGAAGTTCATCGATGAACGCGTGCCCGAACTGCGGAACAAACTCCGCGACGGCAAGGACCTGAGCACCGAAATCGAAGAAGGCCTGAAGAAGGCGCTGACCGATTACAAGGCGACTTGGAAGAAGTAGTCGGTGCTTCACCGCCGAGTCGCGGGGAACGCTGAGATCAAAACCGGGGCGATGGGCTATGGGCCTGTCGCCCCGGTTTCCTTTCACGTGTAGAGCTCAGGACCGTCTATGCGCCCTGCTGAACGCTGAGGAAAAAGTTGGCTACACCGCAGGAAAAGTTGGTGGCAAAGATCGCTGCACTCTGACACCCGTGCTAGGCATCCACAATCAGTCCAAGTTTGCGTTGGTGCCGAACTGCCGTCACAGACTCCACGGCCTCTCGGCATTTTTTGCGACGCAGTGGTGCATCCGGAACCTTACCCCGGCGGATCGCCGAACAGTATTCCCTGCGTGGCGCTGCCCGGCACGATGGACGTGACGATTCCATCGGCCACGCGCGTGAGGATTTTGGTGCCAGCACGGGCTTGGGCGGTGGTGGTCAATAGTTTGCCGTCGGCCGTCGTGGTGATGGTGTAGCCGCGTGCGAGGACGGCATTGGGGCTGACTAGTGTGAGCTGGCGGGAGAGGCTATCGAGTTGGGCTGTGGCACGGTCGGTCTTTCGGCGGCTACTGGCTTGCAGGCGCTGGGCAAGGGTGCTGAGCCGGTGTTGGAGGGCGGGAAGGCGGAGGGTCGGGGCGCGGTCGAGGCGGAGGGCCAGGTCGGTCACGCGAGCAGTACGGCGGCGGAGGACGGATTGGGGGCTGACCGCCGAGAGACGGCTCGCCAGGGCATCCAGACGCCGGCTGCGGGAAGCAATGCGGCCGAGCATCGCGGCTTGCAGTGAACTGGCGAGGCGATGCTGGAAGTTGGCCGCCGCTTCGAGGCGGTGCCGCGGCCGGGCCAACGGGGTGGAGCGTTCCAGAGGAGCGAGGCTCTGGCGGCCGTCTTCGATGACCGAGCGGATCTCACGGACGAGACGCGTGCCAAGATTGGCGAGCAACTCCGGTGCGGCGTGCCAGTGGCGGGTGGCGTAGCGGGCGGCTTCCGTGGGGGTGTGCGCGTGATAATCAGCGACCAAATCAGCGATGTGGACGTCCGGCTCGTGCCCGATACCCGTGATAACGGGGACGCCGCAGCGTGCGATGGCCCGTGCAACAACTTCGCGGTTGAACTCGAAGAGGTCTTCGGCACTTCCCCCGCCCCGGCCCGTGATGATGAGGTCGATTTTCAGCCGCTCGCGACTGGCGGAGAGGTAATCAATCATCGCGGCGATTTCTTCAGCGGCGCCGTTGCCCTGCACAGCGACGTGGGCGATGGCCACTTGGACTGCGTGTTGTGTCGCCAGCACCTTGAGCATGTCGTGACAACCGGAGGCGTCTTTACTGGTGACCAGCACAATGCGGCGCGGATAGATCGGCAGCGGCTTTTTTCGCTCGGGCTCGAAGAGGCCTTCCTTGCGCAGCTTCTCCTCCAGTTGCCGCCGGGCCAGCTCGAGGGCGCCCTGGCCTTCGGGTTCGAGGTGATAACACTTGAGCTGATAGCGGCTGGCACGAGCGAAAATGTCGACCGTGGCGTGGGCAATGACCATCTGGCCGTCTCCCAGCGTGAACTTGATCCGCCCGGAATCACTCCCCCAGACGACACAGTTGACGACTGCCGTGCCGTCTTTCAGATCGAAGTACAGCGCGCCGCTGTGGTGGTAGTTGACGTTGGACGCTTCGCCGCGGACCAGCACGCGCGCCGGGAACCCGGCTCGAAGCAAGGCACGCACGCGGCTGGCGAACTCGGCAACGGTCATGGGGCCGCCCGTGGCGGGTGTGCCCGGGGGCGTGTCCGGGCCGTCGGCTGGGCCTGCCGGCGGGGCGGCCCGCGATGAGGCTTTGGCACGAATGTTGGCTTGTGTTTCGAAGAATCCGGCCATGTAGGACCGATTGTAGTGCCATCAGGCCCGACCGTGCATAATCTTCCGGGGCATGACCATCCGGCCATTGAGACATTCCGACCTCCGTCAACTGCGTGACATAGCAGACGTCATCACGGCCACGGAGTATGTGCACGTCGACCGGGTCGGGGACGGGATCGACACGCAGTGGCGGCTTGTACTGCGGCCGGTCAGGCAGCCGTTGCAGCTCGCGCAGGGACTGCCCGAAGATCTGGCATTTTCACTGCGAATGCTGGCCGGGGCGGCCGAGGATGACGCTTCGGCGGGGGCGGAGGGCATTGCGCTGGTCGCGGAGTACGACGGACGGCTGATCGCTCTGGCTGCTGGGGAGACCGATGCGGCGCGCGGTGTGCTGCGGGTGCTGACGGTCCGGGTGGATGAAGACTTTCGTCGCCAAGGGATTGGGCTGGGGCTAGCATTCAAGCTGCAGGAATGGGCCCGCGATCACGCGCTGCGGGCCTTGTCAGCCACGACCAGTACGGCCAACCCGGCAGCCGCTCATTTTCTGGTCAAGGCCGGGTATCAACTGGCCGGGCTTGACACCGCACGGGAGTCCAACCACGACCTCGTGAAGGAACAAGTCACGCTGCTGTGGAACCACCCTCTGGACTAGCCGGAGCAACACACAGTGCCTTGGGTGGCGGTTACTGCTATAAATCGAGGCCCCCGTGAGCGAGCAAACGCACAAATCATCTGCCCAGTCCGCCGCCGATGAAACGGCGCGTCAGGTGGAGGATATTCCCGCCGCTGACGGTGCGGACGTCCTAGACCAACTGACGACCGACGAAGCGGCCGATGTGGCTGAGGCGCTGGACCCGCATACCGCTGCCGACATTCTGGCGGAGATGGAGCCCGATCACGCGGCCGATGTGCTGGAAGACATGGGCCAGCCAGAAGCTTCGGTGCTGCTGAGCGCGATGGACCCGGACGATCGGACAGACATTCTTTCGCACGTTGAAGAGCCACGCCGCGAAGAGTTCCTTCAGGATCTGCCGGCAGACGATGCGGCCGAGGTGCGGAATCTGGCCCAGTACCCGCCGGAAAGCGCCGGCGGCATCATGACGAGCGACGTCACGGCGCTGGTGGAAGACATGACGGTGACGCAGGCGATCGAAGAGCTTCGGCGGCTGGCGCAGCGACATGAACAGCTCTTTTATTCGTATGTGGTCGACAAGCGACGCCACCTCATTGGCGTGCTGTCCATGCGTGACCTGATCCTGGCTGAACCGCACAAACGCGTGTCGGAAATCATGATCGGCAACGTGCGCAGCGTGCCGGCCACACTGGATCAGGAGGCCGTGGCGGCGCTGTTCAAGAAGTACAACTATCTGGCGATGCCGGTGGTGTCGGATTCGAACAAGCTGCTGGGAATCATCACGGTCGATGACGTAGTGGACGTCATGGAGCGCGAAGCCACCGAAGACGTGCAGAAGCTATTTGGTGCCGGTGCCGAAGAGCGATTGACCAGTCCGTGGCAGTTCAGTTTCAGCAAGCGCTGGCTGTGGCTGGTGGTGAATCTGGCGACCGCGTTTCTGGCCGGGTGGGTCATCAGTCTTTTTGATGCGACCATTGAAAAGCTGGTGGTGCTGACAGTCTACATGCCCATCGTGGCGGGCATGGGCGGCAATGCCAGCGCGCAGGCCATGTCGGTGGCCATACGCGGTCTTGCGATGGGGGAGGATGTTGGTGGCATCATCAAACGCGTGCTGTATCGTGAGATGTGGGTGGGCGTTCTGACAGGCGTGGTGGTCGGTTTCATTACGGCCATTGTGGCGCTGGTCTGGCATCACAGCCCCGCCCTTGGCGTCGTCGTGGCGGTGGCTCTCATTCTGAACCACACGTTGGCCTGCCTGAGCGGGGCTGGCATTCCGTTCCTCATGAAACGCCTGGGGTTTGACCCGGCCCAGTCGGCGACCATTTTTGCGACGACCGTAACCGACGTAGCTGGCTTCTTTACACTGTTGGGGCTGGCCAGCCTTTGCATGCGGTGGCTGGTGCCGGCCTAGGGCAGCACTTAGTTCTAGTTTGACCGAACTATTGGCTCTGCCTACTGTCAGGCGTTGCGCGGGCAGCGGCCTGCGGTTTCAAGTCTCTCAGGAGTTTGTTCATGTCCACCGTCGATCTGGCCGTTGTCGAAGCACAGCTGAAGTTCCGTTACGCCGTTAAAAAGTTTGATGCCACGCGCATCATCCCCGCTGCCACATGGAAACTGCTTGAGCAGTCGCTGGTCCTGAGTCCTAGTAGTTTCGGATTACAGCCGTGGAAGTTTGTTGTGGTCGCCAACCCGGAGCTGAGAAAGCAGCTGGTTCCGGCCAGTTGGGGACAGGCCCAGGTTGCGGACGCATCGCATCTTGTCGTGCTCTGCGCAAAGGATACCCTCACTACTGGCGATGCCGACCGATTCCTGAAGGCTGCCAGCGAAGCTCGCGGTGTTCCTCTTGCATCATTGGCGGGTTATGGCGACATGATGAAAGGCTTTATAAACAATCCGCCGCCGGGGTTTGATGCCAAGGCCTGGTCTACGAAACAGGTTTACATCGCCCTCGGCCAGTTCATGACGACGGCCGCAATGTTGGGCGTGGACACCTGCCCGATGGAAGGGTTTGTACCTGCCGACTATGCGAGGATTCTAAATCTGGGTCATGACGGTTTCAGCCCGGTGGTCGTGTGCCCGGCTGGCTATCGGTCGCCTGAGGACCGCTACGCCAGTACACCCAAGGTGCGCTACCCGACCGAGACGCTGGTTAAGTATCTGTAAACAACCTCGTTGTTAAAACTAAAAGGGTCGCCACCGGGAATGGTGGCGACCCTTCTTACGTTGAGCCGAGGTTGACGGGGCCTACTTTGCCTTCCGAATACCGGCCTCTTTTGCGAGTGCTGTGGCCTTATCGGTCTTTTCCCAGCTGAACTCGCCGTTGGCGCCGGGCGTACGGCCGAAGTGCCCGTGACGTGCCGTCACACGATAGATCGGCTTGAGCAGCTGCAGGTGACGGATGATGCCGCGCGGGGTCAACAAGAAGTGCTTCTTTACCAAGTCGGCCAACTGGCTCTCGGGGATGATGGCGGTACCGGCAGTGTTGACAGTGACGCTGACGGGGTTGGCCACGCCGATGGCGTATGCCAACTGCACTTCTGCCTCGCCAGCCAGACCGGCGGCCACGATGTTCTTGGCTATGTAACGGCCCATGTAGCAGGCACTGCGGTCGACCTTGCTCGGGTCCTTCCCAGAGAACGCCCCGCCGCCATGGCGACCGCGGCCACCGTAGGTATCGACGATGATTTTCCGGCCGGTGAGGCCTGTGTCGCCGTGGGGGCCACCGATGACGAACTTGCCGGTGGGGTTGATGTGGAAGGTGATGTCATCGTTCCACAGGGCCTTGGGGATGACGGGCTTGACGACCTTATCAATAATCTCCTGCTTGGCCTTCTTGCTGAACTCATCGTTCTTATCCAGCACGCTGGTGTCGTGCTGGGTGGAGACGACAATAGTGTGAACGCGGGACGGGCAGTTGTTCACATACTCAATGGTGACCTGGCTCTTCGCATCGGGCCGGAGCCAAGGCAACTGGTTCTTCTGACGCACTTCCGCCAACTTTTCAACGATGCGGTGGGAAAGGTGGATCGGCAGCGGCATCAGCACGTCAGTCTCGTTACAGGCGAACCCGAACATCAAGCCCTGATCGCCTGCGCCCATTTCTTCGTCGCTATCGGCGGCGTTATCGACGCCACGAGCGATGTCGGCGGACTGGCTGTGGAGGGCGACAAGCACGCCGCAGCTGTCGGCATCAAAGCCGATGTCGGGGTGGGTGTAGCCGATTTCGCGGATCATCTTGCGTGCCACATCGGCGGCTTCGATGTAGACATTGGTGCGAATCTCGCCAGCGAGAATGACCTGGCCGGTTGTGACCAGCGTTTCACAGGCGACCCGGGTGTTGATCGGGTTGTTCTTGGCCTTGATCTCGGCTGTCAGAATGGCATCGAGAATGGCGTCGGAAATCTGGTCGGCCACTTTATCGGGGTGGCCCATAGAGACAGATTCGCTGGTGAAAAGGTGGGTGTTGTGTTGCTTTGCAGTCACGAGGCCTCGGGTGGGGGGTGGGGGGGGAAGGTAGTGAGAGACAGCTGAATTGGGACGCTTTCCCCTTCGAACCGCGCCTAGGCCGAACGGGGCCATGAAGATAGGGAGCATCCGCCCCGGCTGCAACCGGCCGATCGGGCAACCGCAGCAGCGGGGTGGGGGTGGGGGGGGGTAGGATGAGAGATTGGGGGAACTTCGGGCTACTTCTTTTTCTTCTTACCGAAAAGGCTGTCAAGGGCCCCGGTCACCGGGTCTTTGGCAGGCTGGCCGGGTGTGGCGGGATTGGCGGTACCGCCACCCCCTGTGAAATTACCTAGAAGAGCCTTCCTGCCAGCCTCGGAAAAGAGGTCAGAGACGATTCGTTCGGGCTGGACCGTCGGCTGAGAAACAGTCCCACCCACGGGGATCAGGATGCTTTCGGGCAAAAACTTGGCAAGCCCCGGGGTGAACTTGGTTAGTAGACTCGAGCCGACACCGACGCCAAAGTTCCGATAAGCCATCGTCTGCATGACAATGTCGCCCTTCATGGCCAGACCGGCCGTGGCCCCGGTGCCGACGCCCAAGACGATGTCCTGGGTCAGCACTCCATTTTCCAGCTTGATGCTCTTCCCATCGAGCTTGGTCGCGGCGATAGAGGTATTGATCACAGATCCGAGTGCATTGAACAGTGGCCCACCCGGCTTGACCTCGCCCAAGACTTTGAACTCTGCAACGCCGTCGTTAAGCTCGCCGGTGACGGGGTCGCGCGGGAGATTCATCAGGGCACCGAGCGGCAGTTTGTCGGCCTTCACGACGGTGAGGTTGATCTTGCCGCTACCCGCGTCTTGAAGCGCGGGGATGGGGATAATCTTTGCGAAGACCTTGCCGGTCAGGAACGGGTCCAGACCCACATCCTTGAGCAGGGCCGTATTGGGCGCCATGTTCAACCGCGGAGTCGGCTGGAGCATGCTGACCGACCAAAGTCCCAGATTGACGGTTCCATTGTTCAGCAATGCAGTGGGGGCAGCGGGGTCGCCTGTTCCCTTCAGGATGCCATCCGCCAGCACGAAGGGGACCGTAAATTTGGTCATCGTCATGCCCTGATAGGAGGCTTTTTCCAACTCGAGGCCGCCGGTGATCCTCAGCGTCTTGATGGCAACATTGGGCGGCTGGTTGGCGGGGTATGAGCCGGTGACCACATAGTTGAGCGTGTGGTTGCCACTGACAGTTAAATCGGCCAGCGAAGTCTGGGTCGCCGGGGCGAGAAGTGGCTTGACGAGGGCGAGGAGTGCGGCCGCATCGTAGTTCAACTTCACATTGATCGGCTGGGTGATGTTGCGAGCGACGGCGAGGTCTTTGATCTGTCCGCTGGCAACGAGGTCGATGGCCCTGCTGCTGGCGGCCTTGAGTGAAACGTTGTTGAGTGTAGCCGTGGTGTTGTTGTCGGTGAGCTTGATATCGTTGCTGATGAGTAGTTGCTTTTCGACGGGGGTAATGCCTGTCGCGGTTCGTTGGCCGACATCGCCCAGCGTGACGGTCCCGTTGGCGGCGGTCCCGCTGGCATCAGTCGCGAGTTTTTGATCGACGGCGAAAGTGCCGACATAAGCGTACTGGCTACCGGGGGCCTGACCGGCGAGGGACTCCATCAGCCCCGTGACATCTTCCAGTCGGCCGTTGAGTTTGACCTGACCATTTACGCTGGGGACGGCCGCGGCAAGATTGGTGACGGTGATGGGGCCAGCTGCTTCCAGATCCGCTACGCCGAGACTGCCGGCGAGGGCAGTGATGACGAGCTGCCTGATCTGCTGGACCGGCGGCAGGGCCGGGTCGCCAGCGATCTCGGCGTTAGCTGCGAGTTTCAGGTCGATGTCTTTGGCGAACTTGTACTGGCCTGCACCTTGCTTGATCGCCAGGTTTGTTGCCTTGATCGAGTTGGACGTGAGGCTCAGATTGGTGCCATCGGACTTGATGGAGAGCTGGGTGTTCAACTGTCCGCCGGTGACCGACAAGGCTCCGGCAACAGGGGGCACCAGTGCTTCCTTCAGGCCCCACAGACGCGCGAGGTCGTTGCTGGTAACGGTGATATCGGCTTGCTTCAGCATCTGCAAAGTGCCCGACGGCTTGCCATCTTTGCTTAGGACAACGGAAGCGTTTTTAATGCCGGCGGTCAGGAAGCTGGCCTGAACATCAGCATCGGCCGCCAGAGTGGCGAACTGATCCGGCGACGTGGCACTGGCGACAAAGGTCATGTTTTCACCTGTCATCAGGCCGGGGACGGTGACGCCGGCGAGTTTGAAATCGGCCTTCACACTACTTGTCGCGGCCTGATCAAACGTGAGGGTACCTGCCAGTTGGCCTGCCGTGACCTGTTTGGTCGGTGGCGTGGCGGCGAACGCGCCAGCCAGGGTGCTGACACGGGCCAGATCGGCACCGACCTTCAATGCCCCACTACCGCTGAATGCCCCGCTGGGGAGCACGGCCAATTTCAGCGGAGCATCACCGGTTTTTTCCATGTTGAAAAATCCGCTGGACGAGGTGACGGAGAGTGTCGGCAGTTCAACGTTGAGCGAGGGCGTGGTGGCGATGGTGCCTTGTGCGGCTATGTTCAGGGTCTCGTTGGTCAGGATATTGGTGCCACCCTTGGTCAGGGTAAAGTTGGTGACAGTGGAATGCAGTGGCTCCTGCAGTTTGAGAACGCCGCCGACGTAAGAACCCTTGACAGTTGTGGCGAGCTGGCCGGACTGGACGGCGATTTTGTTCGCAGCCAGCGCCGGAACAAATGCGCCGAACTGCCGCTGGGCTTCGGCCATGTCGTTGATGGCGAGTTTGGAGACGTCGAACGCGGGGACAGAGGCATCGGCGACGACGTAGGTTGCGGTGGCGGCTACGGCGACGGGGCCCGCTTCAATGGTGGCGACGGTGACGTCCACCGTGGACAGTTGCTTGGTCGTGGCGTCGCGCTTTAAGGTCGCGGCGACGGCTGACTGGAACTTGGGTATCCGTAGCTCGGGCAGGGCATTCAAACCCGCCACCACGATGTTGGCACCGGAGGCCGACAGATTGGCGGTGACATCTCCAGCCGTCGGATCACCGCTGGTCTTCACTGCATACTGAAGTTGGCCCGCCAGCGATGTCTTCTGCAGATCGATGAACTGGCCGACCTGTTGGCCGAGCTTCGAGAGGTCGGCGTTGCCGGTCAGGTCGAGTTTCTTGAGCGATCCACTGCCGGAGGCGGTGGCGAAACCCGAGTTGAAATTCAGGCTGTTTACCACGACATCAGCCAGCACGTCGTTGGCGTAAAGAGCCTTGACGTCGGTTTTGAGATTGATCGGTTCGAGGTTTACAGGCCGACCGTCGGCGATGCCGACGATGCCGGCAACTGCAAGCTCCGAGGTGGCAGCGACGTCCGTCGCGGTGAATTTAAGAGCGGCATTTTCCGCGATCGAGCCGCTGCTGACCACAATGCCGGGCCTGAGTGCGAGCGTTTTGGGTAACTGCCTGGCCAGGGCTGCGACGTCGGGAACACTGAAGGCCAGCGAGACGTCTCCTGCTGCCCCGGGGGCCTTGCCAGCGCTGATCTGCTTTAAGGCTGCGGTCGGGACGGTGCCGCCAACGGCGAGCCTCACGAGATCGCTGGAAATGCCCACACGCGTGAGCGTGACCACAGGGTTGCTATTGGCGGAGGCAACTGATGCCTCAACCGGGATTTCGACTTTGCCGAGTTTGAGAGTGTCGCCCTTGAGGGGTTGGCCGCCGACGGAAAGGTCGTCGAACGTCAGCGTGCCATTGACCCCGCCGGAACCGTCGGCGCCGATTTTGGCGGTGAGGGTTCCGTTGCCAATGCCGGTCAGGTCAAGCTTTTGGCCGGGCATGCTGATGGCAGTGAGAGGCGCAAAGGCTGAAAGGTCCAGGCCGGACAGCGTGAGCGTCTGATCGGCCGATACGGCCGTTGAAGCGCCGCTAGGTAGCAGGACCGTGCCCCTGGTCGCGAGAACGCCTGCGGGGCCAGACTTGCCGCGGAACTTCAGGCTCACATCACTCGTGATGGGCTTGTCCAGGCCATCCAGTTTGATGGCGATGTTGCTAGGGTCGATATTCAAGACGCCGTCCGGTACTCCGACCGCGACGAACGTGCCGGAAATCCCGGTGATGGAAATATCGCCCTTGACGGCAAGAGGCTGAGACGCGGTCTTTGTGACTGTGACACCCGATCCGCCGGCCGTTGTGTTGGCAGGTGTGACTACCTTCTGCAACTTGCTGAAATTCAGGGTGCCGTCTGGATAAAAGTTGGCCGTGAAAGTCACGCCGTCGATCTTGGTCTTGCCCAAGTCCAGCGAGCCCGTAACGGCCTTGCCGACTGTCAGTTCAGTTTCCAACGTGCCAATACTGGCAATGAGGGCGTTCTGGTCGTCAAAGACCTTTAGGCCAGTGACCTTGGTCCCACTGAACCAGCCGAGAGACCAGTCGTCGATGGTGACTTTCCCATTTAGGTTCGCATTGACGCTGGACAAGACCATGTTTCGCACCGTGGCCGTGCTGGCAACGGTGGGGGCGAGCAGGATCAGGCCGCCCACAAGGAGGATCCCGCCACCGGCGACGGCAGCGAGGATCTTGATGGCCTTCCGGCTCTTCTTTTGCGGGTTCAGCGGATTGGGGGCTACGGGGAGGGCGTCGTTTGGTGTGTTTTCACTCATGGCAAGTTCTCGCGATAAAAGGATTTGTGGGGTAGCGCATGTTACGGGGGCGAAGGCGGTCTGGCTGCTTTGGCAGATGGAGTGGACCTCCCAAGAAATAATGCAAAGCATTGGTTTGTGATATTTGTCGCGTAAAACCGCTGTTCATCAAATAGGACTATCGTTCTGCCGATGATGTGGACGTCGGGAGCCTTGGGCTAGTGGCTTGTGCCACCACCGGAATTGGAGATAACTTCCTGTCCGGCGTCGAGGACGATGGACCAGTCGGAGGCCCGTCAGGCCGGAGTGAATCGCAAGTAGGTAGTGCAAGAGGAACACATGGCAAACAAGAAGGCATTGATCACGGGCATTACCGGGCAAGACGGCTCTTACCTGGCGGAACTGCTGCTCAGCAAGGGTTACGAGGTCCACGGCATCGTCCGTAGGTCATCGAGCTTCAATACCGACCGAATTGAACACCTCTACAAGGACCCGCACGACCCGGCAGCCAAGCTGTTTTTGCATTACGGCGATTTGCTGGATGGCGTGGGTCTTCGCGAGATTCTGGGCCGCGTTCAGCCGGATGAAGTCTATAACCTCGCGGCCCAAAGCCACGTTCGCGTGAGCTTTGACCAGCCCGTCTACACCGTGCAGTGCGATGCGCTGGGCACGATTCACCTTCTGGAGGCCGTGCGCGATACGGGCCGCCCGATTCGGGTGTATCAGGCGAGCAGCAGCGAAATGTTCGGCAAGGTGATGGAGAAGCCGCAGAAAGAATCGACGCCATTTTATCCGCGTTCGCCGTACGCCTGTGCCAAGGTTTACAGCTTCTGGCAGACCGTGAACTATCGCGAGAGCTACAAGATGTATGCCTGCAACGGCATTTTGTTCAACCATGAATCACCGCGTCGCGGCGAGACATTCGTCACCCGCAAGATCACGCGTGCTGCCACCCGCATCAAGGAAGGGCTTCAAGAGAAGCTCTATCTGGGCAATCTGGATTCAAGCCGCGACTGGGGTTTCGCTGGTGACTACGTCGAGGCGATGTGGCTGATGTTGCAGCAGGAGACGGCCGAGGACTTCGTGATCTCGACCGGCAAGACCTACACGGTCCGACAGTTCCTGGATGTCGTGTTCGGCTACCTGCAGTTGGACTGGAAGAAGTTTGTTGAAGTTGACCCACGTTACTTCCGCCCGGCCGAAGTGGATTTCCTTCTCGGCGACAACACCAAGGCCCGCACAAAACTGAAGTGGGAGCCGAAGGTGGATATGGAACAGCTGGCCAAGATGATGGTCGATAGCGACATGAAACTGGCCAAGAATGAGAAGATTCTGGCTGTGCACGGTGGCACGCGCTCGGGTGCAGCCCAAGAGATCGCCACCGCACGCTAGAGGTGGTGGTGGTGTTGGACAGGAATCTGGTGGAAGGCGAGGAGAATGATGCCGTCGGTTACTGATCGAATTATTGTTACTGGCGGGGCTGGCTTCCTTGGCTCGTTCGTGACTGAGGTCCTCAAGGCCAAGGGGTACACCAATCTGGTGATTCCCCGCCGCAAAGATGTTGACCTGACCAACGAGGCGGCCGTCGAGAAGCTGTACAAAGACGTCAAGCCGGATGCGATCATTCACCTGGCCGCCGAAGTCGGTGGGATTGGTGCCAATCGCGACAACCCCGGCCGGTATTTCTTTGCCAACATGGCCATGGGCCTGCACCTGATTGAAGGGGCCCGCAAGCACAGCCTTAAGAAGTTTGTTCAGGTGGGAACGATTTGCGCCTACCCGAAGTTCACTCCGGTGCCATTCCGTGAAGAGGAACTCTGGAATGGGTATCCGGAAGAGACCAATGCGCCTTATGGCATCGCCAAGAAGGCCTTGCTGGTCATGTGTCAGGGGTATCGTCAGCAGTACGGGCTGAACGCTTCCTATTTGCTGCCGGTCAATCTGTATGGCCCGCGCGACAACTTTGATTTGAAGACCAGCCACGTCATCCCGGCCCTGATCCGGAAGACCGTTGAGGCCAAGCGGGCGGGCAGGCCGACGATTGAGGCGTGGGGAACTGGCTCGGCCAGCCGTGAATTTTTGTATGTAGAAGACGCGGCGGCCGGCGTGGTGGCGGCCTTCGAAAAATACGACGAACCGGAACCGATCAACCTTGGGGCGGGCCGCGAAATCAGCATCAAGGCGCTCATGGAACTGGTCGCCAAGACCGCCGGCTACGAGGGAACGATTGTCTGGGACCCGACCAAGCCGGACGGCCAGCCGCGGCGGTGTCTGGATGTCAGCCGGGCCAGGAAGCATTTGGGTTGGCAGTCGAGCACTACGCTGGAAGATGGCCTGAAGAAGACCATCGAGTGGTATCTCGCGAACTATCCGTCCTAGGGACGGGCGGCGGTCGCTGGCCATATTCACAAAAGTTTGACCGCTTCGTGTTACGCTCTCCGGCATGGGTAAACGGAACATGAGCAAGTGGTGGGTGGCCCTTTCGACGGCTGCAGGTGCTTCCCTTGTTATGGTGGGTTTCAGCCAGCTTCCGGGCAGCGCACGGGCAGAGGCACCCGCCGCGACCACGCGTGCCGAAACCCGGCCAAGCACAGCGAGCGCCGAAGCCAACGAGCAACGGTTCATCCGCCTGTATGACGATGGACGCGGACACCGGTCCATGCAGACGTCCACGGTGCGTTTCGTCAATGATGCAGGTGTCGTGGTCGATCTGGTCGCGGCCGTGCACATTGCGGACAAGACCTATTACCACGAGCTGGACTCCAACTTCGACGGCTACGACAAAGTGCTTTTCGAAGGTGTGAGCGCTGACCCCAAGCACCCGAGCAACGGCATGGCCATGGGCATGATCACCATTCTGCAGAAGGGGATGACGACCGTTCTGGAGCTTCAGTTTCAGAAGGACGGCATTAACTACAAGCGAGAGAATTTCCTGCACGCAGACATGACCGAAAACGAGTTCCGGACGCGGCAGGAGGCCAAAGGGGAATCCCTCCTTGGCGGCGTGGCACAAAACCGGAGCCATGAAATGGAAATGGCCGGCACCGACTTCGCCATCACCATGATGGACTCCATGGGCAAGCCCGACCGGCCGTTGCGGATGAAGCGTGCGATGGCCAAGGTGCTTGCAAGTATGGAGACCGGCTCGCCGGAGACGGATTCGGTCATCATTTACGAACGAAATCAGGTCTGTCTGAAGGTGCTGAAGCAGGCCATCGCTGACGGGCACAAAAACCTTGCCATCTTTTACGGCGGCGGGCACTACCCCAACATGACTACGCTGCTGGAACGCGACTTCGGATTCCATCAGGTAGGCCCGCCTGTCTGGCACATTGCCTGGAACCTGTCGGATGCGACAACCCCGTCGACCGCACCCGCCACCCGTACACCGGCAAAATAGTGCGTCCATCCGGCGAAAAAAGGGCCCGGCACCGCCACGAACTTTGACTGCCAGACTTCCGTCATGCGCATAGCGATCATCAACCAGACCTTTCACCCGGATGTCGCCGCAACGGGGCAGCTCATGTGGGATCTGGCACGGCATCTTGATGCGAGCGGCCATGATGTCACGGCCATTACCAGCAGGCAGCTCTACGGCACTGACAAACTGCACGCGCAGGCCATGGAGACGCACGGGCGGATCGCCATCCACCGGTTGCGGGGGACAGCGTTTGGCAAGAAGAACATCGTCGGACGGCTGAGCGATTTCGGGACCTTTTATCTGGTCGCCTTTTGGCACCTGCTGCGAACTGGTGCAGACGGTGCAGACGTTGCTCTGGTACTCACCAGCCCGCCTTTGATTGGCGTGGTGGCGGCATTGGCGGGTAAGTGTCGGCGGCTGCTCGGCCGGAAATCACCGGTACTGGTGCAGCACGTCATGGATCTGTATCCGGAGGCACTGAGTGCGCACGGCATGATGCAGCGGGGACACCCGCTGTACAAACTCTTCCACTGGGCCAACGGGCTTTCCCTGGCGGCATGTCACAGCGTGGTGGCACTGGGCGAGGACATGAAGGACCTCATCCTGAGCAAGTACCCCGGCCGACTCGATGCCGGTCAATTGCAGGTGGTGCAGCCCTGGAGCGAGGGAGACCAGCTGCAACCATTGCCGCCAAGCCAGTGCACGCTCCGGCGGGAGCTTGGACTGGAAGACTCTTTTAACCTGGTTTACTCCGGCAACCTCGGGCTGGCCCACGATGTCGAGACGATGGTCGGCGCGATTGAGCAGAGCAAGGGCGATGGTTCGCTCAAGTGGATTTTCATTGGTTCGGGAAAGAACCTGGAAAAGCTCAAGGCCCGGGCCGAGGCAGAGAAGTGGCCGCACGTGCGGTTCCTACCGTTCGCCCCGCGCGAGCAGTTGTGTCAGTCTCTGCACATTGCGGACGTGCACCTTGTCACACAGCTGCCGCAATGGACGGGGATTGTCGTGCCGAGCAAGCAGTTCGGGATCATGGCCGTTGGTAAGCCGACGCTCATGGTGGGGCCGCCGGGGGCCGAAGTTTCCAGAGTGGTCATCCGGCATCAGTGCGGACGCGTGGTGGGCAATGGGGATGTGGTGGGTTTGCTTCTGGCGATCGAAAGTCTGCGTCCCGCGGCACTGCGAGCGGAGATGGGCATGAGGGCCCGTGAGGCGTTTCTGGCCTGTTATGACAGACCTGTGGCCTGCAAACACCTGGAAACACTGCTTTTGGATGCGGCCGCTTCCCGCTGATTCGTTCACATGTCGCCTTGCAAGCAGACCGGTCCGATCCGACACTTCCACGCATGAGCAATATGCGACTTCGATGCAAGGCCCTTCTTATTGCAACAGCACTGGCTGCTTGTACCGTCGGTTGCGATAAGACCATCAACGAAGTGCGTGGGCCCGCCGTGGCGTCGCCGCTGCATGTTGCCGTGGCAAGATAGAAGCACCACTAATCCGGCTCCCTTCGTGCCTGATTGATCTCGATGACCGCCGGGCCCACCACGCGCACGGGCAACTCGATCAGCCACACCTCACCGGTCCGGACTACCCGATCAATAGGCTGGCCGTCGATATTGACGGATGGTGGCGGGCCGCCCTGAAGGCCTTCAATCTCCAGCACCGGTCGGATGAGCGCTGAACCCCGGGTGCTGGGCGCAAGCCGCAGCCGCAATCGCTGACCCAAGGCCAGCACCCGCCATGCGCCACGGGCCGGGATATAGCCACGGCCGTCGGCCCCCTTGGCAGGGTCCATCACCAGCGTTGCCGCATCATTCAGGACAGAGAGGTCACCGGGGTCGGCAATACTTGCAGCGAGGGCAACATCGCGGGTGAATCCTTCGGCTACGTGCCCGTTATCCAGCACAGTGCCCGTGGCATAGGCGGTGAAAGTACGGTCGGGCGCCTCGAAAACTGCACGGGTGGCATTCACCTCGGTAGGGGCGAGAGGTTGATCACCCATTGCCGATAGATTCAGTGAGTAACGCTGGCCACGGATGACCCACGAAGTGCCGAACCGACTGACCGAGAACGGCGTCCGACCGGTAACCTTGAGAACTTCTGCGCGGTTATCGACGAGGCGAATTCTCGTGACGGTGGTTTCAGTGTCACCGGTCGTGACTTGAACCGCCTGCGCTTCACCCGGTAAGTCGAGCAGCAGTCTGTTGCCGTCACGCACTGTCCGGGTTTGCGCGGCAGATGCTTCACGGTGCACCCACGATGCCGATGCGGTGGCAGCAGACGGGACCAGTTCCACTTCGAGCATGGTCCAGCGACCGGGATAGGTCCGGCCGGAGATCATCTCAGGGAGGCGGATGGTTGCAGTGCTCCCGGCGGGAATGGTGGCGGAGTTGCGGCCGGGGCTGATGCCTGAAACAAACAGCCGGTCGTCGGCACGAGAAAAGTCCCCGACGACCGAAAAGACCGGTTCGGAAATCGGCGGCACGGGCGGAGTGAGTCTGCGCGACCCTTCTGACGAACAGCCTGCTGCCAGTGCCACCAGTGAAAGAACCGAGACTATTTTCCGGCCGTGGGTGCATCGCCCTGCAGCGAATCGACGGCCTGCTGGAGAGCGGTCATTGCGTAACTGGTTGCCAGCACCGCGTTGTCTTCCATCCATCGCTTCTCACCCTTCCAAGAACCGTCAGGATTTTGCAGGCTGACCAGCTTGTTTGCCAGTTCGATGCGCCAATCATGCACGGTTCCCGCAGAATCTGTCACGGTGGGCATTCCAACGGCGTGCAGGGCCTTGCCCATCGTCCGAAGGTAGTAGTAGAGCGAGTGGGTGGCGAGCTCCTTCCCACCCGCTGACATGCCGGGGTTTTCATCGACGCTCCAATGCTGCTGTAGCCAGCGAAGGGCCGCCTTGACGCGGGGGTCGGCGGGCGTGAGTCCGGCGTACAGCATGGACTTCACGCCGGCGTAGGTCATGGAGCCATAGCTGTAGAACCGGACTGAGCCGTTCTCGGTATAGGTGCCCGCGAAGCTCTCGCCGCCGTTGGCACTGCTGTAGACGAAGCCGCCGTCGTTGCCGGCAAAGGACTGATCATTCGTTTCGCTGTTGTTCTGGTTACGGCTGAGGAACTGGACGGCCCGCTGATAGACCGGGTCGGTGGTCTTGACCCCGGCATCTCGCAGTGCTTCCAGCGCCATTCCGGTGTTGGACCCGTCCGGCCGACCCTTGCTGCCATAACCCCAACCGCCATAGCGAGGGTCGGCGGTGCCGCCGACTTTCTCCCCCTTGGGCAGGCCTTCGATTGTATCGGTCCACTGAAGGCTCTTGAGGTAAATGACCGCTTTATCAATGCGGGGCTGAAAGTCAGGCCGTTGGGCGGCCGCCAATGCGCTGACGCTGATCGCGGTGTTGTAGACCGCCAGCCCGCTCTTGTAGATCCCGCCGTCTTCGAGCTGATAGGTCAACAGTTTGTCGAAACCGCGATCCACGGCCGCATCGTTCCGGAAGCGAGGGTCGGCAAGCAGATTGGTCAGCACCAAGGCGGTGATGGCGGGCATCTGTTCCTGCCCTTTGGTTTGCCAGCCGCCATCGGTCTGCTGCTGGGCGATCAGAAAGGCGTGTCCCTTGTCCAGGGCGATTCTAGCTGCTGCCAGCGCGCTACCGCGGGCGTCCAGTTCGGGTGCGGCCGCCGGGCGAACCAGTTGAACGCCGGGGTCTTCCGCGATTGCCAGCAGGGAAAATGCGCCAACCGTGGTCAAGGCGACGGCCTGCAGCAGGGCCAGCGTGGGTTTTCGATAGAACGTGAACATTCAAAATCTCCTATTTCCGGATAGTCGGAAAGTGTATACCCGACGGCAAACGGATTCTTCGGTATTATCTTTCTCCATGAATCTACCCCTCTTGAAGGAACTGTCCGAGGCCCCCGGCGTCTCCGGCCGTGAAGAACGAATTCGAGCGATCATCGAGCGGGCATCCAAGGGCCTTTTCGATTCGATGAAGACGGACCCGATGGGTTCGCTGATCTGCCACAAGAAGAAGACCGGCGGCGGAACGGCAAAGCGATTGGTGCTCGCCTGCCACATGGATGAGATCGGGTTTTACGTGCGCCATGTGGACGACAAGGGGTTCATCCGAATCCAGAATGCCGGCGGGTTTGACACTCGCAACCTGCTTGCCCGCCGTGTTCTTGTGCAGAGCAGTTTTGGCGGCGACATCGTCGGCATTATGAACCCCGGCGGCAGGCCAATTCATATCGCCAAGGAAGAAGACAAAAAGAAGATCCCCGAAATTTCGGACTTTGTCATCGACCTGTGCATGCCAGCGGCAACGGTGAAGAAGATGGTGCGAATCGGTGACCCGGTGACACTTATTCAAGAGTTTTCTGAACTGGGTGACTGCGTGACTGGCAAGTGCCTTGACAACCGCGTAGCACCGTTCGTTGCGATCGAAGCTGTCAAGAAGGTCAAGAAGCTTCGGTTTGACCTGGTGGTCGCGATGACCGTGCAGGAAGAAGTCGGTCTGCGTGGGGCCATCACTGCGGGTTTCGCCACTGAAGGCGACCTGGGCCTCGGCATCGATACAACCCTCTGCTGCGACGGGCCCGGCGTGCCGGAGGATGAACGTGTAACCAAGCAGGGCGACGGCGTTGCACTGACCATTATGGACGGTAGCAGCATTTCGGATCGTGGCATCATCGACGAACTCGACAAACTCGCCACGAAGAAAAAGATTCCGCACCAGCTGAGCATCCTGCCGCGCGGCGGTACGGACGCGGCCGCACTACAGCGGGCTCGTGGCGGCATGCGGGCGGCCACATTCTCAATTCCCACGAGAAACATCCATACGGTCACCGAGTGCATCCACAAGACGGACCTGCAATCGGCGATTGATCTGCTGGCAGCGTTTCTTGAAGGCTAAACAAAACTTACGGGGATCCCCATGCGCCTTGGCCTTCAACTTTATACGCTGCGTGACTACCTCAAGACGCCAGCAGAGGTGGCCACGACTCTGGCATCCGTCTCAAAACTTGGTTACCGGGTAGTGCAGGTGTCCGGGCTTGGGCCGATTCCTCATAAGGATCTGAGGAAAATCCTGGATGACAATGGCCTTACCTGTTGCGCCACACACGGGCCGCTGGACCGGCTGGAAAAGGATCTTGCCGCTGTCATTGAAGAACACCAGATCCTGGGGTGTGAGCTGAATGCGATTGGCGGTTACTGGCCCACATCGGGTAGTGCGTCGGACTGGAGTGACTTTATTCGGCGTTACTCGGCGATCGCAGATACTGCTGCTCAGTTTGGTTTGAAGGTGGGTTACCACAATCACAATCATGAGTTCGCCCGGCCAGCCGGCGAGGATACCGGACCTGTGATCATGCAGCGGCTCATCGATGGCTGCTCGAAAAACGTCTGGATGGAACTTGACACCTATTGGGTCCAACATGGCGGCGGGGACCCTTGCCAATGGATCAGAAAAGTCGCGGGCCGCATTCCTGTCGTCCATCTGAAAGACATGGCGTTCAGTTCCAACCCTAAAGAGGCCTTTATGGCCGAGGTGGGCGAGGGCAATTTAAATTGGCCGGGGATTATCGCGGAGTGCCGTTCAGCCGGCGTTCAGTGGGCTGTGGTGGAGCAGGACGTCTGCAAGCGCGATCCGTTTGAGGCTATCGCCATCAGCTTGCAAAACTGCCTTGTGCTCGGATTATCGGTTTAGGAAACCTAAGCGGCCTTGCCGGTGGGGTTTGGCTTGACAGGCGCTGACGCGAGCGGGCCTGGTACGCGAAATTTGGTCTGACAGTGCTGGCACTGAACGAGCTTGCCGCGGGCATCGTCAGACACCTGAAGCAGTTTCCTGCACTTCAAACTAGGGCACATCATTTGGACCGACATCAGCATCTCCTATAACTGTCTATCGGTTGTTACGTGCCGAGAGTTGAGGGGTCACGGACGGTCAGCGACTATGGCCGCAAGTCTTGGCGGTAAGTCTGCTACGCGCAGGGCCGGATTCGCGGCGTAGGGGCGGTAGAGGGGATCGCCAATCAGGGTCATCTGCCATGACGCCAGCGGAACTGTTCGCCAATAAACTTCGGCAAGCGTTAGCTTGCCCGTGAGCAACAGTCCGTAAAAATCATCGGCTGGCGGGAATGCGGTCAGGTAGGGTTCGGCGACAGCTCCCAAGGTTGCGCCTGCGCCGTCGCGGAGTAGGCCGGGACACCAACCGGTGTTGGTCGGGTCGTGGAGGGATGTGCACTCGTAGCTGGCGACGTGAAACGCCACGGCACCCGGGGTGAGTTGGCATGAACGGACGTAACGGCCCACGGAGTACCAACCGCAGTAAGCCGCCACATTTTGGGCGCTGCCGACCGGAAGTATCGCCTCCTGATCGTCGAACAAGAGTCGGAGCCTTGTCTTGAGCATCAGATCGCGCATGCCGCGAAGAGTTTCGTCGTATTGGCCGTATGCATCGGGCTTGCCACCCTTGGATTCGGGAATGCCGCGACTATCGATGACGACCTGCCCCTGCAGGCCCTTTGGCTCGACCGCTTTGGGGATCAGAATAAGTTGATTGGCGATGGCCTCGTTGGGTCCGTCGATACGGCTGACCATCAGCAACCGGCCGGGTAGCGGGCCGGTCCAGGAGTAGTTGAGGGCATTGGGGACAAAGTTGGCACGCGGGTAGAAGTTCAGGTGGACCAGGCTGAGTTCGCTATCGACCGCAGAAACAGAATGGTCGGACGACATGTAGTCCATGACACCCTGCACCGTCCGGGCGTATGCCAGCGCACCGAAGTGATCCTTGGTGAGCGTGAGCACGCGCTGCCGGGCAGCGCGGTCGTACTTCTGATCGGTAGCGGCTTGAAGGTCGGCGCGGGCTTTAATCGACTGCCGGGCCAAGGCCTCCCAAGCTTTGCGTTGATCGACGGGGAGGTCGGTCCGTGCCAGTTCGGCGGTTCCAAATCTGTCGCTGAACAAGGCGGAGCCGAAGAAGTACGAAAAGAGATCGCGCAGACGGGCCGACTGCTTTTCAACGACCGCCTTGGGGGCGGTGGACGTAGTGAAACCACGCACTGCGGCAACGAGTGCCAGTTCGGTTCTGCGGTTCAAGGCATCAAGCTGAGTTGCGGCCGGCTCCGGCTGGAAGGACGGATTGATTTCAGCGGCAAGCCCCTCGATTTCAGTCACTTTTTGGACAAGTGCGTTGGTCGTGACGTGGAGTTCCTGTAGCAACGGTCCGCCGTCGTTCCAATCCTGTCGGGTCAAGACGTGGTCGGCCACCCTCAACGGGACGCCGTAAAAAGTGACAATGCACGTGACTTTTTCGTCGAGCTTATTCTGCCGGAGGTACTGGCGGATCGGCAGTGCGATCTGGCGTTCGTAAACGTCCCAACTCACTTGCTCTGTAATGGGGACATCCAAACGGACGATTCGGCCGTCTGGCACACCGCGCGCTTTTGCATAAGCCTCAGCCAGCGTGGCCGACGCCGGGACGTTTCGGTTGACGACAAGTAGCAACTGAGCAGCGGTCAGCTCGGCCCGCGCGACACTGGTGATGAGGGCTGCGCAACAAAACGCAATGCAGGCGAGCAATATCTTCATGGTCCGTATGTGGCCGCTGGTATGGGATCCGTTCATGACAAAGTCCAACCGGAACAGATTCGCCCCGGTCGGACATTATTATTCAAATGGGCAGTCGTTGGGGCTGTTACTGCGGCGCCGGAACGGCTTGGCCAGCGGTGATGTTCTGTTGTTGCTGAGCGTTTTCGATCAGGCTGACAAGGGCCTTGATCTCACGGAGCGATTCGGGGCTGCCCCACATGAGCACCCAGTCGACGTGCCAGTTGCACCGTTCGAATGAGCAACCTTCGAGGTGATAAACGGTCTCGCGGAGAATCAGGGTGCAGGCCACAAACGTACACCGGACAAACGCCTGTCCTGAGATGTAGACCGTCTGATTGATGAACGTTTCGCCTTCGTGTTTCGTTAGGAGCATGTCTTTCCTTGCTAGTGACCGTCGGCGTTCTAACCTGCAACCAGAGTGCTTACCAGTTGTTAGACGCCTTCTACGGGTATATCGGCCAAGAACCGGCTGGGGCTGAGCGGGCCCCGGGGGTCTGACCGCCCGATAAAACAGCTCATTGTCGCGGACAGCCAGCGGGCTTACATTGCGTGTTGGAAACCAGCCCACTGGGGAAACACCACGTCCCCGGCAAAATCAAAGTGGACCGGCGATTCAGGGCACCTGCTGCCTCCTGAAGAGTTGGCCTCTACTTGCCTGCAGACTGTCAAACATGTTCGACGGATATCAGACGTCTGGGTTGTTTGACGAAATGTTTTCTGAGCCCGGAGTGCCCCGCGCGCACTACAAGGCCATTTACGAGCAGTTGACGTCGCTGGGCACCGAGGCGTTCCTCCGGCGAGCGCGAATGGCGGACGCCAGTTTCCGCAATCAGGGTATTACCTTCACGGTCTATTCTGATCAGGCGGGGGTGGAAAAGATTTTTCCATTTGACCTTGTGCCGCGTGTCGTGCCCGACCACGAATGGCAAACAATTGAAAAGGGTCTTGAGCAGCGGATCATTGCCTTGAATCTGTTTTGTCAGGACGTCTATCAGCGACAGCAGATTCTATCTGACAATGTTGTCCCGGCCGACCTGATCTACGGCGCAAAAATGTTCCGCCGTGAAATGCTGGGAGTAAAGGTTGCGAAGGGCATTTACGTCCACGTCTGTGGCACGGACCTGATTCGTGATGACCTCGGGAATTATCTCGTTCTCGAGGACAACGGCCGAACTCCGAGTGGTGTGAGTTACGTGTTGGAAAACCGCGCGATCATGAAGCGGGTGTTCCCCAGCCTCTTCGGGAAGTACCGGGTGCGCGCGATAGAGGATTACCCGTACAACCTGTTGCAGACGCTGAGGCACGTTGCACCGGGGCATGTCGATGATCCGTTAATCGCCGTGCTGACGCCGGGTGTCTACAACTCGGCCTACTTCGAGCATTCGTTTCTGGCGCGGCAAATGGGTGTTGAGCTCGTGGAAGGGCGCGACCTGATTGTTGACAACGCATTTGTCTACATGCGGACCACCAGCGGCCTGCGCCGTGTGGACGTGATCTATCGGCGTGTGGACGACGACTTCCTGGATCCGCTCTGTTTCCGACCGGACAGCATGCTGGGCGTGGCGGGACTGATGAATGCCTATCGGCTGGGGAATGTATCGCTGGTGAACGCCGTCGGTACCGGGGTTTGTGACGACAAGGCCATCTACCCCTACGTGCCGGACATGATCAAGTATTACCTTCGTCAAGAGCCCATCCTACATAACGTCAAGACTTACATCTGCGCCCGCGACGATGATCGCAAGTACGTTCTGGAACACCTTCATGAGCTGGTCGTGAAGAGCACTAACGAATCTGGCGGGTACGGCATGCTGATGGGCCATCAGTCAACGAAGGCCGAACAGAAGGAGTTCGCCGAGAAGATTCGCGCTGATCCGCGCAACTTCATTGCTCAGCCGGTCGTGCAGCTCAGCCAGCACCCCAGCTATGTGGGTGAAGGTGCGTCCGGCGGGTTCAGGGGACGCAGGATCGACCTACGACCGTACATCCTTTACGGGAGCAAGCCGATCGTGATGCCGGGCGGACTGACTCGCGTGGCGCTGCGCGAGGGATCGCTGGTTGTGAACTCCAGCCAGGGTGGTGGCAGCAAGGACACATGGGTGCTTGGGCCGCCGGAAGAACACGACCCGGTCGCCGTACCAGCAGAGGCGCAACAATGACCAGCTATTCGCCCATGAACATTACCAGCCGGCCAACCCCGGGCAGCATGGCCACCGGTCCGGCGGCACGGCCGATTCTCGCCCGCGATGCCGATGCGATCTACTGGATGGCCCGCTACCTTGAGCGGGCAGAACACATTGCCCGTTCCGTCCAGACGAAGCTGAACCTTCTGGCCGACAGCGGTGACCTCAACCCGGACCTGCAAAGATCACTTTGGGAGAGCGTTGCCCAGACGCAGCGGGCTGCGGTGCCGGAGGTGGCCGGCGATCCGGCGATGCCAATGGCCCGATGGATGGCTTTGGATCCGGCCAATCCGGCCAGCGTGCTTGGATGCATCACGCGTGCCAGGGAAAACGCGCGTGGGATTCGTGAGCACATCTCGGCCGAGATGTGGGAAGCGACGAATGCAATCTACTGGAGTGTGAGAGCCGACGACGCTTCGGCCCGGTTTGAGGAGTCGCCAGACACGTTTCTACGGTCAATAACGTCGGCCTCCGCCTTGCTGCAAGGCTTGACCGACCAGACGATTATGCATGACCAGCGGTGGCAGTTTTCCCAGCTGGGTCGACTGATCGAACGTGCTGACTTCACGTGCCGGACGGTCGCGTGTCACTGGCATATTCTCACCGGGCCGCTGGCAGAGGACCTGGACCTGCCGTTACGAAATATTCACTGGATGGGTTTGCTACGATGCTGTTGTTCGATCGAGGCGTACCGAAAGATAGCATCGGGCGATCTGGAACCGCTGCGCGTCGTTTCGTTCCTGCTCTTGCAGGAAGGGTTCCCCCGTACGGTCCGGTACTGCGTGGCGGGGGCGAATCAGGCCTTGGAAGCCATCACGGCACAGACCAGTTCACGAACCGCCCATGATGCACTGAGAACCCTGGGGCAACTGGACGCGCACCTTCGTTATTCTCGGTACGACGCCTTGAACGACGACGTAGAGGGATTCATCAACCACATCGAACATGAAGTGGCGGCCGCCACGGGCAATCTTCAACGTTCGTATTCCCTATCCTAAGTGTCAGGACTGCCATGCTGCTGAAAATCACACACACGACGGACCTGAGCTATGACCAGCTGATCAGCGAATCGGTCATGGAACTTCGCATGGTTCCACGTCAGGAGACCGATCAGTACCGACTGAGTTTCGACCTTGCCATCGGGCCAAGGACCCAGGTCAGCAGTTACTTCGACTGGCTGGGGAACACCGTGCACGCGTTCACAGTGTCGCCCTTTCACAAAAACCTCAAGATCGTCGCGACCAGCTTGGTTGAGACGGACCGTCCGAAGAAAGAGCCTGAACGATTCAAGGACCTCTGGCCGCTGCCGACCGCAGCGTATGACTATCGTGCGTATGACTACCTTCAGTTCGCCGGACCGGTTCTGGATACGCCAGAGCTTCGGGCTCTGGTGAATGTGCTCAGACCGCAGGAGGGGATACCGCTGGGCGAGATCGCGCTGCGAATTCTGCACCTGATTGATGATCGCTTCCGCTACGAAGCCGGTGTAACCACAGCGGCCAGCCCCATCACGGAAATTCTGACGCACAAAAAAGGGGTGTGCCAAGACTTCGCACACCTGATGATCGCGCTGGCCCGGGCATTGAAAATCCCCGCCCGGTACGTCAGCGGGTATGTGCATCCCGACCACAACCTCTACCGTGGCGTGCTCCAGTCTCACGCATGGTGTGAACTGTTGTTCCCGTCGGCCGGCTGGATCGGCTTTGACCCCACTAACCGGTGCATCATCAGCCATAACTTTGTGAAGGTGGCTTTGGGCCGCGATTTTCGGGACGTGCCGCCCAACCGGGGTGTATTTCGCGGGAAGGCAAAAGAAGGCATCAAGGTCAGCGTGACAACGGAAGAACTGCCGTCCATCCCGGCGGAACTGGTTGCGGAGCGGCACTCATCGCTGGACCTGCCGAGTTACCCAGACCGTCAGTCGGCCATGACCAGCGCCAGGCCGGATACGCACCACCAGCAGCAGCAACAGCAGCAGGCCTGAGGCGCCGCTATCGGGCGTGTTCAGGTTTTCACTTCCTCGCAGACCACGTGAAAGTCTTTTAGGGTGGAGTTGCCAAAGCTGGTGGTCAGTGCCACATCGGTGGCATCCCGCCCGCGGGCCTGAAGAATGCGGCCGGTGCGCTGCTTATTGTGCCGGGCATCCATGGTGTACCACCGTCCTGAAAGGTAGACCTCCATCCAGGCGGAAAAGTCCATGGGGGCGGGGTCGTAAGGGACGCCGATATCGCCGAGGTAGCCTGTGGCATAACGAGCGGGAATATTCAGACAGCGTAAAAACGTGATGGCCAGATGCATGTAATCCCGGCAGACGCCAGTTCTTTCCTGCCAGGCGTCCCAAGCGGTTTTGGTGCTACGGGCGAAGTGGTAACCAAACGTGATGTGCTTGTGCACATAGCCAATAACCGCCTGAACCCGTTCCCAGCCTTCGGGCGTCTTGCCGAACAGGTCCCATGCGATGGGTAGCAGACGGTCTACCTCGCAGTACCGGCTGGCAAGTAGAAACTGGATCACATCCGGTGGCAGCTCATGAACCGCGTGCTGCACCGCCCCGGTGATGAGCTCGTCGAGCTGCCCTGAATCCTGCACGGTAGCGGTGTGCGTCAGACGCAACGTGCCGGCCGGAGCGAGAATACGGCCGCAGCGGTTGCCAAAGGTATCGATGTAGTCCCGAACAGGCGTCGCCGGCGTTATGTTGAGTACCTCCGGTGCCGAGAGATCGGCGGCCCTCGACGGGTGGGTGTACAACATCAGGATGACTGGTGTGGGTTGGTTCAGTTCGAACGAGATATCGAATCCGATGCGGATTTGCATGCAGAAGCTCCGGGAAAGTGCCGAGCCGAGTGGTAAGGGGCTGGCGCGATGGTGACGGTTGTACGGGGTGACAAATCGCCACATTCATGCGGGTATGGCTTCTGGCGATTCGAATTGTTTTGGGTCTGGTCGATGAGTTAATGTAACATCCACGGAGACTTAGGGCCTCATCACCACATGACTTACTGCCTCGGAATTATCACACGCGACGGACTGGTCATGGCGAGTGACTCGCGTACCAATGCGGGGCACGACCAGATCAACACCACCCGGAAGATGCATACGTTTGAAGTGCCGGGGAAGCGGGTTTTTTCACTGCTGACCAGCGGTTCACTCTCGTGCAGCCAGTCGGTGATGACGCTCTTGCACAGGGAGTTTGATCTTGGCGAGGGGCTGGCGGTGGCCCCGACCATGTATGACGCGGCCAGGGTCATTGGTAAGGCACTCCGGGCGGTGGATGAACTGGACCGCGAGGCGCTGGAGCGGGACGATCTGAGCTTCAATGTCACCCTGCTGTTTGGCGGACAGATCAAGGGCCAGCCACCCGCGCTCTATCTCGTATATCCGCAGGGGAATCCGCTGGCAGCCACACAGGACGCGCCGTACCTTCAAATCGGTGAAATCAAATACGGCCGGCCTGTGCTGGACCGTGGCGTTCGCTATGGTGTGACCACGCTGGAAGACGCCGCGAAGCTGGCAATGCTTTCGCTGGATAGCACCATGAAAAGCAATGTGACCGTCGGCCCGCCGATTGACCTGCTCGTCTACCGGACCGACGAACTGGCCTTCAGCAACCGTCGTAGATTCGCGCTAGACGACCCTGATCTCGCGAAGATTCGCACGCGATGGGACGCTGCCATCCGGCAGGCTATTTTGAAGCTTCCCAATATCCGGCTGGCCGGGCCGAACGCTCCGCGCGGCGATACAGACAAGAGTATCCAGTTGATTGAGCAACCCGGATCGGCAGATGCGCAGGCAGCAGATGTACAGCAAGGATCCGCCGGTCGTCCGGACAAAGAAAAGCGTTAGCGCCCGAACAGAACTTCGATGTGAATCGTTTTTTCATCGATCTGCACTTTGAAGTCGCGGGCGTGCGTGGCGTTATCCATGAACCGCATCAGTGGCTGAGGCTTGCCGGCAGCTTTTTCAAAACCTGATCGCATCAGTGCGGCGGCCATGTCGCCACCGGGGTCACGCCCGTCGAGGACGATGTCGCGATACCGGGCGATCATCTGGTCATCCACCTCCAGCGTAGCGCCCATGATGAGGTGCATGGGCAGCGCGAGCCACATGGCCCTCACATCCAGGTCAAGGCGTACCTGCCTGGGGCCGGGGCTGGAGACTTGGAACTGCAGGTCTTGAATAGAGACCCATGCGGCTTTCCCGCCCTTGCGCATCCCGGCCAGTACCGTTCGGTGGAAGTCGGCCTGCGTTGATTCGAAAACCATTCTTCCGCTGTCGGCGCCAGCAAGGACGACACCGGATTGCCCGGCCTTATCGCGCAATATGTGGAGCATGGCGCCGCGGGCTTCGACCAGAAGGTTCGCCGCGCCATCCTCATAGAAAAGTGGCTGGGCGACATAGTGAACGCGATCCGCCAGAAGGGTGGCGCGGGTCGTTGCGCCCTTTTCGAGTTGTTTGGGTTTGTATTCGGGCTTGACCCGGCTACCGGAAAGATCGACGTCGAAGGAATCGAGGTGACCCAGATTCTTGCCGGCCACGGCCACGGAAGATGTCGCACTAAGCGCGAGCCGCTCGGCGTAGCTGGCACGAACGGCGTCCTGCATCTCGCTGGGAGTTTTTGGGACCTGCTGGTCGAGAGGAAAGGCGCCGATCCCTCGGCGGCCCTCGAAAATCGGCGGACCCAGATCTTTGTCCGTGAGGGCGGGCCGGGTTACGGGTCCGCTGGATTGAGTGGCCGGGGGCTGTGGCAGGGCTTGGGGCGGGGGAGAGGATGACCGACAGCCAGCCAGCACGGCGGCAAAACAGGCGACGAGCGCCACCGCACGACCTAAGGGCATGGCGAGGGGGTTTGGGCTGGATGAAGAGGCTTTCATAAGTCGGCTGTCTTGGATTCTAGGGCGAATGGAGTGAAAAGTGCGTTGCCATAACCCTTTTTGGCAAAAACGGTTGTGACAGGCCAGACTCGGGTAGATTGACGAAGCTACGGGCCTGTCGTACGGTTTCGATCCGGTTTTTATCTGGTAAAAAGGACGTCAAAAATGCGAGCAAGCGAAATCCGTAAGGGCGAAGCAGTAGTGGTGGATGGCAAGCTGTATGTGGTGACCGGGGCGGACCACAACACGCCGGGCAACCTGCGCGCGAAGGTTCAGTTCAAGCTTCGGGACGTGGCCAAGCAGACGATCATTGACAAGCGCGTCGGCGCAACTGACGACATTGACGTCGTCAACCTCGATCGTCGGCAGGTCGAATACCTTTATTCGGATGCCGAAGGCCACGTTCTCATGGACCTGGAAACCTACGACCAGAACACCATTCCTCGCGATGTGTTTGGCGACGATATCCTTTACCTCAAGCCCAACACCCAGCTCATGGCCATGTTTTATGATGGCAAGGTCGTAAGCTACGAGTTGCCGAAAGTGGTGGATCTGAAGGTCACGGATACCCCGCCGGGCATCAAGGGGGCGACCGCCACCAACCAGTTGAAGGACGCGGAGATGGAAACTGGTTTGAAGACGCGCGTACCTTCATTCATCGAAATCGGTGAAGTGCTGCGTATCAGCACAGAATCCGGCGATTACATGAGCCGAGCCTGAGGTTTGTGGAGCGGCCGGGACGAATTCACTGACTTCCAAGTGGCAGACGGCTATTGGGCCGTCTCTTTTGCGACAGTAAAGTCCTGCGCTTCTTTGAGCGGCGCAATCTCTTCAAGAATATCGGTGAGCACACGGATCTGACTCATCGTGGCCTCGATCTTCGCCACCTTAGATGAATCGTAGTAGTCAAGCACGGGACTGGTGTCGCGCTCGTAGGTCTCCAAGCGCCGCCGAATGACCGCATCGTTGGCATCGTCAATGCGGTTTTCGCGCAGTGCCCTGCGGCGAAGCCGCTCAACCATCTTGCTCATATCGCTGCAATGCAGGTGGATGATCTTCTCCACGATGATGGTGTCTTCGAGGAGTTCGGCCTGACGCACGGTTCGAGGAAGGCCGTCAAGCACCAGAAACTGTGTCTCGGGGTGGAACTGATTGATCATCTCCATGCCGCGCATGAACTGCTTCCAGACTTTCATGGTCACGTCGTCGGGCACCAACTGCCCTTTGCCGGCGTATTCCCAGAAGATCCGACCTATTTCGCTCTGCAAGTCGAGCGAGCGGAAGATGTCGCCCGTGGCGGAATGAAAGAAGCCCGGAATCTGGCCGAGAATTTTCCCCTGCGTTCCCTTACCCGAGCCAGGTGCACCAAAAAGAAGAATCGCGCGGTAACGCATATCTACCTCAAAAGTATCGACCAAATCGACTGCGGCGAAAAGTAGCCCACTACAAATGCGACCGACCGCCGCAGTTATCAGACCCCGAACCACCCGCTACGACACCTCTACGACTCCTCCGTTTCGCGGAGCTTTGCCAGTACAGAAAAATCCTCAAGCGTGCTGATGTCACCCTTGACGTCGCCGCCACCCGCCAGTTCCCGTAAGAGCCGACGCATGATCTTGCCTGACCGGGTTTTTGGAAGAGACTCGGTAAAGCGGATCTGATCAGGCCGAGCCAACGCGCCAATGTGCTTGACGACCGCGTCGCACAACTCCTTTTTCAGCCCCTCGCCAGCCTTGTGGCCGGTGCGAAGCGTGACGAACGCAGCCACGCCCTCTCCTTTGATCTCGTGTGGCGTACCCACCACGGCGGCTTCGGCAACCGACGGGTGAGATACGAGCGCGGACTCAATCTCTGCGGTGCCAAGGCGGTGGCCGGAGATCTTCAGCACATCGTCCATGCGGCCCATGATCCAGAAGTAACCATCTTGATCGCGACGGGCACTGTCACCGGTAAAATACATACCCGGCACATCGCTCCAGTACTGCTTTTCGTAACGCGAAGGGTCATTGAAGATCCCGCGAAGCATGCTGGGCCACGGCTTGCGAACGACCAACATGCCGCCGTGGTTTGCGGGAAGTTCGTTGCCGGCCCGATCTACTACCGCAACATCGATGCCAAAGAATGGGAGCGTTGCCGTACCCGGCTTGGTGGGCGTGACGCCCGGCAGCGGGCTGATAAGGATACTGCCGGTCTCGGTCTGCCACCACGTATCGACAATCGGACACCGGCCGTGGCCGATGACCTCGTGGTACCACATCCAGGCCTCGGGGTTGATCGGCTCACCCACACTCCCCAATAGGCGCAGGGAAGAAAGGTTGTGTTTGTCAGCCAGCTCGCGGCCGGCCTTCATGAAAGCCCTGATAGCCGTCGGGGCTGTGTAGAAAACACTGACCTTGTACCGCTCGATGATCGACCAGAATCGCGAAAAATCTGGATGGTTAGGCGCGCCCTCGTACACCACCATCGTGGCACCGTTCATTAGCGGCCCATAGGTCACATAGGTGTGCCCGGTGATCCAGCCGACGTCAGCCGTACACCAGTAAACGTCGCCCGGTCCGAGATCGAAGACATATTTACACGTCAGGTACGCCCCGACCATGTAACCGGCGGTGGTGTGCAAAATGCCCTTGGGCTTTCCGGTAGAACCGCTGGTGTAGAGCACGAACAACGGGTCTTCAGCGGCCATTTTCTCAGGTGGGCAGGTGTCCGGTTGGCTGGCGATCAGTTCGTGCCACCAGACGTCGCGGCCATTTTGCATCGCCACGGTCTGGCCGGTCCGCCGAAGCACGACAACCTTCTGGACAGTGGCCGTGGTCAGTGCGGCATCCACATTGGCCTTCAACTGCACTGTCGTGCCGCGGCGGTAACCCCCGTCAGCTGTGATGATGAATGTGCTCTTTGCGTCCATTACCCGATCGGCGATCGCCTGACTGCTGAAGCCACCGAAAATCACTGAGTGAACGGCACCGATGCGGGCACATGCCAGCATCGCGATGACGGCGTCGGCGGTCATCGGAAGGTAAATAGTGACACACTGACCCTTCTTCACACCCAGAGCCTTCAAACCGTTGGCCAGCTTGCAGACCTCGGCCAGCAACTGGCGGTAGGTATAGGTGCGCTGGTCTGTGGGCTGACCCGACCCGTTCACCGGTTCGCCCTCGAAGACGATCGCCGCGGCATCACCCTGACCGCGTTCGATCTGCCGGTCCAGACAGTTGACGCTCACGTTGGTCGTTGCGCCGACAAACCATTTGGCATCGGGGACTTGCCAGTCCAGTACCTTGGTCCAGGGGGCCGACCAGGAAAGGTCAGCCGCTGCGGTGCCAAAGAAGACCTCAGGCTGATCGACCGACTGCCGGTACAGCCGCTGGTAATCCGCCATTGTTCCCAGTCCGCTTCGTGGCTTGAAATGGGCCGGGGGCGGAAACAGCCGGAGTTCCTGCATGGTCGACGAAATGGCGGGGATGTGGGCTTCAGACATACCCCCGATGATAACGGTTGCATTCCCGATGAAAAGCGGGTCTGCTTCGAAACATGAATCTCGCATCGGCCCACGCTCCAAGCCTACGGCCCACCCGTCTGGGCCTGGCACTTTTTACCGTGTATGTCGCCCTTTACGTTGCATTTGTCGGTGCGCTTCTGTTCCCGCAGCCGGCGGATGACGGCACCCAGACAGGCATGCCTTATCCGGTTGTTGGCGGTTTCGGGCTTATCGGGGCGGCCTGGCTTCTGGCTGTCATCTATGCCTTCGGGACCAAAGCCGATCTCACCGTTTCCGAACAGGGGGGCTGCTAGTGCTCTACAGTTTCCACTGGTCTGCTTTTGCCGTTTTTGCTTTCTTTGTCGTCGGCGTTGTTGGCTTCAGCTTTTTCCTCGGCCGCAGTGCCAAGACAGCAAGCGGGTACTACGCGGCCCACGGCCAGATTCCATGGTTCGTCAACGGAATAGCCTTTGCTGGCGATTACCTTTCCGCCGCGAGCTTTCTGGGCATTTGCGGCATGATCGCGTTTTATGGCTTTGATGGGTTTCTGTATTCCATCGGCTACCTCGCGGGCTGGATTGTAGCGCTGTTTATCATCGCCGAGCCGATGAAAAAGCTCGGAAAGTTTACCTTTGCCGATGCTTTGGATGCAAGATTTCAAAGCCGACCCATTCGACTTGTGGCGGCCATCAGCACTCTGGTGGTCTCCATTTTCTATCTTATTCCACAGATGGTCGGCGCGGGAGCACTGGTCAAGCCGCTGTTAGGAATCGACTTCGAGTACGGCGTCATCCTCGTCGGGGCAGTCGTCATAACAATCGTCGTCACGGCTGGCATGGTGAGTACGACGTGGGTTCAGTTCATCAAGGGTGGGCTTCTTGTCTTGTTCTGTATTGGACTGGTAGGCGGCATTTTGCTTCGCGGCCACCGCGTCACAACTGATGCAGGCCGACAGACGATTGAAAAGACCAAGGCTGGCGTTCTGGTCAATGGTAAGCCGCAGTCCGTCATGAATGACGTCCACCCCGTTGGCCATATTGCCTCTCTGGCCGGCGGTAAGACTGAGACCGGCCCACTTGGCCCCATTGCCTACATTCAGGAATTTGCCGGCGCCAAAATCGTGCTGGCGAAGAAAAAGGTCACCCCGACGACGCAGGGTTCGATAACGGAGTTCAGCCCGGCCGTCAGTTCAGGACGAGACATGCTGGCCCCCGGACAATCGCCGACCTTCGCCGGCCTGAAGAGCGGCAAGACGTCCGACCGCTTGAACTTCATCTCTTTGATGCTGGCCCTGTTCGCGGGAACTGCCAGCCTGCCACACATTCTCATCCGCTATTACACGGTGAAAGATGCGGCGGCAGCCAGAAAGAGCACCGTTGTTGGCATAGGGGCGATCGGGGCGTTTTACGTTCTAACACTCTTTCTCGGCCTGGCGGCCATGACTACCGGCGTGGTGGACCCGACCGACAGCAACATGTCGGCCCCACTTCTAGCTCGCTCCTTCGGCGAACTGCCCTTCGCACTTGTCAGTGCCATCGCATTTACAACCGTTCTGGGAACAGTGAGCGGGTTGATTCTGGCTGCCAGTGGTGCCGTCGCCCACGACCTCATGACCGTCTACCTGAAGATGGACTTGAACGACACTCAAAAAGTCCGTGCCGGAAAGATCGCGGCGGTAGTCGTCGGCGTCATTGGAATCTGTCTGGGAATGGCTTTCAAAGGCTTCAACGTCACGTTTCTGGTTGGCTGGGCCTTCAACGTGGCTGCCAGCGCCAACCTGCCAGCCCTGACACTTCTCCTCTTCTGGTCGGGTACGACGAAGCAGGGAATTGTGGCCGGAATGCTGGCCGGCCTCCTGACCTCGGTCGGCTGGATCCTGCTCAGCGGCGACGCGATGACCAACCTTTACGGCCTCGCTGCGACCAGCAGTCCCGTACCCTTCAATCAGCCTGCGATTATCACGCTGCCTCTGGGCTATCTTGTGGTTTGGGGTGTTTCACTCGCCACACGGCCGAGGATGACTGCTGGCGTCATCTAACCGCGAACATCCTGCGATGGAGAGTTTTAGACCGTTTGTCGTCGAAGCTTTCCATGGCACCGAAGATCGTTTTGAAGCGATCCGCCAGAAGTACGATGAACCCGCGCGAACACCCCTCACTCTCGCAGCCTGGCGTTGCACATTTACGGAATCCACGCCGCCACCCCCGCAGCCGGCAACGTCTCTCCGCCCAGCACAAAAGTGACACCCTTCGCCGCCGGAGCAGGGTGCGGCTTGTCATCATAATTCAGTGCGAATGTGTACTTTCCACGACGCGCGAGGCGTACGCGGTTTGGCATCACCTCACAGCGCAATCCGGCTTCGCTCACCAGTTGCTCAACCAGCGCGTCGAGAAGACTTTGCTCCGGGTACACGCCGCAGGTCGTCACAACGCCCGAACCAACGGTAGTCTGCGTGATTGCTGCCGTGCCCGCGTAAAACTGATCTGAGTATTTCGCCAGGACACGCGTGCCAGCTCTGGGCCTCAACCGGTCGCCCCACACATGCCAGGGGTATGCCTTTTCACCGAAGTCGACGTGCCCCGGCGCATTTTGCGGTAGTCCGTCATAACCCTCCACGTCGACCCCCGTCAGCCCGGCCACGCGGCTGCCCCAAGGCGCTTCGAACAGGTGCCCATCTCGATTCATCAACGCCGTCCGGCAACCAAGCAGGAGGTGCCCGCCGCCGCTCGCATAACGCGTCAACTGTCCGTGCAACTCATCGTCCATCATCTGCAATCCTGGGGCCATCACCAGTTTGAGACTTGACGACCATGCATCACCGGGTAACAGAATTTTGACGTCAAGCCCCAGCCTTGCTGCAGCCGCATAGAACCGGGTCAGCAACTGCGGCTGATCCCATTTGCCAGCCTGTGGCATCACCTTCAGGTAGTGCAGTTGATCCCAGTCCAACACCAGCCCGACGGTCGTTTCTGGTCGAAGTTCATCACCCGCTTTCGGAAGTCCCGCTACATCGATCTGGCTTAGTTCTTGGGCCACCGTCGCGAAGTCCTCCCCGGCGGGCGAAAGCGTCACGCCGTCCGCCGTCACAAGCCCGGCATGAAACAACTCAATGCCCCAAAGCGGCTGTCGCCACCGATAGGTGGTTACAAACTCCGCGCCCATCGCCAATGCCGTCCAGACCCAGAGCCGCAACGCACCGGGATAGGGCATCACCGGTACACCGCTCCAGTTTACCTGCCCCGGCTGAAGCTCCATCAGCGCCCACCGCCCGTTGTAGGCCGCCATCTGCCGGTGGATGATCGCAATCGTATCAGGATCAGCCAGCCTGAAAGTTTCGTCTGTCTCACATGGTTTAGGGGTTGGGACATTCCACCCGGTCACCGGATAACTATCCCAACTGAACAACGAGAGGTCCTTGCGCATTGCGCCGGGGTCTGCGTCGGGATGAAACGGCATGAAGTTTGTCGTCAGAAACCGTTCGCCAATGTGCGGACGCAGAATGTCACATTGGAATTTGTTGAAATCAGCCCAGGCATCCGACCAGAACCGGGATGCATCCGTGTGCTGGTGCGGATTCGTGTACGAGTGTTCGCGTTTTCCCGGCAGACGGATCTGCTCAAACTCTGTGTAGTAGTTTGTCCAGAACTGCGAACCCCACGCCGTGTTCAACCCCTCGATAGACCCGTACTTCGCCTGCAGCCACGCCCGAAACGCCGCGTGAGTATGTTCATTCTGCGAAAAGTTTCCGGAATACTCATTGTCAACCTGCCACCCGATGATCGACGAGTGGCCGCCAAAATGCTCAGCCATTGCCGACACGATGCGCTTCGTCGCCACACGAAACTCAGGCGAAGTCGGCGAATAGTGGTGCCGACCCCCAAAGTCTTTCAACCCCGTAGCCTCGAGCGGAAGCGTGTCCGGCTGTTCTCGCGCCAGCCAGATCGGCGGGGAAGCTGTCGGCGTGCACATGATGATGTCCAGCGCGCGCGCGGCACATTTCCACCACATCCGCCAGCCAGTCCAGGCGAATGTCACCGGGCCGTGGCTCCATATCGAACCATGCAAACTCTGCGAGGTGAACGATTTTTAAGTCCAACGACGCAATGCGATCCAGATCTCGCGCCCAGTTCGCCCGCGGCCACTGCTCCGGATAGTAGTAAACACCTACTCGCATATGCGCGAAACGCTATGCGAAATAGTCCGGCTGGCAAACAGCAAGCAGCGGAGGCGCACATTGCCCGGACGGAGTTTCCACAACGCCGTGCACCATACCGCCACAACTGCAAGGCGATTCTTAGATGTCCCTGTCCACTGCCAAGGCCACCCGCTTTATCGCCTTCATCATGTCATTGAACTGCTTGGGAGTGATGCTCTGGGCACCATCTGTCATCGCGTGCTCGGGGTCATTGTGCACCTCGATGATCAGACCGTCGGCACCGGCAGCCACGGCCGCCCGGCACATGCTATCCACAAGGTGATTCTTGCCCGTGCCCTGACTCGGGTCGATCACCACCGGCAGGTGACTCAGCCTTTGCAATTCTGGTACGGCGGCAAGGGCCAGTGTGTTCCGGACGTATTCCTCATAAGTCCGGATGCCGCGCTCGCACAGCATGACCTGAGTGTTGCCCTTGCTCATGATGTACTCGGCGGCGAGGAGGAACTCTTCCAGCGTCGCGCTCAGGCCCCGCTTCAGCAGGACCGGCTTGCTTTGGGCGCCTACGGCGTTCAGCAGATTGAAGTTCTGCATATTGCGCGCCCCGACCTGCATCACATCCGCGTACTTGGCGACCAGCTCAACCTGATCCACCGCCATGACTTCCGTCACCACGGCCAGGCCCGTCTCCTGCCGTGCTAGGGCCAAGAGCTCCAGCCCCTTTTCGCCCATCCCCTGAAATGCATACGGGCTGGTCCGGGGTTTGAACGCCCCGCCACGCAGGGCAACAGCGCCGGCCTCTTTCACGGCATGGGCAATCTCCAACAGTTGGGCCTTGTTTTCCACCGAACACGGCCCGGCGATGACCCCCACCTTGTTGCCACCGATACGCGCCTCCACCCGCTGGCCCATCTGGATGACCGAGCGTTCCTTTTTCATCTCTTTCGATGCCATTTTGTATGGCGCCAGTATCGGAACGACCTTGTCGACAAAGGGCGCGCTCTCCAGCGTGCTCTTGTCCTTGAAACGGTCGTTGCCGACACAGGCGACCACCGTCCGTTCAGCACCCACAATCACCTGTTCTTTGAGTCCCATTTCACGCACCAGTTTGACGACATGCTCCACTGCATCCTTCGGGGAGCTTTCTTTCATGACAATGATCACAGAGCACCTCCACCGGCATATCCGCCGGCGTTCGTAAATGTTTCGCTTCGCCAATACTGAGTCAGGTAAAACACGGGGGAACTCCTCTCAATTTCGGATGCTTGCACTGCACCCCATCACGCCGTCCGGCACTACAAACAAAAAGACGCCTCAGGACTTCCGTCCTGAGGCGTCTTGGTGATCCAAAACTTGCGTAACTTACGGCTGACTCAGGACATAGGATTTTGGGACGGATACCAATATCCGCCAAACCAAAAACTAAACTGCGTAAGTCCCTGCGTCATAGTGCACGAACCCTACCACCGCCCAGCCGAGAGTCAAACGATTCCGCCAAGATTAATTTGTTGACCCGTGCAGTCGGCTAGAACTCCCACATCACACCCAAAAAGGCCACGGCCGTGTTCGAGCCGGTGTGCCGGTCTGCGCCATGCAATGCTCCGTTACTGATGTGCTGCCACCTTACCCCGCCGATCAGGTGCGTCCGCTCCTCCAACTTATAGGTCAGGCCCATGCCACCCTGCGGCGTAAAGTTGAAGTGTGTCCCGTCCGGCGGCGTCAGATTGTGGTCAAAATAAACGACGCCAGCACCCAGCTCAATAAACGCACTCCACCTGTCGTCTACATAAAAGTGCCACCGTGGAATGAGGTTGAACTCCACCCCGAGGGTGTCGCTGTCGTCTGTGTTGACAAAATGGCCCACCAAGCTCGCATTGATCGCAATGTGGTCACGGAAGAAATAACCGCCGGTTACCGTCACCAAGTGAAAAGTCTCCGAATCGCCAAAGCTGTATCCCCCGGTGACCGAAAGGGTCTTATCCCCCCGCAAAAACTCCCCGACCGTCGGCATCGTGGATGCACCGGGTGCGGGTTCGGGTGCCTTGTCTCCGGCCACCGTCGCCGTCCCCGCATTGTCCACAAGTGCAAAAGCACCGGCCGGGGCAGACCCTGCCGACTCCGGAACCAAAGATAAATCCGCTGCTGCCTGTGCAGAACCGCATGCCAAGATCGCCCCTGCCAACCACACCGCCACCAAAACTGATCGATTTTTTGTCTTCATGAGGTCTCCCACTGTAGGCTTACAGAAATCCCGGTATAGTGCCAGCACGCACGGGGCGTAGCTCAGCTTGGCTAGAGCGCCTGGTTTGGGTCCAGGAGGTCGCAAGTTCGAATCTTGTCGCCCCGATTTCGACGACTGGCTTTGCCTGTCCAGCCGTCACATTCCACTCGCCAAACTTGGCTCAACGTTTTGGCTCCAAGAGTCCATCACTTTAGGGTTTACGAGATTCGGAGGGGGAGGGGGGGTCCAAGGCCTGCCTTGTACCTGATGTGGACGGCCCGCTAGTTTTCGGGCGCGCAGCTTACGGTGTTGTGCGGACCAGCTTTGGGAGGCACGGATGATTCGGTTTGTTTTGGCCGCAGGCGTTTGTGTCCTGGCAGGGTGTACAGCAGGCAAACAAGCAAAACTTGCAGTCCCGAACCCTTCAGACGTCAGACTTGGCAATTTTTGGGTCAGCCTGATCGTCAAGGACCTCGCGGCGTCGCAGGCATTTTACGAAAAGCTGGGCTTTCGGGTCGTGGGTGGCGCGCCGGGTCAATACTTGATCCTTCAAAACCAGACGGCGACCATCGGTCTATTCCATGGCATGTTTGCCAGAAACACCCTCACATTTAACCCCGGCTGGGATCGCAACTGCGCCACGCTAGCCCGCTACGACGATGTTCGCACCATCCAGCAGACACTCAAGAGCCGAGGGCTTGTCCTCACGACCGAAGCCGACCCGTCAACAACGGGGCCGGGTAGCTTGACTTTGACCGACCCTGACGGAAATCCAATTCTGGTGGATCAGCACGTCGTTAGTCCGGGTAAATGACCCCGTTCGATTCCAGAGCGCTCAAACGACCAAAAGGTCGATGAATCGGTTCACCGACATCTGCTCCAAAGCCCTTGCATCTCCAGCAACCGCCAGAACTGCCTCCGCACTTCGTGCTGGCAGGCCCTTCCTGACTGCGGCTTCGAACTTCGCCAGTAAAAGGGGAATGCCCTCGTTGCGCCGCCGCCGGTGGCCCACTGGATACTCCACGGCAGCGCGCTGCGTAGAGGTGCCATCCGTAAAAGTGACCGTGATCGCGTTGCCGATTGATCGCATCGTGGGGTCGAGGTAGTTGCGGGTGAAGTCTGGATTTTCGACCACCACCATCTTCGAACGCAACCTGTCGATGCGTGGGTCAGCCGCTGCGGCATCTTCGTAATCGTCCGCCGTCAGGCCCCCCTTGATCAGAGGCACTGCGACCATGTACTGAATGCAATGGTCGCGATCGGCAGGGTTCGCCAACGTTCCTGTCTTGTCGATGATCCGCTTGCCGGACTCCTGAGTTTCAATCCTGATGCTGGCGATTTCACCCAGCCGGCTGGCCACCTGAGGGTGCAGCGTAATGGCCGCCTCGACGGCGGTTTGGGCGTGGAATTCAGCCGGGAAGGATATTTTGAAAAGGATATGTTCCATGACATACGAGCCAAACCCCTGAGCCGGCACCGTGACGGCTTGACCCTTGAACAGCACATCCTGAAAGCCCCATCGCGGCGCAGTCAGGGCGCTCGGGTAACCCATCTCCCCTTTCAGGGCAAAAAGTGCGTGCCGCACCGCGCGGCTGGTGGCATCGCCAGCCGCCCAACTCTTTCGCGATCCCGTGTTAGGCGCGTGGCGATAAGTGCGCAGCGCACCACCATCGATGAATGCATTCGATAGCGCACTAATGATCTGTTGCCGTGACCCGCCGAGCAATCGCGTGGCGACCGCTGTGGACGCAATCCGCACCAGCAGCACGTGGTCGAGCCCGACCCGATTGAAACTATTTTCAAGAGCGAGGATGCCCTGAATTTCGTGGGCCTGAATCATGGCCACAAGTACATCGCGAACGGTCAGACTTACCTTGCCCTGGCGGCCAAGATAGTCCGCTAGGGCGAGGATGGCACCGAGGTTGTCAGACGGATGTCCCCACTCGGCCGCCAGCCATGTATCGTTAAAGTCCAGCCATCGAACCATCGCACCAATGTTGAATGCGGCCTGAACGGGATCAAGTTCATGCGACGTGCCCGGGACCCGCGCTCCCGTGCCCGGCATCGTGGCCCCTGGCACCACAGGCCCCAACAACTTTGTGCACGCCGGGTATTCCAGCGCCATGAAGCCACAGGCGAGCGTATCGAGCAGGCAGTACCTCGCGGTTTCAAATGCCTCGGGACAAGCTGACGGGGTCAGCCTGCCGGTATCAAGCGTGTAGTCCGCAATCGCCTGGAGCAAAAGATCCGGTTCGGGGCGGACGGCGGAAGTATGATCGTGCGACATTTTCCCTCAGACATTGGAAACTCTTGACGGCAACCGGCAATGGCTAACGACCAGACAAAGGCACGAACGACCTGTTTTCCGGCCCGATGTACTCGGCCGTTGGGCGGATGATCTTGCCAAGCACCCGCTGTTCCATGATGTGGGCCCCCCAGCCCGAGGTCCTTGCCAGTGCAAACAACGGCGTGAACAGCGGCACCGGTACACCCATCATCTCGTAGGACACAGCGCTGAACCAGTCGAGGTTCGGGAACATCTTCTTTTCGCGCCACATGACGGTTTCGATGCGTTCGGCGATGTCAAACGGACGCATGTTGCCTGCCGCCCGGGACAGTGTTCTGGCAACCTCTTTGATCAAGTCGCTACGCGGGTCACAAACGGTATAAACGGGATGGCCGAATCCGATGATGATTTCCTTACCCGCGACACGCCGCAAAATGTCAGCTTCAGCCTCGTCCGGACTGGTGTACCGGTTGATGATTACTGCAGCCACCTCATTGGCTCCGCCGTGCTTGGAACCGCGCAGCGCGCCGATGGCACCCGCCATCGCAGAGTACATATCCGACCCAGTCCCCGTAATGACGCGGGCCGTGAATGTCGATGCATTGAACTCATGCTCGGCATACAGGATCAGCGACCGGTGCATGGCGCGGACGTGTAAGGAAGTCGGAGGTCTGCCGTGAAGCAGGTGTAGAAAGTTTCCACCAATGCTTTCGTCCTCGGTCTGCACCCGGATCCGCTTCCCGGTGGTCGAAAAGTGAAGCCAGTACAAGAGCATCGGGCTGAGCACTGCCAGCAGCCGATCCACAATCTCCCGGGCGGCAGCGGCATCCTGACTGGCAGCCTCCGGCTCAGCGCAGCCCAACGCGCTAACGCCAGCCTGCAATACCTGCATCGGATGAGCCGTCGCCGGCAGAGCCTCCAAGACACGGCAAACCACGTCCGGCAGGGCCCGATACGCACGTAGCTTCGCCTTGTAGGCGTCCAACTGTGCCGAAGTGGGGAGTGCCCCGTGCACCAGCAGGTATGCGACCTCTTCAAACTCGCAGTGCTCACAAAGTTCGGCAATGTCATAACCGCGGTAATGCAGATCGTTACCGCTGCGTCCGACGGAGCAGAGCACCGTCGCGCCGGCCACTACCCCGGAGAGAACAACGGACTTCTTCCCTTTGACTTCCCCGACGGGTTTCAACTCAGACATGGGCTTCCTCAATGATTGGGACGATCGGCAGATTGTGAGAACAACTCGTCAAGCTTCTGCTCATAAGCGTGATACTTTAACATATCGTACAGCTGCGAACGCGTCTGCATGGCCCCGGTCACCGCAGCCTGCGTCCCATCGTTGCGAATAGCGGTGTATACCGACTCCGCCGCGCGCGACATCGCACGGAAAGCACTCAGCGGATAGAGAATCATCCGGATACCCACCGACGCAAGCTCATCCCGCGTGAACATGGGAGTCTTACCAAACTCTGTGATATTGGCCAAAACGGGGACGGCCGGTCCCATCGCCGCTGTGAAGCTCCGGTAAGCGTCCAGCGTGTCGAGCGCCTCGGCAAAGATCATGTCTGCCCCGGCTTCCACATATGCCTGAGCGCGTGCAATGGCCGCCTGCAGTCCCTCAGCAGCATGTGCATCTGTGCGAGCCATTAACACAAACGAACCATCGGCCCGGGCATCCACCGCAGCTTTGATCCGGTGGCACATCTCGGCCGCTGACACCAGCGCCTTGCCGGGCCGGTGTCCACAGCGCTTGGCAGCGACCTGATCTTCCAAGTGGCACCCGGCTGCACCGGCACGAGATAGCTCGCGAATCGTTCTGGCGATGTTAAAGGCCCCACCCCAGCCGGTGTCCGCATCCACCAGCAACGGCAATGGCGTCGCCTGAGTGATGCGCCGCACGTCTTCACACACATCCGGCAGCGACGTCATACCCAGATCCGGCAGGCCAAATGACGCGTTGGCGACGCCAGCACCAGACAAGTAAATCGCCCGGAATCCCGCCCGTTCGGCCTGCATGGCCGAGTAGGCGTTGATCGTCCCTACCAGCTGTAGAGGACGCTCGGCCTCTAGGGCGGCTCGGAATCGCGCGGCGGGTGAAGTCGAAGATGACATTTGCTCACACTTTACTGCAATATGCGTAGGTACAGCGAACAGGCCCAAAGATTCATCGTCACAATCCGGAGGGGCGCGCCGCTGCCCAGTTCGGCTTCCGCTTTTCAAAAAATGCACTGATTCCCTCGGCGGCCTCGCCCGCGTCCCTGGCATGAAGATGTATATCGAGGGCCCTAGCCATGTCCGCCTCCAACCCGTCCAACTCATCGAGTAGCCGCTTGGTTCGGGCGATGGCGCCAGGGGCACAATCCATGACCGCAGCAGCCAGCAACCTCGCCTCATCCAGAAGGCTTTCAGCAGCAACCACACGATTTAACAGCCCGGCATGAAGGGCCTCACCAGCAGCCAACGTCTGGCCCAGCAACAGCATCTCCCTCAACCGCCGACCGGGCACCTGCCTCCGCAGAAGACAACTCACGAGCGCTGCCACCAATCCCCGCCGAACCTCGGGGTACCCCAACTGCAAATCTTCCGTGCCAATCGCAAGGTCGCAGGCCGCAAGAAGGCCAGCACCGCCGCCAAAGGCTGACCCGTGAGCTGCTGCGATGGTAACCAGCGGGCAGGCACACATCGACTTGTAAAGGCTTGCCAAAGCATTCGCTGAACGGTGAGAGTTGGAAGCCTCCTGCGCCTCCTTGAAGTCGAGCCCCGCACAGAACACCGGACCAGCACCCAGCAGGATTACAGCCCGGCGTCCAGAGTCGGCGCTTGCCGCCACAAATGCTCGCCCCAGAGCCTCCATCAGCTCGATGCTCAGGGCGTTGCGGCGGTCTGGCCGATTCAGCGTCAGCACGGCGACGCGCGGGTCTGAGCGATCCACCAGTAGCACAGGTTCCGCCATGACTTGGGTCCTTAGTCTTCCTTGGTTTCTGCCACAAGCGCCGACGATAACTCATCCGGCAGGTCGAGCTGCATTTCCAGCATCGCCTGACCCAGCGCCTTGCCCTGAGCATCCGACCGCAGGGAAAGACTGCCACCGCCGTCACCAAGAACATTCGTTAGGACGAAATTCATCGCCATCAAGTTTGGCAGTTCAAATCGCGTCACTTTTCCGACGCCAAGGCCAGAGAAATGGCCTGCAACGCGCTCCGACGTCAACACTTTCAGCAGGTAGATGTACAGGTTCGGGCTGCGGGCAACGACGCCGATATTGGCTGATGCGCCTTTATCACCACTGCGGGCACGGGCGATTTGATGAAGGCTTACATGCATGGCAATTCAGAGCTCAGAATAGGGCTAGGGACCAAACGATTCATTCACAGTCTACGTTTCAATAATCTCCACAACAGGCCTCACAACTTCCCGCCGGACCAGCGTCGGCCAGTACCCAAACTCTTCACGCACAGAAGGACGGCCATCGGCGTAACCGGTCGTGCCCGGCGGCCCGGCCGTCACGAGCGGCATGAGCTGCCGGGTAAAATATTCGACCACCTCGCGGCGCGGATCGGAAATCGCGATCCTTAGAACAACTTCAATCGGCGCACTCGTTGCCACTCCCTTGACCGCATCGCCGGAACCGAGGCATTCAACCAGCGACCTTTGCGGGGTCATCCCTGCTGCGGCAAGGCGATTCAAAACCATTTGGCCGCAACGGCGGGCCTTTTCGGTTGCACCCCTGCCGAATACCACCAAGGTACCGGCCGCCCGGTAACCCGCCCGATACGTACCGCTGACTTTGTAACTTTCCGGCGGCGGGCGGCCACGGGCCCCGGTTACTCGAATACGATTTTCGCCGTCTTCGGCCAGCCGTAACTGGCCAAACGAAACAGTCGCGTCAGGGCTGAGGTAGTTTTCAGGGTCACCAATCTCGTAGACCAGTTGCTCGGTGACCGTTGCGCGATCCACCCTGCCACCAGTCCCCCGTGGCTTGGTCACAACGCACGATCCGTCGCCCGACACCTCGACGATCGGAAATCCAATGTCATCCACGCCCGGAATGTTCAGCCAGTCGGTACTAATTCCGCCCGTCACCTGCACGCCGCACTCGATCAGGTGTCCGGCAACGGTGGCACCAGCGATGCGGTCGTAATCATCGGCCTTCCACCCGAAATGATACAGACACGGTCCGACCACAAGACTCGGGTCTGCAACACGCCCGGTCACGATGAGCTGTGCTCCCTGACTCAGCGCCTCGACGATCGAACCCGCCCCGATATAGGCGCTGCCAGTAACCAAGCTCGAGCGCACCTCACTCAAAGCCCGGCCGGTTTCCAGATGCGGGTACTTGTCGGGCGATCGATTGAGCTCGTCCAACACATCATCGCCCGTGACAATGCCGATCGTAAGACCTTTGCAGCCAGCTTCCCTGAGAATCGCCCTCGCCGCCCGTGCACATGCCGCCGGGTTCAACCCGCCGGCATTGGTCACCAGCCGCAGAGGCCGTCCGGCCTTCCACACTGGCGCCATGGATGACACCACTTCAAGAAAATCCCTCGCATAGCCCGCTTCCGGATCTCGCTGTCTCTGCTTTGCCAGAATTGACATCGAGACTTCAGCCAGATAATCCAGCGTCAGGTAGTCCAGATCCGGCGACTGCGCGACAAGGGCCGCAGGCCCTTCAGGGCGATCACCCCAAAATCCCTGAGCATTTCCGATCCGCAGGATGTCAGGTGCAGTTGCCATGAATAAAACCTGTGATCAGACCTGAAACACGCCCGCTCGGAAACCCCCGGTCGGTGGGGGTCGTGTGACAAGACTCAACGCGTTGGCCAGTACATCCCGAGTCTGGTGCGGAGGGATGATCGCATCCACCCACCCACGGGCCGCGCCATAACGAATGTCCGTCTGCTTTTCGTAAGCCTTGCGAAGTGAGTTATATATTTCACGAAGCTCCACTTCGTTGTTCGTCCGGCCGTCACGCTCATCCTGACGCCGCCGAACGCTCATCATTGTGTCTGCAGCCGAATGGCCACCCATCACCGCATAACGCGCCCCCGGCCACGCCAGTATCAGAGACGGGTCAAACGCCTTGCCGCACAACGCGTAGTTCCCGGCTCCGAATGATCCGCCGACAATCAGGGTGATCTTGGGAGACGTCGTGTTGCTCACGGCACTGACCAGCTTTGCCCCGCGACGAATGATTCCATCACGCTCCACCGTCGGGCCAACCATGAACCCCATGACATCCTGCACAAACAACAGCGGCAAACCGGTCTGCGTACAGTCCATGACGAATCGTGCTGCTTTGTCGGCCGCATCCGGATACAGCACACCCCCCAGCCGGGTCTCCCCGCGTCCGTCGCGCGTCAAAATGTGCTGGTTGGCTACGATGCCCAATTTCCGCCCAGCCACTGCCGCGTAAGCACAGACCAGCGATTGTCCGTACTCTGCCTTGTACTCCATCAACGAGTCCGCATCGACAATGCAATTCAGCAGCTCGCGAGCGTCATACCGGCCAGCGCTGTCCAGTGAAATCAGGTCGTAAACGTGCTCGACGGGGTGTTTCGGCGCCGGGCCACTGAGCACTGACACCGCCGGGGTCGGCAGCAGATCAACCAACGAGCGAAGCCGTTTGAGGCACGCAGTGTCATCATCTTCCACAAAGTCCACGGTCCCGTTGTCGCGCGAGTGGACTTGCGCTCCGCCGAGTGCCGTGGCCTCGACTACCTGCCCGATGGCCGCCTTAACAAGGCTTGGCCCGGCTATGTAAAGCTCGCTATCGCGAGTCATCAGGATCTTGTCGCAAAGCACCGGCAGATAGGCCCCTCCCGCCACACAGTTTCCCATGATCGCCGCAAACTGTGGCAGGCCATGAGCCGAGAAAACTGCGTTGTTCCTGAAGATCCGCCCGAAGTCATCTTCATCCGGAAAAATCTCATCCTGCATCGGCAGATAGACGCCCGCCGAATCAACCAGGTAAATCAGAGGCAAGCTGCAGCGGGCCGCAACGCGCTGCGCGCGAAGCACCTTTTTCACGGTCGCGGGAAAGAACGCACCTGCTTTCACCGTCGCATCGTTGGCAACGATCATGCAGGGGCGACCATGAACCTGGCCAATGCCCGTGATCACACCGCCAGCCGCAACCGAACCCACATCTGCGTACATCCCCCACGCAGCCCACAAATTGATCTCCAGAAAGGGTGCGCCGCGATCCACCAATAGGTTGATCCGTTGCCGCGCAGGCAGCCGCCCCAGACGTATCTGGCGCTGGTGACCCGCAGCTCCACCCCCCTCTCGCAGCACTGCCTCCTGAGCCAGAATCTGGTCGGTCATTTCCCGCAGGTTCGCCGGCACGACTGGCTGCCCTGCGGGCTTTGCACCACTACCTTTGGACTGACGCTCACCGGTGGCAACACCGTCACTTGACGGCTTCCGAGACTTCATGCCATCTCCTCTTGCCGCACCGCAACCCGTGCTTTGCCGTCAACCTCGCCCGACGCCCCGACCGCATCAGCCGGGAACTGCTGAATGCCGGCCTGATCCAGCACACGACCAGTGCCCTTGGCAATAGGTGACGCCTCATGGACCGAATAAAGCCTGTTCGGAAGGTTATGCCCATGCTTGGCCGCCGCATCGGCTGCGGCAAGCATTGTCGTGTCCGCATTATCGAACAGGTTTGCGCGGGCGATGGCCGCCTCACGCCTCGCCATTTCCATAAAGTAGAGCGCTGCTGTGCGGTTCTGCTCCAGCTTCGTGACGGCTGCCGGACCTGCGGCGGCCGGGGCCGCAGAAATCTCCGAATTGAACCGCGCCAGCACACAGCACCAGGCATGAAGCCACATTGCGCTATCAGCCAGACGGGCCTGTACGCACTGCCGCGAAACGATCTTCTCCTCAAACTTCCGGCTGGCCTGTACGAAGGCGTGGCTGTGATCACGAACGGCCGAAGCCAGCTCAGCGCCCAGTCCCGCCAGTGAGGGATCAAGCCCCGACAGGCTCGGGATCGGGCGCCGAATGCCAAGGAAAACTTCACTTCCCAGAGAGGTCGCCGCCGCAAAGATTCCCCGGCCGCGAATCCCCTTGAAAATACGCGAGAGGTTCCTGAAGAAGGACTCGTCGCCGTCCCAACCCACGGCCTGCTTAACCCCCAGCATCCGCTCGGCGAACTGTTTGCCGCCGTACGCAAACACGAACGACTGCATCACTTCGTTCGCCCCTTCGACAATCAGATTAATCCGGCTGTCGCGGAAAATCCGCTCAAGGTGGTTTTCCGTCATGTACCCCTCACCGCCCATGATCTGCATCGAGTCATTCACGACCCGCCAACCCATTTCCGAGCAGAACATCTTGCAGATCGCTGTTTCCACCATGATGTCGTCATCGTGCCGGTCCAGCATCCCTGTGGTCGCGTAAAGCATTGATTCCATCGCGTACGTCATGGCCGACATCCGCGCCATCATCGCTTGCACCAGTTCAAATTCCGCCAGCGGCCGCTTGAACTGATAACGCGTCTGCGCCCATTTGACCCCCTGCTCGAATGCCTCCCTCGCCCCACCCAGCATCCCGGCCGATAGCGTGCAGCGTCCGTAGTTCAGACACGTCAGGGCAACATTCAGCCCCTTGCCTTCCTTGGACAGCAGATTCTCCCGCGGAATTCGGACGTCCTTGAAGCGAATCCGAGCCTGCCACGTGCCGCGAATGCCACACTTACTCCTGTTTTTCTGGAAAATATCAATCCCCGGCATGTCGGGCGTACAGACCAGTGCCGTGACTTTTTCAGAGGTTTTGCCAGTTTTCGGGTCCAGCACTTGCTGCTTGCACATCACCGTCAGCACATCAGAAATGGCGCCGGACGTCGCCCACTTCTTCTCACCATTCAGGATAAAGAACGCCCCGTCCGCAGAGACCTCGCACCGCGTCTCCTGCCCGCCAGCATCACAACCCACGTTCGGTTCCGATAGGCAAAACGCCGACATCGACTTCGTCGCGAGTGCCGGAAGCCACCGGCGCTTCTGTTCGTCTGTTCCGAATAGCACGATGGCCTTGCAGCCGATGGACTGATGAGCAGAAACAAGCACCGCCGTCGAACCGCAAGCGCGGCCGATACGGTCCAGCGCTCGGTTGTAACTGGTCACGCCAAACCCGCCGCCGCCGAACTCCTGCGGGATGATCATCCCCAACACCCCCAGCTCGAACAGGCGATCAATCACCCACCGCGGAATCTCCTGACCTTGATCAATTTCAATGGCGGGGTGCTCGTCTCTCAGATATTTGTCCAGCCGCTCAAGCAACGCATCGCATCTCGCCGCCTCCGAAAGCTCTTGCACCGGATAGGGGAATAACAACTCCTGCCTGATCCGCCCCCAGAACAGATTCTTCACGAATCCCATGGAGCTGGGTTCCGGTCCGAGCATCGATTCGGCGTCTTCAATCAGCTTGCGATCCTTCTCAGATACGCCCTTCATTTCACTCAGGTTGGCCATGAATTCCTCTATTGAGAAGCGGGTCACGCATCACTTGTTCAACCAGTCCATCACTACCCAGTCATCTGCCGGCAGCCATGAACCCCCGCGCGGGACAGCGGGTACTGTCCACACACGGGCCATTCGTCCAGTTCATTCGATGCACTAAATTCGCCTGTTTTATATCGATTGCCCATGCTATCATGCATCCGGCGTCTGTCCAACCGATTCCAACCGGGATTCATTGATGATCGCTGCCCAGGCCAGCTATACCTCCGGTAAGTGCGACAGCCCATTGCTTGGCAGCACCATTGGCGATTGGCTCGATAACATTACCCGCGACTTCGGCCGGAACGAAGCCCTAGTCAGTGTCTTTGAGCAACGCCGCCTGACCTATGCGGAACTGACCGACGAGGTTGACCAAGTCGCGACGGCCCTGATGGCCTTGGGCGTTTGCCGGGGTGATCGCGTGGGCATCTGGTCGACCAACTGCGTGGGTTGGGTACTCGCCCAGTTCGCCACGGCCAAGATCGGCGCCGTGCTGGTCAACATCAACCCCGCCTATCGAATGCACGAACTGGAGTTTGCACTCACCCAGTCACAGTGCAGCGTGCTTTTGACCGGCGACGGCTTCAAGGACATTGATTATTTAAAAAATATCGCAACTCTCGCACCGGAACTGACGCTGACCGATGCAGCCACAGACGTGAAAGCTGCCGCGTTGCCTCACTTGCGCCGGGTCATCACCTTGCCAGCCTGCCGCCCTACAACGGGCTTCATGACCTGGGAACAGTTCTTATTCAGTTCTGGGACAGTCTCGGTACAGGAGTTGGCACAGCGCCAGACGACTCTCGACTTCGACGATGTCATCAACATCCAGTACACCTCGGGCACAACCGGTACGCCGAAGGGGGCGATGCTCACCCATCACTCCATCCTCAACAACGGCTACTCGGTGGGCGAGCGCATGCGGCTGACCCACCGAGACCGCCTCTGTATCCCAGTTCCGTTTTACCACTGCTTCGGTATGGTCCTCGGCAACCTTGCCTGTGTAACCCACGCAGCAACCATGGTCCTTCCGGCCCCACACTTTTCACCGCTTGCAAGTCTGGAGGCCGTGCAAAAGGAAAAATGCACGGCCCTGCACGGTGTGCCAACCATGTTTGTCGCCGAGCTCAACCATCCCAATTTTGCAAGCTTCGACCTTTCCACCCTGCGGACCGGCATCATGGCTGGTGCACCCTGCCCCATCGAAGTTATGCGGCGCGTCATCACAGAGATGCACCTCCCGGAAATCACCATCGCCTGCGGCATGACCGAAACCAGCCCGGTCTGCAACATGACCGAAGTCGACGACCCCATCGAGATGCGCGTCGGTTCCGTCGGGCGGGTCATGCCCCATCAGGAGCAGAAAATCATCGACCCGGTAAGCGGGCAGACTCTCGCCAGAGGCCAGCAAGGCGAGCTCTGCTATCGCGGATATCAGGTCATGCGCGGCTACCACAACGACAATGACGCCACTCGCCGCACGATTGACACTGCTGGCTGGCTACACGGCGGCGACCTGGCCGTCATGGACGACCTCGGGTACGTCCGCATCACTGGCCGACTCAAAGACATGATCTGCCGTGGTGGAGAAAAAATATTCCCGCGCGAAGTGGAGGACTTCCTTTTTACTCACCCCGCCGTCGTCGAAGCCTACGTCTTTGGCGTGACCGACAAGTATTACGGCGAGGAAGTGGCCGCGTGGATCCGCCTGAAGGATTCCCATTCTCTTACCGAGGGCGAGCTTCGTGACTTCTGCCGCAGGCACATCATGGAGTACAAAGTGCCGCGGTGGGTTCGTTTCGTATCCGAGTTCCCAACGACCGTCACAGGGAAAATCCAGAAATTCCGCATGCGCGAGGCGATGGAGCAGGAACTCGCCCAGATCACCGCATCATCCGCCCATGAAAAAGCCGCCGTCCACGTGGATCACCTGCCCCGTGATGTAGCCCGCCATGGGTGAGCAGAGCAGTAACACGGCCCCCGCGATGTCTTCCGGCGTCCCACCCCTGCCCAACGGCACTTGCTTGATGAACTCCGCCAGAACGTCCGGCGGCATGGTCCGGGTCATCTCCGTCGCCACAAACCCCGGCGCAATCGCATTAACGGTCACCCCCTGCCGGGCCAGCTCCCGCGCCGCCACCTTGGTCAGCGCCATCACACCGGCCTTGCTGGCCGAATAGTTCGCCTGCCCAAAGAAACCCAGAGTCCCGCTGACCGACGACATGTTCACAACCCGCCCCCCATCGCGCATGTGCGGCCCGGCCGCCCGTAACACGTTAAACACACCACCAAGATTCACCTTCAATACCGAGTCCCACTCCTCATCAGTCATCTTCCGCATCGATCGATCACGAATCACCCCAGCATTGTTCACAAGAATATCCAGCCCCACCTCCCCCACCATCCCCGCCCCCCCCGCCTTCGCGATGACCTCTTCGATCATGCGGGCGACCTCAGACGGCTTGGAAACATCCCCTTCGACAATGGTGGCTCCATTGCCCACGTCGGCCGCGACCGCCTCAGCATCCGCCTTGTTCCTCCCCGCACCATCGCTCACGTAATTGATCACACACCGCGCACCGGCTCCGGCAAGCACCTTGACAATCGCCGCCCCGATCCCCCGCGACCCCCCGGTGACAAGTGCTATTTTTCCGTTGAGGTTGATCGTTTGGGCCATGCGGTCCAGTATACTTGCATTGCCTCCCATTTGGCAGGGGGCGGCATGGCAGCGGGGCCGTGGTCGTAACTGCCAGCCGTCGCTGTCATCACACTTGAAAGGTGCCGACTCAACCCATGCCCGCACCCCAAACCCTGAATACTCCAGCCCAACCCATCCGCCTCCTCACCGCCGTCCCCCTCTGCGACGGACACGACAGCGCCATCTGCACCATCAATCTTGAACTTATTCGCCACGGCATCGAGGTGATCTATCTGGGCTACCACCGCTCCGTTCGCGATATCGTCCGTGCGGCCGTTCAAGAAGACGTTCAGGCCGTCGGCATCTCAAGCTACAACGGCGGCCACGTCGACTTCTTTGCAGATGTCGTTAAAGGACTTCGGGCCGCAGGTGCCTCGCACATCGCTGTCTTCGGCGGCGGCGGCGGAACCATCTCTCCGAAAGACGCCTCGGTCATGAAACGCGGCGGCGTCGATCGCCTCTTCTTCCCCGGCGACTCCCTCGAAGATATCACGGCCTACATCAAGAAGTCCTTTCGACCACGCAACCTTCCAGTCCCGAAGCGGGCCTCCGCTGACGCTCTCCTCGCTCGCGCCCTCACACTCGCACAACGCCGGAGCACCACACCCCGCCCCCGTCCGTCAAAGCCCCTTAAGTCCCGGCCTCGTATCATCGGTTTCACCGGCCCCGGCGGTGCCGGTAAGACCACCCTGATCGACGAACTGGTCCTCCGCCTGCTCTCTCAGAGCCCCACCTGTCGCATCGGTATCCTCTCACACGACCCCAGCCTTTCCAGCGCTGGCGCACTTCTCGGCGACCGCGCAACCATGATTTACTCTCAGAACGATCGTGTTTTCATGCGATCGCTCGGCTCCGGCGGTCAGGCCGGCGGTCTGGCCGCCAGCTCGCACCGCTGTCTCGGCATCATGCAGAGCCCCGAAGCCGCATTCGACTGGATCTTCGTTGAAACAGTGGGGACCGGTCAGGAAGCCCTGCCCTTCACCGGCGGCATGGTCGATGTCCGCGTCCTCGTCATGAGTCCCGAATACGGCGCTCGTCTTCAGCTTCAGAAAGTCGCCATGCTTGAAGACGCCGACGTAGTCGCCATCAACAAGTCCGATCTCCCCCGTGCCCGCACCGCACAGTCGGAACTTGAAAGCCGCCTCTCGAATGCAGGCCGTGGTGAAACCCTTATCGCCACCGTCGCCAAGCAACACGCCGACCCCGGCGTCGATCGCTTACTCGCCGTGCTTACACAGAAATCCATCCCAACGACCCACCCCACCACCCGCCTTCGCGCTCCGTCGGAGGTCCGCTCATGAGCATTCTCAACCAAGTAATCAGTTCGATAGAGTCATACGACAGCAGCGTCGAAGATCGAGTGCGCGAGGCACGCACCGACAGCAGTTCCGGGACCGAACTGCTGGACCGCTGGCGCTCCATCGTCGAAGGAGTCCCCAGCGTTACTACCCCCACAGGCCTCCGCCTGCCACGCCTCGCCCTACCCGCACTCGACGAGCCCGGCGCGATCGCCCGCTTCCTCCATGCCGAAGGCCTCCCTGGCGAGTTTCCCTTCGTCAACGGCGCCTACCCCCAGATGTACACTTCGAACCACGACGGCCAAGCCGCCTCTGAAGAGCCCACCCGCCTCTTCGCGGGCCTGGGCCTCGCCGATGACACCAACCGCCGGTTCCACTACCTCGTCGGCCACCAGCGCACCGCCCGCCTCTCCACTGCCTTCGACGGCCCCACCCTTTACGGCCTCGATTCAGATGCCGACGGCGCATCCGGCAAAGTCGGCGAGGGTGGCGTCGCAGTCGACACGGTCGAGGATATGGTCCGCCTCTACAAGGGCTTCGACCTCACAGATGCGTCGATGTCCGTCTCCATGACCATCTCCGGACCGGCCCCCATCCTGCTGGCCATGTATGTCGTCGCGGCCCAACACCGCTTCGGCACCGACGCCATGGCAAAACTCCGCGGCACCGTGCAGGCCGACATGCTCAAGGAAGTTCAGGCCCAGAACGAAGCCATCTTCCCCCTCGACGCCTCCCTCCGTTTCCTCGCCGACATGATCGCCCATACCAGCCACCACATGCCACGCTGGTATCCCATCTCCATCTCGGGGTATCACATTGCCGAGGCCGGTGCCACGCCGGTGCAGCAGGCCGCCTACACCCTTTCCAACGGCATCGCCTACGTCGAAATGCTTCGCGACCGTGGCCTGCCGGTCGACCAGTTCGCCCCCCGCCTCTCTTTCTTCCTGGACTGTGGCCTCGATGTGGAATACCTCGTCCTCGCCCGGGTTTGCCGCAAAATTTGGGCAATCGCACTCCGCGACGTCTTCCACGCTGGTGATCGCGCACAACGCTTCAAACTTCACACGCAAACCTCCGGCCGCTCCCTTGTAGCCCGCGAATTCCAGAACAACCTCACCCGCACCGCCGTCGAGCTGATGCTCGCCTATGCCAACGCCACGAATTCGTGCCACTCCAATTCAGCCGATGAGGCTTTCACCACCCCCTCCGAGCATTACGCCCGCCTCGCCTCACACGCTCAGTCGATCCTGCTCGAGGAATCCGGCCTATTCAAACACGCCTCAAACCTCTTCGGCTCTTCGCCCGGCATGGTCATGCTTCAGGAAGTCGTTCAGCGGGCTATCCTCGACGAGTTCCGCCGCATCGACGAGATGGGCGGCGTACTGGCCGCTGTCGAACAGCGTTACCAACGCAGCCAGATCCAGCTCGCGGCCCACCGTTACGAATCGCAAATCCATTCCGGCCAGCGCCCCATCGTCGGCGTCAACCTCTACCGGCCCAAAGCCAAAGACCCGGCCGCCGTGCCCATGATGCGCACGCCAGCCGCCCGCCAGCGCCTCCAGATCAGCAGGCTCAAGGCATTCAAGAAAAAGCACGCCAAACAAGCCGGCCCCGCCCTCGATCGCCTCGAACGCGTCGTTCGCACTGGCAGCAACACCTTCGAAGAGCTTCTCCACACCGTGGAGCATTGCTCGCTAGGGCAAATCACAGCCCGCCTTCAACAAACTGTCGGCCGTTTCCGCCCGATGGTATGACATTGACCCGCACCACCAGAAAGCAATCGGACACTTAGTCCCGCGAGCGCAATTCCACGCGCCTGACTTTCCCGCTCACGGTTTTGGGCAACTCGTCCAAAAACTCGACCTCCCGGGGATATTTGTACGGTGCGGTCACGCGACGGCAGTGTTCCTGCAGCTCTTCCTTCAGCCTCTCCGACGGCGACACCTGTTTTCGCAGCACCACAAATGCCTTGACGATCTGGCCGCGTAACTCATCCGGCTTCCCCACTACCGCCACTTCCAGCACATCTGGGTGCTCGATTAACGCACTCTCCACCTCAAACGGACCAATCCGATAACCCGATGACTTGATCACATCATCTGCCCGGCCGACAAACCAGAAGTAACCCTTTTCATCCCGCCGAACCATGTCGCCGGTCAGGTAGTAATCGCCCACAAACCGGGCCTCATTCTCGTGCGGGCTCCGCCAGTACTCTTGGAACAGGCCCAACGGCCGCAGTGGCCGCACTTTTACTGCCAGTTGCCCCTCCGAACCATCCGGTACCCTTTGCATGTCGACGTCCAGCACCGCCAGTTCGTACCCCGGCATCGCCCGCCCCATGCAACCCGGCACCATGGCTTCACTCCCGTCTGAACGACGGTTGGCGATCATGCAGGTTGATTCCGTCTGCCCGTACCCCTCGTAAATCGGGACGCCAGTTGCCAGCTTCCACAGTGCCATCACCTCAGGGTTCAGCGGTTCACCAGCGGATACGCAGTGTCGCAAGTGCGGGAAATGACGAGTGGCCAACTCCTCCCGCACCAGAAAGCGCAAAGCAGTCGGTGCCGCACACCACGTCGTAATCGGGTACCGCTCCAGAACATCCAGCGTAGTGGACGCACTGAACTTACCCCGCACGTCCAGCGCAAAAATACACGCCCCCATGTGCCACGGCCCGAAAAAGCTCGACCACGCGGCCTTGGCCCAACCCGTGTCCGACATATTCCAGTGCACATCATCCGGACGGCTGTCCAGCCAGAACTTCCCCGTATCACGGTGACCCAGCCCATACGACGCCTGCGTGTGCAGCACCATTTTCGGATGGCCGGTCGTACCGCTTGTGAAATAAATCAGCCCCGGAGCCTCAGCCGCCGTTGGCAGCGGATCGAACGAAGCGTCCGCCCGGGCCCTCGCCACATCGAAATCGATCCAGCCCGGCCCGCCGGCATCCCCGACCATAAACTTCAATGCGGGCCCTTCGAGCTCCACAACTTTCGCTGCTCCTTCGGCATCCGTCACTATCGCCTTCACGTCAGCCGCTTCGATCCGGTACTTGATGTCACCGGCGGTCAACAATGGCGTGCCAGATATCGGAATCGCCCCCAGTCGAATCAGCCCCAACATCGTCATCCACCATTGGGGCACGCGCGGCAGGATTACCAACACGCGATCACCCGGCTCGATTCCATTGCTGGCGAACACCGACGCTGACCGCCGAAGCTCTGTGGCCATGTCCGCAAAACTGTATTTCTGCTCCACCCCGCCCTCGCCGACCCACCACAGCGCTCCCGCATCAGGCGTCCGTCGCGCCCACTCTTCCACCACATCTTTCGCGAAGTTGAACAGAGCGGGAACCATCGGCATTGTTCAGTGATCGTACCACAGAAATCGATTTCACACGCACCCCGGAACTTTCGTTTCCCTACCCCTTCGGTGGCACATACCCCGCAAATCCGCCCCCACCAGCCGCCCACTCGGTCAATAGGGCATCCGGGGCAAACCGGCGCCCATGACTCGCCTCCAACGCTTTCATCCGTGCCACCACCGCCGGTAGACCGGTCGCGTCGGCGAAATGGGTCAACCCACCCCGGAACCCCGGCGTGCCAGCACCCAACGTCATCGCCAGATCAATTGTATCGGCGGCGTCCACCACCCGTTCGCGCAGCGCCCCCGCCGCCTGATTTATCATCGGAAGGATCAGCCGCCACTGAATCGCGTCCTCCGCATGTCCACTGCCCGCTCCGCCCCGCACCCCCGGCAGAGCGAACATTCCGGCAAGCTCCTCGTTCACTTGTGCGATCCGGCCCTTTCCAGACCGCCCCCCGCCAGCACTGTGCTCGTAAAAGCCACGCCCACTCTTCCGTCCCAACCACGTTTTCTGCACCGCCGCGTTCATTGCTTTCGGTGTCGCCCCGCGCCCTCCCGCCGCAGCCCCGCTCGCAAACAGCGACAGCGTGATGTCAAGCCCGATCTCATCCATCAGCTCAAACGGCCCCATGGGCATTCCCCAACTCTTCATCGCATGATCCACCGCCGCTACCGAACCACCCTCCTCGGCAAGCAACAACGCCTCGGCCAGATATGGAATCAATAGTCGGTTAACAACAAACCCCGGCTCATCACCCACCAACACAGGTACCTTCCCCAACTTTGCCGCCAGTGCAGCCACCGTCGACAGCGCCTCAGGCCCGCTTCGTGACGTCCGAACCACCTCAACCAAAGGCATCTTCGGTACCGGATTAAAAAAGTGCAGGCCCACCAACCGCGAACCATCGGCCACCACTCGCCCGATATCACTCACGCGCAGCGAACTCGTATTCGTCGCCAAAACCGCATTAGGCTTGCAAAGCTTTTGCAGCCGCGAAAATACCTGATGCTTCGCGCCAATCTCCTCAAACGCCGCCTCCACCACCAGATCGACAGCCTCCAGCCCATGCCACTCGGTCGTCGTTGACAGCCGCCCCATCGCCTGCGTCGCACCGCCCTCGTCAATCCGCCCGTCGCGCACGTCTTGGTCCAGCATCGCCCGCACGCGGCCCGTCGCCGCCGATACAGCCCCTGCATCCACTTCCACCAGCAGCGTCCCAATCCCTGCCTTCAGCATCGCATGCACAATTCCCGACCCCATCGTTCCCCCACCCACCACCGCCGCCCGATCAACAACCCGCCCGGCCACCGGCAATTGAGCAGCCAAACGCTTCTTCTCCCCCGGTCGCAGGAAGAACACCCGCAACAGATTCTGACTCTCAGCCCCCTCCATCAGCCATAAAATCCCCGCAGTCTCAGCCCGAAGCCCAGCCTCGATCCCCGCTTCAAAGCCCGTTGCAACGACGTCCAGCAGCTTGATCGCAGCCGTCGCATGCCCGAAATTCCTGTCCAGCGTCTCTTGCCGCGCCGCCGACAACGCCGTGCTCCAGTGGATGTCCGGCGGCACTTCGCCCCTGACCCCAGCCTCCAACACCATTTGCTTCGCCGCCTCCAGCAATCCCACCGCCGGTGCCACCGCATCCACCAGCCCGCTGTTCAACGCCTTGGCCGGCGACATCGTCTTGCCAGCCAGTAAGATCGGCAGCGCGCCGCCCAATCCCAGCAACCGCGGTAGCCGGGTTGTCCCTCCCCAAGCCGGCAGCAGCCCGAGCTTAACTTCCGGCAACCCGATCGAGATCCACGTAGGGTCTGCCGCCAAACGCCACTTGCACGCTAGCGCCAACTCAAACCCTCCCCCCAACGCATCACCATTGATCGCCGCAACGGTCGGAATACGCAGCGCCGCCAGCCGCTGGAATACCACCTGGCCCTTCGCCAGATAAGCAGCCTTGGCCTCGGCCGTCATGCGTCGCAAGTCCGGCAGATCCGCACCCGCGTTGAACGACCTTGCCTTCCCAGACGTGATGATCACACCTACCGGCGGCTGCCGCTCAATGCCGTCCAAAATCGCCGCGAGCTCGTCAAACATCTGCGACGAACACGTATTCACCGGCTTGCCAGGAGCATCCAGCCAAAGGGTCAGAACGCCGTCAGCATCGCTCACACTTCGGATCACCATGTCCATGATCGATTGACTCCTTTGGAGACAACGCAAGCTCTTGGCCAGTTCCAGTACAGCGCGCCAGGGTCCGTCATTCTACCACGCCCCATCACATTGCACAGGTCAAACCTCACTCCAACAGGCCTAAATCCACAGTGCCCCGACCTAGTGACCCTGCTCAAAGTTCACGCTATTGTCCGCCTGATAATCCACTCACTCAGGAGTCCCCACCATGCAATATCGCGTACTCGGCCGCACCGGCGTCAAAGTCACCCCCCTCTGTCTCGGCACCATGAACTTCGGCGGCCGCACAGACCCCACCGAAGCACACCGCATCCTTGATGCCTACGTCGAGCTCGGCGGCAACTTCATAGACACCGCCAACGTCTATAACGACGGCCGATCCGAAGAAGTCATTGGCGACTGGATGCAACGCACCGGCACCCGCGACAAGGTCGTTCTCTCAACCAAAGTCCACGGCCGCCGTTCCCCCGCCATCAACGATGCCGGCAACCATCGATACCATATCGTCCGCGAAGTGGAACACTCCCTTCGCCGACTCAAGACCGAACGCATCGATGTTTACCACATCCACCGTCCTGACAACGACACCCCCATCGACCAGACCCTCCGCGCCCTCGACGACCTCGTCCGCCAAGGCAAAGTCCTCTACCTCGCCTCAAGCGTCTTCGCGGCATGGCAACTCGCAGAGGCACATTTCATCGCCAAAGAACTCGGCACAGCCCGATTCGACATCGAACAGCCTCAGCTCAACATCATCGACCGCCGCATCGAGGCCGAAGTGCTCCCGTTCTGCCGAAAGTACGACATCGCTACCATCACTTGGGCGCCCGTCGCCCGCGGTCGACTCGCCGGAACTTACACCCGTGGTGGCCGCAAAATCCCTGACGGCACCTGGTACAAGGCCCAAAATAAATCCGACTTTCCCGCCGCCCAGTGGCCCGTCATGGAGGCCGTCGACAAACTCGCCGACAAGCACGGCATCTCCTCCAGCCAATTCTCCATCGCATGGTGCCTTCAGGTTCCCGGCGTCACCTGCCCCATCATCGGCCCGCGCACCCTCGACCAGTTGAAAGACAACATGGGCGCACTTCACGTCACTCTCACCCCCGACGACCTCAAACACGTTGATGAACTGAACCCCTCCGGCGAACTCTGTCGCGATCGTCACCTCGGCCCCGTGCCCCGCTAACCGGAATCCAAATGCAACTCGACCTTACCGGCAACATCGCACTCGTCACCGGCGGCTCTGGCGAACTCGGCCGTGTCATGGCCCAAACCCTTGCCCGCTGCGGCGCTGACGTCGCTGTCCACTACTTCCATGCCCGCGAAAAAGCTGAATCCGTTTGCGCCGAAATCCGCACGCTCGGCCGCCGCTCTTTCGCCGTTCAAGCCGACGTCACCAGCCAGCCCTCCGTCAACGCCATGCGCGATGCCGTCGCCGGCGCCCTGGGCCACCCCGATATCATCGTGAATAATGCGGTCTCTCAGTACAAGTGGACCACCGTCCTTGAACAGTCACCCGAAGATTACGAAAGCCAGTTCCGCTCTTGCGTCCTTCAAAACGTCCTCATGGCCAAGGCCTTCGTTCCGGCCATGATCCAGAGACACAACGGCCGCATCATCGCCATCAACACCGAGTGCGCCATGCAAAACACCCCGAACCAGTCCGCCTACGTTTCGGGCAAACGCGGCATGGACGGCGTGCTGCGGGTCCTTGCCCGCGAAGTTGGCATGCACAACATCACCGTCAATCAGGTCGCCCCCGGCTGGACCATCTCTGACCGCGACCGCGCCACCGGCACCGAGCGGCAACCGGACTACGAGAAAAATGTCCCCCTTCATCGCCGCGGCACCGATCAGGACATCGCCAACGCAGTCGCTTTCCTTGCCTCGCCTCTCGCTGGCTTTATCACCGGCGTGTTCCTAGCGGTGTCCGGTGGCACCGTCATGCCGGCCATCTGAAAGCCGACCACAATCTCCCCACGTACCTGACAGGTTTCTCCTTTGCACGTCATCCCCTAGGCTTATCAACACCTTCCCATGGACCCCTCCACACTTGTCATTCCCGGCCTGATCCTTCTGGGCGTTCTTGTCGGTTGCGCAAGCGCCCTGATGGGTGTCGGCGGCGGCATTTTCGTTATCCCGTCGCTCATGTTCATCTTTGGTTTTTCCCAGTTGAAAGCCAACGGAACCAGCCTCGCCATGATGCTGCCGCCCATCGGCATCTTCGCCGTCCTTTCTTACTCCCGCGCCGGCAACATCGATTGGAAGGCCGCCATGCTCCTCGCCACCGGCTTCGCGCTGGGCGCGTACCTCGGTAGCCGAGTGCTCAACCGCGGCCTGATCAACCCCCAAACCCTTCGTACCGGCTTTGCCGTAGTCCTCGTTTTCTGCGCTTATCGTATCCTTCCGCGCTCCGCAGACGGCAAAACCCTCAGCCTGCATGCGGCGTTCTGGATGCTGGCAGCAGCCTGCCTCATGCTCGTTGGCCGCCTCCGTGGCAAGACAACACCAAATGCCGTCAGCACCCCACCACCTCCGCAAGCCGGACCCGACGCATACGATTACGACATCTAGTCATCCGTGATCGACCGCCACTTACGCCAGCACTTCAAACTTCGCCGAAAAGTGACGCAGTGCCGCCGGCTGCCACGTAATCCGCAACCCGCGCAGCTCCGCCCGCCTTTCCGCAACATATGCCAGTGCCTCCGCCACGTAATCAATGTGGCTCTGCGTATAGACCCGGCGCGGTATTGTCAGCCGGACCAATTCCATCTTTGAAGCCTCTTCCGTCCCGTCCGCATTCACCCGCCCAAACATCACCGATCCGATCTCCACCGCACGCACTCCAGCCACTCTGTACAACTCAACACACAATGCCTGCGCCGGGTACTGCGACGGCGGAATGTGCGGCAGCATCGCTTTGGCATCAATGTAAACGGCGTGCCCGCCCGTCGGCCGCATGATCGGCACATTCGCCTCGATCAGCCGCTCACCCAGATACTCAATCGACCGCGTTCGGTAGTTCAAGTAATCCTCATCCACCACTTCCACCAACCCCTGTGCAATAGCCTCCAGGTCATACCCGGCCAGCCCGCCATACGTCGGAAAGCCCTCAGTCAAGATCAGCTGATCCTTGCACCGCTGCGCCCACTCATCATCATTCAGCGCGATGTACCCCCCTATGTTCGCCAGCCCATCCTTCTTGGCCGACATCGTGCATCCATCTGCCAGTGAAAACATCTCTTGGGAAATCTCCAGCGGCGTCTTCGTCTCATACCCCGGCTCACGCTTCCTGATGAACCACGCGTTCTCAGCAAACCGGCACGCATCAATGAAAAACGGGACGCCGTGTTTCCGACACAGCGCGCTCACCGCCTCTAAATTCGCCATCGACACCGGCTGCCCACCGCCGGAGTTATTCGTACAAGTCACCATCACCATTGGAATCTTCTCGCGCGGCGTCGCCGCTAGCGTCCGCTCCAACGCCGCGAGATCCATACACCCCTTAAACGGATGGATCAGCGCCGGATCACGCCCTTCAGCAATCGGCAAGTCCAGCGCTTGTGCCCCGCGCGCCTCAATGTTGGCCCGCGTCGTATCAAAGTGCGTGTTATTGGGAACCACATCACCCGGATTACACGTCACTCCAAACAGGATTCGCTCGGCCGCACGGCCCTGATGTGTCGGAATCACGTGCTTGAACCCCGTGATCTTCTGCACCGCCGCCTCAAACCGGAAAAACGACGTCGCCCCCGCATAACTCTCATCCCCCTGCAACATCGCACCCCACTGCGCGCTGCTCATCGCCCCCGTCCCCGAGTCTGTCAGCAAGTCAATCAGAACCTGCTGCGCCGGGATCTTAAACAGATTCAACCCCGCCTTCTCCAGCGCCGCCTCCCTCTGTTGAAGCGTGGTCGACCGGATCGGTTCGACACTCTTGATCCGAAACGGCTCGATTACGGTTCGCGGCTGAAATCCCATCGGCTGCTCTTTCCTGGGTCAGCAGACCCTCAATGAGCCAGCCAAAGTTAGACCGCAGTGCCGCACCAGTCCACCTTCGCTCGCATCAAGCAGACGGTGCTTGCAACTACCGTCCCACCCGCAACGCCTCAATCACCAGCCAGCATAACCACCGTCGTAAGACTCTCCGCCCGGCGGCCAGTCCTCCGCCATGCTCCGTTGCAGGGCCACGCCACCCTCCACGTCGGGCACTTCCATCGTTCGATACCCTTCGGCCGTCAGGGCTTCGCACGCATCCTCACATTGCCGCGCGCTCTCACAGGCTATCCGCGCACGCCCCAACTCCACCGAGTGCGTCGCAATACCAGGCACCTCCTTCAGTACACCGGAAACTTTCTTCACACACCACCCGCAGCTCATTCCTTCGATCTTCAGCAGATGCGTACTCAAAGTCGTTTCCATGATGTCTCCTGGCTTGGGCCTCCAATGCCCCACTGGCAGCCGCCCTGCCCTTGAAACTGGCACTGGTCAATCGATTTTACACTCATGGGCCAAACAAGTCCAAGTAAATGTGACACTCTTTTTTCTAACCGTGTTGGTCCACCACGCTCGTAAGCTCGGCTGACATCTCCCGCAGACTACGCGGACCACGCGCCAGACACCGCCATTCCACTAATACACGCCCCCGCCACATCTCCCTCACACGTCGGAAACCGCCACCTCCAGTGAGTGTTGGCTCACAGCTGCCCAACACCGGCCACCCATCCCGCCGTCTCCGTCAGCCACGTCCACCTCAAAGTCGCCGACGTTTATTGTGCGTTGACCTTCCGTCGCGGCGTTCTCGGGTTCCGTGTCATGAAGCAACTTGGCAATCATGCAGCCGCCCTCTCCGCATGCGGCTAGCCCCACCACATCGGACTCAACATTTGGGAAAGCGGCTGCGGCCAGCCCCCACCCGCGCAGAACTTGGTCACGTCGTCGGCCGAGTCATCGCCGTCAACTACGCTCTCTAACGGGCAGCCCATCTCAGCGTCAGCGCAGCCATATGCCCGCACGACCCCGACAACAATGGTCTCGATACCTTTCACGCCGGCGCCCGTCGCCACGCACGCGCGACCTCGCAACGTGAGATCTTTGCTGGCCGACGTCTAACACCCGATACATCTCCTCTAAACCACCATAAACAGCGGGAAAATAACGGAAACATTGTATTCCAGACCACATTATCCATTGTACACATGGCGAGAAGTTGATATTCTACACGTTCGAGGGTTGGGCGACGCTCGTCTCCCATCATCTCAAGTATTCGAGAGGGAAATCACCATGCGTCAAGTATTCTTGTCTGTTCTCGTGGGCACTGCAGCAGCCCTGACCCTCTCAACCCAGTCCCACGCCGCAGAGCTTCTGATCAACGGCGGCTTCGAAGACCAACCCTACTTCGGCCTCGGCTCCGCTGGCAATGACAGTGGCTACAGCGGCCTCGTCAACGGCCAGCTCCCCGGCTGGACCATCGTCGCCGACCACGCAGTCACTATCCACAATACGGCCGTCTATCCGCACATCACCGGCTACTCTGTCAACCTCGACGGCGAAGGGTACCACGGCAATAACGCCGATTTCTATCAGGACGTCCAATCACTCGCCGGCGCGGCGTACGATATCTCCTTCGATCATTTGGGCTGGTACCAGACCACCATTGCCGGCTTCGTCACGGTGACCGATCTCGCTACATCCAATGTGCTCTACTCGAGCACATACGGCTGGAGTCAAGATGTTGTGCATGAATCCGGTGACTTCTTCGGCACCGGTACTGTGCTTCGCATCGAAGTTGCCAACGCCCACTCCGGCTACAACGACAACACGCTCATCGTTGACAATTTCAGCCTCGTCGCAGTTCCAGAACCGACAGCCACACTGCTCCCGCTGGCGGCCCTTTCCCTGCTCGCCCGCCGCCGCCGATAGACAGGGCATCACACGACGCTATGCCAACCTCCATCACGGGCTGGCGCTGCTTGCAGCGCCAGCCCGTGGGCCTTAATGACCGCCGTACAGCAATTGCAAAATGAGACATGCAGGCGTCGTCAGCGCTCTAAACTCCAAAGTCACCAACCCCCCGTTACCGTAATCCGTCGATATAATCCGCCTCCAGCTACCCACCCCGCAAAAATTCCGAGGCACCCCATGACCACGCGCATCCCACCCACTTCCCCCGCCACCCCGCACCCCCCGGCCGACCACACTCTCGACCAGATGCGCCTGCTCTCCCCGTTGCGCAAGACCTCCACCGCCACCACAGCCGAGGAACTCGTCGAAGAACAGCTCCGTCACTTCGGCATCGACCCGACCACCGAAATCGGCCATGTCATCGAGCGTCTGGCCCGCCGCATCTACGAATCCGCTGACGACATGCAGGCCCTCTGGGTCGTCACCGCCCGCACCCTTTCAGGCCTAGACCGCTCCGACCGCATCGCCTATTTCAACGCCAAAAAATTCCTCTCATTCCAGCTCGCCAAACTGCTTGACAACCTCCAGAACCCCAACCGTCGTTCGTACCAGTCGCTGAATTACTCGGGTGCCACCCTCGCCGCCAAAGGCCCGTACGCCGTATTCGATAACGTCACCGCGATCTTCGCGGCAAACCCCGTCATCACGCGTACCGCAACCTACATTTATGCCTGTGCAGAATGGATCGAAGACGCCTTTCAGGGCAAGGAACTCCTTCTTGAAATCTATTCGCGCCTTCTGAACCCCACCTCCGTAGCGCTGGCGAACCACATCGTAGACATGGAAGCCGGCCCCTACGCCGCCGAGTACTTCGCATGGAACTTCAACTCCGGCATGGCCGCCATTGATGCCATCCTATCGCACCTGCTCGGCCGCGAAGACATCCTGATCACCTCCCGCAATATCTACGGCGGCGCCCACCAGCTCATTCATGACTGGTTCGCCAAGCCCTCCAACCTCAGTATCGCGGTCGAACAGTTCGATGGCTTTGGTGCCCCCGACTTCCTCGCCACTCTGAAAGCCGTTGAGAAAAAATACGCGGACCGCCTCGCCGCCGGCCGGAAGATCTACGTCTACCTCGAATCCCCCTGCAACCCCCACGGCTACGTGCTGGACGTCCCTGCCATCTGCCGCGAAGCACACCGCCTCGGCCTGCGCGTCATGCTCGATGCCTCCGTCGCAACACCTTTCCTCATGAAATCCCTTCAGCGAACAGACGAGGGCGAGCGCCCCGACTTCATCATCCATTCCTACACCAAGGACATCTCCGGAAACGGATCCGTCATCGCCGGCTGCGTCATCGGCAAGACCCGCGACATGTTCGTGCCCAAGGGTCACACGTCCGACGACACCCCTACAGGGACACCTTGGAATGAAACCCTTTTCTGGAACGTCTACTACATCAAAGGTGCCTTCCTCAACGCCGACGCGGCTTTCGACGTCCTGCAGGGCATGCGCACGCTCGAAGTTCGCATGCTCACCAAATGCGTGAACACCCGCATCCTCGCCCGCTACCTCGCGGCCCACCCCAACGTCACTGTCCGCGGTCACGGCCTTGGCTTGCCCGCCGACGGTTCTCTACCAGCCCACATCAAGGACGAAGGCGCCGATACCGATCTGTTCCTTGGCCTCCCCGCTCCCCTGTTTACCGTCGACCTCGGCCACCTCCCTCGCGAAGTCTTCAAGCGTTTCTTCGATTCGCTCTCTCCGACCTTCGGCCACATGATTTCTCTGGGCCAGTCCAACACGATCGTCTCCTGCCCAGCGCTCACCACCCACTCTGAGCTCGACGACGCTGCCCTCGAAGCAGCCGGCATCAGCCCGACCATGATCCGCATGGCCGTCGGCGACGAAGACATCACCGACCTCATTGCCCACTGGAAACACGCCGCACACCTCACCATTGACCCGGTCGTACCCGGCTACTCCGCCGGATTCCCCACAGAATCCGAGACCCGCAACCTCATCCGCCAGACCTACCTTGACGCCCACAGCCGCTACATCGAAGCCCGAATCCAACCCCAAACCACCCCCTAGATATTCAGCCCACATTCCTTCTTGTCCGTTCCCGCCCATCGTCCGCCCCGCTCGTCCCCGCCATCGGTGATCGGCCGTGTGCAGCTCTCAGGCGAGCACCCGATGCTCGTGTAACCCTTCTCTACCAGAGGGTGATACGGCAAGTCGTGTTCCTTCAGATAATCGTGCACCTGCTTCCGGGTCCATGCCGCAATCGGACTGATGGCCCAACAGTTGTAGCGCCCGCTCCAGTCGCACACGCCCACCCGTGCCCGCGTTTCTGACTGCTGCCGTCGGATCCCCCGCAGCCACCCCAGCGGCCGCAACTCGCCCATCGCCCGCTCGAACGGTTCGTTCTTATTGGCCGCACAGCACCGCTCCACATCGTTTCGCCACGTCCAAGCGCCTTCACCCGCTTGCGCCAGATACGCTGCAGGATCGTTCCGCGTGCGATACGCCCATATGTTCAGATCCAGCCTCCGCCGCAGAGCCTCCATGAATGCATGGGTCTCGGAAAACAGATATCCGGTGTCGACGAAGATCACCTTGATTCGTGGCAGCACACGCGTCGCAAGGTGCAACAACACCGCCGAATCCGCCCCAAAACTACTGCTCATCACCAGCTTCCCCTCCAGTCGGTCAGCTGCCGAGCCAATCAACTCGTCAGCGCGCATGGATTCAAGTCGGGCCGCCCAATCGCGATCGGCGGGCGTGATGAGCGCAACTGCCTGTGTCACGGCGACCCCACTTCAACCACAGCCCGCCGCCTGGCAACAGCCCGAACCACCCCGTCAAAATACTCCCGACCGATCCGCCGTCGCCCAGCCCAACCCAGTTTGATATGACTCTTAGACTTCCCATGAAAGTCGCTACCACCCGTGCACAGCAGCCCATAGCGCGCCGCCATCTCCTGCAACTCGGCGATCAGGCTCTCACGATGGTCGGAATGGATGATCTCAACCCCGTCCAGCCCCACATCGGCCAAGTCCTTGATCACACTTGCCAGCTGGGCCAGATTTTCGCGCCGCAACTGCACCGGGTGGGCCAGCACGGCCACGCCGCCCGCATCATGCACCATGCCGATCGCCTGCGTGGCGGTAAGTCGTTCCTTGTCCTGATAAAACTTGCCCCCCTGCCCAAGGTACCGATCAAACGCCTCTTTTATCGTCCCTACATATCCCTTGTGCAGCAGCACCTTGGCAATATGCGGCCGCCCTACCGTCCCTTGAGCCTCGGCCAATACTTCGGCCATCGTGATATTCAGCCCGGCCACCTGCATCTGCTCGATGATCCGCGCGTTGCGGTCTGTCCGGCCTTCCTGAAGTTGTTCGTTCATGCGCGACAGCGTGGGGCTGTTGGGATCCACCCCATACCCCAACAGGTGCATTGTTCCCGGCCTTGGGTATTCGCAACTCAACTCCACACCGGGCAGGAAGTCGATGCCATGCTTGACGGCAGCCGCTGCCGCCTCTTGACAGCCCGCCACCGTGTCGTGGTCGGTCAGAATAAGCCCAGTCAGGCGCGCCTCGGCCGCTCGCTGAACGACCAGCGACGGCGATAACTCGCCATCACTGGCCGTCGAATGGCAGTGCATATCTACAAACCCACCAGCCGGGGCCGGAACAGGACGTCGCTTGGTTTTCATTTCTCCGCCTTACAACGTCAGACGCAAGATCGCAGCAAGGTATCAAGCGGTCAGTTTGCCACTGGCTTTCAGATACGCGATCACCTGATCGGCAGCCTGCTCGGCTGTGGCGTTTTCCGTGTCTATGAGGATCTCAGGGCTCTCCGGCGCCTCGTATGGGTCATCAATGCCCGTAAAGTTTTTGATCTGCCCGGCACGCGCCTTCTTGTACAGCCCCTTCGGGTCTCGCAACTCCGCCGCCGCCAGACTGACGTTGACATACACCTCTACAAAATCGCCCGGCGTATGCGTTGCGCGGGCCGCCTGCCGGTCCTTCAGATACGGCGAAATGAAGCTGACCAGCGTAACGACCCCGGTGTCCGTGAAGAGCTTGGCCACCTCGCCAATCCGGCGGATATTCTCCGCCCGATCCTCAGCCGAGAAACCAAGGTTCTTGTTCAGTCCGAGCCGGATATTGTCCCCGTCCAGCCGGTACGAGAGCCGACCGAGCGAAAGCAATTTGCCCTCGACCAGACTGGCAATCGTGCTCTTACCCGAAGCTGAAAGGCCGGTGAACCAGACCGTCACGCCCTTCTGCGCCAGAAGCTTCTGACGGTCGGCACGGGTCACGTCGCCCTTATGCCAGGTGACGTTGGTCGATTTCACTTCAGTATGTGTTGCGGTCGTAGTCATTGAGTCCTCGTAGTGGGTGGTATTGGTTGAGGGAGGCTGCCAAGTTACTGTGCAGCCGGTTCGTCTTCAAAAAGCGGCGTCGAAAGGTATCGCTCGCCAAAGCTGCACATGATCGTCACGATGACCTTTCCCTTGTTTTCGGGACGTGCGGCCACTTTGGCTGCCGCGGCCATGTTTCCGCCGCTGCTGATACCGCCGAGGATGCCCTCTTCCTTGTGCAGCCTGCGGCCCCACTCGAAGGCCTCTTCATCGGTGATCTGCAGAACCTCGTCAATCAGTTTCAGGTCCAGGTTGCCCGGCACGAAACCCGCGCCGATCCCCTGAACCTTGTGGCGGCCCGGCTTCACTTCCTGCCCTGCCCGCGTTTGCGTAATGACCGGGCTGGCCACCGGTTCAACGGCGATGGCCTGAAAGGTGGGCCGACGCGCCTTGATCACGCGGCTGACGCCAGTAATGGTTCCGCCCGTGCCGACACCGGACACCAGGATGTCAACCTTACCGTCGGTATCAACCCAGATTTCCTCGGCCGTCGTCTTGACGTGAATGTCGGGGTTGGCGGGGTTGTTAAACTGCTGGGGCACAAACGAATTCGGTGTCTCTTTGGCGATTTCATCGGCCTTGTTGATGGCCCCGCGCATCCCGTCGGCGGCTGGCGTGAGCACGACCTTTGCCCCCAGTGCACGTAGCAGGCGGCGACGCTCGACGCTCATGCTTTCAGGCATCGTCAGGATCAGTTTGTAGCCCTTGGACGCACAGACGAAAGCCAGTGCGATGCCGGTGTTGCCACTGGTCGGCTCGACAATCACGGTGCCTTTCGAAATTTTCCCGGCGCGCTCGCCCGATTCAATCATGTTCAGGCCGATACGGTCCTTCACACTCCCCAGCGGATTGAAAAACTCGCACTTGGCCAGCACTGTCGCGTGACCCTCCGGAATCAGGCGGTTGATCCGTACCAGTGGGGTCCCCCCGATGGTCTCGGTAATGTTGTTGAAAATCTTTCCCTGCGGACGAAGCGGCATGACAGTAACTCCAGACGGTGAAGGGTCGTTAAATAGATGAGCCAGGCAGGATATCCATCGGCTGTTCGTCAAAACACCCGGCGGCCTCATCCAGCACCCAACTGGTGGTCCGTCCTGCCGCGCCTTGATGAACTGCCGTGATCACGTAGCTGTAAAAAGGCCATGCATGACGCAAGTCGAAGTCGCTTGGCCGTGCCTCCGCATCCGGGTGTGAATGGAAAAAGCCCACGATTGCTAGCCCACGATCGGCCGCAGCCTTTTCGGCCGCGAGAAGGGCGGTGCTGTCGATATCAAAACGGTTGCGCTGCTCATCGGCCGGCCGAACGTTGGCCAGCGGCTGAACATCGATCACAGATCGGCCAGCAGAGTTATCCCGGCCGAGAAGCAAGCCACATCCTTCGTTGGGATACGCCGCGACAAGGTGTTGAACAACGCGCGCCAACAGGTCGTCCGATAGCCGAATAAACGCCACATCGGCAGCAGTCATACGTGCCTCCGCTTAGTACGGGCACCGCCGGAGAGTAGGAATAAGTAGGTCACCGCAGGCATCGCCTACTAAACATAGCGGGATTGATGGGGATACTTCAAGTGCACAGTTACCGAGGCTACAAATAACATGAAATAGCTAAACAGAGACGTATCGTGCCATGATATTCGCGCTCTTTTCGCGGTCCGCAAAGCCGCTCACCAACACGCGGCCATCGGCAAAGGCCGAGAAGTGCCAGTGCTCAGCACCGCTGCGGCCACGGACCATGAGGCGTGTTGCGACCACCTGCAAACCGGCACGTTGCCACCGGGCCGCCATTACCGGAAGGTCGAGTGTTCGCCCGAGCTTAAACTGCCAGACATTCTGACCACACATTTTCGCATCATCGGGTGCCGGCCCGTGGAGGTAGTCGAACCGCAGCCCGACGCAGACAGGGCAGGCTGCATCCCGATCGATGGCTAACTGGGACATCCTGATCGGCAAGGCTTCAAGCACTACCATTGTCGCGGTGTCGGCCTTATTCGGTTGAGCCGTAAGAAGCTCGATCACCGTCGCCGCTTGAACCGAGGCGACCATTCCCACCAATGGCCCCAGAACACCGGCCGTTTCGCACGTTTCAAGTTCGCCTGCTGACGGAAGCCTCCCGAAAGCACAGGCCAGACAAGGGCCAACGCCCGGCCGGATACCCATCGAGCGGCCGGCCGTGCCGACGACACCCCCATAAACCCAAGGCGTACCCGACTTGACCGACCAGTCGTTGAGTAGGCCACGCGTTCTGGGATTGTCGGTCCCGTCAATCAATACAGTGGCCCCGCCGAGTAGCCGGTCGATGGATTCGCTATTAAGTTCTTCGGCGCGGGGCTGAATGTTGATCTCACTGTTGATTTGTGACACACGGGCCGCTGCAGCTTCGGCCTTCGGCAGCGCGGCGGCCGCGTCAGCCTCTGTGTAGAGCGATTGCCGCTGGAGGTTGGTGAAGTCAACGATATCGCGGTCGATCAATCGCAAAGTACCGACACCGGCCCGAGCTAGGTGATCGATGGCCACGCAGCCCAATGCCCCACAGCCCACGACCACGACGGTTGAGGCTCTGATCTCCGCCTGACCCTCAGGCCCGACCTGCGGCAGGCGGGCCTGCCGGTCGTATCGGGAAGGTTGCAAAATAGGGCCATTGGGATGGGTCACGTTTCGGGAGTATAGTGCGGGGCCAATAAGAGGAATCTCATGCCGACTGATACCACTGAAATCCTGACCGCTGCTGGAAAACTGGGCGATTTGCTGGCTGGCCATCCGGCCATTGCCCGCTACAAAGAGGCTCAACGGCTCGTTACAGCCGACCCCGAAGCGTCTCGGCTTCTTGGCGACTTCGATAAGGAACTGGAAGCCCTGTCGCGGCAGGAGCAGACCGGCATGCCCGTGACGGACGCCCAACAACTGAAGTTGCAGCAGTTGCAGTCTCGCATTGTCGGGCACATCCAGATCAAGAATCTGAACCTGGCGCAGGTGGAATTTTATGACCTGCTTCGAAAAGTGCAGCAGTCGTGGTTGAAGCCACTTGGACCTGCGGCGGGCGGTGGCGGGGGCGGGGGCGGTGGGGGCGGAGGTGCGGCAGCGCAATCCCGGATTGTCGGAGCCTGATAGCAGTGGCGGACAACGCTGCAGCATCCTCTGAACTGGCGGGCAGTACACGGACAGCCCTCGTGCTGACGCCGTCCGAGATCTATGCAATCGCATGGCAGTCGTTGGTGACGGCGGTGAATCCGGGCCAATACGCTTATCACTTGATGACGCTGGCAACTGTCGGAACCGGAGGCATGCCGCAGGCACGCTTGGTCGTGATGCGAGAGGCAAACCCGGCAGCCGGGACCATCAACTTTCATACCGACGCCCGCAGCCCGAAATGGGCAGAACTGAAAGCGAATCCATCCGCCACGCTGCTTTGGTATGACCCGGCTACCAGCATTCAACTTCGGGCGGGCGGCACAGCGCGGCTGCACAATCAGGATGAACTTGCGCGGGTGCGCTGGGAGAAATCCCGCAAGGACAGTCGCGCGTGCTATGGCGGCCCTGTCGGCTCGTCGTGCGTCGCGGAAGCGCCGCCCATTGCACCGACAGACTCCGAATCAGGCTGGCCTCATTTCGGTGTGGTGGTGGTGGAACTGCACGAACTCGAATGGCTCCATCTGATTCACACGGGACATCAGCGGCTGCGGTTCGGCGTTGAACACGGTCGGATGACCTCTGCACAATGGCTGGTGCCGTGAGAGGCGGGTTGTGGACTACCTGATAGGACTGTGCTTTTTCGTCGCAGCCGCGCTTTACGCATCGGTCGGTCATGCCGGGGCCAGTGGCTATATCGCCGTAATGATGCTGGCTGGTTTTCCGGCCGCGATGATCAAGCCGGTGGCACTGATTCTGAATGTCTTTGTGGCAAGCTTTACGACCTGGCGATTTGGTTCTTTGGGGCAGACCCATTGGCGGCTGGTGGCGCCACTGGCAGTCACAGCCATCCCTGCGGCATTCCTGGGCGGCAAGTACCCTCTGCCTGCGCCTGCCTTCAAGCTGCTACTGGCCGTTTGTTTGGCCGCGGCGGCGTGGCGGCTGTGGCGGGCCGCACGGCCGACGGCCGTTGAGCCAGAGACAACGCTCGCACCGCTTCCATCGCTGCTCGCCGTGGGCTGCGTAGTCGGCGCACTCTCGGGACTGAGCGGTACCGGTGGCGGCATTTTCCTCACTCCGATTTTATTGGGGCTTCGATGGGCGCCCGTGCGAATTGCTGCCGGTGTTTCTGCGGCCTTTATTCTGCTGACGTCGCTGGCGGGGCTAGCAGGACAGGCGGTCAGTGGATCGGGGCATTTGTTCGATCACCTCCCTCGTGCGCTGATTCTATGGATTCCATGCGTGTTAGCGGGAGCAGCCGCTGGGACTTACCTGAGTACGCGAAGATTTTCCGGGTCAACGCTCAGACGCGCGCTGGCGCTTTGCCTTTTGGTCGCGGCCGGCAAGTTTGCCGCCGATGCGATTCAACATTAGCGGCAGTGGAAATCACCGGTGACGACCCACTTTGTGGTGGTCATGTCGAACGCGCCCATCGGGCCACGGGCGTGGAGTTTATCAGTACTGATGCCGAGTTCGGCACCGAGGCCGTACTCGCCGCCGTCTGCGAAGCGGGTGGAGGCGTTGATCATCACGCTGGCGGTATCCACCCGCCGGGTGAAGTCCTCAGCTGCAGCGGCATCGTTGGTCAGGATGCCATCCGTGTGGCGGGAACCATAGAGGTTGATGTGCGCAATGGCCGCGTCAAGATTTTTGACCACCTTCAGTGCGATCCGGAATGAAAGGTACTCCGCGTGCCAATCGGCTTCGGTGGCCGGAATGGCGGCCGCATAGGCAGCGCGGACGCTTTCGTCTCCTCGAATCTCGACACCTTTGGCGGCAAGGCCTGCACAGACAGCCGGAATCAGTCCGGCCGCCGCTTCATGGAACAGGATTTTTTCAACCGCATTACAGACCGCACCACCCGGGTAGCTGGTCTTGGCATTGACGCAAACCTCAACCACCCGCTCGGGCATGGCGACGGCCGAGGCATCGACGTACAGGTGACAGTTACCATCAAAGTGCTTCAGAACGGGCATGCGTGCCTGGTCGACAACGGCCGTGATGAGGCCCTTGCCGCCTCGCGGGATGACAAGGTCGATTTCACCGGACCGGCGCAAAAGCCCGCCGAGTAGTGCGCGGTCGGTCGACTCGACCAGTTGCACCGCATCCTCCGGAAGTCCGGCCGTAGTAACCGCATCGCGTACGATCCGTCCGATGGCGAGATTGCTGTGCAACGATTCCTTACCGCCACGCAGAATGATGGCGTTGCCCGAACGCAGGGCCAGCGCGGCTGCATCGCTGGTAACGTTCGGACGGGATTCATAGACAAACAAGACGACACCCAGCGGCACGCGGATTCGCTTGATATTCAGGCCGTTGGGTCGGATGTTCTGGTCGACCACCGACCCAACAGGGTCAGGCTGGGCGGCTATTTCCTCGACCGCTTTGGCCATCTTCTCGACCCGAGCATCATCCAGCCGCAGTCGCTCGATCAGTGCCGCATCGAGGCCCGCAGCCGTAGCCGCTGCCACGTCCCGCCCGTTAGCGCGAAGGATCTCGGCACTGTCTCGTCGCAGGCCTTCGGCCAAGCCAAGTATCGCCGCCGACCGCCTTGGCGCCAGTATGGCCGCCATCGCCAGCCCAGCCTGACGCGCAGCAACTGAAAGTGACTCAGCAGTCTGTTCAGGCATGTGCGGTCACCCGAAACAGGCTAGGCCGGTGAAGGCAGGCCACCCAACCCGCCCGGCAGTTCCGGTGTCGGGCCGGAAAGACCGCTGGTGGGCTTGCGGGTTTCCCGTTCAAGAAGATCGTTGACAGTCGGGCGGGTCATGGCCTCGCCGCGCATCAGACGGTCGACGTCAGCCGCATCGAGCGTCTCGTAGCGATTCAGGGCCTTGGCCAGCGCCTCGACACGATCACGGTTGGCTTGAAGCGTCTGGCGGGTTTCCACTTCAAGCGACGTGATCAGCTTTTTCACTTCTTCGTCGATGACGCGGGCCGTCTCCTCGGAATACTCTCGTGCACCGGCACCCCAAGCGCCAACCTTGTTCTCGTCCTCACCATAGAACACGAAACCGACGCGCTCGTTCATGCCCCATTCCCGCACCATGCTGCGGGCGATGCTGGTGACCTGACGAATGTCGCCGCCAGCGCCAGTGTTCACGTCGCCGGTGAACATTTCCTCGGCGATGCGACCTGCAAGGCCCATCTTGATCCAGGAAATGCTCCACTTACGGCCGTAGTTGGTGCGGTCCTTTTCCGGCAGGGTCATCGTCGCCCCCAGAGCCCGACCGCGCGGAATAATGGTCACCTTGTGGATCGGATCGGCATTGTCCTTCTCCAGCCACTGAATGACTGCATGCCCGGCTTCGTGGTAGGCCGTCGCAAGCTTTTCCTTTTCATCGAAGACGCGGCTCTTTTTAGCCCGGCCCCAACGGACCTTATCGCGTGCCTCTTCCAGATCGTCCTGCTCGATAAAATCCTTATTCGCCAGCGTCGCGCCCAGTGCTGCCTCGTTGATGGTCGCAGCCAGGTCAGCACCACTAAAGCCGGGCGTCGCCCGTGCAAGCCGCGTCAGATCGACATTCGGGCCGACCTTCACCTTGCGGGCGTGCACCTTCAAAATCTCCATACGCCCCTTCACGTCAGGCAGCGGCACATAGACCTGCCTGTCGAACCTGCCCGGCCGCGTTAGTGCGGGATCGAGCACGTCCACTCGGTTGGTGCTCGCAACGACAATGACCTGATCGTTGGTCTCAAAGCCATCCATCTCGACCAGAATCGCGTTCAGCGTCTGCTCACGTTCATCGTGTCCGCCACTGCTGAAACCCGAACCACGGCGACGGCCTACGGCATCAATTTCATCGAGGAAGATAATGCACGGCGAGTTATCCTTCGCCTGCTTGAACAGGTCACGCACGCGGCTGGCACCCACACCGACAAACATTTCAACGAAGTCGCTGCCACTTATGCTGAAGAACGGTGCATCCGCTTCGCCCGCGATGGCCTTGGCCAGAAGGGTCTTGCCCGTGCCCGGCTCGCCGACAAGCAATACCCCACGCGGAATGCGCCCGCCCAGCCGCTGGAACTTCTTGGGGTTCTTCAGGAACTCAACGATCTCCTGCACTTCGTCCTTGGCCTCCTGAATGCCAGCCACATCGTCGAAGGTGATGTTCGTATGTTCCTTACTACTGATGCGATGGCGGCTACGGCCAAAGTTGCCCAGCATCCCGCCCGCCCCACCACTCGAACGGAACTGGCGGAAAATGAAGAAGTAAATGATCAGAACAAAGAACGCCCACGGCAGCAGGTTCAAGATGATGTTCAGAAACAGGTTCTGATTATTGACGAACTTCTGGTCGGCTGAACCGCCGGCCTCGTCCACGAACTTTGCGAAATCCATCGTGCCGGTCAGTCCCGGCGGAACGGTCACGCGATAGCTGTCGACCGTGCGGCCGTTTTCGCCCACCGGCTGCGACTGACGCAGCTTACCCGAAATCTCGTCGCCTTCGGCCTGCACCGTCAACACGTTGTGGCTCTTCACCTGATTCATGAAGGTGCTGAAGCTGATCTCTTCGCTGCCTCGCCCGCCGTGGTTCAGCAGCACAAACAGCGTGAACGCCAGACAGATGAATAGCACCCACCCGAACAGCCCGCGGCCGACGCGTACGCCACCCGGTCCGTTACCCGGACGACCTTGGCCCGGCTTCCTCGGCCCGCCGTTATTGCCACCCGAACCGGAATTCGATGAGTTCTGCTGATCTGCCATTTGAAATGCTTCTCTCGTGCTGTGCCGCTAACTCTCGGCGACGACGGTGGATCGGACCTAACACTCTTTTCGACCAGATACCCGGGCCATCTTGCCCGAATCATTCAGTGTAGGAGCATCCGACCGCCCTGCCCACGTGCCGAACATCTGAAAGTGTAGGCGGACCGGCGATTTGGCGCAACAAGGAGGGTTTTGGCCGCGGGTAGGTCCCTCACCGCAGCCCTCGCCCAACGCAACAATCCGCAGCCACCGAACCGCCCAAACTTGAGCTGGTGGGCGTCTCTCCCCGCGGCTACATTGCCCGGCAATATGGCAAAGCTCGGTTGGTCATCGGTAGCGACGCTCAGTTTGGTCGCTTTTCTGTCCGGATGCTCTTCAACCGGACCCTCAAAGGTCACCGGACCGACGGCCGGTGCGACCTCCGCTCAAGCCATGTCCATCCCCCAGCCCGTCGGCGGACAACCAGCAGAGTTGGCCTACATGAAAGGCACCCTGGCCTATCTGGCCAGCGATAGCCTGGAAGGTCGTGGCCCCGGCACCAAGGGCATCCAACTCGCCGGCGACTTCATCGCCAACGAGTTTAAGAACAACGGCCTGAAGCCCTTGCCCGGCCGAACTGATTACTTCCAGCCCTTCCCCTTCCGACTGCCCCCCGTCGCATCACCTGAGACCCACGTGGCGTTCAACGGCACCGCGCTCGTGTTGAACACCGACTTTCAACCCATTCCGCCGACGGCTTCCAAAACCTTTCAGGGGCAGGTCGTTTTCGTTGGCTACGGGGTCACCTCCGCCAGCCAGAAGTACGATGATTACGCCGGGATTGATGCCAAGGGAAAAGTCGTATTGGCCCTCCGCTACGAGCCTCACACGGCCGATGGTAAGAGCCGCTTTTCCGAAAACGGCTTCAGCGGCGAAGCTTCGTTGATCCGCAAGGCCCAGCAGGCCGCTGCCCACGGGGCAACCGGCCTGATCATTGTCAACCCGCCCAGGTATCACGGCGCCGACAGCATGATGGCCGCTGGCATGGCCCGCGGCGGAATGTTACCGGTCATCCAGCTGACGCAAAAGCAGGCCGATCTGTTGCTGGCGGAGGCCGGTGCCCCAAACCTTTCAACGCTTCAGAGCACGATTGACACCAGCGGCGTACCCGCATCACGCGATCTGTCGGCCATTACCGCCACAGGCGAAGTCAAGCTCGACCGCAAAACAACCTACCTTCGCAATGTCATCGGCGTACTCCCCGGTACCGGCCCCAACGCCGACGAATACATCGTCGTAGGGAGCCACTACGACCATCTCGGCATGGGCGGCATGGGCTCTCTCGCGCCGGGGGTGCACGCCATTCACCACGGGGCCGACGACAATGCCAGCGGCTCAACCGCGATGCTCTCCCTGATGCGGCGATTTGCCGCTGCCGGGCCTCAGAACCGCACCATGATCTTCATGGGTTTCAGCGGCGAAGAAGAGGGTCTGCTCGGCAGCCAATACTTCGTTGCCAATCCGCCCATTGACCTCAAAAAGATCGCCTACATGGTCAACATGGACATGGTCGGCCGACTGCATTCCGACGCCATAGGCATCGGCGGCAACGGTACCGCTGACGTCTTCGCACAGGTCATCAAAAATGCCGACGATCACTCGCCCCTGACCTGGAAAAATATCGGCCGCGGCGGCAAAGGCCCCAGCGACCACGAATCGTTCGGTTCGAAGCGCATCCCAGTCCTCTTCTTCTTCACCGACCTGCACGCCGACTACCACCGCCCGGGCGACACTTGGGAAAAGATCAACTTCACGGGCGAGCAGCAGATCGTCAACTTCGCTGCCGACTGCCTGGACCAACTTCAAACCGCACCGAAGGCCGCTTACATCGACAAGTTCGATGGCGAAGCCGTCCAGCTTGGCGGACCCGGCAGCGGTCCACAGGCCGATGCCGTCGCGCTCAACATCATGCCCGACATGGCCCAAGGCGATAACAAGGGCATGAAGGTCGCCGGCGTGACCGCCAACGGTGCCGCCGCCAAGGCCGGCATTCAGGCTGGCGACGTCCTGACGAAAATCGGCAACCAGCGCATCGACAATGTCGAAGATCTGCAAACCGCCTACAACCAGTTCAAGCCCGGCGACAAGGCAAAGGCCGTTATTGAGCGCGACGGTAAGACCATCACCGTGGAGGTGACCTTTGGGCGCCGAGCCAGCCAAAACTAACCCCGGCACTGTTCGAGGCTTGATCATCGTCGACCACGGCTCCCGGCGTGCCGACAGCAACGTGCTTTTAGAGCAGACAGCCGCCGCCTTCGCAGCACGCTTTGCCGCCGAGTTTCCCATCGTCCGTCCGGCCCACATGGAACTGGCCGAGCCCTCCATCGCCGCCGCCTATGCCGCGTGCGTGGCCGATGGCGCTTCGGAAATCATTTGCGTGCCGTTTTTCCTAGGGCCCGGCCGGCACTGGACGAGTGACATCCCGGCCTTGCTGACCGAGGCCGCTGCTCATCACCCCCACACTCGCTGGCACTTGGCGCCGCCACTAGGGCCAGATGAATTGCTGCTGCAACTGCTCCATACCCGCGTGACCGGTTGCATCAGCTGCAACCTCACCTGCGACCGATGCCGGGTCTGCGTCTAGCGATGCCAAGCGTCGTCGCTGTTGTTCAATCTCCATCGAACCACTGCCTATACTGACGGCAACATGCCTGACAGCCATCTCTTCTCGCCGCTCGCCCTTCGCTCCTTGACACTTCGAAACCGCATCGGCATTTCTCCGATGTGTCAATACTCCAGCGTCGATGGTCACGCCAACGACTGGCACTTGATGCACTTGGGCGCACGCGCCGCTGGCGGCGCGGGGCTTGTCATGATGGAGGCCACCGCAGTTGAAGCCCGCGGCCGCATCACTTCCGGCGATATGGGCATCTGGTCTGATGACCACATCAAAGCCCTCTCCCCCGTTGCCGCGTTCATCAAACAAATGGGCGCTGTCGCGGCCATTCAACTCGCCCATGCAGGCCGTAAAGCCTCTTGTGATCTGCCATGGAAAGGTGGAAAGCCACTGACGACAGAGCAGGGCGCAGCGGCGTGGCAGACCATCGGCGCGTCGGCCATTCCTTTTGACACCACTTGGCACACACCGGCCGAAGCCACGGTCGCCGACATCGCAACGATTGTTGCCGCGTTCAAGTCCGCTGCGAAACGGGCATATGCCGCCGGATTTCAGGTGGCTGAGGTGCACGGCGCCCACGGCTACCTGCTCCACACCTTTTACTCACCACTTTCCAACAAGCGCACCGACGGCTACGGCGGCTCATTCGAAGGGCGTACCCGCCTGATCCGTGAAGTGACGGCCGCCGTGAGAAGCGTCTGGCCGGAAAATCTGCCGGTGCTCGTACGCATCAGCGCGACGGACTGGGTCGACGGCGGCTGGACCATTGAAGATTCCGTCTACCTCGCCCGCCAACTTAAGGCCGCAGGTGCCGATCTGATCGACTGCTCCTCCGCCGGCAACACTCCCAAAGCCAACGTCCCCGTCGGCCCCGGCTATCAGGTGGCGCTGGCCGCAGCCGTCAAGTCTCAGGCCGATGTACCCACCGCAGCCGTCGGCATGATCACTGATGCCAGACAGGCGGATGACATCGTCCTTAGCGGGAAGGCGGATCTGGTTCTGATCGCCCGAGAAAGCATCCGAAACCCCAATTTCCCCATCGACGCCGCCCGAATTTTGGGCGTGCCGCCGCCCCTGCAGAACCAATATGCCCGGGCCTATTGAGTTTTTCCTATCCGGGTCGTTGCTCGCGGGTCTGCCCAGATGGATACCGGGCGGTATCATCCGGGGCACGCATGCAACCACTCTCGTTCCGTATTCGTTCGTACCTCATCACTTCCGCCGCAACGGCCCTTCTCGCTGGCGCAGCCGCCGCCGCTGAGCCGCCAGTACCGGCCGCCCCCTCAGCCGCCACGCCCGCGCCCACCGCCGCGGCGACGCTTGCCCCACTAGTCCAGCAGGCTCTGGACAAGCAGATTAAGATCACGCTCGCCGGACCGTTGCCGGATGCACTGGCCCAGATCACCGCACTCACCGGTGTCCGCTTCGTCATCACCCCGGCCGCCGGGCAAATCCTGCCCTACGGCCCGAACACCAACGTCTCTGCCAGAATCGAAAACCAGACCCTGCGCCAGGCGCTAGATGCCATCTCCCTTCGCCTCGGCCTGACATACGAAGCCCGGGCCGATGTGATCGAACTGCGTCCCGTCGACGGCCTTGCCCGCCGCGGCCCTCGCCGCGCGACCCTGGACGAGCTTGCTTCGCTGAACTATCTGGCCGCGACCCGAATGCCTGCCGATTGGGGCGCTCGGCTTCCGCTGGAGGCCTTGGTAGACAAATTGAACAAGTCGCTGCCGACAGGCGCGAGTGGGGGGGTGGGGGGGGCGGCCGGAACCTCACCGGTCAAGCAGTTTGAGCCACGGTTTACCAAAGACGAACACCGCCAGCTGGTCGTGGACTTGCCCCCCACCGGCAGCCTGCTCGATGCGCTCGAAGCCATCAGCCACACGGCCACCGACTACACGTGGTATCTGTGGGGCAACAAGGTGGAGCTGGAACAGAAAGAAGTCGTCACACGGCTGGCACTTTCAAACATCATGGTCGACCGCCGCTGGGATCAGGTGGACCTCTCACAGGTGCTGCTCGACCTTGGCAAGGCCTCCGGTATTCCCTTTGCGTACGAGCCCGGCTGCCTGCAGCGAGTCCGGCCCGAATCGCAAAAGATCACCCTGGCTGCCGAGGGCGTACCGCTGACCGAAGTGTTGGAGAACGTGCAATCCGTCACAGGTCTGGGCTACGTCCCGACCCGCGACGGCATCTACTTCTGGAACAACAGCCCGTATTACGGCCTGCCGCCCGCAACGGCGTCGGCCAGCGACCCGATTATCCTCCTCATCCCCGTCACTGGCGGCAACGGGGCACAGCTCGCCGTCCGGTCCAGCCAGCTCCCGCCAGAACTTCGGGAAAAACTGCTGCAGATGCGAACATCAGAGATTGAAAAGCTAAACGGCCTGTTGAAATAGGACGTTCGCCGGGAACTGCCCGCAGTCACTTCCCATCGTGATGATGCTCTTCCGCTTCGGGAGTGCCGTGGTGCGCGTCTTTCAGTGCGATGTCCTTCCAACCTTCGCCGTCCTTGACGCTGAGTTTCTTGACGTCCACGCCATGCACGTCGGCGTGAACGACGCCTTCGATCTTAATCGTCTGCCCGACATACTTCGACACCACTCGCGGATTAGTAAGTAGGAACAGCATGCCGTCCTTCCCCTTGCCCGCCGGTACTACGCCTGCCGGAACACCACTGGCCAGACATTCCCCGCCGCACGACGCATGATCCGTGCCGCTCGCACCGCCAGCGATGTAACAGCCGGTGTCCACCAGTTCGCCGGTGATCGTTTCGATCACAGGCTCAGCGGTAGCAACATCTGCGGCCGCACGAACGACATTCGGCGACCACGACGCCAGTGCGATTAGCGAACTCAGAAGGACGCTTGCAGAGAGAATCTTGTGACTCGAACGCATGACCAACTCCTTGTAAAAAAGATGCGGTTTCAAGGAAGTCCACGCCACGGCGGCTCACACTTCCCGCCTGAATCGGTTTACTTCTTAACGATCAACGGCATCCCGCAAATCGGGCATTTGCCCGGCGCAGGACGGATGATCTGGGGGTGCATGGAACAGGTGTAAAGGACCGCAGGAGCCGTTGCAGGTGTGGATTCGACCGGCGCCGGCGGCGGTGCATCGGCCGCGGGCCGCGTTCCAACCCGGGCCGGGTCGATCCCGTCCGCCCGAAGGTCATCCGTCGTCGCCACCGTCGCCATGGTTCCAGCAGGCTTTTCATACCAGCCGGGGTCCTCAAAGCTGGTGATGTCGTCTCGCACTTTCAAGATCGTAAACATCCCGCCCATGGTGATTACATCATGCGGCCCGTGCCCTCCCAACATCGGAATGCTATTTTCGGGGACAGCCATCCCCATGTCACCCATGTCGCCCATGCCGCTCTGGCCCATGGTCATGTATTGTGGCAACAGCTTCCGAACAGCCTCATCGTGTCCTTCGGTGCGCACACCAATGAGGTTGGGCACACCGTGCCCCATCTGGTTCATCACGTGGTGGCTCATGTGACAATGGAGCGACCAGTCGCCCGGATTGTCCGCAATGAAGCGAAGCGTCCGCGTCTGGCCGGTCGCGACGATCGCGGTGACCTCTGGCCATTGGGCTGCCACAGGAACCTCGCCACCGTCCGTGGCGACAATTTTGAACGAATGGCCGTGCAAATGGATCGCGTGGTGATCCATTGCCGAAAGGTTACCGATTCTCAGCTGTACCCGTTGACCCTTCTTCACCACTAGCGGCTCTGTGCCCGGATAAACCCGGCCGTTAAACGTCAGGATATTGAAATCCTTCATCTCGTTCGGGTCCGGCCGGCTCGTTCCCGGCACTATTTTCCATTCGCTGCTCAGCAACACGAAGTCGCGGTCCGGCCGTTCGGCCCCCGATACGCCGCGCGGGTGAATGACAATCATTCCCATCAGACCCATGGCCGTCTGCGTCATCTCATCGTGATGACTGTGGTACATGAACGTCCCATGCTGCCGTAGCGTGAACTCGTATTTGTAGGTCTCGCCCGGCAAGATCGCTTTCTGCGTCAGCCCACCCACACCGTCCATACCGCACGGGATCAACAGCCCGTGCCAGTGAACGGTCGTCGACGCCGCCAGCCGATTCGTCACATAAATCCGAACGCGGTCGCCCTCGACTGCCTCAATAGTCGGGCCGTGAACCCGGCCGTTATACCCCCAGCACTTCGCCCGCAGGCCGGGTGTGAACTCGTGATCCACTTCTTCGGCGACAAGGTGCATGACCTTCACGCCGCCCACCACACGCCACGGCAGAGTGCCGCCGTTCGGCGTAACCACCGGCGTGTAATCCGCACCAGGCTGACCGGGCGGCAAGTCCCGTGCAGCCGACCAGTCTTTACCCGGCGGCCACGGACCTTCCCGCCCTTCCTCACCGGTGGCAACCGCCACTTGCGATCCCAAGGCCATGGCCCCGCCAGTCCAAAGTGCCGCACCCATCAACCCGCGACGACTCGGTTCGCGATCCGATTCATTTGTTTTCATTCGTGACCTCCGGCAGGCTGTGCCTGCATCAAATTGCGCGACGACGACATGCCCGAAGAAAAACCTCCGCCAGCCAGCACAGTCTCCAGACGGCTCCGTGCCAGCCAGTAGTCGGCCAGAGCACTGACATACATTCCGCCCGCCTCAATCTCCTGCTGCTTGGCCGACAGCAACTCAAATGACCCGATCAACATCCCGTTGTATTCCAGCTGCGACGCCGCAGTAATACGCCGTTGAAGTGGCACCAGCGTCGTCCGCAACCGCTCAACCCGCGCTTCCGAAGCAGCCACGTCACGCGCCGCCAGCCTCGACTGCGCCGCAACTCCATTGGCCGCACCCAGATAGATTTTGGTCGCCTGCCGTAGCTTCGATTCTGCTATGGACACCGCCGGCTGCCCCTGTGAAAACAAGGGTAGCGGAACGGCCACCGCTGGGCCGACACTGGCAACCCCTGCGTCATCCCGCTCGAACGCAACACCCAATTCCAAATCCGAAAGCCAGCCGGCTGGTCGGGTCAGGCCCAGTTCCCGCGAAAGTCTCTCAAGCTGGTTTCTTAGAATGGCCAGTTCGATGTTCTTCGCGATGGCCGCCTTTCGCGCATCCGCTCCGCCCAGCGCGTCCACTGGCAGGTCCGGCAACCTTGCGGGCACGACCAGCGTCGTCCGATCCAGATCCACTCCCATCACCAGCGCCAAACCTTCCTGTGCCACAGCCGCCTCTTCCTCTGCCGCCATCAGCCCAAGCCGTGCCCGCTCTCCAAACGCTTCCTGACGGGCCAGTTCCAGCTCCGTCGTGTTCCCCGCCTGCCGCATCCGCCCCGCCAGATCTGCACTTGCGGCCGTGGCCGCGGCAATGCTCTGGTGTAGCTCCAGATTTTGTTTGGCCGACACCAGTCGCACCCATGCCTGCCGCGTCTGATCGGCTGTCTGTAATACTTTCTGGGTGACAGCCAACTGCGCGACCTCCAGTTCACCCGCCGCCAATCGCTTCCGCATCGGTATGTAAAGCAGCTGCAGAAAGTCGAACATCACGCCCACGTCCACAGTCGCCGTCCCACCACCAGTTGGGAACCTTGCCGATGCATTCAGCAATGGATTTTTCAGCAGTCCGGCCTGTACAAGCTCCGCCTGCGCGATGCCGACATCCTCATAGGCGGCCTGCAATCGCGGGTTGTTCAGCAACGCCACCTGCACCGCCGCCGGTGCCGAGAGTTCACCCTCCAGAAGCCGTAACACTTCCGCTCGCACGGCCGCATCTTCAGCCGTTCCGGTCGCCCAGGCGACCCGATAGCCCGTCCGTGACTTCACATCCTTCGCCACCGCCGGAAAAGTCTTGCGCGGGTCCACGCTCGTGCAACCCACTGCGCCAATCAATAAAACGCCCGTGACCGCGACGCCGCCAACGGCATGACTTATTCGTTTCACTGCTTCACCTGATCCAGTTAAACACGACCTGCAAAGCCGCCCGACCCACTGGCCGCGCGGCAAACGCTTGGTTCAACCGAGGCATCAGATTAAATAGACACAGCAGACCAAACGCACCGGCGGAGATTCCCCCACCCGCCACTCAGCCGCCCGGCACACGGCGATCGCTGGCGCACCTAGCAGCGGTGACACCCAGTCCATCATCACCGCCGGCGGAATAGCCCCGGCCAGTGCATCCATCCCAACCGGCACGTCCCCCTGCACTAGGTTCAGCCGGCTGGTCCCGTCGCAATGCGGGCAATGCGTCTCGTCAACAGGCGTCACCGGCGGCTTGTTCGCACAGCAGGCATGCGCCTTCGCGTCATCCCGCGCACCCGCCACGCTACCAGCCATCGCCGCGCAGCTGCACATCACCTGCATGACCAGCAGCACCACGCAAACCAAAATGGAGGCCAACTTGTTCACTACGTTCAGTTCAGTATAGCACGCCCAGCGCACCCAGAACGCCAAGACCCTCGCCCAGCCGCCACTTCTGAGTATTCATCCGCACTGATCCACCTGCAAAATCCCCCTTGTCTACCTTCATCTGAACTCCCAATCAGTGCGTCACCGCGCCGCAACTCGCCGGCCCAACCAACGCCGCATACTTCGCCATCGCCCCATGCTTGTACCTCGGCTCGATCGGCTTCCACGCCGCCTTCCGCTTCGCAAGCTCGCTGTCCGACACCTCCAGCGTGATTTCCCCCTTGGCCGCATCAATCGAGATCATGTCGCCTTCCTGCACCAGCGCGATCGGACCTCCCACCATCGCCTCCGGCCCGATATGCCCCACCATCAGCCCACGAGTGGCCCCGCTGAACCGGCCGTCCGTCATCAAACAGACGTCATACCCAAGCCCCTGACCGACAATCGCCGCAGTCACGCCCAACATCTCCCGCATGCCCGGCCCACCTTTCGGCCCTTCGTACCGAATAATCACGCAATCGCCCGCAACAATGTTCCGCGCCTGCACTGCCGCCATGCACTCTTCTTCGCTATTGAAAACCTTGGCCGGTCCACGGTGCTGTAACCGCTTCACGCCCGCCGTCTTCAACACCGACCCATCCGGCGCAAGGTTGCCTCGCAAAATGTTTAACCCGCCCGTCGGTGAAAATGCCTTCGCCACCGGCACAATCACGTCCTGATCCAGCCGTGGCAACACGCCGGCCAGATTCTGCGCAATCGTCTTGCCGGTCACAGTCATGCAATCTTCATGCAAAAACCCGCCATCCAGCAACACCTTCAGTATGGCCGGAATTCCCCCGGCATTAAACACATCAAACGCCGTGTATTGCCCGAACGGCTTGAGGTCCGCAATGATCGGCGTCCGACGGCTGACGCGGTCAATGTCCTCTAGCGTCAGCTCAACCCCGGCCTCATACGCCAGCGCCGGTAAATGTAGCGCCACATTCGTACTCCCGCCCGTCGCCGCCACCACCGTAATCGCGTTCTCAAACGCCTTCTTTGTCAAAATGTCTCTCGGCCGAATGTTCGCCTCCAGCAGCCGCACCACCTGCCGCCCCGCCTCCTCACAAAACGCGTCACGGCTCGTGTCAATCGCCGGCGGCGATCCGCTCATCGGCAACGCCAGCCCGATGGCCTCCGCGACACACGCCATCGTGTTGGCCGTGAACTGGCCGCCACAGCTTCCCGCACTCGGACAGGCCGCGCACTCAATGTCGTGCAACTCCTGATCGGTGATCTTCCCCGCAGAGTGCGCCCCCACCGCCTCATACACCTCCTGAATGGTGATGGACTTCCCCTTGTAGTTCCCCGGCATGATCGTCCCGCCGTAGACAAAGATGCTCGGCACGTTCAGCCGCGCCATCGCCATCAAAGTGCCCGGCAGACTCTTGTCGCACCCTGCCAGGCCCACCAAGGCGTCGTACCCGTGTGCATGCACCATCAACTCGATGCTGTCGGCAATGACTTCTCGGCTGATCAGGCTCGCCTTCATCCCCTCGTGCCCCATGGCGATCCCGTCAGAAACCGAGATGCTGACAAACTCTCGTGGCGTCGCCCCCGCTGCCTCCACCCCCCGCTTCGCCGCCTTCGCCTGCCTGTCCAGCGTGATGTTGCACGGCGTCGCCTCGTTCCAAGTACTGGCCACCCCCACCCACGGACGGTGGATTTCGGCGTCCGTCAGCCCCATCGCCCGGAAAAAGGCCCGCTGCGGGGCCCGGTGGAAACCTTCGGTCACGATTTTGCTTCTGGATCGATCAGTCGGCACAGGCGTCATCTCCACTCTGGGGGTGACGGCCCTTCCGCCACCGCATCAGATTTTTGTCAGAATTATTTTAGGGTCCACGCTTACTACCGGCTAGACTACTAGAACTATGCAATCCGTGAAGCGCTGCCTGCCCGTCTCTGGGAACCATGCTTCTACACCCGCCACGCCGCGCCCACCCAAGGGTTTCACGCTCGTGGAACTGCTCGTGGTCATCGGCATCATTGCGATTCTCATCGGGCTGCTTCTGCCATCGCTGAAAAAATCGCGACAGCAGGCCAATCGTGTCGCCTGCATGTCCAATATGAAACAGGTCTACGCCGACCTGCTCATCTATTCGCAGACCAACAAGGGCTGGCTCTACCCGCCCATGCTGGGCGTCAACACCCCCCAGCCCTACCTCCGCTGGCCGGTCTACGTCTTCAAGTTCCGCAAACTTCCCGAACCGCCCACGATGAATCCGAGAGATTACATACCGGGCTACATGACCTGCCCCAGCGACCTGGATCCAGTCAGCGCCCACACCTATAACATCAGCCATCAGGTGGGCGACAACGCCGTCCGCTACTCCAGCCGCGATCTGGCCGGCCGTTCTCCAGCGAACTTCATCATCATGGGCGAGAAAAAGACCAGCGAGCCTGACTATTACATGGGTGTGGACCCCGACCAGCCCAGCTATTACATGCGCGTGCTGGAACCCTGGCGACACGGCGCGACCACCGCCAGCAACTATCTCTTCCTCGAAGGCCACGTCGAAAGCCTCCGCCTGCCGGACGCCATCCCCATGATCGACCCCTGGCGTTACAAGACGGCCGAGACAGTGCCCACCAACTAGTTGGGGAAGTCCCCCCCGACCCCCGCCCCCGGGCCCGACGCGCTCGGACGGCAGCTCCAGCCCTGATGCCATTCTCCACCGTCGAGGTGGCGCAATCCTCGCTTATCGGTATGCTTTAGTGGCCCGCCGGCTGTTCCAGCTCTCGTACACGGAGGTACGCCCACTTGTCAGCACCCTCAAACACCCCACTCCCCCCCCTTCCCGCCGTCTCCACGCCCCACCCAGCTCCGCAACCACCCGCGGCCTCCACCAAGGGCGTCTACCAGATCACCCGACCCGCCGGCCTCTGTGCCATCAGCCAGAAACCGATCCTTCCCGGCCACCCATTTCACGCCTTACTCAAAGAGTCCGGCGGCCTGTTCGTCCGCCTCGACGTACTTCCCGAATATTGGGCCGATGCCGATAAGTCCGGCCTGCTCGCAAGTTGGCAGACGGTCATGCCCGCCTCGAACGCCCCGAAGAAAGTGTTCGTGGATGACGCCATCCTCCTGCAACTGCTGATCAATCTCGAAGGCACCGAAGACCCCGCCAAACTCCGCTTCCGTTTTGTCCTGACCCTGCTGCTCATGCGCAAACGGCTCGTCAAGCACGATCGCACTCACCAGACGCCAGCCGGAGCGGTGTGGTCCGTTCGCCCGCGTGGCAGCCAACCAGACGCCGCCCCGCTCGAAGTCCTCGACCCGAAGCTCAACGAGACCGACCTCGCCGACCTCGGCCTGCAACTTCAGGAAATTCTCGCCAGTGACGGTGGAATCGGGGGAGGGACGTGAATCCGCGAAATCTCCTCATCCCCATCGCCTTGGCCGCTCTCATCACCGCCACAGGCTGTCAGCAGCCACCCGCCCCGCCCAAAGCCAACTACTACGGCCAGATCGACTCCCTTGATACCGTTCTAACGCACCTCCGCACCAACAACGCCGCCATAAAAACCATCTGGGCACGTCACGACTTCTCCGCAGGTTTCCTCGTCGACGGTCGCCGCAGAACTGTCAGTGGCGACGGCGCGCTCCTCCATCGCAAGCCCGGCGAACTTCGCTTCACAGGCAACGAGCCCATCGCCGGCCCCATCTTCGAACTCGGCTGCAACAAAACGGCATTCTGGGTCAAAGTCATCCCCGAAACCGACACCATGTGGACCGGCGCTCTGGCAAACGTCGGCAAGCCCGGCTGTGAGGACATCCCCTTCCGTCCCGATCTGCTATCCGAAGTGCTCGCCGTCGACGACTTGCCCGACACAGAAGACCCTCTGGAAAAGCCCGTCCTCCATTTCGACCACGAAGCCGATGCCTACGTTCTTTCCTTCGTGAAGATGACTGAAACCCAGCTCCTACTTCACAAGGAACTGACGATCGACCGCAAAACTCTTCAGCCAGTACGTGTCCGGCTCTATGAGCCTTCCGGCCGGATGGTCATCTCCGCCGAACTTTCCAAGCCCCTGACGGTCAAAGGGACAACGGCTATGATGGCAACCGAATACCGTCTGTTTTTCCCCTCCACCGATGCAACCATGCTGGTCACCCTTCGCGACCTCTCCACCCGGCGAAACAACCTACCCAATGACGCAAGCTTCCGTTTCCCATCCCCGCCGGGTGTTGGCCGGGTCATTCAGGTTGACGCCGATTGTGCCGCCCCAAGCCAGCCCACAACCGACGCACGCTGAAGTCGCTCCCACCGGCCGTCAAGATGGCGGCCCTATACCCATGCTTCGCGCCACCATGTACCTCGTGCTGTGTCTGATCGGGCTCTTCGTCGCCCCCACTGCACACGCCGCCGACCCCACCACATTGCCCTTCACCCGCACCGGCCAGCCCACCGCCCCCGTTCCCCAGGTTCAAGAAGGCGACTTCTTCATTCATGGCAACGATCGCCAACTGTGGATCGCTGGCCTCGCCACCGTTCAGCTTGCCAACAACACCACGACGTCGTCCACCCGCATCCTCTCCCGCTCCACCGCCAACGCGTTCGACGTCGTCACCACTCTCAACAACCGCTTCATCCCCGTCGCAGATTGGAACGACCGTCTGGTCCTCCTCAGCCCGGAGGGCGCCGCCTACCGCATCGCCTACCCCGGCGGCAGCGCCTCCGGCATCAGCCCGCCCGCAGGTCTGAAGTTCGCGACGCTCACAGTCGCCAACAACACTCTCTTCGCCGTCCTGCGTGACGGCGCCAGGCTGCTACCCGCCCGTCTCGCCGGCGGTACCTGGCAAGTCGGCAAACCCTTCTTCGACATCCCCGGCCGTAACGTCGTCGCCGCCGGCACCACCACCTCCGGTGAAGTGGTCATCGCCATCGCCAATGGTTCACCAGCGGTCACGTGTTACACCGCTGACGCCACCCTATCCACAAAGCTCACCGCCACGATTGCAGCCCCCGAGGGAATCTCCGAACTTCGCATCCTGACTCTCGGCAACACCACCGGCGTCTGGGCCTCTCCCGGCAAGACCAGTGGCGGCACCCTCTGGAAGCGCTCCGGCGATGGCTTCATCCCCTGGATCGATCTCGGCCCTGTTCCCGGCGAACTCGTCTCCGCCCTCGGCCGACTCCGATTCATCTTCGCCAACGCCGACAAATCCAATGACCAGCCGATGGAGCGCTGTTTCGACGAGCAAGGTGTCCCCCTCGGCGCTGCCGCACCGCTGGCCATGCCAAGCCTCGACGACAACGGCAGCCGCATCCGCGACCTGATGAGTCTGCTCGCGATGATCGCACTCGGCGTGGCCGTCGTCAGCGTCCTCCGTCAGGGCGGCGAGCTTGAACTCCGGCTTGCGGCATACGAACGGCTCGATCTCGCCTCGCGCGGCAAGCGCCTGCTCGCGGGCTTGATTGATCACTCCCCCTGGATCGCCGTCCTCTTCTACTTCGCCATCACCGGCGCAGGCAGCGGCACCACACAGGATGAAATCACCGCCAACTACATGGCCGCCCTCCTCTCACCAACGTTCGTCGTCCTCGATGCCCTCAGCATCGCCGTCGTCATCACCCACACGCTGATGTTCGAACTCATCGCCGGGCGGACCGTCGGCAAAATGTTGATCGGCCTGACCACCGTCACCCTTGACGGTCAACGCCCGGCACCGCTCGCCACCCTCCTTCGCAACCTGCTGCGCATCGTCGATCTCGTACTGATTTTCAGCTGGCTCTCGGTCCTGCTCAATCCGCTCCGCCAGACCGTCGGCGACTCCACAGCCCGCACGGTCGTCGTTGAACGCCGCATCTTCAAGAACCCCGACGGCGCCACGCCGCCCTCCGTCAAGGCAAAGCTGTGACGGTCGAACCCGACGACACCCCCGATGCCGACGGTGAAATCGAAGTCGACAACGACTCCGAGGCCATCCACTTCACGTGGAAAGTCACCAAAAACATCACCCGCCGCCTCGACCAATATCTTGTCGATCGCGTCGGCTATCTCTCCCGCGCCGGCGTCCAGCGCGTCATCAAGGAAGGCCTGGTCAAAGCCAACGGCCGCGTCGTCAAGGCCTCGTATCACCCCCAAAACGGCGACACCATAGAGATGTTCGCCCCGCCGGAACCCGTCAACGAACTCACCCCCGAAGACATCCCCCTCGATATCGTCTACGAAGACGAACACTTCCTCGCCATCAACAAGCAGGCCGACCTCATCGTGCACCCCGCCCGCGGCCGCTGGAGCGGAACACTCGTGAACGGCCTGGTCCACTACGCCAAAAACTGGTCCACCATCAACGGCAACTGGCGCCCCGGCATCCTGCACCGACTCGACCGCAATACCACCGGCATCATGCTCGTAGCCCGGTCCGATGAAGCCCACTGGCGCATCGCCCGCCAGTTCGAAAATCGCACCATTCAGAAAACGTACATCGCCGTCTGCCACGGCATCCCGCCGCTACTCGCCGACCGCCTCGACCTCCCCATCGGCAAGGATCGCCACGTCCGCGAACGCCAGGCCGTGCGAAAACTGGAGTCCGGCGGCAAAGAAGCCGTCACCTTCTACCAAACCCTCCAACGCCTCGCCCCGCCACCCGCACACGCCGCCCACCAACTGCTCACCCCCGTCCACCCGCACGATCGTGTCATGAAAGCCCCGCCAGAGCGTTTCAGCCTCATCAAGCTCACCCCCAAAACCGGCCGTACTCACCAGCTCCGCGTCCACATGTCCCACATCGGCCACCCCATGGTCGGCGACACCATGTACGGCGGCCGCGTCTTCCAGCAAGAGTCCCCCACCCCCTTCCTCTTCGAACGCCAGGCCCTCCACGCCTACGAAATCACCTTCACCCACCCCGCCACCCTCAAAAAAATGACCCTCCGCGCCCCACTCCCCCCCGACATCACCGAACTCCTCCAACGCCTTGGCGGCGAACCCCACCTCCCCGCCCCTGCCGACGCTTAAGCCCCCGTCGCGACACTTCGTCGCATTTTTCTGCCATCAATCCCCAAAATCCTTCGATCTGACTACACTAAAGCTGACGGCTCAGCCGTTCTTTCGATAACGGAGCGACCCATGTTCAACGTCCTAGCCTTCCAAATGCCCGGCCTCACCGAGTGGGTCATCATCGGTGTCATCGCCGTCCTCCTCTTCGGCCGCCGCCTGCCTGAAATCGGCCGTTCCCTCGGCAAGGGCATTACCGAGTTCAAAAAGGGCCTCAACGGCGTCGAAGACCAACTCAACGTCACCGGCCCGGTCACCCAGAACCAAACCTCCCTCCCGCCGGAAGCCCCCCTCGGTAACCAGCCACGCTTCGACCCTTACACCGGCGAACCCCTCAAGGCGCGGTTCGACCCCTACACCGGCAAGCCACTCTAAGAAAAATATTTTTCTTTTCCGGCTCTAACTTGCGTTAGTCTGCTTATGTCAATTCTCCGAAGACGTCTACTAAGAGAGACAGACCATGGCCCATTTCCTGCGTTTCAGCCGTTCCGCCGCCACCGCACTCGCCATTCTGGCCGCCTCGGCGCTGGCCACTTCCCCCTCTGCAGCCTCAGACCCCGCCTCACCCCTTAGTCGCAAGATCGCCGTCTTCGAAGCCCGCCAGCAGCCACTGGCCGATGTCATGCAAACGCTGGCGGATCTGGCCCACATCAACCTCTCCATCGACTGGAAGTCGCTCGAGCAGGCCGGATATTCCAAAGACATGCCGGTCACGGTCCGTCTTCACCACATGGCCGTCGGTAAGGCCATGCAGATCGTGCTCGATCAGGTCGTCACCGAAAACAACGACCTCGCCCTCAGACTCGAAGACGGCCTCCTTACCTTTACCACCGCTGCCAAGGCCGACAGTCTTCTGGTCACCCGTGTCTATGACATGAACGAGTTCACCTTCGACCCCAACCAGTCCGGCGACGAGCATCTCCCCAAACTCCTCAATAACAGCCAGAGTCAGAGCAGTTCCGCCGGCAGTACCTATGTTCAGAGCGGCAACAGCTCCGGCCCCTTTTCCGGCGGTGGCGGCGGCAATGGCAACAATGCCCAGACCGAACAGGAAAACACCACCAGACTCACCGCCCTGAAAGAGCTGATCCAGACGACCGTCCGCCCTGAAATCTGGGACATCAACGGCGGCACCGCCAAAATCACCGTCCTCGCCTGGAAATCGCAACTCATCATCACCGCCCCCGAATCCGTCCAGGGCGAGATCGCCAAGCACTACCACGCGCCTCGCTGAACTCCCGCGCGTTCCGCACCGGCTCAGCCTCCATTACCATTGCTTGCATGGGTGAACTCACCGGCACACTTGCCGTCATCGGCGCTGGAAACATGGGCGAAGCCATCGTCCGCGGCCTCATCTCCGCCGATCGCATCAACGCCACAGATGTCATCGCCTCCGACCCCAACGAAGAACGCCGCGGCCTCTTCGCCGCACTGGGCTGCCGCGTTACCAATGACAACGCCACCGCCGTGCGCGGGGCAGCCACAGTTCTCCTCGCCGTCAAACCCCAAAGCGCCGCCCACGCACTGGCCGCCATGGCCCCCTCGCTTCCCCACACCGCGCTGGTGCTCAGCATCATGGCCGGAGTCAGCACCGCCAAAATCGCGGCCAGCCTCGCCCGCCCCGGACCACCCCTCGCCCAGCCAATTGTCCGTGCCATGCCCAACACCCCCATGCTCGTCGGCCACGGCATGACCGCCATCTGCGGCGCGGCGAACACGGAATCCACCGTCCTTGCCACCATGCTCGACCGCGCAGAACGCATCTTCGGCGCAGCCGGCCATGTTGTCCGCGTCACCGAAGACCAGATGGACGCCGTCACTGCAGTCTCAGGTTCCGGCCCTGCCTACTTCTTCCTCCTCACCGAACTCCTCGCCCAGGCGGGTACCAACGCCGGCCTGCCCCCCGAGGTCTCCGCGACCCTTGCCCGCCAGACCGCCATCGGCGCCGCAACCATGCTCCTGCGAACCCCCACCGATCCGCTCGAACTCCGTCAACGCGTCACCAGTCCCGGCGGCACCACACAAGCCGCCCTTGATTCCTTCGCCGCCAACCACCTAAGCAAAATCGTGTCAGAGGCAGTCGCAGCAGCCACCGCACGCAGTCGCGAACTGGGCCGCTAAATCAAAGCATCGAATGCACAAAGTCCGAGACGATGGCCGATAACCGTCATTATGCAGAACCCATTCAACACCCCGTTTGCGGCCAACTTCGGGTCGATGCTGGCACGAGTGACCCTCGGTGCGTTCTACACCTGCACCGGCTACCAGACCATCATGAGCGGCGTCACACGCTTCGCGCAGGTTCACGTCAATGACCTTGCGAAATACTCCTTCGTGAATCCGCGCGCCGCCGAGGCCTACCTCACCGCCATGCCCATTATGCAACTCCTGTTCGGCATGACGCTCGCCGCCGGATTTTTCACACGCACCAGTGCCTTCATCCTAGCTGTGATCACCCTGCCGTTCCTCGTCGCCACCACTCAGTTCAATGGCATAAAGGGCGTGAACTTCGACCCCACCTGGATTTGCATGGTCATCACCATAGCCATCCTCACCAACGGCGGCGGCACCTTCACCATCCCCGGCATGGTCGGCAAGAAGGGTGGCGCAAGTGCCCCCAAGCCCGCCCCCATGCCCGCCAAGTAGGCTGCGTCGCACATCCGCCTTACCGGCAAGCACTTACAGCAATCCCCGCCTGTCCCGGTTGACAAACACGCCCTCACATGGGCATATTGAACCCCAGACCATGCGTAACTCAATTACCAAGCCGGGACTTATCCCCACCGCGGAGCGAACCTCGCTTTAGCTGGCTGAATCACTTTTTCACTGATTCACTCACCCCGCGGCCCTCCAAAGTCGCGGGGTTTTTGTTTTCCCGCATTTCAGCCCGCCAAATCCGTACCCAAAGGCTTCCCGTGTCGACCGTTCTTGAAGAATCACCCCCGCTTGAACTCGTCGCAGCCGATCCCGGCGACCACGTCTCCCTGCGCAAACTTCTAAGCCTCGCCTTGCCCACCATTCTGCAGATGAGCAGCTACCTGTTCATGCAGTTTGTCGACACCCTGATGCTCGGCCAGGTGGGCGACCTTCACGCCACGGCCGCGGCTAACTCCGGCATGATCACCTGGAGCTGCATGGCCCCCGGAATGGGCACGCTCGCGCTGGTCACCACCCTCGTCAGCCAGTCTCTCGGGCGACAACACCTCACCGCTTGCGGCCAGTACCTGCGCGCCGGCATGCTCGTCGCCATCGCCTACGGCCTGCTTCTGTGGCCCTTAGCCATCGCCACCCCGACTCTGGTCAAATACCTCCCGCACTCCGTCGAACTCTCAGGCCTCGAAGGCCGTTGCATCCGCATCTGCCTGATGCTGGCATTCCTCAAGCTCCTTCAATCCGCCCTCAGCGGTTTCCTGATGGGCATCCAGCGCCCCCGTATGGTCAGCGTCTCGGCCATCATCGGCGTGGGCGCCAATCTCGTCGCGGCGTGGGCCCTCATCTTCGGACATTGGGGCTTCCCGGCGATGGGTGCCGTCGGTGGTGCCTGGGCACTCAACATCGGCTGCCTCGTCGAACTACTGGTTCTGGCATACGCCGTCTTCGGCCCCTCCGCCGGCACGATGTACCAAACACGGGGCTTTCTCGCCCCGTGGTCGCGCACGCGGGAACTCGTCCGACTCGGCATTCCCTCTGGCCTGCAATGGCTGGGCGACATTTCCGCATGGACCGTCTTCACCGTCATGGTCGTCGGCCACTTCGGCGACACCGCCATGGCCGCCCACACCTACACCTTCCGCTACATGCAGACCAGCTTCATGCCCGCCTTCGGCATCGGCTCGGCCATCACCTCCCTCGTCGGCCAGAGCATCGGCGCGGGCAAGAAGCTGCTCGCCCGAAAGTGGGTTCTGACGGGTCTGGCCGTTGTCATGGCCTACATGGTCGTTTGCGGGATCATCTTCGCCACGATTCCTCATCTCCTCATCAGCGCCTTCACCACCGACCCCAAGGTCGTAGAGATCGGGTGCAAACTGATGATCATCGCCGGCCTGTTCCAGTTGTGTGACGCGCTTTTCGTCATCTACTCCAGCGCACTCCGCGGGGCGGGCGACACGCTTTTCCCCGCCGTCGCCGCCATGCTGCTCGGCTGGGGACTGATCGTCGGACTGGGCTACGCGACAGCCATTTTGCGCCCGGAATGGGGCCCTGCTGGCGTCTGGATGATCGCCCTCTGCTACGGCTGCAGCCTGGGTGCCCTGCTCGTCTGGCGGTGGTACGGAACCGCATGGGAAAAGATCAGCGTTGCCGAGTAAAGTGCACGGAGAACATATGACCACCACAGAACCAAAGCCCACAGATGCAGGAGGGGCGGGGGGCAAGCAGTACAAGGCCACCCTCAACCTCCCCAAGACCGACTTCGCCATGGAAGCCAAGCTCGTCACCACCGAGCCCGCGCGCCTCGCCAAATGGAAGGAGCAGCACCTCTACGCCAAAGTGCAGGCCAACCGGGCTGGCAGAGATGTTTGGATGCTCCATGACGGTCCACCCTTCGCCAATGCCGACATCCATATCGGCCACGTCATCAACAAAACCCTCAAAGACGTCTTCCTGCGCTACAAGACCATGCGCGGCTACGCGACGCCGTACATCCCCGGCTGGGACTGTCACGGCCTGCCGATCGAGCACAAAATCGCACAGGACCTCGGCCCCAAAATGCGCGAGATGTCCACGGTCGATGTCCGCAAAAAATGTTGGGACCACGCCGCCAAATATGCCGAGCTTCAATCCGAGCAGTTCCAGCGCGTCGGTATCCTCGGCGACTGGGCCAATCCGTATTGGACGATGGCCGCGAAATACGAAGCAGGTACTTTGGAAGTCTTCGCCGCCTTCGTCAAGGCAGGCTTGGTCTACAAGCAACTGAAGCCGGTCCACTGGTCCATCGCCAACCAGACCGCGCTGGCCGATGCCGAGCTGGAATACAAAGACGTCGAAGACCGCAGCATCTACGTCGAGTTCCCGGCCGCCAACCCCGGCGCCACCAAGGGCCGTTACAACCTGAAGGTCAACGCTCCCGTCCACTTCCTCGCATGGACGACCACGCCGTGGACACTTCCCGCCAACCTCGCGCTCTGCGTCGGCCCGGATGTCGAGTATTCATTCGTGCATTTCGCGCAAGAAGGCCACGGTAAGATCCTCGTCCTCGCAAGTGCCCTCGTCGCGGCAGTCATGGCGAAGGCTGGCGTCGCCGGCCACACCGTCCTGGCGACCACCACCGGCAAAGACCTCTTCGAAAGCGGGCTGGAATACCGCCACCCATTCCTCGACCGCACAGGCAAACTGCTGGTCGCCGACTACGTCACCACCACCGACGGCACCGGCATCGTCCACACCGCCCCCGGCCACGGCGAGGACGACTACGACACCGGCCGTAAATACGGGCTGGAAGTCTATTGCCCGGTTCAAGCCGATGGCCGCTACGACACGACCGTGCCGAACTGGCTTCAGGGCATCAAAGTCTGGGACGCCAACGCCCTCGTGATCGACCGCCTAAAAACCGACGGCCTGCTGCTGAAGGAAGAGAAATACCTGCACAGCTATCCGCACGACTGGCGCAGTAAGACCCCGATCATCTTCCGCGCCACCGAGCAGTGGTTCATCAGCGTCGAGAAACCCTTCACGGTGGGCAGCGAAGCACCCGCCTCCCTGCGCGAGCGCGGCCTCTCCGCCGTGAAAGACACCGTTGAGTTCATCCCCGCATGGGGTCAGGCCCGGATGGAAGGCATGCTTCAAAACCGCCCGGCCTGGTGCATCAGCCGCCAGCGTGCGTGGGGTCTGCCCATCCCCGTCTTCTATAACCCAGCTGGCGAGGCGCTGCTAACGTCGGAAAGCGTTTTGGCTGTGTCCCGGCGGTTCGCAGAAAAAGGAAGCGATGCATGGTTTAACGACACGCCGCGCGATCTGTTGGGTGCCGATTTCAAACTCCCGGACGGCTTTGAATTTGAAACCCTGCGCAAAGAGCGGGACATCTTCGATGTCTGGTTCGAATCTGGCAGTAGCTGGCATTCCGTCCTGCAAAATCGCGGCCTGAAGTTCCCCGCCGACCTCTACCTCGAAGGCTCCGACCAACACCGCGGCTGGTTCCAGCTTTCAATGCTGCCCGCCCTCGGCGCGACCGGCCAGCCGCCCTACAAAAACGTGCTCACGCACGGCTTCGCCGTCAAACCCGACGGCACCAAGGTCAGCAAGTCCGACAAGGAATACGTCACCGCCATGCAGGAGATCAACCGCCACGGCGCCGACCTCCTGCGCCTCTGGACGTGCAGCATGGACTATCAGGGCGATCTGCCCGTCAGTCCGAAAGTTCTGGCGGAGTTCGCGGACAAGTACCGCAAGATCCGCAACACCGTCCGCTTCCTCCTGAGTAATCTGTACGACTTTGATCCCGCCACCGATCGCGTTGCACCCCTCCCCGATTCACTTGACGGGTGGGCTTGTCTGAGAATGTCCGACCTTGTCCGGGAAGTAGAAAACGCTTTCGAGGCTTTCCAGACCCACAAGGCCTTCCGCCTGCTGTTCGACGTTTGCTCCGTGGACATTTCCAGCATCTACGGCAACACAATGAAGGACCGCCTTTATTGCGATGCCCCGAACAGCCCCACCCGCCGGCGCTGCCAGACCGTCATGTACGACATGGCCCACAACCTGATCCGTCTGCTGGCCCCCATGGTCGTCTTCACCGCCGACGAAGCGTGGGAACACGTTCCGGGCACGGGCGGTTTGTCCGTCCATCTGGCCGATTGGCCCAAGGCTGCCGACCAAGCCACTGCGGCCACGCGCGAGTTTTATGACCTGCTCATCAAACTACGCGAAAGTGGGACACTCCAGCTCGACGGCCTGAAAAAATCGGCCGGGCTGAACAAGGGCGTCGAAGCCGAAGCCGTTTACGTCGTGACCGACCCCACCCTGCGCGCCCGCCTGCTGGCCACCGGCGAAGACCTCGCCGACCTCATCGGTTGTGGCTACGCCACCGTGGTCGATGCCGCCCCGGCCGGCACCACCGCCGTGGACGTCGCCACTGACTCCCTCAAGGCCTCCATCGTCGTCCTGGACCGCCGCACGGTTTACCCCGCCTGCGCCCGCAGTTGGAAGCGCCGCCCGGATGTCGGTTCCGACCCCGCCTACCCCGACCTCTCCGCCCGCGATGCTGCCGCCATCAAGGCGATTGGCGGGTTGAAATAGTCGTGTCCGCCAGCCCCTTCAAAATCGCTGTACTCGTCAGCGGCGGCGGAACGTCCCTGCAAAATCTCATTGATCTGCAGCGTCAAGGGAAACTGCATGCCGAGGTCGCTCTGGTGATCTCCTCCCGGCCGGACGCCTACGCCATAACCCGCGCCAAATCCGCCAGCATCCCGGTCGAAGTCGTAAGCCGCAGAGATTACCCGGATGAGACCGCCTTCTCCGCCGCCATCGCCAGCCACCTTCAACGATTCAGAGTCGACGGCGTCGTCATGGCTGGCTTTCTCTCCCGCGCTGATCTTCCACCGGAATTCCGCTGGAAGGCGATCAACATCCACCCCGCCCTTCTCCCCGATTTCGGCGGCCGGGGCATGTACGGCCAGCACGTCCACAAGGCGGTTTTGGCCGACAAACGCAAAACCAGCGGCTGCACGGTCCACTTCGTCACCAGCGAATACGACAGCGGCCCGATCATCCTTCAACGCTCGTGTCCCGTACTCGAAAGCGACACCCCCGAAACCCTCGCCGCCCGTGTCTTCGCCCAGGAACAAATCGCCTTGCCCGAAGCCGTCAATCTGCTCGCCACCGACCGACTCAAGGTTGAGGGCCACCTCGTCCAGATTTTGCCGCCTCCCGACCCGTCCGTGTGATATCGTTTAACCATGGCTCATTCCTACGCAGTGATCGGCTGTGGCAAACCACGATCGACTGACGGTGCCACTGGCTTTGGAATGTCGCACCAGCACACCGTCGGCTTCAAAACGGCCGGATGCAAGGTGGTGGGGCTGGCGGACATTAAGATTGAAAACGCCGAAACCTTCAAAGCCCAACACGGCGATGGTTCGACGCAGGTGTTCAGTGACTATCACCAAATGCTGGCCGAGATCCGCCCGGAAGTCGTGTCGGTCTGCACGTGGCCCGGCCTGCACGCCGAAATGACGCTCGCCGCCATCGCCTCCGGCGCCAAGGCAGTGCACTGCGAAAAGCCCATGGCCCTTAACTTCGGCGACGCGAAACAAATGCACGAAGCGGCTCTGGCCAAAGGCTGCCAACTGACGTTCAACCATCAGCGGCGGTTTAACGTGCCGTTCGTGAGCGCCCGCCAACTTCTGCGCGATGGCACCATCGGCACCTTACAACGTATGGAAGTCATCTGCGGCAACCTCTACGACTGGGGAACCCACTGGTTCGACATGATGCACTTCCTGAACGAGGAATCTGCGGCCGAGTGGGTGATCGGACAGATCGATCTTCGCGACCGCAAAGAGATCTTCGGCGCGCCCATCGAAGGTCAGGGGCTTGCATACATCAAGTTCAAGAACGACGTCCGTGTCTCCATGATGACCGGCCATCAGGCACCCCAGACCGCCCAGCCGCAGTTCACACTGCACGGCACCGACGGGATGCTCGAAATCGAGCCACCCAACTGCGGCAAGAATCACCTTCGCTACGTGAACAGTAAACAGACTGGCTGGGTGAATGTGCCCAGCGACGAAGGCATCCACGGGGACGATGCCGTCCTTCGCGCCTGCCGCGAGGTCATCGAATGTCTGCAAACCGGCCGGGAATCGGAACTTTCCAGCCGCAAAGCATTGCAGTCCACCACCGTTATCTTTGCCACCTACGAATCCAGCCGCCGACGCGGCAGGGTCGACATGCCGCTGGACGTCAACGACTCAGCTCTGGCCGATCTGATCGCCAGCCTGTAGCGCGGCCGACGCCGGCGCGACTTCGACAAAAACCTCCGATGCCGTGTCGTTCCCCACCTCGCCCACGGAAACCAGTAGCCGCTTCTGGCGCACCAGTTCCAAGATCGCGAGGAACACGCCGATCATCTGGCTGCGACTCGTTTTGCCAATGATCAACTTCCGCAGGGTGATGCGGCCGGTGCCCGACTCACCCGCGATGGCGGCCTCGATGTTGCGTGCATGGTCATCCAGCGGGGTGTCGTCGTAGACCACCTCATGGGCCGCTGTCAGACCGGCCCGGTGGCCGACTTCGCGCATCAGCTTGCTGAACGCGCCCAGCAGGTCCCAGACCTGTACCTCATCCAGATCCAACGGAGGCGGCTCGTCGGTCGCTCCCTCGCCCTTGCCCGGCAGGCGCTTGAAACGCATGCCGTGGCTGAGGGCCTGATCGTGCAGCTGCGTCGCGGTCTCTTTAAAATGCTTGTATTCCAGAAGCCGCATCACCAGTTCTTGCCGCGGATCGGTCAGTGCATCGGCGGCGTGACCTGAGCTACCGTCGGCACCTCCACCCGCGCGGGGGTCCGCTGGCGGCAACAAACTACGGCTCTTGATGTCCATCAACGTTGCCGCCATGACCACGAAGTCCCCGGCCTCGTTTAGGTCCAAGGTGCCAGCAGACCGCAGGCCATCGAGAAATTGCAAATAACTGCCAGTGATTCGGCTGATGGGAATATTAAAGATTTCCAGCTCATCCCGGCGAATGAGGTAGAGCAAGAGGTCCAAGGGACCGTCGTAAACATCCAGATGAACCCGGTAATCCAAGGCGCGTCCCGTCGTCGTAATAGTCGAAAGAGCTTTTGAGCAATCCTAATAAAAGTCGGCTACGGATGGAATCCAGCAAGCAAAATCGGTGTAGACTCATGTCCATGGATCCGCATTCAGTGCAACCTCTGGAAGCAAGATTGCTATATACAGCGACGCCCGCGAAGCCCAAAGTTTTCCCGCTGCAGGCTTATTCCGGGGCGCTTGTCGGCGTATTCACCAGCGATACCCCATTCCAAGTGGTCGGGGGCGATGCCGGATCGCTGACGCTGCAGATCACCAACCGGAAGAAGGCAAGGCAATACGGGACGGTTGATATCAGCTTTGTCCTGACCAAAGGCAGTGCCAGCGCCAGTAAGTTTTCCCCTGCGCTGGGTGAGGTCCGCAACTACATGGTGGACCTGAAGTACAAGCAAAGCATGACGATCAAGAAGAGCATTGTCTGGTCGTCGACTGCTCTCAGCGGCGATTACACCGTGGCCGCTTCGATCGACCCCGGTGGGAGTATCGTGGCCGGGAAGGCTTTTGGCTCGTCGGTGCCGGGTGCCACTGTGTACCTCCAGAAAGCGGTGACCGACCTCTTTATTTCCAATTTTTCTGTCACGAGCACGATCAACAGAACGACTGGAAACACGGTACTCAGCTTTGTTCTGAACGTTCGGAACGGGGGCACGGCGACTGCACGGGGCGATGTGCCGATCACGATCTACGCGGCCCATTTTGACCAGGCCAGCCCCGACGACGTTGCCCTTAAGACTACAACTCTGAAGAAGCTCGTACTGCCGAAAAACACCACACGAACCGTCACCATGACTGTGACGGTACCGGACGGGGATGTTTTGCCGCCGGATATTTACTTCCTGCGCATTTCCCTAGACACGTCGCAACTGGGCACCGAAGCCAGTTCAACCAACGACTCCGTCTTCAGCCGTAAAGCCATTGAGCTGAATTAGTCGTCCACCTGCTGCAATACCGGGATGCTGACGCCACGCGGCGTGGGCTGGGCCATCGGGTGGGCCACTTCCGGAAGATCATGCAGCGTGAGGACGACGGCGTTTTCATCGCATCCGTCGCGTTTGGGGCAGCGGACACAATCGGTCCAGACCTTTAGAGGCAGAGATTCCTTCGGCACCAGTGAAAAGCCGAGCTTGTCGAAGAAGGCGACTTCGTACGTAAGGGCCATCAGTCGGCGGATGCCAAGCTCGCGTGCTTCGTCAATGCACCACTTCACCAGATGACGCCCGATGCCCCTGCCATGGAACCGGCCGTCCACCGCCAGACTTCGCACTTCCGCCAGATCGGCCCAGATGATGGTCAAGGCTACGCAACCAATCACCTCGCCATTTTCCTCCCAGACCGCAAAGTCGCGAAGGTCTTCATAGAGTTGGGCGTAGCTCTTAAAGAGCATCCTGCCCATCTCGGCATGGGCATTGATGACCGTCTGGATGGCGGGGACGTCCCGAATCGTGGCGCGGCGGAGCATATTCAGAGCAGATAATAGGCGACGGGAGGCCGCGCGTGAATGAGCTGGGGCGAGATCGGAAGACGCGCGGACAGAATGTCGCCGTGCTGCTATGTTCAGAGCCACTATGAAAATTGCTGTCATTCCGGGGGATGGGATCGGGAAGGAAGTCATACCGGCCGGGCTGGAGGTTCTGGCTGAACTGGGCCGGCGGTTCGGGTTTAGGTATGACCTGACCCACTACCCGTTTGGGGCGGAGCACTATCTGGAGACCGGCGTCACGCTGCCAGACTCTGCGCTCAAAGAGATCGGCGCGCATGACGCGATTTTCTTTGGTGCCGTCGGCGCCGACCCCCGGGGCAAGGCCCGCATTCCGCAGGGGCTGATCGAAACTGACATCCTGCTGAAAATGCGATTCGAACTGGATCAGTGCATCAACCTGCGGCCGACACGCCTGCTGCCGGGTGTGCGGACGCCGCTGGCGGGGGTCACACCCGAACAGATTGACATGGTCATCGTGCGCGAAAACACGGAGGGGCTTTACTGCAGCAACGGCGGCTTTCTGTATAAGGGGACGCAGCATGAGGTGGCCAATCAGATCGAAGTCACCACGCGTCATGGTGTGGAGCGTGCGATCCGCTACGCGTTTGAATACGCCAAAAACCAGGGCCGGAAAAAGGTGACACTGGTCGCCAAGACCAACGTCCTGCGCTTCGCACACGACCTGTGGCGACGGGCATTTGAAGAGGTGAAGATCGAGTACCCGACCATCGCCACCGACTACCACCACGTCGACGCGTGCACCATGTACATGGTGACTAGGCCCTCGCAGTATGACGTCATCGTCACCACCAACATGTTTGGCGACATCATCACCGATCTGGGTGCGGCCATTCAGGGTGGCATGGGGATGGCTGGCAGTGCGAACCTGAACCCCACCCGGCGCTTTGCCAGCATGTTCGAACCGGTCCACGGAAGTGCTCCCGACATCGCCGGCAAAGGATTTGCCAACCCCATCGCCACATTTATCGCACTCAGCATGATGCTGGAGTTCCTCGGGCAACCGGCGGCGGCGAAGGCCGTCGACACCGCGATCGCAAAACTCGTGCTCGATCCGACTCAACACCCGCGCGATCTCGGGGGAACCTCCACCACACTCGGAGTGACCGCTCAGTTGATCAAACTGTTGCCCACGACATGAGACATCAGTCTAGATATACAAATCAGTGCAACACAAGATGTGAAATTTGTTTCCTGATTTTGCTTTGTGAGTTAGCAACCTTCGTTTAGTGTCATACGCGGAGCCGGTGTGTCGCCGAAAGGTGCCGCACTGCACATTCGTGCGTTGGTAAGTTGATTGGCGATCGTTTGGTGAGTTTACGTACAGTGGCGATCGTCTGGGAGCGCAGTCAGCGGAAGCAGACATCTGGTCTGTTCCGTTCTGCGTAGTAAGTAGTCGGCACGCGCCTTCTACTTTTGTTACTCCTCGGGGGCTTTTGTTTGGCCCCCGACAGGGTCGCCGGGGATACGACTCCTCCCGGACCTCGACCCTGCCGGCCCGGGACACTCCCATCCCGGGCCACTTTTATGCGCAGTACTAATTCTTTGGCGTCCGACACGAGTTCGTGTGGCGCGTACAATCCCCCAACTATGCCCGAAAAGGTCGTCATCATTGGTTCCGGCCCCGCCGGTTGGACAGCTGCCATCTACGCCGCACGTGCCCAGTTAGATCCGCTTGTCTATGAAGGTGCCATCACCGAGGAAAACCGCCTGGCTGGCACCTTGCCGCTCGGTCAGTTGAACTGGACAACGGATGTGGAAAACTATCCGGGCTTCCCGAAAGGTGTGCTCGGGCCGGATCTCATGATCGCGATGCGGCAGCAGGCCGAGCACTGCGGAGCGCGGATTCTGACGGAAGACATCGTCGACATCGATTTCTCGCAACGGCCGTTCCGGCTGAAGGATTCTGAGGGTAAGTCACTGGAAGCCCATTCGGTCATCATCAGCACCGGAGCCAGTGCGAACTACCTGAACCTGCCAAGTGAATCGAAGTTCAAGAACTACGGCGTCTCTGCGTGTGCCGTTTGCGACGGCGCACTCCCGCGCTTCCGCAACCAGCCGCTGGTCGTTGTGGGCGGCGGCGACAGTGCCTGCGAAGAGGCGACCTACCTGACCAAGTTTGCATCCATCGTTCATCTGGTCCATCGTCGCGACACGCTTCGGGCCAGCCGCGTGATGGCCACTCGCACGCTGGCGAATCCGAAGATTCACCCCGTGTGGAACAGTGCGGTGGATGAGGTCATTGGTGACGAGCAGCACGGTGTATCGGCGGTGCGGGTCAAGAACCTGCTGACAGCTGAGACCACGACGCTGGCGGCCACTGGCATGTTTGTGGCCATTGGACACACGCCCAATACCCGGTTCCTTCGGGGGCAGTTGGCGGCCGACGAAAAGGGCTTCCTCATCACGCCCAATCCCGGCAATACCTATACCAGTGTTGAGGGCGTTTTTGCGGCCGGTGATGTGGCCGATCCGCACTACAAACAGGCTATCACGGCTGCTGGCAGCGGGTGCAAAGCCGCCCTCGATGCCGAGCGCTGGCTGGCGGCCAAGGGTATCCACTAATCTTGGCCGATACGCCAACCAATCTAGAAATTCCGGTCCCAGACCCCAAGCGGCTTACGTGGGACAAATCCCACCGGCTGGGGGGTCGAGGAACCTTCGGTACCCTGTACAAAACAGGCGTCAAGCAGACCCGTGGCCCGTTGGTTGTGTACGGCGTGCGCCGGCCCGATGTGGCGACCAAACTTCGCATGGGCATCAGCATCGGCCGCCGGGCGGGCAATGCAGTCAAGCGGAACCGCATCAAGCGTCTACTTCGCGAGGCCGCGCGCGTAGTGCAGGACGAGGTCGCGGTGGCATTGGATATCGTGGTTGTAGTCCGGCCGCACGAGCCACTGGGGCTGGCGGAGTACCAGCGATTGCTCGCAGGCATCTTGCGGAAGATGTAGGACACTGTCTGCCGAAGTTTCGCTGGCTCTAGAGACGCACCGTCATCCACCGGCCCTGACGGAAGCGGAGGTAGGCAAATAGACCGCGCACCAGAAGCTCGCCAGCCAAAAACATCCAGATGACATCCAACCCCATGCCCCAGACCCGCACCACCAGCCACACGCCACCGAAGCGGATGACGATCATACTGGTCAGACTGATGGCCATGACGGCAAAAGTGTCACCTGCGCCGCGAAGTGCCGCAGAGTAGATGATGAATGCAGCGAAACCCCATTGGATGAAGCCGGTAATCAGCAGGCACCGCGCGGTCAGGGCGCGAACGGTCGGGTCCTCGCTCATGATGGCCGCAGGTACATGGCCGAAGAAGATGAAAAACAAGCCCCACAGCGTCATTGCAACACCAGCCATGGCGTAGGCAAGGTGTGCCGTGCGTCGGGCATCTGCCGGACGGTGGGCACCCAGAAGTTGCCCCACCAGTGTGCTGGTGGCCGTGGCTACTGCAAAGCCTGTCATGTAGCTCAGCGATTCAATTCGCAGGGCGCTAAAGTGTGCGGCTGAGGCCAGTTTCAAGGGCTTCACACCATTGATGAGGGTCAGCATGAAAAAATTGATGCCCCACATGGTCAGATTTTCGCCGCCGGAGGGCAGTCCGACTTTCAGAAGGTGCTTGAGGTGTTCCCAGCGGGGGCGAATGCGGGCCAGAAACAATCTGGCCTTGGAATAGCCCTTCCAAAGCACCGTCGTTTGCATGATGCCGCCGATGGCGTAGGCGATGGCGGTGCCCAGGGAGATGCCGTAGATGCCCATGGCCGGCAATCCCAGATAGCCGTAGGTCAGGGACCATGTGAGGATGATGTTGGCGACGTTGACCGTGATCATTGCGGCCGCCGGCCGGATCGTGTCACCAGCACCGCGCATACAAGCGTTGCTCACGAACAACACCACCAGAAACGGTGCCCCCCAGCACATGGTCATCAGATAGCGAGACAGTAGCGCCCCAGAGGTGTCCGTCAGGCCGCTGATCCGGGCGATGAAACCACTGCCAACGAGGAAAAACAACATGAGTGAAACACCGAGCACCATCGCCATGAAAAAAGCCTGACCGACGGCGGCATTGGCCCGCCGCTGGTGGCGTGCGCCAGTGGCGCGGCTGATCAGGGCTGTCGCACCGATACCCAAGGCACCACTGAAAAGCCCGATGAACCACAAAAGGTAGGCCGCCGTGCCGACGGCGGGGGCCGCGTCAACGGTCTGGGCTCCGAGGTGGTTCCCAAGAAACGCGTCATTTAGGCCGACGGCAATGTTGAGGACGTTTTCGACCAGTACCGGAAGGGCCAATACAAGTAGCTGTCGAAAAAGCAGGCCAGCCGGGGTCGCCGGGCTGGCCTGTGATTCCGACAGCGATTTTTCCGCTGGTAAATATTCGAGCGTACTACTCAGGACTTGGGCTCCGCAGGTTTGGCAGGCATCATGGTAGGCGCCTTGAGGATCAGGTCGCGCGTCTGTTCCGGAGATAGGTTCAGCGAGCCGCCGACTTCGGCTGCTGCGTTTCGAAGGGCTGGCGAAGCGGCCGAGTCAGCGAGTTTCTTGACCGCCGCGACGTCATCGGCCGACAACTGATTGCCACCGACCTTGGCCGAGCCACCCAAGGCAGCCAGATTCGCAAGCCGGAGCTCTTCGGGTGCTTTCTCATCAGCAGCCTTGGCGAGCAGTGCGGCTTGGGCCGACTTGTCGCCGGTCTTGCCCAGTGCGTTGGCCGCGGCCTTGGCTACGGCCGGGCGAGAATCCGCAAGCGCACCGATCAGCGTGGGGATGGCGGTGGAAGCATCCAGCGTGGTCGCCTTGCTCTCGGCGATACCTGCCAGCAAATCGGCTGCACGAACCGATAGATTGGTGGCGGTGTCGGCGGCAATCGGCAGGACACCGCCCTTGCTCATGCCAGCATCCACTGCGGTGACGACCTGGGCCGGGTCGGTTTCGGTGGTGACGGAGACCAGCTTGTCTGTAACGGCACGCACGGCGTAGGGGCTGGCCCCTGAACCCACGATCACGACTTTCGGCGTGGCTGCGAACCGGGTACTGCCAGCGGCCATGGCGATCAGGCCATCGACCTGTGCGTTACCGGCATCTTCTGAAACGAGGAAAGCGTCAACCGCCGGCATCGACGATGCCTTGATGATGGCGGCGTCAGCTTTGGTCGCACCGGCGACTGTAAAGCCAGCGGCCTCAAGGGCGGCGGTGTACTTGTTGATTTCGTCTTCGCTCTTGAGGACCAGCACGATGCCCCGCTTACCGGTTTGGGCCACGGCCTCAGACAGCAACGGGACCACGCGGTCCTGACCCGCGAATGCCTTGTTCGGCATCGCCTTGGCCACAACCAGCGCTGCTTCCAGACGGACAGCCTTATCCGGGTAGGCCATTGCATCGACTACCGCTGGCGTGCTACCTGCGGTCAGCTCCGAACCACCGACGATTTGACCCATCGATTTCACGATGGCCAGCGAGGCTGAGCTGTTGCCGTCTTTCAGGGTGCGGGCCAGTGCTTCGTTCAGGTACCGGTGGCCGGAGGAGACGCCGTAGTAATGCGCGCCCAGCCAGCCTTCGGGCCGCGTCGCATCGGGCATGTCAGCGGGTGTCAGCACTTCGCGTTCGTAGTTGGCGGCAAGCCACAGGCTGATGGCCGACTGGTTGGCCGCGTCCAGCGCGAGCGCCTTTTCTGCGGCCTTCATGGCCAGGATCTTGTTGAAGATGACCGGTGCGACATCCTTCTTGGTCAGCCCACGGTCCTCTGCCCAGCTCCAGACGAATGCAACCTTCGCCTTGGGGTCGGCCGTGACGGTGGCCTTGTCGTTGTAAAAGCGTTCGGCCAAATCGTAAAAGCTGTTGGCGGCCTTGCCCTTGACAGTGGCGCCAAGCTTGCCGAGGGAAATCGTCGCGGCAGTTTTCACCGCCGCGGTCTGATCGGCGGACTGCGCCAGTTCCTGCAGGTAGGGAACGGAAACGTCGTAGCCGATGTCGCCCAGCGTGTTGACCACGGTCAGCAGCGTGATCTGATCCTTTGCCGCCGTCGCAACGACCAGCGGGTTCAATCCCGCCTTGCCCAGATCAACCAGCGCCCGACGAAGCGCGCCATGGAACTCGGCCTTGGCCGGGTTCTTGATGTAGTCGAGCATGGCGGGCACGGCCAGTTCACCGCAGCCCCGCAGGCGATCGACCGCGAGCATGTAGGCCCGCTCGTTGACGCTGAGGCGCTGAATCTGTTCGTCGATGTACGCGGGGTCCTGACGCAGGGCCAGACGACCCTCGTCAAGCACTGCGGACAATTTCCCGGCGGGGACCGAAAGGCCATCGACCTTTTGCCAGCGAGCGAACCATTGATCGAGGTCGTCCTTGTGATCGGCCGAAACGGCGGTAAAGCTCTTCAGGACATCGAGCGGCGTCGCGCCAGCGCCGAGAATTTTGTCGGCTTCAGCGGTTGCCAGGTCATAACGGGCGATTTTGGCGTAGTGCCAGAAGTCTTCCACGTGTTTGCCGATGTCGCCGGGGGCGGCCATGGCTGGGGGGGCGGCAGGCCCGTCGGCCCGCACCACAGTGGGCGAGATCAGCCCAATCCAGAATGCGCCCGAAAGGGCTACGCCTGCAACAGCTTTAGTCAACACGTCAACCGCACGATTCAGCCGCGCCATGCGCTGTCTCCCATTGTTCAGCATCGTTTGTACATCCCGGACTACCTGCGGGGGGGCAGTCTATGAGAGGAGCGGGGGGCGTCAAGAAACAGCCCCGCAGGGGCTGGCCGGGCGCGCCGGTTTGGTCAGGGTGTTCGCTGCGGGTATGATTCCGGCCCCTCAAATCAACCTATGGCAAAGAAGCCCAAGCTACCCATCAAAATCCCGACCAAGGACTCCGGTCCGCTCGATGCGAAGACCGTCCTCAAAAACGCCGATCTGGCGGAAGGTATCGATAAGCTGCCAGAGCTTTGGGCCCGATACGGCAACACGATACTCATTACTCTCACGGTCGTTCTGCTTTCTTTCACGGCCTACCGCTACCATGCCCGCACAGTCGCCACACAAATCCGCGCTGTCCACGAGGGTCTGGGGATTGCAAATCTGCAAGTGGACCTGCTGAGTCACGGCGAGTTCGGTGATGGCGTGCTCGCCTCGCGCTTTCCGCCGGAGGAATTTTCGCGGAGACGGCAGGAAATCTACTCGGGGACCTCCTCAACCCTGGCCGATGTGCTGGAAACCGCCGGCACCGACAAAGCCATGATCAAGGGTGCCCTGCGTAATATTGCCGATCTGAACTGGTATATCGCGGCCTTCCCCGATCGCCCTGAAGCGGGCACCCGTCCGTCGCTTGCGATAAACCCCAAGCCTGACGACTTGCTGAAAAAGTCGGCGTCGGCCTATCAGGAACTCCTTACACGCTTCCCGGAAGATCTGGTGACCGTCGCGCAGGCACGCCTGGGCCTTGCCGCCATCGCCGAGCAACAGAAACTGTTTGATGAAGCAGAGAAGCAATATCAGTTGGTGGCGACGATGACCGGCGGCCCGGCATCGCTGGCGATGATCGCCCGCCGCCGTCTGGAGTTACTCAAAATCACGCGACTGCCGTTGCGGCCCAACGTGATCAACCCGACGGCATCTGGGCCACTACCTTTACTTTTGCCAGCGATCCCGCCAACACCGACCACAAAGCCCTAACGCCTCATTTGCGGGGCAAAATTTCACACATATTAATATAGGTGTCCACAAATATTGCTTGACCCCTATTTTGAATTTCCCCGGGTGTGGTACAAAGTTGCTCGGGATGGAACTCGACGAGTTACTAGAAGATCGTGAGTGGACGAACATCAAGCAGATGTGCAGAAAGCACCTCGCTTCGATTCGCAAGTTACGCAATTATTATGACAGTGACGACGTGATGCAGAACATGTGGCTGCGCTTGCTGGCCGCATACAAACAGGTGGGCCCCAAAACGAGGGGCGAGGCATTCGGGTTGGTGGCTTTGATGATCCGCCGCGAAGTCATTGACCTGTACCGCGAGAAATTTGGCGTGCGGGGTGATCGACCGGTCGAGATACCAGCTTCGGTTTCCGCTGGCAGTCTGGCTGAAGAACCTCTCGCCCCGCTGGTCCCGGACCTTTTGACCCAGATAGTCGTCCACGACGCGGTGGAGAAGCTCGCCATCGAACTCAAGACGGTTGTCGACTTGCAGGTTTATTGCGGGCTTACGCAAGACGAGGCGGCGCGCGTCATGGGGTGCTCCGAGCGGCAGGTGCGCCGCTACTGGCAGGAAGCGCGCGTCCGGCTCATGGACCTCTTAAAGTCTCAGTAAAAATGTCTCCGGCTTGCTGATCTGCAGTGGCGAGGCCACTCAAGCGGGCAGGGACTGTGCCCACTTAATGAGAATGTCGGCGACTTCCGGGCGGGTGAACTCGACCGGTGGCCGCTGGCCTGCACGGAGCATGTCGCGGACCTTGGTTCCTGACAAGGCAACGCGGTCCTCCGGGGCGGAGTTGGTTGTTTTGGGGCTGGCCATCGCGCCGCTCTTCTTGCACCAGAAGGTGTGTTCAAACTTCAGCGGCACGATGCCAATTGCTGCGGGATCAAGCTTGTCGAAAATGAGCTGGGCATCGTAAGTGCCGTAGTAGTTGCCCACGCCGGCGTGATCGCGGCCGACGATGAAGTGGGTGGCTCCATAATTGCGGCGGATGATGGCATGCAAGACGGCCTCGCGCGGACCCGCATAACGCATCGCCAGCGGCAGGACGCTCAGCATGACACGGTCGGGGTTGTAGTAACCATCGAGCAGGGCCTTGTAGCAACCCAAGCGGACATCGGCGGGAATGTCATCACTCTTTGTTTCGCCCACGACCGGGTGAATGAGCAGGCCGTCGGTCATTTCCAAGGCGACCTTGGTGAGATATTCGTGGGCGCGATGGATCGGGTTACGGGTCTGGAAGGCGGTAATGGTCGACCACTTTTTGGCCTCGAATGCCGCGCGGGTCTGGGCGGGTGTGAGGCGGTATTCAGCGAATTCCGGTTCGGGGTTGGCGTCAGTAACTTCGACCGGACCGGCAAGAAGGAACGTGCCTTCCTTTCGCAATAGTGCCACGCCGGGGTGGGCATCCTCGTTCGTGCCATAGACGGCCGGGATTTCCACGTTGAGATCGCGCTTCCACTTTTCGGTGACCGTCAGCACCGCTCGCAGTCGGCCTTTGGCGTCACGCAACGCGACCTTGTCTCCGGCGGCTACTTTGACGGCGGTGGCTTCATCCACCGAAAGCGTGATGGGGATGGAAAATGGAACGCTGGTGCCGTTGGCCAGGGGAAGATGTAGCGTCCGACTCACGCTTTCGACCTGAGCCTGAGTCATGAATCCGGTCAATGGCGACAGGGCACCGACAGCGATCAGCTCAAGATCGCTTTCGGCCCGGGCTGTGAGCGTGACGGGAGTTAGCGCCGTTGCTTCCTGCTCCAAAACCTTGCGACGGGCGGCATCGGCGATACGGTTGACCAGCGAACCACCAAGCGGTGAGAGCGGCATAACAATGACTCCTATGGGTTTAGTAGACTTCTGTTCTTCGGACATTAGCGGAGGGGGCGGTGGTTTGGCAACCGGCCGCCGTAATAATGCCGGGAGGTTTGCGTCATGGGAGAAATTCCTCAAAATCCGTGGACTTGATGACGGCACGCTCCAAGAAATGGCTTTCGAGATTTTTGCGATACGGCGTGGCCGTTGTAGGGATCTACTTAGTTGTTATCAACATCCGCCTGGACGACCACGTACTGGTCTGGGATGTGGAGGCAAACCGGGCAATCGAGGCATCTGTTGAACACGGTCAGCCCGATCCCCAGTTTCCGCTGACCGTGCACGTCTCTGGGGAACGGTCCACGCGGCAAGTGACTGAAGCGGATCTGATGATGCGGCCGGACCGGAGATCGGTCAGCCTGATTAACGGCCGGGGTAAAGCGGCGGTTCTAGGCGTTGTGCCGAGGGCGAAGTTGGCGGGAAGGCCTGAAGGCGCATCGGTGCCGCACAAGATATTGATCCAAACGACGGGTGATGCCACGCCGGTATTCATAACGCCGGAGCAGGTTGAGGGCGGATACACCATGGAGGTGGAGTATCCGCTGCGGGAAATAGGGCTGCGGCGGATGGTGAATGAGGCCAAGCCGCAATATCTGTATCTGGCCGTAGCGATTTTTCCGCTGACCTATCTTCTGACCAGTGTGCGGTGGTACCTGTTGCTGAGAGTACTGGGTGTAAGGCTGGGTAAGTTTCGCACACTGCGGCTGAACATGGTGGGTGCGTTTTACAACACGTTCATGCCAGGCAGCACGGGCGGTGATGTGCTGAAGGCCTACTACGCGGCCAACAATGCGGTGGATGCGCGCACGCGGGCAGTGGTATCGGTGGTGGTGGATCGCGTTGTCGGACTGTTGGCACTCATGCTCATGGGCGGTGTTGCGGCGGCCTTCCAATCGAACATCCCGCAGTGCCGAAACGTGGCGATTATCACGTTTTCGATTCTTGGCGGGATCGCATTGTGTGTCGTGGTGGCACGTAACAAGACGCTGCGCAAAGCATTGGGCATCGACTTCTTGGTGGGTCGACTGCCGATGCAGGAGCAAGTGCAGAAGGCAACCGGGGCACTGGACGTCTACGCGAAGAATTGGCCAACATGCCTTGCCGCACTCGCCATAAGCCTGCCGGTACACGCGACAGTGGTGGTTTCCGCGAGCCTGTGCGGCAAGGCTTTCGGGTTGCCGTTGAGCTGGGGCTACTATTGGGTGGTGGTGCCGGTGGTGGTGCTGTCGGGGTCTTTACCGATCAGCCCGCAAGGGGCGGGCGTTATGGAATTCTTTGCAGTGCTGCTAACCCGACCGCGGAGTTGTACGATCGCGCAGGCGGTGGCCTTGACCCTGAGCATTCGCATGGTGCAGATCATCTGGAATCTGGCTGGGGCCGCATTTTTGGTGGGTGGGAACTTTCACCGGCCGAAGGGCAGCACTTCATCCAGCGACGCCGAACCGACCGTCGAACCGACGGCGGCTGGGGCATAAATGGAACGGGCCACACGAGACCTCACCTCGGCCCAGTTCAGCCGTTTGGCATTGCGCGTGGACGCGCTGGAGCCGGCCGTCCGGTTTTATGTCGCGATCGGTTTTATCGTGACCCGCCGCGAGCAGAGCGTGGTAACCCTTGCCAATCCGGCAGGTCACGGGGCGGAGATCGTGCTGCACTGCGACCCACGAACGCCGAAAGAAGTGCGTTATGTAATCGTTCCAGACGTCGCCGGGCTGTACAAGGCACGGCAGCGGCTCAATATCACGTTCATTCAACCGCCGCTGGCAACACTGAGCGGGATGATGGCAGTCATCCGTGATCCGTCCGGGCACGAAATGCACCTGATTGACCGGAGTGGTGGAGCGAAGAGCGACGATGGCCGTGCGGAAATGGCTGCGGCGGTGGCCGTGCGCGATCTCAGTGGTGCTGGGCCGTTGTTTGGCGGGGTAGAGGCGACGCCAAAATCGCGGCCGGACGATCTGGTCACGGCATATCTGGCTGCCGGGCGATCTGCCGATGACCTTCCCTATACGCCGGACTTTGAGAACTTCTTCTCGCACTACGCGGCCGGCCAGCCTAAGACCTTGACACGCCAACTGGCCTGGAAGCAACTCCTAAACCTGCGCAAGACGGGCAAGCTTCCGCGCATTACGGGGAAGCCGGGGTCGCAGCCGAAAGTGTCAGCGGAAGAACGGGCGGAACTAACGGCACTGTTGGGCGACACCAAAGGGAAAAGGGACAGGTTGCCCTATTCGCCGGACTTTGACCGGCTGCTGCTACGATACAATAGCGGGACCGGACGGCGGCTCTCGCCGTATCAGTTCTGGCGGCTGGTGGCGCTGGTGAGCAAGTAGGCGCATTGGATTTTTGCGAGGCGGAGTATCCGAAGTGACTGTGGCAGACCCTCAAGATGAAGCTGTTCCGGCTGCGCCTGCGTATGTGCCGGGCGATGCGCTGATTCGTCAGTTGCCGGTTGGGCTGGTGAACCGGATTGCAGCCGGCGAAGTGATCGAGCGGCCGGCGTCGGTGGTCAAGGAGCTGGTCGAGAATTCCATCGACGCGGGTGCCACACGCATCGAGATTGATATTGAAGACGGCGGCTTGTCACTGATCCGGATCGCTGACAACGGTTGTGGCATCAGGGCGGAGCAGTTACCGCTGGCTTTTGCGGAACACGCGACCAGCAAACTTTCGTGCGATGAGGATTTATTCCGCATTGCAACCAAGGGATTCCGTGGCGAGGCGCTTGCCAGCATTGGCTCGGTATCCCACACGCGGCTGCTTTCCCGCACGGCTTCCGGAACGGGTGGTAACGAACTGCTGAACAACGGAGGCGAGATCGGGCCAGTGACGGCTGCGGCCGGACCCGTGGGTACGACCATCGAAGTACGAAACCTGTTTTTCAACGTGCCTGCGCGTCGGAAGTTCATGAAAGGGCCGGGCACAGAGTTCGGCCATATCTCTGAAATGGTGCTGCGGCTCAGCCTGCCACACCCGAATGTCGCGTTTGTGTTGCGACACAACAACCGGGCGTCGTTGGAACTTCCGGCGGCGGATGCCATTACTCGATTACTGGCGGCCTGGCCTGCAGGGTTTGCCGAACAGCGTCTCGCGCTAAGCGCCGAGTCTGAGCGGCGACAAAATGCTTCGACCCGCATCTGGGGCATTGTGGGCCTGCCCGAGATCGCGCATCCGACGACGAAATATCAGTTTGTGTATGTCAACGGACGGCCCGTACGGGACAAATACATTCAGCATGCGCTGAAGGAAGCCTATCGGGGACTGACCGAACCGGGCCGGCATCCGGCGGCGGTGCTGCTGATCGAAGCGCCACCGGATCAGGTGGATGTGAACGTCCATCCGACCAAGAGCGAGGTGCGGTTTCGCGATTCGGGAAGCGTGCACGGACTGGTGTTGTCGGCAGTGCGTGAAGTGTTGTTGGCCGCTGATCTGACGCCGGGGGCGACCATGCGGTCGGACTTCCGGCCCGGATTTTCGTCAACGGATAACGGGGGAGGTGCCGCCTTCGGCCTGAGCGGCCGGCAGGATTCGCAACTGTCATTGCAGGCCTGGGCTACACCACCCCTAGGCACGGAGGCTGGCGCACTACCCGCCCGGACGCAGTCAGCACCCTTTCCGGCATTTGACCCGGCCGACCGGCGGCTGGCGGAGTTGCTGAGGAATCCGCCGACGCTGACACAGCCGACCGCTCAGGGAGTGCCGCCGCCAACGTGGCAACCGGCTGGTCCGTCACATCCTTTGCCCCATGGTGATCAAACTCCCATGGCTGCGACGGCTGGCACCGACACTGCAGCGACTCCGTCGGCGGGGGTCTCAACACCTGCTGAAACACCTGTCACTCCGTCCGCACTCAACATTCCCGCCCTGCAACTGCACAACAGTTATCTGGTGGTGGAAACTGAGGACGGCTTGCAAATCATTGATCAGCACGCGTTGCACGAGAGGATCGTGTTCGAACAACTGTTAGCCCGTGTCGGTGTCGGGAAGCTGGAGAGCCAGCGCATGCTGCTTCCGTTGACGATTCCCGCCAGTGCGCGACAGATGGACTTGCTGGCGACGCTGGAACCCGTACTGACCCAACTTGGGATAGAAGTCTCGCCGATGGGTCCGGCCACACTCGCAATCCAGGCATTTCCCTCGTTTTTGGAGCGGCTGGACGCAGGGGCATTCATTGCTGATCTGTTGGAGCGAAGTGAGCAGGACCTGACCACGCTGACGGCTGAGGCACTCATGCACGAAGTTCTGGACATGATGGCGTGCAAGGCTGCTGTGAAGGCTGGCGACCCCCTTTCGCGTGAACAGATTGACACGCTTCTGGCTCAGCGGCACCTGATTGACCGGTCGAGCAACTGCCCCCACGGACGGCCGACCACGCTGCGATTGACACTGAAAGACTTGGACAAGCAGTTCAAGCGATCCGGGTTTTGAAGCTGGATGTGGGTTCCGAACGGTGAAGATCGGTTATACTTTGCCGGTCTATGAGCAGACTCGTTACACGGATGTTGCTGGCGGCCGGGACTTTGGGAATCGCGACCACGATCGGCTGTCAGTCCAGCGACATGGACAAGGATCTGAAGCGTCAGGCCGACCGCAGCACGGTTGAACTGATGAAGGTGGAGAAGGAACGGGACGCCCTGCGTGATCAGGTGACGAAGTTGCAGGCCCTGCAGCCCACGGAGGCCAAAGTCACCCGTACTGAAGCGTCCGGCAGCACAGAGTTGGCAGCCGCCCGCAAGCAGGTGGCCGATCTTGAAACACAACTCAAGCAGACTCGCACGGCGCTGCGGGATGCACAGGAACAGATCCTGAATCTCAAGACGTCGATGCCCGCACCGGCTATTCCCACGACACCGCCCATGACCCCGAAATAGGGACGACCATGCCCACCCCTCCGATGTCCAACGCTGCCGCACGACACCCTGCCACCCTGATCGTCAGCGTTGGTGGCGTGGAGATTCTTCGACGTGAGGTGACGGACAGTGCGTTGATCGGCCGGGCGGTCGAGTGCGACATTTCCGTCCCTGAGGCGTCTTTGTCACGAAAGCACTGCCGGATAGACCCGCCATCAACGGAAGAGGGGACGTGGCAACTGGTGGACCTGCAGAGCCGAAATGGGACGGTGATCAACGGCCGGCGTGTGGCCGCATCGCCGCTGCGGCACGGGGACTTGATTCGCGTGGGCAGATTGCTGCTTTGGTTCGGCACGGAATCACCGGCGCATGTGCCGGCCTTGATCGGTCCGGCACCGGGCGAGGGGGTCGTTCGGCCGGCCACGCCAACGGCTGAACCGGTATCGACGACATCGGCTGCGGACCATGCGGCACGGGCGGTGCCGGGCATCAACCTGCCACAGCCCGCACCGTCGAAGGCGCCGGGAACGGTGGGCCTTTCCGACGGCGAAGATGCGGTCAGTCCGTCCGGGCTCATTGCACCGGAGGCGAGCAGCAACCTTTACGCGATGGTGAATCCGCGACCGCTGCCCGTGCCGAGGCCATTTCCCACGCCGCTGGTGGACGAGGCGACCATCAAAGCCAATGCCACGGTCGATGAGGCCCACTCAGAAAACACCGGGCCCGAGCCGGGTTTCCTGGGGCGGATTTTCGGTAACTTCGGAAAAAAGGACCGCTGACGGACAGGTCCGGAGCTTATTGGGGTGCCAGCTCTATCACCGCTCGCATGCTGCCGGTACTACTGCTGAGTTGCGGGTCGGCACCAAAGCCCATGATCTGGTCGCGTTTCAGTTCGGCCAGTTCCTTGTGCGTCGTCAGAACGATCGCACGACCTTTGCTATCGACCTCGTGGGCCAGCTTCAAACCCCGGGATGGCGCATAGCCAAAAACGCTCCGAAGCATTTGCGCGATGTAATCGTAGGTATGGTCATCATCATCAAGAAGGATGACGTTGTAAGGAGGCAGCAACTTTGGCGTCGGGCGCGAGGTCGCAGGGGCACGCTCGATCACAGCCACCGCCTTGCCGGATTCGCCATGAGACGGGGTTTCCACCGCAGGCGACGGAGGCTGCGGTGCTGCAGGATCGGCGGGATGGGGGGGATCGGCGTCTGACTGACTGGCTGAAAGTATTGCCCGTGACATCGAAGTGCCTCCGTAGTGAATACGGCCCTTAAGCAGACACCACATCGGGCAGAAAGGCAACGGAATTCTCATCTCTTTTTATGCGGAAAAATTCCTGCACGGATTCTGGCCCCCAAGGGTGTTTCCAGCGGGCGGCGTGCGTTAGCATTGAACGGCTCATGACGGCTGAAGATCGGGGGCAATCCGTTTGGATGGGGCTGGCGGCGATGGCGGTTGTCGTCAGCCTGTTCCTATTCATCGGTGATGCGCCGGTACGCAGGTCGCAGGAAGCCCGGGTGGCCGAGACGGCGCGGCAGATGCTGGGCCAGCCCCTGCAGCGATGGCTGATACCCGAGGTCAACGGCGAAACACGCCTGCGCAAGCCGCCTCTGGCCTATTGGCTGTCGGCGGCAAGCTACAAAATATTGGGTGTGGGCGAGGGGGCCGCCCGGGTGCCCATGGTGGTTGCCGCATGCGTTACGGCACTGGCGGCCTGTGGAATCGCAGCGGCGATGGGCCAGCCGATCGCAGGCCGATGGGCCGGGCTGATCATGCTCACCACTTTCATGGGTTTCCGATGGGCACGTCTGGCGGAAACAGACATGCTGGCGGTTATGGGGTTGTTTACAGCTTGGTTGCTTTGGCTGCGGGCGGTGGAGGCCGGGGGGACCAGGGCCGCGGGCCGGCGCGGTGTGGGCTGGGCGTTGGGGGCGGGCGTTGCGCTGGGAGTTGGATTCCTGTCGAAACAGGGTCCGCCGTTCATGATTTTTGGATTGCTGGTCGCAAGTGTGCCCATATTGAGGACGCACAGGCCCGGGGGTTTGCCATGGAGGCGCATTGGCGCGGCCACTGGGTTGATGTTGCTCGCCACAGTTCTGACAGCAGGGTGGTGGTACTACATCGCCTTGACGGATGCCCATGGATCGCAGTTGCAGAGCGAGGCTGGAGTGGTGGCCCGGGGGCAAGATCATGACGCGACGGTGTTGCAGTACTTGCCGCAATTTCTGGCTGCGATGTTGCCATGGACGATGCTTCCGGTGGTGGCGTGGCTGGCGTGGCTTCGCACACCGCGCGAACAACGGCAGCGCCCCACCCTTCTGGCGGCGGACAAGACCTTGCTCCTCGCTTTTGCGTTGACGGTTGTGCCGTTGCTGTTTCTGGGAAACAGGCAAATACACTATTTACTACCGCTGGTGCCGCTGGGATCCATTCTGGCGGGGCGGTTGGTCGAATCTTCGTACAGATGGCGACTGTCCGCGCAAAGCGGATTCTGTGGCGCGATGGCTGTGGCCGTGATTCTCATGGCCGCGGCATTGCCGGCGCTGGAGCTTCGTGCGGGTCGGCCACTAAAGGGCGCGGTGATCGCGGCGACAATCATCGCCGGATCGGTCGGCGTCGTGATCTTTGTCCGTCGTAGGCGCGGTTTGATCACGGCCAGTGCCGCGTTAACGATTACCGCCTTTGCGGCCTGCTGGACAGTGCTGACATCGAGAGTCCTGCCGGAGATGGAGGGGGACAACGCCCGTCAGCTGGCCAGGACGATCGCTCAAGCCGTGGGTGAAAGGCCACTGCTGTTCCTCGGCTCCGAACGCAGCCTTCCCCTTTGCTTTGCGCTTCGACGGGAGATCCTTCCCTTCGAAACGGCAAAGCTTGAGAAGCGGGAAATTCCGGCCAATGCGGTACTGATTGATGAAAGCCCGGTCGGGCATCCGGTAGAGGCAGCACCGGCCGGATACCTGCAGAAACAGCAGATCAAGTCGCCCAAGCGGGTATTCACGTTGTACGAGCGGAAAAGGTAACTTCCACAATCATGGGAGACGAGTCACCCACAAATCAGGCTGTAAATCGCTCCCGGCCGTCGGTGTTGCGGCCGATGATCGTGGGCGTGGCAGGGGCGGTATTGATCGCCGTGTTGCTGTCGGGCTTCTACCGCCGGCAGATGCCTGCGGGGGTCGGACCGATGTTTTTGAATCCGGCGGTCAGGGACGCAACGACCCGGCCCACCACCGTGACAGTGTCATTACGGTTCGGCACGTTCAACATGGCCAGCGGCGTCGGAGCGGACGGCAAGCTGGACCTGCGACGCACGGCGAACACGCTATTTTCGTGCGACGTCGTCGGACTGAACGAAGTAGCTTCAGGTTGGTCTGGCAATGATCAGCCTACGCTGGTGGCTGCGCTGCTGAACGGCATGGACCCGTTGTTATCCCGGCGGCGGGTCGGCTGGTTCGCCCCATCTGAGATCCGCTGGTGGCATCCGCACTTCGGCAACGGACTCCTGACGACCGTGCCCATCGAGCAGCCACTGTGGCTGCCAATGCCTTCCACTCAGGAACGTGGTCGCCGGAATATTGTCTGGGCAATCGTGCCGATGGGGGATGAAAGGGTGAATTTACTGGTCACACACATCGACCGGCAGGCCGACCAACTGGCCCAGCTGAAAGTCATGCGGGAACTCTTCGCCCGGGCAGCCGCCCCAGCAGTCCTCATGGGCGACTTCAATGTCGGTCTTGATAACGCGGAGCTGCAGGCCATCTTGGCGCTGCCGGGGGTGGTGCACAGCGGCACGGGCTACCGGGGTGCCGGGGACCCGACCCGGTCTGAGCATTTGTTCGTCAAGGGTCTTGTCGTCGTTAATGCCGGAACAGTCGACCTTGGGGCCAGCGATCATCCGCTGGTCTGGGCCGATCTGGCACTGCCCAAGCCGCCGGAGCCGCCCTCGAAATGACAAAGCCCGCCGACATGCCTGACTCACGATCTGACCTTTCGGCGCTGGTCTCTGGCCCGCGAACGCTGGGGTGGTTTTGTCTGTTGGCACTGGCGGCGTTCTATCTGGGGATCCACCTGCCCGGTCTGGGCGAGACGCGGGCACTGACGCGGCACGAAGTACTGGCAGCCGAGCCAGCGCGGGAAATGGTGGCTGGCGGCACGTGGGTGATCCAGCAAATCGCGGGTATCAACCGCTATCAGAAACCGCCGTTCATCAGTTGGATGATTGCCATCTCGATGATGGTTACCGGCAGCCGGGCCGAATGGGTGGCCCGCATGCCCTCTCTGCTATGCGGATTGGGGACGGTGCTGGTCATCGCCCACATCACGGCCGCACACTTCGGGCGGTGGGTGGGCGCGATCGCGGGGGTCATGCAGGCGACGTTGTTTTACGTCGTTATGCAAGCCCGGCTGTGTGAGATCGACTCGCCACTTTGCTTCTCCATCGTGCTGGCAATGGCCTCGTTCTGGTGGGCGCATGTCCGGCCGGTGGGTGTGGGTGGGCCTTTAGTATTCGGCGGCGCAAGGTGGTGGGCTGCTTCGTTTTTCTTGCATTTGATGACGGCCATTTCATTCCTACTCAAAGGACCGCTGGGGCCACCGGTCGTTTACGGTGCCGGAACCGCCTTCGCCGCCTGGCGGCGGGATAAATCAGCCTTCTGGTTCATCTGGAATCCGCTGATCATCTTCGGCCTAAATGTGATGGCCAGTTGGCCTCTGGCGGCTTATTTCAAGAGCCCGGAGATTTTGAAGTGCTGGTGGGGTGAAGTGATTGACAGAACGACAGGCACTCTGGGCCGGGTCGAGCCAGTTTACTTCTACTTTTACACCGCCCCGGTGCTGCTGTTGCCGTGGGCACCGGCAGGGGTGATCGGCGTCGTCAAGGCCATTCGAACGGGGTGGCTGGGTCGGGACGGCCCCCCTCTGGCGGCGTTCCTCGCCGCATGGTTCTGCACGGGTTTTTTCATTCTCTCTTGCAGCGCCTGGAAGCATAAGCACTACCTGATTCCGATGATGCCCGCTTTAACGCCTGCCTGTGCGGCCGGGTTGGTGCTTTATCTGCGCTGGCAATACGGACGGCTACCGAAGGGGTATGCCGTGACCGCAGCAACATGGATGGCCGTGTCAGGCTGCGCGATTGTGGGCGTCTGGTGGAAAGTGCCTCAACATCAGGGCATGCTGACCGCGGTCATCATGGCTCTGGCTGTGGGGGTTTTGGCGACGCTTCAGGCTGAGCGTATCCGCAACATCGGGTGGCACCTCTCGTTGCTGGCGCTGACGACCGGGGCAGTCATTACCCTCACGAATCGATTCCTCACGCCAGCCTTCGACGTCTACTGGCCGTACGCCGAACTGGGTAAGCGGGTGAGTCTGGCCGCGCCGCCGGGGGCAACACTGCAGGTAACCGATCTGCCGCAGCCGCACATCAGTTATTACCTGCGAAATCCGTTTGCGGTAGCGAACCTCTCATCCGGTGAAGTGCCGCTGGAAGACGGTGTGGCATTTGGAATTATCACGCGCGACCATCTGCCGAAACTTGCCCGTTACGGTGCCGTGACCGAGCTGGATTCAGCCGGGGTGCAGTCGCTGAAAAGCAGACCGGAGGACGCACTCGTCTTTTTCCGATTGGACGGCCCCGGGCCCACGACCGCCCCCGCCTCCCCAACGTCGCCATAAACCTGTATGCTGTCCGACCTATGGCACTTGTGCACGAAAATCTGTCGGCGGCCACGGCCGCCCTTGCGGCCCGGATGAACAACATCCGGGACTCTCTTTGACTGGCCTACTAAACAAGCCAGAAGAAAAGAACTCGAAGGAAAAATGGGGGCGATGGACTTCTGGGATAACCAGGACGCCGCAAAATCCACCGTCGCCGAACTAAAAGCCATCAAAACTGTGGTCGAGCCGATGGAAGCGATGCTGAGCAGCATTGCCGATGTTCAGGCTCTGGTTGAACTGGGCAACGAAGCTGACGACGAAGCCAGTCTGCAAGAGGCCGACGGACTATTGACGCAACTCGAGGCTCGCGCCGAGAAGATCGAACTGCTCTCCCTGCTCGATGGCAAGAACGACCCGCTCAACACCTTCTTCCAGATTCACGCCGGTGCTGGCGGCACCGAAGCCCAGGACTGGGCCGAAATGCTGTTGCGCATGTACATCTACTGGTTCGAAAAACGTGGCTGGGATGTCAGCGAAGTTGACCGGCAGGAAGGCGAACAGGCGGGCATCAAAGGCGCAACACTGCTCGTCAAGGGAGCCTACGCATTTGGGTATTGCAAGGCCGAGGCCGGTGTCCATCGGCTCGTCCGGCCCAGCCCGTACAACGCGCAGGGCAAGCGCCAGACCAGTTTCGCCAGCGTCGACGTCGTGCCGGAATTTGAAGACGACAACAAGGCCGTGGAAATTCCCGAGGCCGATCTTGATATCGTCGCCTTCGTTCGGGCCAGCGGACCGGGCGGACAGAACGTGAATAAGGTCGCATCTGCCGTACGCATCACGCACAAGCCCTCGGGCATGGTCGTCACCTGCTCGGTCGAGCGCAGCCAGCAACAGAACCGTCGGCTGGCCATCGCCATGCTGAAGGGCCGTCTGGACCTGCTGGAGCAAAGTAAACGCGACGACGAGTTGAAGAAGATGTACGGTGAAAAGGGAGCCATCGCGTGGGGGAACCAGATCCGTTCCTACGTGCTGGACGACCGTCGGGTGAAGGACCATCGTACCAACGTCGAAACCAGTCAGGTCGAGAGCGTCCTCGATCGCGGCGACCTTGACGCCTTCGTGGATGCTGAACTTCGTCGTCGTAAATCCAAGGGTAAGGCCAGCTAGTCATTCGGGAGACGCAGGCGCGATGATCGTCGATTGTCACACGCATATCTGGCAGTCACCCGACCAGCTCGGGTTGCTGGACTTGGGCGAGATGGCCTCGGCCTCTGGTAGCCCCACCACCGCGGTGACGGCCGGTGGCGGCGGGCGTCGGCTGTTTCCACCCGGCGACTTGTCCACCCACTGGAAAAGTGCCGAACGTGTGGACTGCAGCATTGTCCTTGGTTTTCGCAGCCGTTACCTGGACGCTCATATTCCCTCGCGCTACGTGGCCGACTATGTCAGTCGCCACCCCGGCAAATTGATCGGCTTTGCCGGTATCGACCCGACCGAACGAACTGCACTCGACGACGTTTACGAGGCGAGGCAACTGCAGTTGCGCGGGCTGGTCGTTTCGCCTCCAAATCAGGACTTTCATCCGACCGATACGCGGGCCATGAAGGTCTATGCGCTGGCCCAAAAGCTGGACATGCCGGTGTTGTTCCACCCGGTCACCCCGCGCAGCCCCAAGGCCCGGCTGGAGTTTGCCAGCCCGGTGTATCTGGACGAAGTGGCGCGGTCGTTCCCCGACCTACGCATCGTTGTCGCCCAAATGGCACAGCCCTTTGTTCACGAAACCGTAGCCCTGCTGATGAAGCACGAGCACGTCTACGCAGATGTCGCCGGTGTCTTGTCGCGGCGCTGGGTCGCCTATCAGGCACTATCGTTAGCACACCAGTACGATGTGCTGGACAAGCTGCTGTTCGGATCAGACTTTCCTTACCGGCCGGTTGAGCGGTGCATTGAAGACCTTTACTCCATCAATCAGGTTGCCCAGGGGACGCAGTTGCCGACCATTCCCCGCGAGCAGCTTCGAGCTTTGCTGGAACGCGACACACTTTCGCTATTGGGACTGAAACAATGACACGAACCGTTGCTTTTATGTCACGCCTCATTGTTCCGGCGACAGTATTGCTCCTCGGCACGGGCTGCCACAGCCAGCCGCCAGTGCGCGTCACATCCCTGGACGGCAGCAAGACGCTCGGTCAAAGGTTTGATCGCCTCTTCGCCGAACAGACACCGGAAGGCATTTACCGGGTCGTCATGGTCTCTCAGGGTTTCGATCGCGTTGAGCAGCCACCAGCCGGTGAGGCGCTGGAGCCGCAGGAAAAAGTGCCCGTTCGTCAGGTCATGGTATTGCAGGTCAACTGGCGCCCACGTCGCGGTGTGCAATACGACCACCCGGCCGGGGCCAATGCTTCGGTGCGATGGGTCCTGCTGGGTGCCAGCCCCGATCCCTCTGTCGTCGACTACATCGAGTTCGCCGGCACCGCACTCGCGCGTGTCACCCGCGAGAGTGCTTCCACCTTCCGCGTCTCCATCACCAACGGCTATCTGCAGCCGGTGGTCTCCCGCGGCCAGATGATTGATGCCATTGGTGAATCCACCTTCGAAGGGACTTTCACCGCCACAGATAACTCGCGGGCAGTCCTCGACACAATAGCCGAACTGCCACCCCCACCCCCGCCGCGGGCTGTCGCCCAGCCATTCGTGCCCGCCCTTCCCGCACCAACCACCAAACCCTGATCGCCCCCCCCGCCCCCAGCCCACAACCACCCATGCCCAAATCAACGAAGAAATCTGTAACGCCTGGTACCAAGTCCGAACCCGTACAAACCGAGAAGCCCAGCCCGGCGGAAGACCTGCTACATGCCATAGAAGTCAATCAGGGCAAGGGCCGGGTAGCCCACCTGCTTTGGTCACCGGGCGGTCTGGCCTCTGAAGGCTGCTGTCAGATTCTGGATATCCAAGTGGCCGAGCCGCTGCGCAGGCAGGGCCTGGGTACGCGGATGATGGAGCAGTTGGTCTCGGATGCCCGGGCCTGGTTCGTTGCCAGGGAGTCCAAGCTTGGGAACCTGTGGATCGGTGTAGCCCACAAGAATCACATTCATGCCCGCGCTTTCCTGACGCGTCACGGATTTCACCACAAAGGCACGCTGGAAGGTCTGACCCGCGGGCAGGATGTCCTAGTCTACATTAAAAGCTACCGCTGAAGTCTCAGCGGTTGTCGGCCACTGGCGCACTCAGTCGTCGCAGAAACGCACCGACACGCGATGCCACCTGACGGCTCGATCCGCAGCCTGCACTTTCGACGGTCAATAGGCTCTCCGACCGGCCCGCGCGGGAGGGGCTCCGCCCCACGGCCTCATCCGCATCAAAGCCCAAAGCGATCTCGCCCAGCCACTTGCTGGCGATCAACCCCGGCACCCACCGTGACACCGCGGGCATTTGCGATTGCATCCACATTTCCGGTCCGGTCGGATTATCGATAAGGACCAGCCCACGACCCGGCGCCGACCCACCGTCTGCTGCCAACAGGCATGCAATCGCGCCAGTACCGCGCCCTATCAAAACAACTCGGCCAGCGTCGACGTCGGGCCGCTTCAGCAACTGGTCGCGGACCTGTCGAACCACAGAGGCCTCGCCAATGCCGATGCGTGTAAACCCGTCGCCACCGGCCAGCGGGTCGACGAGGGCGACGAGGTATCCCGCCTTGTACGCGGCGGCCATCAGTTCACGCGATTCGTAAAGCGCCGCATGAGCATCCGGCACGATGATGGCCAGAGGTGTGGTGCGACGCAGGGGGTCAGCGCCGCCGCTTAAAACTCGTCGGGCGGTCAGTTGTCCGTAGAACCAGACGCCCGGACTGATGGTCCGGGCTGCGATGTCGTCACTGACAGTCGGCGGTTGCTGCGGTACCGCGTTAATTCGCAACGCCCCGTAGGCCAGAATGGCCAGCACGACGACGATTGCCGAACCACCGCACACCAGCAATCGCAAACACACCAACCACCACGGGGTAACGGGGTGGGTCGCATCCGCCGGTATCCGCCAGACAAATAGTCGTCTGCGCAGGATGGCGTTGATGAATGTCGCGCCATCGCTCAGACGCCGGCCGACGCCCATCCGCTGCGACGCTGAAGTTTCCGCGCCGTCATCGTCATCAAATGCTGAGGGATGTAAGCTCGGACGATCCATGAACGCACCAACATGTGACATCGGATAGGTCACGGGCCGGGTCCACCGGAGATGCATTATCGGTCGCTTGAACGCGACCGGGCAGACTGTGATAGTGTTGCGCGGGACGCGATCATCGTCCGGTGCCAGAGGCAACCTCTTAGGCCAATCCCGGGCAATGACGCGTAAGCACGGAAGACAGGAGGTCACCGATGGCCAGAGGACGCAAACAACCCGCGCTTTTTGAAGTGATTCAAAAAGGCAACAAATCGAAATCGGCTTTCTCAGCTCCAAAGTGGTGGTTCAAGGGCCAGCAGTCATCGGGGGCGACAGAAAGCCCATTGTCCGGCGCCGCCAAGGTCGCACCGCCGCAGCCGCCCCCTTCAACGTTTTCCGGCCAGACCACTGTGCCGTCGGACGCAGTGGTCATCGCACCAGTTCCAGCATTACCCGTTTCAACTCCGAGACCCGTTCCGGTCTCGGCTCCGGTTTCGGTCGCTATGACTGAGCCGCCAAAGCGGACGGCAGCGCCGGCGCGTGGCCCGGCCGTCGTGGATGTGGACGGAGACCGGCAGGAGATTTCGCTCAAGCTGACTTTCACGACGGCCGTAATCGTTGTCTTTGCAATACTTGTCTGTATTGGTCTGGCCGTCATCGCGGGCAAAAAGCTCTCGTCCACCTCCCCACAGCCTGCTCAACCCACAGCGTCTGACGTCGTCGCAGGACCGACCGACCCGTCGGTCTTGGCCATCGGTTCCGGTCAAAAGCCGAACGGGGCTGATGGCGGTGGTGTCTCCACCCCTCCACCCGGTGTGACTCCGGTGGATGGCGCGGTACTGGTACCGAGGACACCCGTGGTCCCCGCACCGGTTGCCGGCGGTTCTGCTCCGAAGACTCCGACGCCACCGGTTGCTTCCTCAGCGGCTCCACGAAAAGGTGGATTAAACTATCTCGTTGTTCAGTCGTACCCCGAAGAGGCTGATGCCCGTGCGGCCGTTGACGTTCTGGCCCGTGAGGGGATCGAATCCTCGGTCGAGCGTAAGCTTCGCGGCTTCAATGCCAGTTGGTATCAGGTCGTCACGATGGAAGGCTACGTCGGCCGATCCGACCCGAACTACGACAAGATGATGGGCCATCTGAAGGCCGTAAGTGAAAAGACCCGGGCCACCAATCGCAAGTTCAAAGCGTTGGAGCCGGTGATGTTCAAGTGGACGGCCCAGTAGACCTTTCACTCAGTCTCTAAAACTCTGGCGTGATGATCCGCCGCTGGCGACCCTCGCCCGTGGGCTGGACTGATACCGTCTTTTCCTTGGGCGGGCGCGGCGAGGATGATCGCTGCGGCTTGGTCGCGGCCGGCCGGGGCTTGGGCGCAGAGATCGCAGCGGCACGACCAGAAAGGGGCTTTTGAGCTGCCTTCGCAACCGGCTTGGAAGGCGCCTTCACAGGCTCGCTGGTCGCAACTTTCTCGGCGGCGGCGGGCGCGTTGGCCTGCTTCGCCGAGCCCGCCGGACGGATCGTGATTGCCGCCGCACGCAGTTCTTCTTCCGAAACTTCCGGCTCGGTTGACTCGTTGCTGCGTTCACTCGCTTCAGCCGCGCGGTAAAGCGCCTTGACTTCCTGGTGCGTCAGCGGGCGGCACTGTCCGTTCGGCAAATCGCCCAGCAGCAGCGGTCCCATGCGAACACGCGTCAGGTCGCGCACCTTGTGCCCAAGCTTCGCCAACACGCGGCGAATCTGCCGGTTGCGGCCTTCCTTGATCGTCAGCTCGAGCGTGCTTCGGACGTGGCTTCGGTTGATCACTTTGACCGTCGTCCGGGCCGTCTTAAAACTCTCGCCAGTATCGCGATCGATGAGATAGACCCCGTGCTCCAACTGTTGCAGCGTATCGCCCTCGATCCGGCCATCGACCACCACGCGATAGGTCTTGACGACGCCGTAACGCGGGTGAGTCAGTTTCTGTGTCAACTCGCCATCGTTGGTCAGCAACAACAGGCCGCGACTGTCGCCGTCCAGCCGACCTACCGGGTATACCCGTGCCGGGAAATTCGCCGGCAAGAAGTCGATCGCGCGTTGCTGCGCCCCTTGGGCCACATTGGTGCACACGACGTCCTTGGGTTTATTGAGAAGGACGTAGTACTTAGTCGCGGTCCCGGCCTCGCCCCCGGCGTTGGTCAGGTTGACGGGCTCGTCATCAATGGTCACCCGGTCGCGCTCGGGCACAATGAACACCGGCAACCGGGTCACGACCTTGCCGTTCACGGCGATACGACCCTGCACGACCATTTCTTCAATGTGCCGTTTACTGTCGATTCCGGCCTCTGCCAGAACGTTTTGGATTCGCTGCTTCATATGGGGTTCCTCAGACGTTCCTACCTACCAGAGCAACGTGTCCGTTCGAAATGTGGGGCCTTCGGTACAACTCAATGCGTAACGCCAACCTTCGTAACGGGGATTGTCGCTGGCCACGCGAACTACACACGACTGACAGGTGCCCATCCCGCACGCCATGGCCCGCTCCATGGAAGCGTAGCAGGTCAGAGATCGCGCCTCACACAGACCGGCCACGGACTTCATCATGGGTTCCGAGCCGCAGGTGTACACCACCGGCCTTGGCGAAGCCTGATCCCACGAATCGGCAAAGAACTGATCGAGGTAGGCGGCCAGAGCCTGAGTGACATACCCATGGAAGCCGTAGCTGCCGTCGTCAGTGCTGACCACGGCTGGCACGCCGGCCCGCGCGAACTCGTCGATGTTGTACAGCGGCGATACTTGACGACTGCTTGGCGCTGGCGCGTCGTCGGTCACCGTCAACGGGAGCAGCCGCCGGGTCGTAGCGCCGCAAAAGGCGATGACCCTCGGCCGGGCGAGGCGTTGAGCCATGTACATCATGGGCGGGATGCCCACGCCCCCACCCACCAGCAGGACAATCTGCTTCTCATCAGGCCGAACATACGGCTCGCCTAGTGGGCCAAGCAGTGACACTGTTGCCCCGGCCGTCAGCCTCTCAAGCCACTGCGTGCCCTTGCCCGTCACACGGTAGATGAAGTCCAGCACCGGACCATCGTCTGTGTCGGTTCGGCGTGTGATGGAAAGCGGCCGCCGAAGCAATGCCAGGGACGATGCGAACTCATCGTCACCCTGCCTCAGTTCACCGATCTCCGGTCGCGAGCCATCGGGCCATTCGATCACCCGATCGGAAAAATCTGGATCCACACTGGCGGCCGGTCCGGCCTGAACCTGGAAAAACTGCCCTGGCGCAGTCGGGCCGAGCGCTGCCGAGGTCGATTCGGAACTCACCCCAGGACGGACCGCCAGGGAAAGTTCGTAATGCTCATCGCACAGACGGCGGTTGTGCAGGACAGTGGCAGGAAAAATTGCCCGCCGACACCCGGACACCGACGCCAGCGCCCGGTCTGCAAGCCATTGGTTGTGTGCTGAACTGGAACGGCTTGGTGGGGGCATTTTCACGATAAAAAAAGAGTTCCGGAGGGGTGGCTCCATACCTCCTCCGGAACGTCGCCACGGCTTTGGGAAGCCGCTAAGTCGATCTGCGGAGTATACTCAGACCGGCCCCCCCGTCAAACAAAGAAACGCCAATGCTGGTGACGACGAACATTGCCATAAACGCATAATCCACAAGTGTTTACAATCCTTCAAACCCCACGCAAACCGAGTATTTATTGGCTAATCGGGACACCCAAAATCCATCCGACACCCCCAGCGAGCCCCCTGCTAACCCCCGTATCGACGTGGTCATCGGCATCGTTTACTGGGAGGGGAAAGTCTTGGTCGGCAAGCGCACGCACGGCAAGCCACTGCCCGGATACTGGGAGTTTCCTGGCGGCAAGGTCGATCCAAATGAGTCGCTTGAACAAGCACTTATCCGCGAACTCGCCGAAGAGACCGGCCTGACGGTACGGCCCTCACAGCCCATCTGGTCCGCGGAACACCTGTACTCCTATGGCCGCGTGCCCATCACCGCATGGTGGTGCGATTGCGACATCGGCGACGCAAAGCCCCTCGCCACGGATCAATTGGCATGGGTAAACGCCGGGCAGCTGGCCGATCTCAGTTTTCCGCCTGCCAACACCGACCTGGTGGCGGAAGTCGTCCGCCGCATGGATGGCTTGAAGGAGTAGCGTGGAACTGTATGATGCACGGCCCACCTTCGTGCGGGCGATTAGCTCAGTTGGCTAGAGCGTTGGTATCACACACCAAAGGTCACAGGTTCGAGCCCTGTATCGCCCATTTTGGTCCTCCACCCTTGATTCGAGGGGGAGGCCTTTAGACTCCGATGTGCCAGGTGGCCTCTACCAGTCGGCCTCAAGCTCACGGACAATCCCAATGGCGAGCTTTTCCGTGGCAATCTGGGTCCCCGCGAAGCGGCCCTCACCCAGCGAGGGGTAATAGGCTGACGACTGCTCGAACCCGCGGCGTTCCATCAGAATCCGGCCCGTCTTCAGTTCTTTCCATACGAAGTTGACCCGCAACGTCATCAGTTGCTCTTGCGGCGTTGTGGTGTCGCTGCTGTTGCTGATGGTATCGACCTTTACACCTTCGATTTCACCTTCCAACACCGTGTCAGCCACATCACGCGAGACCACCTTGTACGGGCTTCGTGCTTCAAGCTGCTGGATCACCGCTTTGGTCAAATTGAACTCGACCCCCCGCTGAAAGCTCTTGCTCGTAAAAATCGGCACTGCCACTGTGCGGATGTCGCCCCGATAAAGACTCTGCCACTTATAGGCGCTGCCGTTGCCCGATCCGGCCGGAGCTCCGTTTCCCGGTGCAGCCAACGCCGACGAACTACTGTCGATGCTGGAGTTGTTGGTCTGGTACCCGCAACCGGCCAACGGCAAAGCCGCCACCACGGCCAACACTCTGATCAGTTTGCCACTTGCGTTTTTCATGGCTGTCCCACCGCTGAAGGTGCCGAACTGGCAGATGAGTCGCGACGGGTTGAAGAGCCGGTCGTCGGCGATTTGGATGGCAGAAGCTCTTCGCTCTCGCTGGCAGGGCTATAAGGTGCGGTGGTGGCGATGGCTGAGGCGGGCATTTTGGCGATCCGCGCCTGCGCACGCCCGGAGAGCATTGAATCAGGGTATGTCTGAACGAGGTATCGCCAGGTGTAGACCGCCGCCACCGGCTGGTGTGTCCGGTCGTAAAAATCGCCGGTCTGGTAGAGCTTCTGGGCGAAGGCCCCGTCGATGCGGTCGACCATTTCCGCCAATCCCTCATCGGCCGCGACTTTCGGTTCGCTGACGATCAGATCCGACAACTGCTGGCGTGCATCGGTGATCGGTGTCGGGTCAAACTTTGTGCCCCGGAACTGCCCGATGCTGCTGAACGCCTGTCGCAGCCGCACGGCCGTGACCAGCGGGCTGCGCGGGTAGCTCTTCAGGTAGACGCCATAAGCATCGGCCGCCAAGTCATACTGGGCGGTGCGATAGTAAAAATCTGCGGTGCGAAGCAATGCCTTTTCCGCAAGAGGTGAGCCGGGGGACCGATTTTGAATGCGGTAAAGCATTTCAATCGCTTCGTCCTCGGCACCGAGGATGGCCAGCTTCAGGAATCGCCGCTTGTAGCCCAGAAGATAGGCATCGGCGATGTCGTACTGCCTCTGCAGCGAGGGGTAGTAAAAGCGGCTTTCGGGGAACAGGTCCATCACTTCGTCAAAGTGATAAAAAGCGAGGATCCGGTTGCCGTACTGGTAATACGACTCGGCAAAGAGAAACGTAGCCCGATCGCGGTTGGCGACCTTGCGGTCGGGTACGCCGTCTTTATCGCGAGCCTCAAACCACTCCAGCAGCAGTTTGCGGGCCTGATTGTGGGCACCCCGTTGCAAAAGGTCTTCGGCACGATCCAGCACCACATCCTCGGCCGGCTGCGTCGCCGGCCCCGCCAGCGGAATCCATCGCCCTGAACGGAACTCGTAAGTGGGTGCCGGAGCGGTTGTCGGGGTCGCTGGCTTGTCTACGCCGTAGGTCGGTGCACACAGAACCAAGCCTGTGAAGCACCACGCTGCAGCGGTAGCAAATGGAAAGGCAGCAAGAGAGAGCGGTCGCTGAACCATGGATCGCCGGGAACTCTAATGCCACCCCATGACAACTGCCAGCCGACGAATTACAGTGCTACGTCCGATCCGGACCGGTGCCGCCCCCCCAGAGCGCCCGGTGACATCACTTTGAAAGGAACGTTCACATGGGTCTACTCAGCGGAAAAAAAGGTCTGATCCTCAATATTGCCAATGACCGGTCGATCGCCTGGCACATCGCCAACAACTGCATCCAGCAAGGTGCAACCTGCGGCTTCGGCTACCTGCCAGTCGAAAAAATGGAACGCCGCGTTCGCAAGGCCATGGAAGAAGGCGGATTCGCGGATTCGTGGCTGGCCCCGTGCGACGTCGGCAGCGACGATTCGATTCAGGCATTTTTTGACGCCGCCGGAAAACACTTCGGCCAGATCGACTTTTTGGTCCACTGCCTGGCCTTTGCCAACAAGGATTATCTGGCCATCGGCAAGTTTCTGAGCACCCCCCGCGACGTGTTCAAGCAGGCTCTGGATATCAGTGCCTACAGCCTGATCGGCATGTCGCGGGCCGCAGCCCCTTTGATGACCAATGGCGGCAGCATTATCGCCCTGACCTATCTCGGCAGCACCAAAGCCGTGCCGGGCTACAACGTGATGGGCGTCGCCAAAGCAGCATTGGAAAGCTCTGCACGGTATCTGGCGTTGGAACTCGGCGAAAAGAAAATCCGCGTCAATACCATCAGCGCCGGCCCGGTCCGCACGCTGAGTGCGATGGCTGTCGGCGGAATCGACGAGATGTTCGCCCATCAGGAACGCAAGAGCCCCCTGAAGCGGAACATCGACGGCGACGAAGTCGGCAAAACCGCCCTCTATCTCCTCAGCGACCTTTCAAGCGGCGTGACCGGCGAAAACCACTTCGTCGACGCCGGCTTCAGCATGGTCGGCCTGTAAGGGCCGACGCAAGGGTCTGATAACCATGGACTTCGCGGCATAACCGACCAATTGCTTGACGCTTGCAGGGCATCGGTTATTGTTTCCTGTCCAAGTCAGCGGCAGGCCCAAACCGGCCGATGATGAGAAGGAAGTCGCGGGTGTAGCTCAGTGGTAGAGCGTCACGTTGCCAACGTGAATGTCGAGGGTTCGACCCCCTTCACCCGCTTCTGAAAGTTGCTGCGTGATCCTGAATCACCCTGCAAAATCAGGGGATTAGCGAATGCGAGTGTTTCTCGGTTCGCCTCCTTTTCGGTCCTTTGTGCTGTGTGCTGCGCCGGAATCTGCGCCACCCTCTCTCGCTCAGCCTTGCGACCCGTGATCAGTTCAATGCTTCCGGCGTGATCAAAGGTCAGATAATGCTTTCCCGCGACGGTCAGCGAATGCCCGGCCCACATCGCCGTTACGAACGCAGGCACGCCCGCAGCCGCCCAGTCGGCCTCAGCCGATGCCCGTAGCGTCTGATAGGTCTTCTTCCACGATGCCACGCCCGAACGCTTCACGATTCGACCCATGCCGGAATACAGGCCGCCGCCAGTGTTGAGTGTGATCACGCGGGGATCGCCTTCAGCCGCAGCCGCCAACCCTTCGGCCATCAGCGCCAACAGCACCCGGCCCACCGGCACGGTCCGCTCGGCATGTCCGGCATAACGTTCGGTCTTCGGCGACCGCACCCGAAGTAAACCACGGTCAAAGTCCAAATCCGCCCATGTCAGCCCGGAGATTTCAGAGGGTACGCGCAGGCCGGCGAATCTCGCCAATCCGAAAAGCATCTTCCACTGAATATCCGGGCAGGCTTCGATAACAGCCTCGGCCTCTTCGGCGGTTACGAACCGATCCAACCGTGCCGAAGTCGTCCCGGCCGCCAGACCCTCGGCCGCATTCTCCGACAGCACCCTTCGCCGCACCGCCGCACGCCAGAACTGCTTTGCGTTCGCGGCATGGGTCCGGCTCATCGCCAGACTCAACGCCCCGCCTTCGACGCCTCCCTTCGACAGCAGCCACGCCCGCCAGTCGTCCAACTCGCCCGGCGTGATGGTTCGCATTACCCGGCTTTCGCCGAAGTGCTTCTTCAGCTTCGCGCCGGTTTGTTCCAGCTTCATCAGACTTCGCGGCTTCAGGTCCGCCGCTCGGCCCGTCAGATATTCCGCGATGAATCCGCCCAGCGTCGCCGACTGGCGCGGCTCGACCAGCCCGGCCGTCACCAGCTTGCCGTGCATCACATCGGTCAGCCCGGCCACCCACCGCGACACTTCGGCGTCGGGGCCGCAGCCCATCGCCAACGCGCTCACCAGTCGCTCGACGCGCACCAATGCCGCCTCAGCGTCTTTCGTCGAAACGCCCGCAGGAAGTCTCAAGGTCCGGCGGCGACGGTCCCCCGGATGAACGAACAAAATCCGCTTACTGCCGTCTCGATCTTTTGCCAGTGATGCCATGTTCTTTCCTTTCGACGCCTCATTGTTCCCCAGAGTACACAAGCGCGCAAGTCAGTTCACGCAGTACCGTCAAAATCAGTGCCGACGACTTCACTATTCAGCGCCTCAAATGCCAGCCGCTCAGCCTCGGGCCGGGAAAGATCGCCGCAGTACTCGCCAATCGCGGCCCGCTCATTGAAAACAAACCGCCAATGATCCGGGTCCGCAGACTCAGCCGCCGCCAGTTCGGCTAGCACGGCCCACTTCCACAGGCGCAGCCTCTCGCGGTCTTCAGGGGTCAGGACATCCGCCGGGCCGGCCCACCGCAGCTTGAAGTCCGAACGGCAAACATGAACGCCACGGCAGGCCAGGTCCCGGATCAGTTCGGCAGGGGTCATACTTCCCCCAGTTCCAGCTCACCGTAATCTTCGACCGTCGGGGCGGAAGACGCTTCATCGGCAAGATATGTGGCGGAATGATCGCCCGAACCGCCCAGACCGCCCGAAGATTCGGCCGTCGGTCGCTCTTCCGGGGTCACGGCCAGACCCATTTCGGGCGGTTCGGGCGGTTCGGGCGGTGTTTCACCCTTCATCTCAAGTCGATGCTTCCGCAGCTTGTCCCCATCAGCCGGCGGATAATGGAAGATCCCCACGGTTCGCAGGGCGGGTCCGATCCGCCTCACATGCCCCACCAGCCCTCTGCCGGTCTTCGGCCACCCTTGCGGCCTCGGCATCGGGCTAAGTGCTGTCAGCAGTTCCGTTGCCGTCCCGCACCAGCCATCCGGCGAACGGTCCATCAATGCCCGGATTGCCACCGCCACAGCATCGGCGTCCAACACGTCCTCAACAATCCGCAGACTCTGGCCCATGAATAACGTCAGCGCCTGCCCGTCAGTCACTTCCGGGCATGCCTCATCCAGCGCCGACAGCACCACGGCAAAATCGGCCATCCGGGGCATCTTCGACAGCTTCACACCCGGCAACTTCTCAAGCGTCCGGGCCACAACCGAAAGTAACGCGCCCAGTATTTCGGATCGGTCCGCTTGAAAAGCTTTCCGCAGATCGGCTTCGGTCCGTCGATGGTCTTCAGGGATCCGCTCAAGATCGATCATCAGCAGTCGGTCGGCCAGGTCACCCCGCAACGCGCCGGCGTCGATGCTCGTCACGATCATCGCGCGCTTGAACCGTGACACTTGAAGATCGCCGTCGGAGTACAGGCGACGCTTTACCCAACCGTCGCCGGTCACCGCCTTGCACAGTGCATCGGAAAACCACGCCGATATGTGGCTCACGTTATCAACGCACACCAGCCAACTGCCAGCAGCCGCGACGGCCCAGCTTTCCGGGTCTTTTGGCTCGCTCCTCAGTTCCGCCGGCGATGGGTCGCACAACCAGACAATCACTTTTGCAGCCGACGACTTTCCCGCTCCCGCCTCGCCACCGATCATCAGCACCGGATGGGGCGGATCCGGCATGAACGCCGCCACCATCCAACCGACCAACAGCGGCCAAGATGCCTCCTTCACATTCAGCAGCCGCTTCAACAGCGTCAGCCGGTCAGGGTTTGCTTCGATGGGTCGGGGCATCTCGCCCGTCAGTGCAGACCGACGGAAAAGGGCCGGCGACACCGCCTCAACCGCCCAACAGCCCGGCCGTATCACCACCGCCGCACCGTCCGCCGATCCCAAATCAACCACCACGCCGTCGGCCGTCTCATCGCTTTCCGCAGCCAGTGATGACAGCCGGATCGGCAGGGGTTCACGGTCCAGCGTCTGCGCTTCGCCTTCCAAGGTCATCAGACAATCGGTCAACGCGCTGGCACTGGCGGCCTTGCGTGTCAGTTCGAAGTATGCCCGCGATAGTTCGCCTCGCAGGCTAGATCCACCCCGAAACAGCCGCACCAACTGCGGTCCGTCCGATGCCACGGCGAACGGCTCACCCTCCAGACTCTGGCCCAGCCGATACCGCGATTTGGCAATTCCCACCAACACATCGGCTTGCGACCGCCTTTGTGCTTTTGCATCCTTGGCCGCATCGGAAAGCGTCTTCAGCAGCACCGCCCCGTCGGTCTTTCCCGACTTGTAATACTCCCGCAAGTCCTTCACATCAGCCGGCGGAAGGGTCCACTTCACCGGAAGATCCCACGATCCAGCAAGTGCCGCCGCCACCGACCGCGCACCGTCCCGGCCCGGCCAACGCCCATCGTCTTTGCGGTCCCGCTCGCCGACGATCAGCACCTCCTCACCATCGAGCATCGCCGCCAGTGCCTCCGCCCCGCCAGTGTTCGACGGCCGACCCACAGCCCGCAGCCCCATCGCCACGGCAGCCGCCACATCAGAAGCGCCTTCGACGACCAGCACCGGCCCGCTCGCCGCATCAAACCGGGCAGGCACCACCAACCCACGTCCACTACCGGAAGGCGCACCCTTCCGGCCGTCCTCGCTTCGCAGGCTCAGCCCGACAACCCGGCCCGATCCATCCCGTTCGGGAATCGCCCAGGCACCGGCAGGCCGACTCTCGGCCCAACCGGCACCGCTCGCCTTCAGACCCTGCAAATCCCCAGAATCACACCAGCCGGGGTCAAGTGCCGCCCAAAATGTAGATGGAATGCCCGTCGCAGTCGCAAGGGCTTCCAGCCGGTCGGGTGTCATCTTCGCCCGTAATCCAGCGTGTACCTTCGCCCAGTCTTTTGACGATCCGCCGGCCGGCTTCGGCTTTGGGATCGGTCGCTTCATCGCACCGCCGCCGCCGGCTCGCCCATCGTCTCGCAGCCGATGGATCCAGCCCCCACTCTTGGCAGGCTTTCCACCGTCACTCTTCATGCAGTGCGCCACCTCTCCGTCGGCCGACACTTGGCACCAATCTGGCTTGCGACAAATCGGGCAGGGGTCGGCTTTCGTTACCCTCCGCCAGTTCGGATTACTCATCGGGCACCGCCTTCGGCCCGGCGGCAGAACCGTGCAAGTTCCTCAGACGAAAACCGAACCGCTCGACCGATCCGAACGGGCCGCAGTTCGCCGCGCTTGATCAGATTTGCGACCGTTCGATCACTCACCGACAGCCGCTCGGCCGCTTGGCGAAAAGTCAAAAGTTTGTCAGCGTTTACGGGCCGCGCTGATTCCGGCATTGAAACTGTGTAGGCCATGCGGCCTCCTTGTGATTGCACAGGCTCTCGCCACCGTCGCCGGCGGATCGATGCCCTCACAAGGGGGGCTTGCGCGAGCGATAGGCAGCCTCAGGAACGCAACGGAAGGCGTCCGCACTACGGCAGTTACAGGCGAAAAAAAATAACCTCGGGTGCGCGGTCTGTACCGCGCACTACCGCGCAGTGTCGCGCCGGTCGTCATACTGATGCCGCTTTGCCCGACCACGATTCAGGCCTTCGCCCCCGGACGGCTCTACCAGCATCTCGAATCGTGTTTTTAGTTCGGTGTCGCATCGTAGAGCGCCTCGGATCGTCGATTCTGCAATACCCGTTTGCTGGGCCAGCCCTCTAATTGTCGGTCTGGTTAGCGCTCGTCCGTGGTTCGCAATTGCGTTCAGCAATGCGGCCCGCCGCTTTTTCGATTCTGCGGTGCCAGCCTTGCGGGTTCGCTTTCGCCCGGCCGCCACAGCCGGCCCCGCCGGCTCGCCAGTCGCCGCTTCGGCAAGCGTCAGGCACGCGGCCGCATATCGCCGAGTCATGCAAGCCCATCGCGGCGCGTGATAATGCTCCCACCCGATCACGACAGTGCCAGCGTCACGCTCAGCCAGATAGCGATCCCACTGCCGCTCCGCAGGTCCGGGATCAGCCATCAAGTCAGCCAGCCGCTTCCATAAACGCAGCCGCTCCGCCGGCCCCGGCTTCGGGTCTGCGGCCAGCTCAGCCAACAGCGGGCCGACAGCGGGCAGAGATGCCAGGCGACCCATCGCGGCAATGTCTGCGACAACCTTAAGGCACTCATCGGCCAAGTTTTCCGCTTGCGCGAAACACCGATCGGATCGGTCCCACGTCTCGCTAGACCGGCAATCTTTCCACGCGTCCGCCAGCCCCCGCAGTCGCAGTGCCGCCGCCAGCAGCGTCGGGTCCGCAGCCCCACCCAAAGACTTTGAATTGGTCATTCGCTGTACCTTCGAAACGGGCCAACCCGGCCGCGCACGGGGTACAGGCCGCGCGAAGCCGGGTCATTCAAGTCCACAGACCCGTCGGCCCGGGGACACCCGTAAAGCATGATTGCACAGATCAACCGACCCGTCAGCCCGGCATCGGCGTTTGTACGTTGTGCAAGTCACTTGCAACTATCCAAACATCGCAAGTTTTAGCCTGCACAGAAGGCGGGCGGGGGGGGAGTACCTTGGCGATTGTCAGGGGGGGGTATTTTCTCAGAACCGATGCGCGTGAAAAGAAACAGCAGCCAACGGTAAGCCGGCCACGGGGTTGCATATTTTCAGCCCCCCCCCACATCGACTTCGCCAGCCCGCCGCAGCCGCGCCGCAATGAACGCCGGCCGTTCGGGGTACGGAATAGGTCCGCTATCGCAACCGGCTTCGCGGAATCCGCCTTCGCCGGCCGCGTCATGCCCGCCGCTTTCGGTGTCCAACGCAACATACTTGGCCAGCCAGTCGATCCATTCCGCAAACGTCGGATGAAACCGCACACCGTCGGCCATGAGCGTGCGGACGCATGAAACGAAAGGGGCGACCTCCTCAACACCGAAATCGGTATCGGGGTCCGCCATTGCATCGGCCAGTG